>CAVTHW010000018.1:0-344239 GCA_963734625.1 Bryobacterales bacterium | reverse complement strand
GGGATTGGCATTGCCCCAGGGGGCAACATCAACTTCCTGACCGGCGCCGCGATCTATGAAGCCACCCACGGCACAGCCCCCCGCCTGGCGGATCTGGACAAGGCCAACCCCAGCTCGGTTATCCTCTCGGGGGAAATGATGTTCCGCTACATGGGCTGGGATGAAGCTGCCGACCGGGTGATTAAAGGTGTGGAAGGGGCCATCCGCGCCCGCACGGTCACCTATGATTTTTACCAGATGATGAGGGACGCCACCTTAATGAAAACATCCGAATTTGGAGATGCGGTCATCCGCAATATGGGATAAACACATGAATACTGAAAATTTTGATCACCTTCGTAAATCGCTCGTTCTCAAGAACGGCGCCGTTGATTATTACTCGTTGGAAGGGTTGGAAAGCGAGGGCCTGGCCCAACTGGATACCCTGCCCTATTCCGTGCGCGTCCTCCTGGAAGTCGCGCTGCGCAAGTGCAACGGCAAGGAAGTCACCCGCCAGGACGTGGCCAATCTAGGCCACTGGACGCCCAACGCCGCAGAACGCCCGGCCATGTCATTCTTTCCAGGCCGCGTCCTGCTGCAAGACCTGACCGGCGTCCCCGTGGTGGTTGACCTGGCATCGCTGCGTTCCGCCATGGCGCGCATGGGCGGCGATCCGGCGCGGATCAACCCGCAGATCCCCGTCGACCTGGTGATCGACCATTCGGTCCAGGTCGATTTTTACCGCAACGAAGGCGCCCTGCAGCAAAACATTGAGCGTGAATTTGAACGCAACCGCGAACGCTACGCCTTCTTAAAATGGGCGCAAAAGGCCTTTCAAGACCTGCGCGTCGTCCCGCCTGCCACCGGCATCGTCCACCAGGTCAACATCGAATATCTGACCCGGGTCGTCCTCACCCGTCCGCAGAACGGCCGCAATGTGGCTTTCCCGGATACCCTGGTAGGCACCGATTCCCACACCACCATGGTCAACGGCCTGGGCGTGGTTGGCTGGGGCGTGGGCGGTATCGAAGCCATCGCCGCCATGCTCGGCCAGCCGATTGAAATCCTGGTGCCAGACGTGATCGGCTTCAAACTGACCGGCCGCCTGGGCGAAGGCGTCACCCCCATGGACCTGACCCTGACCATCGCCCAGATGCTGCGCAAGAAAGGCGTCGTGGATAAATTCGTCGAGTTCAACGGTCCCGGCCTGGCCAATCTAGCGCTGGCCGACCGGGCGATGATCGGCAATATGTCGCCCGAATACGGTTCGACCATCGCCTTCTTCCCGGTGGACGAGCAGACCTTGGATTACCTGCGCCTGACCAGCCGCCCGCCGGAATTAATCGAGCTGGTCGAGGCCTATTTCAAGGCCCAGCACCTCTTCCACACCCCGGACGCTCCCACCCCGGTCTACACCGACACCCTCGAGCTGGATTTGGGCAGCGTCGAGTCTTCCCTGGCCGGCCCCAAGCGGCCTCAGGACCGCGTCGCCCTGCCGAAGATCAAAGCCAATTTCCAGCAGGCCCTCTCCACGCCCAAGGTTAAAGGCGGGTATGAGCTGTCCACCCAGGAAGTTGAGCGCAAGGTCGATGTTAAAGTCAATGGAGATCGAGACACGCTGGAACAAGGCTCGGTGGTCATCGCCGCGATCACTTCCTGCACCAATACCTCCAACCCGTTCATCCTGATCGGGGCTGGATTGGTCGCCAAAAAGGCGGTTGAAAAAGGTCTCAAGGTCCTCCCGCACGTCAAGACCAGCCTGGCCCCCGGTTCGCGGGTGGTGCCCGAATACCTCGGCAAAGCCGGGTTGATGGAACCCCTGGCCGCGCTGGGTTTCAACGTGGTGGGCTTCGGCTGCACCACCTGCATTGGCAATTCCGGCCCCCTGGACGAAGGGATCGGTGCAGCCATCAAAGATAACGACCTGGTCGTGGCGGCGGTCATTTCCGGCAACCGCAACTTCGAAGGCCGCGTTCACCCCCTGGTGAAAGCCAATTACCTGGCATCCCCTTCCCTGGTGGTGGCCTTTGCCCTGGCCGGCAACGTCAACACCGACCTGACCCAGGACCCGCTGGGCACCGGCAAAGATGGCAAGCCGGTTTACCTGCGCGATATCTGGCCGACCAATCAGGAAATTCAGGAAGCCATTTATAAAAACGTCACCCCGGATCTGTTCAAGCAGAATTATGCCAGCGTCTTCGAAGGCAGCCAGGAATGGAACAGCATCGAGGTCGAGATGAGCCTGATGTTCCCCTGGGATCCCGATTCGACCTACGTGCAGGAGCCGCCCTTCTACGACGGGTTAGAAAAAGGACGCAAGACGGTGCCGGATATTCAAGGCGCGCGTACCCTGGCCCTCTTTGGCGATTCGATCACCACCGATCACATCTCGCCCGCCGGTTCGATCGCCCTCAACAGCCCGGCCGCCAAATACCTGCAGGAACACGGGGTGGAATACCGCGACTTCAACTCGTACGGTTCGCGGCGCGGCAACGACCGGGTGATGGTGCGCGGCACCTTTGCCAACGTGCAGTTGAAGAACCGCCTGGTGCCGGGCGTCGAAGGCGGCTACACCAGCTACCTGCCTGATGGCGAGCAGATGACCATTTATGACGCCGCCATGCGCTACAAGGCCGCCGGTGTGCCGCTGATCATCCTGGCGGGCAAGGAATACGGCACCGGCTCCAGCCGCGACTGGGCGGCCAAAGGCCCGCTGCTGTTGGGCGTGCGCGCGGTGATCGCCGAGTCGTTCGAACGCATCCACCGCTCCAACCTGGCAGGCATGGGCATCCTGCCCCTGCAGTTCATGCCGGGCCAGAACGTCGAAACCCTGGGCCTGACCGGGCGCGAAACCTTCGCCATCCAGGGCATGAGCTGCCGGATTGAAACCGGGCATGTCCCTCACCGTCACCGCCATCGCTGATGATGGCAAAAAGACCACTTTCCAGGTGAAAGCCCGCTTGAACACCGAAAACGAGGTGGAATACATCCTCAACGGCGGCATCCTGCAGACCGCCTTGCTGCAAATGCTCGATTAAATTGATATCGCGAGGCGGATGCTTTTACGCGGTCTGTAACCGAGATGGCTCGCTACACGTTCGTCCGCCTGCGTGCACACCGGTGTTGCAATGATAGCTCACTATGATTGACGCCCCGGTCCGATCCGGTTATGATGAAATTGCCCCAGGCCGGCCGGGCGACCGCGGCGCCCCTCGCGGGTGTCGAGGAAAGTCCGCACTCCACAGGGCACGGTGCCGGGTAACCCCCGGAATGCCGTAAGGTGTTGGATCGGGCCACAGAAACATACCGCTCCAGCCCTCCCTGAGGGGCAGGGGTAAGGGTGAAACGGCGGTGTAAGAGACCACCGGCGCCGCAGTAATGCGGCGGCCAGGCAACCCCCACCGGGAGCAAGGCCAAGCAGGGACAAGGTTTCCTTCGGGGAACGGGAGGCGGCCCGTCTTCTTCCTCTTCGAGGCGAGTTCCGGGTAGGCTGCATGAGTGCGCCGGCAACGGCGCGCCTAGAGAGATGGTCGCACATCCTCCCTCCGGGGAGGTGGACAGAACGCGGCTTATAGACTGGCCTGGGGCATTTTCTTTTATTGGGGTGGACAGACACCATCGAGGTGTGATAACGCGGCTAAGGCACAGCCCACTTCGTGTAGGCTGGCCTGGAAGTGTCCCCGGACCTGGTCTTTACCTATTCGCCAGACGCCTATCCGGCGCCGGTCAATTCGCTCTATCGGGGCATGCACCGCTTCAAGAAACATTACTACCCCGAGGTCGGCGATCTCAAGTCCGACGGCGAAGAGCACGAGTGCGCCCAATTGATCGAACTCGCTGGATGAGGTTGAATTCTGGGTGCGCAATCTGGACAACCAGCCCGGTCTTTCGTTCTGGATCCAGACGGCCAGGGGACGTTTCTACCCCGATTTCATCTGCAAGTTAAAAGATGGCCGCATCCTGATCGTGGAATATAAAGGCGCGCACCTGTACACCGACGCGGAGCAAAAACGGATCGTCGGCGAGCTGCTGGAGCGGCGCAGCCATGGTCGCTGCCTGTTCGTCATGCCGACCAACCGCGAATATGGCGAGCTGCGCGCAAAGGCGCGGGCGGGGTAACGTTACAATTTAAATTACCAGGTAGGTTAAAGGCACAAAATCGCCTTGCAGGATGGAGGGATCTACGAAAAGTGAACCCCACGGGCCCAGGAAAGCACAGGTGATGGTCAAATGGGCGGATGCCCCATAAATTCCCTTGCGGTTCAGGCCAAATCCCGCCAGTAAACCAATCAGCAGTCCTGCCATCAGGAAAACATACAGGTCGCTCCGCATGCTATTCCCTTGGCCGGATAAAAGCATTGCGACGAGTGCCACACCGATCAACAAGATTAGCGTAATTTGCATCCGGGCTAGAACACGACTCCGGCGGCGCTTAGGTTCCGGCAGTCTAGCCGCTGTTTTGCCCAGCCAACGCACAGTTCTGGCCAGCATTTGTGTCCAAAGGGGGTATTTTGGAGGGTTAAATGGCATATTTGGTTCCTATGCTCTGATCTTCGTTCGCCTCAGTCGCTTGTCTGAACCAGTGAAAATCCAGCTCGAAATCTGTGGATTGTAATTCAGAGAGAGATGGTACAAGATACCTGCTGGCAGAGATAAACTTGATAGATATCCTTTACCCTTCTCTAGCGGATTGCCATGATGAACTCACGTCAATTCCTTTTCATCATCGTCCTGTGTCTGCTTGCCATTTTAGAACCACCTCATGGTTTATTAAGCCTCTCGATGAAGTATTTGCACCTCCGGGTTTTAGCCTTTCTCGGCTTCTTCATTCAGTTCTTCAAACGTGCTATTAAATTTTTCTTGCAGGGTCAGGAAGGCTTTTACCACCAGCGGGTCGTGATGAGTGCCGCTTCCTATTCGGATGAGTTCGCGGGTTTCATCCATACTGAAAGAAGGTTTATAAGCTCTTTTGGATCTCATCGCGTCAAAAACATCGGCGACAGACATAATCCGGGCGGAAAGAGGGATGGCTTTGCCTGCCAATCCATCCGGATAACCGCTCCCATCCCACCATTCGTGATGCGAACGGGTAATCTCGATCCCCATATTAATCAGCGGGTTATTGGGGTATTGGTTCACAACCGCCTTTAAAGTTTGGGCTCCCAGGACCGGATGGCCTTTCATGATCTCGAACTCTTCTACTGTCAGTTTATCCGGCTTGAGTAAGATGGCATCCGGGATGCCAACCTTGCCGATATCATGGAGCGGGCTGGCTTGATAAATATTTTCGACAAACGTTGTTGATATCTGACTGGCGTACTCGGTATGTTCTCCAAGGTATTCCGCCAGCAATTTGCAGTAATTTCGGACCCTTTCCAGATGCTTGCCGGTTTCATCATCTCGAGAATTCGGCCAGTTTCGCCAGAGAAAAAATCGTCGCCAATTGTGAATCGGATATCTCTTTGACCTGTTCGCGAACTCTTATTTCCAAACTTTCGATGGTCGCTTTGAGTTCCCTTTGCAGCCTTCCCACCTTCAGCTGGGTTTCGATCCGTGCAAATACTTCATCGATGTGAAACGGTTTTGTGATGTAATCCACGCCCCCGAGCGAAAACGCTTTCACTTTATCAAATGGTTCTATCAATGCACTGATAAAAATGATGGGAATATCTTTTAGCTTTTCATCGCTCTTGATTCTCTCGCAAACTTCAAACCCATCCAATTCTGGCATCGTGATATCCAACAGGATCAGATCGGGCCGCTCGATCTTCATCGCCTGTAAGGCAAGCTTTCCATTGGGTACGGGTCGTGGAGAATACCCCCGGCTTTTTAGCATATCGAACAGCACCCGCAGGTTATCCGCAGTATCATCCACGATCATAATATTGGACGGATATGAATTGATATGGATCGTATCCATTATCTGGCCTTCTTTTTAGGGAGCATTGCCAGCAGCCGATCATATTGGTAGTTGATCGCCAATTGATGAAGCTGGTTTCCCACCTGGGGGGATTGTTGTCTGATCTGGTCAATCAAATCCAATAAGGTGGTCATGTTTGCCGTCAGGATGGCCTGGCGGAGGGACTCGATCAGTTCTTCTGGCAACTCTTTTAATGTCTTCTTAGAGATTAACAGACCCCTTTGTTTCTTTCCAGTCTGAGGCGGATTGATCTCCTCTTCGTATTCAAATTGGAGGCCCAACAGCCCCTCAATCTTGGCAAATAACTCGAAGTCTTTGAACGGCTTGCGCAGGTACCCATCTGCGCCCGCATCCATGGCCTTGATTTCATCATCTTTGAAGGCATTGGCGGTCAGCGCAATAATAGGAAGTTGGCGGCCTTTATCCGTGGCTCTGATCTGCCGGATGGCTTCGTATCCATTCATCACAGGCATATAAATATCCATCAGGATGAGATGAGGTTCCCACATCAGGAAAGCCTGAACTGCCTCTTTCCCATTTGCAACTTCATACGTCATAAAGCCGACCGTATGAAGCTGCTCCACCACTAAAAGCCGGTTTTCCAGATTGTCATCTACCACCAGAATTCGATAAGGCAGCTTTGTAGGGTTCACCCGAATCACCCGCCGCGGTGGTTCAATGTGAATAATTTCCTCTTTCTTCGCCTCCTGGATCTCGAGATTGAACCGGAAGATACAATTTTTGCCAACTTCGCTGGAAACTTTAATCTCCCCACCCATCAGCTGGACGAATTTCGCGCTGATCGCCAGTCCCAATCCTGTACCGCCTCCATGCCTTTCCCCGATCGTAGTTTGTTGGAAAGTCTGGAAGAGTTTACCGATTTCCTCCGGAGCAATTCCGGGGCCGGTATCCTCCACTTCTGAAAAGAGACGCAGCTTGCCATCCCCGGCTTTTTCTGCCCAGGTCCGCCAGGTGATGCTGCCGTGGTCGGTAAATTTAACCGCATTCCCTAAAAGATTGATAAATATTTGGTGGAGCTTGTTTTCATCCGCCACGACATAACGGGGCAGATCATCGTGAACGATCACATCGAAATTCAGGCTTTTGGCGATAGTCCGCACCCGGAACATCATATCCAGATCCCGGATCAACCCGTTCAGGTCGAATGTGGTGGGATTGAGGGTTGTGCGGCCAGCCTCGATTTTGGACATTTCAAGGACATCGTTGATCAAATTAAGCAGATGCTCGCCGCTGCGGTTGATCGACTCAAGATGCTGCCTCTGCGACTGCGAAAAAGACGGGTCACGCAGCATCAGTTGGGAAAAACCCAGGATCGCATTCATTGGGGTGCGGATTTCATGGGACATATTCGCCAGGAAGATGCTCTTCGCGCGGTTTGCGCTTTCGGCGGCTTCCTTGGCTTCACGCATAACCTTTTCGGCGTGGAGGCGTTCCGTGTCGTCAATCACCACATCCCGGCTGGTGATGAAATTTCCTTTTTCATCAAACATCACGGTGGAATTAATCATTACGGGCAAGACTGAATGATCCTTGCGGATAAGTTCACCTGCGATATTATTCAAAACGCCATTTTTTTGGAATTCCGGGAATTGTCTTTGGAAATTAACCTGATCCGCCGGGGGGATTAACTCGATAAACTTCTTTCCAATCAGTTCATTGCGTGTGTACCCCAACCATTCCAGTTCGGTATCATTGATTTGCACGATGACCCCATTATGATCCAACGAATGGTATCCGCAGGGAGCGTTATTATAAAGATCACTGATTTCTTCGGCATATTTCTTTAATTCTGCCTCGCTCTTACTCAGCTTTTCAGTGCGTTCTTTCACCAGCTCTTCCAGGTGATCGCGATATTGGATCAGATCCAGCTTATCCTGCATCCGCTCGGTGATATCATGGAAGATTCCTAAAATTCCCATTACCGCGCCTTCTTTATCCCGGATGGGTGTCTTAATGGTTTGGACCCACGTTTCCTGGTCATGCGATAAACCTTTTTCCTCAATAACTTCCGTACATCCTGACTCCATGATCCTGCGGTCATCTGAACGGTATTTGTCCGCCAGCTCAATCGAGGCAGAAGTCATAATCCGTTCGGCCCAGGACTTCATCCGCTGAGATCCCGAAATCTTCGGCCAGGCTTTTATTACAGGACAGGAAAACTGAATTCCTATCTTTTGTAAAAATCTTCTCCGGGATATTATCGACTAATGATGCGATACTTCGCTTCACTTTCCCGCAGCGCCTGTTCTGACTGTTTGCGCTCGGTAATATCCTGGACGATGCCGATTAAGGTCAACGGGCTGCCGTTTTCGTCATAGGTTCCCTGGCCGGAATTGGATAACCAGCGCACCGTACCATCGGGCCGAATAAACCGAAATTCAGCAGTATAAACTTTCTTTTTCGCCAAACCTTCGTTGGCTGCCTGCATGACGGCTTCAACGTCTTCAGGATGCACCAGTTTTGTAAAGGTACCAAGTGTCTCACTGATCCTTTCCAGGGCAAGAATCTCATAACATTCCGGGGACCAATAGACCGAATCGGTTTTTATATCCCATTCCCAGACGCCCATTTGGGCAGATCCCAAAGCCAGTTTCAGCCTTATTTCACTCTGGACCAGGGCCTGCTCGGACGTCTTCTCCTCGGTGATATCCTGGTAGATACCCAATATCCCGGTGATTGCACCATCATTTTCCCGGATGGGTGTCTTAAAGGTGCGGCCCCATAACTGCTGCCCTTCCACCTGATTTTTTTCTTCAATCACTTCTATCTTTCCAGTTTCCATGATCCGGCGGTCATCCGCCAGGTACCGGTCTGCAATTTCCTGCGGGTAGAAGTCATAATCCGTTCGGCCAGCGATCTCGTCCGGTTTGATACCCAGGGCGCGGGCCATGCTTGCGTTGCACGACAGGTATACCGAATGGCTGTCTTTTGCAAATATTCTCTGCGGGATGTTCTCAACCAGCGTACGGTATTTTGTCTCACTGTCTCGCAGAGCCTGTTCCGACAGCTTGCGATCATGGATATCCTGGCAGAATGCAATCACCCGGTCATCACCGATCGGGACTGCCCGCAAGGAGACCCAAATTAAGCTTCCATTTTGTCTTTTCAGCCGGTACTCCCCCTCCACAAACCCTTCTTGAATAATCGCTGAGAAATCCCGAAGTACGATTGGCAGATCCACCTCTGAAGTCACATCCGCCAAATTCAACTGTAGAAGAAGGTCATTCCTGTAGCCTAACAGCTCCTCGGCCGCGTGGTTGGCGTCCACATAATTTCCTCTTCGATCGGCGACAAACACCGCTATGGGAGCATGTTCGATATAAGATCGAAATTTCGCCTCGCTGAGGCGAAGCGCATTTTCGGTTTTACGTTTCTCGGCCACATTGTGGAACACTAAAACAACCCCGATCATCTGACCGGCTGTGTCCAGAATGGGCGCGCCGCTGTCTTCGATGGGTACCAACCGCCCGTCTCGGGCGATCAGAGCGGTGTGGTTGGCCATGCCAACGACTGCCCGTTCTCGCAGCACTTTTTGAATAGGGTTCTCAACTGGCTCACGGGTCAGCTCATTGACGATGGTAAATATGTTTTCCGCCGGGAGCCCGGCCGCTTCCTGACTGGTCCACCCGGTAAGCTGCTCTGCGACCTGATTCAGATAGGTGACCCTGGCCAATGCGTCCGTTGTAATGACTGCGTCGCCGATCGAGGCCAGGGTAATGCGGTATTTCTCTTCACTCTCCCGGAGAGCCTGTTCAGACTGTTTACGCGGCGTGATATCTCTCATATAGCCGTTGACATATCCGGCTTCTTGAATGGGGACGAGCAGACAGGAATAGGTCCGCTCATTCGCGCTGAATTCTATTTCGCAATTCTCTCCAATCTCGATCACTTCTTGAATATACTGCCGGTAGGCTGGCTGCAATAGTTCGCCCACCCGGCATTGCCAGAAGGTAAGCAAAGGCTCGCAGGCCCGGTTGGCATATAAGATCACGCCATCTGGTGATATCCGAATAACCGGGTTTGGATTTTCATCCGGGAACCTGGCCAGATCGCGGATATTTTTTTCGGCCTGTTTGCGCTCGGTGATATCCCGGAAGGTACTGCCGATGGCATAGCCCTTATTCGTCCGCACCGCAAAGGCCAGCATTTCCACAGTTCGCAAGGTTCCATCCTGCCGATACGGGGTAAATTCCATTGTTCGGCCCAACCAGGGTGATTGGCCCGACTGCAGCATCTCCAGCCATTGCAATTGTAAGAAAGCGGACCTCTCAGAATCTGGCTGCTCGGACATCAGCAGGAGCATCAGGTCCCAGAGCGGCATTCCCAGGACTTTAATTTTGGGGATCCCGGTGATCTGTTCTTCGCATTTGTTCCATTCGATGATGCAGCCTTGTTCATCGGTCAGAACGATGCCTTCGTTTGACTGTTCCACCAGGCAGCGGAATTTCTCTTCAGCATTGCGAACTTCCGTGTATAACTTGGCGCTTTCCAGGGCCGAAGAAGCGGTGGAGACCAGAATGCTCAGGGCTTTAGCCTGACCCAGGGTAAGTGGACGGCGGCCAGATTTGAGGTTAACATTTAATACGCCAATCAGGTCCCCTCCAGACAGCATAGGGAGGGAAATCGATGAACCTAAATCATTTCGAGGGTATTGAGGCGAGGAGAAGCGGGGATCGTTTACCTTACCCCGTAAAGCGACTGCTTCACGGTGATTGGCGACCCAGCCGGCAATCCCATCATCCATGCGTACTCTCTGACCCAGGATTTTCTCCCGTTTCCCTCCGGCAACTGCCGCAACATATAAACTCCCTCCCTCGGGAGCAGGCAGCATGATTGAGACCTCGTCGGCATTCACCTGTTGGTGCGCGGCTTCAACTGTTTTATTCAGAAGAGTATTGATGTCCAGGGAAAATGCAATGGTTGTGCTCAGCTCGTAAATTGCAACCGTTTCTCGCAGCTGGACGTTTTCCATGCGCAGCCGGTGGACAGCCATGGCCCGGTCAATTACTGGTAAGAGATTAGCCAGGGTAAACGGTTTGAGAACGTAATCAAAGGCGCCGATTTTCATCGCCTCGACGGCGGTTGGGATCGTCCCCTGTCCGGTCATCATAATCCCAACGATGTATGGAGCCAGGCTGAAAGCCTCTTTAAGCAGGGCCATCCCATCCAAATCCGGCATCATCAGGTCGGTAAGAATGAGATCGAAATCTCTTTCCTTGAGTGCTTCCAGCGCTTTGCGACCATCCGTAAATCCCTCTACCTGGTAACCTTGATCGGTTAATGTCTCCGTTAATACGGACATTAACTCAACCTCATCATCGACAACGATTATCTGGCCTAATTCAGATGATTGCATTTTACCTGCCATATTTTTTAAATAACCTCATCGCGATAAAACCCCATTTACCGGGAGTTTTATTTGGATAGTTGTCCCTATGCCGGGGATGCCCTCGCTCAGGATATTCAGCTCTCCCCCGTGCTCGCGGACGATGCGCTTGCAGATCGGCAGCCCTAAACCTGTTCCCTTGCCTTCTGGTTTCGTTGTGAAAAATGGCTCGGCGACTTTCGGCAGCAGTTCTTGCGGAATGCCACATCCGTTATCTGCTATTTCAATAATAACGTAAGCTGGCGGGGACAATGGATCTGCCTGTGTTTCATTAAGCGCCGCACCAGATTTTTCCACCCTCACTCCTATCTGTAAAATTCCTCCGGGGGGCAGCATGGCATCGATCGCATTGTTATACAGGTTGAGAAATAACTGCCTCAATTGCTGGCGATCAGCATGGATGGATGGAACTTCGGGTGAATAGGTCTTGATCAGTTTAATTTGGAGTTTCCGTAACCGAAACTCGATCAAATCCAGAGCTTTATCCAGCTCCTCATGCACCAAAATGGGAGTAATCTGGGGCTTGCTTCGCCGGCTAAATTCGAGCAAGGTGGTGACGAGGTTGCCCATGCGTGCGGCTTCCTGGGCGACGATTGAGAGGGGCCGGTATTTTGGATCTTCCGCTGGTATTTGCCTCATCAGGGATTCGACGCGCAAACTAATGGTTGCGAGGGGATTATTCAGCTCATGAGCAATGCTGGCAGCCAGTTCACCCAGGGTTGCCAGCTTGGCTGCTTGCATAAGCTGTTCTGTCATCACACTCACTTCTTCGTTTTTCTCTCTCAGTTCGGAAGTACGCAGGTTAACCCGGTCTTCCAATTCCAGGGTCATCTGCATTAATTCAGAATTGGTCTTTTGCAGTTCCTCCTGGGTGGTACGCAGTTCGGCGGTCCGTTCGTCTACCCGCTGTTCTAACTCCAGCGTCAAGGCAACTAAACCCTGATTTGTAATCGCCAGCTCTTCCTGTAGCATGCGGATCGTTTCATGGGCCTGGATTAATTGCATATTGCTTTCTACTTCACTCACTTACCACCCCCTGAGCCCAATCCTTTAACAATAATCACGGTCGCGTCATCCTCATCTTTCGCAAGCGATCGCATTAAGTCTTGAGCAGCTATACTTGCAGATCCTTGGACAAGGTTGGGGAATTGTTCCTTCTGCCAGTGGATGCTGATCCCATCGGTGTGCAGAACCAGGATACTTTCGTTTCCCCAAATATGCGTGGTAACCACCGCGTTTGGGGCATTTAAACCAATGACCCCCCGCCGGATGATAAAATTTTCTGGTTTTGGATAGGTGAAGAACCGGCTCTCAATATTTCCCAGGCTGGCAAAGGTTAATTTCATGTCTGCCGGTCTCAGCTCATTCCGGCGAATATTGTTTTCCGTAAAGTCACCCGCCTGGTCCGGACCGGTGGCATCGATCCGCGCTAACGCCATCACCACTCCGCGGGTAGCTTTGCACGCCCAATTCGTCCCCTGGAAGATCAATCCCAGAGGTTGATCGAAATGGGTTTCTACATATTGGCGAGCAGTCTGAGCCGCAAGATTGGCTAACGGTCCATGTCCGAGACCATCAACGATCCCGACCAGGGCGCTTCTCTCCCAACGCTTAATGATAAATGCATCTCCATTGACGGTCATCATCGGATGGGGGCGAGTGGCGACACCGATATCGATCGGGCAGACTGCTGCTTCCTGGGTATTGGGTTGTACCCAACGCTTGCATACAATCTGAACACCCTGTCCAGGCTGGGATCGGATTTCCATCATATCCATCAGCCGGTTGACCGTACCCAATCCGAAACCCAGGCTTCCCGCCGTCGAAAAACCGTCCTTCATGGCTTGATCGATATCTTGAATTCCGGGACCGTAATCTACTGCTTCAATTTGGAGACCGGGCTGCTCATCCTGAAGGATTTGAAACTTGATGGTCCCGCCGTTTGCATATTTGAGCTGGTTCGTGGCTAATTCGCTTACCACGATCGCGATCTCATCACACGCCTTTTTATCAAAGCCAGTTTTTTCAGATAGTTCTCTGGCTGAGTGGTAGGCTGAGGCCGCATCAAGAGAATGAACGATTGCGATTATTTTCGTCTCCATTTTTTCACTGTCACAATCGTGCCTGCGCCTACTTTCGATTGAATATCCATCTCGTCCATCAGCCGCCTGGTCCCCGGCAAGCCCATTCCTAATCCCCCGCTGGTAGAATAACCTGGTTCTAAAGCCTGGCTGAGATCGGGAATCCCCGGTCCATGGTCTTCGAACACCAATTGAATGCCGATCTTATCGATGGTCTCAATCAGCGTCCAGCGCATGGTGCCCGTCCCCGCGTAGTGAAAGACATTCCGTGCCAGTTCTGAAGCCGCAGTGACAATTCGGGTTACATCCGTGATGCCAAAACCCAGTTGAGTCGCCAGATCGCGGATCGTCTTTCTAACGGTGACAATATGGCTTTCATCGACAATGCTTACCTCACCGCTGAGTTCATGCTCCATCTCTGAGCCCCCGGTCAAAAGTGTTTTCAAAATTATCAAGCGCCATGTCGACATCCAAAGCTGTGGTCACATTTCCCAGGTTGAATCCTAACTGGGTCGCGGTAATGGCTACACTTGGGCGCATGCCGGCAATGACCGTCTTTCCTCCCATCAGCTCCACCATTTGGGTCGTCTCAACAACCGTACGCGCAAAAAAAGAATCCAATGTTTCTACCGCAGAGATATCCAGTATCAAGCCCATGGTTTCAAAACGTTCCATCGCAGCCAACACCTGTTCCTGGAGCGCGGTGATGGTAGGATCATCGGGATCGGTAGGCATGGTAACCAATAGGATATTGCGCACTTTAACCACAGAGATCCATTCATTTGACATTTAATGCCTCCAGACCGGCTAACCTTTCGTGACAACGTGCAGATTGAGCTTATCCATAGCTGTGCGTAATCCATAGTCAGCCCATCGGGCCGGTAGCACCCGTAGAGCGACGACCAGTCCTCAGGACCGACCGCGTACGAGCCCATGCCGAGGATCCGCTCCGCTTCCAAGTTGAAATAAACCATCCTACCCTGCTCGTCGCACACAGCGATCCCAGCGGCTACGCTATCCAGCACCGACCACAGAATCTGGACGTCCTCTAGAAATGACTTGCCAGGCGTGGGGGTCATCGGGAGCCTCTTCTCAATCGACCGTCCTCGGTATCCACTCGGTCATACATCCTCCAGCTGTCATCTGGCCTACCCACACTTGGACTACGGGGTTCGATCGTCGGATACATGTGATTACCAGAAATCTCCATCTTGGAGCCCAGCTTCTGATCAGCATACACCCACTGGGAAGAGACAAAATGGGCCGATGGGGGAAGACTATGGGCGTTATCGGGAGCTATCCGGCCCCGAGAGCCTGGATGGAACAAGACCGTTGGAGTCGATGAAGAGTAGTCCGCCGAACGAGACATGGCTCCCAAGTGGCCCGTGACTCAGGGATTCCCGCTGAATTCCACGTGGCAGGAATGTTGCAGAGCTTGCTCGCAGAACGCCTTGGCACAGAATCTCACCGTCAGTCCCAGGAGCTTTCGGTCTGCTTGTTCGTGCTGTAGGAGGCAGACAGGGTTGATGGAAAGCGCTGATGAGCAACAATCCGTCGAACAGCTCCCGCCCAATAAACGCAGGCGCGCTCTGCCGGTTGCCGGCAAACCGATCAACGCTGTATACTTGCGAAGTCCGTCCAAGGAGGCTTTATGCGCAAGATCTTCCTGGCCGTTCTCTTCCTTCTCACGCCACTTTATCTGGCGGCCCAATGTTCAAGTTCCACGCCGATAACCGGCCCTTATCAGGGCGCCAAGGGACTGGCCCAATACGTGATCGTCATGCCGGAGCCCGCCAGTTGCTACAACGGCAACATGATCCTGTTCGCCCACGGGTACATCCCGCAGGGAGCGCCGCCCGGCGCCTGGCTCAGCCAGCTTGCTTTGCCGGATGGCACCAGCCTCCCCGCTCTCCTGAATAGCCAGGGTTTCGGCTTCGCCGCCTCCAGTTTTTCAAAGAACGGTTTGGCGGTCATTGAAGGTATTCAGGATACAAAGGCGCTGACCAACGTCATCCAGACACTCGGCATCTCCGTGCAAAAGTATTTTGTCACCGGCGCGTCGGAAGGTGGCCTTATAGCCGCCAAGTCCGTGGAAGATGACGCCACCTACAGCGGTGGAGTTGCCGTTTGCGGCCCCATAGGAAGCTTCAAACAGGAGCTTCGCTACCTGGGCGACGTCCGCGTTCTGTTTGACTACTTCTTCCCGGGCATTCTGACCACCGACACTCCCGGTGAAAGCGCCATCAACATCCCGCCAGCGCTGATCGCAAATTGGAAAGCGGTGTACGAACCGGCCGTGCGCAAAGCGGTGACCTCGAACTTCCTTGCTACGCTGCAACTCGTCAATACGGCCAACATTCCGGTCGGGCTGAATTTCAACAACGCCGCCGATGCCATCGTGAGTGCGCTCTGGTACAACGTCTTTGCGACCAGCGACGCCCAAATCACTTTGGAGGGCAATCCGTACGACAACATCGGCACTGTCTATCGCGGTTCCTTGAACGATGCGCGTCTCAATGCCCTGGTCGCACGCTTCGCCGCAAACCCCGCTGCGTCGAACAATCTGCTTGCATATGAGACCAGCGGCGGTTTGCGCGATCCGCTGGTGACGCTGCACACTCTTGTCGATCCAGTAGCCCCCTTCTGGCATGAGACGCTCTACACCGCCAAGGCGCGGAGCACCGGCAGTTCCTCGGAACTCGTGCAGATTCCAGCGCTACAGTTCGGTCATTGCAACGTGACTGGCTCTCAAGCAAGAATGGCTCTGCTGGTCATGCTGCTAAAGGCGGGGATTTGATCCGCGTCTAATCGACACGCCCGCGGCCCTAGTGGTGGGTAGGTGAAGACTACGGGCGTTATCGGTACCTATCCGCTTCAGCGAGTCCCAGAACCTCAGGCGGCAGGGGCAGACCGCCTGCGCGTCCGGCTTACTTGCTGCCGCCCGCATGCAAGCGGTTTCGGTCGTTCGCTTCCAGGCTTCGGTCTGGAGAAGCTGGGCCTCATCAGGCCTGCCATCATCCATCGTGATCTCCTCGGCGTTGAACATCAAGTGATCGGGGATGACAGATGCGTTGTTTGGCCCTACGGAGTCGGCCGGGCCACCGCGCCGAGACTCAGGGCCGCGCTGAAACTGCGTCGCGTCAGGTTATGCCGGAACATGGGCACCCCTTCTCTGGATTGCGGCGTGTAGTCGTTCCTGCAATTGCGACCGCAGTGGGGCAGCAGCGGGATCTTCGACGATGTTGTGCACTTCCCGCGGGTCCTTTTCGTAGTCGTACAGTTCGGCGCCCTCGGCGCCGAACTCCCACTCGGTGTAACGATAGCGCTCGGTGCGCAACGAGTAGCCCATTACCTGCCGGTTCTGCGGACGCCGTTGCATCTGGCTGATGGCAGGCAAATCCCAGCGCGCATTCGGGTTCGCAAGCAGCGGCGTCAGACTGCGGCCTTGCAGGTTTGGAGGCGTGTGTTCCAGGTTGCAGATTTCCGCCAGGGTTGGATAGATGTCCAGCAGTTCGACGGTGCGGCCGCATCCGCGTCTGCGCGCGGGAATGCCGGACCCGGCGAACAGCAGCGGGATGCGGGCGGCGGCCTCGAAGTTCGTCTGCTTCATCCACTGGCCGTGCTGACCGAGTTGGTAGCCGTTATCGCCCCAGAACACGATGACCGTGTCGTTCGCCAGCTTCAGCCGGTCGAGCGCGTTCAGGAGTTTGCCGACTTGTGCATCCATGAACTCGATGGCGGCGAAATAGGCCCGCATGCCCTCCCGGCGCTGGTCGGGCGTCATTCCCATATTGGCGTCGCTGTTGAAATATGCCCAATGCGGCGCCATGTGCATCTCGCTTTCATCGAACGGCACCAGTTCGACGCGATCGGGCGGAATGCGGTCGAAATACCTGGCCGGCGCGATATAAGGACAATGCGGGCGGTAGAAGCCCGCCCCAATGAAGAATGGCTCGTTTCGGTGCTCGTCCATCATTTGCACGACAGCGTCGGCCAGAATGCCGTCCGTATGCTTCTCGTCGGGCTCCAGCGAAGCGTGGAATGCCACCGTGGAGCCAAGGCCGGTGCGCTTCGGGGTAAGGTGCGTCAGCAGGGACTCTTCTTTGGTATGGTCGACGCCATTCGGGTTCACCACCTGATTCCAACTGGGCGGGTCGTCAAGCCCATTGGTGCCGATCTGGCCCGGAACGCCGTAGTGGTAAATCTTACCGGCGCGTGCGGCGAAGTATCCGTTCCTCTGGAAGAGCTGCGGGAGCGTAACGACATCGGGCAGCGTTTCGCGGAAGTGCTTCTGGAGGTCATATACACGAGTTGTGTCCGGCGCCATACCGGTCATCAGCGAGGACCGCGACGGGCTGCACAGCGAAAACTGGCAGTACGCGCGGTCGAACCGGACGCCTTGGCGGGCGATGCGGTCGATGTTGGGTGTCCGAACCAGCGGATGGCCATAGCACGAGAGACACGTATTGAGGTCGTCGGAGGCGATGAACAGTACGTTCCGGCGCTTGCGGGGCGCCGCGATCAGCGGTGCAGCGGTGGCGCCTGCAAGAAAGAACCTCCTGCGCGTCATGGGCATTGGCCCATTCTAATCCCATTACGATTGCACCATCGTCAGACGCGGGGATCTGGGAATTGCCTGCGAATGGCTGCGGGACCGAGTTTGCCGTCTATGGGCTGCGACGGGTCCCGGACGTATCACGCCCAAACCGGGAGTTTGGTGGGACTACCAGTGGTCAGATCCTGCCTGACGCCGTAGTGTTTACCAGTTCGAGGTTCACTTGGCAAGTCTTAGCTCAAGTCTTAGCTCTGTATCAGAAGCGATCCGGCGCCGCGCACGTGGTGGAAGTGGCTGAAGCTGCTGCGCCGGAGCGCTTTTGATACAGAGACTTGAAGGAAGCCGTTACGTCGGGTGCACCTTATGCGTTTTCAATCGCGGACGAGCGGCCGAGGCGTAGCGGAAATGGCCTCTTGGGAGTCGGCGAAACGGCCCTGCAGTGGCGGACGCCGTGTGTCGGCGATGCCGGACTGCGGCGAGTGGTGCAGGGACACACTGATCCTGGTCGTGCGGATGCACGTTGAAGGCTCGAACTGTGATGGCAACGGGTCTCATGCGGCGTATGGGACGGGCTCCGGTGGAGAACGAAGGCGAAGTTGCGCAGCGCTGAGCCTTTCGACAATGCGCATCGGACCGCCGCATTTAGGGCAGAGCCAGACAGTCTCATGCTGGTGATCGACTTGACCGGGGGTAGTGGTCTGGGCTGGCTGCTCCGAGGCTGCGCCGAGAAGCTGAAAACATAAGGGCAGGAGGCGCGCGCGGTTCCGGGTGCTCAGGAAACCGAAGTGCCGGATGCGCACGAATCCTTTCGGCAATACGTGCAGCAGGAAGCGCCGGAGGAACTCCTCGACGTGCAGGGTCATGAGACGCTTCTTGTTCTTGTGTGCCGAGTCGCGCCAGCGGAAAGTGACTTTGTCGCCGGCAAACGAAACGAGCCGGTGGTTCGAGATGCCAACCCGGTGCGTGTAGCGGCCGAGGTAGCGGAGAGCGTGTTCCGGTCCGCCGAAGGGACGCTTTGAGTAGACAACCCAGTCCTTGCCAAAGAACTGCCGCAGGAACGACGAGAACACCTTCGGTCGTGCGAGCGGCTTCAGAGTTCCATGGAAACCGAGTTTGCCCGCAGCCAGAGCCTTGCGCAGGCCAGCCACGAACTTACCGCGGAAGACTCGGCTCAAGACCCCGACTGGAAGGAAGAACGAGTACCGTGGATGGATCCAGCGTGTGTGATCGGGCGCCAATCCGCCGGCTGGAACGACGCAATGCACGTGCGGATGGTGCTCGAGCTTCTGGTTCCACGTGTGCAGCACGCTGAAGAATCCAATCTCTGCCCCAAGATGCTTGGGATCGCGAGCAATCGTAAGCAGTGTCTCGGCGCTGGTCCGGATCAACAGATCGTAGATTATCTTCTTGTTTTGCAGAGCCAGCGCGGCGAGTTCGTGCGGCAGGGTGAACACGATATGGACGTAGTGGACGGGCAGAAGCTCGCGCCTGCGGGCCTCAAGCCAGCGGTCGCGAACGTTCGCCTGGCACTTTGGGCAGTGCCGGTTTCGGCAGGAGTTGTATGAGATGGCAGGATGCCCGCAACACGTACATTCATCGACATGGCCGCCGAGCGCGGCTGTGCGGCAGCGCTCGATCGCCGTCAACACCTTCAGGTGCAGTCGTGTCAGCCAGCGGCGGCTGTGCTCGATGAATGCAGGACCTGCGGCCCGGACAAGATCGGCCACCTCGAGCGGTGGCGCGGCCATCTATAGTTTTTGGCGTCCCTCGTGACGGGCAATCGGACTTGCCAACAACAGGGAGTCGAGCGGACTCGCGGTCGCGCTCAGGTGCCGGTTGGACAGGTGCAGGTAGATCGTCGTTTCTTCCAGATCACGATGTCCCAACAGAATCTGAATGGTGCGCAGGTCTGCGCCGGCTTCCAGCAGATGGGTGGCGAAGCAGTGTCGTAGCGTGTGCGGATGGATGTCTTTGCCGAGGCCTGCGCGTGTAGCCGCTTCCCTGCAAGCCATCCAGACGACCTTACTGGTGACCGGGTGGTCGGACGTGTGCCAGCGGTTGCCGGGAAACAGCCAGACCTTCGGTTTACGTCTCAGCCTGCGCCAGTGCTCCCGCAGTGCTTCCAGCAGTTTGGGGCTGAGCATGAGGTCGCGGTCCTTGCGGCCCTTTCCGCCCTGGATGTGGATGACCATCCGCTGGCTGTCGATGTCGCTCACCTTCAGATGCGCCAGTTCGGATCGGCGTACTCCCGTCGCGTAAAGCGTCATCAGCATCGTGCGGTAAAACGGAGTCGTTGCGGAGTCGATCAGCCGCGCAACGTCCCCTGGGCTGAGTATCTTCGGCAGGTGGATGACTTGCTTCGGATACGGAGTCTCTTCGGGACTCCAGGTCTTCTTGAGAGTCTTGATGAAGAAGAAGCGCAAGGCTCCGACCCGCTGGTTGACGGTGTTGGCGCACAGCCTGCGTTCACGAAACAGATACGCCTGGTACTCGCGGACGTGCTCCGGGCCGAGTTCGTCAGGCGGTTTATGGAAGTAGCGGGCGAAATCCTCGATGGTCATGAGGTACGTCCGCACGGTACTCTGTGAGTAATTACGACGCTCGAGCTCTTCGAGCATCAACTTGCGAAGATGGGTCACAGGGATGACCTCCTTGTGACCCGACAATACCCAAAAACGACGAATATCGCGCGGGAACGGTCACGCGAAGCGTCTGCCTCTTAGGCTTCGTTCAAGTCGGCTTACCGGAAACTGAGCGAAGCGGATTCCCATAAATGATTCCCACAAATGGGCTTCCGGGGCAAAAATGAAAAGGGCCTATCGCGCGATAAGCCCTTTAGAATCAATGGTGCGGAGAGGGGGACTTGAACCCCCACGAGCTTTCGCCCGCTAGCACCTCAAGCTAGTGCGTCTGCCAATTCCGCCACCTCCGCGTTTGCTGAAACCTACTTTGCCGGGGCCTTTTGCTGGGGAGCGGGCTGCACCGGCGCTGGCGCCGGCGCCGACTGCTTCGTCTTCGGAGTCGCTCGCTGCAGGACCGAACTGCCGCCGACGCCGCTCCGCGTGGCCATGATCGCCAGCGTCAGGCTCGTGAGCATGAAGAGGACCGTCGAGATCGTCGTGGCCCTGGAAAGCACGGTGGCCGAGCCGCGCGGCCCGAAGGCCGTCTGCGAGCCCATGCCCCCGAACGCCCCCGCCAGATCCGCCGCCTTGCCGCTCTGCAGCAGGACGACAATCACGAGGAACACACAGACGAGGATATGCACCAATGTCAGAACAATTATCATCTTCTTAACTTTCCAAGAACGACCGATCCTCTTAAGTATAGGAGAGCCGCCGCCGAACGGTCAAACCGCCTTCAACGAGCGCTCTTCTTACGCCGCCGCTGGCGCCTTCAGAAGCGTCTCAATCATGCTCCGGATGTTCTTCTCCGGGGTCCCGAAAAAACTGTCGTCGCCCAGGTACTGGCCGCGAATCACGCCCTGGCGATCGATGAATACAATGATCGGGACAAAAGTTTGCAGGATCGTCGGGCGCTGGAGGAACCCCGCGACCGTTTCCCACTCGTCGTAGCCCACCGGGAACGTCGCGCCGCTCTTCTGGACGAACTCCGGCACCAGCATCCTGGCCATGGAGTTGAAGGCGGCGCCCACGGTTTCGAATCCGCGCGGGCCGTACTCCTTCTGAAGAGAGCTCATAAGCCGGCAGGTTTCCTGACAGTGCGGACACGTCGTCGAGACGAACAGGAGAGCGACCACCTTGCCGCGATACGAACTGAGGGCAATCTGCTGGCCCGAGGGGAGCTTAACCGTGTAGTTGGGCGCAGGCCTCGGGACCTCAGCCCCGGTCAGAGGAGTCAGGACGGAAAGACAGGCCAGGGTCAAAACCGATATCCAGCGGAACAAGTGATCCTCCCTAAACCACCAGTTTAACGCAGTCCCAGCTTCTCCTCACCGGGCGCGTTCAGGCCTTCGATACTCGTCACCCGCGCGCCGTCGAGCCGCACCGCGAAGTAGCCGTCGTCTCCCCGGCCGGTGAAAGCTGCGTTGCCCGTGGCGACGGGTTCGATCCTATTCCACTTCTTCCGCAGCACCTCGCGGTAGAACTCGAAGAACTGCCGGGCCGCCTGTGCGTCCTCCCACTGGGAGGAATACTCCAGCACCGAGTGCCTGTCGGCCTTGCTCTCGAGCAGCCTGTAGTTGCCGCCTCTCCAGCGCGGCGCCAGCGCGGCGGCCTGTTCCTCGCCGGCATACTGCCGCAGCAGGATGCCGTGGTCCAATTCTCCGATGGACCCTTCGATCAGCGTGCGGAAACCGCCTGGCGTCGAGACTGAGGGCAGGGGAGGATCGGCTGGTTTGTCGCCCGCATAATATGTTCCCGGATGGATGACCTGCCGGGTACTGGCGGGAGGACGCTTGAATACGGCCGCGAACGCCGCCGATCCTTCCTTCTCGATCACCGCCTGCTGGAACAGCATGCCCTGGGTGTAAGGGAACAGCAGGGTCTCGCGCAGATACAGCGGGGCGCCCCCGAACACCGGGAACTCCGCGGCGCTCAAGCCGGCTTGCTGGCTCATGAGCCGCGCGATGGCGGGCGTGTTTTTCAGCGACACCCCCATGCGCCGCGCCACGTATTCCGACATCAACCAGGTGGCCTGTCCCTCCATCACCGCCAGGCGGGCCATGGCGGCGTCGTCATTCTCGTTGCTCTTTTGGATGTACTTGTCCAGGTTGAATTGCTGGTCCGCCAGGGCGTGCGCCAGTTCATGCACCAGTGCGATCTCCTGAATGGCGGTGGAGGACGAATCCAGCACGTACAGCCTTTTCTTGCGGTAGTCGTAGAAAGCCGCGGCCTGCTCGGATAGCAGTTCGATCGTCGTCTTCTTGAGGTCGAATTCCTGAGGGACGAACCCGAACTTCTTGAGCACCAGTTCCTCGGCCCGGAGTTCCTCGGGCTTGACCTCCTCCTGGACCCGCTGCTCGATGTACTGCCTCACCCCGGCCGAACTGATTAGCTCGTGGGGAACGGGCTTGAGCATCTTGAAGCCCGTGATCTCGCTCAAGCTGGCGAGGATCTCATCGATCTGGCGAAAAAGCTGCTGCTCGTCTTCGGCGGCGGGCTGAGCCCAGCAAGCGGTTCCCAGGATGGCCAGAAACGCGAGAATTGCGGCGATTCTCTTCATGCCGTCTTGTCCTTGGCGTAGCAGATCGGGTCCAGGGGACAGGCCGGGCAGCGCGGCTTGCGGGCGGGGCAGAGGCCGCGGCCATGCTGGGTCACCTGGTGCGAGAACACGATCCATCTCGGCCTGCGGCACGACGCGCATCAGGTCCTTTTCGATCTTGACGGGGTCCTTCTGCCGGCTCAGGTCCAGCCGCCGCGCGATCCGCTGTACGTGGGTGTCCACGACAATTCCCGAGTCGATGCCGAAGGCCGTGCCCAGCACGACGTTGGCGGTCTTCCGGGCGACGCCGGGAATGGTCAGCATTTCGTCCATCGTTTGCGGGACCTTGCCGCCGAAGTCCCCGAGGATTGTTCGGGCGGCGCCGATGACCGACTTGGCCTTGTTGTTGAAGAACCCGGTCGAGCGGATGTCCGCCGCGAGTTCCGCCTGGCTCACGGCCGCGAAATCGCGCATTGTGGGGTACTTGCGGAACAAGCCCGGCGTCACTTCGTTGACCCGCTTGTCGGTGCACTGCGCGGAAAGGATGGTGGCTACCAGCAGTTGCCAGGCGTCCCGGTGGTGAAGGGCGCAGGTTGCGTTCGGGTAGAGACGGTCAAGGTGCTCCAGAATCTTTACGGCGCGCTGCTTGCGTTCGGCCGCGGTCTTGGGGCGCATGCCATCACTTGGGGGAGGTTAGCAGCAAATCCGCGCGCATGAATTGCCAGTCCGGCAGTTCGTAAACGCGCATCTTTGCTTCCAGGGGCGCTTGCATCTCGCGCGACTCGTAGGGTCCGAGCTCCGGGATGCGGAAAGCGAACACTCCGACCACGCCGCCACCCGGCTGGGAAGTGAGCGGCCGCAGGGTCACCGTTCCGGCAACATCGTTGAGCGGCGCCGGAGAGTGATTGACCACCACAAACCGCACCTGCATCTTCTTCTGAGAGTCTTCCGTCAGCCGCAGCCCGGTCACCTCTAGGTTTTCGAGAAGCAGCCTCTGAACCGCCGATCCAGCGGCTTGCGCGGGCGCCGCGATCGGGCTCTCCACCTTCGTCGAGGGAGTGGCCGGCTGGCTGGAGCGCGACAAGAATCGGTAGGCTAGGAGGCCCCCAACGCCAGCCACCACAAACACCAGCGCGGATATGACCGTTACCAGCCACACCGGAACGGGTCCGCGCCGCGCCGGTTCCGGCGTGGCGAACATCTTGGCGATCTCGGCTGCCTCCGGCTGAACCGCGCCGCTCCGCTCCGGGAACGTCGTCGGAGTGCCCCCCGAGCAGGACGGGCACTCGGTGTAAGACGGCGGCACTTCTCTCCCACACTTTGGGCAGATCCAGGTAAACATCTCTCTTCACTCTACATCAGTGGCTCAGATCTTGACGTCGGGATCGATGAACGCCTTGAGACGATGACTGCGGCTGGGGTGGCGCAGTTTACGGAGCGCCTTGGCTTCGATTTGCCGGATGCGCTCCCGCGTAACCGCGAAATGCTGGCCAACCTCCTCCAGCGTGTGCTCGCTGCCGTCCTGCAGGCCGAAGCGCATCTTCACGATCTTCTCCTCGCGAGGGCTGAGCGTTTTGAGAACCTCTGCGGTCTGCTCCCGCAGGTTGAGATTGATCACGGATTCCGACGGAGACGTGCCCTGCCGGTCCACGATGAAATCGCCCAGGTGCGACTCTTCTTCCTCGCCGACCGGAGTTTCCAGCGAGATCGGCTCCTGCGCGATCCGCAGGACCTTGCGCACTTTGCCGACCGCCAGCTCCATCTTCCGCGCCAGTTCTTCGGTTGTCGGCTCGCGGCGCAGTTCCTGCTGGAGACAGCGTTGCGTGCGGACCAGCTTGTTGATGGTCTCGATCATGTGGACCGGAATCCGAATGGTCCGTGCCTGGTCCGCGATGGCGCGCGTGATCGCCTGGCGCACCCACCAGGTGGCGTAGGTCGAGAACTTGTATCCGCGGCGGTAGTCGAATTTGTCGACGGCCCGCATCAGGCCGATGTTGCCCTCCTGAATCAAGTCCAGGAACTGGAGACCGCGGTTCGTGTACCGCTTGGCGATGGAGACCACCAGCCGGAGGTTGGCCTCGATGAGCTGCCGCTTCGCCGTTTCGGTCTCCTGCCCGCTGCGCTCGACGATCTGACACGCGCGGCGCAGTTCGGCGGCGCTCGATCCGGTTTGATCCTCCATCTCCTGAAGCTGTTGCGTGGCTCGCCGCAAAGCCTTGCGCAACTCCCGGAGTACCGCGGGACCGGCGCGGGCGCTCTCCTCCAGCTTCCTCTGGATGCGTGCGATCTCCCTTTCGGCGGGCCGGCACTGCTCGACAGCCTGCTGAATCAGTTCGATAAGCCGGCTCTGGTACTGGGGAGCGAGCTGGATTTTCCGGGAGATGAGCGAAACCCTTACCAGGCAGCGGGCGAGATTGAACCGCAGTGCGCGGTGCTGCTTGGGCTTCATTCCGCGCGAGACTGCCTGAAGTTTCTGGCGGAATTGCTGCGCCTTCCGGTGATGCTTGGCTATCTCCTCGACGGCCTGGAGCAGTTCCTCCTTCTGTGCCTCGGTGGATGCTTCGCAACCGATCGTGTCGCTGACCAACAGAACGTCCTGCACCGCGATCTGGCCGCGCCTCAGCAGCCCATCCAGTTCCAGAATCTGTTGGGTTATCAGCGGCGAGCGTGACAGCACTTTCTTCAGACTGCGCTGCCCGCGCTCAATGCGCGTGGCGAGCTCGATCTCGCCTTCACGCGTCAGCAGGGGAACGGTTCCCATCTCGCGCAGATACATCCGCACCGGGTCGTTGGTCTTGTCGGCGGCGTCGGCGGCTAGATCGAGGTCCGCTAGATCATCGGGTTCATCGGCCTTCCGCGAGAATTCGAGCTTGGGCTCCTCGATGATCTCCACCCCGGCGGTGTCGAGATCGGCGAGCAGATCGTCCAGCACGGATCCCGGCGCCAGCTCGTCGGGCAGGGCTTCACTGATCTCGTCGTAAAGGAGAAACCCTTTCTCCTTGCCGGTGTCCATCAGCCGTTTGATTCGGCCCTGTTTTTCCTCGATACCCAAGAGCCCCACCCCAGACCGATACCGCGCCGAGACTTACAACATTCTACACCACCAACCGCCCGAGCAAACTAGCTCTCGGTTTTCTCCGGCTTGCTAAGTTCCTCCGTCAGCCGCAGAGCCTCGGCGAAATTGCCGGCTCGCTCCGCTTCACTGACGCCTGCGCGCAACGCCGTCTTCCGGGACTCGCGGCCTTCGGCCTCCAGCTTCTTCAGACAGGACTCGGCCTGCGGCAGGCTGTAGGCGCCCTCTCTTAATTCATCGGCAAAGGCAGTCGAGGTAAGCAGGGCTCGGTCGGCCTCCCCCAGTCTTGCCTCCAGCTCCGCAAAGCCGAAGCCCGGTTGGCTGTCGTAAAGCGCGAACAGCGTCTCGAAAATCCCCCGGAACGTGAAATGCGCCACATCTGGCATGGCTCGCAGACGAGGGGTGATTTCACGCCGAATCTCTTCGCTCACAAGCAGCGAGCAGAGCAGCATCCTCTCAGCGGCCCGAACGGGCTGCGTCGGAATCGTCAGCGGCGCTTCGCGCCTTTCGGCGGCGGCCTTCTTGAAGCGGTCAAGCACCAGCCCCGTTTTCATGCCGAGATGCTTCGCCACCTCGTCGGCAATCGCCACGCGCTCCATCTTATCGGTCACCTTCTGGATCGCTGGCATCAGAAGTTGCAGCGCTGCCACCTGCCCTTGCGCGGTGCGCATGTCCTGGCCCGCACGCACGCGGTCGGCCAGCCAGTAGAAGTACCCCGGAGCTTTCTCCACCTTCGCGCGGTAGACTTCCGCTCCGTGCTCCTTCACGTATTCGTCCGGGTCCAGATCGCCCTCCAGTTGGAGCACCCGCACTTGCGCGCTTTCTTCGAGCAGCATCTGGATGGACCGCTCCGCCGCCGAGGCGCCGGCCAGGTCCGGGTCGAAGTTGACGACGATCTTCTCCGAATGCCGCTTGATGGCCCGCACCTGGAACGAAGTCAGCGCCGTGCCGCAGGATGCGACAACCTCCCGCACGCCCGCGCCGTAGAGCCCGATCACGTCCATGTAGCCCTCCACCAGGATCGCCCGTTCATGCTTGCGAATCGGATCCTTGGCGCGGTGAAGGTTATAGAGCACGTGGCTCTTCCGGTAGATGGCGGTCTCGGGGGAGTTCAAGTACTTCGGCTCGTCGTCCGCGCTAAGCACCCGCCCTCCGAAGCCGATGATCTTGCCGGATTCGCCGTGAATGGGGAACATGAGGCGGCCGCGGAAACGGTCGAAGAAGCCCGAGCCGTCCTGGCGCTTGAGCACCAGCCCCGAGGCCTCCATCTGCGCCGTGGTCAGGCCTTCCCGCTCCAGGCGCCGCGCCAGATCCTGGCCCGTGCGGTCGGCATACCCCAGCCCAAACTCCTCCGACACCGCCGGCGCCACCGCCCGCTTGGCCAGGTATTCTCGGGCCGTGGCGCCGCCCGCGCCGTTGAGATTCGAGCGGAACACCCGCGCGGCCATCTCGTGCATCTGGATCAGTGCGGCCCGCTGGCGGGTGTCCTCGTCGGAGTACTCGGCCCGCTTGGGCATCTGGATCCCGTTGCGGTCGGCCAGCAGCTTCAGCGCTTCAAAAAAGCTGAGACGCTCGATCTCCATCACGAACTTGATGACGTCGCCGCCGGCCCCGCAGCCGAAGCACTTGTAGAACTGGTGGGTATGATGGACTGAAAACGACGGCGTCTTCTCGGTATGAAACGGGCAGAGTCCCGTATAGCGGGGCCCGGCGCCGGCTTTTCGCAGGCGCACATACTCGCCGACAACCTTCACGATGTCGACCGAGGATTTCAGTTGTTCGACGAAGTCCATGACCGGCGTCTCTGCGTATTATCGCCGAACGCCGGACGAGACGCCTCAGCAGGCTGCTGAAAAAGCCCGTTGGCAAGCTGAAGCTTACCCCACGAGGAGCCGTATGTCGTTGATGGACCGTGTGGGGCAAGCTTCAGCTTGTCCTCTTCGAACGGCCGGAGGGGCTCTTTCAGCAGCCTGTTAGGCGATGTTGACCAGCTTCAGCAACTCGGGCTGCTCGTCGAGCGGCGTCGAGTACTCCCGCTCGACCTTCTCGCGGAAGGTCGGGCCGGCGTTGTAAGCGCAGAAGGGATACAGCTTGCCGTCCGGCGCGGCGTAATGGATGACGCACCGCCGCACGCGCTCCACGTCGTAGTTGTAAGAGTCCATGAAGTGCATGCTGGCCACCATGAGGGTCTTATAGGAGAACTGCTGCTTCTCCATCTCGCCGCGACCGTACTTGTGGTCCACCAGCCCCTGCAAGGTCTGGAGGAAACGATTGAAAGACAGGCCCCGGGGCGCCCGATCCTCGTGATAGTGTTTCCGCAGCGAATTCCAGGCGGTGACTCCGGACCACAGCTTGATGCGCTGTTTCGCCGTCTTGCGCGCCAGCGCGTCGATCTCCTGCACCATGGCGCCCACGTCCACGAACCGCGTAATGGGTGTGGCCTGCTTGTTCTCATCGACGAACATGTAGGTTCCCATGGAACAGTGCGGATGCGGCGTCAGGGTCGGAGTCGGCTCGCCGCGCATGGCGCTGATCAGCTTCGAGAACGGGCTGATGAACGACAGTGGGAACCAGTCGTTGATCGGGTCGCACAGACCGGTCTGATCGATGACGGAATGCGCAAAATCCGATTGCGTATAGCGCTTCTCCGCCAGTTCGGCCTTGGAGATCCTGCCGCAGAAGGCCACCGGTTGGAAGCTGATGGCGCTGACCACGTCGATATTGTCGATGGCGAACCGGATGATATCGCCTACCTGGTGGTCGTTCACGCCCTTGACGATGGTCGGCACGAAGCAAATCTTCATGCCCGCTTTGCGGACGTTCTCGATGCAGCGGATCTTCTTCTCCAGCAGCGCCTCGCCGCGGGTCTTAATGTAGACGTCGTCCGTCACGCCGTCGAACTGAAGATAAATCGTGTGGAGTCCGGCTTCCTTGGCCTGCTGGGCAAACTCCAGGCTGGTGAACATAATGCCGTTACTGGCGGCCTGGATGTGGCTGAAGCCCATCTCGGTGGCCATGCGCAGCGCGCCGAGGAACTGCGGGTGGATGGTGGGCTCGCCGCCCGAGAACTGCACCACCCTGCCGGCCATGGGCTTCTCGTCCCGCAGCGCCTGCAACATCTTCCGGATGCCGTTCAGGTCCGGCTCATAAAGGTAGCCGGCGGCGTTGGCGTTGGCGAAGCAGACCGGGCAGGTGAGATTACAGCGGTTGGTCAGATCGACGTTGGCCAGTACCGTGTGGCTGGTGTGCATGGAGCACAGCCCGCACTGGTCGGGACAAACCGAGGCGTCCGGGATCGCTGGGTTCGATACACCGCGGCCGTCCCCGAACGTCCACTCCTCCATCTTCAGATACAGCCGCACGTCGGAATAGATGACGTCCTTGAACTCACCGTGCTGGGGGCAGGACTTCTCCATGATGACCTTGCCGTCTTCCTCGAAGAGCACCGCCTCAATCTTCTGGGTGCACTCCGGGCACAACGACATGGTCATCTTTGGCAGCCCTCTCGGGATGCGCGGTATGGGGGAACCGCCGAGAGTCGTCTCCGGCTGGATAATCTGGAACTTCTCGGATTTCGCCGGAGCGAATGTCGCGGTACTCACTATGCTCGCCTCCTCCCGGTGCTTCGGGATCGCTAGTCAGATTTGGGCCAACATCAGTATAATCAATCTGTTCTGGGCGAACTACGAAATTGGCGCGAATGGGCGCCCTATGGAGTTGTAAGGGGATTTCGAGGGGGTGAATGGGGTGAAGGCGGAGGTCGTCAAGAGTCTCGCCAGAGAATGCGGCTTCGAACTGGCGGGCATCGCCCCAGCCGGCCCGCTCCCGGAAGCGGCCTGGTATCTGGAGTGGGTCCGCCGGGGCATGGCCGCCGGGATGGCCTATCTTACCGGCCACCGGGCGGCGATGCGGGCCGATCCGCGCACCCTGCTCGCCTCGGCTCGGTCGATCATCTGCGTGGGCAAGCTGTACAACACGCCGGAGCCTTACTCAACCGGCTTCCCGGACAGCGGCCGGGCCTGGATCTCGCGCTATGCCTGGGGGAAGGACTACCACGCTGTCGTGCACGCCGGCCTGAAGCGCTTGGCCGGCAAGTTGTCGGCCCTCAGCCCTCAGCCCTTTGAGTGGAGGATCTCGGTCGATACCGCGCCGCTGCTCGAGCGAGCCTACGCGCGGAGGGCAGGCTTGGGCTGGATCGGAAAGAACTCCTGCCTGATCAATCAGCGGCAGGGCTCCTGGTTCTTCCTGGGCGAGCTGCTGGTTTCGCTGGACATCGAGGCCGGCTCCCCCCCGCCCGGCCGGTGCGGCACGTGCCGGCGCTGCATCGACGCTTGCCCGGCCGGCGCCATCGTCCCGGCCGAAGCTCCCGGCGGACCCGGCTACACCGTGGACTCCCGGCGCTGCATCTCCTACTTGACCATTGAGCACCGCGGGGCGATCCCCGAGGCTCTACGCGCGGCCGTGGGGCGCAACGTCTTCGGGTGCGATATCTGCCAGGATGTCTGCCTCTGGAATCGCCGGGCGGCAGTGACCGGCGATCCGGCTTTCGCGCCAGTTCTTTTCGCGCCGCCTCTCCAGCATTTGGCCGGGCTCAGCGAGGAGGAGTTCCAGCGGGCATATGCCGGAAGCGCCGTCCGGCGCTGCGGGTACGCGGGCCTGATGCGAAACGTGGCCGTCGCGGCTGGCAACTTGGAAGCTAGAATGAAGAAGTAGATGTTCTATCGGCTTCTCTTGGCGCTGCTCCTGATGGTTGCCCTGCGTGCGCCGGCGACGACGGTCTCCAAGGGATTCGACCAGTTCTATAACCTCGACTACGACGGGGCTATAGCCGAATTCAAGAAGCAGATCTCCGCGGATCCCGAGAACCCGGCGGGTTATGACGATCTCGCGATGGGGATCCTCTATCGGGAGATGTTCCGCTTCGGCGCGCTCGAGAGCGAAATGGTGAGCGGGACCAACGCGTTCCTGCGCCAGCCCAAGATGAACCCGACGCCCGCCGACCAGGCGGAATTCGAGGGCGCCATCGGGAAGGCCATGGCGCTGTCGCAAGCGCGCGTCGACAAGAATCCCAAGGACGCACTGGCTCTTTATACCCTCGGCGTGGCCTACGGCCTCCGTGCCAACTACAATTTCCTGGTTCGCAAGGCCTGGATGGACGCCTTGCGCGACGTGACCAGCAGCCGCAAGCTGCATCATAGAGCGCTCGAGCTGGATCCTTCGATGGTGGACGCGCGGATGTTGGAGGGCGTTCACGACTACATAGTCGGCAGTCTGCCTTGGCACCTGAAGCTCTTGGGCTTTCTCGCGGGCTTTCGTGGCGACAGAGAGGAAGGTATCCGCACGGTCGAGGACGTCGCGGCGCACGGCGACCGGAACCGCGTGGACGCCGAAATTTTGCTTTGCGTCGTATACCGCCGGGAGAGGCGGCCGCAGAAGGCCGTGCCTTTGCTCCAAAGCCTGATCGCCAGATTCCCTCGCAACTACCTGCTGCGCTTCGAAACCGCCCAAATGTACGCCGATCTCGGCGACAAGAAGAACGCCCTGGCGGCGGTTCAGGGAATCGAAGATTTGAAAACCGCGGGCTATGCCGGCTACGATCGCGTGGCCCCCGAGAAGATCTACTATGCCCGGGGCACGATCCAATTCTGGTACAACGATCTGGACCAGGCGCTGGTCAATATGAAGAGGGTCACCGCCCGGTCACAGGATTTGGACCTCAATACATCCACCTTCGCCTGGCTGCGGGTGGGCCAGATCTACGATCTGATCGGACAGCGCGCGCTGGCGGTTCAGGCATATCGACAGTCCATGCGCCTGGCCCCCGATTCCGACGCCGCCAAACTCTCCCGAGAGTATCTCTCGGCGCCCTATCGGCGGCCCAAAAGGGCCGCCTGAGACCGGGCTACTCGATAGTGACCTTCACCGGCATCTGAAAGAATTGGGCGGGCTTCGTCGCGGTAAGGATCATCAAGCTGAATCGTCCCGTCTTGACCGGATCGGGAACTTTAGCCTTCAGCGCGGCGGCAGCCTGCTCGATAATCTCCATCTTGATGTCGGTCTTGCCGTCGGTCAAATAGATTTCGGAGACCAGATCTTTACCGAGGTTCTCGCCGGAGATGCCGAGGACCGCTCCCGCTTTAGCCGTGACAGGCTCCACTTTGGTGATGTTGGGATAGGTAGCCTGCGCCAACAGCGTCAGGGAGATAGACAGGAACACAAGCAGAGCGGCGGGAATATGAGACAACTTCATCTGCTTTCCTCCACCCAAATACTATTCCCACTCGACGGAAAACACAAGCAGTATCGTGGAACGTCAGCGCTCTTCGTCGCCTTGCAGCCCTTTATGGATGGCGTAGAGCGCCAATTCCAGACGGTCCGACACCCCGAGCTTGTCAAAGATATTGTGCAGATGGTTCTTGACCGTCTGCTCGCTGATGAACAGCTTCTCGGCCATTTCCTTGTTCTTATAGCCCTGCGCCACGAGCGCGACTATCTCCCGCTCACGCTGGCTCAAGGGGGACCGGTCCCGGGCGCGCACACTGCCTTGGGCCGTGTCGGAGGGGGAAGAGAACTGCCGCATCACGGCGGCCGTCGTGTGCGAGTCCAGCCAGATCTCGCCGGCATACACTCGCCGGATGCTCTTCACGATCAGGTCGCCGGAAGTCTGCTTGAGAACGATCCCCGAGCAGCCCAGTTTCATGGCCTGGACGTACTCGTTCTTGTCGTCGGAAGCCGTGATGATGATCACCCGCGTCTTCCTGGCCATCTTCTGGATGCGCTGGAGCGCCGCAAAACCATCCAGCCTGGGCATGCGCAAGTCGAGCAGTACGACGTCCGGATCTAACTTCTCCACCTGGGCGACGGTAGTCTCGCCGTCCTCGGCTTCACCCACGACTTCGACGTCTTCCTCAAGGCTCAGAAGCTTCCGGATTCCCTCCCGGACAACCGGATGGTCGTCGGCTATAAGCACCCGGATGCGCGACGGCGCCTCCCTCATCGCCAGCCCGAAAGGCGCTTCCTCAATAGCCTGTGTGTCGCCGTCACTCATAGTGCACCAAGAGTCCTAGAATGGATTATATAGGCGAACTAGTACTGGGTCAATAGCGGTAATGGCAGAACCTGCACTAAAGTTCTGTGCGAGCCTTCGCTGCCGTTCAGCGATCCTTCCAGAGCAGTTCGGCGTCGGATCGGCGGACGTAGTTGGCATCGATGAGGCTAGGATCCGTTCCTGCGCCCGTTTCCAGCCCTGCGGCGGCAATTAGGCCCACGGCTCCAGCCAGCGCCCGGGGAGTCTGTCTTCTGGCGGCCAGAGCAAAGCGGGAGCCATCCAGCGCCTGGCGAAATGGCCCCAGGTCCGCTGCCAGGAATTCCAACTCGCCCTCCGGAATGCTTTCCAGCCAACCCCCCAATTCGGCCACCGTTTCCGGTTGCACCAGCTCGAGCGCGGCCGTGTAGACCGCCCCGTAGACCTCGCCCCGGCGCGCGTCCATAAGCGCCGCGCGCCGGGGGCCGGACCCATGCCAGGCGATCGCCTGCAGGTTGGAGATCCCGAAGGCCGGCTTCCGCTCCGCCTCAGCCAGGCCTTTGACCGCCGTCAAGCCCACCCGGATCCCCGTGAACGAACCGGGCCCGGATGCCGCGGCGAACCCGTCGATATCGTGAAGGCGCCAGCCGCGCCGGGCCAGCAACTGCCCGAGTTCCAGGTGAATGACGCGGCTAAAACCTTCCTCTGAATGGAGCAGCGTCTCCTCGACAACTCCGCCCTCCGCCACGAGGGCGAGGCTGCCGAACGGTCCCGTAGTATCGATGGCCAGAATGCGCGAAGTCACTGGATCAACTTAAAAACCCTGTCGGAAAAGTAAACCTTCCCGTTGGCGTTCATGCCCGCCAACCGAAGGTTCATCACTGCCGGATACCGCTTGGCGATGCCGGCCGGGATCCGCAACTGACCTTCAGGCCCGGTTCCCAGGACGCGGTAACCCTGCCCGTCGGCGCCGACGACCTCCGCGGTCCAGAGCCACAGCATCGACCGCGTGGCCCGCGTATCGCGCTGGATCTTGGCGGAGTAGTGAATCGCTTCGCCCACGCGGATCTCGTCCCCGGAAGGGGCGGCCATTTCATAGGGAATGCGCTGAGCGTTCTGTTCCACTTCCTGCATGAGAATCGGGCGCGATTCGAACTTGTAGGATCGGAGCATGCTCTCCTTCTTGTCTTCGCGCGAGATGTGAAGCACCCAATCGTGCTTGGCGTCGGGCGGAGCGATCGTGAGCCGGTTGCCCTTGAAATCCTTTTGCTTGAGCCGCTGTCCGGTGCTCGGGTCGATCCAGGCGACGTTGTATTTCTGCCTCTGGAGGACGATCTCGACCGGGCCGGGCTTCTCCACGTAAACGATGTACTCGATCCCCTCCATCTCCTCGCCATTGGGGATCTCCAGCGCCAGCGCACGGCCCCCATCCACGTCGAAGTAGGGCTCCAGTTCCCAGTGGCGCGTTCCGGAGAAGAAGTCGTACCAAACGGTCATCTGGCGGGCGGCGGGGGAATCGAGGTTCTCCGGACCGGCATCGGAATTGCCGCCGAACACCGGGTACTGGCCGTTGATCGTGGCCTCCCAGAGCCGCTTCCGGACAGCTCCGGCGTCTTCTCCCTCCACGCTGAGGCCGGCGCTCACGGCAGGGAGCGCGTAAAGTTGGTGCTCGATCGCCTCCAGTTGCGCGTCGGAGGACCCGTACACGATGTGGGTCATCCAGCCGTCGTCGGCTAGCGGTCCCGCGCTGGCGATCGAGCCCGTGCTGCGCGGATGCTGATAAGGGTCCAGGTTCTTGAGAAGAGTCCCGATTTCCTTCAGCAGGTCCCGGCCGTCTTCGTAGTTTTCGAACTCCTGGACGCCCTGCCAGGTGACGTGCATGGCCGCGTAACGCGCCACCAGGTAGCGGACGTAGCGCTCGTGCTGCGCGCGCTCCGGAAACAGCTTCGAAAGGTAGCCTTGACCCCCGGCCAGGATCAGGTCGGCGGTGATGCCCGCCCTGTTCATCGCCAGGATTCGGCGGTCGGCCTCTTGGAAGTACTCCGGATTGGGACGATCCGGGGAAGGGTAGGCCTTAAGGGAGTCCTCGGCGTTGCCGATCACCAGGCCGCGGATGTGGTTGAACTTCTGCTTGGCGCGGGTCGCGATCAGCTTGTCGAAATAGTCCCGGCTGAGGAATCCGAACCTCAGGCACGTGTCGCCCATCCAGAGGTGGGGCTGGTCGTTTTCCATGTAGCCCCAGTGGTGGAAGTTGCGCGCGCGGAGAAAACCGGGAGAATCCGACGGCGTGGCCAGGATCCGGCCCATCTTGCCGTCGAACCGCTCCAAGTTGCTGGTCACGCGAAAGTCCCAGTCCCCAGCTTCGGTGGGCGCGAAGCGGGCCACAATCCGATTCTCTCCATCCCAGAATGCGGGCAAGCGGTAGGTGCGGAAGTGCGGCGACCGGAATTCCACCTCCAGCGTGACGCTCAGGTAGGGGTTGGGGTGCGCGCGGACTTCTTCGTTCGACAACTCGAAAACCACTTCGCAGGGCGAATACGCTGGCGTCGGAGGACAGGGCGTCTGGCCCGGAAGCAGCACCGGGAGAAGCAGCGCCGTAAAGAGCGGCCAGACCTTCATGCTCTTCTCACTTTACTCGCCGGGCAAGACGCAAGGTGACTACCTCCGGACGCACGCGGTCGAGGATTACGCCGGGCGGCAAGTTGAGATTGTCGGAGGCGACCCTTAGAACCACCTGCCCAGCCTCCGGATTTGAAAGGCCAAAACGGGCCACCAGCCCGGTGAGACCAACCGAGCCCAGCAGCCACGGCGTCCCACGCAACTGCACGTCCAGACTGGTTTCCGATTGAGAAACGATCTCCATGTCCGCCGGCACGCCGGCGAATTCGATCGGGACGCTGACCAGCCGCACCGTGGTTCCGGTGCCCATTACCGACATTCCCCAAAGCAGCGCCGCCAAGCCGCCGGCCGCGAACTTGTAGTGCAGGTCGTGGAACAGCCAGCCTCTCATCCTCGTCAGGAGACCGGCACGGGGACCGGCCGTGAGTTTCTCGATCAACCCCAGGAGTTCGTCGACGCTGCGCACGGCGGTGATCTCAAGGTTGTGCATCAGCGTCACCTCGCCCCGCTCCTCCGAAACCACGATCACCAGAGCGTCGGTCCGTTCCGTGATGCCCATCGCGGCGCGGTGTCGCGTGCCGAATTGGAAGGGCACATCGAAACGCTGGGTTAGAGAAAGGACCACGGCGACCCGCGCGATCCGGTTGGCTTCGATGATGACGGCGCCATCGTGGACTGGGGAATTCTTGCGGAAAATCGCGTTAAGGATCTCATGAGAAATCTCCGCCCCGAATACTATGCCTCCGCTACCCGACTCGCGGAGAGAATCCCTGCGCGCGATCACCATCAACGCCCCCACCTTCTCCCCGGCCAGGGAGAAGGCGGCTTCCGCAATCGCCCGGTATCCCGATTCCAGCGCCAGGCTCGGCCGTAAGCCCAGCCTCAGCAGGGCGTCCAACTTCAGAAAGGTCCGTCTAAGTTCCGGCTGAAAGAAGAAGAGCAACATCAGACCTAGAAGAATGGTCGCGATGTCCAGGACCCAGCCTGTGATCGTGAGATCGAACTGCCTTGTGAGCCGAGCCAGGCCTTGCAGCCCGAGGATCGCGAAAACCACGCGCAGCGCCCGAATCTCACGCGCCCAGCGAAACAGAAAGTAGAGAGCGACACTGAGAACCGCAAAGTCGACCCAAGCTTGCCATCTGAACCAGAGCGGCGCCATTTCCTTACGCTACCAGTGTCTCGCAAAGGAGCTTGAGGTCGTCAAGCCGCTCGTGGATCATTGACTCAGTCAGAAGCCGGAGGGCGCGCAGATTGTCCGATCTTGCATCGTCCATCGAGTCGTGCTGCCCGTCCAGCCGGACCTGAAAGCGCCAGTAGCTCCTCGTCCCGTCCGAAGACCGCGGCAGCAGTTGACGAAGCTGGTAGTCCACCGTGCTGGCGACACCGCCCTGCGTCACGCCCAGGATGGGCTGCGTCCAGCGGGCCAGTCCCCATCGCCGGATTCTTCCGTATACCAGCGGCCGTCTGAACTCTCCCGAACCCAGCGAGACCAGCCGAAAGGCATGGCTCTCCGGATGGTTTGTTTTGGCTTCCGCATAGGCGCACATCGCGGGATTGTTGGCGAATACGCCTCCGTCAATCAGGGAGTAGTAATCGTTCGGCGTTCCGTTCGCCAGCCTGAGCGGCTCGAAGTAGGTCGGCGCCGCCGAAGTCGCCCGCGCCACTTCCGTCATGGGAAAGTCGTACCCTTGCTTGCTCCTGGCGTTGCGGCTCTTGAAGAAGAACGGAATCCGCCGTTCGGTCTCGTAGCAGGGGACGATTACCTCAGTGAGCGCATCCCGCAGGCGGGCTTCTCCGAAGTACTTCTCAAGGACGCTTTGAATTCCGCCGGCTTCGTACTTCTGCGCTGCCAGGTTGCCTAGCGACAGTGCTCTCCACAACACGGACCGGTGGAAAATGCGCCTGCCCTCCTGCTCGTATAACGACACCAGGTTCGCGGCGGAGTGTTCCGGCCTTCCGTCACCGCCGGGCTTGGTGAGCCCCAGGGCCAGGATTCCGCCGGTGGAAGTGCCGGCGATCAGGTCGAACAGTTCGGCAATTGGTTTCCGCGTGATGGACTCGATCTTGGCCAGAACCAGGGCTGGCGCCACGCCCCGTATCCCGCCTCCGTCGATGGACAGAATACGAACCGGCTTGGTCATGATCTTGTTCACTACGGCCTTCGCGCGCGTCTTCCGCGTCCCGCCTCGATTCTAGCATGCGCCTACAAATGCCCTGCCCCCTGTGGGGTCGGGCTTTCAGCCTGGATAGCGTCGGGATAAACCGGCGTGGAGTTGTGAATGAAAGAGTCATACAGGAAAGGAGTAGCGAACCATCCTGGCCCCCAGTCATGCGAGGGCGGCCGAGAGGCCGCACTTGAAGCGTTGACGAGGGGTATATGCAGGCAGGGCAACCCGAAGTCGTGAGCTCCGAAATCGCCAGTCCAGGGTGCCGACGGTGTCAGGCTAACCGGAAGGCAACACAGCGGCGTGCGCCAACGCGAGTGCGTCGCGGCCCTGCGGAGTCGAAGACCCCAGGCATGCATAGAAACTCCACGCGCGAGAACCGAGAGGCCCCGTGGCCGCCCGTGGTCGAAAGGCAGCGGGCCGGTGGGAGAAAGCGATGAGCGATAAGGCCCACATGCACGGCGGCGGGGAGTCGTACAGCGGCATAGTACCGGCGAAGCAGCCGAACGAAGACCAGGGAGGGTCGCAGGAGGTTGTGGAGGGAAGGCCGCCGACCAAGGAGAACACGTCGCTTGAAGGGCTGTGGGCTGGAGCTTCATCCGGAGAAGAAGAAGATCGTCTATTGCAAGGATGAGGATCGGCGAAGGACGTATCCGAACGAGAAGTTCGACTTTCTCGGCTACACGTTTCGACCGACGAGAGCGGAGAATCGCAGAGGAAAGTACTTCATCAACTTCAGTCCGGCAGTTTCCGACAAGGCGGTGAAGACGATTCGTGCGGAGAGGCTCGGGGTGAAACTCCCCGGGCCTACTCACCCCGTGCTGGGGTTTCAGCACCGGCAGGACGCCGAGCGGTTTCTGGAGCAGTTGCGGAAACGTCTGGCGAAGTTCGGGCTGGAACTGCATTCGGAGAAGACGCGTCTGATCGAGTTCGGACGCTATGCCGCCGAGCGCCGGAAGATGCGTGGAGACGGGAAGCCTGAGACCTTCAACTTTTTGGGTTTCACCCACATCTGTGGGACGAGCCACAAGACGGGCTATTTCACCGTACACCGTAAGACCATCGGCAAGCGCATGGCAGTCAAGCTGAAGGATATCCGGGCTCAACTGCGGAAGCGCCTGCACGGGTCGATCGGGAATACGGTGGCGTGGTTGCAGCCGGTGGTGCGGGGGTATTTCCAATACCATGCGATTCCGGGCAACCAGGAGCGACTGTGGGCGTTCCGGAAAGACGTGTTGCGCATGTGGCTCGGCCAGCGCAACCGGTGGACCTGGAAGCGCTTCCATGAGCGTCTCGGCGCCTTGCTGCCCGATCTCTGTATCCAGCACCCCTATCCGGACGAGCGCTTCGACGCCAAACATCCGAGGTAGGAACCGTGTGCGTTAGTAGCGCCAGCACGGCTCTGTGCGGGGGGTGCCGGGCAACCGGCATCCCTACCGCGCCCCGCCGGCTTGTGAGCCGGCGTTTCTTAGGACTGTCGCCAGATGCCGGGCCAAAGCTGGGCGATTCCACTTCTATGTCGTGCACCGGCCGCGGGGCTCAGCCTCCGCTACTGGATCACCGCTGAGCCATAATAGATGATTGGGCCTGTAGGACGGGCAGTCGCTCGCCGGCCGGGGGTGACCTCGGAAGGCGGGAGGAAAGTCCGGTCTCCATAGGGCGGCGTGCCGGCTAACGGCCGGGGGGGCCTGCTCAAAGCGGGTTTCACGGAAAGTGCCACAGAAAACGTACCGCCCCCGACCTGGGGGTAAGGGTGAAAAGGTGCGGTAAGAGCGCACCGCGGCCGGAGCAATCCGGACTGGCAGGGTAAACCCCACGCGGAGCAAGACCAAATAGGAGAGAAGGAGCGGCCCGCTCCGTCTGACTCTCGGGTAGGTCGCTTGAGCCCGGCAGAGATGCCGGGCCTAGATGAATGACTGCCGCCCGCAAGGGCACAGAAACCGGCTTACAGTTTTACAGGCCCATCGACGAAGTGCTGCGAAAAACAACACAGCACTGTGGAATTTAACACAGCTTCTGGGTGTATTTACGCACCATCCAGCCGCTCTCGCCCAAGATTAACTTTTCTATAGGCTATATGAGGTTGAAAACGTGATGAGGCCCGGTCACAATTGGGGGAGGTGGTTTGGGCCATGCCCTGCTAGGGAGTATCGGACCTTTTTGTGTTGAGGTTTACACGATGAGGTTGCGGAACCGGAATTGACCTTGTTATTGGGGGGCACTATATGAGAATCCCGTTGTTGAAATCATGGGCCGTGCGAATCGGCTTGCTGGTGGCGCTTCTGGCCGGATCGGTCTACCTTGTCAGTGCAGACGGTCCGGACTTCTCGATAGTGGAGAAGGCATACTACGCCAATGCGTATCTGATGTCCTTCGTTCGGCCGGGCCTGACGCTCAAGATCGTTTCGGCGCAGATCGCGGCCGATGGTACGATCTCGGTTCGTTACACGGCGACGGATCCCAAGGGATTGCCGCTGGATCGGGAGGGCATCTACACGCCCGGCGCGGTGTCCAGCAGTTTCATAGCGGCCTATATCCCCAAGGGCAAGACGCAATACGTAACGTACACGACGCGGTCCAGCACTGCCGCAAATGGGAATGGCGTTACCGTAATACAAGCGGGCGCAGACAGCGGCGGATCCTACACGAAGAACGCCGACGGCGACTACACCTACACCTTCAAGACGAAGGCGCCGGCGGGCTATGACCGGACCGCGACCCACACCATTGGCCTGTACGGCAGCCGGAACCTGGCGGAGTTTGACCTTCCGGTCTACGGTACGGACACGACCTTCGATTTCGTGCCGGACGGCTCCGCGGTGCAGGTGACGCGCGACGTGATCAAGACGGTGACCTGCAACAAGTGCCACCAGGACCTTTCCGCCCACGGCACTGGCGGCCGGAAGAGCATGCCGGTCTGCATTCTGTGCCACACCCCGCAGACGATCAACCCGGCGACGGGCAACACCGCCGACATGCCGACCATGATTCACAGGATTCACACGGGAGAGAATCTGCCGAGCGTCGAGGCTGGGACGCCGTACCAATTCATCACCTCCCACGGCGTTGCCGACTTCTCTAAGGTTGTGTTCCCGGCGTATCCCGACACGCGCAATTGCACGTTCTGCCACGAGCAGACGACCGGCGCGAAGCAGGCCATGGCGTATCTGAACCCCAACATGGCCGCCTGCCAGTCCTGCCACGATAACGTGAATTTCGCGACCGGCGAGAACCACGCGGGGCTAATTCAGAACGACAGCAGCCACTGCGCCGAATGCCACCAGCCCGAAGGCGAGACCGAATTCGACCTCTCGGTCACCGGGGCGCACACCATCGCTAATTTCTCCAACCAGCTAAAGGGCGTGGTGTTCAACCTGATCAGCGTGACCAATGCCGGACCGGGCCTGAAGCCGACGGTCACCTTCTCGATCCAGGACAAATCGGGCGCGACGATCGTGCCATCCACGATGAGCCGGTTGAGACTGCTCCTGGCGGGGCCGAACACGGACTTCCCGTCATCCGTTTCTGAAGACCCGAGGCAGGCCGCCGTAGACGCAGGGGGCGGGACTTACGCCTACACCTTCACGGCTGCGCTGCCGGCGACCGCCAAGGGCAGCTTCTCCATCGGCATGGAAGGCTACAACAGCGTCACGATTTATCCCGGCACGGACGCCCAACAGACGGCTCGCGACATAGGGACCAACAAGCAGTTGGCGTTCTCCGTGGACGGGACGCCGGTAGTGGCCCGGCGCACGGTCGTAGCGTCCGCCAATTGCAGCCAGTGCCACGGTTTCCTGTACTTCCACGGCGGCAACCGCAACACGGCGCAGGAGTGTACTTTCTGCCACACCCCGAACGCTACGGCTACTGCCGCCGCCGGGTCGGGGCTGCCGCCGCAGTCGATCGATTTCCGGACGATGATTCACAAGATCCACACGGGCGAGGAACTGGTTAACGATTACTCAATCGGGACCAATAACTTTAACGAAGTCCTCTTCCCCGGTGACCGGCGCAACTGCACGGCCTGCCACGTCAACGACTCGCAGCAGCTTCCGCTGCCGCAGGGCACGCTTCCGGTGGTCGATCCGCAGGGTTACCTGAATCCGGACTACCCCGAGGCGGCCGCCTGCACGAGCTGCCACGGAACGATTTACGCCGCCTCTCACGCCCTGATCAATACTGTGAAGCTGGGCACAATCACCGTGGAGACTTGTTCAGTTTGCCACGGCACAACCGCTGACTTCTCAGTGAATAAAGTGCATGCACACTAGCTCGCTGGTTTCTAAATCAATCGGCCGCAGGGGCCGCCGCAGGTTGGGCGGTCTCCTGGCGGCTCACGTCATCTTGCTGGCGGCCTCCGCGAGCCTTTGGGGCGCGCAGCAGGCCGCGAGCAATGCCACGGCGACCACCGTCGGCTCGGCGACATGCGAGGCCTGTCACGACGGCCTTTTCAAAACGTTCCAAAGCAACCCGCATGTGGCCGTCGAGAAGGATGCACGGCGCGGCTGGCAAGGGAAGGCCTGCGAGGCTTGCCACGGGCCGGCGAGCGTACACGCCTCGGCCGGGGAAGGGAAGGACATTCTCAACCCGGCCAAGATGCCCGCGGCGCAAGCCGACAAGGTCTGCCTCTCCTGCCATCTGAACCAGGCGACGCAGGTCGGCAGGATTATGGGCCCGCACGCGAAGAACGAGGTAGGCTGCACTTCCTGCCACACGATCCACAACCCGGCGGGCGGAACGATCGCTCCGCGCAAGGCCACTGTGGTCAACCAGCTTTGCTCCAAGTGCCACACGCAGCAGTGGGCCTCGTTCCAGCGGCCCTACAAGCACCGTTTGCCGGAAGGGGCGATGTCCTGCGTGGACTGCCACAACCCTCACGGCGGTCTGCTGCCCAAGGCGCTGCAGACGGTATCGGCCAACGAGCCGGGCTGCCTGAAATGCCACGGAGATAAGCGCGGACCGTACGCCTACGAGCATGCGCCGGTGCGCCTGGAGGGTTGCATGGCCTGCCACCAGCCGCACGGCTCCTCCAATCCGCGAATGCTGACCCGCCAGGAAGTCCGCCTGGTGTGTTTGGAGTGCCACGCCAACCTGCCGGCGCCTTCGGTGCAGACACTGCCGGCGACGATCGGCACGATACCGCCGGCCTTCCACGATCTGAACAGCCAGCGCTTCCGGAACTGCACCATATGTCACGTGAAGGTTCATGGATCGAACGTCAGCGGGGTGCTACTCCGATGAGACTACTCACCGTCATTCTGCTGTCGGCGCCCTTGCTGGCCCAGCAAGCGGCAACCCAGGCTCCCGCGACGCCCACCGCCGAGCAGTCGATTTCGGGCTCCATCGATGTAGGCAACCGCTGGATCACCGGGGTCGCTGGAGACTTCGCGACCTACAGGAGTGTCGTCAATCTCGGCCAAGGTCCGAAACTGCTGGGCTTGGACCTTTCGTTCAAGAATGCCGCGCACAAGTTTTTCGACAAGCTGAACTTTAGAGCCAACAACTGGGGCGGGGAGCCGTATAGTACGGCGCATCTGGATGCCGAGCGAGAGGGCGCGTATCGCCTCTCGCTCGATTACCGAAACATCGCCTACTTCAACGCGCTGCCGTCGTTCGCCAACCCGGGACTCGCCACCGGGCTGCTGACGAGCCAGAATTCCTACGACGTCCGGCGGCGGATGTTCGACGGACAACTAGATCTGTTTCCCGGGAAGCGGATCAGCCCATATTTGGGCTACAGCCGGGACTGGGGTAAGGGCACAGGCGTCACAGATTTTGTCGGCACGTCCAACGAATACGCAGTGGCCGAGGTTCTGCGGGACAAGACCGACAACTACCGGGGCGGGGTCCGCCTCGAGTTCAATCGCTTCCATCTGACGCTGGAGCAGGGCGGGACGACGTTCAAGGACGACCAGAACCTGTTTGCCGGCCCCGGCCCGAGCTTCGGGAACCGGACCACGAAATTTCTGGGCAAGCAGCTTACGTTGAACAACCTGATCCAGGCTTACGGCGTCCGCGGGAAGAGTATCTACAGCAAGGTGCTGTTCACCGCTAATCCCTTCTCCCGGTTGAACGTCTACGGTCAATTCCTATATAGCCAGCCGCAGACGGACGTTACTTACAACCAGACCGAGACGGGTACCCTGGTATCGCCGCTGTCGTCGACGTCCTTCATCACGGGCCAGTTGTTGGTGCTGAGCACTACGGCCAAGCAGCCGCACACCTCGGGCATGGTTCGGCTTCGAATTGCGAATCGCTCCGAAGGTGCGCCTGGTCGAATCGCTGATGACTAACCGGTACCACACAACCGGCGAGTCTTGCTGTCGGGGTTGACAACCTGATCCCGGGCGGGACCACGACTCTCGGGCCGACCGGCCTGGCCCTGCTGGTGGTCAACTACAACCGCCAGGAACTCGGTGTCTATCTCGACGTGATTCCCAAGCTCACTCTGCGCGCCGGTCACCGCTATGTGTGGGGGGACTCCGAGGTTCGCGCTTCGGATTTGAGCCAGACTGGTCCCCAGGAGACGGCCAAGTCGAAGCTCCACGTTGTTTTCGGCGGCTTGACTTTCCGGACCCTCGCAAAAGTTCAGCGCCAACTTTGACCTCGAAGCTTCTACCTCGGCCCGCAACTTCTCCCGCACCTACTTCCGCACCAGCCTGAAGGGGTACCAGAAGGCGCGGGTGCGCGCCAGATATCAGGCGCTCAACTCGCTGGCGCTGAACGCCAGCTTCTCCTACCTCAACAATGAGAATCCCGTGGCCGGCTTCAATAACTACCACTTCCGGAGCCGGGAGAACTCGCTGTCCGCGTTCTGGACGCCGTGGGGCGGGACGAGAATCAGCCTGCTGGCGGAGTACACGCGCTCGACGGTGAACTCCGACATCCAGTACCTGATCCCGAACAGGCTGACGGCGGCGACGTCTTCCTACCAGGACAGCGCGCACATTGGCACGGGCCTGCTGGACCTCAGCCTCGCGAAGGTGGGGAGCGAATACGTGAAGGTAAGCGCTGGGGGATCGTTCCTGCGCTCCTCGGGCAGCCGCCCCATGCAGTACTTCCAGCCGATGGGCAAGGTAGCGCTGCCGCTGCCGCGCAAGTCCCAGTTGTACGCCGAATGGCGTTACTACGGGATGTCCGATCTGTTCTACCTCTACCAGGCGTTTCGGACGCACCAGTTCACGGTCGGGCTGCACATCGGGCTGTAGTTGCCTGGGAACCGCTTGTTCACGCGCGCGGCTCCGAACAGGGGCGGTGGGGTATAGTCGTTCTTGTCTATGAGCGCAGACAAGGCCGATGCCCTGAGGCGGACACCGCTATTCGCCACGCTGACAGCTGCTGAGGTGGCCAGCCTCGCCGAACGCGCATTGGCGCGGCGTTTCGCGCCGGAGGACGTCCTCTTCCGGGAAGGGGATGCCTGTTACGGCCTGTTCGTTCTGGGGCGCGGGAGCGTGAAGATCTTCAAGACGTCGCCGGCGGGGCGCGAAATCATGCTGGCGATCGAATCCGCCCCATCCAGCGTCGCCGAGGTGCCGCTTTTCGACGACGCCCCATATCCGGCGACCGTCAGCGCCCTGGATGATGTGCTGGCTTATCTGATCAGCAAGCAGGACTTCCGGCAGGTGTGCCGCCAGCGCCCGGAGGTCGCTCTGAAGGTTCTGGCAGTCGTGGGGCAGCGTTTGCGCCAGCTAGTCTCCATTGTGGAGGCGGTGAGCTTCGGGAGCGTGCGTCAGCGGCTGGCGCGCAGTCTGCTGGATTTCGGGGCTCAGGCCGGCAAACCGTCCTTCCAGCTTTCGGTGACGCACCAGGAACTGGCCTCACGGCTGGGGACTGTCAGGGAAGTGGTTTCCCGGAACCTGAGCCGTTTCCAGGCCGAGGGACTGCTGCGGATCGAGAAGAAGAGGGTGTCGCTACTCGATACGGCTGGCCTGGAACGGGAAGCGGAAACCGAGTACTGATGGATTCTTCCCGTCCCTGTGGAGATGTACGACACCGATCCAGGTGCTTGAAGGCATTGAGAATACCAATTATTCACGCTGCAAAGGTCAGCAGTGGCGTAGGGTTTTTCTACGGCAAGTTTGAGCCCGGGGTTGAATGCGGATTGGGCTGTTGATTGTAAGTAACTGAAAATCAATCAGTTAACGGTTTAGAACAGGGCGGAGGTCGATGGCCATAAGCATGCCCTCTCATTGGCGAGAGGAGAAACACCAATGACGGTCATCCTGGTTCTTTTGACAGTTGTCATTTTCACCCTTATCGACTTTGTGCTGAATCGCAAGAGGGTGGGTCAAGCTGCGACCGCCGCCGAGGCGGTCCCGGCCATCGATTGGGACCCGAACTACATTGAAGGGTTCCTGGTTCCAGAGCGTTTCCAATATCACCCGGGGCATAGCTGGGTACTGAGCGAGCGGAAGAAGCTCGCCCGGGTGGGGATCGACGAGTTTGGCGCGGCCCTGATGGGACCGATCGAGCGCATCGAAATGCCCAAGCCCGGCACCTGGGTACGGCAAGGCCAGAAGGTCATCAGCTTCTTCCGCGGCGGAGAGAAGACCGAAGTGCTCTCTCCAACAGAGGGAGAAGTGATCGAGGTGAACGCCGAAGTGGCGGACGATCCATCTCTGCTGCGGAAGGACCCCTACGGGCGGGGCTGGCTGCTCATGATCCACGTGCCCGAAGAGGACACGGTCAGCCGCAACCTGGTTCCCGCGACCATGATTCGGAGTTGGATGCGGGATGCGGTCGAACGGCTGTACGGCATGCAGCCGCAACTGGCCGGCGCGATGGCGGCAGACGGCGGCCGGCCCGCCGAGGACCTTTTTGCGGCGCTGCCGGGCGCTTCCTGGCGGGAACTCAGCTCGGAGTTTTTCCTGACGAAATGACCTGACCGCGGGGCGCCGGAATTGGCCGCGGGATTGCTAACGATTATGTGATGGCGGTGTGCCTTTTCAGGCTATTACTATGAGCTCAAGAGCTATTTTATACGACAGCACTTTATGTATAGGGTGCCGTTCCTGCGAGGATGCCTGCGCCAAGAAGTGGGGGATGCCTTATAACGAGGTCATCGCCTCCGAGGAGAAGCTTTCCGAGCGCAAGCTGACCACGGTGGTGACCAGGGGCGAACGCTTTTCGCGCCGTCTGTGCATGCACTGTTTGCAGCCGACCTGCGTGTCCGTTTGCCCGGTGGCGGCGCTACAAAAGACCGCGCTCGGTCCGGTGATTTACGAGGAGGACCGCTGCATGGGCTGCCGCTACTGCATGTTCGCGTGTCCTTACCAAGTGCCGGTGTACGAGTGGAGCAAGACGCTGCCGAAGGTCAAGAAATGCAACATGTGCGCCGAGCGCCTGACCGCCGGCAAGCCTACCGCGTGCTCGGAGGCATGCCCCACAAACGCTACCGTCACGGGCGAGCGCGAGGCGCTGATCCAGGAGGCGCGCCGCCGGCTGGCCGAGGACCCCAAGAAGTACGACGGGCGCATTTACGGGCTCAACGACGTGGGAGGCACTTCGGTCTTTTACCTGTCCGCGATTCCGCTGGAGCAGTTCGGAATCCGCGCGAACCTGCCCCAGCAGCCGCTGCCGGAACTGACCGGCCGGGTGCTGGCCTTCGTTCCGGACGTGGTGGGAACAGGCAGCGCCTTGCTGGGGGGAATCTACTGGATCACCCACCGGCGGGAGGAAGTGGCGGCCGCGGAGGGCCCGAAGCGCGGCGCCAGGAGGAAGAAAAATGTCTAACATCAGCCGGCTGCCGCGGTTCACTTTCTGGCGCGCCGTCTTCCTGGTGGTGATGCTGGCGGGGCTCTACGCCACGTACTTGCGCGTTTTCCGCGGGCTGGGGGCGGTGACCAACCTGAGCGACCAGTTTCCCTGGGGCCTGTGGATCGGCTTCGATATTCTCTGCGGCGTCGGTCTCGCGGCCGGCGGATTCACTCTGGCGGCCACGGTCCACGTGTTCAACATCCGGAAATACGAGCCGATTGTGCGGCCGGCCATCCTGACCGCGTTCCTAGGCTACGTGCTGGTCATCGTGGCGCTGCTGTTCGACCTGGGGCGGCCCTATCGGGTCTGGCATCCGCTGGTGATGTGGAACCCGCACTCGGTGATGTTCGAGGTGGGCTGGTGCGTGACGCTCTACACCACGGTGCTGGCTCTGGAATTCACGCCGATCGTGCTGGAGCGCCTGAAGTGGCATGTTCCGCTGCGCTGGATGCGGACGGTGCTGATCCCGCTGGTGATCCTCGGGGTGCTGCTGTCGACGCTGCACCAGTCGTCGCTGGGCAGCCTCTATCTGATCGTGCCCTACAAGCTGCACCCGCTCTGGTACACGCCGCTGCTCCCGGTATTCTTCTTTTTCTCGGCGCTGATGGTGGGTCTGGCGATGACGATTTTCGAGTCCTGGCACTCGAGCAAGGCATTCGGGCGGCGCCTGGAACTGCACCTACTGCAGGGGCTGGCGCGGGTGCTGGCGGTGCTTACGAGCGTCTATCTGGCGATGCGCTTCCTGGATCTGTTACGCCGGGGAGCTCTACCGCTGTTATGGCAGGGGAGCACGGAATCGTACCTGTTCGGGCTGGAGATAGCCCTGATGGCTCTGCCTATGCTCCTGCTGTTTCAGGACCGCATCCGCGCCAGCGCCGCGGCGACATACTGGTGCGCGGTGTCGGTGATCTGCGGATTCATTTCCAACCGGTTGAACGTCAGCGTGACGGGCATGGAGGCTGGCTCAGGGGTACACTATGTGCCAAAGTGGAGTGAAGCGGCCGTGACGCTGATGATAGTCGCCGTGGGCTTTGCCATCTTTCATTTCGCCGTGAAGTACTTGCCGATCTTCGAGGAAGAGACCGTTCCACTTACTCCGGCTGTCGAGAAAGAGGCGGTTCAACTGACGACGGCTGGAGGAGACTAGGTGGCGGCGGCGCCGGAAGAAGGGCAGAGACGCTTCCGCATCACTCTCACCGTAAAGCTCGCCGCCAGCGTGGTGGCGAGCTTCGCCGCTTTTGTCGCCCTCGTCGGCTACCTGAGCTTGCGGGAGCACCGCCGCCACTCCGAGGAGCTGGTGCTTCAGAGCGCCGACCGCATCAGCGACGTAATCCTGCGCAGCACCGAGTACCAGATGCTGCACAACGATCGCAAGGCGCTGTACCAGATGATCAACGACATGGGCAGCGAACCGGGGCTGCGCCGGATCAGGATTTTCAACGAAGAGGGCCGCATCAGCTTTTCGACCGACCCGGCCGAAGTCAACACCGTGGTGAACAAGCAGGAGGAAGCTCTGCTACGGGTGTCACGCGCAGGCCTCGCCGCTGGTGCGGTTGAATCGCCCGGATCGCGCCCGGAACTTCACCGAAGCGAGCGGCGAGCGAGTGCTGGGGATCATCCGCCCGGTCGAAAATCGACCCGCTTGTTACGGTGCCAATTGCCACCCGCCGGGACGCAGCGTTCTGGGCACTCTCGACACCGTTCTCTCCCTGGCGAACGTGGACGCGCAGCTTGCCGATTACCGCCGCTACCTGGGCTGGCTCACGGCGCTTTCGGTGCTGCTGGGCTCGCTCATCAGCGTGGGGTTCATCCTGTTCGAAGTGCACCGGCCGGTTCGCGAACTGATCGCGGGCACCAAGAAGGTGGCGGGCGGCGACCTGGACCACCGTCTGGCCGTCCGCTCCGAGGACGAACTCGGCGAGCTGGCCGCCTCCTTTAACAAGATGACCGAAGACCTGGCCCGGGCGCGCGCCGAAATCACCGCCTGGACCCGCTCGCTGGAGGATCGCGCCGCCAGGAAGACGCAAGAGCTGGAACAAGCCTACACCGGCCTGGTGGCGAGCGAGAAGATGGCGTCGCTCGGGAAGCTTGCGGCGACGGTGGCCCACGAAGTCAACAATCCTTTGTTCGGGATCCTGACTTACTCGCGCCTGGTTCTGAAGGATCTGGAGGAAGCCAGCCCGACCTGGTCTTCCAAGCCTCAGGCTGTCGAGCAGCTTCGCATCATCGAGCGGGAGAGCAAGCGCTGCGGGGAGATCATGAAGAACCTGCTGGCGTTCGCCCGCCAGGCGCCGCCGCGCCGGCAGCCGCAGGACGTGAACGTACTGCTGCGCCGGGCGCTGGTCCTGGTGCGCCACCAACTGGAGTTGCAGGGAATCGAACTGGCCGACAACCTCGCCCCGGATCTGCCCCTCTGCATGTGCGATGGAGACCAGATACAGCAAGTCGCGCTGGTGCTGCTGGTGAATGCGATCGAGGCGCTGCCGGCGGGCGGACGTCTGGAGGTGGAGACGAGTCTCGACCCCAGCGGCGCGGCCATCCAGCTCCGCGTGCGGGACAGCGGGGCGGGCATTGCGCCGGACGTGCTTCCTCACATTTTCGAACCCTTCTTTACCACCAAGGAGCACCAGCACCGCACGGGGCTGGGGCTGGCGGTGGCCAGCAACATCGCCGGGCGGCACAACGGCCGGCTGACGGTACAATCCGAGCCCGAGCGCGGCGCCGAATTCACTTTGACGCTGCCGCTCGAAAGCTCGGAAGCAACGGAGACAACCGATGGCAGAGCGTGAGACGTACACCGGCCGGCAGAAGGGCCGAATCCTCATCGTCGACGACGAACTGATAGTGCGCGATTCGCTGCAGAAGTGGTTCGACAGCGAGGGCTACGATACCGGGGCCATGGCGAGCGGCCGGGAGGCGCTCACGGCCATCCAGAAGACCCAGTGGGATCTGGCGCTGCTCGACATCAAGATGCCGGGCATGGACGGCATGGAATTGCAGAAGAAGCTGCGCGAGGTGGATCCCGAGCTCACCGTGATTATCATGACCGGCTACGCCTCGGTTGAAACGGCGGTGCAGGCGCTTAAGGCCGGCGCGTACGATTATGTAACGAAACCCATCGATCCGGACGAACTGGTTCACCTGGTCAACAACGCGCTGGGGCACCGGCGCTACCGGCGGGAACTGGAACAGCTCCGGGAGAACCTTCAGGAGATCTACCCCGAAACCAAGCTGATCGGCAACAGCCCGGGGATGCGGCGGGTGCTGGAGCTGGTGGAGATGGTGGCGGCCGCCGACACCACGGTCCTGATTTTCGGCGAGAGCGGCACCGGCAAGGAACTGGTTGCGCGCGCGATCCACGCCGCCAGCCCGCGGCGTCACATGCCGATGGTGGTCATCCACTGCGGTGCGCTGACCGAGACCCTGCTCGAAAGCGAACTCTTCGGCCACGAGCGCGGGGCCTTCACGGGCGCGCAGTACCGCAAGAAGGGCAAGTTCGAGGTGGCCGACGGCGGCACGGTCTTTTTGGACGAAATCAGCGACATCAGCCTGAAGACCCAGACCGATCTGTTGCGGGTGCTGCAAGAGAAAGAGATCCAGCGGGTGGGCGGCACGCAAACCATCAAGGTGGACTTCCGCTGTGTGGCCGCGACGAACAAGAACCTGGAGGAGTTGGTGAAGGCCGGCACGTTCCGGCCCGACCTGTTCTACCGCCTGAAGGTGTTCGCCATCGATTTGCCGCCGTTGCGCGAACGGCGCGAGGACGTGCCGCTGCTGGCCAACCACTTTCTGACGAAGTTTGCGACGGCTATGAACAAGCCCGTGCCCCGGCTTTCGCAGGAGGCGGTGGAGCTGCTGCTGAGTCACGACTGGCCGGGCAATGTCCGGGAATTGGAGAACGCGGTCGAGCGGGCGCTGGTGATCGGGCGCGGGCCGGAGATCCAGGCGGCGGACTTCCCGTTCCAGTTGCACTCATCCTCCGCCCCCGGCGGGCAAAGCCTGGAGGAGATCGAGCGCGCGCACATCGAGCGCGTATTGCGGGAAACCACCAACAACCTTTCCCGCGCGGCCCGGATTCTGGAAATCGACCGGACCACCCTTTACAACAAGCTTCGCCGTTACGGCCTGAAGTGATCCGCGCGCCAGGGCATGGAACAGATCCGTCTTCAGCCGGTGGGGGAAGGGATGGAGCTGGAGCCGCTGGATGAACTGGCGGCGGCCCTGGCGCGAACTTTCTCTACGTCCTGCCACGTGGCGCAACAGCCGCTCGACGCGGCCTTCGCTTTCGACCGGCTGCGCGGCCAGTACTATTCAACCCTCATCCTGGAGCAGCTCTCGCGAATGGCGGACGGCCAGACGCGGCTGCTGGGCGTGACCGAGTGGGACCTGTTCGTTCCGGTGCTGACCTTCGTATTTGGAGAAGCCCAATTGGAAGGCCGCTGCGCCCTGATCTCGCGGCGGCGGCTGCGCGAGGAATTCTACGGCCTGCCTCCGAATCCCGAAGCCCTGCGGGAACGGACGGTGAAGGAAGCGGTCCACGAACTGGGGCACACGTTCGGTCTGCGGCATTGCCCGGATTGGCGCTGCGTGATGGCCTCGACGCACGCAGTGGAGCGGGTGGACGTTAAGTCGGCGGATTTCTGTGCCAGGTGCGCGAAGATCGTGAGCGCCGGCGGGTAGGGGTTCGTGGGGCAACCCCTGTTTGGCACTTTCCTTCTCCACGGCAGCCTGCCCTCAGGCCGGATCTTTCCGCCCAGATGGTGATCCAAGCGCTCTACGATGGCGAGATTCGCTTCCGGCGGTAACACCTGCACGCGTTTGTGGTCATGCCAAACCACGTTCACTTGTTGGTCACCCCGCGAGTGGCTGGGGCCGACAGGCAAGCCAAATGCGGTCGTCGCCGGGCAGAAGCCCGGCGGCGGGGTGTGCCCAGCATGGGCAGAATCTTGTTGGATGAAAGGAGCCAATCGGAGCCGATGACGGCAACCGTAGTTGAACCGCAAGGCGTAGCCGCGAGGTGAAGCTGAAAGAAGCGGTAGGCAAACCCTCGACCGTAGGAACACGAACTGGCAGCGAGGCCGGGTGCGGGCGGCAAGCTGGCCCTGAACAGCGAAGCCCAAAGCTCATCAAGACGCATCAGGTAGAGCCAGACGGCCCGAGGGGAAAGATTCTGCACCTTACCTGGGGAGATCTCTCTGCGTGAGAGCCGGAGGAGAAGTCAGCAGAGGCCGTAGTAGCTGAGAAGCCGCGTAACGGCGGTGGAGCCAAGGGCCGAAGAACCAAAAGAACGGAGCTAGAGAAGGAACTGGAAGGACCGGCGCTGGAAACGGCCTGAATCCGAGCGCCGCGACTGCGGTGCCGAAGCCTGGGAGCGCCGAGGCAGCAAGCGGTGCAGCCGCAGTGAGCCGGAAGGCGCAGGTCAGACGAGGCCGGAGCTTCCGCGGACCTTTCGACGGAGAGCAATGTACGAGACGTTGATGGAAGCAGCCGTAACAGACGAGAACTACACGGCTGGCCCTGGGGGCGGTGAAACGCAACCAGGGAGCGGCGGGCATCGATCGGATGACGACGGCGCAACTGGAACCGCATCTTCAAGCGAACTGGTGGATTCTCAAAGACAAACTTCTGAAGGGGACCTACGTTCCGAGCCCCGTGAGGCGGGTCGAGATACCGAAGCCCAGCGGGGGCACGCGGAGGCTGGGCATCCCGACGGTACAGGACCGGTTCATTCAGCAACTGCTGTTGCAGGTGCTGACGCCGATCTTCGATCCGCAATTCAGCGAGCACAGTTACGGGTTCCGGCCAGGACGCAGCGCGCAGGACGCCGTCAGAGCCGCACAGCAGTATGCGCAGGGAGGGAAGGATTGGGTGGTGGATTTTGACATCGCCAAATTCTTCGACCACGTCAATCACGACATTCTGATGGGCCGGATCGCCGCAGTGATCCGGGACAAACGGGTGTTGCATTTGATTGGGAAGTACCTGCGGCGGGGCGCGATGGTGGACGGGTTGGTGGAAGCAAGCGTGGAGGGCACTCCGCAAGGTGGGCCGCTGTCTCCGCTGCTGGCTAACATCTATCTGGATGCGCTCGACAAGGAACTGGAGCGGAGAGGGCACCGCTTCTGCCGGTACGCCGATGACTGCAACATCTACGTAGGCAGTCAGGCGGCGGCGGAACGGACGCTGACATCGATACGGGACTGGATCGAGAAGCACCTGCGACTGAAGGTGAACGCCGCTAAGAGCGGAACGGGGAGGGTCTGGGAACGGAAGTTCCTGGGCTTTCGACTGGATCGCCAGAAGCGGATCGGCATAGCGCCGGAGAGTCTGGAGAGATTCAAGGCAAAGGTTCGCGAGATGTGGAATGCGCAGACGCAGTCGTACCAGTAATCAACTGCGCGACGAGTGGAGCCGGTACGTACGAGGCTGGTGGGGATACTTCCGGCTGACCGAAGTACTGAAACCTGTCCGCGAGTTAGAGCCATGGGTTCGCAGGCACATACGGAAATGCTTCTGGTTGAGATGGCACGGCCGGGCAGGGCGATTGCGGAAGCCTACGGCGGTTAGGATTGAGCGGCCCCGCTTTGGGTGTGGCGACGCAGCCGTCGCGGCGCCTGGGGTGTGGCCGAACAGCCCGAATTGCACCGCGCCCTGAACAACGAGACCCTGCGGCGGTACGGCTTTCCCATGCCATCAGATCTTGCGGCGACCTTAAAGCCGCTGGGTTCAACCGCCGTATGCGGAAAACCGCACGTCGGTGGTGGGAGATCTGCTGTTGCAGTGGCCGACTCTGCCGCAACTGCAGAAGGCCTCGCCCAAGACGTTGCTCAAATTCTTCCACCAGGAACACGAACCGGCAGTGAGGCCGGGTGCGGGCGGCAAGCTGGCTGGCAACAGCGAAGCCCAAACGTCATCCGAGACGCATCCGGTAGAGCCGGGCGGCGCGAGGGGACAGATTCTGCACCTAACCTGGGGAGATCTTCCCGGTGAGAGCGCGGGAAGAAGTCAGCAGACGCCGTAGTAGCGAGGAAGCCGGGTAACGCCCGTGGAGCGAAGGGCCGAAGAGGCAAGGCAGAGCTAGAGAGGAGACTGAAGGGAACGCCGAGTAGGGATCTGAAATCCGAAGGGCGCGACAACTGCGGTCGTCTCCCGGAGAGTGCAACGGGCAGAAGCGGTGGAACCGCGGCGAGCCTGGCGTCGGCGGTCCCGAGGCGGAACTTCTGCGGAACCTCTGACAGAAAGCGATGTACGAGAACCTGATGGAAGAAGTAGTCAGCCCGGAGAACTACCGGACAGGCCCTGAAAGCGGTGATCGCGAATCAGGGAGCGCCGGGGATCGACGGGATGAAGACGGACGGAGTTGAACGGACACCTTCTGAAGCACTGGCCGAAGATCCATGCGCAAGCTGATGGCGGGAACCTATACGCCGAGCCCAGTGAGGCGGGTAGAGATACCCAAGCCGAACGGGGGAACGCGGATGTTGGGGATTCCGACGGTGATGGACCGGTTCATCCAGCAGATGTTGTTGCAGGCGATGACACCGATCTGGGAGCCACGATTCAGTGAGCACAGCTATGGATTCCGGCCGGGGCGGAGTGCGCCGATGCGGTGCGAGCCGCGCAAGGGTATGCCCGGGCAGGCCAGGACTGGGTAGTGGATTTGGACATTGCCAAATTTTTCGACCGCGTGAACCGGGACATCCTGATGGGGAAGATCGCGCAAGTGATCCGAGACAAACGGGTGTTGAAGCTGATCGGGAGATATCTGCGAGCGGGGGCGATGCTGGACGGGGTGGTGGTAAGCAGCGTAGAAGGGACGCCGCAAGGCGGACCGCTATCTCCGCTGTTAGCCAACATCTACCTGGACGGGGTGGATCGGGAACTGGAGCGACGAGGGCACCACTTCAGCCGGTACGCGGATGACTGCAACATCTACGTAGGCAGTCAACGGGCGGCGGAGCGGGTGATGGAGTCGGTTCAGGGATGGATCGAGAAGCATCTGCGGCTACAGGTGAACGCCGACCAAGAGCGGGGTAGGGAGGGTCTGGGAACGAAAATTCCTGGGATTTCGCCTGAACCGCGAACTGCAGATTGAAGCGGCTCCGGAAAGTCTGGAGCGATTCAAAGCGAAAGTACGGGAGAAGTGGCGGAGCTGTCAGAGCCGAACCAGTAACCAACTGCGGGACGCCTGGCAGCAGTATGTGCGGGGCTGGTGGGGATACTACCGGCTGGCCGAACATCGCCACCCCATCTTCCGGCTGGAGGGATGGATCCGACGGCATATCCGGAAATGCTTTTGGCTGCGGTGGCACAGCCCAGAAGGGAGAGCAGCGCCGGCTGCGGAGTCTGGGCCTACGCGGACGTATGCTCCAGGTCGCGCAGAGTTGCCGCAGGGGCCTGGCATGGCCGGCCAGCCGAGTCTGCACACGGCGCTCTCGAACGCGACGCTTCGCCGTCATGGCTTTCTGATGCCATCGGATCTGGCGGCAGATAACGAGCCGCTTGCTTCAACCGCCGGATGCGGAAAACCGCACGTCCGGTGGTGTGGGAGGGTGACGGGGCGCAATCCCCGTCACTCGACCCGATCCGCGAACGGCTGCCCCACGTTCCAGAACCCAGCACTCGTTTTCTGAATGACGATCTCACTGAGGAACCGGATGGCCTTGGTCAGGCCTTCTTCGCCCGACATGAGGCTGTCCACATGCGCAGGGTGGAGATGAACTCCTTCCACCAGGCGGCGTCGTGGTCATGCCCAACCACGTTCACTTGTTGGTCACCCGCGAGTGACTGGGGCCGACAGGCAAGCCAAATCCGGTCGTCGCCGGGTAGAAGCCCGGCGGCAGCCGCGAACGGCTGCCCCACGTTCCAGAGCCCAGCACTCGGCTACGCCCAGAAGGCGACGCCGGGCTTTTCCTGAATGACGATCTCACTAAGGAATTTGATGGCCTTGGTCAGGCCTTCTTCGCCCGACATGAGGCTGTCCTCGTGTTCGATGGAGAGAACGTAGTCGTAACCGTACATGCGCAGGGTGGAGATGAACTCCTTCCACCAGCCGGCGTCGTGGCCCCAGCCGCAGGCGCGGAAGATCCAGCCGCGATGGCGCTCGTCGGTGTAAGGCTTGGTATCGAGCACGCCGCTCATGGGGAGGTTGTAGCTGTAGATCTGGGTGTCCTTGGCATGGACGTGGAAAATGGCATCCCCCAGGATGCGGACGGCGGCGATGGGGTCGATGCCCTGCCAGAACAGGTGGCTCGGGTCATAGTTGCAGCCCAGGTTCTTTCCGGCGATGGAGCGGAGCTTGAGCATCGTCTGCGGGCTGTGGACCACGAAACCGGGGTGCATCTCGAGGGCGATCTTCACCCCATGATTCGCGGCGAATTGGGCGCGTTTGATCCAATAGGGCGCGACCTTCTTTTCCCATTGCCACTCCAGGATCTGCTGGAAGTGCGGGGGCCAGGCCGAGGTGACCCAGTTGGGATACTTGGCGTGATCGTGGTCTCCCGGGCAGCCGGAGAAATCGACTACCACAGGCACTCCGAGCTTCTCGGCCAGGAGGATGGTCTTGCGGCTCACTTCCTGCGCCGCCTTGGCGATGACCGGGTTGGGATGCAGCGGCTCGCCGTGACAGCTCAGTGCGCTGATGGTAAACCCGTTGTCGCTCAGCTTCTGCTTGAACTCCTTGAGCGCCGTCTTGCTCTCCAGCATCGACAGCTTGCAGTGCGGGTCGCCGGGGTAGTTGCCCGTGCCCAGTTCAACCGTACTGATGCCTTTGCTCTTCAGTTTCTCAATAACTTGATCCAGGGTAAGGTCCGCCAGGATGGCGGTAAATACTCCAACTTTCACGGCATTTCTCCTTTTGTTCAGAAGTCGAAAGTAGTCCGCAAGCGATCAGAATAGCACAGCGGGACCAGAGGGGAACCCGTTAGAATCAAAGGTGTCTACAGGTATGAAGCATCCGAGCCAGGCTCTGGTTGACGCGCTCCACGAGCGCATCTTGATCCTCGACGGCGCCATGGGCACGATGCTGCAACAGGCCAGCCTGAGCGCGGCCGACTTTGGCGGTGCGGCCCTGGAAGGGTGCAACGAGATTCTGAGTGTGACCCGGCCCGACGTCATCCTGGGCATCCATCGCGCGTACTTCGAAGCCGGCGCGGACATCGTCGAGACGAATACGTTCGGCGCCACGCGGGTGGTTCTGGCGGAGTACGGCTGGCAGGATCGCGCGGGCGAATTGAACCGCGCCGCCGCGCAACTTGCCCGCCAGGCCGCCGGGGAGTCCGCCAGGCCAGGCCGGCCGCGCTTTGTCGCCGGCGCCATGGGGCCCACGACGAAGGCCATTACGGTGACCGGCGGCATCAGCTTCGCGAATTGCGCGACGCTTACCGCGAGCAGGCCGCGGCGCTCATCGAGGGCGGCGTGGACCTGCTGCTGCTTGAAACCTGCCAGGACACCCGCAACGTGAAGGCGGGACTGCTCGGCATCCGGCAGGCCGCGCGCGAGATGGGCGTGGAGATTCCGGTGATCGCCTCGGCGACCATCGAGGCCATGGGGGCCATGCTCGCCGGCCAGGCCGCCGACGCGTTCTGGGCGTCGATCTCCCAGGCCGGCCTGCTGGCCGTGGGCTTGAACTGCGCCACCGGTCCGGAGTTCATGACGGACCATATCCGCACGCTGCACGAGATGGCCTCGACCCGGGTTTCCTGCTACCCGAACGCCGGCCTTCCCAACGAGGAGGGCGCGTACGGCGAAACGCCGGAGACGCTGGCCGCGCAGTTGGAACGCTTTGTCCGCAACGGCTGGCTGAACCTGGTGGGCGGCTGCTGCGGCACGACTCCCGCGCACATTCGGGCGCTGGCCGCCATGGCCGAGGGTAAGCCTCCGCGAGCCGTGCCAGGGCCGAGCCACAGGGCGATGTACTCGGGAGTCGAACTGGTCGAGGCCGAGGCGAGCAGCCGCCCGCTGATTGTCGGCGAGCGGACCAACATGATCGGCTCGCGGCTCTTCAAACAACTCATCGCCGAAGAGAAGTGGGAGGAGGCGAGCGAGATCGCCCGCCGCCAGGTGCGCAATGGCGCGCACATCGTGGACGTGTGCCTGCAATCCAGCGAGCGCGAGGAGAAGCAGGACGTCCCGCCGTTTTACGAACGGCTGATCCGCAAGATCAAGGCCCCCATCATGATCGACTCGACCGATGCGGCCGCGGTCGAGCTGGCTCTGACATACTGCCAGGGGAAAAGCATCATCAACTCGGTGAACCTGGAGGACGGCGAGGAGAAGTTCGAACTGGTCTGCCCCATCGCCAGGGCCTACGGGGCGGCGCTCGTGGTGGGGTCGATCGACGAAGATCCGCTGCAAGCCCAGGCCTTCACTCGCGAGCGGAAACTGGCCGTCGCCGAAAGGTCCTACGCGCTGCTAACGGAGAAGTACGGCGTTCCGCCCGAAGACATTATTCTGGATGCGCTGGTATTCCCCTGCGCGACGGGCGACGAGAACTACATCGGCGGGGCGGTCGAAACCATCGAAGGGGTCCGGCTCTTCAAGGAGCGGATTCCTCACGCCAAGACCATCCTCGGGATCTCGAACGTCTCATTCGGCCTGCCGGCGGCGGCCCGCGAAGTGGTCAACTCGGTCTTTCTTTATTACGCGACCAAGGCGGGATTGGACCTGGCGATCGTTAACGCGGAGAAGTTGGAGCGTTTCCCGTCGATCCCGGAGGAGGAGCGGCGGCTGGCGGAGCGGCTGTTGTTCAACACGCCGCCGGCGGATGGCGCCGAGGAGTTGCGGCTGGCTCCCGAAGACTGGCGCGAGCAGACCCGCGAGCAGAAGATCGCCATCAACCAGCACAACATTGCGGCCATCACCGAGCACTTCCGGAAGGCCGGCCCGCGCGCCAAAAAGGACACGCACCTGCTCCCATTGGACCAGCGCCTCTCGAGCTACATCGTCGAGGGCACGCGCGACGGCTTGATCGAGGATCTGAACCGGAAACTCCAGGAAGGGACGCCGCCGCTTGAAATCATCAACGGACCTTTGATGGCCGGAATGGGCGAGGTCGGGCGGCTGTTCAACAACAATGAGCTGATCGTCGCGGAGGTGCTGCAATCGGCCGAGGCCATGAAGGCCGCCGTGGGGCACCTGCAGCAGTTCATGGAGAGAGCTTCGGTGGCTACGCGCGGCAAAGTGATCCTGGCGACGGTGAAAGGCGACGTCCACGATATCGGCAAGAACCTGGTGGAGATCATCCTGGCCAACAACGGCTACGAAGTGATCAACCTGGGGATCAAGGTGCCGCCCGAACGCATCATACAAGCCTTCCACGAGCACTCCCCCGACGCGATCGGGCTCTCCGGGCTGCTGGTGAAGAGCGCGCAGCAAATGGCCGTCACCGCGCAGGACCTGCGGGAGGCGGGGATCAGCGTGCCGCTGCTGGTGGGCGGAGCCGCTCTCTCGCACAAGTTCACCCGGACCAAGATCGCGCCGGCTTACGGCGAGGCGGTCTGTTACGCCCGGGACGCCATGACCGGGCTGCGGCTGATGAACGAGCTCATGAACCCGGCCTCGCGCGAGACGGTGCTTGCAAGCTCACCGGCCGTCGGCAGTCGAGGCGCAGGAATCTCCGGCGGCGGAGCCTGTCGCGGTTGCATCCGAGCGGCGCTCACCCAGGGTGCGGGTTGACGTGCCGATTCCAGAGGCGCCCTACCTCGACCGCAGGGTGCGCGACGTGCCGCAACTCGCCGAAGTCTGGAGCTACATCAATCCGCAGATGCTTTACGGGAAGCACTTGGGCTACCGGGGCAATTTCGAGAAGGGAGTGGCGGAACACGACGCGAAGGCGCTGGAACTGCTGCACCAGGTGGAAGAAGTGAAGCGCTGGGCGGCCGGATTCATGCAGGTCCGGGCGGTCTGGCGGTTCTTCGAGGCCGAGCGGGAAGCGAACTCGGTGCGGTTGTTCGAACCGGGAGAGGCCACCCCGATCTGCACGCTTCGCCTTCGGCCGTCAGGCCAAGCCGGACGGGCTCTCGCTGAGCGATTTCGTGCTCGACGCTGAGGACGGCGGCCGGGACCACATCGTGATCTTCGTGGTGACGGCCGGGGAGGGCGTCCGGGAGCGGGCCGAAGCGGCCAAGGTTGCCGGTGAGTATTTCCGGTCGCACGCATTGCAGGCGCTGGCGCTGGAATCGGCGGAAGGTGCCGCCGAGTGGCTGCACCGGCGCATTCGCGAGGATTGGGGCTTTCCCGACCCGCCTTCAATGACCATGCCAAACCGGTTCGCGACCCGCTACCGGGGTAAGCGCTACAGCTTCGGTTATCCCGCCTGCCCGAACCTGGAGGACCAGGCCGGGATCTGGAAGCTGCTGCGAGCCGGAGGACATCGGCGTCCGGCTGACCGAAGGCCTTATGATGGACCCCGAAGCGAGCGTCAGCGCGCTGGTGTTCCACCACCCGGATTGCGTGTACTTCAGCGTCGCGGGGACTTGAGACGGCCGGCTGGGTGGTATCATATACACATGAAACGCACAAATCTTGTGCTTGATGCGCAGGTTCTGGAGGAGGCGACGCGCGTCCTGGGAGCGCGGACCTACTCGGCGGCGGTCAATATGGCGCTTCGGGAGACCCTGCGGGTGAAGAAGCTCCAGACTCTCCACCAGTTCTTCGGGAACGGCTTATGGGAAGGTGACCTGCAGGCGATGCGCGAGGACCGGCCTGCCGTCGGCGGCGGGCGGTCACGACGGAAGAGCGTCCGGTGATCCTGGTCGACACCTCAGTTTGGATCGAGCTGCTCAACGGCAGAATGGGGCGAACGGTCTCCCCCGACGATCTCCTGGAGTTCGCCACTTGCGGGCCAGTCACCCAGGAGGTTCTTCAGGGATTGCGCGAAGCCGCGGGCGCGGCGGCCTTTCGCGATGCATATCTAGCATTGCCGGTTTTGAGCGACCCGTTGCCATTGCGTCTGTACCTGGAAGCAGCCGAGATCTACAGACAAGGCCGAAAGCGGGGCTACAGCATTCGTTCCTCGGTTGACTGCCTCATCGCGGCTATCGCCATCGAGAACAGCGTGTCTGTTTGGCACAGGGACCGCGACTTTACCGCCATCGCTCGCTACACGAACCTCGCCGTGCTTCACGTTACATGACGGCTCGCCCAGTGCGGTTGCGAACGCGTTCGGACGCGCCTATACTACTTTCTTTCGAGGGCTTTATGCCAAGAGGTGGCAGCCTGGGGCAGAGGGGCAACGTCGACTGGGCCACCCCGCAGCGGGAGGCGGCGATGTTCTACGGGCTCTCCCTGCGCGGCCACTCGGTCGAAAAGCTGAGGCGGGAAATCGACGTTTCTCCACAACTGCTGGAGAAGTGGATGAGGGCCCGCTACTACGACCCGCCCTTCCGCGAAGACCTACGGCGCGTATACAGCTACCGCAAGCTGGTGCTGGCCATCTTCGACGAACTGGTCTTCAATGAGCGGCGCGGGAACCGCCTGCAGTAGCCGGGTCAGTTGCGCGCGTCTTCGGCCTTGAGTACCGGCAGCTCGACCGTGTCCGTGGCGCTCTCCTTGAGGCTGACTTTGACGGCTTTCTGCTCGAACGGCTTGGCCATGTCCGGGTTCTGGGTGGTGCCTTGCCTGTACTCTTCCCAGGCGTACAGCTTGTAGTCGCCCGGGGCCAGTCCGCTGAACGAGAACTTGCCGTTCTGGTCGGTGGTCGTGGACTTATTCAGGTAAATCTGGGCCTCGCGGGGAGGGTCGGCCAGGATCACCACATAACTTCCGGAGAGCGGCTGGTCTTTGTCCGTCACGATCCCGCTCAAGGTGGCCGCCTTGGGGCTCAACAGCACATCAAGGTTCGCCGTGGTCCGGACGTTAGTAAGATCGATTCCCTTTTCGAGAACTTCCTGGTTGCTCAGGCGGACGGATTTTACGTAAGTTCCAGCCGGCACGCCGCCAAAGGTGATGTAGTAAGCGTCGGGAGCGACCGCGTCCAGCTTGAAGCTGGTAGCATCGGTCATCCGGGCGCTGGGAGAGCCCACCGGCAAGCGCTCGATGGAGCTAAGGGAAACGGTCAGCCGCGTGTTACTCGCCGGCTGCGTGCCCTCGACCTTGACTGTTCCGGTGACCGTGATCGGTTCGGCTAAAGGCACGACGATGCCGGTTACGTCGCTGCTGGATACGTCCACGTTAGCGCGTCCAAGCAAGCCCGGTCCCTGCTGTTGTCTTCCCATTCGCTGCGCAATCAGGTAATAGGAGCCCGGCTGGACTCGGGTGATTTCGAAAGACCCGTCGGCGTTCAAGCCATTCCCGGATCGCCCCATCCCGCCCATGCCAGCGTTGCCGCGACGCATCAGCATGATATTCAAGTTGGCCATGTCCTGGCTGGATGCGCCGGCAACCTTCCCCTGCACCTTGTAGAGAGAGCCTTTTCTCAGGCTAATGGTGACGCCGCCGACCTCCTGGCCGGGAGTTACTTCCACCGGCGCAGCAGCGGTCGCGTCAAGCGTGGATGGGTAGTAGGTCGGCAGGAGCGCCTCGTCCTCCTGGGCGCTGACAATTTGCCCCGGCATCCCGCCTCCGCGGCCTCCTGCTCCTCCCCCCCGGCCCTGGCTTGTAGCCACAACCGTGTAACGTCCGGGAGAAAGGCCGGCAATGCGGAATTCGCCGATGTCATTAGCCGTGGCGGAGCCTCCGCCGGATTGCTGGCCGCCCATTCCTCCGCGGCCCCCGCCTCCGCGTCCCGCGGAGCTGGCGGAACTGCCTAGTTGAGTAGCCGTGACCATGGCGCGCGGGGTTGGGTCGCCTTCGTCGTCAAGCACCGTTCCCAGGATGACTCCCTGGGGCGTCAGCCTCAGCTCGACGTCCTTCAGGCTCTGCGATTCGGACAGGTTCAGGGGCGCGGCGGTGCCGCCGGGGGTTCGCGAACCGTACCCTTGGCGGAGAAAGCCGACCCGGTCGCCGGTCAGCCGGTAGGAACCGGGCTGGAGAGCCTCCATGACGAACCGGCCTTCGGAGTCGGACCGGGCCGCCTTAGAACTGGCGCCCTGGGCCGACCCGGCCAGTGTCAGGCTAGCCCTCGGGATGGGCTCTCCCGTCGCGGCATTCACCACGCGGCCTTCGATGCGGGCGAGCTTCTTGGGATCGGTGACGGCCGGCGTCCGCGACTGGGCGGCTCCCTGGCCGGCCTGCGCAGTGGTTCCGGCGCCTCGGCCCTGGGGCGCCCCCGCGCCGCCCCTACCCTCCTCCGCCGGGCCCCTGAGCCCAAACGGCAGTGGCCAGGCAGCAGATCAGCACACACTTTCCGCGCATGAGAGGCCTCCCCTCAATGAGGGTAGTCGTAACCGCCGTCAGAAAGGTTTCAGGCGGAGTACGGTCTCCAGAAGGATCTCATGATATGCTGACTGCAGCCATGACGGCGCGCGGGTATTTGCTCGTCATTTCGGCGTGTTTGGCCAGTACTGTGGCTTGGGCGGGGACGATTATCCGCGTCGAGAACCCTTTAGGAAACATTACTGTCCGATCGGTTATGGGTGGAAGCAGCGGGCAGGTCCGGGCCTCGGTTCAATCGCGGGCACTTCGCCCGGACGACGTGAGGTACACAAAGGAAGCCGGGCTGTTCTTGGTGCAATGCCAGCCTGCGGACGGCGCCAGAGTGGATGTCGATGTCACCGTCCCCCACACAGCCACCCTGGAGGCCACGACCAAGAGCGGGAGAATCGAGATCAACGGCCTGATCCGCTACGTGGACCTGGACGCCGGCGACGGCGAAGTCAAACTCGCGGTTCCGTGGGAGCTCATGCGTGTGCGGGTTGTTTCGAAGAGTAAGCCGCTGCAAGTAACCACGCCTGCCCTGGCTCTCTACGGGTTCCCCAGCCACCTGAGGCAAAAAGCTCGGCCGTGGCAAGTGACGCTCCTGTTTTCACATCCAACGTGCGGTTGGTGAGCCTTTCAGGAGCGGTCTACGACCGTCAGGGACATCCGGTTCCCGGCCTGAAGCCGGAGGATTTCGAGGTACTGGAAGACGGGGTTCCACAGAAGGTGGCGATTGCCGCCTCGGAAGAACTCGCATTCAACCTCGTGCTGCTTCTCGAGTATGAGCCGCCCAAGAACGTACAGGAGATCGTGCGGGGGTTTGTGGGTGTCGCCCGGCCGCAGGATCGCGTGGCGCTTTATCAGGTAGGAGGAAACGTGCTCCGGGTGCTCTGCCCTTTAACGGCTGACTGGACCCGGCTGCTGGAGTCGGCGGAGACCTTCTCTACGGTTATTGGCATTAAGTCCCTGGTGGCGATGATTGCTCTGGCCTTTGCGCAGGAGTCGCTGCATCTGGCTCGGGACCGAAGTGCGCTCGTGGTCATCACTGACGGAATTGCATTTCGTTGGCCTGCTCCGGGGAATCTGTTTTACGTGCCTGCGCCGCCTGACGTTTCCTTCGCGAAACTGCGCGGCGCGGTGGCGGAGTTGCCTGTCCTGGTATACCCGATTCTGTTGCCTGCACCTTCGTTTTCTGGGCTGATGGGAAGCCTGACAGACCTGCGTGGCGGAATGCAGCAACTGGCCGACGCCAGCGGAGGGAGGCTGTTCAAGGCCAAGTCGATTCGGGATCTGGCGCCGGTCTACGCGCAAGTTGCCGAGGAGCTGCGCAGCGTCTACAGCATCGGCTACTACCCGCAGAACCAGAACTTCGACGGGAATTATCGCCGCGTTCAAGTGAAGGTAAAGCGCCCTGGTCTCACCCTCCGCACCCGACCGGGCTATTATGCTTGGTGAGTGCTTAGGGGCTTGTTCGTCATTGTGGCTTATCTGGCCTGTTCCGCGGCCTGGGCCGAGGTGGTGCGGGTTGAGAACCCGACCGGAGGTATCACCGTGCGGACGGTCGCGGGCGCGGAGAAGGTTGAAGTGTGGGGTTCGGTCGCCTCGCGGGCGAGCCGCTCGGACGACCTCAAGCTCACGGCGAAACCTGGGCTGCTTCTGGTGCAGTGTGTGCCCGCGGATGGGGCCAAAGTGGACTTGGAGGTTACGGTTCCCCAAGCGGCGAACCTGGAAGCCGTTACCGATGGCGGGACCATCCGGATCATCGGTCTGATCCGCGGGGCGGACCTGGTCACCAACAGCGGCGACATCCGGCTGGCTATGCCCTGGGCCCTTATGCGACTTCGGGCGGTCTCCGAACAGAAACCGAATGAAGTAACTTCTCCCAAAGTGAAGGATGTGCGCTTCGAGAGTAGGGCATTGGACGGCTCCTGGACGGTGTACGATTCGGGACCTGCCCCCCGATACGCCACATACGGCGAGATAAGGGTGAGCGCTCGGGCCCCTGGCCGGTTCGAGCTCGAGGAGGAGCCGCTGCCCGAGGATTCATGGGTGCGGCCGATCGGAGATGCGGCGGCGATTCTGGATAGGTTGCCGGTAAGACCCGCGAAGGAGGACGGCGCGGCGCGGCTGGTCAGCCTCTCCATGGCGGTTTACGACCTCGAGGGACATCCCGTTCCCGGCCTGAAGCCGGAGGATTTCGAGGTGCTGGAAGACGGCGTTCCTCAAGAGGTCACCCAGGCCGCCGCGGAAGAGCTGCCGTTCAACCTGGTGCTGCTGCTCGATTGGAGTAGCAGCAAGCAGGAAGATCGGCCGGCGATGAGGCAGGCCGCGCTGAAGTTCGTGGATGTGGCGCGAGCGCAGGACCAGGTCGCGTTTTACGCCCTGGAAAACAACCTCTTCGAGGTGCTGTGGCCGTTGACGACCGACTTCAAGTGGGTGCGGCAGTCGGTTGAGACCCTGCCTGAGATACGGGAAGCGACATCCCTTTACAGCGGCATTGCCTTATCGTACGCGCAGGAGGATCTGCGCCGCTCGCAGGAGCGCACCGTCCTGGCTGTCCTCAGCGACGGTGAGGAGGCCGTCGAGTCCGGCGTTCCTTTTGAGAAGCTGCTCAATGCGGTCGAGAAGACGAACGTTCTGCTGTGCCCGATCCTGCTGCCGGCGCGGTCCGGGCTCCGTTTCACCGCGGGGTTCTTGAGCGAACGGCTGCACGAACTGGCCGATGCGAGCGGGGGGCGCGTGTTTCGTGCCACGTCGATTCGGGATATGGCGCCGGTGTACGCGCAGGTGGTGGAGGAACTGCGCAGCGTCTACACCATCGGTTACCAGCCGCGGAACCAGAGCTTCGACGGGAAGTACCGGCGCATTCAAGTGAAGGTGAAGCGCCCCGATCTCATCCTGCGCGTGAAGCCGGGTTACTACGCGTGGTGAGCGCCGGCTCTTGATTTTCCCTGTCTCCGGCACGTACAGTTATTGGCGGGACAGGAGCCCGCTATGAAGCCCATTCATACCTTCGCCGTGGTGCCGTCGCTGCCGCCCGCGCTCGAGCCGTTGCGCAAGATCGCCTACAACCTCCGTTGGGCCTGGGATCACGACACGGTCGAGCTGTTCCGGCGCCTGGATGGCGACCTGTGGGAGTCGAGCGGCCATAACCCCGTCCGCATGCTGGGCACAGTAGATCAGAGGCGCCTGGAGGAGGCCGTCAAGGATGAGGCTTTCATTTCGCACCTGGAGCGGGTCAGCCGCGAACTGGAAGCCTACCTGACCAGCGAGTCCTGCTGGTGCCAGCGCACGCACAAGGAGGCCTGCGACTGCCTGGTCGCCTATTTCTCGGCCGAGTTCGGGCTGACGGAATGCCTGTCGATCTTCGCCGGCGGTCTCGGAATCCTGTCGGGCGATCATCTCAAGTCGGCCAGCGACCTGGGCGTGCCGATCGTGGGAATCGGGCTGCTCTACCAGCAGGGCTACTTCCGGCAGTTCCTCAACGAGTCCGGCTGGCAGCAGGAGTTCTATCTGGACAATGACTTCCACAACATGCCCCTGACGCCGGTGCCGGGTCCGGACGGGTCCCCGCTGACAATCTCGATCGAATACGCCGGCCGCAGCGTCTTCGCTCAGGTGTGGCTGGTTCAGGTGGGCCGGGTTCCCCTTTACCTGCTCGACACGAACATCGCCGCCAACCCCCGCCCCGAAGACCGCGACATCACCGACCAGCTCTACGGCGGCGACCTGGAGACGCGTCTGAAGCAGGAAATCCTGCTGGGCATCGGCGGCTGCCGCGCCCTGGAAGCGCTGGGGCTGGAGCCCGGGGTCTGGCACATGAACGAGGGCCACTCCTCCTTCCTGGCGCTGGAGCGGGTGCGGCGGCTGATGGAGACCAAGCGCCTGTCGTTCGCCGAAGCCAGAGTGGCGGCTTCCAGCGGCCTGGTTTTCACGGGCCATACGCCGGTCATGGCCGGGCACGACTACTTTTCGCCCAGCCTGATGGACCGCTATTTCAGCGACTACGCGCGCTCCCTGGGCCTGAGCCGCGGCGAGTTTCTCGGGTTGGGCCGGAAGAACCCGGCCGATGAGGGAGAGGAATTCTGCATGACCGTGCTGGCGCTGCGCATGGCGGCTACCGCCAACGGCGTCAGCAAGCTCCACGGCCGGGTGAGCCGCGAAATGTGGCAGGGGCTTTGGCCCGGCGTCCCGGTCGACGAGATCCCGATCACTCACGTCACCAACGGGGTCCATTTCCGGTCCTGGATCTCCTACGAGATGAACCAGCTCTACAACCGGTACCTGGGTCCGCACTGGCGCGAGGAGCCCGTGGACCATGGCCTTTGGAAGCGGGCCCTCACCATCCCCGCCGAAGAGCTCTGGCGGACCCACGAGAGAAGGCGGGAACGGCTGGTGGCCTTCGCGCGGAGGAGGCTGCGAGCGCAGCTCGAGAAAAGGGGCGCCGCCCAGGCCGAGATCGAGGCCGCCGAGGAAGCTCTCGATCCCGACATCCTGACCATCGGCTTCGCGCGGCGGTTCGCTACTTACAAGCGCGCGACCCTGCTGCTGCGCGACGCCGAGCGGCTGGAGAAGATTCTGAACAATCCGGGCCGGCCGGTCCAGATCATCTTTGCCGGCAAGGCCCACCCTCGTGACGACCAGGGCAAGGAACTGATCCGGCAGATCGTCTCGCTGGCCCGCCGGAATGAGTTCCGCCGCCGGGTGGTCTTTCTGGAGGAGTACGATCTGTCCGTCGCCCGCTACCTGGTGCAGGGGGTGGATGTGTGGCTGAACACCCCGCTGCGGCCCATGGAAGCGAGCGGCACCAGCGGCATGAAGGCGGCGGCCAACGGCGCGCTCAACCTGAGCACGCGGGACGGCTGGTGGGACGAGGCGTGGGAGGATTCCGAATCGCACCTGATCGGTTGGGCCATAGGCTCCCTGGACGAGTATCCGAATCCCAAGGTCCAGGACCAACTGGACGCCGAGGCGCTCTATGACATTCTCGAGCGCGATGTGGTCCCAACGTTCTACGAGCGGGGGGCTGACCGGCTTCCACGGCGCTGGATCGAGAGAATGCGGACCTCGCTGGCGACGCTCTGCCACTACTTCAACACTCACCGCATGGTGCGCGAATACACCGAGGACTTCTATCTGCTGGCGCACAAGCGTTTCCAAAGGCTGGCGGCCGGCGACGCCGCGGGCGCCCGGGCGCTGGCGGCCTGGCTGGAGCGTGTACGCCGGCCTGGCGGGAGGTCAGGGTGGAGCAAGTGGAGGACCACTTCCCCTCGACGCTGTCCGTGGGCGAGCCCCTGCAAGCTCGGGTTCGGGTCCGCCTGGGGCCGCTGGCGCCCGACGATGTCGCCGTGGAACTCTACCAGGGCAGCCTAAGCGCCGATGGCGACATCGTGAATGGAGTCGCGCTGGCCATGCAGCCGGTGGTCCAGGCGGGCGACGGAAGCTGGGTCTTTGAGGCCGAACCGATTGCCTGCGTCGACAGCGGTCTGCACGGCTACACTGTGCGGGTTCTGCCTTATCACCGGGACCTCCCGTCGCCTTTTCTGCCCGGGCTGATTTGCTGGGCGGAACTTCACTGACGCGACGGCGCCAAAGTTGGGTAACCGTGCTCGCTCCCGGGGTCGTCGTCTAATAAAGGAGTGTGCGTGAGGAGAGTTCGGTTTTTGAGGTGGCTGTTGCTGGGCGCCGGTGGCTTGGTTGGCCTCTCGCTTCTGTTTGCGGGTCAGCGTCCATTCCGTGAGCTCCGGGGCGAAGCGCAAACTACACTGCCGTCCGACTATCAGGTGCCTGGGGAACTGGTTCTGGGCCGCTTGATATTCCAGTCCAGAGGCATGGGCGGGTTCTCGAGAGGCGGCGGTGGCCAGTTGATCGACTATCCCAAGGGAGATCGCCTGTTCGCGCAGGCCCTGCGCCGGTTGACCCGCGTTAGCGTCCGGAGCGTGGAACAGCCCACCAACCCGGACGACGACGACGACATCTTTTATTGGCCCTATCTGCACGTCGCAATGCCCACCACCTGGAATTTCACCGACGACCAGGCGAAGAAGGTCCGAGAGTGGTTCGATCGGGGCGGGTTCATGGTGGTCGACAGCTTTTTTGGCGCGGAAGAGTGGAAGGGCTTTGAAGTGGGTCTAAGACAGATCTTCCCCGACCGCCAGGTGGAGGAACTGTCCAACGACGATTCGATCTTCCACACGGTTTATGACCTCTCGGAACGCTATCAGATCGGGAATTGGCGGTCCGTGGAGGCTTACGGCCGTTCCTACCGGAACAACGACGGCGCGGTGCCGTACTGGCGTGGCATTCGCGATGAGAAAGGCCGCCTCGTGGTCGCTATCAACTTCAACAACGACATGGGAGACTCCTGGCAGCACGCCGACAACCCGCGCTATGACGAGAAGTGGTCCGCTCTTGGAATCCGCCTGGGCGTGAACTACGTCACCTACGCCATGACGCATTAAGACTGGTAACACGAGATTCGGCGGTATCGTCCACTCAATAACGGACATGTCTCCATCGACGGAAGTTCATGAGACCCGAAAGCTGGCCTCGGAGGTCAAGTTCCTGGTCGAACCGGCTCAGGCGGAGGAGATCCGCAAGTGGGCCCGCGCCCGGCTGAGCCCCGACCCGAATGCGAACGGAGGGGTGGGAGACACGTATAGGATCACCAGCCTGTACTTTGACACCGACCAGCTCGATGTCTTCCGCCGAAAGGGGTCGTACGGGCGAAGCAAGCTTCGCATTCGGCGCTATGGCCTGGCCGAAGGAGCTTTCCTGGAACGTAAGCTGAGAACCAAGGAATTGGTGGGCAAGCGCCGATCGTTCGTCCCTCTGGGCGAGTTGGAGCGTCTGGCCGAAGATGAGCCGGAGCGCGGCTGGGACGGTTTCTGGTTTCACCGGCGCCTGGTGGCCCGGGCGTTGAAGCCGATCTGCCAGATTACTTATCTCCGTATGGCCCGTGTCGCCGCGACGGATCGCGGCACAATCCGCTTGACGGTTGACGAGGATCTGCGCACGCTACCGCTCCATGATCTGGCCTTCGACGACACGGCGAACGGCGCGCGGGTCACGGACGGGCGCCTCATTCTTGAACTGAAGTACATCCGCCCGGCGCCGGCGTTGTTCAAGGAACTGATCGAGGAGTTTCAGTTGACGTCCGCTCCTATTTCCAAGTACCGTTTCGCGGCCGTTGCACTGGGCTATCCGAAGGAGGCGCCCGTCAAGGGGTCCAAGAAGAAGCGCCAGTTCGAGGCGGTCAATGCCTGATTTCTTCACGGCCCCTTTCGCCGGCGGTGTCTCGTCGGATCCGGTGCATGTTATTGTCCGGCTGCTAGTCGCTTTGGTGTTGGGCGCAGCGGTGGGTTGGCTCTATCGCCGGACAATTCAGGGTTCCAGCAATGGAAGCTCGCTGCCGACAACCCTGGTGCTGCTTTGCGTGTTGATCGCCATGGTCACGCAGGTCATTGGGGACAACGTGGCCCGGGCCTTCAGCCTGGTGGGGGCGCTGTCGATCGTGCGCTTCCGGACGGTGGTCCGCGATACCAGGGACACGGCGTACGTCATTTTTGCGGTGGTGGTGGGCATGGCGGTGGGGGCGCACAACCTCTGGGTCGCCGGGATAGGCATCGTCGTGGTGGGCGCGGCGGCTTTCATCATGGCCGGGCGCTCCAAGGGCCCGAATGACGCCGACCCTCCCTTCCTGCTGCGGGTTCGGGCGGGCTTGGGTCACGATCTGGAGACGCTGGCGGGCGCGGCTATGGACGCTCATCTGGCTGGGCGGCACCTGCTGTCGGTCTCAACCGCGAAACAGGGGACGGCGCTGGAGTACGTTTACGAGACGCGTTTGCGCCAGGGCGGGAGCGCCGAGGAAATGGTCAAGGGCCTGAACCTGATCGAAGGCATTCAAGACGTTCGGTGGCAGCTCCGCGGCTTCGAGCAGGATTGAACAGACCGAGAACTGGGTAGGAGGTCTCGAATCAAATGAAGCTCCATTGGTTTCGCACGTTTCTGACTGCGGGCGCCGCAACGCTCACGATGGCTGCCGTCGCGCTGGCGCAGGGTCCTCCCGACTTCGGGCCCGGGGGTTTTGGCGGAGGAGGCCGCGGTGGCCGCGGCGGTCCAGGAGGAATGGGCCCCGGTCAGCAAGAGATCAAGCTGCTCCAGCAGTACGACAAAGACGGAGACGGCCGGCTTAACGCCGAGGAGCGGAAGGCCGCCCGCGAGTCCGCGGCAAGCCGTTCATCCGGGAGGCGCGGCGGGCGGGGTGGTTTCGGCGGCGGAGCCCAGCAGGGTGGAACGCCGGGGGCGAAGCTGACGCCCGCCGACGTGAAATCCTACTCCAGCGAGCCGTTCTACGACATGCAAACGCTGCGGACCCTCTTCCTGCAGTTCGAGGAGGCCGACTGGGAAAAGGAACTCGCCGATTTTCACAATACGGATGTCGAGGTGGCGGCGAAGCTGACCGTGGACGGGAAGACCTACCCGGACGTGGGTGTGCATTTTCGCGGGAACACCTCGTACTCGTCGGTCCCTGAAGGATTGAAGCGCTCGCTGGGGATATCGATCGACTTTGCCAATCCGGACCAGCGGTTGTATGGCTACCGCACACTTAACCTGCTGAATTCCATGAGCGATCCCACGTTTTTGCGGGTCGTGCTCTATCTGCAGGTCATGCGCGACTATATTCCGGCGTTGAAGGCGAATTATGCGCGGGTAGTTATCAACGGCGAGAGCTGGGGCATTTACGTGAACGAGCAGCAGTTCAACACCGACTTTACAAAGGAATTCTTCGGCAGCACCAAAGGCGTTCGCTGGAAGGTTCCCGTGAGCATGGGCGGCGGCCCGCTAGCCTATCTGGGAGAAGATCCGGCATCTTACAAGCGCGTCTTCGAAATCAAGAGCAAGGACGATCCCAAGTCCTGGACGGATCTGATCCGGCTCTGCAAGGTGCTGAACCAGACGCCGCCGGAGCAACTGGAGAAGGCGCTGGAGCCGCTGCTGGATATCGACGGCGCCTTGAAGTACTTAGCGGTGGATGTGGCCCTCATTAATAACGATGGTTACTATAGTCGCGGCAGCGACTTCAATCTGTATGAGGACGAAAAGGGCCGTTTCCACGTAGTGCCGAACGATGTGAACGAGACCATACGCCCCAGTGAGGGCGGCCGCGGCGGGCCATTTGGCGGCGGAGGCGGCGGAGGCGGCGCGCGGTTGGATCCGTTCACGGGATCCAATGATCAGAACAAGCCCCTGCTTTCCAGGCTTCTGGCCGTGCCCTCGCTGCGCGCGCGATTCCTGGGCTATGTGCGCGACGTCTCCGAGAAGTGGCTCACGTGGGATAAGATCGGTCCGCTGGCGACGCAGTACCAGGCGCTTATCGCCGCCGACGTCAAGGCCGACACGCGCAAGCTGGACACCTTCGAGGCCTTCACCAGCGGCGTCGCCGGAGAGTCCGCCGCCGCGCAGGAATTCAGTGGTTTCCGCGGCCGCGGCGGCGGGATGAACGCGGCCCCCGAAATGAGCTTGAAGAGCCTACTCGACCAGCGCCGGGCCTACCTGCTGGAGTATACGGCCCCCAAGGCGCCAGCGCTTCCATAGGGCGGTAAAATCGAGAAGAGGTCTGGGACACCATGCAACTGGCGCTCGTGCGGCTTGGAGGCTTTGCGGCGTCGATCCTTTGCCTGGCCGCTTCCGCATCGGCCCAGCGCCCCGGCGGTGGGGGCCGGGGCGGATTTGGAGGCGTGCGGACGGAAGCCAAGCTCGTTCAGCAGCTCGACAAGGACGGGGACGGGCGTCTCAACGCAGCCGAACGAAGGGCCGCGCTGGCTTATCTCGGGTACACCTCGCCGGCGAACGGCTCCGGGCAGCAGGCGGCAGCGTACAATCCGAAGCTGTCGCCGGCCGCGGTGAAGTCGTACTCCTCGGAGCCATTGTATGATCTCAAGGTCCTGCGAACCATTTTTCTGGAATTCGAGGACGCCGACTGGGAGCGGCAGTTGGCCCGGTTCAAAGGCACGGATATCGATTTGCCGGCCAAGGCTACCGTGGACGGCAAGACCTACCCCGAGGTGGGTGTCCATTTTCACGGGAGCACGTCGTACTCCATGGTGGCGGAGGGATACAAGCGGTCTTTCAGCCTCTCGTTTGACTTCGCCAACAAGAAGCAGCAGCTTTACGGTTATCGCACACTGCACCTGCTCAACTCGGCCGCCGACCAGACTTTTCTGCGTTCGGTGCTCTACATGCAGGCGGCCCGCGATTACATGCCGGCGCCGCTGGCGAACTTCATGCGCGTAGTCATCAACGGGGAGACCTGGGGCGTCTACGCGAACGTCGAGCAGTTCAACTCCGACCTGACCAAACGGGCGCTTCGGCTCGGCGGGAGGCGCACGTTGGAAGCTCCCCGGCAGTCCCAATGGCCGCAGTGGACTGGCTTACATCGGCGATGACCCGGCTAGCTTACCAGCGTACTTACGAGATCAAGAGTAAGGATGACCCGAAATCGTGGTCGGATCTTATTCGCTTGTGCAAGGTCTTGAACCAGACTCCGCCGGATCAGCTTGAGAAGGCGCTGGAGCCACTACTGGACATTGACGGCGCACTGCGTTTCCTGGCCGTGGACAAGGCGCTGATCAACAACGACGGCTACTGGACCCGCGCCAGCGACTACAGTATCTATGAGGACGAAAAGGGCCGCTTTCACGTGCTGCCCTACGATTCGAACGAGACCTGGCGGCCGACGGAGGGGTTCGGTAGGGGCGGAGGCGGCGGGGGAAGCGTCACGCTGGATCCTTTCGCGGGCGCCAGCGATTCCAACAAGGCTCTGCTTTACCGGCTGCTCGCCGTCCCCTCTCTGCGCGAGCGGTATCTGGGCTATCTCCGCGATGTCGCCGAGAAGTGGCTCAATTGGGACAAAGTCGGCCCGCTGGCCGCGCAGTACCAGGCGCTGATCGCCGCCGACGTGAAGACCGACGCCCGGAAACTGTTTTCCACCGAGTCCTTCACGCAGGGACTCACCGTTGACACCGCCGACTTGGGTGGCGGCCCCATTGCCGCTCCGGGTATGAGCCTGAAAACCTTCGTCGAGCAGCGCCGTGCGTATCTGCTGAACTACCCGGACATCAAGAAGCTTGTTGGCGGGCGTCTCGCTAACCGAGCAGCGCCACGATCCGCTCGCGGACTTCCGCCGTGAGCCGGTGGCGATCCTGCAACGGCAGCCCGGCGGTCGGAATCGGCTCTCCGATGCGCAAGAGAACCTGGCCGGGGCGGACGACGGCCGATCCCATGGGCAGCACCTGGCGGGTTCCCCTGATCGCCACGGGGATGATCGGGACTCCAGCCTTGATGGCGATGTAAGCCGCGCCTTCCTTGAACTCTTTAAGCTGCCCTTCGCTGCGCCCGCCCTCGGGGAAGACCAGGGCCGAAACGCCTTGCTCCCGAATGGCGCGCGCCGCCTCGGTCATAGCCTTGAGCGATCCCCTGGCATCGTCGCGCGGGATGGAGATATGGCCCGCCCGGCGCAGGTGGCCGCCGATGAACGGAATCCCGAACAGGCCCTGTTTGGCCAAGAAACGGAATTGCAGGGGAATGTGCGCCAGCACCAGGGGCGTGTCCATCAGGCTCAGATGATTGGAAGCGATGACGTAGCTTGACTCCGGCGCGATCCGCTCCAGTCCTTCCACCCGCACTCGCATCCCGCTCACGAAGATCAGCATTCGCGACCAGGCGCGGGCAATCCTGTGGGGCGACTTCCCGCTCGGATCGGCCAGCGAGGCGAACAGTGACACCGTGCCCATGACGGCGGTCGCCAGGACGATCAGAGGATCGATCAGAACGTATGCCCGAAGTTTGGACACCCTGACTATTCTACGAGGAGCGCCCGGGCTTCGCCTACTAAGAAAAGGGAGCCGGTGATGAAAACCGCATCTTCCGGGGAGGCGTCCCGGATCAGATCAAGGCTCTCGGCGAGGCTGGCGGCGACCCTGATATGGGGATGATCCACGAGATTCCGAAGGGCCTCCGGGCGAACCGCGCGCGGGTGAGCGGGCGCCGTCAAAATGACCTCCTGCGCTAAAGGGAAGAGAATCCCGGCCACCTCGGTAACCGCCTTGTCCCGCATGGAGCCGAACACCAGCCAGACGCGGCGTCCGGCGTAGAAGCGCTGAATGTGCCGGCTCAGCGTCAGGGCGCCGGCCGGATTGTGGGCGCCGTCGAGGATAATCTCGGGTTCCCGCGAAACGCACTCCAGGCGGCCCGGCCAGCTCACCTGCCGCAGGCCCTCCTCGATGGCGGCCGCGGGCGTCCCCAGTACGTGCAGCGCCGCGATCGCCGTCAGAGCGTTTGCAACCTGGTGTTCGCCCGCCAGGGGACACTCGACGTTCACGCGCGCCGGCCCGGTTGCGGTGAACCGCGAGCCGCGGGCGTCGAGGTCGAGGTCTTCCACCTTCCAGTCGGAGGACCTGGCTACGGGGGCTCCCAGTTCGGCGGCCCGGCCGGCGAGCAGCGCGTCGATGGCCGGCCGTTGCGGTCCGATCACCAGCGGCACGCCCGGCTTGATGATGCCCGCCTTCTCGCCCGCGATGGCCTCCAGGCTCTTGCCCAGGAAAGTCTCGTGGTCGTAGTCAATGGGAGTGATGACGGAGACCTCGGGGCGGACCACGTTGGTGGCGTCGAGCCGCCCGCCCAGCCCGACCTCCAGGGCCACGGTCTCGGCCTTCAAGTCCCGAAATAACAGGAAAGCCATGGCGGCGACGGTCTCGAAGTAAGTCGGATGATTGTCGATGACGCCCCGCGCCATCAGGCTTTCGGCTTCGCGGTGTACGCGGTCAAAGGCGTTTCCAAAGAGTTCCGGCGAGACGGGCTGGCCGGCGACGCGAATGCGTTCGGTGGGTTCGACCAGGTGCGGCGACGTGAACAAGCCCGTGCGCCGGCCCGACGAGCGCAGCGCCGACTCGATCATCGCGCAGACCGAACCTTTCCCGTTGGTTCCCGCGACGTGCGCGAACCGGCCGGCGCGATGGGGATTCCCGAGCGACTCGAGCAGCGCGGAGATACTCTGCAAGCCCAGCTTGGCGGTCTTGAATTCGTTCCCCAGCGCGTAGAGGAAACTTACCGAATCGGGGTAGTTGAACAAGGTACGCCTCATGGTACACTCGCAGCTATAAGATGGGCAATGCCGCGCGCGCAAAGGTGAATCGGGCATGAGGCAAACTTCAAGGATCGAGTCGCTGAACTACGGCATCCTGTATCTGACCGGCTGCGCGGTTGCGGCTCTGCTCTCCCTGAGCCAGAGCACCCCTGTCCAGACTTTAGTGGTGCACGTCGCCTGCTCCTGGGGTTATGTCGTCTATTGGGTGCTGAATTCCCGCTAGCCTCCTTCTGCAATACACTAAGGGTGGACTTCCTCGAGGGCTGCGAAGGGCGCGGCGCGACCCCGCCGCGCGGGGAGAAACGTATGCCGATGCTCCAGAAGATCCTGTCGTACCTTGACGAGAACAAAGTGCAATATCAGCGTCACAGCCACCCGACCGCCTACACGGCCAAGGAAGTCGCCAGCGTCGAGCACGTGCCGGCGCACAAGATCGCCAAAGCCGTGGTTTTTTTCAGCGAGAAAGGTTTCGGCATGGCGGTCCTGCCCGGCGACTGTCTGCTGGACCTGCATGGCCTCCAGGCGGTGCTGGGCGTTTCCCGGTTGCGGCTGGCCACGGAGAGCGAATTGGCGGACCTGTTCCCCGATTGCGAACTCGGGGCCATGGGCCCGTTCGGGAACCTGTGCGGCGTTCCGGTGTATGTGGACGAAAGCCTGGCGGCCGAGGAGACCATCGCCTTCAACGCGGGCACGCACCGGGACGTGATCCATATTCGCTTCGATGATTTCAAGCGCCTGGTGAACCCCGCCATGGCGTCACTGGTCCGGCGGCAGACTTTTTCGGCGTGAGCGGCGTCTTTGAACATGGAGCCCAGAATTTGATTTTTCGGGAGGTTGAGGATCCCGACCTGATCCGCGCGGCGAAGCGGGGCAAGGTGGAAGCCTATAATGTCCTGATTTCGCGCTGGGAGAAGCGTGTCTTCAACTACCTGTTGCGGCTGGTGGGCAACCGCGAGGACGCCATGGATTTGAGTCAGGAAGTCTTTCTCAAGGCCTACCAGAACCTGGGCAGGCTGCAAGATCCCGCTCGTTTCGGCCCGTGGATGTTCCGTATCGCCCACAACGAGGCGTTTTCGCTCTTGCGAAAGCCGCGCCGCGAGACGGATTTGGAATCGGCCGGGCCGGAGCGGGCCAAGCGGGCGCGCCTGGAACCGATCGAGCTTTCCCTGGCGGTTGCCGGAGCGCTGGCGGGTCTTTCGGAGGACCAGCGCGAGACCGTGATCTTGAAGATCTACCAGGGGTTCAAGTTCGAGGAGATCGCCGAGGTTCTTTCCTGTCCGGTCTCGACCGTGAAATCGCGGCTGTACTCGGCCCTGGATGTCCTGAAGCGAACGCTGGCTCCAATCGGCACGCGAGGTGTGCAATGAGCTGCTCGGAACATGAGGTGAAGGCCTACCTGCTCGACGAACTCCCCGAAGCGGAGCGCCGCGCGGTGGAGCGTCATTTGAACGGCTGCCAGGATTGCCGGGCCGAACTGGAGAGCCTGCGTCTTACGCGCACGGCCCTGCTGGCCCTTCCCGACGAGGAGATGCCGCGCCGGATCGCCTTCGTTTCGGACAAGGTCTTCGAGCCTCGGGGCTGGGCCTGGCTCTGGAATTCCACTCCCCGGCTGGCGTTCGTTTCGGTGTCGCTGCTGGCCTGCGCCATCCTGGTGCACGCTTTCGTCCGGCCCGCCGTGGTCTCGGCTCCGGCCGGGGTGAGCGCCGTCGTCGAAGCGCGCATCGAACAGGAAGTCGCCGCGCGCGTCCAGGTTGCCCTGGAGAAGACCGCCGCGGAACAGGCCCGCCAGACCGCTGCGCTGGTGGCCGCGGCCGAGCAGAGAATGGCGCAGCAACGCCAGGTGGACCTGGTGGCGATGGAAGAGAGCTTCGAGGTTCTCCAGAAGAGGCTCAGGACTTACCAGGTGGCGAACGCTCGCTTCGAGGGTGCGCGATGAGACTGGCCGGTGTCCTGGCCGCCCTGCTGGCGGCGTTTCTGCCCGCATTCCCGCAGCAGAAGCCAAAGGTCAGCCGGGAGGCGCTGGCCGCCGTAGAGCGGAGCTTCGATTCGCAGCTCTCCCAGCTCGATAAGACCGACCCCATCGACCTGCTCGGCAACACGCGCGGCGTCTACCTGGACGGCTACGGCGTCGTCTTTACGACCGAGGTCAGCCTCATCATCACTCCCGGCCTCACGCCTTTCCGGACGCAAATCAGCAAGGCAGAAGCCGACAGCGTGCACCAGAGAAAGCTGGCCAAGCTGCCTGCGCTCAAGCGCCTCATGCGGGAGATGCTGGTATCTTCGGCGGCGTCGCTGGATTTCGTCCCGGCGAATCAGCAGGTGGTGGTGGGGGTTACGCTCTTCTACTACTCCTGGGAGGACAAGACGGGTCTGCCCGGGCAGATCCTGCTGCGTGCGCCCAGAAGCAGTCTGCTCGACTACCGCTTGGGCAAGAACCCAGGCACGTCCCTGGACGCTGCCATCCGGACCGAGGAATTCTAGGCGATGCGCCTCGGAGAGATGCTCATTGAACGCCGCCTGATCGCGGCGGAAGACCTGGACCGGGCGCTGGGGATCCAGCGCGAGCGCGGCGAGAAGCTCGGCAAAATCCTGGTGGACCTCGGCTTTGTCGCCATGCGGGACGTGCTGGCGGCGCTCTCCGATCAGCTTTCGGTACCCCTGGTTTCGGTGGAGGGCCCCCCGCCGGTCTCGCCGGAGACCGAGGGGCTGACCCCGCGATTCATGCGGCAGTGCAAGTTTCTGCCGGTGGCGATTCAAGATTCCACGCTGACCATCGCCATGGCCGATCCGCTGGACTTCGAAACGCTCTCGGCGGTTCGGGGCTTTACCGGCATGCGGGTCCAGCCGGCCCTGGCGGCCGAGCAGGAGATCCTCGACGCGATCGGCAAGTACTTCGGCGAAGAGGAAAAGGCCTCTCCCGAATTCCAGGGGGACCTGGCCGAAGCCAGCGAGGACCTGGAGCACCTGCGGGACATGGCCAGCGAGGCCCCGGTCATCCGGTTGGTGAACGCGGCCATCGCGCAGGCGCTGGAGAAGCGCGCCAGCGATATTCACATCGAGCCCTTCGAGAAGGAATTTCGCCTGCGGTACCGCGTGGACGGCGTCCTCTACAACCAGGAGGCGCCGCCGCGCGAGCTGAAGGCGGCGATTATCTCGCGCGTGAAGCTGATGGCGAAGCTCAACATCGCGGAACGGCGGCTCCCCCAGGACGGGCGAATCAAGATCAAGATTCTGGGCCGGGAAGTCGATTTGCGCGTTTCGACGCTCCCGACGCTGTACGGGGAGAGCGTGGTCATGCGCCTGCTCGACCGCTCGGCCGGCGATTTCTACGATCTCGAACGGCTGGGCTACGACGCCCACATGCTGGCGCGCATGGAGCACTTTCACCTCGATGCCGCACGGGATCTTCCTGGTCACCGGTCCGACCGGCAGCGGCAAGTCGACGACTCTTTACTCGGCGCTCAAGCGCATCAACCAGCCCGACAAGAAGATCATCACCATCGAAGACCCGGTGGAATACCAGATGGACGGGATCAATCAGATCCACGTGAATCCGCAAATCGGGCTGACCTTCGCCTCCGGGCTGCGGCACATCGTGCGTCAGGATCCCGACGTGATCATGGTGGGTGAGATCCGCGACCGCGAGACGGCCGACGTCGCCATCCGGGCGGCGCTCACCGGGCACTTCGTGTACTCGACGCTGCATACCAACGATGCGCCCAGCGCCATCACCCGGCTCGCGGACATGGGAGTGGAGAACTATCTGCTGAGCTCGTCCTTGGTGGCGGTGCTGGCGCAGCGGCTGGTCCGGGTTATCTGCGATCGCTGCAAGGCGCCCGACGGCGTGCGCACCACTCCCGAGGGCGAGACGGTCAACTGCTGGCGGGGGACGGGCTGCGAGGAGTGCTTCGGAACCGGCTTCACGGGGCGGATTGGCATTTTCGAGCTGATGGAACTCGACGACGAGCTGCGCCGGCTGATCATGGCCAACGCCGACGCCGCGCAGATCACCGCCGCGGCCCGCCGCGCGGGAATGCACAGCCTGCGCGAAGACGGCTGGAGCAAGGTCAAGTCCGGCCAGACCACCGCCGCCGAGGTGCTGCGCGTGACCCAGGAGTTCTGATGGCTAGTTTTCACTTCAGGGCGGTCGCCTCCGACGGCAAGCTTCGCAGCGGCAGCCTGACGGGCGAGACGGAGAAAGCCGTGGCCGCCGAACTGCGCCGGCAGGGCCTGGTGCCGGTCTATGTCGGCGCCGAGGCGGGCAATCGGTTTCGCCTGAAGCTGCCCTCATTCGTGATGGGGCGGCGGCAGGACATCCTGTTCTTTACCCAGGAGTGCGCCACGCTGCTGAAGGCGGGCGTGCCGCTGGACCGGGCTATTTCGATCACGGCCGAGATTGCCGAACGGGCGGCGTTCCGGCCGGTGGTGCTGGATGTGCTGCGGGCGCTGAAGGGCGGCAAGTCTCTGGCGGACTCGCTCGCCACGCATCCCGAGTACTTCTCGGACTTGTACTTGAATATGGTGCGGGCCGGCGAGGCCAGCGGGGCCCTGGCGGCGGTCTTTGAGAGGCTCGCGGAATTCGAGACTTCGCGGGACGAGCTCCGCGGCTACCTGATTTCGTCCGCGATCTACCCGGCGCTGCTCTCGCTGGTGGGCCTCGGCTCGATTCTGGTGCTCACGAACTTTGTGGCGCCGCGTTTCGCGGTGGTTTTCGTACAGTCCCGCGCGCCCATCCCGCTGCCGATGGAGATCATGCTGGCGACCAGCGGGTGGCTGCGGACTTACGGGTGGGTTCTGGCCGCCGCGGTGGCGGCCGCTGTCGCGGGCTCGTACTCCTACATCCGGACCGCGGCCGGCAGGCTGTGGTGGGACACGTTCCGCCTGCGCATTCCGGTGCTCGGCGTGGCGTTGCGCAAGGCGGAAACCGCCCGCTTCGCCCGGGCCATGAGCACACTGGTAGCTAACGGGGTGGCGCTGGTGCAATCGATCCGCATCGCGGGGGCCACGCTGAACAACCGGCGCATAGCGGGATCGCTCGAGAGCGTGGCGCGCGGCGTCAAGCGCGGCGAAGGGATCGCCGCGCCGCTGGCCCTGACCGGGGAGTTTCCGCCGCTGGCCGCTCACCTGCTGACGGTGGGCGAGGAGACCGGCCAGCTCGACGGGATGTTCGCGCGCATGGCGGAGATTTACGAGGGCGAGACGCGGACCGCGATCCGGCGTCTCACGGCCCTGTTTGAACCGATTGTGATTCTGGTCATGGGCCTCCTGGTGGGCGCTCTGATTCTGACTATGCTGCTCGCGATTACGAGCATCAACGAGGTGGCGGTGTGAAGATGAGAAACCGGAAGAGAACGGGACAGGCCGGCGTCACGCTGATCGAGATGCTGGTGGTGATGATTATTATCGGGCTGTTCGCGGCGCTGGTTGCGCCCCGGCTGCTTCAAAAGAGCGACACGGCCCGGGTCACGGCCGCGCGCGCCCAGATCAACTCCTTCATGACCGCCCTGGGCGCCTACAAGCTGGATACGGGGACGTTCCCGACCACCGAGCAGGGCCTGCAAGCGCTGCGCGTGGCGCCTGCCGGAGTTACCCAATGGCAGGGTGCGTACCTGCCCCAGGAAATCCCCGTCGATCCGTGGGCGCGTCCATACGTGTACAAGTACCCTGGCGATCACGGTGACGAACCCGACGTGATCTCTTACGGCGCCGACGGCCAACCCGGGGGCGACGCCACGAACGCCGACATCGTGAGCTGGAAGAGCCAATGAAGGTGGGCCCGCACCGCGGCGTTACGCTGATCGAGATGCTCATCGTGATGGCCCTGATCGGGCTCGTGGTGAGCATCAGCTTCCCCGCCGTCAGCGCGGGCCTCGATTCGCTGCGGCTTACCACGGCCGCCACCTCGACGGCCGCCTTCCTGAATTCGGCGCTCAACCGCGCCGGCCGCGTGCAGCAGGTTGTGGAAGTCACGATCGACCCGCGCGGGAATTCGATCCAGGCAATGAGCGCCCGGCCCGGCTATGAACGGAAACTGGAACTGCCCGCGGGGGTACGGATCGCGGGGGTACTGCCGGCGCTGGTTCAAGAGTCCGGCGCGCCTCGCCGCTTTGTGCTCTATCCGGGCGGGACCATGCCGCGCTTCGGGGTGGAACTGGTCAACGGCAAGGGCGCCCGCCGCACGGTAAGAATCGATCCCATCACGGGCGTCCCGCAGGTGGAGAGGCCGGAGGTGCAGTGAGCCGGCGCGGTTTCACTCTGCTGGAGATGCTGGTCGCCACGGCGATCATGGGCATCGCGGTCGTCGGCTTGCTCTCCAACATCTCCACTTCGCTTCAGCACGCCGGGCGCCTGGCCGATTACGACCGGGCCGCCCTGATCGCGCAGCGCAAGATGGACGAGTTGCTGCTGGATGCGCGGCTGCCGAAAGACGTCCCTGTCGCAGGCAAATTCGACCCAGCCGTGACGGGCTTCGACGGCGGGTGGCGCGCGCGGGTGACCACCTTCGAGGCTCCGCCCAACGCCGGTCCCGCGGCGCCGGTGCTCGAGCGGTTGCAGTTGGAGATCTGGTGGACCAGCGGTTTCAGGCAGCGCAGCCTCTCATTGGAGGGCTTCCGGCGTTCGAATCCATTGCTGGCCGCGCCGGTGGGAGGCGGCGAGTCGTGAAGCGGGACGACGCGGGAGTCACGCTGCTCGAACTCATCATCGCCATATCCCTGCTCGGCCTGCTTTCGCTGGCTATCCTGACGGCGCTGCGGGTTGGCGTGAACGGCATGGTCAAGGCCAACGCGCGGCTCATGGACAACCGGCGCGCGGCGGGTGCGCAGCGCATTTTGGAGGACCAGATCGCCGGGTTCATGCCGGTGATCGCCAACTGCCAACCGGCGGATCCGGATGGGCCCGTGGTCCGGTTGCCGTTCTTCCAGGGCGAGCCGCAATCCATGCGTTTCGTTTCGTCGTATTCACTGGGCGAAGGCTGGCGCGGCATGGCTCAAGTTCTCGAATTCCAGGTGACAGCGGGCGCTCCCGGCGAAGGAGTGCGGCTGATCGTGAACGAGCACGCCTACACCGGATCGGTATCGGCGGGTGTGTTCTGCCTGGGAACGGCAGTGGACGAGGAAGCCAGCTTACAGGTTCCGCAGTTTCGGCCGATCATCGTGGGACCGCAGTCATTTGTGCTGGCGGATCGCCTGGCTTCTTGCCGCTTCTCTTATCGCCAGACGCTGCCGGCTCCGGCCGGGGAGCGCTGGGTCGAGCGCTGGATCTTCCCCGTTTGGCCCAACGCCGTCCGCGTGGACATGGTCCCGCTGGAGCCCGATCGCGCGCGGATCCAACCCCTCTCGCTGATCGCACCGATGCGCGTAAACGCGGAGCCAGGAGCCGGGTATGGGGGGTAGCGCGAGGCGCGGCAGCGCTCTGCTCGCCGTGCTCTGGCTTTCGGCGGCACTGGCGGCCATCGCCTTCTCGCTGGCGGCGACAGTGCGCGGGGAGATCGAACACACGTCGACCACTCTGGACGGCACGCGGGCCTACTACCTGGCCACCGGCGGGATTCAACGCGCGCTGCTCTACATGCAGTGGGAGCAGGTCTACAAGGCTCCGGACGGCTCATCGCGCTACTTCCCGCCTGGTACCAGCGCGCTGCGCTTCTCGTTCCCGACGGGCGAGACAATCGTGGAGATCGCCCCCGAGACCGCCAAACTGGGTCTGAACCAGATTTCTCCCGAGGAACTGACCCGGCTGCTCTCGGTCCTCGGCGCCGGCCCCGGCCAGGCTGTCGAATTGGCCCGGGCCATCGTGGACTGGCGCACGCCGCTGACCGAAGCCGGGTTGACGGAATTCGACTTCTACTATCAGGGGCTCACGCCGTCTTTTCGCGCTCCACATACGTCTTACCAACATGTGGAGGAACTTCTGGCGGTCAGAGGCATGACTCCGGAGCTCTTTTTCGGCTCCCTTGCCCATGACCAGCGGGGCGGGCTCGTCGAGAGGCCCGGCCTGATGGACTGTTTGTCGGTGTACGCGAGCGGGGCCGTGGTGGACGCGAACACGGCGGCGGCGCCGGTACTGGCGACCGTGGGCCTCGGCGAGGGCGAGGTCGGCGCTCATTGTGGAAGCACGCCGGCGGCAGCCGTTCCGGTCGGCGCGGGATCTCGCCGGCATCGGGCTGCGCCCCGAGTCTTTGGCGCGCCTGAGCGTGGGCGGCGGCGCCGTCTATACCTTGCGCGCCACCGCCAGGCTGCGTCTGGCGGACGGGAAGCTCTCGGATCTTTCACGCACTGCGGGCGCCACGGTCAGCTCTGGGAGAAGGCCCCGCGGGCCTTGGCTACCAGGTTCTCCGCTGGCGGGATTGGGCCTGGACTGGTAACGAAGCATGGACCCCAGAACCATCCTTGCAATAGGCACGGGCGTTGGCCTGGAGATCGCGGGCGCGGATCTTCGCGCCACTGTGGTAAAAGTGCGCCCCGGTGGAGCCCGCGTCACCGGCAGTACGGTGATCGAGAGGTTCCGCGAGCGCCCCGCCGCCGAGTGGGGAGCCGAATACGACGCCTTCCTTCGCGGCCTGGGCGCCAGCCATCTGGCGGCCACCGCCCTGCTGCCGCGGGACGAAGTGATTGTCCGGCAACTGGCTTTCCCCGGCGTCGCGGATCGCGACCTGGCCAACGCCATTCTCTACCAGATCGACTCGCTCCACCCTTATGGCGAAGACGAAGCTCGTTGCGCCTGGATGAGGATCGCGGGAACGCCCGTGGTGCTGATCGGAATTGTTCAGCGGACGGTGCTCGAACGTTACTCCCGGATGTTCGTCGAAGCCGGCGTCAAAGTCGCTTCCATCACCTTTTCGGCGGCGGCGGTCCATGCCGCCGTGCGGATTCTATCCAAACCGCCGGAGGGTTTCGTGGCGCTGGCCGGCGACGGAACGTTTGAGATCTACGGCGAAAGCCCGTCCCGCCCGGTCTTCTCCGCGAGCCTCGACGGGCCTCCGGAGAGGGCCGCCGCGCTGGCCGTCGCCGAACTGCGGTTGCCGCCCGAGACCCAGCCGCTGGCCCTGGCCGATGTTTTGCCGAAACCGCTGTCGCAACCCGCCGATTACGACCTCGCCCGCAACGTCCTGCAGTATGCGACGGCGCTGGCGGGGGTGGGCTTGGGCGCGGCTCGCGGCGCGAACCTGCTGCCGCCCGAACTGCGCAGTTCCAGTTCCAGGATCATCTTCGCGCCCACGCTGGCGCTGGCGGCTGTCCTGCTGGCGGTGGCGGCGGCCCTGGCCGCCCAACCGGCCTTGGAAGGGCGGCGCCAGGTGTCGCTGCTGAACGCCCAGATCCAGAGCCTGGAGCCGGCGGCGACCAAAGCCGACGCCGTCGCCCGCGAGGCCGAGGCGCTCCGCGGACGCATCGCGCTGCTGGACAGTTTCCGGCGCCGGACGCGCGACGACCTGGATGCTCTGAATGGGCTGACCCGCCTGCTGGAGCCGCCGGCGTACCTGAACTCGCTCGACCTGACTCGGGACACGGTTGTAATCTCGGGCGAAATCGAGCAGGCCGCGCCCCTGCTGAAGTTGCTCGACAGCTCCCCTTACTTCCGCGATTCGGAGTTTCAGGGGCCGCTTGGCAAATCCGGCAAACGCGAAGTCTTTCGCATCCGCATTGCCCGCGAGGGGACGGCGCAATGACGATTACGACGCGCGACAAGCGCGCTCTGCTGCTTCTGGCGGTTGCGGTGGTGGTGCTGGTGATCGTTCGGTTCAGCGTTTCCGCGCCGGCGCAGCAGCCGGTCGAGGCTGCCCAGGCTTCCATCCCCACGGTTCGGAAGCGTTTGGCGCGGGTGCGGCAGATCGCCGCCTCGCTGCCCGCCAGGCAGGCGGCGCTGAAGGATCTCAACGCCGGACTGGCGGCGCGGGAGGGCGGGATGATCCAGGCCGACACGCTCCCCCAGGCTCAGGCGCAGCTCACCCAGATAATGCGCCGCATCGCCGCGGCGCAATCGCCCCCCATCGAGATTCGCAGCACGGAACTCGGACAGGCCCGGCTTTTGGGCGAGCAGTACGCGGAGGTCCAGGTTCCTCTGTCCTTCGAGTGCCGGATCGAGCAGCTCGTGAACCTGCTGGCGGACGTCACGACTCAGCCCGAGCTGCTGGCGACCGGCGACCTGCGGATTAGCGCGGGCAAAGCCAAGGAAAAGACCATCAACGTGCGGCTCAATCTCACCGGCGTGGCGCCGCGGAGACTGGCGCCCCAAAAGAAAGGCCGGGGCCTGCTATGAAGCGCAAGCTGCTACTGCTCAACCTCGCGCTGGCGGTCCTTACGGCCGCGGCATTCTGGCAATTGCGGCTGAGATGGATCGAAGGCAAGGCTCAGGAGCAGGCGCTCCTGCGCCCGGCCGCGAATACGGCGGCGTCGCCCGTGCCGTCGCCACCGCCCCAGGCCCAGCCGGCCAGCGGGGCCGCTTACAGCGAAATCGCAACGAAGATGCTGTTTACACAGGACCGGAACCCGAACGTAGTGGTGGAGGTTGCGCCCCCCAAACCCGTCCCGGCGTTTCCGGTGGCGTACGGCGTCATGGACCTGGGCAGCGGACCCAATGTGATCCTGAGCGAAAAGAACGGTGCGGCAAGCCGGAGCTACGCGATGGGCGAGAAAGTCGGCGAATTCACGCTGGTGGCTTACGCGCAGGATGAACTGGTGTTGGAGTGGGAAGGGCAGCAGTTCCGGAAGAAGCTGAGGGAACTCGCGCCGAAGTCCGCTACAGAGCCCGCCGCGGCTGGCGCAACGGCCACCAGAGCGCCCGTCACTGCGGTCCAGGCTGCGCCGGTGAAGCCGGTGGAGGCGGGGCCGGGCGTTGAGATGTCGAGCGACACCAAAGGCTGCGTAGCCGGCGACACAACCGCTGCTGGAACCGTGAAGGACGGATACAAGAAGGTCCTCAGCCCGACTCCGTTCGGCTCCGCCTGCTGGTGGGAAAAGGTCAAGTAAGCGGAGGACGTGGAGGAAAAATGAAACCTGGACTTATGATTCTGGCGAGTTTGGCGATGATCGCCTGGAGCGCTGCCGGCCAAGACAAGCCCGCCGATAAGGCAGGTGCGGATAAGGCGCCGGCTGAACAGAGCGCGCCGCAGGCGAAGAAAGCCGCGCCCGTCGAGAAGCGCGTCACCGACAAGGACGGAAAGACCTACATCCTGCGCTCCACGCCTTTCGGCACGGCGAAGGTGGAAGACAAGCCCGTAGATCCCAAGAGCGCTGAGCCGCCCGAGCGCATGCGGGCCTACGAGGACGGCGACAACATCCGCTTCGAGAGCTCGACGCCCTTCGGCGTCGCCCGCTGGACCCGCAAGAAGACCGAGTTGAACGAGACGGAGAAAGCGGTCTGGGAGAGAGAACTTCGTAACAAGGCCGCCAAAGAGGCCGGGACGAAGAAGGAGGGGAAGTGAGACGCGCGATTCGAATCGCCTGCGCCGCCGCCCTTCTGTGCGCGGCCCTATACGCCCAGCAGGCGCCCCCGGCCCCAGCCGCGGAGCCGCCGGCGGCCACCCTCACTCCGGTCCCATCCGGCGGAGCCTTTCTGGACGTGACGAAGGCTTCTCTCACGGACGTAATCGACATTCTGGCCAAGCAGCTCAAGATCAATTACATCCTCGATCCGCGGGTCAACGGGGCGGTGACCGTCAAGACCTTCGGCGAGTTGCGCGCCTTGGATCCGCGCGTCGCTGTTGGAGACGGTCTTGCGCGTCAACGGCGCCGCCATGGTGCAGGTCGGCGAAATCTACAGAATCGTCCCGTTGACGGAAGTCTCCCGCTTGCCGCTGCGACCCCAGGTTGGCTCACAACCCATTCCCGACGACGAACGGGTGTCCTTGAACCTCGTTTTCCTTAAGTACGCCACGGTGAGCGAACTTTCCACGTTACTGGTAAAGTTCCTGGGCGAGGGCGCCACCATGATCAGCTACGATCCGGCCAACCTGCTGCTGATCCTGGACAACAATCGCAACATGCGCCGCACCATGGAGCTGATCTCGCTTTTCGACAGCGACGCCCTGGCCGGTCAGCGTGTGCGTCTTTTCGAGGTAAAGAACGGCAGCCCAACCGATCTCAGCAGGGAACTGGACACGATCTTCCGCTCGATATCGCTCGGCGAGAAGGTCTCCGCCGTGAAGTTCATGCCGCTGGAGCGCATCAACACGATCATCGCCGTCGCGCCGAATCCAGGGGTGTTCGAGACGGTTGCGTCGTGGTTGCAGAAGCTCGACGTTCCGGTCAAGGCGCCGGTCGGTTCCGTGGACAACTACGTGTATCGCGTGAAATACGGGCAGTCGGACATCTTAGCCTCAGCCATCATGCAGTTGTACCTGGGCGTGATCAACTCGCCTGATTCGTATTCCAGAAGTGGATTCAACCGGGGGCAATACGGCGGGCGTGGGTGGTCAGAGTGGATCGCAGCTTCGCAGATCTGGATCGGGGATGTCCGCGCAAAGCGGCGCCTCCGGAGCTTCCCAGACAAACCAGCTAGGAGGAGCCGGGGCCGCAACCACTACCTCGCCGTTTGACTTGACCGGATCCTACCTGAGCGCGGGTTATGGGCTCGGCGGGATGACGGTTCCGGAGGGCATGCCTCGCGTGGTCCCCAACCCGCTGGACAATACACTCCTTATCCAGTCCACGCCGCAGGAGTACGAGAAGATTCTGAAGCTGCTGAAGGACCTGGATGTTTCGCCGCGGCAGGTGCTGATTGAGGCGAAGATCTACGAGGTTACCCTCACCGGGGCTTTCGCCAGTGGGGTGGCGGCTTATTTCCAGCGGCTGAACAGCACCGATATGGGCAACCCGTCCATCTCCACCCGGATCGTGCAGGCCGCCAGCAACGCCTCTGGCCTGACGCTGACTGCCGGCGCCCTGGTTGGAAACAGCCGCCAGCTTCTCGGCATCCTGACCGCCTCCGAAGACAACCGCAAGACCAAGGTCATCTCCGCCCCAGTCATCATCGCCACCGACAGCATCCCGGCGTATATCAACGTGGGCCAGGACGTGCCGACGCTGACGTCTCAGGCTGTGACCGGGCTCCAGCAGGGCGGCAGTTCCCTGTTTGCCAACACGGTGTCCAATCGCAATAGCGGCGTGACGCTGAACATCGTGGCGCGGATCAATCCTAGCGGCATCGTAACCATGGTGATCAACCAGGAGGTCAGCACCCCGGTAGCGCCCTCGGCTAACGCTGCCATCCAATCCCCATCCTTCTCGACCCGGTATTCTGCAAACCCAGGTGACGGTTCAGGACGGTGACACCATCGCCATCGGCGGCATCATCCAGGAGTCGGACACGTCCAGCAGCGCCGGCGTCCCGTTTCTGCACCGCATTCCGATCATAGGGGGCGCCTTTGGAGCCAAGTCCAGCACCAAGGATCGCACCGAACTGGTGGTGTTCATGACGCCCCGCGTCATCTACGACACCAACTCCATCACGGAGGCCAGCGAAGAAGTGAAGTCGAAGCTGAAACGATTGCAGGGCATCATCCAGTGACCATTGCCGGGGGCACTGTCTCGGTTCAAGGGACCAGGCCTACTTCTTGCCGCCGTTGGCTGGAATAGTCCACAAAAAGATCTTGTGGCCGGCGACCGTCTCGGTCTTCTCGGGTTTCCAGTCGCCCATGCCGAAAGTCTGGGAGACGATACGCGTTCCGGGCTTCAGGTCTCTCAACAGCTTGGGCATCAGCGTGCGGTTCACCCAAGCGAGCAGGTACAGCGTCACCACCGAGGCCTCCCGGATGTCGGTATCGAACAGATCTTCGTTGCGGAGCGTGACCAGGTTGCCCACTCCCGCCTGCCGGATCGACTCCCTGGCTTCGGCGATGCGTTCGGGGTTGATGTCGATGCCCACGCCGCGCACTCCGTAGCGCTTCGCCGCCGTGACTAAAATCCTGCCGTCCCCGCAACCCAGGTCATAGACCACGTCGCCCTTGTGCACGTCCGCCAGCTTCAGCATGGCGTCCACAACTTCCGGGGGAGTTGGCACGTAGATCACATTCGGCTTGCCCAGCTTCTTAGCTTCCTGGGCGCTCGAAATCGGCGGCGCAAGAGCAAAAACCAGCACCAGGCAGCACACCAACCTCATCATTCGCATCGCACACTCCTTGCAAGGTGACGGATAAAGTACATCAGCTACTTCCGGTACATCTCCAGTTCACTTAGTTCGGCTAGACAGAGGAAGCTCTTGTGCCCGACCAGCGGTTGCCCTACGGGCCGGGCCAGCAACTCCTCAATGTCCCGCTCCGGGGTGTCATTAGCCGGGATGCGAATGACCTACTTCATGGGCCCGGAACACCACCTCTTTGTCCAGCCTGGACGTTCGAAGAGGACAAGCTGAAGCTCGCCCTACACGGTCCGTCAACGACATACAGCCCCTCTTGGGGCAATCTTCAGCTTGCCCCAGGGGCTCTTTTAGCAACCGGTTAGGCCCCTTGGAAGCCTCCTGGGGCGCCAGTTCCACCGTTCACCAAAGAGAGTGTTGACTTGGGCCCCCCATCGTGGTCTAATTGCTTGTCGGCACGTGTGGCAGGCTGGTTGAGGACGCCCATAAGATTAGAAATGCATTTTTCTCTTGACTGTGGGCCTCTTCCAGTGTTATGAATGATTTGACGGAGCCAAGGGGCGAGATGGCATTCATGTCGTGGAGTCCCGCGAGCACTATACGTGGAAGAAGCGGTTGGGTGGGGTTAAGGAAAAGTGGTCACCGCCCGGACGGGAACGATGCCCGACGGAAAAAAAGAGGCGATCGCAGGCCGTGCGAGTGACGGAATGGTTTTAGCAGCAATTTAAACTGAGGCTCAGGTTGAAAGAGCACTGACATCAATTCAATCTCGAATTTCACAAGGAGAAGGAAATGGTAGATTTTAGAAAGATTTTGTTGGCGCTGATCGCCGGGGCTCTTATGTTGACCTCGGTTGCCAGCGCCGCCAATTACAGTTGCGCCGGGACTTCGGTCACCCCGCTGATACGGTGGGAAGGGCGCGCGGAGCTACTCGGCGATGTGGTGCTCTTTTGCAACGGCGATTTCGCGCCGAGCACAGCCCGAGTCACCGTCAACATCCGCATGAGACTGAATACCAACGCTACGCCCCGCCTGGTAGGCACGGTAGCGGAGGAAGATGCCGGCCTGGAGGTCACGGAATCGCTGTTGATTCTGGATGAGGGCGCAAGTGGACTGAAGGGCTACGACGATGAGGGGAATCTGACCCCCTCCTACCTCGGGGACCAGAACACTTTCCAGGCAGTCCGGATTAACGACCGGGAAATCGAGTGGCAGGGCGTGACGCTGTATGGCGGCGGCGCGACCAATACCACCAAGCAGATTCGCATCACCAATGTGCGCGGGAACGCGTCTCAGTTCTCCGCCACTGGCGGTTCGGTTGTAGCGAACATTAGCATCACTACGCCTTCGACGGTCCTGCTTATCAACAACACCGACCTGCTGGTCGGGGATGTCAGGCAGGGCGTGTACATGACCACTGAGTCGGCAACCTTGAAGCGCTGCGAAGAGCCCACCCACCACCATCGCGCTCGCGATGGCAGTCCCTCAGGAGTTCTCGCTGCTGTTCCACGAAGGTGGCCCCATTAGTGGAATATTGGCTAGCTCCTTCAGGTGGAAGGGATTTGACGATGAGAACTCGACGCTGGGCGTGTCCTACTTCAACGAGTCCGGATTCAATGTTGAAGATGTCCTGGCGTCGGGCGAGCTGCATAACGAGACGAAGCATAGATCTCGGGCAACGCTACCCAGGGGACCCAGCTCCAGGCCATACTCACGGGTGTCCCGGCTGGCGTCTCTCTGGTTTTCCCCAGTCACGTCCACGGAGATCCATGATTTTGGCCTCGTGGCTGAATTGGTTGGCAGTACTACCAAGACCCCGGACTCTAGTGGCAAGATCACGGTCGTTTACACGGTGATCGAGAGCCCGGTCGAGAGTGTCAGCAACGCCGAAATCGTCGAGATTCCCGTTCGAGCAGAGTATAGCGCTACTGACTCCGATGCCAATTTGCTCGGAACGATAAGGGCTGCCGGCGGCTTTGCCCCGACCTCCTCTGTGATTGTCATGAAGGCGGGCGAGAAGGAGCCGCGGTTCATGGATACGGCTGTTCTTCCTGGTGACACGGTTCTCACAATCGGGCCTTGCAGAACGATTCTCTTGTTCCCGTATCTGACCAACTCGCCTGGCTTCGACACTGGTCTTGCGATTTCGAACACCAGTGCTGACCCGCTTGGCACGCAGCCCCAGGGTGGCACCTGCGCCCTGAACTTCTACGGCTTGGCAGCTGGCAAAGTACTTGACCGCTGCTCAGGCGACTCAGGTTACTCCTTCGATTCCCGCTGGCGGGCAGGTGTTGATGCTGTTGTCCTCCAACGTGGGCTCGGTGGTGGATCCTGCCGCTCCGACGACGGTGGCGACCTGCGCTGCCGGCAATTGCGTGCTCCCAGCCTTCCAGGGCTACATGTTCGCGACCTGCAACTTCCAGTTCGCGCATGGTTTTGCATTCGTGAGCGACCTCGGTGCGTCGAAGCTCGCGATGGGTTACCTGGCACTGATTGTGCCGGATCGTGGTGAAGACGGCAGACTGCCGCAGAACGCGGCAATTGTCGGCGACGGTCACGACGATCACGGTAGTGTAACGAAGGCGCCAACCAGGGTGAGCAACTCGGGTTGTAGTCTTCTGCTGTAAAGAATTGACTTGCGCGGGAGGGGATATCCCCTCCCGCTTTTTTTGGCCTTGACCTCTTCTTGTGGGGCGGGCAATCCTGCCCGCAGCCGGCCTTCCGGTCGGCTGGACCCGCTGGAAAGCGGGTCCGCAGGCTGGATAGCCTGCCCCGCAGTCTACATCTGGGCGTTGCTGTGAGGCTCCTCCGACGCGATTACTGCTATCGGGCAGCGGGCGACGAGGCGCTGAAGCGGATCTGGACCGGGATTGTCTTGAGTAGGGGAGCGACAATCACGTTCACCGTGGCGGCGGCAGGCTTGAGATCCGGCGACGGCTGGTAGCGAATCAAGAGTGTCGCGGACTGCCCCTGCTCCACGCGGGTCCGGTCGAAGCTCAGCTCAAAGCCATTCAACTTGGCGGGTTCGAGCGTCAGTGATACTCCTCCGGGCATGCCGTTGGTGACCACGACGCGCTGCTCGCCGGCGGTCGAGGGGTTGAATGTCACCTGCTGCCGATCGACCCTGATCATCCTGGAAACGCTTTCAACGTCCACTGGAACCGTAGGCATCCCGAGCGGAACCGCCGTCCGCGCCGGGGCGGCAGCCTCTTCCTTGCTGGGAGCAGGTATGTTTATCCCGATCGGCGTGGGCAATCCCTTCTCGGTCGGCACGATGTACCACATCCATTGGCCATCCACCACCTTCCATTTGCTGGCGACTGGCATCTTTACGGGAAACACGCCTACAGGCAACACCAAATCCGTATCGCACGCCACGGTTACCGTGGCGCGTGTGAAGTCGTCCGAGTAGTTGATCTTGAGGATCTGGAAGCCACGATAACGGGTCTTCTCGATCACGAAGAAGGCATCCTTGCTGTCTTCAGCCACGAGTACTTCCGCCGCCCGGAACTTCCCGTCCACGTGCAACTGGAAGAACTGGGAGACGCGCGCCCGCAGCGCCTCGTCGACGCCCGCCGGCGCCCTCTCGAACAGATCTGCCCCAGTCTGCCCGAAGGAGACGGCGGCCACGCATGCCAAACCCAGCCAAATCCTGGTAAGCCTAATAGCTTCAGTTGTTTGCATCGCTAATCCACAATTCTATCAAGTCCTGCCGGCGCGCAGCCGCAGCAGGCTGACTTCCGGCGGAGCGCCCACCCGCACCGGAACTCCCACCGTGCCGATGCCGCTGCTCACATATAAGACGCATTTCCCGGCCCGATAGACGCCCCGGATGTACGGCGTGTAGAGCCGGGCGACGCTTAGCGGCTGTCCGGGGATCCCGATGGTGAGCTGTCCGCCGTGGGTATGTCCGGAGAAGACCGCGTCGTAGCCCTGGCTGGCCGCCACTGGAAGGACATCCGGGTTGTGCGAGAGCAAGACGTTGAAGCTCCCTGGGCGCACAAGATGCCCGGAGTCCACCAGGTAAGGGCCGCCCATCCTCTGGTAGTCTACTCCGCTCAGGTTCAGCGTGGTGTTTCCAACGCGCAGCAGACGCGACTCGCCGCGCAAAATGCCGATTCCCAACTGCCCCGCCCACTCGGCGGTGCGCTCTTGGAGGTCGGCGTAACCTTCGTGATTACCGAGGCAGCCGTAGATGCCGCCGCTCGTGCGCAGACGGGCGAGCTGCCGGAGGCAGGCGTAGAGCGGGTCATCGTGGTCCGAGATAAAATCACCCGTGACCAGAGCCAGGTGGGCGCGAAACTCGTTGGCCAGGTCCACGGCGCGCGCCAACTCCTTCTCGCCCAGGAACGGACCCATGTGGATGTCCGTAAGATGCGCCAGGCGCAGACCGTCCAGATCCGGCGGCAGGCCGTCCACCATGAGATCGGTTTCGACCGCCCTGATCCGTGTCCGCTCCACCACCGCCCCGTAGCCCAAAGCCAGGGCGGGAGCGGCAAACAGGGCGCTTCCGGCGGCCCGCATGACGCGGCGCCGGCCGGGGTCAAACCCGCTCGCGCCACGCCATAACGCGAGCGAAAGGAAGAGCGCAGCGGAGAGCATCGCCCAGCCGATCGCCGCCGCGCGCGCCCAGGCTGTCCAATGGCCCGGTGGCAGCGCGTTGACGACCCGGGTCGAGCCGAGCAGGAAGCCAAGGACCAGCAGCGCCGCCAGGGCGAGGGCTGCCAGCGTAACAAGCCATTTTCCGGCGCGCGAGCGCCCGGCCTTGAGCCAGCGCCACATCTGAAAATGCAGCGCCAGGGTCACCAGCAGGATGATCAGAGCGGGGAAGTGGCGCGCGTAGGGAATCATGCCGGGTCAGATTCCATTCTATCGTCTCGGCTACAATCAATAGAATGTCGCTAGTGGTGGTCGGTTCCGTAGCGTATGATGGCGTCGAAACGCCGCATGGACGAGTGGAGCGCATGCTGGGGGGGGCCTGCACGTACATTTCCCTGGCCGCCAGCTACTTCACCGAGGTCAGAATCGTGGCCGTGGTCGGCGACGACTTTCATGCGGATGACTCCGCCTTTCTGGCCGGCCATGGGATCGATCTGGCGGGCCTGGAACGGGCCCCCGGCAAGACGTTCTTCTGGTCCGGAGTCTACTCGGCGGACATGAACGATCGCACCACCATCCGCACTGACCTGAACGTCTTCGCGGACTTCCAGCCGAAGCTGCCGGAGTCCTACCGGCGGCAGCCGTACCTCCTGCTGGGGAACATCCAGCCCGCCCTCCAGAGCCAGGTGCGGCGGCAGATGAACGAGCTGCGCCTGGCCGGCGGCGACACGATGAATTATTGGATCGAAGGCTACCGCGACGAGCTTCTGGCGGCTATCGCCGAGTGGGATTTTCTGTTAATCAACGACAGCGAGGCCCGGCTCCTGTCGGGACAGCATTCCCTGCGCGCGGCGGCCGGCGTCATTCTCGGGATGGGGCCCCGGTTCCTGGTCATCAAGCGGGGTGAATACGGCGCGCTCCTGTTCGAGCGCGAGCGCCATTTCCACGCGCCGGGCTACCTGCTGGAGAGCGTCTTCGACCCCACCGGCGCGGGCGACTCCTTCGCCGGGGGCTTCATCGGCTACCTGGCTTCGCAAGGCGTGGACCCGAGGGACGGGGCGATCGATACCAAGCTGTTGCGCAACGCCGTGATCTACGGCTCGGTGATGGGCAGCTTCTGCTGCGAGCAGTTCGGCGTCGATCGATTTCGGACCCTGACCCGGACGGAGATTGATGAGCGGTTCCGCGAATTCAGGGCGATCACGGAGTTTTGAGCTCGCCGCCGCGTTCCTGCTGCTTGCCGCGCTCAGCGCCGCCGCGCTCGCGTGGTTCAACCAGCGCGGCTACACGTTGTATTATGGCGACGCCGAGGCGCACCTGAACATCGCGCGGCGGGTGCTGGATTCGCGGACTCCGGATCCCTATCAGATCGGCACGGTGTGGCTGCCACTGCCGCACCTGCTGATGCTGCCGCTGGTTCAGTTCGACGGCCTCTGGCGCAGCGGCCTGGGAGGAGCCGTCTCTTCGGCGGTCTGCTTCGTCGTGGCCGGGCTGTTCCTGTTCGCCAGCGCCCGGCGCGTTTACGGCGGCGGCGCGGCGGCTGCGGCCACGCTCGCCGTATTCGCACTGAACCCGAACCTGCTCTACCTGCAATCGACGCCCATGACCGAGGCGGTTTTCTACGCGACGCTGTGCGCGACGCTCTACTTCACGCTGCTGTTCCGCGACACGCAGTCGATGGTCTGGGCGGCTGCCGCCGGGCTGGCGGCCGCGGCCGCATCGCTGGCGCGCTACGAGGGCTGGTTCCTGATCCCCTTGGTCACGCTTTACTTTCTGGTGGCGGCCAAGCGCCGGCGCTTCCTCACGGCGTTTCTGGTGGGGGCCATCGCCTCGGCGGGACCGCTGCTGTGGCTGGCGCACAACTGGTGGTATTGGGGCGACTTTCTCGAATTCTACCGGGGGCCTTATTCGGCCAAGGCTATCTACCAGCGCCAATTGGACGCCGGCATGGCGCGCTATCGCGGGGATCACAACTTGCGCGACGCCTGGCTTTATTACCGCAGCGCCGCCGAACTATGCGTCGGATGGGGCGCGATTTGGCTCGGCATCGCCGGGGCATTCGCAGCCTTATTCAGGCGCGCCATCTGGCCTCTGCTGCTGCTGCTGGCGCCCGCGGCATTCTACGTTTGGGGCATCTACGGTGGCGAGGATCCCCTTTTCGTGCCCCACTTGTGGCCGAATTCCTACTACAATACCCGCTTTGGCCTGGTAGTATTGCTGGCTCTGGCGTTCGCCGCCGGCGCTCTGGTTACGCTGGTTCCCAAGCGATGGCGGACGTTGACGGTGGTGCTGGTTACCGGACTGGCCGTGGCGCCCTGGCTGCGGAGCCCGCGGCCGGAGAGTTGGATTTGTTGGAAAGAGTCACAGGTGAACTCCGAAGCGCGCCGGGCCTGGACGGGCGAGGCCGCGGCTTACTTGCGGGAGCGCTACCAGCCCGGAACCGGCATAATCATGTCCTTTGGCGATTTGGCAGGTGTATTGAGGGAAGCGGGCATCCCGCTACGGGAGACACTGCACCAGGATAACGGCGTCGCTTGGGACGCCGCCGTCGCCAACCCGGACTTGTTCCTGAACGAGGAATGGGCGCTGGCCATTTCGGGCGACAAGGTCGCCGACGCGCTGGCGAGGACGCGGAAGAGCGGGCCACGCTACGATTGTGTGAAGACAATCGCCTTGAAGGGAGCGCCGGTCATTCAGATCTACAGGCGGAACTGATGCGGACCTATTTCAGCAAGGCCCACGAGACCAGAAACGACTTCCTGGATAAGCGGCTATTCTGGTTCGAGATGGACATGGGCCGTCCCGCGTGGCGCGAGGAGGAAATCCACTTCCGGCTTCCGCTGCGCCACGGCGAGCGGGAGGTCAAGCTGCTTGCCGGGAGCGGTGTGGGCCGCGGCGAGTTTTATTTCGGGTGAGGGAATACAGGCATGAATTCTTTTGACGCATTAGAGAAGAAGATCCGTGAGCACACGGCTCGCGTGGGAATCGTTGGCTTGGGCTACGTTGGATTGCCCCTGGCAGTCGAGTTCGCCGGAGCCGGCTTCGTGGTCACCGGCCTGGACATCGACGAGCGCAAGGCCGCGCGAATCAATGCGGGCGATTCTTACGTGGGCGACGTGCCGAGCGCGACGCTCGCTCCACTGGTGAAATCCGGAAGGCTGCGCGCCAGCACCGATTTCGGCGATGTCGCCGGGCTCGACACCATCAACATCTGCGTTCCCACGCCGCTGCGGAAGACCAAAGACCCCGACATGAGCTACATCGTCTCGGCGTGCCAGGAGGTCGCCAGCCACCTGCACCCGGGGATGCTCATTATTTTGGAATCGACCACCTATCCGGGGACCACCGATGAGCTGCTGCGGCCGATGTTCGAAGCCTCCGGCATGCGCGTTGGAGAGGACTTCTTCCTGTGCTTCTCCCCTGAGCGGGTGGACCCAGGCAACCCGGACTACCAGACGGCGAATATTCCCAAAGTGGTGGGTGGCGTTACGCCGGCCTGCACGCGCATGGGCGCGCTGTTCTATCAGCAGTCGCTGGAGCGGGTGGTGCCGGTCAGCTCGACGCAGGTGGCGGAGATGGTGAAGCTGCTCGAGAACACCTTTCGCATGATCAATATCGCCATGGTGAACGAGATGGCGCTGATGTGCGGCCGCATGGGCATCGACGTGTGGGAGGTGATCGACGCCGCCGCGACCAAGCCGTTCGGCTTCATGCCCTTCTACCCTGGGCCCGGGCTGGGCGGCCACTGCATCCCTATCGACCCGTTCTATCTGTCCTGGAAAACGCGCCAGGCGGGCATCGAGGCCCGCTTCATCGAGCTGGCGGGCTACATCAATGGGCAGATGCCGCACTTCGTCGTGGATAAGGTGCAGAATGCGCTGAACGAGCACGACAGGGCGCTGAAGGGCGCGCGGATTCACATCCTGGGCGTGGCCTATAAGAAGGACATTGACGACATCCGCGAGTCGCCGGCGCTCGACATCATGCACCTGCTCCTCGGCCGAAAGGCCCGGGTGAGTTACACGGACCCGCACGTGCCCGAGCTGCGGACGGACAGTTTGGACCTGCGTTCGGAACCGCTGGATGAGGCGGTGGCCGAGGCCGATTGCGTGCTGATCATCACGCCGCACGCGGTCTTCGACTATGCCCGGATCCTGGAGCGCGCGCGGCTCATCGTCGACACGCGCAACGCGATGAAGGGCTTCGTGTCGGAGAAAATCGTGAGGCTGTAGGGGCACGGCGCCGCCGTGCCCCTACGCCTGATCGACTGGAGAAGAGAGGACCGATATCATGAAGTTCGGCGTCAACACATTCATCTGGGCGGCCAGCTTCGGGCCGCCGGTTTCGCAACTCCTGCCGTCCATTAAGGAGCACGGTTTTGACGGCGTGGAAGTGCCACTGTTCCGTGCCGGCGACTTCGCCGCCTCCGCCATCCGCAAGGCGACCGAGGAGAACGGCTTGGAATGTACGATCTGTTCGGTGCTGGGCAGCGGCCTCAGTGTCATCTCGGATGACGCCGCTGTCCGCCGCGCGACGCAGGTCCATCTGGAAGATTGCGTCAAGGCGGTGGCCGAGGCCGGCGCCAGGATTATTGCCGGGCCGCTATATTCGCCGGTCGGCTACCTGCCAGGCCGGCGCCGCACGGCGGAGGAATGGGCGCGGGCGGTCGAATGCTATCAGTCGCTCGGACCGGTGCTCGAAGCCTACCGGGTTCAAGTCGCGCTCGAACCGCTCAACCGGTTCGAGACTTACTTCCTCAACACCACGGCCGACGCGCTCGCGCTCTGCGATGAGATCAACCACCCCAACGTGGGCATTCTGTTTGACACTTTCCATGCCAACATCGAGGAGAAGAGCATCGGCGCAGCCTGCCGAACCGCGGGCCCGCGCCTGAAACACGTTCACAGTTGCGAAAACGACCGGGGAATCCCCGGCTCGGGTCACGTCGAGTGGCCGGACTTCTTTCAAGCGCTGCGCGATCTGAACTACGACGACTGGCTTACCATTGAGAGCTTCGGCTTCGCTCTGGGCGAACTGTCGGCGGCGGCTTCGATTTGGCGGGACCTTGCGCCAACGCCCGCCGATATTGCGTTCGAGGGAGTGAAGTTCCTGAAGAAGAACGTCCAGGCTCTCAGGGCGCGGTGACGGTTGCCGCGTCTCGAGGACGCAGGTAGAACTCAATCGCCTCTTCTCTGCCTCAGTCGCTGCGGTTCCTGGGCGCGATCGGGGTGCGTGGCGCGGAAGCGGTCCAGCATCAGACCCTCGAACTTCGCTACCAGATCCGGATGTTTCGCCGTCACGTCGGTGAATTCGCCGGGGTCCTTCTTCAGATCGTACAATCGGCGGTAGCGGCCCGGCGTAGGCTTATCGGTCGCGTAGCCGTCCTTGCGCGCACGCTTCCCCGAGCAGAAGATGTATTTCCATTCGGGGGTTCGGATGAAGGCCTCTTCGTTCTCCAGGTATTCGCTGAAGATGTGATCGCGACGCTGCTCCATTCGCCGGCCCTCCAGATATGGGCGCAAGCTTTGGCCGTGCATCAGCGGCAGAGGGTCGAGTCCCATGAGGTCCACAATCGTCGCGGGAACATCCACGTGCTCGGTCAGATCCGAGACGACGCCCCTGCGGACCCTGCCGGGGTACCGCATAATCAGGGGCACCCGCAGCGCGGGATCGTAGCCGCAGTGCTTCTCAAAGCGGCCATGCTGTCCTAAATCGTATCCATGGTCAGCCATGTAGACGACGAAGGTGTCCTCTTCCAACTTGAGGCGGCGCAGCGCGTCCAGGACGCGGCCGATGTTGCGATCCAGAAAGGCTACCGAGGTGTAGTAGGCGGCGTTGATCCCGCGCTTGTCGTCGTCGGAGAGGTCGCGGAAAATCAGCGGAATCTGCCATGCGTCCTCGGGTCCAACCCTGGGAACCTGGAACCGCCGGGCCTCCAGGAGAGAGCGGTCTTCCGCGGGGAAGTCGAAGGGCGAGTGCGGCTCCTGGAAACTGGTCCACAGCGCAAAGGGCTTGTCCCTGTTCTGCTCCATGTACTGGATGGCTTTGCGCCCGATGAAAGTCCCGCGCATCTCCTCGTCGTAGCGCGCGAAGGGCAGCTTGTCCGCGTTCAGCCAGATTCTCGCGGGATCCTGGAAGGGCCGCCACTGCGCGGGCTTGGTCCGAATCTCCTCGGGAATGGGGCGAGGCCTTACCTCGCTGTTCCACGCCTTAGTGATTTCGCCTTCGGTCAGCATGACGTCGAAACCATGCAGGCCGGGCTCGGCAGCACGATTGAAGTGCATTTTTCCGAACACCGCCGTCTGATAACCGGCTTGCTGAAACTGCTTGGCCAGCGTGGGCTTGTCTGGTGAAAGGCGGGTGCTGAGAAGGGTGACGCCCGCGGAGTGAGGCAACTGGCCGGTGAAGAACGACTGGCGCGACGGCGTGCACACAGGCGAATTGCAGTGGTGCGCGCCGAAGCGCATGCTCTCTGAAGCCAGACGATCCAGGTTCGGCGTCGTGGCGAGGCGATTCCCGTCGCACCCGAGAACGTACCCCGCGTGATCGTCGGATAGGATAAACAGGAAGTTGGGCTTCCGGCGGGATTGGCCCCTGGCCAGTGACGCGCCGGCGAGGGTGCTCATCGCCGCGCGTCTGGTGACCCCGTCTGTTTTCGAATTCGCGGTGTGTGGAGACCCAACTTCGACCATGTTCGCCCTCTTCTCCTCTCTAGCGACATGAGATTACCACAACGCTTGCAGCCGAGGGTCGCAGTGAGATAATCTTGCGTCATCGCCGGAGGAAATCATGCGAAGCAACGTCTTTCTATTGGCTGGCGCGGGACTCGTCACGCTGATGCTGGCTGTCTCGCCAGCACAACAGCAGAACCGTCCGCCGGGCTCCAGCCCCAACGACCCCCAACCCCTGGTTGTCGATCCGGGAAAACCCGGCCAGGCTCCATCCGATGCCGTGGTTCTCTTCGATGGCCGGGACCTGTCCAAGTGGACCTCCCGCGACGGCGCCGCCTTGCGCTGGGCAGTTAAAGACGGGGTGATCCTCTCCACGTCCGTTACCAAGGAGAGCGGAAAGACTCAGGACCTGGTCACGAAGGACAGGTTTGGAAGCGCGCAAATCCACTTGGAGTTCGCGATCCCCAGCATGCCCAACCAGAAGGACCAGGCCCGCGGCAACAGCGGAGTGTATCTGCAAGGCCGTTACGAGATTCAGGTCCTGGATTCGTACCAGAATCCGACTTATCCAAACGGCAGCGCCGGCGCTCTCTATGGGCGGTCCGCGCCACTGGTAAACGCCTCGCGTCCTCCGGAGGTGTGGCAAAGCTACGATATAGTGTTCCACGCCCCGACCTGCACACCGGAGGGCAAACTCGCCCGGCCAGGGACGCTGACGCTGCTGTTCAACGGGGTCTTGGTTCAGGACCACACGCCGGTGACGGGCTCGCGCACCTGCAATCCCGCGCCCGGCCCTCTGCTGTTGCAGGACCACTACCACCCCGATGCGCCGAACACCCCTATCCGCTTTCGCAACATCTGGATCCGCCCGCTTCAAGATCAGGCGGACCAGTAGACGAGATACAGACGTCATCCGCTCGGGAAGTTGCCGGCGGCGGTAGGCTTCACCTGGCGCGACTTGGTCTGCTCGTAGTCTTTCCGGATGTTCTCGGGGAAGCCTGCCATCAATCGGTCGATCCGCGAGCGGATCTGCGCCACGATTTCGGGATATTCCGAGGCGCACTCATAGCTTTCGTCGGGATCGTTAACGACATCGTAGAGTTCCGGCGCGGGCAGCGGAAGATTGACGCGCCCGCCCGCGGGCGCCGGGCTGTAGACGGCGGAGTTGTAGCGCGCCACGTGCAGCTTCCACTGTTTCCAGCGGGCGCACTGCAGGTGAATATTGTCGAACATCAGCAGAGCGTCGCGCTCCAATTCGGGTCTGCGGGTCGAGATCAGGGGCCAGATGTCGATGCCGTCCGCCGGATTCGCGGGCGCCGGCACGCCGCAAAGACCGGCCAGCGTTGGCAGGATGTCCATGACCGAGCCCACCCCTTGGCACATCTTGTTCCCTGGGATGCGTCCCGGGAAGCGCGCTATGAACGGCACGCGCTGGCCTCCCTCCCAGGTGGTGCCCTTGCGGCCCCGCAACCTGCCTGGGCTGCCCTGATACCAAGGGCCGTTGTCGGACGCAAACATGACCAGCGTATTGTTGTCGAGGCCGTGTTTCTTCAGCGCGCCAAGAATCTCGCCGGTGCTCCAGTCGAGCTCTTCGACGACGTCACCGTACAGGCCCAGAGGAGACTTTCCACGAAAGCGGTCCGACGCCCCCAAAGGAATATGCGGGTAGGTGTGGGCCATGTAGAGGAAGAAAGGCGCACCCTTGGAGCGTTCGACGAAGCGCAGCGCCTCCGCGGTGTAGCGCGGCGTCAGCGTCTCCAGCTTCGCCGGGTTCTCGATGGTCTCGGCGTTGTGCAGGAGGACCCGAGGGTTCATGTCATTGCTGTACGGGATTCCGTAATACTCGTCGAAGCCGCGGTTCATGGGAAGGTATTGCGGAAGGTGCCCCAGGTGCCATTTGCCGATGCACATAGTGGCATAGTTTCGCGCCTTGAGCATCCGGGCGATGGTGACTTCGGAATCCGGCAATCCGGTGGTGTCGGTCGGGAACAGGACGCGCGGCACCCCCACGCGGGTCGGGTAACGCCCGGTCAGCAAGGCGGCGCGGGATGGAGAGCAGACCGGGTTGCCGGAGTAGAAGTGGGTGAAGTGGACGCCTTCGGACGCCATCCGGTCAACATTGGGCGTTCGGATCTTCGACCCGTAGCAGCCGAGGTCGCCGTAGCCGAGGTCGTCGCAGTAGATCATGACCACGTTGGGAGGGCGGGTTGCGGCGGTGGCCACGGCGGCGGACGCGGCGGCAGAAAGGAACTGGCGTCTGTTTAGAGCAGGCATTCTATTCACCCCAAGCTGAAATGCTACACCAAAGTCCGCAATCACGGTGTATACTGACTTTCTTCAGGGAGGCGTGACGCACATGAATCGACGTCAGGCGTTAGCGCAAATGGCAGGCTTGCCCCTGGCAGGGGCGCTGGGAGCGGCACAGGGGAAGCCGCGGAACGTCATTTTCATCCTCACGGACGACCATCGCTACGATGCCATGGGTTTCCTGAAGGGGCAGAGCTTTCTGGAGACCCCGAGCCTCGACAGGCTCGCGCGCGAGGGCGCGCACTTCACGAATGCGTTTGTCAGCACGGCGCTATGCTCTCCGAGCCGGGCGACGGTCCTGACGGGCGTGTACGCCCATCGTCACCGGATCGTGGACAACAACACGGCGATCCCGCCCGGGACGGCCTTCTTCCCGCAACTGTTGCAGAAAGCGGGCTATAAGACCGGCTTCCTCGGCAAGTGGCACATGGGCAATGCGGGCGACGCGCCGCAGCCCGGCTTCGATCACTGGGTCAGCTTCCGCGGGCAGGGAGCCTATCTGCCCTCCAAAGACGGGCTTAACGTAAATGGGAAGAGGGTGCCGCAAAAGGGCTACATCACCGACGAGCTGACCGACTACGCCCTCGACTGGCTGCGCTCGCTGGACCGCAATCAGCCGTACTTTCTCTATCTCTCCCACAAGGCGGTGCATTCCGAATTCGTCCCCGCCGAGCGTCACGCGGGACGCTACAAGAACCAGAAGTTTGTTCCGCCCGCAACCATGGCGGCCACGGGCCCCATGGCGCAGCACCGGCCCATGTGGGCGCAGAACCAGCGGAACTCCTGGCACGGCGTGGAGTTTCCCTATCACTCCGATCTCGACATCGGCGAATACTACAAACGGTACGCCGAGACGCTGCTCGGAGTGGATGACAGCGTCGGGCGAGTGTTGCAGGAACTGGCCTCGCGGGGGCAACTGGATTCAACGCTGGTCATCTACATGGGGGACAACGGCTTCGCGTTCGGCGAGCACGGGCTGATCGACAAGCGCACCGCGTATGAGGAATCGATGCGCGTGCCGCTCCTGGCGCGTTGCCCGGAGTTGTTCTCGGGCGGGCGCAAGGTGACTCCGATGGTGGCGAACCTGGACATCATGCCGACGGTGCTGGATGCCTGCGGGGCAGCGATTCCCAGCGGGCTTGACGGGCGAAGCTGGCTGCCGCTCGCGCGCGGCACGCCGGTCGATTGGCGCAAGGAGTTGCTGTACGAGTACTACTGGGAACGCAATTTTCCCCAGACCCCGACGACCCACGCGCTGCGCACGGACAGCTACAAGTTCATCCGCTACCACGGCATCTGGGACATCGACGAGTTGTACGATCTCCAAAAGGATCCGCTGGAAGGAAACAACCTGATCTTCAGCGGCGAGCACCAGAAGCTGATTGCGCAGATGCGCACGCGGCTGTTCGACCTGCTGCGCGAGACCGGCGGACTGAACATGCCGCTCTGGCCCGACAGCGGAGGGCAGAGCAATAAGCGCGACCCCGGAAAGTCTCATGCGGCCGACTTCCCGCCCGAATTGACGCCGCCGCCCCGCAGGCCGTAGCCGCATCAACGAAGCAGGCGCTGAACTTCCGCACGGAGAGGGCCGCTGGTGTGGGCGAAGACCATCTTGTAGGCCGCGCAGAAATAGTCCAGGCCACCGAAGTCGCGCAGCCGGGCGTGGCGCAGCTTCGGGCAGCCGCCGTGACAGATTTGCTGGTATTCGCAAGCCTGGCATTCGGGGCGGGGCAGGGTCTTGTTGGCGGCAAACGCGTAGCGCTTCTGCCGGCGCGCGATCTCGGGCCATGAGTCGAGATTGACGTTGCCGAGCTTCCAGTCGCGTTCGACGAAGAAGTCGCAAGGGAAGACGTCGCCGTTGTACTCCACGACCACGTAGCTGTCGCAAGTCTCGAGCAGAGTGCAGTTGCCGGGGGGTTGTCCGGCAAGGGCTTCGGCCAGGTTGTCGAAGAAGCGGATGCGGACCTTGCGGCGCTCCGGCCACCAAACGTCGAAGAGATCCACCAGGAACCGGCCGTACTGCTCGGGGGTGATGGTGAAGGGGAGGGGATTGCCCGCCGGGTCGAACTCAGCCAGCGGTATGAACTGCAGATTGTCCGCACCGATAGAACGCAGGAAGCGGTACAGCTGTTTGGGTTGTTCGACATTGGCCTGGCTGACAACGCAAAGGATGTTGTACTCGACGCCCTTCTTGCGCATCCTCTCGACGTTCTCCATCACGCGCTTCCAGGTGGGTGCTCCGCCCTGGTTGAGGCGGTAGCGGTCGTGCACCTCCTCCGGCCCGTCGAGAGACGCGCCCACCAGCCAGTTATATTCTTTGAAGAACGCACACCAGGCGTCGTCGATCAGGATAGCGTTGGTCTGGATGGAATTGCTGACGCTGTGACCATCGCGGCCGTATTGCTTTTGAAACTCGACCAGCTTCAAGAAGTAATCCAGGCCCGCCAGCGTCGGCTCGCCGCCCTGGAAGGCGAAGGTACTCTGCGGCCAGGAATAGAACATCCAGGTATCCACCAGACGTTCCAGGGTCTCTACGCTCATCTGGCGGCCGGGCAGATCGCCGTAGGGGTCCGCGTCACGATCCAGATAGAAACAGTAAGTGCAGGCCAGGTTGCAAACCGCTGACACCGGCTTGATGAGCAGCGAATGGATGCGCGGCGTCACACTCATGCGGAGGCCGGTTTCACAGGAAACAGCGGCGAGTCCGTGCGGGCGGTCCGGAAGAGCCCTTCAGCCCGGCGGACCAGGTCGGGGCTCTTGTCCGCGATGTTGGTGCGCTCGCCGGGGTCCGCCGCCAGGTCGTAGACTTCGATGGGTTCAGCGGGGTTGCGCCGGAAGCACTTGTGATTGCCGGTGCGTATGGCCTGGGCGAAACCGCGTTCGTGGAACTCCCAATAAAGATAATCGTGCTGGCGAGGTTGGGGTTTTCCGAGGAGAGCCGGGAGCACCGAGATGCCGTCCAGGCCGCCTGGCGAAGGCACGCCCGCCACTTCGGCCGCGGTCGGCAGGAAATCCCAGAAGGCATGCACCTGGTCGCTGGACCTGCCGGCGGGAACCATGCCGGGCCAGCGCGCAATGAACGGCACTCGGACACCCCCGTCGTAGAGATCCCGTTTAATGCCGCGAAACGGCCCGCTGCTCTGGAAGAACTCGGGCTTGTGTCCGCCCTCCTGGTGGGGTCCGTTGTCACTGGTGAAGATGACCAGGGTGTTTTGCTCCTGCCCTGCGGTCTTGAGCGCGGCGAGCAATCGCCCGACGTCGGAATCCATGCGCGTAACCAGCGAGGCGAAGTTGCGCTCCACCTGGGGCCAAGGGCGGTCCTGGTACGGTTTGTCGTCGGGCGTCTCCATGCCGTTCCCGCGGACAGCGGTCAATTCGTTGTCCGCGTGGGGGATGGTGTAGGTCAGGTAGAGGAAGAACGGCTGCCGGACTCCGGCCACGAACTTCAAGGCTCGTTCGGTGAACAGGTCGTTGCTGAACTGCTTGCGCTGGTCGAACCAGTTACCGGTGAGAAACGCCTCGTTCTGATTGTCCCAGAGGTGCTCCGGGTAGGAGTTGTGGGCGTGCTGCTGATCCAGGTATCCGTAGAACTCGTCGAATCCGCGAGTGTTGGGGACGCTGCCGGTGCCGGGACCGCCGAGTCCCCATTTTCCGAACAAAGCGGTTCGGTAGCCCGCGCCCTTGAGTAGCGAGGCAACCGTGGTCTCATCCGGCCGAAGACCGGCTTCGGGCTTGATGTTGCCGCGGACGGTGGCGTGGCCGGTATGGCGCCCGGTCATCAGGCAACAGCGGGAAGGAGCACAGACGGTGGAACCCGAATAGGCCTGGGTGAAGCGAAGTCCGTCAGCGGCCATGCGGTCCAGATTCGGGGTTTGAATCTGCTTCTGGCCATAGCACCCTAGATCGCCGTAGCCGAGATCATCGGCGAGGATATACACGATGTTGGGCCGCAGGGTGGCAGCCGCGCTCGCCTGCCGGGCGAGCAAGGCGGCGGGCACTTGGAGTAGGTCTCTTCGAGTCATCTCAGGCCTGCTTCTTCCGAATCTCGTCGATGAGATTCTTGATCTTGCCCTTGATCCGCTGGTCGACGGATGGGGCGTCAACAGGGAGCGCCTCGACTTCCGATTTCACCCGCCGGACCTTGTCCCCCAGGGCGTCAAGAGAGTTCAGCGCGAGGAGCGATAAGTAAGGGCCGTGCGCCGTTACCGAGGCGAAGTCCAGCAGGACGGAAATGGATCGAGTGACATCCGCGTCCCCTCCGTACCTCCCAAGCGCCTCCGCGGCGGTGATGCGAACGCTCGGCGATGAGTCGTCAAGGGCCTTGCGCAAGCCCTCGGCAGCCTGAGAGACGGCTGGGGCTCCGCGCATCAGCAGACCGGAGGCCATCCAGTAGCGTACGCCGCTATCGGGGTCGGCCAAGCCACGGACCAGTTGTCCGGTAGTGTCCGGCGAAAGCGCCGAGGCCTGCGCCGCCGCGGTTCGCACCCGCTCGAAGGGATAACGCTTCTCATCGTGCCCCATCTGGTAGGGAGTCGAACCTGCCGAACGGGCGTGCATCTCCGGTTCGGGCAGCAGTCCGACGTCACGGACCTCGCGCATCCAATCCACCTGCACCCGGCGGAAGCGATCGAGGATCGCCGCATGCTGGGGAAATCGGGCCAGGTTGTTCACTTCGTCTGGGTCCGCCTCGAGGTCGTAAAGTTCTTCGGGAGGCTTGGTCTGCCAGAAGAGGCTCTGCGGAGGGCGGAGCCTGCCTTCGTCATTCAACTTCTTCCAAGCCTGAAGGGTGGGCATATCGTACAGGTAAGCGATGTGCTCCCCGTACGTGCGGTGAGGCATGAAATTGCGGATGTAGACATGCCGGCGGTCCCGGACGGAGCGGACCAGATCGTATCGCTCATCCATGCGCCCCCTCAGGCCGAACAGATAGGACGGTTCGGGGGCGACCTGCGAGCCGAGAAAAGCACGCCCCTGCATATGACGCGGAGGCTTGATGCCGGCGAGGCTCAACACCGTGGGGGCCAGGTCGACGAAGGAGATGAGTCTGTTGGCGACGCCACCGGCCGTGTAGTCGCGCGGTGCCAGGTGCCGAAACTTATCCGGAAAATGCACGAGCATCGGCACCTGCAATCCTGAGTTGTAGGGCCACCGCTTGCAGCGGGGCATGCCGGGCCCGTGATCGCCATAAAAGAACACAATTGTGTTCTCGGCCAGCCCGTCACTCTCCAGTTCGCGCAGGATGCCAGCCGCCTGGCCGTCCATCGTGGTGATGTTGTCGTAGTATTGCGCCCAATCCCGGCGCACCTCGGGGGTATCGGGGTAGAACGCCGGGACACGAACTTTGGATGGATCGTGGACCAGCGTGTGGGGTCTCGCGCGAATCTGGCTTTCGTGGGTGCTTACGAAATTGAAGATGGAGAAGAACGGCTGCCCGGGCCGGCGATTCCGCCAGTGCGCCTTGGTGCTGGAGTCATCCCAAACCTGGCCCGGCTTGTCGAGGTTGTAGTCCTCTTTCGAGTTGTTGGTCGCGTAATAGCCGGCCTCGCGCAGGTACTGCGGATACATCTTCATGCCCGGCGGCAGGCTGACCAGACTGCGCATGTGTTCAGAGCCAGTCGAATTCGGATACATCCCGGAAATGATGGAGGTGCGGGCAGGCGCGCAAACCGGGCAGTTGGACCAGGCGTAGCGGTAACGAATGCCGGAGGCGGCCAGTTTGTCCAGTGCCGGCGTGGTGGCGTAGCGGTCACCATAGGCGCCGATCTGCGGGCCGGTGTCTTCGCAGGTGATCCAGAGGATGTTCGGCCGCGGCGGTTCCGCGCCGAAGCTGAAGGCCGCTCCGCCGATGATCGAGGCGAAGGAACGGCGGGTCATTGCCGAAGGATTCGTAGTCATCAATGTTCCATATTAGAGTGTTGAGGGTCTGGGAATCCTCCCGGGGCCGAAGACGGGCGTTCTTACCGGACGGCGTCTAGGCTCAGGGTGGGAGCGCACCAGGAACTCGAAGCTGCCGGGGCCAGCCTGATAGATCGCATAACCGCCCTCCATTGTCACTTCGATCAAACCCTCGGGGGCTTGCAGGACCTGGCCGTCGAATACCGGCACGTAGATGGCGGCCGTGCTGTTGGAGGGAACCGTCACATGCAGCCAAACCTGGCCTCCACCACTCGTCCACTCGCTTTCGACGAGGCCGTAGGGAGACCGGTAGCTGCCCTTGACGTTCGTCAGGCCGGCGATGATCGCCGGCTTGATGACGAGGCTCTTGTAGCCCACCGAACCGGGCGCCTGCTGAATCCCGGCCAGTCCCGCGGTGAACCACTCGTCGATCGCGCCGAACATCATGTGGTTCTGCGAGGCGCCGGCGGTGGGACCGTCCCAAAGCTCAGTCAACGAAGTTGCTCCGTGGGCGATCTGGTAACCGTAGCTTGGGCTCGTCGTCTGCATCGCAAAGTCATAGATGATGTCATGGCGGCCGCCGGCAATCAAGGCGCGCAATACCGCCTGCAACGCCACGATGCCCACGTTGATGTGGTTGCCGTTGGCCCGGATGCTGGCGACCAGGTGGTTGAGGACCGCCTGGCGCTCGTCGGCGGGAACGATACCCATGTCCAGCGCGATGCCGTCGGCGCCCTGTTGGCCGCCGGCATACGTGTGGTTGGTTCTATTCAGGTACTTGGCATTGAACGCGTCGCCGATGCGGCGGGCAAGCGCGGCGTAGCCGGCTGCGTCCTCAGCGCGCCCGAGCAAGGTGGCCACCCGGCTCAACGTTTCCGCCGAGCGGTAGTAGCCGTAGCTGGCGATCACTTCGGTAGGTGTGGTTCGGTCGAAGGCAGACCAATCGTTCAAGCCGTAGTTGAGCAGGTCGCCGCTGGCCTTGCCGGTCAGGTAAGCCAGATAACGCTGCATGTTTGGGTAATACTTCTCCAAAATGCGAACGTCGCCGTAGGTCTCATACAGCGACCACGGGGCCAGGATCATGGCGTTGCCCCAGTTGGGGTCGTCGCGGAATCCTCCGCTGTAGGTCGTATACTCAGGCACAAAGTCGGGCACCAGGCCGCTGTCGAGCTGCGCCTCGGCCATGTTGCGGATGATCGTGCGCACATAAGCGGCGATATCGTAATTGCGAGTAATTGAACCGAAAATGACCTGCATGTCCCCGAGCCAGCCGAGCTTCTCCCGATCCGGGCAGTCGGTGAAGATCGACAGCATGTTGCTCTGGATTGCCCGATCGATGATGCGGTGAATGTCGTTCAGCAGGCCGCCGGAGCTGGAGAAGGAGCCGGCGGATTCATTGGAGCCGCGCAGCACCAATCCGGTGATCGTTTCCGTCGCCGGCGCGGCGGGCAAACCGGACACCTCGAGGAATCGGAATCCGTGGTATTCGAATTTTGGATGCCAGGTCTCGACGCCGTTGCCGGACAGGATGTAGGTGTCGATGATCGGAGATCCGGTTGTGGCCTGGCTAACCGTTCCGTCCGCGCGTAGCAGTTCGCCAATGCGCATGGTCACCCTGGTCCCCGCCGGGCCGCTGACGCGCAACTGTTGCCAGCCGGCGAAGTTGACTCCCATATCGAAGACGTAGACCCCTGGCTGGGGCTGAGTGATTACCACCGGGCTCGCCTGGCCAACGATCCGGACTGGCGGGGCGGGGCGCCAGGCCAGTTGCGTTGTCACTTCCGGCGCGGCGCTGAAGGCCGCGTGATCCCAGCCCGAGAGGTCGGCCCCCGGCTGGTCCCAACCGGTCTTCTCCCGGCGGGCGTCATAGTCCTCGCCGCCGAACCAGGTGGAGAGCGTAGTGGGACCGAGGGTGGTCCGCCAGGATGCGTCACTGACCACGGACTCTCTGGAGCCGTCAGCGTAGGTGACCTCGAGCTGGGCGATTAATCTGGGATTGGAGGGAAGCGGGTTGACGAACTTCGAGTAGCGGCCGGGGGTCGGGAGAGAGTTGAATGTGCCGTTGCCTAGCTCCACACCCAGGGTGTTGGCGCCTTGGTTCAAGAGGTTCGTCACGTCGTAGGTGGCGTACTCCACCTGCTTCGCATAGTTCGTGTTGCCGGGGGTGAGCACATCATCGGTAACGGGCTGGCCGTTGAGGGTAGCCACGTAAATGCCCAAGCCGGTGATGTAAAGCCGGGCGCTCTGGACCGTCCTCGAAACAGAAAACTGTTTGGCGAAGATAGGCATGGGCATGCCGTAGGTCCAGGTTGGGTGGGTGATCCATTGGGCCAGCCAGTCCACGGGGCTGAGGAGACCCATTTCCCATGTGGCGGGCGCGCTCCAGTCCGAGGGGTCATCGAGTGGCTGATCGGTCCAGACGCGAACCTGCCACAGCACCCGGTCCCGCGAATGCAGCTCAGGGCCGGGATAGGGAAGACCGGTCGACTGGCTGGACTCCACCTTGCCGGAGTCCCACAGGTCGGCGGTGCCTGTCGTCAACAGGGCGAGACTGCTCGCGGCGCGGACCTGGTAAGCGCGCTGGGTTGCGCCGGGACCGCACAACTTCCAACTCAGGCGCGGCGCGGTGACGTCGATCCCGAGCAGGTCGACGCGATTTTCGATCTCCAGGTCACAGGGGCTGCTCTGCGCTGAGGCCGTCGCCACGAGCGCCAGCAGGACCAGCCACGCTCGCAGCGCGAACACGGAGCCACGGCCACCCTCGGTCCTAGCGTTCATTCTGCCGGCCTACCTCTTTGGCTGTGTCCAGACGGTCACTTGACCGTAGGGGGTTAGCACCACGGGGCCAACCAGCCCATATTTCTGCACCAGCCCGCGTTTCGTTACAGCCTCATCGAGCGCCGCCAGCCGGTTGTTCAACGTCGTGGCGACGCGCACTGCAAGCGTGTTCCGGCCGGCCTTCAGGTACGGACCCAGGTCAGCCTGGGCGCTGATCTGGTCCACCGGCACTGCTTTGCCGTTGACCGTCAAGGTGAAAGTGTCGAAGACCTCGCCCAAGCTCAACGTGGCGCCCTGCTCCCTGGTCCATCCGGCCGGCAGGTTGATCGTGGTCGTATACGTGCCGATGCCCGAGGCGTTCTTGAGAGCCGGGATCTCCGGCCATGGAGCCAGCCCCTTGAGGTCCAGTTCGACCGGAGCCTTCGCCGTCCGCGCCGCCTGGACCCCGAACGTTGTCTGGTACGGATTCGCCGGCTGCCAGTCCTCGGCCGCAAGATGCCATGCGGCGTTGGTCAGATCTATCGGCGGAGGCACGTTGCGGATTGTGCTCTTCACGGTCTTGCCGTCGCTCAGCGACGTCGCATACGTCCCCGGATTCGAAGCTCGGATCGCGATCAAGTTCCCGTCCATGACCACATCGTCGGCGCCGGTCTTCGTCACGAACACGTCGGGAGGCGCGACGCCGAACCGCTTCGGGTCCTCGCTGAGCGCAATCAGCGTCGCGTTGTCGCGCGAGAGTTTGATACGCAGAGTCACACGATCCGCACTGGAGGTGTAGTTGGCGATCGGCGTGATCTTGCCGGTCCATGCGTCCAGCAGGTAGGGACGTCCCCGCCCTTCCAGGCTGACCTCGCGGTCCAGCGATTGCCCCGTGGCCGGCTCGAACAGGTTTTCCGGCTCGCCTTTCGGGGTAACGACCCCTTGGTTGTAGAGGAAGTAATAGTCAGTCCTGGTCGCCCCGTCCCGGCGGCGGACGCTGAGCATGGGCGAGGGCGAACTCGGCTCCGCCGACGGCCGGATCCCCAACTCTCGCAACCTGGCAGGCACGTCGGCCTGGTGCGCGACCCGGTAGACCGTCTTCTCAGCCAGCAGGCTGCGGATCAGAGCCTGAAGCGCGGCATCGTCCCCGGGCGTGTTGCCGGGCGTCCGGTCGGGCGGCGCGCCTACCACGATCACCGGCAGACCGGCGCGCGCAAAGCCCAGGATCTTCCGCGCAACCTCGACCGGCATCGATGTCTTGACCGGATCGGTCGGCGGTTCCTGCTCGCTGTCAATGATGAACGCCTTGTACGCCGGCCCGTCCACGGCCAGACGGCCTCCGGTGACCGTTGCGTTCGGCATGTCGAGCATCATCGGGTTGAGATAGTCGCGCGTGTAGCCGGCCTCCTGCAGCTTCGTGTCTCGCCAGATCCGGAAGCCACCCGGATTGCTCCACGGCTCCGGATAGAGGTAGTTCTGCATGTAGACTGCGACGTCGGTCTTGGCGTCGCCCTGGGTGAGGACCTGCTGGTTGCGGGCGATGTAGTCGTTATAGTTGCGGGCGTCCGCCCAGAACGGCTCGCGCGGACCCCAGGCATTCGAGAAACCCGCCGGGCCGAAGTTATGGTAGCCCGGCCACCGTGACGAGTCGCTGTCGCGGTAGGGATAGACGTGGTACACGAGCTTGTTGATGCCGCCCGCGAAGCTCTTGTGCATCCGGATGATCGCATCCTGGAACGTCTGCGCGTAGCTCAGCGTGCGCGCCGCGCAGCACTCCGTCGAGTACCACGGGTTGCCGGTCATGTGGTTCGCGGAAGCCATCGGCAGGTAGTTGTCGACCTCGTCGCCGACGAACAGCGATTCATGCTCCGGCCGGTCCACGGCGGCCGCCGCCTGCACCTGGTCGCTGATGGGGATCGTGATGGTGCGTTCCCCCTCGACCTGAATGCGCAATTTGTAGTTGTACTTGCGCACCCAAGCCCGCAGCGGAGCGATATGCTTCTCGATCCAGATGTCGCCACGGACTGCGTAGAGGTCATTGCGCACGCGGGGCGCGCTGCCGTCGCTGAAGCCGAAGCTGGATTGGAAGAGCGCCGCCAGGTTGGGAATCAACGCGTAGCCGCGCCGGCTGCGGAACTCCTCGGCCATCTTGTTGGTCCACAACTCGTCCGGGCTGCCGCGGGCGCTGGAGTGTGAGTCGTAGAAGAGGTCGCCGCCGTTGATCTGCATCAGCTTCTTGACCTCAGGGCTCAAGCCTGTTTCCATGCTGTTGATCAGTTGGTTGTGCCCCTCCTCGCTAAACGGGTCCGGCTGGGCGGAGACGCCCCGCGACCAGAACACGATCAACTGCCACTGCGCGCCGGCCGGCGCCGTCCATCTTATGCTGCCGGCGGTCGTGCCCCCAAGCACCCCGTCCGCGTTCTTGCCGGTAATCGTCGAGGTCAGATCGATTACCGAGGATCGGTCAAGTTCTGCGATGCCGGTAGTCGGGCAGGGAGTCTGCGTGCAGCGGTAAGCCAGTACGGCGATGAGGGTGGCGCGGCGAGGCGCCGACGCCGCTCCACGCCCGCCCCGCCCGGCCGCCGGCGACGTGGGGGCCGGCAGAACCCCCTCGAAAGTCCGGCCGGCGTCGACCGCGGCCTGGCCGAAGGCCAGCGTCTTACGGGCGTGGTCGTCGTCTATCGAGTATCCAGCCGGATTCTCCGTCGGACCGTGGCTGAGGCTGATCTTGATGCCGAGCTGGTTTCCGGCAGACAGCAACGCTATAAGCTGCTCGTTGTTCGGAAACGCGCCCTGGCCGATCTCGACGCCGACGATGCCCTTGTCGCGCAGATCCTGGAGTTCCGCCTTGATCTCCGCTGGATCCGCGGTCGCGGGCATGTTCATCCGCACCCACGGGCGGTCCGCGGCGGGGGGTTGGGCGAACGTGGACGCCGTCAGCGCCGTGACCGGGTTGAAGCTGGTCCAGCCGCCCCTGGCCGCTGCGACGTAGTTGCCGCTCTGGCCGAAGGCGACCGCCCCGATCGAGATCGAAATCAGCGCGGTCAAAACCGCCCGACTCATACTGCCTCCTCCCACGCTCTTCCGGGGATCGGGGTGATTATTTCGGCGGAAGGGGTCGCATCATCACATTGCGGTATTGGACCACGCTTCCGGCGTTGTGCTGCTGGAGCGCGAGGTATCCCTTGGTGTAGGAGTTCTTCTCGTCGATGTAATCGACCACGACCTTGTCGTTGACCGTAATGATGATGTGGTTCCCGTTCGCAATGATGTGCTCGGTCCACCAGGTGTCGTCCTGGATGAGTTGCGCGGTGATGCGGGCGAGACCGTAGAGCGTGCCGGTCTTTTGCGGATCGCTGGAAGTGTTCTCCACTTGCGCCTCATAGCCCTTGGGAAAGCCGGGGCCGAATGCCGTGCGGAAGAACATGCCGGAGTTGCCCAGGTGGTTCAGCTTCACTTCGGCGCGGAACTCGCAATTGTCGCACTCGCGAACCATCCAGAAGAGATGGCTTCTAGGGCCGTCTCCCACAAGCATGCCGTCGACCACCTTCCAGCTTTCCGGATTGTCGGCCGTCTTCCAGCCGTCCAGAGTTTTCCCGTCGAACATGCTGATCCAACCCTCCTTGCCCGGCTGGGGCTGGATCTGGAAGGCGGTAAGGGACAAGCACGCCGCCAGCAGCAGCGCACCGCATAAGACCATCATCAGTTTCCGCATGGCATCCTCTCCTCAGCGCGGCCCGGCGCCAGCGCTATTCCGTTCTGGTCACCATCGATTGTACATCCAACTGGACAGGCTGCGTCCGCCATTCTGCTAGAATAGAAACTCGGTCCGCAGCGCCAATCTACACCACAGGCAGGGAGTGTTCGCGTCCATGATTTCCGCCACACAAATGCGTCCGGGAATGGTCATCAAGTTCAACAACGAGCTTTATTCCATCTTCAGCGTCGTCCATCGCACCCCCGGCAACCTGCGCGGGTTCGTTCAGGCCAAGATGCGGAGCCTGCGCTCCGGGTCCATGACCGAACACCGGTTCTCTTCCGAAGATCGCGTCGAGCGGGCAGTGATGGACGAACAGGAAATGGAATTCCTCTACGGTGACGGCGAGTACTATTACTTCATGAACACCGAGAATTTCGAGCAGATGCACCTCACCAAGGACCTCCTCGGCGACAGCGTGCAATACCTCACGCCGCAGCTAAAGGTGAACGTGGAGTTCTACGAAGGCAAGCCTATCAGCGTGGAGTTGCCGGCCACGGTCGATCTCGCGGTGGTCGAAACCGACCCCGGGCTCAAGGGCGCCTCGGTATCCAACGTCACCAAGCCGGCCAAGCTCGAGACCGGCCTGGTGGTGCAGGTTCCTCCGTTCATCAACGAGGGCGACAAGGTCCGCGTCAACACCGCCGAAGGAAACTATCTGGAAAGGGCGTAGCGGGCGCCTACGGTTTCGAGCCTTCACTCGGGCCGGTGGCGGCGGGTTGCAGACTGGCCTGCGCATGGCGCTGCAGTTCCCGAATGTGAGTGCCGGCCAGAGCGGCGGCGATCGCGCCGCAGATCCACAGCGGGATAGTCACGGCGAAGAACAAGATGGTGGCGAATTCCGCCGCGGCGGCCTTGTCCACGTCGAAGAGCCGCAAAGCCGCCACCGTGAAGAGCTGGAATCCGCCGACGTTGCTCGGCGCCTGGGGAATGATGGTGCCCAGCCTTAGGATAACCAGGACCACCGCCGCCACTCCGAACGACAGGTCCATGTTGCAGGCTCGCATCAGGGCCCAAACGGGAACTACCTGTATTCCGAGAAAGATAACGCTGACGGCCGCCGAGGCCAGGAACCAGCGGGAATTGCCCATGGCGTGGAGCCCTTCCACCACGTGCCAGAGCGCCTTGGCCCACCGGCTTCGCGCCACCGCCGCGTGAGCGTGGTGCTTGTGGAACATGATGACCGCCAGGAGCACCGAAAAACCCGCGACCACCGCGGCCAGCACCACACTCCCGTCGCGCAGGTACCGCGGAACTTCGACGAACTGCATAGTCAGGTAGCAGCCGATGGCCAGCAGAATCCCGTCGAAGAGGCGTTCGAGGACTTCGGAGGACAGGACGACCGAGAAAGGAATCCTGGTCCAGCGGGCCTGCACGTAGCCCCGGATCAACTCGCCGCTGCGCAACGGGAGCACCTCGTTGGCGAACAGTCCGATGAAAATCGATTGCAACGACCTCCCGAAGGGGGCGCGCCCCACAGGCCTCAGGAGCAGGCTCCAGCGCCATGCCTGGCAAAGGTAGATGCAGACGCTGGCGATCATGGAGAATGTCACCCAGCGCCAGTCCGAAGCTGCGAACCGGGTCAGCGCCATTTTCCAGTCGAAGCCCCAGTAAACCCAGATCAGAGCGGCTAGCGAAAGCAGGTAGCCCAGAGCGGGGAACAGCCACCTGGCCCGGTTGCGGCCCGGGCTGCCCGCGGGAGTAGAAGCCATAGAACCCAATAACCATGATATTCTGCTTGCCGTGACTTCCTCTACTGCGCCGCAGCGTATTGTCGTGTTGGTCGGACTGCCGGGCTCCGGCAAATCCACCTATCTGAAGCGCCTGGGAGCGCCGGCGCTCTCTTCCGACGCGGTGCGCGGCCTGCTGGCCGACGATGAGACCGATCAGAGCATTCACCGTGAAGTCTTCGCCACGTTGCGCTACCTATTGCGGCGCCGGCTCGCGCTGGGCCGGCCGGTCACCTGCCTGGACGCCACCCACCTCACTCCGCGCGAGCGCCGCCCCTACATCAAGATGGGCCAGATCTTCGGCTGTTCGGTGGAAGCGGTGTTCTTCGACGTGCCTCTCGCCGTCTGCCGCGAACGCAACCGACTCCGCGGGCGCGTCGTTCCCGAGGACGTGCTGGATCGCATGGCGGAGAAACTCGTTCCGCCGTCGCTCGAGGAGGGCTTCTCAACGGTCCTGGTTGTCAGGGACTGACGGCTCCGGCTTCCAGAGCCGCAACGCCAGGCCCCAGGCCAGAGCCGGGCCGAGCCCGATCACGCCGGTGAGAATCGCCAGGGTCTTGGGATCCAAGCCAACGTCGATCAGCACTCCCGCCAGGTAGCTCACCAGCGACATCGTCACCACCAGGAACGCGTAGTCCGCCGAGAAGACTCTCCCCCGGAAACGATCTTCCGTCTGCTCCTGCAGCAGCGTCGTCGAGAAGACCCAGATGGTGGAGCCGCCCGCGTGGGCCAGCACGATCGCCGCAAAAGCCAGCCCGATGACGGGAGAGAAGCCGAGCGCCAGGTATCCCGGCCGCGCTGGCCAGGAAGCCGTACAGGATTCCGGTCCGGAGGCGCGACTCGCTTCTGCCCCGCCCAGTAGCCGCCGATCAGCGGCCCCAGCAACGCCCCTACGCCGCGAGCGCCCATCAGCAGACTCATCCCCAGCATGCTGGCGCGCGCGGGGTCGAGACTGGACGTCAGAACCGGAAAATGGCGCTCTCCCAGCACCGGCAGGATCACCCAGTTCGTGCCCATGAATCCGAGCCCGGCCTTGACCAGCAGCGTAGCCACCAGCCGCCGGTTCCTGGTCACATAACGCAACCCCTCGAGCACCGGCGAGAAATCCGTGAAATCCTTGGCCTTCAGGGGCGGCGCTCCAGCGGTATGCGGTTCGGCGAATCGCATGCCGCGCAGCAGGCTGGCCGAAAGCAGGAACGAGATCGCGTTGATGAGGAACAGCGTGTTTCTGCCGAACAGCACGGCGAGCACGCCGCCGATGGCCGACCCGATGGCCAGGTTCACCGACCAGGTCGTCGAAGAAATCGTGTTCGCCGCCAGCAGTTCCTTGCCGCGCGTGATGTTCGGGATGACCGAGCTTCGGGCGGGCTCGAAGAAGGCCCACATCATGGTCTCCACGAACAGCAGCACGTAGATCATCCCGACCCACTGGCGGGCTTGCACCCACAGCATCAGGAGCATGATGCCCGCGCGCGCCACGTCCGCCAGGATCATCACCCGCTTCCGGCTCATGCGGTCGTTCACCACCCCGGCCGCCGGCGCCACGAAGAACTGGGGAAGCTCCTGCAGCACCACCGCGATTGCCACCGATGTCGCGCTGCCCGTCAATTCCAGCAGGAGGCTGTAGATGGCGATCGAGTACAGCCAGTCGCCCAGCTCGCTGACGATCTGCGCGCTCCACAACAACCGGAAGTTGCGGTTGTCCCGGAGCAGACTCCAATACGCGGAGAACGTCAGCCGGCTTCGGTCCATGTCAGGAGCCAACGTACAGGCCCATGCGCCGCTTCGCCATCTCGACCGTGGCGTTGGCGATAGGGCTGACCCGCCGCGCTGCTTCGCGCAGGATGCCGTCCAGGTAACCAGGGTCGGACGTGATCTCGCGATAGCGCCGCTGCAGCGGCTCCAGGTGCGAGATCACCATCTCGGCTGTCTGTTTCTTGAGCTCTCCGTAACGCATCCCCGAGAAGTGGGTCCGCATGCGCGCGTCGTCCCATTCGCCGAATGCCTGAAATATGCTCAGCAGATTCGCGACCCCGGCTCCCAGGGCGTCGAAATCCACCGCGGGGTTGGAGTCCGTCGTGGCGCGCATGATCTTCTTGCGCGCCGTCTCCGGCGGATCCAGCAGCGCCACCGCGTGCCCGCTGCCGGGCTCCGACTTGCTCATCTTCTTCAGCGGATCGTCCAGCCCCATGACCCGCGCCCCGACCGCCGGCAGCTTCGTCTCCGGAACCACGAAGGTCTCGCCGTACAGCGAATTGAATCTCTGCGCGACGTCCCGCGTCAGCTCCACGTGCTGCGATTGATCGTCGCCCACCGGCACGATGGCCGCCTGGTAGAGCAGTATGTCCGCCGCCATCAGCACCGGATACTGGAACAGGCCGTCGCCGACCGTTTCCTGCGCCTCGGACTTCGCCTTGAACTGCGTCATGCGGCTCAGCCACCCCATCGGCGTGACGCAGGTCAGCATCCAGGCCAGTTCCGCGTGGGCGGGGATCGCCGACTGGACGATGACCGCCGAGACCGCGGGGTCGATGCCCGCCGCCAGGAACAGGGCCGCCAGCTCGCGCGTTTTCGCCAGCAACCCGGCCGGGTCCTGATAGACGGTGACCGCGTGCAGGTCCACGATGCAGTAGATGCAGTCGTATTCGTGTTGCAGCCGGGTCCAATTCTTGAGGGCGCCCAGGTAATTTCCGATGTGCAGATCGCCCGAAGGTTGAACACCGGAGAAGACTCGTGGTTTCATGCTAGAGGGGGTGAAAGTCCTATCGTAAGCGATGCCGCAGCCGGAGACAAACCGCCCGTTGCATCCGGGCGGGAAGCGACCATCGAAAAGTTGGTCTATGGAGGGCGCGGCCTGGCCCGGATCGAAGGGCGGGCCGTGCTGGTGCCCTTCGTGCTGCCGGGCGAACTCGTGCGCCTCGGCGCCGAAAGGGAGCGCCCCGGGCTCATAGAAGCTAGCCTGGCCGGCGTCGTTTCTCCTTCGCCGGAGCGCGTCGAGCCGCCCTGCCCGTACTTCGGCCGCTGCGGAGGGTGTCACTACCAGCACGCCGCCTACGAGTATCAGCTTGCCCAGAAGCGCGAAGTCCTGCGGGATTCGCTCCGCCGCGTGGGCAAGATCGAGCCGCCGGAGGAAATCCGAATCCTCTCGGCCGCGCCGTGGGAGTACCGCAACCGGATCCAGTTGCACATCGGCAAAGGCGGAATTGGTTTTCGCGAAGCGGGATCGGGCCGGCTCTGCCCCGTGAAGCGCTGTCCGATTTCGTCGCCGGCCATCAACTCGGCCCTGGCCGCGCTTCGCGAGATGTTGCGCGCCGACCGCTTCCCGCGGTTCCTGCGCTCGCTCGAACTGTTCGCCAACGAGTCATCGGTCCAGGTGAACGTCCTCGAATCGGAGCGTCCCGTCGCCCGTCGATTTTTCGAGTGGTGCGAGGAGCGCATCCCCGGCGCGTTCTCCCCGGCCCTCGACTACCCGGCCACCGGGCGCCTGTACCGCGTCAGCCGCAAGTCATTCTTCCAGGTGAACCGCTTTCTGGTCGAGACGCTCGTCGAGACCGTGCTGGATGGCGCCGCGGGCGATTCCGCCGTAGACTTGTACGCGGGCGTGGGGCTGTTCTCGCTGCCGCTGGCGGAGCGCTTCGGCTCGGTGCGGGCGGTCGAATCGGGGTCGAGCGCGGTGCGCGATCTCGAGTTCAACGCCGCCCGGGCGTCATTGAAAGTGGAAGCCGTGGGCGCCGAGGCCGAGACGTTCCTGGAAGGGCTCGAGCGTCCGCCGGATTTCCTGCTGGCCGATCCGCCCCGCGCCGGCCTGGGCAAGGCGGTGGTGCAGCAACTGTTGCGGCTGCGGCCCCCGCGCCTGGTGATTGTCTCCTGCGACCCGGCGACACTCGCCCGCGACCTGGCGGCGCTGACTGCCGGCGGCTACCGCATCGACCAGCTCACCCTGATCGACCTCTTCCCCCAAACCTACCACCTCGAAACCGTGGTCAAAATGGGGACAGACGCATTTTCCGGCTGATTCAACGCCTGACGAGAATCGGCGCGCGGGGAATCAGCGGCATCCGCACGTCGTCGTGCTCTCCGATTTGCGAAGCCGATTGCAAGCGAGTACCAAATCGATGACCAGGCTGGGTACGTCGCAAACATGATCCCCAAGCCTGATTCGCTCCACCCAGGCTTGAAGACAAAGAAGTAGTCATCGACCATAGCGTGGAATCCGTACTGAGAGTACGTAGGACAGACTTCGCGAGCAATAAAAGTGCGACCGAAGGGATCCATATCCACGGGCCGGTCTTCCTTGTCGAGGGGAAGAAACGCCACATCACAAGGCCGAGCAGGAGCCCTGTGAAAGCGACCACAATCGCCTCGCCGATATGGGCCGCGACATTTGCGCTTGCGGAACTCTCTTGAATGACCTCAATCCGGAACCATGCGCCGAGGAAGTAATCCACGACCATCGGCGCAAGGTAGTTGAGAAACATCTGACCAGATACACTACCTCGGCCTGGGGCGCAGTTCGAGGTTACCGGCGCAGGCGCGAACGGAGTGGCCTCGTGTCGTCGTTCTCGCCGCGAACGGCGGCCCCGAGGCGGCAGGTTGCCAACGAGCCGCCTGTTTTCATCCTCTGAACGCGGGCCTGGGGCCACTGCATCCAGCCACCAGCGCCATAGGAAATGCCCTCGCCCCAGCTAGTACGTCTCAACCAATGAAAGCTCAAGTCCACCAACCATCGTTCCGAAATCCGTTACCGACGGATTACGGTCTAAAATAAATCGCTCAGTTCAGGCTGACCCATTTTGGGATGGTACGATGGAATGTCGCTCCCCAGATCACGCGTATGGCTCTTCGCTTCTATAACACGCTTACCCAGAAGATCGAGGATTTCTCGCCCCTCCAGGACAACATCGTCCGCATGTACACCTGCGGCCCGACGGTTTGGAATTACGCGCACATCGGCAATTTGCGGACCTTCACCTTCCAGGACATCCTGCGCCGCTGGCTGCGCTACCGCGGCTATCAGCTTGACCACGTCATGAACCTTACCGACGTGGACGATCGCATCATCCAGCAGGCCGTGGCCGCCGGCAAGAGCCTGGGCGAGTTCACCGAAGTCTACGCGCTGGCCTTCATGGAGGACGCCGCCGCCATGCGCCTGGAACGCGCCGAACACGTAGTCCGGGCCACGGATCACATCGACGACATGGTCGCTCTCATCCAGCGCCTTACCGCCGGCGGCCACACTTACACGAGCGAGGGTTCCACTTACTTCCGCATCGCGACCTTCCCCTCCTACGGCAAGCTCTCGCACATCGATTCCAAGGGCATTCTCGACGGCGCGCGCGTCGATACCGACAAGTACGACAAAGAGAACGCCCGCGACTTTGTGCTCTGGAAAGCCCGCAAGGAAGGCGAGCCCTTCTGGGACACCGCCCTCGGCCCCGGCCGCCCCGGCTGGCACATAGAGTGCTCCGCCATGTCTATGCGCTACCTGGGCGAGACTCTGGACATCCACGCCGGCGGTGTCGACCTCACCTTCCCGCACCACGAAAACGAGATCGCCCAATCGGAAGCCGCCACCGGCAAGCCCTTCGCGCGCTTCTGGCTGCACTCCGAACACCTCATGGTCGACGGCCAGACCATGTCCAAGACTCTCGGCAACTTCTACACTCTCCGCGACCTGCTGGAGCGGGGCTGGCGCCCCGAGGCCGTCCGCTACCTGCTCGCCAGCGTGCCTCACCGCAAGCAGCTCAACTTCACCATGGACGGGCTGAAGGCCGCCGCCACCGCCATCGAGCGCCTGCGCAACTACAAGCTTCGCCTGGACACAGGGCGCTTCCCCGACGGCGCGAGCGATGCCCTTGTGCAGCGCACAGCCGAGGCTTTGAAGCGTTTCGAAGAGAGCCTCGATGAAGATCTGAATACCGCCGAAGCGCTGGGCGTCGTCTTCGAATACGTCCGCGATACGAACACCGCCATGGACGCCGGCGATTTTAAGAGCGGCAACGCGCCGGCCGCCCTGGACCTGCTGGCGCGTTTCGACAGTGTCTTCGACGTGCTGCGCCCCAGCGTGGAAGGCGGCGCTCTCAGCGATGCGGACATCGACGTTCTCATCGCCGAGCGCAACCAGTCCCGCAAGGCCCGCAATTTCGCCCGCGCCGACCAAATCCGCGGCGAGCTTCTTGAAAAGGGAGTGGTTCTGGAGGACACCAAGGACGGCGTCCGCTGGAAGAGGAAGTAGTCCTCAGGCGAGGACTTGGACCGGACCCTCGCCCATCAGCACTTCGACCAGCCGGTTTGGCTCGCACACTTCTGTCAGTTCCACTTTGAGATAGTTGGTGGTCAGCGCGAAGCGGCCGTCTTCGATGGTCACCGCCGAAAGCCGCTTGCCGGCCATGCTTTGCCGGAAGGCAAGGTTCTTCGCCGCTCCCAGTTCGCGCAGGATCCTGTTGCGTCGCTTGCGCTCGCGTATCGGCACTTGTCCGGGCATGGCGGCGGCCGGCGTCCCTGGGCGCTCCGAGTAAGTGAACACATGCAAGTAAGTGAAGGGAAGGCCATCAATGAATGCCCGGGTCTCTTCGAACTCGGCTTCGGTCTCGCCGGGGAAGCCGGTCAGGACGTCGGCTCCGATGGCGGCCTCCGGCATCCACTCCCGCGCCTTCCGGATGCGGTCGGCGTAATGCCTGGCGCGATACCAGCGCCGCATCCGCCGCAGCACGGCGTCCGATCCGCTCTGCAGCGGCGCGTGGACGTGCCGCGCGATCCTGGGTGTCGAAGCCATCAGTTCCAGTAAGTCGCTGGTAAGATCCAGAGGCTCCACCGAGCTGAGCCGCAAGCGCTCGACCTCCGTCTCCGCCAGCAGCCTGCGCAGCAGGTCCGCCAGCCGCAAACGCAAGCCGGGCTCGCGGCCCCAGCGCCCCAGGTTTACGCCGCTCAGCACCACCTCGCGATAGCGCCGGCCGAGATCGCGCACCTGACCGATAACCTGCTCCGGTAGTGCGCTGCGGCTGCGGCCGCGCACGAAGGGAATTATGCAGAACGTGCAGCGGTTATTGCACCCGTCCTGGATCTTCAGGTTCGGACGGGTGCGGTCCGCTGCGGCCTCGAGCACCGGCGCCGCGCTGAACTCCTGCTGTGCGAAGATGTCGCCGACGAAGACGCCTCCCTCGCTCTCCTCGACGATCTCCGGGATGCGCATCTTGTGGGTGTTGCCTACCACCCAGCTCACCCCGGCGAAAGCGGCAGCCTCCGCGGGTGCGCGCTGGGCGTAGCAGCCCGTCACCAGGATGCGCGCGCCGGGGTTCTGACGGCGCACGCGGCTCACGGCCTGCCGCAGATCTTCGTCGGCGGCGGAAGTCACTGTGCAGGAGTTCAGAATGACCAGGTCGGCCTCGGCGCACTCGCTCGCGGCGCCCATGCCGCTCTGGGACAGCGCCGAACCGAGCGCCGCTCCGTCGGCCTGCGTCGCCCTGCACCCGAAGTTCTGTATGTAGTACTTCTTCACGCTTCTAGCCCCGATTTCCGCAGCAATACGAACTCCGCCAGGTTCTCTCCGGTCAGCAGCCCGAGCAGTTTGCCCCGGTCCATGACCAGAGCGCAATGGCCCGCCTGGGCCAGCAGCGGGAGCGCCTCGGCCAGATCCATTTCCGGCGGCACTTGGACGAAATCGCGCTGCATGGCGCCCGCCACGTAGGAATCGGGGCCGCTGTCGGCCATGGCCTTGATTAGCGCCTGCCGCCCGAGCACGCCCAGCACCTGTTCGCCGAGGGCCACCGGGAAATCCTGCTGGCTGGTGGCGAGCAGCCGGTCCGCGGCATCGCGAATGGTGTTGCCCGGAGTGAGCGTGTGGAATTCAGTCACCATTGCGGCGCGCACGGGCGTGCCGCGAACCAGCACCCGTCCGGTCGCCACAGAGCGCTCCTGCGCCGCGCCCAGGTACACGAAAACCGCGATGAACACCAGGAAGTAGTTGCCCGTCAGCAACCCGTAGAGCCCCATGCCGATAGCGAAGAACTTGCCGGTTCCCGCTGCGATCCGCGTGGCCGTCGCTTCCGGTTTGAACAGCGCCAGCAGCGAGCGCAGGATTCTTCCGCCGTCCATCGGAAACGCCGGCAGCAGGTTGAACAGACCTAGCATCAGGTTGCCCATGGCAATCTGCCCCATGACGCTCGCGCGCGGCGCCTGAGCGAGAAAGATGGCGCCGGCGAGCGCCAGGTTGACCGCCGGTCCAGCGACCGAAATCCACAACTCCTGGCGCGGCCCCGGCTGCTTCTCCAGACTCGACAGCCCGCCAATGGGGTACATCACGATCTCCCGCACCTTTACGCCGAACAATCGCGAGACCACGGCGTGCCCCAGTTCGTGGAGCAGCACCGAGGCGAACAGGCCCAGCACGGAGACGATTTGCAGCCGGTCGGAGTACCGCCCCGCGATCCCCGCTATCACCAGGAACACGAGCAGCAGGACAAACGTGAAGTGCAAGCGCACCGGCACGCCGAAGATTCGCACACTCCTATTTTCGCTTACTCGGTGCTGTAGTTGATCTCCAGGCGGCGCACGGCGCGCGAGGCGGCCCACAGCACTAACGCCGTAACGGTCAGCAATCCGGCAACCGCCCAGACGCGCGGGGCGGGGGAGGCGGGCGAGAACAGAAGCTGAACCAGCGGCGGCGCGCTCCGGTCCATCGGCGCGGACACGGGGCACAGGGATTGCAGGTAGTAAAGGACGCTCAATTTTTGCAGCGCGGCCGGCAGAAAACCGTTGATGCTCTCCCACAGCAGCAGCACCGCCGCCGGGACGATGGGGTTCCGCACAAGCAAGCCCGCGGCCAGGAAGACGCTGCCGTATCCCACGCATCCCAGCGCCGCCGCGGCAGCGTACCAGAAGGCGTGCGAGAATCCCGGCCCCTGCCAGTAAGCCTGCACTTCGACCGGGTCATTCGCCCAGAGCATGGCGGCGAAGCTCAGCAGAGCGCCGCCGGCGAAAATTACCGACGAAGCCAGAAGCCCCGACGTGTACTTCCCCGCCAGTAAAACCTCGCGGCGGGCCGGAGCCAGAAACCAGAAGTGCAGCGTCTTATCCAGCATCTCGCCCCGGAACAGGTTCATAAATATCCCGAGGCACCCAAAAAATATCGCCAGGCGCAGGTAGAAGTACTGGTAGACCCCGGCGTAGACCGAGCGTTCCTCTTCGAAATTGCCGAGCGGGTTGACCGACACGTCCCGGAGAATCCCGCCCTCGAATTCCAGATTGGCGCGCCGCCGGCCGTCGAAGTAGGTCATGCTGCGGCGCTCGGTCCGGGTCACGGTTCTCTCAATGTCCTCACCCTTGCGCGTGACCCGGCTGCGCCGGCCAGTATACGACCGTTCGAACACCGGGGGCCCGAGCCGCTGGGTCACCTCTTTATCGGTCTGGCCTCTGGCGATGCTGTCCATCACCGCGGCGGGAACCGTGCCGCGAGCCGACAGCCGCTGGCGCATGTACTTCATGGACAGCCCGTGACCAAAGAACAGCAGCGCCGGGAACAACGCGAGGAAGTAAACCCAGATGGCGCGCTTGGAGAAGAACGAGCGCCTCAACTCGAGTTTGGCGATGGTCCAGACCTGGCGAGCGCGGAACGCGGCCGTCACCTGTCACCTCCGATCAAGTACTCGTACAGCGCATCCACGTTCTCGTCGGTCGGGACCACGCTGTCGATCGCGTGCCCGTCCACGGCCAGGCGGCTCAGCGTCCGTGAGAACTGCTCACGGTCCCTGGTCATTACCAGCAGGCCCAGCTTGTCGTCGTTCAGCTTGATCTCGGTCACGTGATCCTCGGTGAAAAGCACCGACGCCAGGCGGGAGGCGTCCCGGCAGCGGACGATGAACTGGCTCGGGTGGCCCTGAATCTCGTCCCGCACGCCCCGCACCTCGCCCTCCGCCACGATCATGCCGTTGGCGATGAGGATGACCTGGTCGCTGGCCACATCGACCTCCTGGAGCACGTGGCTCGACAGGATCACGTGGCGGCCCTGGGCGGCATACTCGCGAAACAATACCAGAGTCTGAGCGCGAACCAGCGGGTCCAGGCCGTTCAGCGGCTCATCGAGCACCAGCACCTCGGGGTCGTGCGCGACAGCCTGCGCCAGCCTCACCCGTTGCCGCATGCCTTTGGAATACGCCGCCACTTTGCGGGTGGCGGCTTCGGTCAAGCCGACCAACTCCAGCGCCTTCCATGCCTTCTGGCGGGCTTCGGCGGGGGAATGCCCGAACAACAGCAGGCCCGTGGTGATGAAATCGAAGCCTGTCGCCCAGCGCGGCGCGGAATCGAACTGGGTCGCGTAGCCCGTCGTGCGCATCAGGCGCTCGGGGTCGCTGGGCGCAATGCCCCGAATGCTGATCGAGCCGCGGTCCGGCTGGATCAAGCCCGTCATCAGATTCATGAGCGTGGTCTTACCCGAGCCGTTCGGCCCCACCAGGCTGGTGATGCCCGGCGGGATGCGCAGGTTCACGCGGTTGACGCCCAGCACATCGCCGTAAAACTTCGAGACGTCCTCGATGACCACCTCGGGCGCCGTCACGAGACTACCTCCACCGGCCGCAGTTTGCGCTCCAGCACCAGGACCAGCAGCAGCGCCATCACCACCAGCGCCACCGCGGATTCAGTGAGGCCCAGGCCTTCCGGCGGGTCGACGCTCAGCAAGGAGCACCAGATCCGATACGCCGCGCGGTAAGGATCGAGGAGGGCGCCCCACGACACGCGGAACACCATGTTCACCATCTGAGCCACGCCCGAAAGCACGAAGAAGAAACCGAGCACCAGACCTCCCGCCACCAGTCTCCAGCGCACCCAGGCCGAACTCGCCAGAGCGACCATGCTGGCCAGCAGGATCCAGATCAGGAAACCAGCCATGACTCCGGCGCCCAGCGTCCAGTTGGCCGAGAACCAACTCCATCCCCCCATGCCGGTTTGCAGCAGGAGCAGCAGCAGCGCGGGCGCCAGGCTCACCAGCGCTAGCAGTCCGGTCAGAACCAACAGCTTGGTCAGGACATACTCGGGACGGGAGAGCGGGCGGCTCAGATACAGGGGCAGGGCATTGTTCGCCAGGTCCGGAGCGATGAGTCCCGGCCCCGCCAGTGCGGCCAACAGCAGAACGAACACCGATTGGCCGTTCATGAAAACGAGGAAGAAGTTGCCGTTGATCTTGAGTGCGTTGCGCAGACCCGATGGGAGCCCCGGCCAAAGCTCGGCGTGGTTGACGACGTAAATGAAACCCGCGCACAGCAGCGGCCAAACCAGGGCGGCCAGCAGGCAGATGACGACCAGGCGCTGGTTCAGCAGCCGCTCCCAAGCGAAACGCGGCACCACCAGGAGCCGCGCCCAATGGCCGGTGATGGGGCCGCGATACCGGCTGTATCCGCGCTTATGAACGGCCATTGGCCAGAACCTCGCTCTCCACCGCGGCGGCTTCGCCCGGCGTATGTTGAATGTGGCCGACGGCCTTGAGGAAGATCTCCTCCAGAGTGTCCCGCCGGTGGGTCAGCTTGCGGACGTAGAGGGACCGCGCCGCGAGCAGGCTCCACAACGACGCCACCTCGAGCGGCGGCGGCAGTACGATGCGCCAGCGCCCGCCGCCCTCGCCAACGCCATCGGCGCCGAGGCCGCGCAGCGCTTCGCCGAAGCCGGCGTCGTTCCCGCTTACCTCCAGTTCCACGAAACAGCGGTTCGAGCGCCGCTCCTCCTCCAGGTTCGCCTGGTGTACGATGGCCCCGTCGTTCATGATGACGACTTCATCGCAGACCTCCTCGACGTCGCGCAGCAGGTGCGAGCAGAGCACCACGTTGATGCCGTGCTCCTCCTTCATTTCTTTGACCAGCTTCAGCATCCGCTGCCGGGCGCCCGGGTCCAGTCCGTTGGTGGGCTCATCCAGGATGGCCAGCTCCGGACCGTGTACGATGGCCTGCGCCAGCTTAGTCATCTGCTTCATGCCCAGCGAATAAGTCCCCAACTTGCGGTAGCGCGCCTCGCCCAGGCCGACGTGGAAAAGCACCTCGTGCGCCTTCTCCAACGCTATCTCGCTGGGCAGGCCGGAAAGCTCGCCCATCAGGCGCAGGAAAGCGACCGCGGTCATGTCGGCGATGAAGGAATCGGTCTCGGGCATGTAGCCGATGCGCGACCGCACCTCGTGCAAGCGACGGTGGCAATCGTGGCCCAGAATGCGGGCCGAGCCGGCCTTGGGCTTGTGGAAGCCGAGAAGCGTGCGGATCAGCGTAGACTTGCCCGCGCCGTTGGGGCCGAGCAGGCCGATCGCCCTTCCGGCGCCCGCGACGCCGAGGCGGCAGGAGATGCCTCGCAGAATCTCCCTACGCCCCAACTCGACTCTAAGACCCGCAATCTCAATGACCGGCGCCGGCATATCCCATACTCTTCCCTATTCTCGCGCGTCTGGCGGCTCATCAGTCGAGTACGAGTGGAAAGCCCGATTTGTTCCTGGGTCCTCGCGCCCAGTTCAGGCCGACCCGTTCCAAGAAACCCGATTTTCCTGACAGTGTCAGCGGAATCTGGCGGTCCACCAGCTTTGCTTCAAACAGACATTTTCTGTAATCTGCTGATTACGCAGGAGCGTATACTGAACCCAGCCATGGAATGGCGGTTGCTTATGGCGTCTTGGGAGGACAGATCATGTTGCGGCCAGCGTTTTGCTGTTTTCTGTCGACAATAATGTCCGTGTTGCTGCCGTTTGAGGCCCTGTGCGCTCCCGCCGAGCAGGCCTTCGGCGGGATCACTGGGGTGGTCCGCGACGAGCGGGGGGCTGTAGTGCCGGAGGCCCGCGTCACAATGATGCGGCAGGGCTCCCAGCGACAGGAACTCGTTCAGAGTGGGGCCGACGGCCAGTTCATCCTTCAGCCCTTGCCGGAAGGTGACTACATCGTCACGGTAGCCAAGGCGGGCTTCGCGCCGTTGCGGTTGCAAGGAATCGTCGTCAAGCCGGGCCAGTCAACGGAGATTCAGGCTGTCCTCAGTACACATGACCTCAGGAAACAACTGCTCTTGATCCCGGCGGGCAAGACAATCGAGGTCAAGCTGAAGCAGGAAGGCAGTAAGAAGATTACAGGCAAGCTCGGCCCGATGACAGAGGAAGGCTTCGAGGTCCAGACCGCCAAGAATTGGAAGGTCTCCAGCCAGCAGATCGTATTCGCCGATGTCGAATCGGTGGAAAGGAAGGGAGGCACTGCGGCCAAGGCGGTGGTCGTGATTGGCATTGTGTTTGGGGCTTTGGTGGCACTTGCTTGGGGAGTCAAGCACACGACGGGATAAGATCCAAGCAATTACGAACGAGCGCATCGTAAACCCGCCAATGGACTGGTGGTTGCTCATAGCATGAAGAGCACGGTTTCGAAGGCGTGCTTAGAGGGGTCCAAGGTCAAAGTGAAGCGTGTTCTCGCTCAGTCAAGTCCACCAGTTCAGGCACAACCCACCGGCGAGGTTGAGCGGTCAGGGGGATTCGGCTGGGTGCGGCTCTCAAGCAGTCGTTTATGTTCCTCAGCATCGAGCACACGCTGCGCCTCACGCAGGACGAGACCAGGAGCCAGTTGCAAGGCAAGTTTCTGAGGGAATATTGGACTTCCGTCAAGAGCATTCGTGGATGGGGGGACGGAGATAGCGTCCTCACGAATTACGTGGCCCACCCCATGCAGGGAGGAGTGGCAGGTTTCATTCATATACAAAACGATCCAGACGGGATCGGTCGGGAATTCAAGATGGACAGCGCCTATTGGCGTAGCCGCTTCAAAGCGATGGGCTGGGCAGCGGTCTACATGGTCCTGGAAGACGCCGTGGCACCGCGACACCCGTCAACTGTACCCGACACAACACCAGACACCGACCTGTCGTCCCGACGTTCGTCCCAGGCGAGCGGATTTGGTCGTGCCTGCTCAGAATTGCAGGCCCTTGAGAACGTCTCCCGCTCCTGCCACAGGGCCATCCGACGCGGCGGCTGACTTGAGGCGATGCTGCGATGCCCTGCGACGCAGAACGGTGCACGGCTGAGCTGGCGGTGTGGGGTGGGATAGGCGGAGACGGGAATTGATCGGGACGTGTGGTCTGCCTGACACTGCCAGCGGAAACTATTGAAAAGGCGTGGCTTCCTGGCGTCTGGACCACCTGGAGAGGCCAAGCCGGACCTCTCAGAGGCAGTTTGTAGTACTGTAACTCACAAGTCAAACTAAATTACTTGACACAGCATCAAGCAGGTTTATAATGTTTCACACAGCCAAGGCTCGAAGATTGGAACCCGGGCTGACAGGCTTCGTGAACTCAAGTAAAAGCACAAGATCTAGGATCAGAAGCTGACACGAAGCGGACCAACTCCTTCCCGGTTGAACCGGGCCTTTTTAGGAGCACCACCGAAGTCCATCGCCGAAAGTTTCCGTGAAAGCGGCCTGTGTCTAGGGCGCCAGGAAGCCGCGTCGGAAAGCTCGGCTTGAATGTGACCACGGCATTCCCGTCGAGCGGAGTGCCGAGGGTGAACACTCACGGTCGCCTGCCTTCAGCAGGCAAGTAAGAGTGGAGTACTCATGCCCAACACCAACAAGGTGACAATCTCAGTTAGCCCAAGCGGACACCTCAGTTACGACAAAGATCCTGTGGAAGCCAAGAAACTGGACGGCGTGTGGTGGGAATGCGAATACACCTTCAGTATTATCTTAAAGGGCGACACACCGTTCATTGGAAGGACCTTCAACTCCATTGCCCATAACGGGAAGCACTCTGTAGAAAAACAGGTTGTGACAGATATCAAACCCGATGAGGAGAGGTGTTACCCATATACTGCCAACGTAGACTATCCGAAGACGAAAGGCAAGTACAAGACCTTGACCAGTCACTCCCCGGACATCATCATCAAGCGAAATGGCTAGCCCGACGGTGGTATGGGGGTGGCCAACATGCCGCGGGGTAAAGAGAGGTGTCAGATGCCAACCTATGTGACTCTCTTCAAATGGACCGAGCAGGGCGTCAGGGACATAAAGAACGCCCCTGCGCGGTTCCAAGAATCAAGGAAGCTCACTGAATCCATGGGAGGAAAAGTCCTTGGCCTCTACGTCACGATGGGCGAGTACGACATTATTGCCGTGACCGAAGGTCCGAGCGACGAGGTAGCTTCCGCTGTCGCCCTCTCCATTGCAGCGAAAGGGAACGCCAAGAGCAAGACCATGAGGGCATACACAGAAAGTGAATTCGCTGAGATCGTCAAGAACGTCCAGTTCGCAGACTGACCGTTGAACAAGTTCTCTCTGGCACGCCTGGCCTGGCCACCTAACTTGGCGGCTCTTCGCGGCGATGCTGCGTCGACTGGCGGCGTTGGCGGTGCTGTTGCAGACGTTGCACGGGGAGTGATCGGGATGCGTGGTCTGCCTGACAGTGTCAGCGGAATCTGGCGGTCCACCAGCCTTGCTTCAAACAGGCATTTTCTGTAATCTGCTGATTACGCAGGAGCGTATACTGAACCCAGCCATGGACAGGCGGTTGCTCATAACGTCTTGGGAGGCGAGATCATGTTGCGGCCAGCGTTTTGCTGTTTACTGTCGACAATGATGTCAGTGTTGCTGCCGTTTGAGGCCCTGTGCGCTCCCGTCGAGCCGGCCCTCGGCGGGATCACTGGGGTGGTCCGCGACGAGAGGGGGGCTGTAGTGCCGGCGGCCCGCATCACCCTGATGCGGCAGGGCTCCCAGAGACAGGAACTCGTTCGGAGTGGGGCCGACGGCCAGTTCATCCTTCAGCCCTTGCCGGAGGGTGACTACATCGTCACGGTAGCCAAGGCGGGCTTCGCGCCGTTGCGGTTGCAAAGAGTCGTCGTCAAGCCGGGCCAGTCAACGGAGATTCAGCCCGTGCTCAGTACGAGTGACCTCACAAGTGACCTCAGGAGAGAGCTGCTCTTGATCCCGGCGGGCAAGAAAATCGAAGTTAAGCTGAAACAGGAAGGCAGTAAGAAGATTACAGGCAAGCTCGGCCCGGTCACAGACGACGGCTTCGAGGTCCAGACGGGTAAGTCGGGGCAAGTCTCCAGCGACAAGATTGCATTCGCCGACGTCGAATCGGTGAAGGAGAATAAGGGAATGCGACCGCTGTACGTGGTCTTGATCGTCGTGGGCGGCGTGATCGGCGCCTTTATCGTTGGCGGAGGTTTACGAGGAATCGATTGAGCGAAACCTGAAACCCTATTTGTTCCGCTACACCGGATACAAACGTCCCCTGTGCGCGCCGACCAGAATCTGGAAGATCCGGTGGGCGATCAGTTCGTGCAGGGTCAGGACTTCGCTGTTGGCGCGCGCGATGGCGTCGGCGTCGTGCGATCCGCCGCCGTTCGCTCCCGTTTTGAGCGCCGCAGTGGCTTGGCTGATCACCGGATCGGCGATCACCTCTCCGGCCATCTCCCAGAGGGTGATGAACCGATCCACGGCCGTGGGGAAGCTCACGGCGAACACTCCGTGGTTGCTGGTGGTGCGCGGCGGCTTGTAGTCCAGGTTGAACGGGCCATTGTAGCCGTGGCTGCGCAGCAGAACCAGCACGTTCAGCCAGTCCAGCGGATTCACCAGACCGACGGCAATGTCCACGTCGTGCTTCAGGCGGTAGCCGTCGTTGATATCGAAGTGCCAGAGTTTGCCGGCCAGCAACACGCGCGCCAGCGCGGCCCTCGGAGCCACGCCCCACATGAGCTCGTGCAGATACTCCGGATTAAGTCCCACCATCTCCGGGTGGGTGAGCAGCCCCGAGGCGATGAACCCCAGCATCGCGTCGCTGGTAGGCAGCAGGATCTCCGCCTGGGGCTCGAACGGCTTCGCTTCCAGACAGTGCTTCAGGGTGGGACGGCCCATGGCCCTCGCGACTTTGATGTCCCGTTCGCAGGCGGCGTTCAATGCCTCTGCGTACCATCTGAGCGTCTGGGTTTCGTCGATGGCGCCCTGCACCGAGTAACCCAGCGAGCCCGGCCAGTACACAGCGTACTGCGCCCCCAGGGTATGGCCAATCTCGACCGTATTGCCCAGCCGCCAGGCAGCGTACTCACGCACGTCCTGCGCCTCGGCCGCCGGACCGGCCGCCCAGACCGCATGGTGGAAAGTGTCGGTGGTCACCATCGAGCACTGCAGGCCGTTTTGAGCGAGCGCGCTCTTCAGCCGGTCCACGGTCTTCCATTGCCGGTCGGTCCCGAGGTCTTCGGTCGGGATCACGTCGGTGTCATGGGTGGACCAGTAACCGATGCCGATCTCGGCATAGCGCCGGATCACCTCTTCGAATTCAACCGCTTCACGCGTTGGCGCGTGGAAAAGGGCGTGCCCGGGATAGGCGGCTGCCCATTGCGGTCCGGTGAGAAAATACTTGCGGCGCGTCTCCGGGCTGTAGCTGCCCCCGCACGCCGCCATCAGGCGCTCGACAAGCGCTTGCTGCTCTTGCTGCTGGTTAATCAAAACGGGTGTCATGCTGCTAAACCTCCAATTTCCAGGGCGCCCGGTAGTTGACTCTTGTATAGGGCCGCGCTTCGGGCTGCTTTACGATATAGGTCTTTTCGTCGAGATCGCAGCGTACCTTGGCGCGCATAGATACGTTGGCGAGCAGGCAGGATGCCGTTGAGCGCACCAGGTACTCGATTTCGGCAATCGGCTTCTGCCGGGTGCGGACGCACTCCAGGAAGTTCTTCCAATGGTCGCTGGCTTGCGGTGCGGTTGGCGGCGCCGGCGCTTGCCCTCCCGCCGTTGCGCCTGGAGCAGTCCCCCGTGCGGCTTGGGCTCCGCCCTGGTTGGCGCGGAACTCCTGGGGCTCGACTCTCGGTGTGGTCGGAGCGCCCGCCCTGCCGGGTGTGCCCGTGCGACTCGGACTCAGCCAGGCGCCGGACCGCGTCACCACCACGTACGCCTCGGTCCCCAGAATGGCCGTCCCGCCACCCTGCCCGAGCAGTTGAACCGGGCTGCTCTCGCGGAGTTCGTAGTTCATCATGAATTTGGGGTATTGGAACGACGCCGCCATCGTGTCGGCGGTCTCCATATTGTCCTCGGTCCAGGGCCTTCCGCCCAGCGAGACGACCGATTGCACCAGTGGCTCTCCCAAGCATTGGTGGACCGGATCGATGTAGTGGATACCCCAATCGGTCATCGCTCCGCCGGCGTAGTCCCAGAAATAGCGGAAGGTGGGGAAGCCCTGTCCCCCGACTCCCCAACGGTTTTGGTTGAACGCCACCTTGGGCGCCGGGCCCAGCCACATTTCCCAATCCAGGCCGGGGGGCGGCGCAGCGTCGGCCGGCTTGCCCCGGCCGGCTTTGGCAGCCAGGCCGGTCGCCCAGACCTTGGCCCACGTGATCTCCCCCAGCACGCCGCTATCGACCCACTCCTTGGCTTTCAGGAACGTCGGCATGGAGCGCTGCATGTTGCCGCCCTGGACCACGCGCTTGTACTTCCGCGCGGCCTCGATCATCTTGGGCCCTTCCTCGAGGCGGACGCACGCGGGTTTCTCCACATAGACGTCCTTGCCCGCCTTGCAGGCCTCGACCGTCATCAAGGCATGCCAGTGATCCGGCGCGCTGATGCACACGGCGTCGATGGATTTATCCGCCAGGATTTCGCGAAAATCCTTAGCCTCCTTGGGAGCTGACCCGGAACTGCTGCGGACCGTGGCGGCGGCCTTCTCCAGCGCTGGTTGGTACACGTCGCAGACCGCCACTACCTGCGCCTGTTCCTTGGCGGCGAGGGCATTGCGCAGATTGCCCGAGCCCTGCATGCCGATGCCGATGAAGCCCATGGTTATGCGGTCGTTGGCTCCGCGCATACGCCCGGTGAAAATGCTGGTTGTCAGGCCCGCCGTGCTCGCAGCTTTGAGAAAATCGCGGCGGGCGTACGAACCTCTTCCATCTTGTTCCATACATTCCTCGCTTTGAAGCTTATCTCGGACTTGGGCCGGGCGCCTGCGTCGCAGGTTGCCCCTGACCCGGAGCCGTCGGGCCGCGACGCGCCGGTTGGGCCGGCGGCGGCATGTAGGCCGCCTTCAAGCTGACGGTGTCCGCGGTCGGAAATCCAACCGGAACCTTCTGGGTCACCTTCCCCGTCGCGGCCCACTCCGTGCCGCGTTGCATGGTGGTGATGAATCCCACGCAGCTCATCGCTGCCACGTCGTGCCCCATCGCATTGTGGAAGATCCGCCCCTTCCCATAAGACAGCACCATCAGCATTGGTTCATCGCGCCCCGTGCCACGGTTGGATGGAGTGGAAAAAGCCGTGGCCAGAACCGTCATGTTCTGTCCAGGACCCCGCAGGGTGGCATACAATTCGTCGGTGGTGTGCATCCAGAGCTTGGGCAGGCCCTGAGTAATGGGGTGATTGGCGTCGCGAATGGTGAGTTGGTAGGGAAGACGGGAGCCGTGGCTCCCAGCGCTCCCGGGAGAGTTGTCGGAGACCAGTTTGCCGTCTTTGAAGTACCACAGCGGGCCCGACTTTTCGTTGCGGCCCCGCCAGCCGCCCACCCCGCACATGAGGTTGAACGCCTTCCACTGCGGGAACGAGTTGTCCGCGCCATGGTAGACCACCAGCCCGCCCCCGTTCTGGATGTATTGCTCGAAAGAAGTTTTCAGAGCTTCGGGCCACTGGTCATCCGTAGTGTCGTAGTTCAGGAGCACCACCTGATACTTGGTGAACTCCGGCTTGAAGTTGCTGAAGTCGCCGCCCATCGGAGGGGAAGTGACTTCATCGACCTGGAACAAACCGGTTTCCTCCAGCATCTTCTTCAATACCGGTGAAGTCGGCTCCCAAGGGTGAGAGCCGGACTGCTGTCCGTCCAGCAGCATGACCCGGATCGGGCCGGCCGCCGGCGAGGGAATTGCCAACAGCAGCATCACGCCCAACAGCACTGCGAACAATGTCTTCCTCATGATTTTCGCGTCCTTTATAGTTTCAGCTCCCAGCCCTTGCGCAAGAACGGCTGCACGTACTTATTGGCCTCCGCGCTGTTAGTGAAGCGCATGTTCTTCCCGTCCCAGTTCAGCTTTCCCGGAACGCGCAGCGCGATGGCGCCGAGGGTAAGCCACTCGATGTACTTGCTCGCAACAGAGAACTGCGAAACGCCTGGGGCGCCGCCCTTGCAGGCGCGCACCCAATCCTGCTGATGGTTGACTCCGCGCTGCAGCAACTGGGGCGGCAGTCTGTACTCTGCCCAGCGCGAAGCTGGCAGCAGCCACACTCCCTCGCCGCGGCTGGTCGTCGCCATATAGCCTTTCGAACCTACAAACACCGAGCCATTGCCCGGGGCACGCATGGCTGGGTCGCTGCTCTGCTGCCCGCCGAAGCCGCCCGGACCACCGCCTCGGGCAGCTCCGCCGCCCGCGACAGCGGCGCCCTGCCGGCCTGCAGCGCCAGGAGCGCCTGGAGCGCCTGGAGCGCCCGGACCACCCGCGGGGCCGCGGCCAGCCGCCCCCGGCATTTGAGCTCTTCCCCCGCCGAACTGGTTGATGGTCAAAGGCTTACCGTCTACCGTCAATCTATCCGGCGTCAGCATCACGCCGTCTCCCGTTGACAGGAATGGCCTGCCCTTTTCGGCCAAGTTGTTCTGGCCTGGAAAAAGCCGGTCGTTTTCGCCCATTCCGGGCGGGTTCTTGAAGTCGCCTCGCATGTTCTGGTAAGCGTGAATCGTCACCGGCGGCATGTTCGCGCGCGCCGGGAACTCGAATACCGTGTGCGCTCGCAACGGCCACAGCCACTGGCTCTTGCCTTCCACAAACACGCATTCCACGCTCGTCGGAGACGCCTTATCCAGTTGCAGCGCCAGGTGCGCCGGCCCCAGGCAATGCACCAGCCAGTCGCCCAGCGAGCCGCCCGTCGAGAAGTCGATGAAAGCGCGCCACTGGTTGACCATCAGCGGGTTGAAGTCCCGCGGCGCTGCCGGGCCCAGCCAGAGGTCCCAATCCAGGGTAGGCGGCACCGGCGTATTCTCCGGACCGGTCGCGGGAATGTTCGGCTGCCCGCCGTAAATTCCGCCGGTCCAGGCGTTAACTTCCCTGACTTCGCCGATTTCGCCGGACCAGAAAATCTCGCACGCGGTCTTTGCGGCTTCGTGGTTCCAGCCCTGGTTGCCCATCTGGGTAACGACCTTGTATTTCGCGGCGGCTTCAGCGAGCAGACGCGATTCATACGCCGTTCGCGTCAACGGCTTTTCGCAATAAACGTGCTTGCCGTGCTGCATGGCGGCCAGCGCGATTGGCGTGTGCATGTGGTCCGGAGTGGCGATCATCACCGCGTCGAGGTTCTTCTCCGCCTCCAACAGCTTGCGGTAATCCTTGTATTTCGTCGCTTTCGGGAGACTCCCGAAGGTGCGCTCCGCCTTCAGTTCGTTGACATCGCACAGCGCCACTACATCTTCGGTCGGCGTGACGCCAGCAAGGATCTCCACAGATCTCGTGCCGCAGCCGATGACGGCGATATTCAGTTTCTCGTTGAGGTTCTTATATCCAAGCGCCGTTAGCGAGGGCGCACTCCCAAAGCCTCCGGCCGGAACGGCTCCAGCCAGTAGGGACCCGTAGAAAAAATAGCGTCTGGAAAACTCGCTGCTCATTTTGAAGATCTCCTCGTCGATTCCAATGCAAACGTTACCATATCGCCGCCGATTCGTCAATGGACTTGATTCTTGTGGTGATTCTCATTCGAAACGACACAATAACACGGGGCCGATTGCTGTGTCTGTCGCGAGCGGCTAAGAACGGGCACGCGGATCACTTGACCCCACGAGTGAGAGGGCCGTAGAGATAGCCCCATACGGTTGGATGGTAGCGAAGGCGTGAAGTCATCAAGGGCGGGTTCAGCACAGGCCTCAAATCATCATCCAGCGCGGTATCGATTCCTGCGTCGACTAGGTGAATTGTCGTCCAAGACCGTTCCGTGCGGATGATCTCTTGAATTCGCCGCCGCGCCGGCGAACGCGGCCTGTCCGAGCACCGTCAGGATGCCCAACCGGCGCCTCCTCGCCCTCATCACTCTTAGACGCGGAGCGCGTGGTTCAAGGATGACGTTGAGACGCGGAAAGTTCCGGCGCAGAGCGTCGAATCCGCGCAGCGCCGGACAATAGGGCCGCAGATACGCGCTGGCGCGCGCGTTGTACAATCCGTCGGCTTCTGCTGCCTCGTCCCACCGGCAGAGATTCAGGCCGCTCAGCGGAGCATACGCGTCAAACAGGCGAGCACCCCTGCGTACCGCGCTTTCCATGTCAGCCGCAAAGGCAGCCTCCCCGCTGTGACCGCCACACTCCCTGTAAGGGTCGAGCGCGGCGTTGCGGCAACACGGACGGAGCCGGTTAAAGAAGCCAAAGGCGCCAAAATCCAGCACTGTCCTTCAACTGGCGGGAGATGCCCAGCGTCCGGGCCAGCCGCCCAGCCCATGGCTCCTCTCCCTTTCTGGAGCTTCCCATTGATGGGAGCGGTTGCGCGCACCTGGCTGAAGCTGCCCATTGCGGCAGGCGGCCCACGAATGCTAACTGCTCCTGCCGGTTGACTCCTACAGTTTCAGCTCCCAGCCCTTGCGGATATAGGGCCTGATGTATTGGTTGGCCTCGTTGTTGTTCGTGAAGCGCATGTTCTTGGCGTCCCACAGCAGCTTGCCTGGAACGCGCAGAGCGATGGCGCCGAGGACCAGCCACTCGATATAGGGAACGGCGATGTTGAAGTTCGAGCACCCTGGCGCGCCGCCTTTGCAGGCCCGCACCCAGTCCTGCTGATGGTTCACCGAGCGTGGCAGGATCTGCGGAGGAAGCTGATACTCCTTCCATCTGGAAGCCGGCAGCAGCCAGACGCCCTCGCCGCGAGAAGTGGTAGCCATATAGCCCTTGTCGCCGACGAACAACGTTCCGTTGCCGGGAATGCGCGTTCGGTCGACCGGAAGGCTGCCTCGGGCTGCCATCGCCGCGCCAGGGCTTCCCGGCGCGCCACCGGGAGCGCCCGCCGCGCCCGGAGCTCCACCGCGAGCGCCCGCGGCGCCCGCCGCACCCGCGCGGCCAGCCTGTCCAGCTCCACGGCCGGCCATAGCGCCCATCATCCCTCCCCTACCCCTGCCGGGATCCGGCGGGGCGGGCCGGCCTCTTTCAGCCAGGTTGTTCGATGGCGGAAAGAGTTGCTCGTTTTCCGCCATGCCGTCCGGGTACTTCACGTCGCCGCGCATGTTCTGATACACGTTGATGGTCACCGGAGGCATCTCCCCACGGGCCGGGAATTCGTACCGGAGGTGCGCGCTCAACGGCCAAATCCACTGGTTCTTATCGTTGATCGCGACGCACTCCACGCTGGTGGGCGCCGCCTTATCCAGTTGCAGCGCCAGATGCGCCGGACCGAGGCAATGCACAATCCAATCCCCGAGCGATCCGCCCGTCCCAAAGTCGATGAAATTGCGCCACCGCCGGAAAAACTCCGAGTAATATGGGCGCGCTTCCGCGGTGCCCAGCCATATATCCCAATTCAGACCCGCCGGCACCGGCTCTTCCGGCGGCGGCGCTCCCTTCAAATCGACCCTGCCACCATAAATCGAACCGGTCCAGGAATGCACTTCCTTGACGCTGCCGATATCGCCGGACCAGAGTATTTCAGCGCACGTGCGAGTGCCTTCGTGCGAGTACCCCTGGTTGCCCATTTGGGTGGCGACCTTGTACTTATTGCCCGCGTCCCGCAGCAGGCGCGCTTCCCACACCGTGCGCGTCAGCGGCTTCTCGCAATAGACGTGCAGTCCGCGCTGCATGGCCGCCAGGGCCGTGGGCGTATGGCTGTGGTCGGGCGTGCCGATCACAACTCCATCGAGGTTCTTGGTTTCCGCGTCCAACATCCGGCGGAAGTCCGCGTAGGTTTTCGCCTTCGGGTAGGTCTTGAACGCATTGGTGGCGTAAGTTTCGTTCACGTCGCAAAGCGCCACGATATTCTCGCTGACGGCCATTGGGGCCAGGTCCTGCGCGCCCCTGCCTCCGATGCCGATGCCCGCGATGTTCAGCTTGTCAAGAACCGTTTTGAAACCCAGGGCGGTGAGCGAGGGGACGCTGCCGAAACCACCCCTCGGAACTGCCCCCGCCAAAAGAGTTCCATAGAAAAAATAGCGTCTGGAAAACTCATTGCTCATTTCTAAAATCTCCTCGCTACCAGCCTCGCACGGCTTCCCCGCCGGGCTCCAAAACCATCATATATGCCTGTGGACAACACAATGACGCGAATTCCAATGCAAACGTTACCACATCACCGCAGATTCGTCAATCGCTCTGATGTGCGTAACCGCCAGCGGAAAGGACCACTGTTGAAACATCCCCTAGACCTCCAGCTTCCAAGGAGCGCGATAGCGGTAAGCCATCAAGGCCTTCGCCTCCTTCTGGGGCGAAGTCCAGGTCCTCCAGTCAAAGTCCACCCGAACCTTGGCGCGATAGGCGACGTTGGCCAGAATGACGGTGCACGACGAGCGGGCGCAGTACTCCAGGTCCGCGATGGGTTTCTGACGCGTGCGCATGCACTCCAGGAAGTTGCCCATGTGCGTGAAGGTGGGCTGGAATGTCTTCTCTTCGGACGCTTGCGGCATCTGTTGAGCGGCGCCGCGGCCCGCCGTTCCGCCCCGGGCGGGCTGCTGACGCAGCCGGGACTCCTCGGGCTGCTCCTTGGCCCGCGGCCGGTGTCGGCGTGTTACCTCCGTACTCACTGCTGGTCGGAGCTCCGGGCTTCCAATCCCTGACCCGTGTCTGCACTTCCCTCTCCGGGTAGATCCGGTACGAGGCGCCGCGGCCGTAGGCCAGCGTAGCCTTGCTGCCGTGGACCAGGATGGCATCGCTCACTCCGCCCGTGAAGGCGGAGCTGTAGCGCATCTCGTACTCCATGATGAACTCGGGGTACTGATAGACAGCCACGATCGTATCCGGGGTCTCGCGCGCGTCCTTGAGATAGGTCTTACTCCCATAGGCCGATACGGATGTGGGAGCCGTCTCGCCGAATCCCATGTGCAAGAGGTCGACGACGTGAATACCGTTGTCAGTCTCCTGTCCGCCGGCGTAATCCCAAAAGAAACGGAAGGATGCATACGGGCCGGTCACCGTCCAGAAGCGGTTCTGGTTGTATGCCCGCTGCTGCGCCGGCCCGAGCCACATGTTCCAGTCCAGACCTGGGGGCGGAGCGCCATCGGGCATGTTGCCGATACCTTCCGGAGACTCCAGTCCCAAGTTGCGCACGTGAGCGGAAGCAATCACGCCGAGCCGGCCGCTTTGGACGATCTCGCGGATGGCCGGCATGTGGCCGGACGAGCGGCTGTTCGTGCCGCCTTGGACCACGCGCTTGTACTTCTGCATGGCCTGAATCATCTTGGGCGCTTCGTCGACGTACGTGCACACCGGCTTCTCGACATAGACGTCCTTGCCCGCCTTGCAAGCCTCCACGGTCATAAGGGCGTGCCAGTGATCGGGCGTGGAGATGACCACGGCATCGATGGACTTGTCGGCCAGAACATCACGAAAGTCCGCAAAGGACTTGGGCTTGTGGCCGTTCCTTTCGGCCTCTGTTGCCGCTACCTCCAGATTCGCCTGGTAAACGTCACAGACGGCCGAAATCTGGGTGTTCGGCTCGTTGATGGCGGATCTCAAATTCTGGAAGCCCCGGCCGCCGACGCCGATAAAACCCAAGGAGATGCGGTCGTTAGCGCCCTTAATCTGTCCGGTAAATATTGAACTGGTAAACGCAGCACCCGTCGTTGCCAGGAACTGCCTGCGAGCGGTATTCATGCAATCATCCTCAGAAAAAGGGGCCGTTTACGATGTGCGTCGCAAACGGCCCCACGCAGCGACAACGCCGTTGTCGCCAGAAGCAGACTGGGGTGGGTAGGCGAGTCCCCGCCCCAGCCAAAGTAGCAGGTTAATCTCTCCAGGTGATTCCGAAGCGGGGCGCAATAAACTGCCACCAGTCGTTCTTATCCTGGCGGCGGATGTAGTCGCGGAGCTCGAACGTAAATCCCAGCTTCTCGTTGAACCAGAAGTTGACTCCTCCGCCTATCTCCCACCAGTTCGCCCCGGCGCCGCGCATGAATGAACGGCCATAGCCTGACGTGGCGAACGGCTCCACCTTTTCGTTGCTCAGCTTGAAGGCCTTGACGCCGTTGAGCGTGAACAGGCCCACGACGTCTTTGTTCCAGTTGTTAGAGTTGTCAACGTGCTTCCTCGGCCCCACGGCCGCGATCTCAGCGCCGGCGCCAAAACCACTGGAGCCGAGGTACATCCCGCCCGCGCCAAAGCCAAACTGGGCCGGGCTGGAGCCCACGCTCCGGACCTGGCCCGCCGGGGCGATGAAGCCGTAGAACCGTCCGCCTTGCTGCGAGAAGCCCAGCGAAGACAAGCACAGAATCAACCCGATGAGCACGACAATTCTTTTCATATCTTTCTCCAATTCATGATCAAGTTGAAACCGAGGCGGCGCGGTTTCTCCCCGCGCCGCCCCCATCGCTAAGCCATCAAAACTCCATGCGCAGCGAAAACGCCATCTGGCGCGCCTGGCGAGCCCCACTGAAGCGGCCGGCAGAAGAACCGGCTTGCAGCTTGCCAGTGGAGATTTCGTAGGTTTGGCCGCTGCTCACCCCACTGAACTGGGTGCTGTTGAACACGTTGTAGGCCTGGGCCTGGAACTTGAGCTGGCGTCCTTCGCCCAAGTACTTGATGGGAATGTTCTTGGACAAGGTCATGTCCCAGTTGCTGTATCCGGGACCCGTCAGAATGTTGCGTCCCGCATTGCCGAAGCACGCAGTGCTCTTGTTGGTCCAACTGCACGGCATCGGCGGCGTGAACATTTCAGTCTTGTAATTCCGGTTGAAGGTGCGTTCGGCCTTGGGAAGGTAGGGGTCGCCCAGAACGTTGATCCAGGCGCCGTCGGCCGAGCCGGTCTGGTCCGGACCAGGCAGAGACGAACTGGTCCCCGTATAACCGAAGCTGGGCGTAAACCGGCTGCCGGTCTGGGCGGCGGTGATGCCGGAAAGCTGCCAGCCGTCGAGAATCGCGCCCAGCGCGGGGCTGCCGATCTTCTGGCCCAGCTTAGGTAGATCGTAGGCGTAGCTGATTGCCAGGACGTGCGCCATGCCGCCCGGAGTCTTGCCCCGGCTGTCGGGGAAGTCCTGGAAATAGCTGTAGGAGATCGTCCTCGACCAGGTGTAGGCCAGGGTATACGACAAGCCCCTCGTGTGCGAGCGCCGGATCGACGCCTGCAAGCCGTGGTAGTAGGTGCTGTTCGTGAAGTTGTACTGGTTCAGGCTGCCCAACCCCGGATAATTCATCCGGAAGTAGTTGTCGGGCAGCGCGCGAGATGGCGTATAGGTCCCCAGGAACGGGGTGCTATAGGTCGGGTTATAGGCGACTGTCGGATCGACGTTGGCCGGATCGTATCGGGAGAACATCGCAATCGCATTGAGGTTCCGGCTCGCTATGATATGCCGCCGCAAGGCCGGCACGTAAGATACGTCAACCACCGTGCCGAAGCCCACGCTTTGCTGGACGCCGATGTTCCCGTTCATCATCTCTTCGTACGGCTGGTTGCCGAGGATGCTCCGGCCGGCAGACGTCACGTTGATCGATCCGCCCGTCGTTCCCACCAGGCTGTTGATGGTCACGTATTGCAGCGTCGAGCTCGTGGTAATTGGCGGTTGCCCGGTCATGGGCATGAACTGGTTGCCGTCCAAGCTGTTAAAGAAGCGTCCAATGCCGCCGCGAATCGCGGTATTGCCGGTTCCGAACACGTCCCAAGCGAAGCCCACGCGCGGGCCGAAGTCGAGCTTGGGGAACTTGAACATGCCCATCGGCGCGATGGGGTTCGTGCCGTCGGCCACCTGCATGCCGTTGTAGTAGTCCGGCTGGACGGCGTAGCCCCCCACCGAATAGGGAACGTAGCTGCCGATCAGGTAAGCGAAGTTCGCCAGCCCAGTCCCCTTGTCCAAGGCCACCGTCTTCGCTGTGGCCAGGGCCGGATTGGCGAACGACTTCACGAGCGGATCGTTCGGCTTGGCCGGATAGTAAATCCGCGGCGCCTTGGCCGCGACGTAGGTGGAAGGGAAGAAAGCAGCGGCGCCCTTGTTCAGGTCCGACTGGGGCGTCGTTGAGTAGAAGCGGACACCCAGTTCCAGGGTCAACCGCTTGTGCACGCGCCAGCTATCCTGGACGAAGAACTCGATGCCCGTAAACCAGAAGTCGCCGATAACCCTGCGGCCCTCGCTATAGTTGTTCACCAACCCGAGGTAGGCGTTGGCGTATCCGTTCCCAGTTTCCGCGGGGGAGGAGGAGTCGTAACCGAAGTTATAGTTCCCCAGGTAGGAGCCGTTGGTCACCTGCTGGATCTTACCGGTCCGCTCGTAGTAGAGGCCGGCCTTCAGGCTGTGCTTCCCCATCACCATGCTAACGTTGTCGCTGAAACTGTAGATGTCGTTCCAGTTGGTGTAGGGCCGGCTCTGGCTGAAGCCCGTCTGGGTCATGCTGTTGCCCCCATAACTCATGACGGGGACGTACTTCGCGAAGTTCCAGGCCCCTTGACCGTTGCCGCCGGGCCGGTTGGCAATATCGTCCCACTGGGGATCGGTGTCGCTGTACCAGTGCGGCGGATTGTTCACCCTCGACCGGTCAAGCTGATCTTCTTTCGTCACGTACCAGTTCCAGGAGTTCCAACTCTTCCCAAACAGGAACTCGTTCACGATGGTGGGGCTGATGGTGTAGGTGATGCCCACGGCGTGGCCGTGTCCCGGATTGGGGTGCTTCTCCGAGTAGGGGAGCCAGGCGTTCTGGCTCGGCGAGAAGAGCTCTATGTTGAAACTGGTCTCCTGGTCGTCGAAGTCGTTGCCCCAACGGTAGTAGGCGTTCAGCTTGGACGTCAGGTAGCCGTCAAACCTCGCCATGGTGTTTTTCCGGGGGTACGGCCCGGTGGCAATGGTGCGGTAGTTCCGGCCGTACTTGGTGCCGGCGTTCGCATAGTCGACCGCTAGCTCCGTCCAGTTGCAGACGGCGAGGTTGTTCAGGTCGTCGCAGCGGTTCGGCAAAGGCAGAAAGTTGAGCATGGCCAGTCCGGTCGGGTCGGCCGGCGTGGTGATCTTGTTCCCCGCAAACTGCACGCCCGTCGTGGGGTTGATGACTGGGACCACTTTCCCGCTGTTGTTGTAGCTGGCCGAGAAGTCGCCCAGCCGCTCCAGAGCCGTCGGCACCCTATAAGTGTTGTTGCTGGCGTTGGGAAGCCGTTTGGTCCACTCCTGCGAAACCATGAAGAACACCCGCCTCTTGTCGGTGTTGAACAGCTTGGGTATGAAAACCGGGCCCGATGCGCTGAACCCGTAAACGTCATAGCGGTACTTGGGCTTGGGGGTGACGCGCTCCAACAGACCGGTAGTCTTATTGATCTGGGATCCGGCCCGGTTGTTGAAGAAGGTGTTGGCGTTGAAGTACTCGCGCCGCAGGGTCCACCACAGGCTCCCCCGGAACCTCTGGCCGCCGCCCTTGGTGACGATGCTGATGGTGCCGCTCGAGTTGCGGCCGTATTCGGCCTGGTAGCCGGCCGTCAGCACGCGGATCTCGCCGATGGAGTCCATGTTCGGTTCGAAGTCGATCACGCAGTTGTCACACCCGGTGTCCAAAACGGTGACACCGTCCACCGTGACGTTCTTCGTGCCTCCGCCGTTAACGGTGCCCGGAACACCGGTGGTCGTGGTCTCACTCCCGGTGGCGCCCGTGATGCCAGGGATCAGTTGCAGGAAACCGAACAAATCCCGGCCTTTCAGGGCGATGTTGTTGAGCTGGTTGCCGTCAATCAGCGAGGACTTCTCGCTGCTTGCCACTTGCACCTGCTGGGCCGTCGCCGTGACCGACACTTCCTGTGTCACGGTGCCTAGTTCCAGCGCGATGCGTCCGACATCGCGTGTATCGCTGGACGCCAGGGCGATGTCCTTCTGAGAATACGACTTGAAACCCGTGGCCTTCACCGCCACGGTATAGTTCCCGGGGGCCATATTCGTGAAGCGGAAGATCCCGCTCGCCGTCGTAGTTGTGCTACGGACCGATCCCGTCGCCTGATCCGTCAACTGAACCTCGACGTTGGGGACCACCGCGCCGGTCTGATCCGTCAAAGTCCCGATTAGGTTGCTGGATGTTTGGGAAAAAGCGCTCCCGCACAGGAGCGCTAAGAGGCACACAATCACTCCAAATGTTCTGAGTGTGACAGACTTCACTTGAGAATCTCCTTTTTCAAGAACCCGCCGCCCTCCGCAAGCCCAAGGCAGACTTCAGGAACCGCTGGAGTGGGCAGCAATCGGGGTGAGGCGACATTGGAACGGATGTCTTGTTGGTGCGGGACGAGGTCGCCGACGTCCTCCCGACAAGTACTTTCGGGACTTGCAGTGCTGGACCCAAGAATTGAACTCCCATCCCCCCTGCTTACGCAGGCCAGCCTTAGGCTGAAGTAATCGCTCTTGCAAACGATATCATAGAGAATGATTGGCGTCAACGATTTTAGTGCCAATGTTTTCAACAGCTTAATCGACTGACGACGGATTTTGCATGGAGATGCAGTGTAGGAACGCTTGCAATCCGGCGGCCACCCGCCGCTTGAAATGGCCTCGAAAATGACATAATGAGGGGCAGGATAAACCCATGAACGCAAGCATCAAAGACGTCGCGAAGGCCGCCGGCGTCTCGGCTTCCACGGTGTCCCGAGCATTGACCAACAGTCCTCTAATCAATGCGCAGACGGCTGCCCGGGTCAAGCGAATCGCCGAGGAGTTGCACTACACCGCCAGCGCTCTGGGACGCGGCCTGGTCACCGGAAAGACGAGAACGATCGGGGTGGTGGTGACGACTATTACGGACCCGTTCGTGGGTGAAGTCGTCAGCGGAGTGGAGGACGTTGCCAACGAGCAGGGTTACACGGTTCTGCTGGTATCCTCACAAGCCGATCCGCACCGCGAGATCTCCGTCATTCGCTCTTTCCAGGAACGCCGGGTGGATGGCGTGCTGGTGGCCGCTTCGCGTGTCGGCGCCCGCCACTTGCAGCAGATGTCGGCGATGAGGGTGCCGCTTGTGCTCATCAATCGATTTCACCCCGGCGACTTCACGCACTCCGTGATGATCGACAACGTGGGGGCGGCGATCGAGGCCACCCGGCACTTGATCAAGCTTGGGCACCGGCGAATCGCGTACCTGGGCGACCAGTTCGGCTTGCAGTCCGACACAGACCGCTTCGCCGGGTACCGGGAGGCGCTGGCCGAGGCCGACCTGCCCTTCAGTCCGGAGTTGATCGTGCATGGTGACAGCAGGCCCGGCGGAGGCGCTCAAGCGATGCAGAAATTGCTGGCATTGCGCGAGCGGCCCACGGCCGTGTTCTGTTACAACGACATGTCGGCGCTAGGAGCGCTGCAAGTGGCCGCGAGCCATAAGCTGCAAGTTCCGCGGGATGTCTCGCTGGTCGGGTTCGACGATCTGTTCTTCGTCTCGTACACCCAACCGCCCCTCACCACCATCCGGCAGCCCATGCGGAAGATGGGACGCCAGGGAATGGAGGTGTTGCTTAGACTGCTAGCCGGCAAGCAGGTTGAGGGGACAATCACCGTCAAGGGGCAACTGATCGTGCGCGCGTCGACGGCGCCGCCCCCCGCTCGATCTTGACGAGGGAAGCCGCTCCCAGCTCCCAGAGTACCGTTGCCCAGGGCTTGCCATGTAATATATGAAGCGGAGGCTGCCATGGCGGAACAGATTCGGCGCATAGACTACTACTACGTTTCGATTGCGAACAAACCCGGCGAGGCGGCGTGCATCCTCGGCGCGCTGTACGACGCCGGCGTCAACCTGCTGGGATTCTCCGGGTTTCCGGAAGGCGCGCGGAAGACCCAACTCGATTTCCTGCCGGAAGATTCGGCGGCATTCGCCAAAGCCGCGCGCCAAATCGGGCTGAAGTTGAGCAAGAAGAAGACCGGCTTCCTCATCCAGGGCGAGGACCGTTCTGGGGCGGTGGCGGAGCTGCTCGGCAAACTCGCCGCGGCTGGCATCAACGTGACGGCCGGACAAGCCATTTCGGCGGGCGGCGGGCGCTACTGCGGGATGTTCTGGGTGAAGGCCGCGGACGTCCGGAAAGCAGCTAAGGTTCTCGCCGCGGCTTGACCTGGCGGGGCGTTAGCCGTCCAGAATGCGACCCGAACAATGGGAGACTTTTAAGCTCGCGGCCAGGGATTCCCATCCGGGCCGTGTGCCGGTAGCTCTGATTGTAGACAGCCCATGGATGCCCGGCTATGCGGGTGTCGGCCATCTGGACTATTACCTGGATCCGGAATGCTGGTTTCAGGTCAATCTGCGCATCATGCAGGAGTTTCCGGAGGTGATCTTCGTGCCCTCCTGGTGGATCGAGTACGGCATGGCAATCGAGCCCTCGGCTCTCGGCAGCCGCATCCATTTCAGGCTTGACCAGCCGCCAGGGCAGTCGCCTGTGTTGGCCCGGCTGGAGGATGTCGAACGCCTTTCCCCGGTGGATCCCTTTGCGGACGGGCTGATGGCCTTCGCCCTGCGCCGCTATCAATTGCAGAAGGCCCGGATCTTTGACGCCGGCTACAAAATTCCCCTGGCCACTGCGCGGGGGCCTCTCTGCCTGGCGGCGTTTCTGCGCGGCATGACGGAACTCATGGTGGACCTGATCGATGACCCGGCCGGAGTCCACCGCCTTCTGGACTTCTGTACCCGGACGGTCATCCGCTGGCTTCAGGCGCAGGTGGAGGCGATTGGAGAAACCGTAGAAGGCATCTTTCTGCTGGATGACATCCCGGGCCTGCTGTCCCGGCGGATGTACCTGGAGTTTGCCCACCCCTACCTCCAGCAGATCTGCGCGGCGTTCCCCGCCGAATGGGTCAAGATCTACCATAACGATGCCAATATTCGTCCTTTCCTTCCCGATCTGGACGCCTGCGGTTTCGATGTCCTCAACTGGAGCCACCAGATCGATGTCGGTGAGGCGCGCGAGAAACTCGGCGGCCGAATGTGCCTGATGGGTAACGTAGCGCCGCTGAATCTGGGAGTGCGGGGGACGTCCCATGACGTGCGCCAGGCGGCGCTCGAAGTGCTCCAGAAGTCCGGCAGTGGCCGCACCATCCTCTCGGTCGGAGGAGGAGTCAGCCCCGGGATGCCCCGCGAAAACATCATGGCCCTGGTCGAGGCCGCGCGCTCCTAAAAAGGGGACAGACGCATTTTCCCCGCCGTCCGCGCCGGCCAGAAAGCCACTCTGTTTGCCGGGTGGGGATAAGAGGGAAAATGCGTCTGTCCCCTTTTTTGAGGCATAATCACGGGCTGGGGGAGCGAGCTATGAAGGCGGTCTGGGTGCTGGTTGCAGGATTGTTGGCAGGGGGTTCGGCGCCAGCGGAGACCGGCCGCGACGCCTGGCTGCGCTACGCCGCGCTGGACGAGGCTGCAGCGCGGCAGTACCGTGCCACCCTGCCGGCCGTGGTGACTGCGTTCGGCGATTCCCCGCTCATCGAAAGCGCACGGCAGGAGCTCCTGCGCGGCGTTCGCGGCATGCTGTCCAGGACCCTGCGGGTGGAACCTCGCCTGGCTGGCGAAAACGCCATCGTAATCGGGACCATCGATTCGCTCCGGAAGGGGGCGCCATCACTTGGTATTGCGGGCGAGCTGGCCGAGGACGCATACCGTCTGCGCACAGTCGCCAGCGGCAGCGCCCGTTACACCGTGATCACCGCCGCCAATCCCCGCGGTGTGCTCTATGGTGTGTTTGCGCTCTTGCGCAAGATTGCATTTCACGAGCCGGTCGACGCGGTTGACGAAGTGCAGACTCCCTACGCCCCCATCCGCTGGGTGAATCAATGGGACAACGTAGACGGTTCCATCGAGCGCGGCTACGGCGGCCGGTCTGTCTTTTTCGAAAACGGCGCCATCCGCGGCGACCTCACGCGCGCCGGCGAGTACGCGCGGCTGCTGGCGTCGCTGGGCATCAATGGCTGCTCCATCAACAATGTCAACGCTAATCCTCGCGTACTCGGCCCCGAGTTTCTGCCGCAGTTGGAGCGCGTCGCCGCGGTCTTCCGTCCGTGGGGCGTCCGTCCGGTTCTTTCGGTGGACTTCGGAAGCCCCAGGACTCTGGGCGGGCTCGACACCTTCGATCCGCTCGATTCGCGCGTCGCGGCCTGGTGGACGGCCAAGGTGGACGAGCTCTACCGCGCCATCCCCGACCTGGGCGGTTTCGTTCTGAAGGCGGATTCGGAGGGCCGCGTGGGACCTTCAGTATACGGGCGGACTCATGCCGACGCAGCCAACGTCATCGCGCGCGCGCTAAAGCCACACGGCGGCCTGCTCTTCTACCGGGGCTTTGTCTATGACCACAACATGGATTGGCGCAACCCGAAGAACGACCGGGCCCGCGCGGCATACGACAACTTTCAGGTCCTGGACGGCCGGTTCGACGACAACGTTGTGATCCAAACCAAGCTCGGCCCCATCGACTTCCAGGTGCGCGAGCCGGCGTCACCGCTGTTCGGCGCGCTGGAGAAGACCAACCAGGCGATCGAACTGCAGATAACGCAGGAATACATGGGGCAGGCGCGACACCTCGTTTACCTGGCGCCCTGGTGGAAAGAGACGCTCGATTTCGACCTCTACGCGCGCGGATCCGGCACACCGGTCAAGGCTTTGGTGGCGGGCAAAGTCTTCCAACGTCCCACTGGAGGGTTGGTGGGCGTGGCCAATGTGGGCATGGATGACAACTGGACAGGCAACCATTTCTCCCAAGCCAATCTCTATGCGTTCGGCCGGCTGACCTGGAATCCGGACCTGGATGCCGGCCGGATTGCCGGGGAATGGACTCGCCTGACATTTGGCGACGACCCCAAGGTTCTGGCGACGGTGGTCGGGATGCAGCTTTCCTCCTGGCGCAATTACGAGGACTATACCGGCCCGCTGGGTCTGCAGACCCTCACCGAAATCACAGGCACGCACTACGGGCCGGCCGTGGAAGCTTCAGAGCGCAATGGCTGGGGCCAATGGCACCGGGCCGACGAGCGCGGCGTGGGCATGGACCGGACAGTGACCACAGGCACCGGCTTCATCGGGCAGTTCAGGCCGGAGGTCGCGCGCCGCTACGAATCGCAGGCCACCTGTCCCGATGATCTGCTGCTTTTCATGCATCATGTTCCCTACACGCAGGTCTTGCATTCGGGAAAGAGCGTGATTCAGTACATCTACGATTCGCACTATGACGGTGCGGAGGCTGCCGCCGGCTACGTCCAGCAGTGGAAGTCTCTGCGCGGCCTTATCGACGAGCGCCGTTACGGCGAGGCGCTCCAGCAGCTCGACTACCAAGCGGGTAGCGCAGTCGTGTGGCGCGACTCCGTGGTGAACTGGTTTCTGCGCACCTCCGGCATCCCCGATGCGCGCGGCCGCGCCGGCCGCTATCCGGGGCGGTTCGAGGCCGAATCGATGCAGCTCGAGGGCTATGTCGCCAAGCCCGCCACTCCCTGGGAGACGGCCTCGGGTGGCCTGGCTGTCGAGTGCCCGGTGGCCCAGTGCGCCGCGAGTTTCAAGTTCGACGGTGCAGCGGGCTGGTACGCGCTGCGCACTCAGTACTTCGACCGTAGCGACGGCGTCTCTCACTTCCGGCTATCGGTTGGCCGGCAACTCATTGACGAGTGGGACGCGAGCGACCGCCTGCCGTCGAGGAAGATCGACGGGGCGTCTTCCACGCGCCGGGTCATCGAAGGTGTCGCCCTCCGGCCCGGCGACGAGATCCGGTTGGAAGGCGTAGCCGGCGGCCCTGAACGCGCCGCCTTCGATTACATTGAGGTGGGTGCTCCCGCCGCCTCGCCTTAGCCTACAGTCTCAGCTCCCAGCCCTTGCGGATATAGGGCCTGAGGTACTGGTTGGCCTCGTTGTTGTTCGTGAAGCGCATGTTCTTGGCGTCCCACAGCAGCTTGCCTGGCACGCGCAGAGCGATGGCGCCTAGGACCAGCCACTCGATGTAAGGCACGGCAATGTCGAAGTTCGAGCACCCCGGTGCGCCGCCCTTACAGGCCCGCACCCAATCCTGCTGGTGGCTCACCGAGCGCGGCAGGATCTGCGGAGGAAGCTGATACTCCTGCCATCTGGAAGCCGGCAGCAGCCAGACGCCCTCGCCGCGCTCGGTGGTAGACATATAACCTTTGTCCCCGACAAACAGGGTTCCGTTGCCGGGAATCCGTGTTCGGTCGACTGGCGGGATGACCGGGGGAGCCGCCGCCGCACCGCCGGGACCAACTGGCCCGGTTCCGCGCCGGGCCGCACCGCTCGGCGTCATCCGCCGGGTAGGCTCCGGCGCGGCGGGCCGGTTCCTTTCCGCCAGGTTGTTCGCGGGAGGAAAGAGCCTCTCGTTCTCCGCCATGCCGTCCGGATATTTCACGTCGCCGCGCATGTTCTGGTACACGTTGATGGTCACGGGAGGCATGGCCCCGCGGGCCGGGAACTCGTATCGGAGCTGCGCGCCCAACGGCCAAATCCACTGGTTCTTATCGTTGATCGCCACGCACTCCACGCTGGTGGGCGCCGCCTTATCCAGTTGCAGGGCCAGATGCGCCGGACCGAGGCAATGCACAATCCAATCCCCGAGCGATCCGCCCGTCCCAAAGTCGATGAAATTGCGCCACCGCCGGAACATCTCCGAGTAATATGGACGCGCTTCCGCGGTGCCCAACCATATGTCCCAATTCAGACCCGCCGGCACCGCCTCTTCCGGCGGCGGTACTCCCTTCAAATCGACCCTGCCACCATAAATCAAACCCGTCCAGGAATGCACTTCCTTGACGCTGCCGATATCGCCGGACCAGAGGATTTCACAGCACGTGCGGGTGCCCTCGTGCGAGAACCCCTGGTTGCCCATCTGCGTGGCGACCTTGTACTTATTGCCCGCGTCCCGCAGCAGGCGCGCTTCCCACACCGTGCGCGTCAGCGGCTTCTCGCAATAGACGTGCAGCCCGCGCTGCATGCAGGCCAGGGCCGTGGGAGTATGGCTGTGGTCGGGGGTGGCGATCACCACCCCATCGAGGTTCTTGCTTTCCGCGTCCAGCATCCGGCGGAAGTCCGCGTAGGTTTTCGCCTTATCGTATGTCTTGAACGTCTTGGTCGCGTAGGTTTCGTTCACGTCGCACAGCGCCACGACGTTCTCGCTGGTAGCGATTGGGGACAGATCCTGCGCGCCCCTGCCTCCAACCCCAATCCCGGCGATATTCAACTTGTCGAGATACGACTTGAAACCCAAGGCAGACAGTGAGGGGACGCTGCCGAAACCACCCCTCGGAACTGCCCCCGCCAAGAGGGTTCCGTAGAAAAAATAGCGTCTGGACAACTGGTTGCCCATCCCGAAGACCTCCGTCTTTTGCGTCACGACCTCTGTAAAACGTTACTACCCGGTTCAGGGGGTGTCAAATCGGACCTTGTTTTACAACTTCGATTCCGGTACAACATAAAGGTTCAGGAGGCACTCGAGATGCGTATCAGAAGAACCCTCTGTGGCTTGGCCGTCTTTATGCTAATGGCCGGGGTGGCCAGCGCTCAGGCGCCCGCGGGGCCGCCGGCTGCCGGCGCTCGTGGCGGCGCAGGGCGCGGACCCGCGGTGGTGTCCCCGCAAGTGAACGCGGATCGCACTTTCACGGTTCGCTTCCGCGCTCCCAATGCGAAGGAAGTGATCGTCATCGGTGAGATCGACGGCAAGGAGCATCCGATGACCAAAGGAGCCGACGGCGTGTGGACCGCCACGATCGGGCCGCTGGCGCCGGATGTCTATAACTATCAGTTGCGCGTCGACGGAATCGTCGCCATGGACCCGCAAAATCCGTCGGTGAAGATCGGGTTTGGCAACTTCCCGCCGGCCAGTTTGGTGGAAGTGCCGGCCGACGGCCTCACTTTTTACGACGCAAAACCGGTGCCGCACGGCACGGTGCGAATCGAGACGTATGAGTCGAAGACCATCGGCGCGCCGCGCACGCTGTGGATTTACACGCCGCCGGGATACGACCGGGGCAGCCAGCGCTATCCGGTGTTCTACCTGCTGCACGGTTCGGGCAACATCGAGTCGAGCTGGGTGCTGACTGGCCGCGCCAACTACATCCTCGACAATCTCATCGCCGAGGGCAAAGCCAAGCCGATGATCATCGTCAATCCCCTGGGCTATGCGCGGCAGGGCGTTGGCCTGGGGCCCGAGAAGCCGGCCGCCGCCGCCGCTCCGGCTGGCGGGCAGCAGACCAGCGCCATCGCCAAGGACCTGCTCGAAGACGTGATTCCATTCGTCGAGAAGAAGTTCCGCACGGCCAAGGGCGCCGACAACCGGGCTATCGGCGGACTGTCGATGGGCGGCGGGCAGACGGTCGCTATAGGCTTCGCCAACCCGGACCTTTTCCATTCGATTGTGGTCATGAGCGCGGGCGCGCAGAACGCGGATCAGACCTATCCGGGTTTCTTCGCGAACGCCGTGGCCACCAACAAGAAGATCAAGCTGCTTTGGGTGGGAGCCGGCAAGGATGACTTCGCGCTTTCGGGGGCGAAGGCCTTGGATGCCACGCTCACCGCCAAAGGGATCAAGCATATCTTCCGGATAACCGACGGCCGGCACGAATGGAACATCTGGCGGTTCCACCTGAACGAAGTTGCGCCGCAAATGTTCCGGTAAGGCGCCGGTTAGTCCAGTTCTTATCGCTGGGGGAGTATCTCCAGTTTGGCGATTGCAACCTGGGCGGCCTCGGCGACCGATTCCAGTTTGTCGAACTTGCATTTTTCGGTATCTCCGAGCAACTGGCGGAGCTTAGGCAACGCCTCGGTGGCCTTGAGTTCGACAAGAGCGTGGATGGCGAGAACCCGCATGCTCGCATCCTTGTCGCTCAGAGTTGCGATCAGCGGGTCAATCGCGGACTTATCGCCGATCTGCCCGAGCGACCACGGCACGATCCAGTTGACATCCGCATCCTTCAGGAGAGGCACGAGAATAGGGACCGCACGGGGGTCCTTCAAATCACCCAGCAGGTGCGCCGCATAGTAACGATCCGATCTAATCTGCGCCCTAGAACTGGGGTTTCCAGCGGGGATTCCCTGCGTGACCGGCCTCTCCGAGCGGTCATCGAGAATGGCCGTGATCACGTCAAACCCTCTGGAGTCTCCGAGACCGGCGAAGACGAGCCCGGCGTTTCCTCTCAAGTGCCGGTCCTGGTGAGTAAGCCACGGCTCGAGTTTCGGGAGAATGCTGGCATCTCTTGCGGCGACGATTGCCTTCGCAACCTCGACCTGTTGCCAGAACACTTTGGTGTTCTCGAATTGCTGGAGCAAGCCGGCTACTGGAGGAGATGGCTGTGCCACAACCAGACGAAGGGCGGCGAGGAACCTAACAACCGTGAAGCCTAGCCGGAAAAACGATGCCCGGGAATCCCATACGGGGATCGGCCGATCCGGTGTCATATGCCCTGAGTCTACTCCGAACCGCACAAACGGATGGACACCACTAAGAACTCTACGGTGCGGCAGCGGCATTCTTGCGGAACCGGCGAGACGATTTGGTTGTATACTCTCCGTAGGGCGAGCCCTAATAGGAACGAGATGCGAGGGGAGGCATTGTGGACGTGATTCGCGCCGCTGCGTTCACGCTGTTGCTCCTCAGCACGACCGCGTTGCCGTGCACCATCGTTGTACCCGACCCGGCAAACGCCAAGACCAGGATGGCAGAAGCCACAATCGTTTTCCGGGGCACGGTCATCGAAAGAACGGCGCTGCCGGAACGGTCCGACATGGCCGCAAAGCGTTACGCTGTCAAGTTCCGCGTCAATGAGTACTGGAAGGGTTCTCCCGCGAACACTCTGATTCTGTACGAGGCTACGACCTTGCTGTACAATCCCTGCAGTTGGTCACGCCCACCGGAGCCGGGCAGGGTGTACCTCGTGTATGCCGTGGAGAAACGCGCAAAAGACGAAATCATGAGCGATCAGGATCGGAAGATTTTGCCGTCATTGTTGCCAAGCTCGTTGCCGAGGGATACTACATTTCGTTTGTGGTATGGATGGACCGACATTATGCCCGAGGGGACTGCCATGCTGGTCGAAAGCTTCGGTGGTGGAGACGTGAGGGACCTCAATGTGCAGCGATGTATCGAAGTGCTGGGAACCGGACAAACGCCTGCAGGCGAGGCGAAACGCTGAAACGGCTTTCGAAGCGCCAGTTGAACTTAGCCATTCCTTCGCTCCACTCTGAGCGGACCCCGGGCGGACGTCTGCACGCAGCCCCCAATCGACTTTCATGCTTCGCGCCTTCGCACACGCATACAGAGTGTCGCGCCGTGTCGACACACGGCCGGTGATTGCCCGAAGACCCTTCATGCCCCCAGTCCGATCAGTTGTCGGTATGTGGTGTTTCCGGAAACTGGGCGCGGGCTGGATGGACCGGAACGGCCACCCAGATCTTCCCTGGCGCCCCCCCTCGGTCTGAACGACACTCCTCGCTACTTCTTGCTGCCTGCCCGAAACTCCGTCCACGGTTGGGTTGGTCTGTCCTTAAGAATGCCTTCCATCCAGTCGAACTGCGCATGCGCCGCGAGGAACTTGCGCGCGTCGAAGGCGATGCCGCACGCGGAGCCCCAACGAGCCGCGAAGGCCATCTGCTTCGCCATCCTGGAATCCACTACTTTTGCATCGAACGTGCCGCCCGGGCTGAAAGGCACCCCCTGCGACCAGCCGGGCTGGGGATCCAGGTCCGCATGCGCGCATAAGGAGTGGCTCCCAGGGTTGACTTTCAGTAGGGTCGCATCGTAGTGATCGGCTTCGAACCGCTTGGCCAGTTCCACATCGATCTTCCCGCTGAACTCCTGCATCAACTGCTTCCAGCGCACGCGCCGCGCCACAGCGTTGTCACGGATGTCGTCGCTGTTCATTTCGGTTTCCAGACGCAGCACCTTCAGGTCCTCGGCGATGTTGGAGCCGGTGAAATAACCGTCGCGTTTCTTCTCGAATGCGGTGGTTCGCAGTCCCTGTTCCAGCCGCGCGATTTCGTTGCTGTTGACGTCGCCGATCAGCCAGGCGTTGGCGTAGCCGCCGTTGTTGCCCTGCTTCATGATGGAGGCCCACTGGTCGATGGAGGAGGCGTCCTGGGTGGCGCGCCGGAATCGCACGAACTCGGGTATTCCCTTCTCGTCAAAGCCGTTGAAGCCGCCAATGGTGGTCTCCGAGCCCACCAGCCCCGCGCTGGTAATGAAGAAATCGGTCCCGCTGTGAATCCACCCGGGAGTGGTCTGCATCAGGATTCGGTGGCCCCTGGCGGGCGCCACGTCGAGGATCACATTCGCGTCGGCCTCGGGGTAAGAACTCATGGTGTTGTGCGCGAGCACGATTCCGCCGCCGGCCGTCATGCTTCCCGTGGCAATGAAGGAACTGCACCCCTGCTTGGGCGGATCCGGCGATTGCAGACCGAGCTTCTTCTTCTCCTCCGGCCACCAGTACCCGAGCAGTTCGATCCAGCCGTTGAACGCCACCATCTCATCCCTGCTGGAAGGATTGCCGGCCGCCGCCAGACCCTCAACGATGCCGTCGATCTCCGCCAGGCTCTCGGGATCGACCTTGGGCGTAAACATTGCTTTGGATTTAGCCACAAGCCATTCCCAGTCCATTCCGCTGGTGTGCTTCCAGAGCTCCCGGCGGACGCGCAGCCCCTCGGTGATCTCTTTCGCCAGCAGGTAGCCGTGCTGGAAGCCGCGTTCGCGGGGCTCACCCTCGATCCGCAGATAGATCCAACCGCTCTTCTGGTAGCGCTCGGCGTGCGACAGCCATGCCTTCTGTTCCGGGCTCAGCGGTCCGGAAGCCGGCCTTAGTGGAAGCAGCGACACCAAGGCAAACAAGACCACCGCCAAACGTCTCATCCCAGCACCTCCATGCGCTCAGCATAGTCCCGGGCTTTGGGGCAGTCAATCCGCTGCGCGGAGAGAAATCGGTAGCAACCGCAATTCTAAAGATACCGCCTCACCCGACTGCAATACTCTCCGTACTCTTCGCCAAACGCGTACCGAAGGTGAGTCTCTTCGGCAAGGACAATTCTGTGGTGAACGGCGGCTATGAAGGCGGCGACCAGGAGCAGAACCGGATTCCAGGTGCGGAGGACTGTGGCAAGAAGGGTGGAATACACGCCCAGGTACATCGGGTTGCGGCTAACACGGAACAATCCATCCACTCTCAAGCGCGTGCTCTCCCTGGGGCTCCCGATACGGAAGGAGCTTCCCAGCCCGAACCTCCCAATGAACATCAGTACGAACCCTAAAGCCCACAGGCCAAGAGCCAGCTTCTTGAGCGACGCCGGTGCATTGAAGAAAGAGACATTGACGCCCCAGCTATCCAGCACCACTGCCGTCCACGCGACAATGATCATGTACTTGCTGGCATAGAACAGCTTTCTGCCGATGGGAGCGTCTCCGTCCGGGTCGATCTGCCTGCGCCGGAGCAGTTGGCCGCTGGTAAACAGAACGGCAAGGAAAGCCAAGGGGAAAAACGTCACAACCAGCGCTTCGATCATCACTAGTCTCCTGGGTCAAAAGAACGGCGGGGCCAGACGCTTCACGGCGTCCCGATAGACCACGTATCGTTCGCCGTACACCCGGCGCAGCCCCTCCTCCTCGGTTCCAGCCCACCGTCGATTATATGCCAGATTACGGAGTTTGAGACCCTTTTCTGGCTGTATATGCAGAGCCCGGATCGAGCCAGGCCGTCCGACGATTGTGGCCATATCTACGCGGCGGCTCACCCACCAATTCACTCGAGGACTTTTCGCAGCAGGTCGAGAGCGGACTGGGCGGAGAGCGCGCGCACGCGCGTCCGGTTGCCGAGAAAGCGGAAGCGGTCGGAGCGGCATCCCTCCGGCCCCGCGAGTCCGATCACAACCGTGCCGACGGGCTTGGCGTCGGAGCCGCCACCCGGCCCGGCAACCCCGGTGATGGCCAGCGCGTAGGCCGAGCCCGTGCGGCTCCGCGCGCCGGCGGCCATGGCTTCGGCTACGGATTCGCTGACCGCGCCGTGCTCTTCTATCAGCGCCGCCTCGACGCCCAGCAGGCTGGTCTTCATCAGGTTTGCGTAGACCAGGAAACCGCCAATGAAGTAGTCGGAACTGCCGGGGATAGAGGTGATCCGCTCCGCCAGCAGGCCGCCGGTGCAACTCTCGGCGACGCTCAGGGTCTCGCCGCGGGCGCGGAGCCGCTGCCCGATCACTTCCTCCAGCGGCTCGCCGTGGCGGGAGTAGATCCTGTCGCCCAGCAGGGCCTCGATCTTGCCGCCCACCTCGGCCAGCAGCGCCTCGGCTTCCGCCTCCGCCCCGCAGCGCGCGCGCAAGTGAATCTGGATGTCGCCCGGCGCGGCCAGGATGGTTGTGGCCGGGTTTGCATAGGGCTTGTAAACCGGTGCGATGAGCTGATCCAGATCCGATTCCGGCATGCCGGCCACACGGTAGCAGCGCGTCCGTATCACCAGCTTGGGCAGTATCCGCCGCAAGCGCGGCAGACAATGGTCCAGGAACATGGGCTTCAGTTCAGGCGGCGGGCCAGGGAGCAGCAGCACAACCCGTCCCGCCAAATCGATCCACTGGCCTGGGGCGGTGCCGTTGGGGTTGGGCAGCGCCTCGGCTCCCTCAATCAAGAAAGCCTGACGCCGGTTGATCTCGGCCATCTTACGGTTCATCCGGCGGAACCGCTGCTCGATGGATTCGCAAATCTCGGGGTGGTAGCTGAGCTCGAGGCCGAGCGCCGCGGCCACGGCCTCCCGCGTCAGGTCGTCTTCGGTGGGGCCCAGGCCGCCGGTGAGGATCGTGATATCGGCGCGCGATATCGCGCCGCGCACCGCTTGCTCCAGGCGCGCCACGTTGTCGCCGATCACCATCTTGGCGACGAGCTCCACGCCCAGCGCATTGAGCTCTCCGGTCAGAAACAGAGAGTTGGTGTCGAGCCGCTCGGGGGTCAGCAATTCGGAGCCAACAGCGATAATCTCGGCGTCCATTTAGGGGAGCGGCCGGCCCTTGATATTCACATCCACGCGATAGAGCAGGCTGGTGGTGGCAACCACGATGGATCGGGAAGGAGTGAACGCCAGGCCGATGATGTTGGGCCCGGACAGGAACAGTTCGGGCGTGCGATCCGCGTCGAAACGCACGATACCTTTGCGCCCGCCGAGCGACGCGCAAACGTAGAGGCGGCCCTCGGCGTCGAACGCCATCCCTTGCGGACGGCCGAGCCCGCGATAGAAAACCTCCGCCGTCCCGGCCGGCGAGATGCGATGTACGGAATCGAAACTGGAAGTGGTGGGCCCGGTCACGTACAGGTAGCCACCCGGCCCAAACGCCAGGTGATAGGCGGAGATGGACGGCTCCAGCGTGGAGAAGACGTAAATCTGGCGCTCCGGACCGATCTTGAAAATGGTGCCGCTGCGGTCGCCGACGTACAGGCCGCCTTCCGCGTCGAAGGCTATCCCAGTGGCGACTCCCATGCCTTCCACGTGGACCGACAGGCTGCCGTCCGCCGCGGCCTTATAGACTATACCGTTGAACCGGCTCGAAACGAACAGCGATCCTTCACGATCGAAAGCCAGGCCGCTGGCGTTCATCAGATCCGGTATGAAAGGCTTAACCTCGCCGCGCGGATCGATCTTGTAGACCGCGACCGGCGTCTTCTGGCCCCTGGAGCCGCTGAGCGTGCTATAAACGTTGCCCTGCGCGTCCACGACCGGATTGGCGACGGGATGCAAACTGTCGGCGATCCGCGTTCCGATCTGGCAGGGCCAGGAAGCGCTCTTGCCAGCCCCGTTCCCAATCGTCAGTTTCGCCGCCGCGGCGCCATCCGGCACGCGAACGATGACCAGCGAATCGGAACCGATGATGACATGCGCCTGGGTATCGCCGAGCATCACTCGCGGTGTCGCCGCCTTGCTCAGGCCGGAGCCGCGAACCTGTACTTCTCCTCCCGCGATGGCGGCCTCGGGTGAAACCCGTTCGATCCGAGGCCCCGCGCCAGTGTCTTTGCGAATCGCCATAGTCAATAAAGATTGAACCATCCCGCCGCGTACAACACAAGCGCGCCGGCCAAGCCTGCCACCACATCGTCGGCGACGATTCCGATCCCACCCGGAAGCTTCTCCGCCTGCCGGATGGGAGGCGGCTTCAAAATGTCGAACAAACGGAAGAGAATGAACGCCGCCAGCCAGCTCTTCCAGTTGTACCGGGCGGCGCCCACGAGCGTCACCCATTGCCCTATGGCTTCGTCCACCACCACCCTGGACGGGTCCTTCTGCCCGCTTTCGGAGGCGAACACGTGCGACGCCCAAATGCCGGGAATTAACGACGCGGCGGCCAGCAGCGCGAAGCCGGCCTGGGTCCAGCCGTGGTGTTCCCAGAGCACCATGGCGGCCGCCAACGCGCCGATTGAGCCAACGGTTCCGGGAGCGAACGGGGAATACCCCAGGCCCAGACAGGTGGCGATCGGCGCGGCCAGCCACTTGCCCGCTCTACTTTTCATTCTCCGGCTCCTGGCCTTCCTCCGGTTCGGTCTCGTCGGTGAGGGGTACTGGAATCACGTACTTGTCACTGGCCCAGTTCCCCAGGTCGATGAGCCTGCACCGCTCACCGCAGAACGGCGCGTGCGGATCGTCCAGCGCGACTTCCTTTTTGCAGATGGGGCACTTCATATGATGGCAAACGGCCGGTCCCCCTTCAGCAGCGTCCCCACCAGATCGTAATCGTGCGCCTCTGTGATTCGCAGACGCCGAATATCGCCGGGCCGGGGTTTGGCGCCCTCGAGATCGTTGATCAGGCAAAGGCCGTCAATCTCCGGCGCCTGCGTCGCCAGGCGGGCTTCCCATAATAGACTGGTCTCACGGCTCGGCCCTTCGACCATAACATCGACCTCCTGGCCAATGCGCCGCCGGCCCAAGGCTTTCGATATCTTCCTCTGGATCGACATTAGACGCCGTCTGCGATTATAGATCGTCCCCCGGCCGGCCTTGCCGTCCAGACGGAAGCTGCGGCTGGTGTCTTCGTCCGAGTAAGTGAAGACGCCCAAGTGGTCGAATCGTGCCGCTTCGACGAAGCGGCAAAGCTCCTCGAAATCCTCGTCGGATTCGCCGGGGAAGCCGACGATCATACTGGTCCGGATGGCCACGCCGGGGATGGTGCGCCGGATGCGCTCCAGGAGCTTCAGAAAGATGCCGCCCGAGGCGCCGCGCCGCATGCGCTTGAGCACGGAGGCGCTGGCGTGTTGCAGCGGCAGGTCGACGTACTTCACCAGCGACGCGTGCTCGGCTATGGTGTCCAGCAGTTTTCCTGTGACCCGGTTGGGATAGGCGTAAAGGAAGCGGATCCACTTTTCGCTGGGCGTCTCGATGCGAGCCAGGCGCTCGAGCAGGTGCGCCAGACCGTCCTTTAGACCCAGGTCCTCGCCATAAGAGGTGGTGTCCTGGCCGATCAGATTGATCTCGCGGACCCCTTGGGCGAACAGGCCCGCCGCTTCGGCCACGACCGAATCGGGACGGCGGCTGCGGAACTCGCCGCGGAGCTGCGGGATCACGCAGAACGTGCAGGGGTGGTCGCAGCCTTCGGCGATCTTGATGTAGGCGTAGTGGCGGGGGGTAGTCCGAATGCGCGGCGTCAGCTCGTGATACAGGTAGGGCCGGTTGGCGTGCCGAACAGGCGGCGTCCCCTCGCAAGCGGCCACAATCTCCTCGATGTCGTTGGTGCCGACGATCGCATCAACTTCGGGAATCTGCTCGCGGATCTCCTGCCGGTAGCGTTCCACCAGGCAGCCGGCCACGATCAGCCTGGCGGCCCGGCCGGTCCGCTTGAACTCGGCCATTTCGAGGATGGTGTCGACCGATTCCTGCTGGGCGGGGCCAATGAAGCTGCAAGTGTTTACAACGATCGCGTCGGCGTCGCGAGGCTCGGGTGTAAGCTCGTGGCCGTGCGACACCAACACGCCCATCATGACCTCAGTATCGACGAGGTTTTTGGGACAACCCAAGCTGACGAATCCTACTTTCAAGCCTTGTTTCCAGGAGGGGAGCGCGTCTACATCTCAGGGTATCACGCGGGGAAGAGCCGGTCCTTTTGGGCGCGCGGAATCGAATGCCGTGGGGCCGGGCTGCTCCGAAGAGGCTGAAGACAAAGGGAAAACACTTGTCGCGAAATTGTGATCGTACGGATTACGCGCAAGTCTTCGACGGTCGCGCGATCGAGAAGGCGGCCAGGAGGCGAAAACCCTGGATGACATCTTCGTCGTAAACTCGAATGCAGGCAGGCCAGAAGAAGAGGTGACGAGATGATCACACGGTGGTTGGAGCGAGGCGCGGGCCTCGTGGCGATGATGCTGGCGGCCACGGCCGGCGCGCATGCGGGCACGCTGTACGTCTCGCCTGACGGACGCGCGGGGGCGCCGGGTACGATCGACCGGCCCCTGCCATCCATCGCCGCAGCACGCGACGCCATTCGCGCGGCGCGCCGGGCGGGAACCGCCGGGCCGGAAACGGTGCTGCTGCGCGGAGGCTTTTACTTCCTTCCCGAGACGTTCGTGCTCGCGCCGGAGGATTCCGACGTGACCTACGCGGCGTACGCCGGAGAGCGGCCTATCCTCAGCGGCGGGCGGCGCATCGAGGCCTGGCAGAAAGGTCCCGGCAACATATGGTCCGCGCCGGCGGATTGGGAGTTCCGGCAATTGTTCGTGAACGGGCGGCGGGCGACGCGCGCGCGCACTCCTAATAACGGCTTCTATCGGATCGACGGACCCAGTTCGCAGGACAAGCCCTTCCTGCTGAAATATCGCGGCGACGACATCCGCAAGGAATGGGCGGGGAGCGGTGCCGAAGTAGTGGCGCTGCTGGCTTGGGCGGAAATCCGCATGCCCATCCTTGAGGTCAACCCGGAGACGCACACCGCGCGGCTGGCCGGGAACCCGACCGCGTCCAATAGGGAGACGGACGCGCGTCACTGGATCGAGAACGCGCCGGACGCGCTCGATTCAGCGGGCGAATGGCGCTGGGACCGCGCAGCCAAGACCGTTTTCTACCGGCCGGTGGAGGGCGAGGACCTGGCGCGCGACGCGGTAATCGCGCCAGCGCTCATCCAACTGGTCCGTCTCGAAGGCCGACCGGAAGCGGGAGCGCTGGTGCGCAACATGACGTTCCGCGGCCTCGATTTCCGGCACGGTGACGCCACCATGAGGGCCAACGGCTACGCGGAGAAGCAGGCGGCCATGCTGGCGCCCTCGGCGTTTGAGGCGACGGGCGCGGAGGGCGTCACCATCGACCATTGCGTCTTCACGCAGTCCGGCGGATACGCCGTGTGGTTCGGGCGCGGCTGTCGGCGGAACCGCGTGACCGGCACCGAGATCTTCGATATGGGGGCGGGGGGAGTCAGGATCGGTGAGACGGCGCAGCGGGCCAACGAGGCGGAGCGAAGCTTCGAAAATGAAGTTGTGGACAACGCGCTGCACGACCTGGGATGGATCTATCCTTCGGCCATCGGGGTGTGGATCGGGCAGAGCAGCCGGAACACGGTAGCGCACAATGAGATCCGCGACCTGTTCTACACCGCCATTTCGGCCGGCTGGACGTGGGGATACGCGCCCAACCAGTGCGACGAAAACCGCATCGAGTACAACCACCTGCACCACATCGGCAAGGCCATGATGAGCGACATGGGAGCCATCTATACGCTCGGCATGCAGCCCCACACCACGATTCGCAACAACCTGATCCACGACGTGTATGCCTTCACTTACGGCGGATGGGGCATCTACCCGGACGAGGGCTCCACCGGCATCATCATCGAGAACAATGTCGTTTACCGCACCAAGAGCGCGCCCTTCCACCAGCACTACGGGCGCGAAAACGTGGTGCGCAACAACATCTTCGCGTTCGGCCAGGAATACCAGTTGATGCGCACGCGCGCCGAGCCGCATCTTTCGTTCACGTTCGAAGGCAACATCGTATATTACGATTCGGGCTCGCTGCTAGGCAGCAACTGGGCGGGCAGCCAGTTCAAGATGAACCGGAACGTGTACTGGGACGCGCGTGGCGGGTCCGTTATCTTCGCCGGCTCGGACCTGGCAGCCTGGCGCGAGCGCGGGCAAGACGCGGATTCTCTGATCGCCGACCCGATGTTCGCCAACCCCGCCACCTACGATTTCACGGTGCTGCCGGAATCGCCCGTCTGGAAGCTCGGTTGGAAGAAGATCGACATGGGCGGGGTAGGGCCGCGAATACGGCCGGGACTTCCGGCGGGGACCCGGTAGTCGATACCGTGCTGTCCACCGAGGCCGACATCGCCGATACCAGCGGAAGCGGCGCGTGGGATTGTTGAAACACACTAGCCTGCCGCTGGGGACACAAGCGGGGGACGTACTGGAGTTTGAACAGACCGATTAGAGCAGTGCTGCCGAAATTCTGCCTGTTCTTGTGGGGCGGGCAATCCTGCCCGCAGCCGGCCTTCCGGCCGGCTGGACCCGCTGGAGAGTGGGTCCGCAGTCTAGATGGCCTGCCCCACGGTCAATTGCATACTCGTTGACCGATTAGCGGGCCAGGCGCATGTGTTCCTTGAGTATGCAGGTCCCGCGTAAGGGTGGTGTCGGGATTCGACCAGGAAGTGCGAAGGACGATCTTTACAGACCACAGTGCTAAACGATATAATACGTAACGTACTATGAATCGCCCGATGACAACCCTCGGATACGCCCTTCTTGGACTGCTGCACCAGAGGCCTCGGACGGGTTATGACCTCCGGAAGATCTTCGCCGAGACACCGTTCATGTCTTTCAGCGAGAGCCCCGGTTCGATCTACCCTGCCTTGCGGCGTCTGGAGGAACGGGGCCACGTCAGAGGCCGCATCCAGCAGGGATCTGGTATGCGGCGCCGGAAAGTATTCCGCATCACACCGGCTGGGTTGGGCGAGCTCAAGGAATGGTTAGAGAAGCCCGTGGGTCGCGACGACGTGATCAGGGGAACCGAGGAACTGATGCTCCGGTTTGCGTTCATGGACCAGATCCTCTCCAGGGGGCAAATCGCCGGGTTCCTGAAGGCGCTTGACGTCGAGCTGAGCTCCTACGTCTCGTTGCTGAAGGAACACCTGGCATCTTTTCCCGGCGATGTGTCTCTAACGGGGCGGGCCGCCCTGGAGAGCGGGATTGAAAGCTATCAGGCCCGGATTGGCTGGACCCGGCGCGTCGTCGCGATGTTGCAGCCGAGCCGGACCAAGGGAAAGTCATGACGCTCATTAGGAGCATTCGACCGATACTGTTGGGCTGGGCCGCCCTGGCGGCGACTCGCCGCATCGCGGCGCTATTGATACCGGAGGGGCCGGCTATCTCACCCGGCGCCTTCGCGTGGTCGCTCGGGCCGGACTTACTCTTCGCCGCGGTGCTCTGGTACTTGGCCACGCGCTCAGGGTGGAGAGGACTCCGCCTTGGGTCGGCTCTCTTCGCGGTGCTGTTCGGCCTGCAGTTCGTGAATATCGTGGAGGCCGTCTTCTTCCTCACCAACTCGGGCATACAGGGGCTTCGCTCGATCCTCAGCGCGCTGGTTACCTACGGCGCGGTCGCTCCCGTTTGGGCGGTGCTTTTTGCGAAGGGACCCGGCTCGGCTGCCACGGAGCCCTTGCCTTTGGCGCCGCGGTCGCCGGTGGGCTGGGTCTGGAGAGTGGCTGTTTCGGACCTCGCTTATGTGTTGTTGTACCTGGGCGCCGGCCTGATCATCTTTCCGCTGGTCCGGGAGTTCTACGCCACGCAGGTGATACCATCGCTGGCGACAATCGTCAGCTCAGGGTTGCTGCTGCGTGGCCCCGTGTTCATTGGACTCTGCCTTCTCTTGCTCCGGATGATGCGCTTAGAGGGCAGGCAGGCCGCTGTGGCTGTAGGCGCAGCGTTCAGCATCCTGAGCGGGGTTGCGCCACTGGTGGCTCCCAATCCCTACTTCCCGGACTGGGTCCGCTGGGCGCACTTCTTCGAAGTGAGCATCTCCAATTTTTTGTTCGGAGCTTTTGTGGGGTGGATTTGGAGCCGAAGCAAGCCAGCACCCGAACTGGCCGCACGGCGGGCGGTCTGAGAGCGGGTCCTCACCGCGCCCGCACGCGTTACCGGGTCAGGCTTCCATCACGTACCGCAGGCTGCAGCTGTCGCCGCCCTGCATCAACGTTTTGGTACGGATGAGCTGCAATTTGGGGTTGAGCCCCTTCGCCACGGCATAGTCGGGATAGCAGACCATCGCATAGCCGATGTCGGCGGCATCCTCGTCGCGAAAGACCTTGGCCCATAAGCACTTCTTCACGCGGTACTCGAATGCCTCCGGAGACTGTTCCACAATCTCGGCTTCCAGCGCGTGCTGGATGAGGGGCGGCATGTTCTTCATGCTGGCGGCGAAGGTCACCAGGTCGCGAACCGCCGGCGGCCGCCCGGCCGTCTTCTTTCGCACCACTTCGTTGGAAGCACTTTGCAGCATCCCGACGAGCTGCTCACGTCCGAGTTGCGCCCTCAATTCCTTAAGCAGAGGAATCAGATCCTTCTGATAAGCGAAGCGGAACATCTCCTCCCACGTCACATCGGTCTTTTCGGTCCAATTGTGAACGGCCGGCGCCGCCTGCGAGGGTTGGGCGCACGCCGCTGCCCGCGCACAGGCCAGGCATCCCAATGCCCCGGCTGGGAGAATGGGAAAACAGCGCGCGCCGGCTCAGGGAACCTGACCCAATTCCCGGCTTGGGCTCAAGAATACTCATACGATGCGGCCTCCGTGCCGCGAGCAACACTTCGGTCTTCGCTAGATTGGACACCGGAGTGAAACTTGCGGTTCCCGGCCGAGAGGCTAATCGGCCGTCGAAGCCAGTCGCTGGGCCTATGAAGCGAATTGATAAAATATACCTATGGCGAACCAAGTGAAACCTCTGGACCCGTCAGAAGCGACTTTGGAAATCGATCCCGAGATTCTCTCGTTCTTCGGTAAGGGAGCCGCAAGGACACGCCAGATCGAGGGATTTGCCTACCACCCTGGGAAGCAGAGCCGCTGCACCTCGTTCGTGATCTATCTCAGTCGTGGGGGCTCAAAAGAGATCTACAAGCACCCAATCGCTCTCCGGCTCAGTTCGCGGGATGCACGCCGGATGGGCAAGCTGTTTACGCAAATGGCGGACACAGCCGACGGCATCGTCTAGCTGCTGCTGATTCGACGCGCTTCATCGCCGGAGCGGCCTGGTAATACGGATAATCAGATCATGTCCCAGGCGGACTTGCCTTCGATCATTACCTCCGCAACCGCGCCCAGAGGCCTGCGCCCTCGCCAGGATCTCCATGAGCCCAGTTGGTCGTTCTGGGAATTGCGCAACCTCAATATCCACCGTGTGGTCGGACTCTTTGATGAGTGGCGGCAATTCGCCGGCGCTCGCGAGCTCGAGGCGGAGATGCGCGCAGTTGTCTCGCGCAACTTCAAGCGCTCCTGGTGGCGCGGGATGGCGTACGGGGTCGTGGCCGTAGTCGGGGCTATCTCATTGAGCCCCGATGAGCTGAAGATGCTGGTCGACGTTCGCGAAAAGCAATCGGGAACCTTGCAGTGGGTCATTCTCATTTCGAGCGATACACGAATTGCTTTGGGTGTTCACACCTGGATCGAAGGGCGCCTGAGTCCCGTCTACCGTGACATACTTCAGGCCTTGAATGAATCCAAGTACCGTGTAACAAACGCGAAGAGAGACAAGGATGGCTTGATTAAGTTCCTGACGGGCGTCGCCGATGCGAAAGTGGCCATTCGCAGCCTGGGCACGAGGCGAACCGCCTTTTCAGAGTTCCGCGAGCCGTCCCTCGGAGAGAACCAGACGCGCTCGGGGTCTCTGGACGATTAACAGACTTCGGCCAGCCTCGCCAATCTAGTACGATGATTAGTTTCCACTATGGCCACGCTCAAGATCCTGAACCGCACCCGCGACACCGTGGTGGCAACGCAGGCCGACATAGCCGATACCAGCCGGAAGCGGCGCGTCGGATTGTTGAAACACACCAGCCTTCCGCCGGGCCAGGGACTTTGGATCGCCCCCTGCGAAGGCATCCACACGTTCGGCATGAAGTTCGCCATCGACGTGCTGTTCCTCGACCGGAAGAAGAAGGTTCTGAAGGCTCGCCCGGAGATGAAGGCCGCCAGGCTGTCGCTCTGCTTGTGGGCGGAGTCGGTTCTAGAGCTGCCGCCGGGTACGATCAAGGAAACGGGGACGCAAGCGGGGGACGTGCTGGAGTTTGAACGGACCGATTAGCGGGCCAGGCGCATGTGTTCTTTGAGGATGCAGCGGTCCATTACCACCGTCAGACCGGCGGCGCGGGCCTTGGCCGCGGCCTCCTCGTGGATCACGCCTTCCTGCATCCAAACGGCTTTGGCGCCGATGCGGATCGCCTGATCCACGATTTCCGGCACGAATTCGGAGCGCCGGAAGATGTCCACGATATCAACCTTCTCCGGGACGGCATCCAGGCTGGGGCGCGACTCCTCGCCGAGCACTTCCTTCTCCGCGGGGTTAACGGGAATGATCCGGTAGCCGGCGCGCTGCATGTACAGCGACACTCCATGGCTGGGGCGGCTCCTCTTGCTGGAGAGCCCCACCACCGCGATCACCCGCGCCGTTGTCAGCAACTCCCGGATCGAGACCATTTCAATTGGCGTCCCCCGCCTTACTCTTCTGAAAGCGCCGCACCTCGGCCTGGCGTCAGGTGGCGCACATCTCCCGGCCGCATGGCGCCCAGTTCCAGGAAGCCGATCTTCGTCCGCCGCAGCTTCTCCACCAGCCGGCCAAAATGTCTGAACATAAGGCGGACCTGGTTCTGCCGGCCCTCGATCAGGCGCACCTCGTACCAAGGGTTTTCGGCGCGCTTAATCAGCCGCAGGCCGGCCGGTGCCGTTCGGCGGCCGTGCAATGAGATGCCTTCCCGGAACTGCAGTTCCTGGTCGGGTGTAAGCATCCCGTTCACTTTCACGCGATAAGTCTTCGGAACGTGGCTGGAGGCCGACAGAATGCCGTGAGCGAAGTCGCCGTCGTTGGTCAGCAGCAACAGTCCTTCGCTGTGGTAGTCGAGGCGGCCCACCGGGAAAACGCGCTCGCGGATCCCTTTGATCAGATCCATGACCGTGGTCCGGCCTTGCGGATCGCTGACGGTGGTTACGACGCAGTCGGGCTTGTTCACGGCGAGATACATCGGTTTCCGGGGGGCATCGATCCGCCGCCCATCCACCTTGATGTGATCGCGTTCCAGGTCGGCTTTGCTGCCGAGGCGGTCGATGATTGCCCCGTTGACCGTCACGCGGCCCTGCACAATAAACTCTTCCGCCTTGCGCCGGCTGGCAATGCCGGCGCGCGCCAGGATCTTCTGGATTCGTTCTTCAGCCATCACTCACTCGCCTCGGCGGCGGCTGGGACTTCGTCCTCGCCGAGCGCCATGCGTCTCAATTCCTCGAATTCCTTCAGCGTGGGAAGCTCGCTCACATCCTTCAGCCCGAACTGGACCAGAAAATCCTTGGTGGTCTTGTAGAGGATCGGCTTGCCAACCACGGCCTTGCGCCCGGCGGTCGTAATCAGCTTGCGATCCAGCAGGGTCTTGAGCACGCCCGCTCCCTGCACGCCGCGAATCTCCAGCACCTCGGGCGCGGTTACCGGCTGCTTATACGCGATCACGGCCAGGGTCTCAAGGGCAGCCAGGGAGAGCTTCAGGGGCGCCTGAAGCTTCTTCACGAAGGCGCGGATGGCTTCGTGATGCTCCGGCTTGGTAGACATCTTATAGCCACCGGCGACCTCGCGGACGCTCAGGCCGTGCTGGGGCCGGTTGAACTCGTCCACCAGGCGTGACAGAAGGGCGATCACCCTGTCTCGGGGTTCGCCCAAGGCGCCCGCAATCTGCTCCGCCGTCAGGGGCTCGTCGGTCACATACACAATCGCTTCCAGCATGGCCAGGACCAGCTCGTCGGAAGCACCGGGCGTAAGATCGTTGGTTTCCATTCCGGCTAGTTGTAACCCTTCTCGATGGCGGCAATCGCCTCTCCCGAGCGGAACGCCTCGTCAAACAGCTTGTGCCGCTTGAGGGAAATGTCGCCGAAGGCGCCCTTCTGGGTCAGCACTACAGCCTGCACCTTCACCATCTCCAGGATAGCCAGGAACAGGGCGACCATGGCCCGGCGGCTGCCCTGGCGCTCGAAAAGCTCCACCACCGAGAGAGAATCGCCCTTCGACATTTTCTCCAGCATCGATCTTAACTTGAGGATCATGTCGGGGACGCTGACCTCTTCGGGAGTGACCTCGTAGGTGGGCCGGTTCTTGGCCCTCTCCAACACCCGCTCGAGGGTCTTTACCAGGTCGAACAGACTCACGGCGAGCTCGGGGCTTTCGGCCTCGTCGGCGAAACTCCCGATCTGGGGGTTCGACCACACGTTCTCTTCGATCATGAGCTTCTGCTGCAACATCTCGGCCGCATTCTTGAACCGCTCGTGCTCGAGCAGCCTTTCGACCAGTTCCTGGCGGGGATCCTCCTCCGGGGAAAGCTCCTCCAGGGCCGGATCGCGCGGCAGCAGCATTCTGGACTTGATGTGGATCAGGGTCGCCGCCATGTAGATGAACTCGGCGCCCAGTTCGATGTCGAGGGCCACGGCTCGCTGCATGTAGTCCAGATATTGCGCGGTGATGGAAGCGATAGGGATGTCGTAGATGTTGATCTCCCGCTTGCGGATCAGGTCCAGCAGCAGGTCCAGCGGCCCATCATATGGTTCAAGGTGAACGTTCAGCGGCGACGACACAGTTACTTCACGATAGCATGCAGGCTTCAGCGCCCGGCGCGCCGGCCGCCCTTGGGCTCCCCCTGGAAAGTCAGGGTCACGTCCACCGTTTGCGTCTTATCGTCCACTTTGACGGAGGGCTTGGTTTGCCCGAGGTTGTCGAACAAGCCGTCTTCCCGGACCCGGCTTGAGAAAGTAATCCGGATACTCGGCATCAAAAGGAGCGCCCGGCTTGAGCCCCCATCGCCGTCTGATCTCCACCTCGCCGTTCAAGTCGAGGCCTTCGATTGTCAGTGCGCCGAAGACGTAGCGCGGGCCGTGGTCCACGCGCACGACGAGGTCCACCTGCTTCTTGGCATCGTCGAGGGTGCGAGCTACCGCCGTTTCGGGCTTCAGGAAGCCTTGCCGGCGAAGCTGTTTCTTGATGCGGTCAAGCCCGCTCGAGACTTCGGAGAAATTGGCGATCTCGCCGGTCTTGAACTGCCCTGACTTGGTCAACTCGCTCAGGGCGACGCCCTCGCCCGCCAGCCGCACGTCTCCGAGCTTGTACTCGTCTCCCTCGACGACCTCGACCGTGACGGAGACCCCGTTGACATCCCGCGACTTCTCCACCTGGAGTTTCGGAAAGGCCGCCCGGATTCTGCCTATAGCTTCGTACAGCGGCCGGACGCTGGCGTCGAGCATCTGACGGAATCCGGACTCGGTGTAAGGCACGCCTACGGCGACCCTTGCCAGCGCGCGCTGCAATTCGGTTTCGGGGATGATGCTGCTGCCCGTGAATCGAACCGCCGCCACGGAGGGCGGCGCCGAAGCCGGGCCGAAGACGATGGCTAACCGGCCCGCATCGTCGGGCGTCACTCGGGCGACGACGGTTTCCCTCTTGTCCTGCGCCGCCAGGCAAGCCTCAATGGCTTTGACATAGCGGTCGAGCACCGGCTTGACGGGCGGGATCGTTTCGCGGAAGAACGGATCCGAGCGCCGAAGCCAGCTCTCGATTTCCGGCGACGGGACATCCAGCCGCTCGAACCGGAACGGGTATAGAGGCTCGACCTCCGTCACCTGAAGGGTCACCACCAGACCACCTTTCGATGCGGAGGGGACGTACTTGTAGCCCACGCTGGCGAATAGCCCGGTCTCCACCAGCCGCTTCCTGACGGCTTCCAGTTCCTCTTTTCCGGCCTGTTGCCCGGTCTTCAGGCCCGCGAATTCGAGAATCTGCCGGGCCGGGTAGCTCCGGTTGCCTTCGACGTTGAGGGACTCGACCGGCCACTTCGTCTGCGCCGCGGCGCACGAGATCAGGAACAGGAGCAGCGCGGCAAGGCGTGCCATAATTCCATTCTATGGCGCTTCCGGCCGGCTGCGCCGGCGGAGTTCCAGAAAGCCCAAGACAAAGAACCCGCCCGATACAACCCAGCGCAGCACGACCGACCAAAGCGGGGCGCCTCGCATGAAGGCGCGGATGCCAAGTAGAACAAAGCCCGCCCCGATACACATGTACCACGCGCCTAACAGCGTGGCCGCCATACGCGAGGTCGTGGCTTTTCGAGGCACGGCAGCGTCTTCGATTGTACGCCCAGTATCAGGTTCGTATCTGAGGTAGCCTGTCTGGAGATGACGCTTTCGGACGGATTCAATCCCAGTGAGCGGGCGGTCCTCCGCAGGCTTACGACTCCCGAGAAGATCCAGCGGTTTCTGGACGAGCTGGCGTACAACAAGGAGCCGGAGGGGGACACCTGTTATTCTCCGCGGCTGGTTCTGCGCAAGCGCCTGGCGCATTGCATGGAGGGCGCCCTATTTGCCGCCGCTGCGCTACGTGAGCTGGGGTATCCGCCGTTGCTGGTGGACCTCGAAGCGGACCGGGACGACGACCATGTCCTGGCGGTGTTCCGGCGCGGCGGACATTGGGGAGCGCTGGCTACGTCCAACTATTCCGGGCTGCGTTATCGGGAGCCGGTCTACCGCACGCTGCGGGAGTTGGCGATGTCCTACTTCGAGCATTACTTCAATCTCAAAGGGGAGAAGACGCTGCGGCGTTACTCGCGCCCGGTCAACCTGAGGCGATTTGACCGGATCGGCTGGATGACCTCCGAGGAAGATGTGTGGGCCATTCCCGAGTACTTGCTCACGATCTTCCACACGCCGCTGCTGAGCCGGGAACAAGAGCGGAGTTTAAGCCGCATGGACGCGCGCCTGAGGGCTGCGGGCCAGGTAGGGACGGTGCACTAGCGTAGTGCGTCGCAAGTGCTGACCACTCTCTCCCGGTCGTGGTTCAGTGGCATCTGGCCGTGCTAGAAGCACCGAACCGCGACCGGTAGGGAGCGGCGACGCACTGCGCTGACTTCAGATTTCTGGCAGGAATAAGCGCAGGAGCAAAAAACAGACCGCTGCGACCAAAGCTGAAGCCGGAATAGTCAGGACCCAGGCCCAGGCGATATTCGCCGCCACGCCCCAGCGCACAGCCTTGACTCGCTGGATGGAGCCCACCCCGGCGATGGCGCCGGCGATGACGTGGGTGGTGGAAACGGGGACCTTGAGCTCCGTTGCCAGGATGATGGAGGCTGCCGCCGCGGCCTCCGCGCAGAAGCCGCTGCGCGGGCGCAATCGGGTCAGACGGGCGCCCATGGTGTGAACGATTCGCCATCCGCCGGTGAGCGTGCCCAAGGCGATCGCCGCGTGCGCCGCGAGAATCACCCAGACCGGCACCTTGAAGCTCTGCAGATAGCCGCCGGTATAGAGAACCAGGGTGATGATGCCCATGGTTTTCTGCGCATCATTGGTGCCATGTGCGTAGCTGTAGGCGGCCGCCGACAAGAGCTGCAGCTTCCTGAAATATACGTCCATCTTCTTAGGCGTCGATTTCCGGAAAAGCCAGTAGATGGACACCATCAGGATGTAGGCGAGCACCAGCCCGATCACCGGGGCGGCCACCATGAACAGCAAAGTGCTGACCCAGCCGCCAACCACGAGTCCGCTAAAGGACTGTCCGATTCCTCGCAGGAAGGCCGTATGCACCACGGCAGCGCCGGCCAAGCCTCCGATCAGCGCGTGCGAAGAACTGGTGGGCAATCCCATCCACCAGGTAAAGAGATCCCAAACGATCGCGCCAATCACGCCGCTCAGAATCACGTACAGCGTCACGACAGCCGGATCCACCATTCCCGACCCGACGGTCTTGGCCACTCCGGTCCCGAAGCTAAACGCGGAGACAAAATTGAAAAACGCCGCCCACATGACTGCTTGAAGGGGCGTCAGCACGCGCGTCGAGACGATTGTGGCGACAGAGTTGGCGGCGTCATGAAAGCCGTTGATGTAGTCGAATACCAGGGCTATGACGATGATGGCGAGGACCAGAGTGAACATGGAGATGGCGGGCCTAGCTATTCTTTACGACTACGCCTTGCAGGGTATCGGCCACATCCTCGCAGCGGTCGGTGGTGTCCTCCAGAACTTCGTAGACTTCCTTGAGCTTGATGAAGGCCATGGGATGAATATCACTCAGGTACAGATCCGCCATGACGCGGCGCACCAACAGGTCCGCGACGCCCTCCAGGCGGTTGATCTCGATGCAGGGAACGAGCGAGGCTTTTCCGTCGCTGAGCGACTGGAAGGCCACGGTTAGCGCGCGGGAGCAGCCATCCACAATCTCGCATAACTCCACAACCGCGGGCGGGATCGGCTCAACGCGATAGGCGGTCAACTGGTAGGCGGCGTCTTCGATGCCGTCCAAAACGTCATCCAGGCTCGAGGAGAGGGAGTGGATATCCTCGGGATCAAGCGGCGTGATGAAAGTCTGGTTCAGCCGGGTGAGAATGTCGTGGATCAGGTCGTCGCCATCGTGCTCCAACTTCTGAATCTCGGCACAAGCTTGGGCCAGATGCGCGTTGCCTCCCTTCACTCCGCTCAGCAGCAGGGCCGAGGCCTGAGAAATCAATTTGACTTGATTGAGGAAGAGGTGAAAGAACTTCTCGTCTTTGGGTAGGAATCTCATATTTCCCTGGACCGCGGGCGTCCGCACTCAATTGCTGAAGAATTAAACCACATTCTCTCATCCTGCGCAGGCGGGGTCAACGTTCGGTCAGACGCCTGGGAGGTAGGGGCACGGCGGCGCCGTGCCCCTACTTGCTGCTTTCACCACGGGCTCCGAGATAGTTCAGCCAGCGCCGCTCCTCGGCGGGAGTGTCGAATGTCAGGCGCCAGTAGCGATCGAACTCCGCCCACTTCCGCCGGATCCGTTGGGTCAGGATGCGCTCCAGTTTCAGCCGTTCGGGAGATTGCCCGGGCAGACTGGCGGCAATCAACTTCCCGGTCGCGGCATAGTCGCTAATCGCTCCGAGATGGTTCTGAATCTCTTTGAGATACGCCAGGCGCCGTTCCAGTCCGGGGCCGTAGCAGGGCCGGAACAGTTCCAGCGTGTATCTGAATACCTTGGTTTCGAGGCGAAATCCATGAATTGCGGCGGGCTCCGGAGAATGGCCGGCCAGTTTCCTGCCTTGCGCGAGATAGCGCTTAAACATCTCGGGCAGCAGCGCCCTCGCGCCGGCCGTCGCGCTGGCTGAGTCGTCAAATCGGTAGTGCTTTTTAGCCACGTCAAAGCCCCAGTTCCGCACGCCACTTCTTATACAAACCGCGCCTGTTCCATCCCCTCAAAGCCGCCGTCAGGGAAGCCTCCGCCTCGCTGCGCGCCTCCGATAGCGTTCGCGCCAGGGGTAAGCCGGATGGGATACGCGCTTCGGCCAGGAACGCCAAGGCGATGTCGCGGTCCCGCACCTCCGAGGCCAGATCCATCAGCGCGCTGAGCTCGTGCCTGATTCTCTTCCGTCCGCCGGCTGGATAGAACTGGCGGAACGTCCGGAGACACTGTCTCAGCCGGCGGATCGAAACCCGCAGGTCATGAACCGAGTCGGCGTCCCGCCGTTTAGCGGTGCGGTTTGCCTGAAAGGCCAGCCGCCGGAGCAGCGCGGCGGCTTGTTCGGCGGCGTAGGCGCGAATGGGAACTTCCGGCCCGCGGCGCTTTGGTTTCAAAGCCACCGATCACCTGCCCTCTTTCGCCAGGACAATGGGCATCCCATAGACCTGGCGAAAGACCGCGGCAGCCCGGTCGGCCGCCCACAGTTCGAGGTCGATATCCTTGCCTTTCGGCGATGAGAGTCGTATCGTCACTTGCCCGTTCTGGATCCCGCACTCTATCGACTGGACCCTCTGGGTGTGGCTGCGATCCAGACTGTCCGCCAGCCGCAGCAGCGGGATCAGGCGGACGACGGCATGGCTCTCCTCGTTGGTCAGAGTCTGGGGGCCGGCATGCTGGGGAGCCGGCAGCGACTTACGATGATACCGGCACAGGTAGGCGACCAATTCTCTCTCCCGGTTGGTGAAACCCGGCATGTCGGAGTTCGCCACCAGGTAATACGAGTGCTTATGGTGGCTCTGATCGCTGACAAAATGGCCGATATCGTGGAGATAGGCCGCGGCCTCCAGCAACTTGCCATGCTCCAGGGGGAGTTGGTGAAGGGGCTGAAGCGAGTGGAAGAGGGTCTGCGCCAGGGCGGCAACCTGCCGCGAGTGTTGGAGAGACACGCCGTAGCGGCGGCTGAGGCGTCCGACCTCCTGGCGCTGCTCGGCGCTGAGTTGTGCGCGCTGTGAGCCGACGCCGCGCGCCGCGAGATCGGCAATAATCCCATCCCGCACGCCGGCGGCGGAGTAGTGCAGTGAGGCGAGGTTGAACACACTGACCACTCTGGCCAGCACGCTTACCCCAGGGACGATAATCTCAGCGCGGCGCGGGCCGATCCCGGTGATCGCGCGTCTGCCGTTCAAGTCCAGTTCGCCCAGCTTCTTTCCCAATTTGCGCAGTTCCGCGGCCGGCATACGCAGGCGGTCCACCAGGTCGCCTTTAGAACGCGGGACGCGATGGATGGCACAGGCCGCCGCGCAGGCGGTGGCGGAGGTGGCGATGGCCCGATCCCAGTGGGATGTCCCGAAGCGGCGAGCCACGCCATCGAGCTTCTCGTCGATAAACTCGCGCATGCGATGGAGCTCCAGCTCCGCCGGCGGGTCGCTGGCCAAGAAGGCCGCGCACAGCCGCACTGCTCCGAGCGGCTTGGAGACGGCGTCCTCAAAGCGGCCGCCCTCGCTGGCAATGATTTCCGCGCTCCCTCCCCCGACGTCGACGATCAGCACCCGGCGGGAGGTTTGCGGCCACCGGCTCTGCACCCCTAAGTGGATCAGGCGCGCCTCTTCGCGCCCTGAGATCACGTCCACGGGCGCGCCTGCCGCCGCGGAGGCGCGCTGGAGGAACTCCGTCTGGTTTCGCGCGTCGCGCACCGCGCTGGTTGCGACGGCGCGCACGCCCGCCACGTTGAGCTTCTGATACCGAGCCGCCATTCCGGCCAAAACCTGGCAAGTCAGATCGGCAGCCTCCCGGCTCACCTTGCCGGTGCGAAACACACTCTCGCCGAGGCGGGTCACCACCCGCTCGGACGCCACAATTTCCATGGGGCTGCCGGGCGCCTTGTCGGCGACCTCCATCCGGACCGAGTTACTGCCGATGTCGATAGCCGCGTAGCGGGCCATACAATCGCTATAATAGTCGGTTCCGGGATGAGACGCGCATATCCGTTGTTGCAGAACCGTTACGCGGGAAGACTCGTCGTGGTGGAGGGCATCGACGGCTCGGGCAAGTCTACCCAGCTTGCGCTCCTGAGCCAGTGGCTGCGCGCCCAGGGTTACGCGGTGGCCTTTAGTGAGTGGAACTCCTCGCCGCTGGTCCGCGAGACGACGCGCCGCGGCAAGAAGAGGGAGATGTTCACTCCCACCACCTTCAGCCTGATCCATGCAACCGACTTCGCCGACCGGATGGAGAGTTACATCCTGCCGATGGTCAAAGCCGGCGCCCTGGTGTGCGCGGACCGCTATGCATACACCGCCTTCGCCCGCGATGTGGCGCGCGGCGTCAACCGGCGCTGGGTCCGGAACCTGTACAAGTTCGCCCTGCGCCCTGACTTGCGCTTCTATTTCCGCGTGCCCTTGGACGTTGCCCTGCGGAGAATTCTGGGCGGACGCAACGCGATCAAGTACTACGAAGCCGGCATGGACCTGGGGTTGAGCCGGAACACCGAGGAGAGCTTCCGTATCTTCCAGGGCCGCATCCTGGACGAATACGAGGCGATGGTTGAAGAGATGGGTTTTCGAGTTATCGACGCGACCCAGTCCATCGAGGAACAGCAGAGCCAGATGCGGGAGATCGTAATGGAGGTCCTGGGCGCGCACCTGAAGACGGACATTCTGCGGGCGCCGGAAGGGATATCGCGTGCAGACGATACAGCCGCTGCAATTCTATAGCGAGCCGCTTCCGGGCGTGGATTGCCTGGATTTGCACGGCACGCTGATCGTCATCGAGGGGCCCGACGCCGTGGGCCGCACCACCCAAATCGCGATGCTGCGTAGGTGGCTGGAGCGCGAAGGCCACGCCGTGCTGGACAGTGGAATGGCGCGCAGCGCGCTGGCGGGCAAGGGAATTAAGGAAGCCAAGAACGGCAATACCTTCGGTCCAATCACGATGACCCTGTTCTACGTGACCGATTTCGCCGACCGTCTGGAGAATGAGATCATACCGGCCCTGCGCGCGGGATTCGTGGTGCTGATCGACCGCTATATCTTCTCGATGATGGCCCGCGCCATCGCCCGGGGCGAGGACCGGCGCTGGATCGAGCAGGTGTCGGGTTTCGCGCTGGCGCCCCACGCCGTTTACTACCTGCGGGCTGAAGCGCACGAACTGGTGCGCCGCGTGGTGATGGGCAAGGGCGCGTTCGATTACTGGGAAAGCGGCATGGACATGCGCTTCGGCGCCGACATGCACCAGAGCTTCGTCCGTTACCAGACGCGGCTGGTGCGGGCGCTGGACCGCATGGCCAAGCGCTACCAGTTCACCGTCGTGGATGCGAACCGGCCGGCGGAGACGGTCTTCGCGGAGTTGCGGAACCACATCGCCGGATTGCGGCCGGGCGCTACCCAGGCCGCTCCGCCGCGTTCCCCTGTGCGGCGAAGGACGCGCCGGAGCAGTTGATGGAAGTCTATATTCTGAGGCACGGCATTGCCGAAGTACGGCGGCCGGGTGGCGGCGACCCGGAACGGCGGCTGACCAAGGAGGGTCAGGAGAAGCTCCGCCGGGTGCTGGAATCGGCCCGCGCCGCGGGTGTGCGGCCTACGCTGGTTCTTACCAGCCCGTATATCAGGGCCGTCGAAACCGCCGAGATCGCGGTGCGGGTGCTGGGGTACAAAGGGCGGGTAGCACCATCGGATGCACTGCTTCCCTCCTCGTCGGCGCCGGCCGTCTGGAGGCTCATCCGGGAGCATTCCGAGGAGGCCGCTATTTTGCTTGCAGGTCACGAGCCGCTGTTGGGGGAAGCGGCGAGCTACCTTCTGGGGGCGCCCCGGGTGCTGGTGGATCTCAAGAAGGGAGCAATGCTGCGGATCGACCTGGACCCGATGGATCGCTCGCCGCGGGGAGTGCTCCAGTGGTTCCTAACGGCCAAACTGGCCGCCACGAGCGCGGCGGAAACCGGAGGCTGAAGCATGAGCAAGACGGGAATGTTTGCCAAGCCCTTTCGCATTACGGCCGGCAAAAAGTTTCGGCTGGAGGATTTCGATCCGGCGGACACGGGCGGATTGAAGTCCAAAGAGCAGGCCGCGGAGTGGCTGGGCAAGGGCGTCGAACTGCTCAGCGCACTTCAGGAAAAGCTCTACGCGGACGATCGCTGGGCGCTGCTGATGATTTTTCAGGCGATGGACGCGGCCGGCAAGGACGGCGTCATCAAGCACGTCATGTCGGGCGTGAACCCGCAAGGCGTTCAGGTGTATTCCTTCAAAGCGCCGTCGGCCGAGGAGCTGGACCACGACTATCTTTGGCGCACGTTTCGCTGTCTGCCCGAACGTGGGCGGATCGGAATCTTCAACCGCTCGTACTACGAGGAAACGCTCGTGGTCCGCGTTCATCCCGAGCTGCTGACGAATGAGAAGCTCCCGCCGGCTTTGGTGACGCGGGACGTTTGGAAGGAGCGTTTCGAGGATATCAACGCCTTGGAGCGCTACCTTACCCGAAACGGCGTGGTGGTGCTGAAGTTCTTCTTGAACGTTTCGAAAGCGGAGCAGAAGCGGCGCTTTCTGAAGCGCCTGGACGACAAGGATAAGCACTGGAAGTTCTCGGCCGGCGACCTCAAGGAGCGCGATCACTGGGGCGCCTACATGCGGGCTTACGAGGACATGATCCGTTACACGGCCATGCCCCACGCGCCCTGGTACGTCATCCCGGCCGACAACAAGTGGTTCACGCGCCTGGCCGTGGCCCGGGCCGTGGTGGACGCACTCGAAGGCCTGAATCTCAGCTTTCCGAGAGTCAGCGCGGTCGAGCGCAAGGCCTTGGATGCCGCTCGCAAGGCGCTAGCGGCGGAAAAGAGATAGCCGACGCGATTCTGTTCTTCTGGCTCAGCGAGATACCGCTGAACCACGACCGGGAGGGAGTGGTCAGTGTTTGGGGTGGTAGCGTGCGCAATGGAAGGCACGGTGAAGAAGAAGGAAGAAGGAGGAGTGCAGATGTTAGTTCCAGGAAAGAGTCCTAATAAGAGGGCTAAGTCCCGGCAGCCGCTCCCAGTTGCGATGACGCCCCCACCGATCACGGCCGCGGACGGGGTCGACGGCTCCGCTGCACCTGAGCTGAAGAGGGAGCAGATTGCCCGCCTCGCCTACTCCTACTGGGAGGCTCGCGGCTGCAAAGGTGGCTCGGCGGAGGAAGATTGGGTTCGGGCGGAGCAGGAGTTGCGGACCCAGAAATTGAACTGATTACGCCGTAGGATTCGAGGGAGCGAGTCTTAGTCGGAGCCCGCCAGAGAATCCTGACCAGGACGACGCTGTTACACTTGGAAATTGCGGTGAGGTGATGTCGAGTTGGTCGTTCGCGCTGCGCGCGCTGCGGTCCCGTAACTACCGGCTGTTCTTCAGCGGTCAGAGTGTCTCGCTTATCGGGACCTGGATGACGCGTATCGCCACGAGCTGGCTCGTCTACCGGCTCACCGGCTCGGCAGTGCTGCTCGGAATCGTGAGCTTCTGCGGGCAGATTCCCCTGTTCTTCCTGTCACCGCTGGCCGGCGTTTGGGTGGACCGCTGGGATCGCCACCGCACCCTGTATCGTCACCCAGATCCTCTCGATGCTGCAGTCCTTCGCGCTGGCCGGTCTTGCGCTGCGCGGCGTCATCACGGTGTGGGACATCGTCTGGCTCGCTCTGGCCCAGGGGCTGATCAACGCGTTTGACATGCCCGTGCGTCAGGCGTTCGTCATCCAGATGGTGGAGAACCGCGCAGACCTCGGCAATGCCATAGCGCTGAATTCGTCGATGGTCAACTCGGCGCGCTTGATCGGGCCGGCGATTGCCGGCGCGGTCATAGCGGCGGTGGGTGAGGGTTACTGTTTTCTCATAGACGGGTTAAGCTATGTCGCGGTCATCGTTTCCTTGCTGGCCATGAGAATTCCGGCGGCGGAGCTCAGCGGGAAACATCTCAAGGTGTGGCACGAACTTCTGGAAGGGTGGCACTATGTAGTCGAATCGAAGACTATCCACTCCATCCTCCTGTTGCTCGCGCTCGTGAGTTTGGTGGGGATGCCATATTCGGTTCTGATGCCGATCTTTGCATCCCGGATACTTCACGGCGGCGCGCACACGCTGGGATTCTTGATGGCGGCCTCCGGAGTGGGGGCGCTCACCGGCGCGGTGACACTGGCCATGCGCAAGAGCGTGGTTGGGCTGGGGAGGCGCCTGGTATTATCGGCGGCGTTGTTCGGAGTGTCGCTGGTGGGCTTCGCGCTCTCGCCCTGGCTATGGCTGTCGCTGCTGCTCCTGCCGCTCGCCGGATTCGGGATGATGCAGCAGATGGCGTGCAGCAACACCATCCTCCAGACCATCGTGCACGATGAGAAGCGCGGGCGCGTGATGGCTTACTACTCCATGGCATTCCAGGGGATGGCGCCCTTCGGCAGCCTGCTGGCCGGTATTCTGGCGGCGCGTATTGGCGCTCCGGCAACCCTGATCTGGGGGGGCGCATTCACGATCCTGGGTGCCGCCTGGTTCGCCCGCCGGCTTCCCGAACTCCGCGGCCTGGTGCGTCCCATCTACGAAAGACTTGGGATCCTGCCGGAGATTGGCGCCTGAGCGCACTCAACCCGGGCGCTATTGAGGCTGTTGCATAAGTTGCATGTGCAAGCCGGTCCAGCCCTCGGTCTGCTGGGCAAGAAATACCGAGTTTACGGGAGAATCCTGCCCCAGGCGGACGGCATCAATATGGACGGTGAAGCAGTGGCACCGATTTTGGAAAGGAGAATGCGATGCGCCGGAAACATTGGTTAACAATTGTTTTTGTGGCTCTTGTGGCAGTCACGGTCGGCGGAAACGCAGCTCACGTGCGGTACCGGACCGACACTCCTAATAGCACCGGTTTGCTTCTTTCGGGGGTGCTTAACCCGGTGGCGGGGACTGCCATCGCAGAACCCGTCTCTAGCGTCGCGGTCCCGTTGGACTCCTATGTAACCAAAGGACAGATCATAGGGGAAACGATTTCAACGACGTTCCCGGGTCAAGCCGTTCGCAACGATGAATTGCTCCTTTCGCCTGGCGAAGCCCGCTCAGCCGCAGCTCGGGCGCGGGATGATGTTCGCCAAGCCGAAACTGCTCTCGAAGCGGCGCGCGCCAGCAAGGCCGAAGACGAGGTTCAAGAGACTTCGGCCAAAATCGCCCAGCGTGTTGCGGAACAAAGCTTCGAAAACGAACAGTTCCGGGAGGGCGATGTGTCGGAATTCCGGCACGACCAGTCTGCTCAGGCTGTCGAGGAGGCCGTGGCAGCAGTCGAGGCCATACGGTCTCAGGCCGAGGCGGACGGTTCCGCGGTCAGCGAGGCGGAGTTACGTGTTGGGGAGGCCCGATCCAGACGGGCCGAGGCCGAGCAGGGGTTGGATCTCGCTCTGGGCGGGCAGGGGAGGGGACATGTAGCGGTTGTGGCGCCGGCGGATGGCTTGCTGGTAGCCCACGACTGGGTTGCGGGAACTCTCGGAATCAGCTCGGACCCCTCTGTCTTGCGGGTGGAGCTGCGGATGCCCGCAAATGACCTTTTCAAAATGCGAGTCGGTCAGCCGGCTTGGGTCTCGCTGGACGCGAAGTCTCGGGTGACCTTGCGTGCAACGGTGAGCGAGATCGCCGCGGCGCCCATCGACTCCCCCCGCGGCACGCTGTACCCGGTCACACTCTCGGTCGACAATCCACGAGGGTTCTTTCTTACCGGGGAGAAGGTGCATGTAAGGACCACCGCCCAGGGGGCGGGCGGCCGGTAGGACCAGGTGTATACTACTTCCAGCAAGAAAGGAGTTTCACCATGACCTGGACACAACTCTTGAAGGACGAACTCGAAGGCGTTTACGCAGCCGCCTTTGGACTTCTGAACAAAGTGGATGCACAAAATCTCGATTGGAAGCCGGCCAGCGGCGGCAACTGGATGACCGTCGGCCAGCTCCTGAAGCACCTTTCTGAATCTTGCGGTGGCGCGTGTAAGGGATTCGTGACCGGCGATTGGGGCCTGCCACCAGGCGTGAAGATGTCGGACTTGCCTCCGGAGGAAATGTTGCCGCCGGCAGAGAAGATGGCCAAGATAGGGAGCGTTGAAGAGGCCAAGAAGCTACTGGCCGCGGACAAAGCGCTGGCCCTTAAGATGATCGCCCAAGCTGGCGAGAAGGATCTGGAGAACAAGAAGCTGGCGGCTCCTTGGGCGCCGGCGAATGGAATTCCCCCTCGGCTTTCAATTGCATCAGATGGTCCGGCACCTTGACGAGCACAAAGCGCAACTCTTTTACTACCTGAAGCTGCAGGGCAAGCCCGTGAACACCGGGGATCTCTGGGGCATGGGCTAGGGAGTTGCCCGCTTACTTCGGCAGCGCTTCGTTCATCGCGCCCTGGCGGTAGCCCTCCAGGTCGAGCGTGACGTAGTGGAAGCCCAGTGACTTGAAGATGGTGGTGAATTTGCGCGCCATTTCGCGCGTGAGCGCCAGCTCTATCTCTTCCGGCGCGATCTCCAGGCGCACCAGGTCGCCGTGGAAGCGCACTCGGAATTGCCGGAACCCGAGCGCCTTCACCGCCTCTTCGCCCAGTTCCACCTTCTTTACCGTCTCCACCGTCACCGGTGTTCCGTAAGGGATCCTGGAACTGAGACACGCGGCCGCGGGCCGGTCCCAGGTTGGCAACCCCGCCATCCGCGATAGCTCGCGGATTTCCGCCTTCCGCAGTCCCGCCTCCACCAGCGGCGCCTTCACTTCGTGCTTGGCCGCCGCGTTCTGTCCAGGCCGGTAGTCTCTGAGATCATCCACGTTCACCCCGTAGATGATGTCCGCTATACCGCGATTCCGCGCTACCTCTTCCAGGCGGCTGAACAGCTCGTCCTTGCAGTGGAAACAGCGGTTGGCGTCGTTGGCGACGAAAACCGGGTTCTCGAACTCGCTGGTCTTGACGTATTCGTGACGCAGCCCGTAGCGCCGCGCAAACTCCTCGGCGTCGCGCTTGTGGGATTCGGGCATCGAGGCGGTATCGGCAGTGATTGCCAGGGCCTTGTCACCGAGCACGCTCGCCGCCGCCCACGCCAGATAGGCCGAGTCCGTCCCGCCCGAATAGGCGATGATGACGCTCCCCATGCCCCGCAGAATCTCGAGCAGTTTCCGCTCTTTCTCGCGCAGCGCGCCCGGGTCGAGTGGAGCGGCAACTTCTCCCAGTCCGATAAGAGAACTCATTATTTGTGCCTATTGAAGCGGCAGATTCGCCTGCCCCTCCGAGCCGTTCGGTCCGCCGTTGGCTCCTTCGCCAGGAATGGCCGACGCCGCCGCCACCCGGTCGCCGTCCTCCAGGCGCACCAGCCGGACACCCTGCGTGGAGCGGCCCGCTTGCCGGATCTCGCTCGACTCGAGCCGGATGATCTTCCCCTCCTGGGCAATAATCATGAGGTCGGTATCCTCCTCGACCGCCAGCACGCTCACCACCTTGCCGTTGCGCGCGCTGGTCTTCATGTTGATGACGCCCTTGCCCCCGCGCCGCGTGAGCCGGTAATGCTTGAGCGGCGTGCGCTTCCCGAAGCCGTTCTCGGAAATCGAAAGCATCACGCCCTCTTCCTTCACCACCTCCGCCGCCACCAGGAAATCCCCTTCGCTGAGATCCATCGCGCGAACGCCGCGAGCCGGCCGGCCCATGGACCGCACCTCCTGCTCCGGGAAGCGGATAGCCTTGCCCTCGGACGAAGCCAGGAACATGTAGTCCTGGCCCATTGAAAGGCAGGCCGCGATCAGTTCGTCTCCCTGGTCCAGCGACACGGCGATGATCCCGCGCGCCATCGGATTGTCGAACTCGGTGAGCTCGCACTTCTTGATGACGCCGTCGCGCGTCACCATCACGATGTAGCTGCCCTCGACGAACTCGCGCACCGGCAGAAAAGCCTTCACCGTCTCGTCCGGCTGCAGGTGGATGAGGCCGTTGATATTCTTGCCCTTCCCCGAAGTCGCGGCATCCGGGATTTCGTATATCTTCAGCCAGTACACCCGGCCGCGGTTGGTGAACAGCAGCAGGTAGCTGTGGGTGGAGGCGATGATCAGGTGCTCCACCACGTCTTCGGCGCGGGTGCCCATGCCGATGCGGCCCTTGCCGCCGCGCGACTGGCGCCGGTAGGTGTCCACCGCCGTCCGCTTCAGGTAGCCGCTGCGCGTGACTGTTACCGCCACGTCCTCAACCTGCACCAGGTCTTCGAGCAGGATCTCGCCCGTGTCCTCGATGATCTGGGTGCGCCGCTCGTCGCCGAACTCCTTCTGAACTTCGCGCAGTTCCTTGACGATGACGTTGCGCAGCACCCGCTCCGACCCGAGCAGTTCCAGGTACTCGGCGATCCTGCGTTGAATCTCGCCCAATTCCTCGACGATCTTCAACTGCTCCATGTTGGTCAGCCGCTGGAGTTGCAGCTCGATGATCGCCTGGGACTGCCTCTCGCTCAGATCGAAGCGCTGGACCAGGCCGTCGCGCGCTTCCCGGGGTGTCTTCGACTCCCGGATCAGTTTGATCACGGCGTCCAGATGATCCAGCGCCTTCTTGAAACCGAGCAGGATGTGCTCACGCTCCCTCGCCTTGCGCAGCAGGTATTCGGTGCGCCGCCGCACCACGTCGACGCGGTGTTCGATGAAGCGCCGCAGCATGTCGACCAGGCCCAACTCGCGCGGCTGGCCATTGACGATCGACAGCATGATGACGCCGAAGCCCACCTGCATCTGGGTGTGCTTATACAGATTGTTCAGGATGACTTCAGCCTGCTCGCCGCGCCTTAGCTCGAAGACGATTCGCATTCCGTCGCGGTCGCTCTCGTCGCGGACCTCCGAAATGCCCTCGATCTTCTTCTCGTTGATCAGTCCGGCCGCCTGCTCGATCAGGCGGCTCTTGTTCACCTGGTAGGGAATCTCGGTGACAACGATGCACTCCCGGTCCTTGCCGCTGCGCTCGATAGCGGCCTTGGCCCGCAGCTTCAACTGGCCCCGCCCGCGCGTGTGAGCGTCGAGAATCCCCTGGCGCCCGAGGATGAAGCCGCCGGTCGGAAAATCGGGGCCGGGGACCATCTCCAGGATCTTGGCAAGCGGAGTGCCCGGGTTCTGGATCAGCGCGATGGTCGCGTTAATCACCTCGGTCAGATTGTGCGGCGGGATGTTCGTCGCCATGCCCACGGCAATGCCCGAGGAACCGTTGACCAGCAGGTTCGGAATGCGCGTTGGCAGCACTTCCGGCTCGAACTCGCTCTCGTCGTAGTTGGCCCGGAAATCGACAGTCTCCTTGTCGAGGTCCTCGAGCAAAGTGGCCGCGATGCGCGACAGGCGCGCTTCGGTGTACCGCATGGCCGCCGGGGGATCGCCGTCCACGCTGCCGAAGTTACCCTGCCCGTCGACCAGCGGGTAGCGCATCGAAAAACCCTGCGCCATGCGCACTAGCGCGTCGTACACCGCCGTGTCGCCGTGCGGATGGAACTTGCCCAGAACCTCGCCGACGATCTTGGCGCACTTTCGCGTGGGCTTGCTGGCGGTGAGGCCCATCTCGTGCAGCCCAAAGAGAATGCGCCGGTGCACCGGTTTCAAGCCGTCGCGGACGTCCGGCAGCGCCCGGCCGATGATCACGCTCATCGCGTAATCCAGATACGACCGGCGCATTTCGTCTTCGATGTTGATGGGAATCAGGTTCTTGTTCGCATCGCCTCCCAGGGGCAACTGCGACGGCACGGAACCAGACGGTGGGACCTGCGGAGAATCGGGACGCTCGGAATCAGCCAAAACAACTCCTTAAGACGGACGAGTACTCGCCCCTTATTCGCTTGGAAAACAGCCAGCCTCTGAATTCCTAATTTTACCAGAATAGCCCGCGCCAGGATGCGCCCAGCCACGCGCACCCGTGAAGTTGTCCAGGCTTGCCGGCGTCTGATAGTCTAAGAATGTGGCGCTAATAGCCAGAAGCGAAGCTCGGGTGCTGGTTGTGGCACTGCTGCTGATCGCGACCGGACCATGGATGCCCATACTGTGTTCCGCGGCTGGTCACCTCGCCGTCGAGGATCCCTTCTCGCTTTGTTGTGCTGGTGCGAGTAGTTTCAGCCTTGAATCGCAGCCCGATCCGCTTCCGTCTTCTCTTTCTTCTGCCTCGGTTTGCCGCGATTGCACGGACGCTCCACTGGTCTCTGTCTGGCTTCCCGAGTCAGTTGAGAAAGCGTTGAACTTGGGATCGACGCCCGCTTTGGTTCGTGCGGGCCTTGAACTGCCATCGGAATTCTCCGCGGACTTTGTCTTGAATCGCGAGGTTTCCGGTCCCTCACCCGCCTGCGAGCCACGCACTAGTCCCCTGCGTTGCTAACTGTCTGCCCCGAAGTCTAGGCCGGTCGTCTTTTTTCCAAGTGTACAAGGTGAAAAAATGCCAGCACCCAGCTCGCGAATGCGAGCCTTGTTGTTGCTAATGGTTATTGTGGGTTCTTCCCGCCTGCAGGCGCAGGATTCCCCTATTCCATCCCGATTGACTGTGGAGGAGGCTATTCGCCTGGCCGTCGCCCGCAATCCATCGCTGGCAGCGGTGAGGAACGGGATTGAAGCGCTGGAGGGGGATTCGGTGGCCGCAAGCCAGCGGCTGAATCCCGCCGTAAGCCTCGAGCAGGAAGACTTCCCCATCCGTGCCAATCCAGGACGGTTCTTCGGCACTCAAGAAATCACTCTCCGGTTCGACTACGAAATCGAAAGAGGGGGGCGCCGCCAGTTGCGCACCAAATCAGCGCAGCAGGCCGTGGGAGCCCAGAAGCTCACATACCAAGACGAGGTCCGCCGCATCGAACTGGAGGTCAAGCGCGCCTTTTCCCTCATGGTTCTGGCAAAGTCCAACCTGGAAACATCGCGCTCGATACTGGAGCAGGCTGAACGGGTGATTGGTCTCAATCGGGTGCGTCTCAAACAAGGTGACATATCGGCCTTGGATCTGAACCGCATTGAACTGGAGAAGCTCCGGTTCCAGGACGACGTCTTTCAGGCCGACCTGATGTTGCGCAATTCAAGAAGCTCCTTGTTGGCATTGCTGAACGGGCCCGACCTCTCGCAGGACCTGGACGTCGTCGGCACGCTGCCAGTCACCGATCAGACCTCGGAGCCAGGACTGCCTCCGCGAGCTCCCCTGGACGAACTGTTCCGAATCGCCTTGCAGAAGAGACCGGACATGGCCTCGGCGCTCCAGGAAAAGGATCGGGCCGATACGGAAACGAGACTGCAGCGCGCGATACGATCCCCTAATTTAACGGTTGGCGGAGGCTATAAGCGGAGCGCTATCGACAACAGTTTCGTTCTTGGCGTCACACTTCCATTGCAGATTTTCAATCGTAACCAGGGCGGAATTCTCAGGGCCGATGCCGAGCAGAAGCGGTCTGCCAACCTGGAGGCTGCCCTTCAAAAGCAAATTCAACTTGAAATCCAGCGAGCCTACAATGCCGTAGAAATCAACCGCCAGAGGGTTGAGTACATCAGGACCCAGCACCTGGGGAAAGCCGAGGATACGAGCAGGGTTACTCTCACATCCTATAATCTCGGCGGCGCCACCCTCATGGATTATCTGGACGCTCAAAGGACCTATCGGGACGCCCTGCGCATCTACAATCAGGCCCTCTTCGACCAGCGCATCAGCTTGTACGAACTGGCGAGTGCCATAGGATCAGGAGTCGAATAATGGAAACAAACCACGTAAACGAACGCCAACCATTCGTCCGCATTTCAGGAATTGCCCGGGTGCTCATCGCTCTGGCTCTGGGTGTAGGCCTTGTCCTGGGCGCCTTCCTCTATTCCAGATTTGGCAAAACGACTTCTACGCCGCCTGCCTCGAATGCAGCCGCTTCCAAATCGGCCAAGCCGGCCGGCGCGGACGCTACCTCCGAAGTCGTGCAGATCAGCCCTGAGTCCCAGAAGGAGGTCGGCATTGTCGTCGAACCTGCGGCCCTGCGCAGCCTGCAGGGATCGCTTTCGGCGACCGGCATCGTCAGCGAGGATCCGGCCCGTGTCGCCCACATCCGGACCTTGGCGCGCGGCCTCATCGAGAAGATTTTTGCGGGACTGGGTGACCGTGTATCCGCCGGCGACCCTTTGGTTGAATATGACAACATCGAGCTCGGGCTCGCCATTGGCGAGTATCAGGGCGCGCAGGCCGAATTGCGGCGAAGCCTCACCGATCTCGACGTCAAGACAAAAATATTGGAACGGAGCCGGGAGATGTTGAAGGTCGGAGCAGCCGCCCAAACCACGCACGACCTTCATGAAGCCGAAGTCAAGGACGCCGAGGCGAAGGTTGCCGGCGCCCGAGCGGCCGTGTCCAAGATCGCGGGGCAGATTCGTCGTTTCGGATGGACCGACGGGGATCTCGTCAAGCTGTCCTCAGACCAGGAAGCTTCCGGTCATACCGTGTCTCACAGCATATTGAAGGCGCCATTCGCCGGTATTGTCACGAGTCACCACGCAGTTGGAAGCGAGGTCGTGGAACAGGGAACGGAGTTGCTTGCGATCACCGACATGTCATCCCTTTGGGTTCTGGCGGATGTGTATGAGAAGGACCTCTCTCAGATTCGCACCGGCCAGGCAGTTCTGGTGCGGGTAGGGTCTTATCCGGGAAGGACGTTTGCGGGGAAGATCACCTATGTGGCTGACGTTATCGACCCCAAGACGCGGACCGCAAAAGTGCGCTGCCTGGTCGGAAACGAGAGCGGCTTGCTCAAGCTGGAAATGTTCGCGACCGTTGAGATACCTGTGGGACAGACGGCCCCCATCCTGACCGTGCCGAGTTCTTCGATACAGCAGATTGACGGCCGGCCGGTCGTTTTTGTGCGCAATTCCGAAGCCGAGCTCCAAAAGCGTGAGGTCCAGACAGGTGTCGAGAGCCAGGAATATACTGGGATTCGCTCCGGCCTCAAGCCAGGAGAGCCCGTGGTTAGTCGGGGAAGCTTCATTGTTAAGGCCGCATTTCTCAAGCATCTCATCGGCGAGAAAGAAGAGTAAGCCATGCTCGAGAAGATTGTCGCACAGACACTGAAGAACAGGAATTTCGTGCTTCTTGGCGTATTCGTCCTGATCGCGTTTGGCGTGTATTCTTACGTTAACCTCCCCATCGATGCCTTTCCCGATGTGACCAACGTGCAAGTCGAGATTCTCAGTGCGGCGCCGGGCCTTTCAGCCCTCGAGATCGAGCGCTTTGTCACCTACCCGATAGAAAATGCGATGAGGGGACTACCTGACGTCGTCCAGATGCGGTCCATCACGAAGTTCGGCCTTTCCGTGGTCACGATCGTTTTCGAAGACAATGTCGACGTCTATTTTGCGCGCCAGTTGGTCTTCCAGCGGCTGGAGGAGGCATCATCCAACGTACCCAGCTCCGTCACGGTGAGCATGGGTCCAATCGCAACGGCGATGGGCGAGATCTACCAATATACTTTGCAAGGACCACCAATGCCCGCCGATCCGGACGCGAGGAAACGGTATCTGGCCGACTTGCGCACGCTTCAAGAGTGGGTGGTGACGCCGCTGCTGAAGAGCGTGTCCGGTGTCAATGGGATCAATTCCTTCGGCGGGTATTTTAAGCAGTACCAGGTCATGGTCAATCCCCAGAAACTAATTGGCTACAGCCTGACCCTCGAGGATGTCTACGGGGCGATCGAGAAGAATAACGCGAATGTCGGTGGCAATGTTTTGGACCGTTTCGATGAGCAGTATATCGTGCGCGGCGTCGGGCTGCTGAAGTCGGAAGACGATATTAAGAATGTCGTTCTGGCCGCGCGCGCGGGCACGCCCGTTTTCGTCCGCGACGTTGCCGACGTGCAGGTCGGCGAGGCCGTCCGGCAGGGCGCCGCCCTTATGAACGGAGAAAAGGAAGTGGTCGGCGGCATCGTGATGATGCTGCGCGGGGGAAATGGCCGCGCCGTGGTTCAGTCGGTGAAGCAGAAGGTGCAGGAGATCAACGAAAACAACATCCTCCCTCCCGGGATCAAGATCGTCCCTTACTACGACCGTTCCGATATAGTCGCGAGCAGCGTGGGAACCGTTGAGAAGGCATTGTTGGAGGGATCGATTCTGGTCTTGATTATTCTCTATTTCATGCTGCGGAGTCTGCGCGGGGCTGCTGTGGTTGTGGTTGCCCTCCCTCTTTCGCTTTTTCTGACATTCATCGTAATGAAATACGCCGGGCTTGATGCCAACCTCATGTCACTGGGTGGTTTGGCTATATCGATCGGGATGATCATCGACCCCACCATTATCCAGGTCGAGAATGTGCAAAGACGCCTGAGCGAGAAGGGAGGCGCCGAACACAAGCTCTCGACGGTGCTGAAGGCGGTGCTTCAGGTCCTCAAGCCCAGCGTCTTCGGCGTCCTGATCATCGCCACGACCTTTCTTCCCATCCTCTACCTGCAAGGGCTTGAGGGAAAAATGTTCGGTCCGCTGGCCCTGACGGTTGCCATTGCGCTGCTTTCCTCGCTGGTTCTGTCTATCTTCGTAATCCCGGTGCTATGCGCGCTGGTGCTGAGGCCCGGCCCCGAAAAGGAGAGCATCATCATGCGCGGGGCCAGGGCGGTCCACCGGCCCTTTCTCGCCTGGGCCATGAGGAACCGATTTCTGGTTCTTTCGGCTGCCGGCGCGGCACTCATCGCGGCGCTATTAGTTGTGCCGCGTCTCGGAACTGAATTCATTCCGATCATGGATGAGGGCGCGTTCGATATGGACGTGCAGCTCTTACCCGGAATTTCCCTGGATAAAGCTCTGGATCTCACGAATCTCATCGAAAAGAAGCTGAAGACTTTCCCGGAACTGACTACCGTCATTTCCCGGACGGGGCAAACGGGTATCGCTCTGGAGGCGCGGGGCGTCGACAAGACCGGATTTACGGGGATTCTTCTGCCGCGATCGGAGTGGAAGACCGCGAAAGATCGGGACGAACTGACCGAGAAGATGAGAGAGGCGATCTCCAAGATTCCGGGCGTTGCATTTACCTTCAGCCAGCCCATTCAATGTCGAATCGATGAGCTTGTGGCCGGAACACGCGCCCAGCTAATCGTGAAGCTCTTCGGTGATGACCTGGACGTCCTGGGTCGAAAGGCCGAGGAAATTGGCGCCGCGATCCGCAATATCCGGGGCACGGCGGACCTGGTAGTGGAGCGGGTGGGCGGGCAGCCGTACCTTTCTATAAACATCGATCGGACCAAGATCGCGCGCCATGGCGTGAATGTAAGCGACGTGCTGCGCATCATCGAAATATCCGTTGGCGGCAAGGAGGCGACGAAGTTCTATGAGGAGAATCGCGCGTTCGAGGTTGCCGTCCGATACCCGGCTGAGTACCGCAGCTCGATGGAGACGATCGGCAACACGCTAGTGCCGACGCGGGATGGATATAACGTGCCGTTGAGCCAGCTGGCGCAGATTGAGGTCGTCCAGGGTCCGGTGCAAGTGAGCCGGGAAAATGGACTACGCCGCATTGGCATCGAGATCAACATCCACGACCGGGACATCGGCAGTTATGTCGCGGAAGCGCGTGGCCTCATCCGAGGGAAAGTGAAACTGCCGGCCGGTTATTACACCACCTGGGGAGGCCAGTTCGAAAACCAGCAGCGCGCGATGGCCAGGCTCATGATCATTGCCCCGATTGCCGTCGGCCTGATTCTGCTGCTGCTGTTCGTTACGTTCAAGTCGATGCGCATGGCGCTGCTGGTCATTGCCAATCTACCCTTCGCGCTCATCGGCGGCGTGTTTGCGCTGTATGTTTCGGGACTCTACCTATCTGTCCCTGCCTCAGTCGGGTTCGTTGCTCTCTTCGGGGTTGCTGTTCTCAACGGCGTCGTGCTTGTCTCGCGCATAGTCCAGCTACGGGAAGAAGGCGCGTCTGTCGAGGAGGCGGTCGCGAGAGGAAGCGAGGACAGATTGCGCCCTGTGCTGATGACGGCAGCGATAACCGTCTTCAGCCTGATTCCGATGCTCTTTGCCACGGGTCCCGGATCAGAAGTCCAGCGGCCGCTCGCCACCGTTGTGGTTGGGGGATTGTTGACATCGACATTCCTGACCCTTGTCATCCTGCCGACTCTGTTTCGCTGGTTCGAGCGGAGGGACACGGGAGTCGAAATCTAGACCATTGATGCTTGCCTTCCGAGTCCACGGGATGGATTGTCTGCTGCTGCCGTTGTACAAGCTGCGGGGCCGGCTTGACGGCGTGGATTTCGGGAGGTAAACTCGAATATAGGACCAGACGAGTCCTATATCCATATTATGCTGCGGCTTAGCCGAAAAGCGGATTACGGGTTGATGGCGCTGATGCACATCGTGCGCAAGGGAAAGGGGCAGAGCGCCAGCGCGAAGGAGATCGCCGGCGCTTACAGTCTTCCCCAGCCGCTGCTGGCCAAAGTCCTGCAGAAGCTGGCGCGGGGAGGGTTTCTGGCCTCGGTGCAGGGAGTCAATGGCGGCTATAAGCTGGCCCGCGGCGCGGATTCGATCAACGCCCTGGAGGTGATCCGGACCATCGACGGCCCGGTCTTCATGACCTCCTGCGGCGGTTCGGGCGGCGCGTGCGGCCAGACCCGAAAGTGCACGGTGCGCGAGCCGCTGCACGTGATCCGCGAGCAGATTCTCGAGGTTCTGGCCGCGACCACGATTTCGGGGATGTCGGCGGAAGGCCGCGGGAAGAGGCCGCTGGTGAGGTTATGAAGACACCGATTTACATGGATTACCACGCCACAACGCCGGTCGACCCGCGCGTGCTGGAAGCCATGCTGCCCTACTTCAGCGAGAAGTTCGGCAACGCGGCCAGCCGCAACCACAGCTTCGGGTGGAGCGCCGAGCAGGCGGTGGACAAGGCCCGGCAGCAGATCGCGGAACTGATCGGGGCCTCGCCTAAGGAGATCGTCTTCACCAGCGGCGCCACGGAGTCGGACAACCTGGCCATTAAGGGCGTGGCCGAGATGTACGCCGAGCGCGGCAATCACATCATCACGGCGACCACCGAACACAAGGCCGTGCTCGACACCTGCAAGCGGCTCCAGAAACAGGGCTATGAGACCACCTTCCTGCCCGTGGGCAGGGACGGCCTGATCGACCTGGACCAACTGCGGAACGCCATCACCGAGAAGACCATCCTGATCAGCGTGATGCTCGCCAACAACGAGGTCGGCGTGCTCCAGCCGATCCGTGAAATCGGCCGGATCGCCAAGGAACGCGGCGTGCTGTTTCACAGCGACGCGACACAGGCCGTGGGTAAGGTCCCGGTGAACGTCATCGAGGACCACATCGACCTCATGTCGATCAGCGCGCACAAGATGTACGGGCCCAAGGGCGTCGGCGCTTTATACGTGCGGCGCAAGGACCCGCGGGTGCAGATCACGGCGCAAATGGATGGAGGCGGGCACGAGCGCGGCATGCGCTCCGGGACCTTGAACGTGACCGGCATCGTAGGGCTGGGAGAGGCGTGCGCCATCTGCCAGCGGGAGATGGCGGAGGAAGCGGCCCGGCTGCGGGCGCTGCGCGACCGGCTGAAGGCGAAGCTGGAGGCGGCGCTGGATGAAGTGTACATAAACGGCTCGATGGAGCACCGGCTGCCGAGCAACCTGAACATGAGCTTCGCCTATGTCGAGGGCGAGTCGCTGCTGATGGGGCTCAAGGATGTGGCGCTGTCGAGCGGTTCGGCCTGCACCTCGGCGTCGCTCGAGCCGAGCTACGTGCTTAAGGCGCTGGGGATCGGCGACGACCTGGCGCACACCTCTCTGCGTTTCGGGCTGGGGCGGTTCAACACGGAAGAAGAGGTGGATTACGTGGCTCAGCGGGTCATCGAGACGGTGACCAGGCTGCGGGAGCTGTCGCCGCTGTATGAGATGGCCAGAGAAGGCGTGGATTTGAAGACGGTGGCGTGGCCGGGAGAGAAGTAAGTGTCATACTCGGGCAAAGTCCTGGATCATTACAATCACCCGCGGAACGTGGGCACGCTCGACAAGAGCGACCCGAACGTGGGCACGGGCATGGTGGGCGCTCCGGAATGCGGCGACGTAATGAAGCTGCAATTGAAGGTGAACCCGGAGACCGGCGTCATCGAGGACGCCAAGTTCAAGACCTTCGGCTGCGGCAGCGCCATCGCCAGCTCGTCGCTGGCCACCGAGTGGGTCAAGGGGCGGACCGTGGACCAGGCGCTGGCGATCAAGAACCTCGAGATCGTCAACGAGCTGAGCCTGCCGCCGGTGAAGATCCACTGCTCGGTGCTGGCCGAAGACGCCATCAAGGCTGCGATCAACGATTACCGGAAGAAGCAGGCGGCGCTGAAGACGCCGGGAGGCAAGGCATGATCCAGCTAACGCCCAAAGCGGTCGAGCGGATCCGAAGTGTCTTCGTCAAGCAAGGCGTGGAGGGCGGCGGGCTGCGTCTCGGCGTGCAGGGCGGCGGCTGCTCCGGGCTGAGCTACCTGATCCGCTTCGAGCCCAAGGAGCGCGCCAGCGACCGGGTGTTCGAGTTCGACGGCGTTCGGGTCTTCGTCGATCCCAAGAGCCTGATCTACCTGGAGGGGATGACGCTCGACTATAAGGAGTCGCTCATGCAATCCGGGTTCGTTTTCGACAACCCGAACGCCAAGAAAAGCTGCGGCTGCGGAACTTCCTTCACGGCCTGATGAGCACCGAAAGCTGCTGGAAATGCGGGAAGTCGTCGGCGGAGTCGCTCTTCTGCCGGTTCTGCAACTCCCTTCAGCCGCCTACGCCGGACTACTTCGCTTTCTTCAACCTTGACCGCCACCTGAACCTGGACCTGGACGAGCTGCAGCGGCGCTACTACAACCTGAGCCGCATGATCCACCCGGACCGGTTCCAGCGCGGGACACCTCGCGAGAAGCGGTTCTCCCTGGATGCGACGGCGATTCTCAACGACGCCTTCCGGAAGCTGCGCGATCCGGTGGCGCGCGCCGAATACGTGCTCAAAGAGGAAGGCTTCACGCCCGCCGAGCGGAAGTCGAAACGGGTGCCGCCCGAGCTGCTCGAAGAAGTATTCGAAGTGAATATGGCGCTGGAGAAACTGCGCGGTGGGGATCTATCGCTGCGGCCGGCGGTGGAGACGGCGCTGGGGAAGTTTCGCCGGTTGCGGGATGGCGCCGACACGGAACTCACCGCCCTCTTCGCGGAATACGATGGCGGCGGCGGCCGGGAGGCGCTGGCCAAGATTCGGGCGCTGCTCGACCGGCGCAGCTACATCGACAGCTTGATCGAAGAAGTGGAAGAAGCGTTTGTCTGACCTTCTGCAAATCGACTTCAGCGCGATCCAGGAGCCGCGGATCGTGGGGATCGACCTGGGCACGACCAACAGCCTGGCGGCCGTCATGGACCTGACCGGGCCGCGCATCATCCCTGGGGAGGATGGAGAGCGGCTGGTTCCGAGCGTGGTGTCGATCGGCGCGGCGGGCGAGATCGTGGTCGGCAATCCGGCGCGCGAGCTTCTTCTTACTCATCCCGAGCGCACTGTCTATTCGGTGAAGCGGCTGATGGGGCGCGGCGTTGCGGATATTGCGGACGAACTGCGGCTGTTCCCCTTCCACATCGCCGAGTCGAGCCAGAGCGTGATTCATCTGGAGCTGGGCGGGAAGGCGTACACGCCGCCCGAGATTTCGGCATTTCATCCTGCGGCAGCTCAAGCGGAACGCGGAGGCGGACCTGGGCCAGGCTGTCCCGCGCGCGGTGATCACCGTGCCGGCGTACTTCAACGACGCGCAGCGCCAGGCCACCCGCGACGCGGGGCGGCTGGCGGGGCTGGAGGTGGTGCGGCTGGTGAATGAGCCGACCGCGGCGGCGCTGGCCTACGGCCTGGATAAGCGCAAGGAAGGCGTGATCGCGGTCTACGACCTGGGCGGCGGCACGTTCGACATTTCGATTCTGCGGCTGCACGAGGGCATCTTCGAAGTCCTGGCGACCAACGGCGACACGCACCTGGGCGGGGACGACATCGACAACCGGCTGCTCGGAATCGCGCTCGAAGACATACAGTCCGAGTGGGGCGAGGACCTTGCGGCCGACGCCGAAGGCGTGCAGCGGGTGCGGCGGGCCGTGATCGAGGCCAAGGAGCGGCTGTCGTTCGTTCCGGCCACCAATATCGAGCTGGACTACCGGGGCAAGAGCTACCGGCGCGAGATCGACGCGCGAGTTGTTCGAGAAGCTGATCGCGGATATCGTCGATCGGACGCTGGGACCGTGCCGCAACTGCATCAAGGACGCGGGCGTCGCGGTCGAGCACATCGACGAAGTGGTGCTGGTGGGCGGCTCGACGCGCATCCCGCTGGTGCGGAGAGCGGTCGAGGCGCTGTTCCGCGCCAAGCCGCACACGGAGCTGAACCCCGACGAGGTGGTGGCGCTGGGCGCGGCGGTGCAGGCCGGCATCCTGAGCGGCAAGGTGGAGAACCAGTTGCTGCTGGACGTGACGCCGCTGTCGCTGGGCATCGAGACCATGGGCGGGACGGTGTCCAAGCTGATCCACCGCAACTCGACGATTCCGGCCAGCGCGAACGAGGTGTTCACCACGGCGGTGGACGGGCAGCGGAACGTGCTCATCCATGTGTTGCAGGGCGAGCGCGAACTGGCCAAGGACTGCCGCAGCCTGGCGCGCTTCGATTTGAAGGACGTCGAGCCGATGCCGGCCGGGATGCCGCGCGTCGAAGTGCGGTTCCTGATCGACGCCAACGGAATTCTGAACGTGACGGCGCGGGATATGCGCACGGGCCGCGAGCAGAACGTGGAAGTCAAGCCGAGCTACGGGCTAACGGACGAGCAGGTGGAGGCCATGATCCAGGAGTCGATGGAGATGGCCGAAGAGGACTTCAAGGAGCGGCAGGTGCGCGACGCGCGGGTGGAGGCGGACCGGATTCTGACGGCGGCGGAGAAGGCCAAGCAGGGCGAGGCGTACCAGGCGCTGGACGATGAGACCAAGCGGCAGATTGAAGCGGCGCTGAACCGGCTGCTGGTGGTGTACCACTCGGACGACCATTTGCTGATCCGGGCGGCGGTGGAGCAACTCGACCGCGCGACGATGAAGCTGGCCGAGAGCATCATGGATTCGGCGCTGCGCACCGCGCTGAAGGGGACGAAGATCTGATGCCCGGACATTGGCGGATAATGGGAACCGGGAGAAAATGGTGACCTCGCAGGCAACACTGACGTTTCTGCCGGAGAAGATGGCAGAGGTGTGCCGGCGGTTCCAGGTTCGGGAGTTGTCGGTGTTCGGTTCGGCGGCGCGTGGCGAACTGCGCTCGGACAGCGACATCGATCTGCTGGTGGAATTCGAACCCGACGCCAAAGTAGGCTTCCTCAGACTGGCCGAGGCGGCCGAGGCTTTCGAAGAAGTGCTTGGACGACCCGTGGATCTGGTGCCCAAAGACGGTCTGAAGCCTCTGTTGCGCTCTCACGTGCTCGGCGAGGCGCGCCTGCTCTATGCGGCGTGAAGAGCTGTACCTGAGAGATATCGTCGAGGCCTCCGACGCCGTTGCCAGCTTCCTTGTCGGCATAAGCCGCGAGCAGTTTCTACAGAATGATCTGCTTCGGAGCGCTGTGCTCCAGAAGCTCATGATCATGGGGGAAGCGGCGGCCCACGTGAGCGACGCCCTGCGCGACAAGTACCCACAGGTCCCGTGGCGAAGGATCGTCTCCTTCCGAAACTACGCTGTTCATGAGTATTTCGGGATGAATTGGGGGTACGCGTGGGTGGCGGCCACCGAAGACGTTACTCTGCTGCGCGAGAGTGTGCTGGCCGTTCTTCAGGCGGAGTTCGAGGGGTGAGAGGAATGGGTGCGCAATGGCCGGACTGACCTGGGACGATTCCGAGGGCATCGCGCTGGCATTGCTGGAGAAGCACCCCGACATCGACCCGCTGACGGTGCGGTTCACTGACCTGCGCCGCTGGGTGACGGAACTGGCGGACTTTCGCGACGACGCGACTGCGTCGAGCGAAGGAAAGCTCGAAGCGATCCAAATGGCGTGGTGGGAGGAGTGGGACGAGGAGGGCCCGTAGGGGCTTGGTTCTTAGAAGGCATTGACGGCGTCGCGCAAAATGCTATCTCGCAGGAGCGGTTTCAGGGTCTTGCGATTGACAACGTCCCCCTTGCCACCCAATAGCTCGCAGATAATGAGCTTCAGTCTGGCGTATTCGAAGACGCCTATTGGCTGCTCCGAATCGAGGTCCACCAGCACGTCTATGTCGCTCTCCGGGCGCGCCTCTCCGCGAGCCACCGATCCGAAGACAGCCGCGTGACGGACTCCAAGCCGGCGCAGTTCGCCTTCATGCGCCTGCAAAGTCCCGAGGACATCATGCACGGTCGGAGGCATGTTCATCCTAAAGTCTAACGTATGTAGCAACCCACGGGAACGAAATGGCGGATAATGGTAGCAACGGATTGCCGTTGCGTCGTCTCTTCTAAGGGAAATCGAATGCGAAGCCTGCGTTTGTTGATCGTTCTGCTCGCTGCCAGCGCCCTGCTCTGTGTGGGGCAGGAGGCGGCGCCGCCGCGGCCCCGGGCCGGCAAGGTCGAGTTTCTGAAGACCGCCCAGATTAAGCCCGGCATGAAGGGGTACGCCTGGACCGTCTTCCAGGGCAAGGAGCCCGAGGCGATCCCCGTCGAGATCATCGGTATTTGGAAGAATGCTCTGGGACCCCGCCAGGACGTCATCCTCGCCAAACTGGGCGGCAAGGCCGAGAAGACCAATGTCGCCGGCGGCATGAGCGGCAGCCCGGTCTACATCGACGGCAAACTGGCCGGCGCGATCTCGCTGCGGGTGAGCCTTTTCTCGCCCGACGCCATTTGCGGGATCACGCCCATCGAGTCGATGCTGGAGGTCTCGGACATCGACGCTTCCGTGCCGCAGGACGGACTGCTTCCCAAGGCCGCGGCGCAGGCTCCGGTGATGACTCCGATCGAAGCGCCGCTGGTATTCTCGGGCTTCAGCGCCGGCGCCATGCGCGAAATCGGACCGCTCTTCCAGCAGCTTGGCGTGCCGGTGATGCAGGGCGGAGCCGGCGGCTCTCTGAGCAATTCCCGTCCAGTTCCCGGCTGGGAGAAGGCCCTGCAACCGGGGGACATGGTCGCCGCGGTGCTCGTATCCGGCGACATGACCATCACCGCTCAGGGCACCGTTACTTACAACGACGGACGCCGGGTGCTGGCCTTTGGACACTCCCTGTACAACCTGGGTCCAATCGAGATGCCCATGAGCAAGAGCGAAGTGCTCATGACGCTCGCCTCCAGCTATCAGCCCAATAAGTTCGCTAACGCCACGGAGATTGTGGGAGCGATGAAGCAGGATCGCCAAAGCGGCGTCTCCGGAGTGCTGGGCGAGCAGGCCGAGATGATTCCGGTGAGCCTGACCATTCGCTCACTCGGCGAGGACAGCAAGATTCTCCGGCAGCGGACCTATCGCTACAACGTCTTTGCACACCGCAGTTGGACGCCGACCCTCATGATGACGACCCTGGTGAATACCTTGTCCAGCGTGAACGAGGCCGGCGAGAACAACACTTTCCGGCTGAGCGGCAAGGTGCAACTGGACGGACAGCGGAACCTTTCCTTCGCCACCATGCAGGCCCCCGCCGAGACTCAGATGCCGGCTCCGACACAGCTTGCCCTCTGGGTAGGCGACCGGTTCAGCCGCCTGTTTTCCAACGCCGTCACGCCGCCGCGCCTGACAGGTGTCGAGGTCAGCGTGGATCTGCTGCCGGAGCGGCGGGTTGCAACCATCGAAAGCGCCTGGGCCTCGCTCAGCGAAGCCGATGCGGGACAAGAAGTGCCGGTGAGGGTCTTCCTGCGTCCTTATCGTGGAGCCAGGCTGGAGAAGCAGTTCACGGTGAAGATCCCAGCGGGGCTCCCCGCCGGAGAGCACCGCATTCTGCTCAGCGACGCGGACACTCTGAACCGCATGCAGACCGCGGCGGGGCGGGCTAACCGGTTCATCGATCTGGGACAGACCATCTCGCTGATCAACCAGGAGCGGCCCAACAATCAGCTTTACGTCTCGCTGGTCTCTTCCGGCACGACCGTTTACTCGGACGATAGGACCTTGCCGAGCTTGCCTGCCTCGATGCTCAACGTGCTCGAAAGCGGGCGCACCTCCGGACGGCCTTTTGTCACCGCCAGAGAGACCGCCGCCGAACAGACCGCCATCCCCTTCGACTACATCGTCAGCGGCAGCTACTCGCTGACGATTCGAGTAAAGTGACGACAATCCGATGCATCGACTCCTACTGATCCTCACCGTTCTAACCGTATCCGTGTGCCGGCTCGGCGCCGTGGAAACCATTACCTGGCGGCAGGCCACCTCCGCCGACTTCGAGAAAGGCGAGATCAAGGCCCTTTCGCTCCGCAGCGACGGTCTCCTGAGCCTGGCCCCGGTCTTCACCGAGATTCTGGATTCGTCCTCCCCCTACCTGTGGGCGCTGGCCGAAGATTCCAAGGGCAACGTGTACGCGGGCGGCGGCGGGCCGGGAAGCCCCGGCGCCCGGATCTACGCGATCTCGCCCGAGGGCAAGAGCCGCGTGCTGGCCGAACTGGACGCGCTGGAGGTGCACGCTCTTGCCGTCGACCGCGCGGACCGGCTCTACGCCGCCACTTCGCCGGACGGGAAGGTCTACCGCATCGGGGCCGACGGGAAGCCCGTGCTCTTCTACGACCCGTCGGCGAAGTACATCTGGGCGCTGGCCTTCGACGCCAACGGAAACCTGTTCGTCGCCACCGGCGATCAGGGCCTGATTCATCGCGTCACCCCCGAAGGCAAGGGCAGCGTGTTCTACCGGACCGAGGAGACGCACGCGCGCTCGCTGGCCATCGACGGCAAAGGCAATCTGATCGCCGGCACCGAACCCGGGGGTTTGATTCTGCGGATCTCGCCGGCGGGCGAAGGATTCGTGCTGTACCAGGCGCCCAAGCGCGAAATTACGAGCGTGGCTGTCGCCAAGGACGGCTCCATCTACGCCGCCGGCGTGGGTAACAAACAGCCGGTGCTGGCGCCAGCCATCTCCGTGCCGCTCCCCGCGCCGCCCGCCCAGATGCCGGGTACGATTACGATTCCAACCGTCGTGGCCCAGCCGGCGGGCGCGCCTGCGGCCCCGGCGATCCCGCCTACCGCAATCGCCGGCGGCTCGGAGATCTACCGCATCTACCCGGACGGTTACGCCCGCAGAATCTGGAGCCAGGCGCAGGACATTGTTTACTCCATCGCCTTCGACGTCGAGGGCCGGCCGCTGGTCGGCACCGGGAACCGCGGCAAGATTTATAGGCTGGATTCCGACGTGCTCTCGACGGCGCTCGCCGACGCGACGCCAACCCAGATCCTGGGCCTGTACGCGGGCCGTCAGGGCCGCGTCTATGCCGCCACCGGGAGTGTCGGCAAGGTGTATCGGATCGGCCCGGGGTCGGTGAAGGAGGGCTCGATCCAGAGTGATGTCTACGATGCGGACCTTTTGTCGCTGTGGGGTCGCCTGAGTTTTCGCGGTATCACCAACGGCGGAGTCGTCCGGGCCGAGGCGCGTAGCGGCAACCTGGACCGGCCTCGCAAGGACTGGAGCCCCTGGGCCGCCGTGACCCTCGACGCCGAAGGCGGCGGGCGCGTGACCTCGCCGCGGGCGCGCTTCCTGCAGTGGAAGTTGACTCTCCAGCCTTCGGCGGCGGGCCGTTCTCCGGACGTGCAAGGCGTCTATGTCGCCTACCTTCCACGGAATGTGGCGCCCATGGTCGGCGAGATCGAGACTGCCCCGGCCAATTACCGGTTCCCGCAGCAATCGCTCACCCTCACGCCTTCGAAGTCCATCACCTTACCGCCGCTGGGGCGCGTCCGGCGGCCATCGCCGCCGATGGCGTCGAGCGTAGAATCGTCCATCGGCATGCAGTACGAAAAGGGACAGATCGGCGCGCGCTGGACGGCCGACGATGAGAACGATGACACGCTCCTCTACAAGGTCGAGATCCGCGGCGTTCAGGAATCCGAGTGGAAGCTGCTCAAAGACAAGGTCAAGGAGAGGTACTTGAGCTGGGATTCGACGGCGTTTCCGGACGGCGAATATGTCGTTCGCGTCACCGCCAGCGACGCTCCGGACAATCCGCCCGGCCAGGAACTCACCGCCCAGCTCGCCAGCGATTCGTTTCTCATCGACAATACGCCGCCTGCTATCGGCGGACCCTCCGCCACGCGCTCGGCCGGCAAACTGGTGGTGCGTTGGAAGGCCCAGGATGGGTTGAGTTCGATCCAGCGAGCGGAATATTCCATCGACGGTGGCGAGTGGCTGGTGGCCGAACCGACTACCAGGGTTTCCGATTCGTTCGAACACCAGTACGAGTTGGCTCTCGACGGGCTTGCGGCGGGCGAGCACACGATCGCCGTGCGCGTCAGCGACGACTACGACAATCAAGCGGTGTCGAAGACCGTGGTGAAGTAGAGCCGTCGTCGCGGGTCAGCATTTCGAGGTACGAACGGGCCAGCAACAGGTCGAGGGTGATCCCGAACTTCTCCATCAGATCGCCCGCGATCCGGCGGCCGTCCGCCTCGGCTTGCCCGCGCCGCAAGACCACTTCGAATTCGAGGAACCGGCCGAGCCCGTCGACCTCGTCGAGGTGAATTCGTGTCTGCCCCACCAGATACAGAAACCGCGTCTTCCGAACCGTCCCGATGACTCCGAAGGCAGAGGACAAGATCTCGACCATCTTCCGTGGCTCCCTCGTCCTGGCAATGCTGTAGCGGGAGATCTTGGCCGAAGGGAGATTGGGGCGGTCGTAAAGGATCAGCTCGCCTTGATCGGCCGCCAGGGTCCGAAGCTTCAGCCGGGCTTTGGGACTGCGAAAAAAAACGTCCACCTGCTTCAATTCCACTGCGGCCGAGCCGCTCAATTCCCGGGCAGTCCGGTGCGCAAGCTTCCAGTCCCTCACGACCGCTTTGATTTCGACGTTCTCCGGCAATTCTACGCCTCGGTGTGAGGTCCGGCCTTGCTCAGGTGGCGGTAAAAGCCCAGATCCTCGCCGGTCAACTGTTTGGTGGCGAAGATGATCTGGCCGGTGTGCTGGGCGAAGTGCTGCACCACGTGGTAGATCGCTTCGAGCAGAGTCACGCTGTAGGACTGGATCGTGACCCTCTCGCCAAGGCGCTCGACGGGCAGCGCCCGTATCGTCTCGGCCGCTTCGCGGACCGTCTCCTTCAGGCGGTTCTGAAGCAGCGCCGTCTCGAGACCTCCGCGCGCGGCGAACTCGGCGTCCCGCACCCGGATGTCAGGTCCCCCGCCTACTCCGCAGCCGATCCACTGCCTCACATTGCCGCACAGGTGCAGCACGAGGTTGCCAATAGCGTTCTCGTTCTCGGTCCCTCTGCCCCAAACCTGCTCGTCACTGAGCTTCTCGAGACAGGTTCGGATTCTTCCGCCGAGCTGCACGAGCCGGTCAGCCGAGCAATCGAGGAAAAGGTGGAGGAGGGTTGTGTCCATGGAGCGAGTATAGACCAGCGGCCTCGGCAGGCGACGGTCGGCTCACCAATACGTTCGATAACGGCTTCGAAGGTGTCCAATGGGCCGTCTGGAGAGACTGCACGGACAACGCGAGCAGATACGCGCTCTTGCCTCTCGGCACGGGGCACGCGACGTGTGCGTCTTCGGGTCTGTCGCACGCGGCGAGGACGGCCAGGCCAGCGACAGAGACCTGCTGGTCGCATTCGAACATGGCACGGGGCTGCTATCTCCGCCGCCCTGATTCGCGAACTGGAGCAGTTCCTCAGCTGCAAGGTCGACGTCATCCGCCGTAACGGCTTGAAGAATCGCATACGCTCCCGGGTGCTGGAAGAGGCGGTCCCTTTGTGAGAGACGACGCGGGCCGTCATCCAGGAAGCGACGAAAGAGCAACGCCCCCGAGGCATCAAGAGAGAATCTGGCTATTTCCTTATCTCGCGCCTGTCTATGAACATCTGCCGCGACGGATCGAATGAGACCTCATCGTGGATTATCTCCTCGGAGCCATGCCCCGGTCTCCACGTAAAACTCCATCGACCAGGACGAATCGGTTGCTGCGCAAAGACTTGGGAGACCCACAATTGGACTTCAGGCGTCCTATCCCCAACTATGAGCTCAACGGGATATTGTACCGCCAGGCCAGATCTTTGATTGAAGCCAAGTGCGCCGGTGTTTAGGGCTCCACAAGCAATATACATGAGTAAAGCAAACTCGGCGCGAACACCGTCCCCATTGAGGTCTCGCAACTGCAAGATCCTTGGCTTGCCTTCACGATTAGAGCCTGCGTTAGGAACGTAGTAATAGGCGTTCTGAACGAAATAGGGGAGTCGAAAACTATCAGCGGGGTCACCCATAAAGGCTGGACCGACTACCTTGACTGTATTGAGCAGTCTACCCCCGGCTGGATCAACAAGCGACAGTCGCGTTGGCCCAAGCCAGTGATCCCCGTAAACCAAATCCCCACAGTATCCGGCATCGGCGCCTCGCTCCACTTTCAGTGGGTGCTCCATCCACAACACCAGCGCACGGCTCTTTCCAGCGGCGGCTGTCAAATCGGATGTCTCGATGATCTCAGCACCAGTCGGCAGGGATTTGCGAAATGCCTCTGGTAATTGGTTCTGAGCCGCTACGGTTGCCGCTAACACGAAAAACGAAATCATCCCGTAACGCATAAGAGGAGAACCGAGGCCAGCTTTAACCCCTCAGCCCTGCCAGCACTCCGCGCATGTAGGCGAACGACTTCTGCATGCCCGGAAGGGGGTCTTTCGCGTCGATCTCGTACTCCAGCGCGACCAAGCCTCGGTAGTTCATCCGCCTCAATTCACTGAACATCGCGACTATCGGCATGGCGCCGTCGCCTATCGGGCACTGGCTCTTCGCATCTCTCAAGTCCCGAAGGTCCTTGATGTGGAAGTCGAGGAGGCGGCTGCCGGCCAGGCGGATCGTCTCCACCAAATCCACGCCGGTGCGAACCGTGTGGCCGACATCGATGCAGACTCCAACACGTGGGTCCATTCCGCCCATCACCTTCAGCGCCGCCTGCGGGTTCGGGAAAATCTTGTCTTCCGGGCCGTGGTTGTGGACCGCGACCGAAATGCCGTACTCCTTAACGCACTTCTCGATCTTGGGCAGTGTCTCGGGCGTGGCGCCGATCACCATCATGGGCATGCCGCAACGCTTGGCGTATTCGAAATACGAACGGATGTCGGCTTCGTCGTCCTTCTGCATATAGACCACGCCGCCGCTGGCGATCACCAGGCCCGCGTCTTCGAACTCCTTGCGCCCGGCTGCCAGTTCCTCCGGCGTGCTCTTGTAAGACAGGTGCATCTCTTTGATGCTGACCTCGCGGACTGCCAGTTGCTTGACCATTGCGATGGCCTGCGTGCGGCCGAAGTTGCGCAGCGAGTAGGTCGCCACGCCCAGCCTGAGGTCGCCGGGGCTCCCGGCCGCGGCCGCGAGGGGCTGCCGCACTAACGCGGCAGCGCCCGCGGCGCCCAGAAACTGACGGCGGCTTGCAAATAGCGCGCTCATAGAACCTCCTCGGACCAGTTCTCCAGAACGCCCTTGAGCTTCTGCATGAATTGGTCGGCCAGGGCGCCGTCGATCAAGCGGTGATCGAAGGTGAGCCCTATGAGTGAAATTTCCCGGATCGCGATGGCGTCGTCAATCACCACGGGCGTCTTCTCTATAACCCCGACGCCGAGAATGGCGCTCTGCGGCTGATTGATGACCGGAGTGCCGAACAGACTGCCGAAGCCGCCGAAATTGGTGATCGAGAAGGTGCCGCCGCGCACTTCATCCGGCTTGAGCTGCCGCGAACGGGCGCGCGAGGACAAATCCACAATGGCCCGCTGCAAACCCAGCACGTTCATCTCGTCGGCGCGGCGGATGACGGGAACGATCAGACCGCCCTCCAGCGCCACCGCGATGCCGATGTTGATCTCGTCTTGATAAATGATGTTCGTCCCTTCGATGGACGCGTTCACGATTGGGAAGGCGCGCAGAGCCTCCACCGCCGCGCGCGTCACGAATGGCAGGAAAGTCAGGGAGTAGCCGTACCGGGCCTTCACTTCCTCCTTGTGGCGCGCACGGACGCGGGCCACCTTCGTCATGTCGATCTTGTGCACCGTGGTGACGTGAGCGGAGGTGCGCTGGCTCAGGATCATGTGCTCGGCGATCTTCGCGCGCATAATGCTCATGGGCTCGATGCGAGCCCTGGGCGCCTCCGCGCGGGGCGGGGGCGGAGGAGGCGCGGCAGCAGCCGCAGCGGGAGCTGGAGCCGCGGGCGGCGGTGGCGGAGCTGGCGCCTCCACGGCGCGCGCACCCTGCGCCGCCATGTATGCCTCAATATCCTGCTTGGTGACGCGTCCTCCGGCGCCGGTGCCCTCCACTTTCCGCGGATCGATGTTGTACTCCCGCGCCATCTTCCGCACTAGTGGAGATAGCGGGCCGGAGCCTTCCTCTTCCGCAACAGGTGCGGCGGGCGGCGGTGGCGGCGCGGCGGCAGGAGCGGGCGCGGGCGCTGGCGCGGAAACCGGCTCCGCGGCCGGTGCGGCGGCCACCTTGGCCTCGCCCTTCTCATCGATGCGTCCGACCACCGTGTTGATGGCGACGGTCTTGCCTTCCTCCACTATCACCTCGGCCAGCACGCCGGCCGCGGGGGAGGGAATCTCGGTATCGACCTTGTCGGTGGAGATTTCAAAGAGCGGTTCGTCGCGCTGGACGCGGTCGCCCTTCTTCTTCAACCATTTCGTAAGAGTGCCTTCAACGATGCTCTCTCCCATCTGGGGCATTACGACGTCGATCATGCTGCCATCTCCATTTCGTATTCGAATAACCCGCCGAAATTGCGCGCCAGCGTCCGGACAACTTCCTCGCGCCCCGCCCGGCAGCCCAACTCCGCCATGGATGTCACCGGCTTGGAAAGCCCGCAGGGCACAATGTATTGAAAATAGCTCAAATCGGTGGTTAGGTTCAGGGCGAAGCCGTGGGAAGTGACCCAACGGCTGATGTGGACCCCAATGGCCGCCACCTTGCGTTGACCAACCCATACTCCGGCCGATCCGGCCACGCGGCCGGCCGTGATGCCGAAGCCCGCCAGGGTATCGATCAGCACCTGCTCGATGGCGCGAACATAAGCCGTCACGTCGCGCTTCCATTCGCGCAAGTCGACGATCGGGTAGCCCACCACCTGGCCCGGGCCATGATAGGTGATGTCCCCGCCGCGGTCCGTGTGATGGAAAGAGATCCCCGCGCGGCGCAGGACCGCCTCGCTCGCCAGCAGGTGTTCCGGGCGGCCGTTGCGGCCCAGGGTGATGACGTGCGGGTGCTCGACGATCAGCAGTTGGTCCGGAATCAGGCCGCGTTTGCGCTTCTCGACCAGGCCGCGTTGCAGTTCGAACGCCGGGCCATACTCCATCCACCCCAGGTCGTGGATCTCGCACCTACGCATTGATCGCCAGCCCGTAAACAGCGTTGAATGCCTCGCCCACCGCTTCGGTCAGGGTGGGGTGTGGGTGAATCGTGCTCAGCATGGTCTCGACGGTGGCCTCGGCCTCGATCGCCGTCACCGCTTCCACAATCAGGTCCGTGGCGTTCGGTCCGATGATATGCACCCCGAGGATCTCGCCGTACTTCTCGTCCGCGACGACCTTGACGAACCCGTCGTGACGGCCGAGGATGGTGGCCTTGCTGTTGGCCATGAACGGGAACTTGCCGATCTTGACCTGATGGCCGCGCGCCCGGGCCTCGGCTTCGGTCAGACCGACGCTGCCGATCTCCGGCTCGGTATAGGTGCATCCAGGAATGCGCTGCTGGTTGATCGGCTCGACCGGCTTGCCCGCGATGTGGCCGACGGCAATCATGCCTTCCCGGATGGCCACGTGCGCCAGTTGGGGGCTGCCGGCCGCCACGTCGCCGATGGCATAGACGCCCGGCTCAGCGGTTTGCATCCACTGATCGGTCTTGATGAAACCCTTCTCCCGCTCCGCGCGCGTCGACTCCAGGCCGATGTTGTCCGTGTTCGGCTTGCGGCCCACGGCGACCAGCAGCTTCTCGGCTTCGACCCTCTCGCTCTTGCCGCCCGGTAGGGTGAGCGAGAAACTCACGCCGCCGGAAGTACGCTCGATGTCCGCCACCTTCGCGCCGGTTTCCACGCGGATGCCGGCTTTCTTGAACAGCCGGTAGAGTTCCTTGGAAACCTCTTCGTCCTCGACCGGGACCACGCGCGGCAGCATCTCGACCAGCGTCACGGAAGCGCCGAACCGGTTGAAGATCGAGGCGAACTCGACGCCCACCGCCCCGGCCCCGACCACTGCCAGCGACTTCGGGATCGCGGTGAGGTTCAGAATCTCGATATTCGTCAGGATGAATTCGGGATCGGCCTTCAGCCCCGGCAACATGCGCGCCTCCGAGCCGGTGGCGACGATGATGTTCCGTGTCTCCAGCGTTTTGACGCCTTCGGCCGCCTGGACCTCGACCTTGCCGGCGCCCGCCAGCTTGCCGTAGCCCCTGATCCAGTCGACCTTGTTCTTCTTCATCAGGAACTCGATGCCTTTGGCGTGCTTGGCGACGACCTGGTTCTTGCGCTCGACGGCCTTGGCGTAATCCAGACGGGGATTGTCGCAAAGGATCCCCTGGTCCTGGCCGTGGAGCAACTCCTGCCAGGCGGCGGCCGTATGCAGCAAAGTCTTGGTGGGGATGCAGCCGACGTGTAGACAGGCGCCGCCCAGCTTCGGATCTTTCTCCACCAGGGCGGTCCTGAGACCGTACTGTCCGGCGCGGATGGCGGCGGAGTATCCCCCAGGTCCGCTTCCAAGAACGACGAGGTCGTAGGGCATTGTCCCCATCTTAACATCGGGGTCAATGACAAGCCGCTGGTAAGCCCTTTATAATGAGAAGACCATCCCACGGTGGCCTCCGCTAGAGGTGCACGCCAAGACGGGAATCGTAAGACCAGCGAATCATGTTTGAAACTCTGTCCGAGAAGCTGCAGCGGGTTTTCAAGAACCTGCGCGGCGAGGGGAAGCTGACGCCTGAGAATATGGAGCAGGCGCTCAAGGAGATCCGCGTCGCCTTGCTCGAGGCCGACGTCCATTTCCGGGTGGTGAAGCAATTTATCGAGGGCGTCAGGCAGAAGGCCATGGGCGAGGAAGTGCTGTCCGCCCTGTCCCCGGCCCAGCAGGTCATCAAGATTGTCCACGCCGAACTGGTCAGCGTGCTGGGCAGCCATCAATCCCGGCTGCGCTTCTCCAATGAGCCGCCGACGGCGCTGTTGATCGTGGGGCTGCAAGGCTCCGGCAAGACCACCACCACGGGCAAACTGTCGCGCTGGCTTTCCCGGAACGGGCACAGCCCGCTCATGGTCTCCGTGGACATCTACCGGCCCGCCGCGCGCCGCCAGTTGAGCGTGATCGCCCGCGATATCGGCCTGCCGGTTTATGAAGGAACTCCAGAGGAGACCACGCCCGACGAGCTGGCCCGGGGCGCACGCCGAGAAGCGGTTCAGACCGGCCGGGACGTAGTGCTGGTCGACACCGCCGGGCGGCTGCACATCGACGAGGAGTTGATGGCGGAGTTGCAGCGGCTGAAGGAATTGCTGGGACCCGCCGAGATCCTCTTCGTCGCCGACGCCATGACCGGCCAGGACGCGGTCAAGAGCGCCGAGGAGTTCCACAAGCGCCTGGGAATCACCGGCGTGATCCTGACCAAGATGGACGGCGACGCCCGCGGCGGCGCGGCGCTCTCCATACGCCATGTGACCGGCCAGCCCCTGAAATTCGTGGGCATCGGCGAGAAGTTCGACGCCCTGGAGCCGTTCCACCCCGACCGCGCGGCCTCCCGGATTCTGGGCATGGGGGACGTGCTCTCGCTCATCGAGAAGGTCAGCGAGGCGGTCGACGAAAAGAAGGCCGAGGAAGTCCAGCGCAAGATCCTCGACAACGATTTCACCCTTGAGGACTTTCGCGACCAGTTGCGGCAGCTCCGCAAGCTGGGGCCGCTCGAATCGATGTTGTCCATGCTGCCGGGTCTAGGTCCGCTTAAGCAGCTCAAGAACGCGAAAATCGACGAGGGCCAGATCACTCGGGTGGTGGCGATAATCGATTCCATGACGCCCAAAGAGCGCGGAAACCATATGATTGTCAACGGCTCCCGCCGCCGCCGGATCGCCCGGGGCAGCGGGACCACCGTCCAGGAAGTTAACCAGTTGCTGAAACAGTACGCGCAAGCGCGTAAGATGATGAAGAGCCTATCCGGCGGTTTTATGGGGAAACGGCTGGGCAAGCTGATGCTGCCCGGCGCCTGATTTCGCGCCTCGATTCCGCTGGAGAGCCCTTGGCAGGGCGGCTGTGCGCCTCTGGCGCAGCGGCCCCGCTGCACTACGAATGGCAACACGGTCAATCGCGTGTTACCGGAGAGAGCAGGAGCAGGAAAAAGATGCTGATGATTCGCCTGGCCCGATTTGGCGCCAAAAAGAAACCGTCCTACCGCGTGGTAGTGATCGAGAAGGAAAAAGCTCGCAATGGGCTGGCCGTGGAGGTGGTGGGATACTACAGTCCCGTTTCGCGCCCGGTGGCTATAAAGTTGCAACACGACCGGATTGCGCACTGGCAAAAACAGGGCGCGAAGACTTCCGACACCGTCGCCCGGCTGCTGAAAAACAATCCCGCTCCCGCCGCCGAGCCGGCCGCCTGACCTGCCCGGTAATGGGTGCATCCGGACGGGAATGTTATCATCGAAGCAGATAGGAGGGGCACCGTGTCTGGGATGAGAGAGTTGGTCGAAGAAATAGCGAAAGCTCTGGTGGATATTCCAGATCAGGTTAGTGTACAGGAAGTGCAGGGGGAGCAGGTTACGGTCCTGGAACTGAAGGTTGCGCCCACCGACTTGGGCAAAGTGATCGGCAAGCAGGGCCGAACCGCACGCTCCATACGCACGATCCTCGGCGCGGCTGGCATGAAGCTCAACCGGCGCTTCACGCTCGAGATTCTGGAGTAGGCTTACAGGGTGGAATCGGAACCCCTTGAGGAACAACGGCAGTGGGTGGCCATAGCCGTGCTGCTGGGTCCGCGGGGCAATCGCGGCGAACTGAAGGCGCTGCCGCTCAGCGGCCACCCGGAGCGCTTTAGCGGGTTATCGGAAGTGCATCTCTTTGATGCTCGAAGGCCCGCGCTGGAGCTTCGGGCGGTTGAGGTCGAGAAGGTTTGGTGGCACGGCGAACACGTGGTCTTCAAGCTCCAGGGGGTCGATACGATCTCCGAGGCGGAAGAACTGAAAGGCTGCGAGGTACGGGTTCCGCTTTCGTCCCGGGCGCCGCTAGCCGAGGGCGAGTTTTATCAGTCGGATTTGGTTGGATGCGAGCTGGTAGAGCGGACCACGGGCAAGAGCGTTGGCCGGGTCAGGGCTTGGCGGGAGTGCGGAGGCCCTCTGTTGCTGGAAGTCGAAGGTCCGGGAGGCGAGGAGATTCTGGTTCCGTTCGCGCGGTCGATCTGCGTGGCGATCGATTTGGCGGCGAAGCGCATCTCGGTGGATTTGCCGGAAGGTTTGTTGGATTTGAATCGCTGATGGTTTTTCACGTGCTCACGATCTTCCCCGAGTTTTTTCGGGGGCCGTTTGAGCACGGGGTGGTGGCGCGGGCGGCCGAGGCCGGAAAGATCCGGATCGTGATTCACGACCTGCGCGACTGGACGAAAGATCGTCATAAGACGGTGGACGACAGGCCGTTCGGCGGCGGCGAGGGGATGTTGATGAAGGCCGAACCGTTGTTTATGGCGGCCGAATCGATCTTCCCGGAGCGTGGACCGGAAAAGCGGATTGTCCTGCTCTCGCCGCAAGGGAAGCTGTTTAGCCAGGCCGCAGCCCGGCGGCTGAGCAGTTCGGCCGAAGTGCTGTTGATTTGCGGCCGGTACGAGGGCGTGGACGAGCGGGTCGCCGAGCACCTGGCCGACGAGGAAATCTCGATCGGCGATTACGTGCTGAGCGGCGGGGAACTGGCGGCTGCCGTCGTGATTGACGCCGTCTCCCGGCTGTTGCCCGGCGTTCTGGGCAACGAGGAATCGGCGGCGCTAGAGTCGTTTAGCGGCGAGGACGGCGGAGAGAGCATATTGGATTGCCCGCAATACACGCGGCCGGCGGATTTTCGGGGCTGGAAGGCCCCGGAGGTTCTGCTCGGCGGGAATCACGAGGAAGTCCGCCGCTGGCGCCGCGAGGCGGCGCTGGCGAAGACGGCCCGGCTGCGACCGGAATTAATAGCAAGGATGGAGAAGTAGGGTGGCAAAATGAACAACCCGTGATGACGAAGTTCATAGACAAGAACAAGAAGACCGACATCCCCGAGTTTCGCCCTGGCGACACGATCCGGGTGCACGTGAAGATCAGGGAAGGCGACAAAGAACGCCTCCAGGCGTACGAGGGAACCGTCATCGCGCGTAATAACACGGGTATGGGCGAGACGATCACCGTCCGCAAGATCAGCTTTGGGCAGGGCGTGGAGAGGATTTTCCCCCTGCACGCTCCGGTCATCGATCACATCGATGTCGTCCGGACCGGCAAGGTGCGGCGGGCGAAGCTGTACTACCTGCGCGAACTCAAAGGCAAAGCCGCTCGTCTTCGCGAGCGGGAGTAACTTGGAGAGCCTCCCGCCAGCGCGCTTTCGTTGCGACGCCGGCTTCGAGCGCAAGTTCCGGCGGCAAGGTTATCGGTTCATCGCCGGGGCCGACGAGGCGGGGCGTGGCTGTCTGTTTGGGCCCGGTCTTTGCGGCGGCGGTCATCCTTCCTCCCGGCGTCCGGATTCACGGCGTTCGAGACAGCAAGGAGCTGGCTCCCGCCCGGCGCGAGGAACTGGCCCCCAGGATCGCCGAAGTCGCGGTGGCCTGGGCGGTGGAGTGCGCCACCGCGGAGGAGATCGACCGGATCAACATCTACCAGGCCTCGCGCCTGGCCATGAAACGGGCCGTGAGCAGGCTCTTTCCCACCCCCGACTTCCTGCTGGTGGATGCGCTGAGCATCGACCTGCCGCTGCCGCAACTGAGCTTGGTCCACGGAGACGCCCGCTGCCGTTCGATTGCGGCCGCCTCGATTCTGGCCAAGGTTCACCGGGACGCCTGCATGCGGGAGTGGGACGCGTTGTTTCCGCACTACGGTTTGGCCCGGAGCAAAGGCTATGGGACCCCGGAGCACCTGGCGGCTCTGGAAAGGCTGGGTCCGACGGCGCAGCACCGCTTCACGTTCGAGCCGGTGCGGCAATTCCTCCCTTCGCGGCAGATGCATCTGTTGGAGGCGGCGTCTTGCGGCTAGATCGCTTCGGCGCCGGCACGGCCCCACCGCCGGCCCAGCCCTTTCCGGTGAGGCAGGCCGGCTGGTTTGCCGGACTCGCCACGGCAGCCATCTGCACCGTTGTGGGGACCCTCCTGGCTATGCTGCCATGGCTTCCCATCTGGGAGCAGAATACTTCTCGGGGACCAGCCGGACGTGGTACTCGATCTGGATGAATACCTATTTCAGGGGGGCCGTCAGCGGTGTCGGCGTTCTGAACCTCTACATCTCTTTCCTCGAGCTGCTCGCGCTGTTGCGGAGGATCTGGAAGGACTGAGCGACTCCGGCGCCCGGCCGGGCGTTCCAAGTAAAATGAAGGTGTCACTCATTCGAGGTATCCGTGGAGCATGATAATCAACCCGTGGCCGTCCAGGCCGAGACGAAGCCCGCAGCGTGGAGCGAAGCGCCCCGCAACAGCATCGCGGAGTGGACCGTCACCATCATACTGCTGCTGTTCGGCACGACAACGCTGGTGCAGGCCTTCGTCATCCCGACCGGCTCGATGGAGGACACCCTGCTGATCGGCGACCACCTGCTGGTCGACAAGCTGGCCTACGCCCCCGACGGCCCCGTCAGCAAGTTCGTGCTGCCCTACAAGCCGATCTCAGAACGGCGACATCATCGTGTTCCGCTACCCCATGGACGTGACGCAGACCTACGTCAAGCGCGTGGTAGGGATTCCCGGCGACCGCATCCGGGTCGAGAACAAGCAACTCTACCGCAACGGCCAGCGCGTCGACGAGCCCTACGTCTACCACAAGACGGACTACATCGATTCCTACCGGGACAACTTCCCGGGAGAGCCGAACACGCGCCTCGAGAAGCCGGCCTAGGAGATGCTCGAGAAGAACGTGGTCAACGGCGAGGTCGTGGTTCCCCCCGGCCATTTCTTCGCCATGGGCGACAACCGGGATTCGTCCTTCGACAGCCGCTACTGGGGCTTCGTTCCGCGCGAGAACATCATCGGCAAGCCGCTGATCATCTACTGGTCCTACGACGCGCCGACCGAGCAGCTGGCGACCTCGTCGATCAGCCTGGATCACGCCCTGGATCTGGTGCAGAACTTCTTCACCAAGACCCGTTGGCGCCGGACCTTTCGGCTGATTCGAGGGTATTCCTTCAACCAATAAATGGCATTTGAAATCCAGCCGCTGAGAGAATTTCTGGTGCGGCCGGCGATTCCTCCCGCCTTGTCGCGTCTGGAGGAACTGGCCTACAATCTGCTTTACAGTTGGGAGCCCATGATCCGGCGTTGTTCCGCCGGCTGGATCCCGCGCTGTGGAAGAACTGCAACCGCAACCCCGTCCTGATGCTCGGGCGCGTCTCACAGGAGACGCTGGACCGCGCGGCGGCCGACCCGCGCTATCTGGCCATGTACCGCCAGACCTGCGAGCGGTTCGACGCCTACGTGCAGCACTCCGAGCAGCCCCTTACCGAGAAGCTGGTCGCCTACTTCTCCATGGAGTACGGGCTGGTGGAGTGCCTGCCGATTTACTCGGGCGGCCTGGGCGTGCTGGCCGGCGATTTCCTGAAGGCCGCCAGCGACTCCGGCGAGCCGATGGTGGGCGTCGGCCTGCTCTACCAGAAGGGCTACCTGCAGCAGTTCCTGAACCCCGACGGCTGGCAGCAGGAACGCTACCCGGTCAACGACTTCTACACACTGCCCCTGCGGCCGGTCACCGACGAAAAGGGCGACGATCTCAAGATCACCGTGCGGCTTGCCCCGGGGGCCGGTCTACGCCCGCATCTGGCGGGCCGACGTGGGGCGCGTGAAGCTGTACCTGCTCGACACCAACATCGAGGACAACGCCGACCCGGAGTACCGGGACATCACCGACCAGCTCTACGGCGGCGACAGCGACACCCGGATCCAGCAGGAGATCGTGCTGGGCATCGGCGGGCTGCGCGCGCTGAAAGCCCTGGGGCTCCAGCCCACCGTGTTTCACATGAACGAGGGCCACTCGGCCTTTCTGGCGCTGGAACGGATTCGCGTCCTGATGCGGGAGTCCGGGCTGAGCTTCGAGGAGGCGCTCGAAGCGGCCCGCGTCAACAACGTCTTCACGACGCACACCTCGGTGGCCGCGGGCATCGACCTGTTCGAGCCGGGGCTGATGCACGAGTACTTCGCCGATTACTGCCGCGAGACCGGCATCGAGTTCGACCAGTTGATGGCGCTGGGACGGTGGAACGCCAAGGAGCCCAGCGAGCACTTCTCCATGGCGATTCTCGCCATCCGGACCTCCAGCTACCGCAACGCCGTGAGCCGCCTGCACCGCGCAAGTCAGCCAGGCCATGTGGTCGGGATTGTGGCCGCAATTGCCCGTCTGGGAAACTCCCATCACATCCATCACCAACGGCGTTCACCTGCGCAGTTGGCTGAACACGGACCTGGCCGCCTGCTACGACGAGTACCTGCAGCCGGACTGGCGCGAGCAGTTTGACAATCCGGGAACCTGGGCCCTGATCGACGAGATCCCCAACCACGAGTTGTTGGAAATCCACCGGCGGCGCAAGCGCCGGCTGATCGGCTTCGTTCGCGAGCGGGCGATCGTCTGCGCCATGGCCCGCAAGGCCCCCCTCTCCGAAGTGCAACGGTTAGGCCAGATTCTGGATCCCGACGCCCTCACCATCGGCTTCGCGCGCCGGTTCGCCACCTACAAGAGAGCCACGCTGCTGTTTCGTGACGTCGACCGGCTGAAGAAGATCCTGTGCGACCCGCAACGGCCCGTGCAGGTGGTCATCGCCGGCAACGCCCATTACAAGGACCATCCCGGCAAGACGCTCATCCGTGAAATCGTGCAGCTCTCGCGCGACTCCGAATTATCCCGCCGCCTGGTGTTTGTCGAGGAATACGGGATGCAGCTGGCCCGGGAACTGGTGCAGGGCGTGGACCTCTGGCTCAACACCCCCAGGCGCGGCGAGGAGGCCTGCGGAACCAGCGGCATGAAGGCCGGGGTGAACGGGGTGCTGAATCTGAGCATCCTGGACGGGTGGTACGACGAAGCCTACGAGCACTCCGGCGGCTGGGCCATCGGAGACCGGGAGCCGTACTCCCCCGACCTGGACGAACTTCACGCGCGGGCGCTTTACTCGCTGCTGGAAAACGAAATCGTGCCCTTGTACTACGATCGCGGCACCGACGGCGTGCCGTCGGACTGGATGCGAAGGGTGAAGCAGTCGATTCAGTACCTCAGCCGCCAGTTCAACTGGCAGCGAACCCTGGAAGAGTACACCAGCCAGCTTTACGATCCGGCCCACGCCTCCTGGCTCGACATACGCGGGAACGGGTTCGAGAAGGTCCGCAAACGCGTCGAGTGGAACGCCGGGGTAGCGCGAGTCTGGGACAGAGTGAAGATCGTCGAGACAGAGCTTGGCCCGGAGGGGGTCGTGATCAGCGGCAAGCCGATCGAGGTTCGCGCCGCCGTGGATCTGGCGGGACTCGACCCCAACGATGTCCGCGTGGAAGCGGTGATCGGGCGTGTCGGCCCGGCAGGGCACCTGGAACACTCCGAGGTGCTGACACTGCCGCCCTCCGGGCAGCGCGACTCGGTCCATCTGTTCTCCAGGGAGATTCTTCTGCAGCAGACAGGGCGTCTGGGCTATGCGGTTCGGGTGGCACCCAATCACTATGACGATCCCTTAACGCGTTCCTGCGACTCGCTGCTCAAATGGGCCGCGGGCCACGCGGAGCGCAGGAGTGAATAGTCTGGCCCAACTAAGGGCTGGATTTTCAGGCAAATCCGTGGTAAATAGAAGGGTGAGGCTTGGGCCGGGGCGGAATGTAGCTGGGCCGGTCCCAGGCTGTCCCGCAAGAATTCCTTCGAGTGTCTTGATTTCCGGAAGTTGCGGCGCGTAAAGTTGCAAGCGCTTTGGGCCGACGGCTGGTGAGCCTGCGGCGAGGCAGGCTCTCGGACGACGACTCTTCTGCTAAAAAATTCCCAGGAGCCAGGTTTTGGCCATGGATAGTGATCGCAAATACGGACAACGCGGCTACATGGATAGCGGGCGGGACAGTTCCAGCGACGGACGCCGGCCGGAGGAGCGCCCCCGGCAGCCGGGCCCCCGGCTGCCCCTCGACGTGACCGGACCGAGGTTGCCCCGGCTGGTGCAAAGCGTGACCGCGGCCAGATGCTACAACTGCGCCACGATGCTCCCGCCGGACACCGACTTTCGGGGCAACTTGTCCCAAGTGCGGCGCCGCCCTGCATTGCTGCAAGCAGTGCGCCCATTTTGAGCCCTCCAAGCTCTTCCAGTGTCTGAAGCCGATCCCGGCTCGGATCGCTGTGAAAGACCAGGCCAACGAGTGCGACCTGGTTTGGTCCGAGCGTTACGGTGGCGCGGGACGCCACCCGCGGGAGTTCGGTAGCGGCCAGCGGACCCAGCCAATCTCCGCGAGGACCGAGCGAAGCTCGCGCGGCATTCGACAGCCTCTTCAAGAAGTGACGCGCGGCGTCACGCCGCCCGGGGAAACAGCGCCGCGAGCAGTTCCTCGTGATTCAGGAAGTTGGGGATGATGAAATCGGCGCCGGCCCCGGCCAGACGCTGGCGCTTCCATTCGTCGACGTGCAGGCAATCGGGCTCGGCGGTGGCGACCCCCACGGCGGTGCCGCCGACCTCCTTGACGTTCTCGATCTCAACGTAGCCGTCTCCGAAGCCCAGGAAATCTCCGCCGCGGCAGCCGCTGTCGGCTATCACCTGCTGAATCAGGATCTTCTTCGAGAAGCTCCGGTAGTCGTCCAGCGCGCCATAGACGCCCCCGGTGAAATACCGGTCCACGTCCAGCAGGCGGGCTTCGTCCCGCATGTACTCCTGGTCCGTGCCGCTCGCCAGGTACATCTTGAGCCCCATGCCGTCGAGCGCTTCAAGCATCGGGCGTACGCCGGGCACCAGGTACTTCTCGGGACAGGTCGTCCCGTTGCGAAGCTCCTCGAGACGGTGGCGGATCTTCTCGTGCAACTTCGCCAGATAGGTCCTCTTATACTGGAGCGGCTCCAGAGGCTGGCCGCCTCTCAGTTCGACCTGCCGGGCCAGTTCGATCATCTGGTACATGGTCTGCTTGCCCGTGAGCCGCGCGACGAACTCCTCCACCACCGCGCGCAGATCTGCTTCGCTCTCGCCGGTCTTGAGGCCGTCCAGAATCTCGACCATCATCGGCACCATGACGTCCACCCATCCGGCGCGGATAAGCGAGACTGTGCCGTCAAAATCGAAGAGGACAAAACGGGCGTTCCTGGCCGAGGCTCCCGGCCTGATTATCTCGATCATTCATACCCATTTTGACATGCCGCGCCGGTGCCTCGCGGCTCGTTCAAAGCAGGTACTCCCAACGGTCGAAGATCAGCACGTAGGCCGCCAGGCAGGCGTTCGTGACAGCGTGGGCCAGGATGCAGTCTCCCAGGCTGCGCGTGCGAACCATCCACCAGTTGAATGCCACGCCCGCCGCCAGGCCGACGTCCCAGTACGGCCCGTGCTCGGCGGCGAACAGCAGGGCGCAAATCCAGAATGCGCGCGCCTGATAGGTTCCCAGCGCGATCTTGCCGAAGTCGCGATCGATCACCCAGCGCATGAGCCAGGCACGCCAGAAAAGCTCTTCAATGACCGGCACGAGGAGCGCCGCGCCCGCGCACCGCCAGGCGATAAAAAACGCGTCTCCCCGCAAGCGCTCCGAAAAGGAACTGACCAACTCCCCCGTGAGCGGGTTCTGGAAAAGCCAGTGCGCGCGAAAGCCCGGCCACAACAGGTCGGGAGCGATCCAGATCAGGAACACCGACACGCCCAAGATGACGCTCGCCACGGCCCGGGACACCCGCAAGCTGACCACTCCTCGGGACCAGAGCAGGAGCGTCGCCCCACCACCACCACCCGCAAAGGGTAGGTGAACTCAGGGCCCGCCGGCAGCCATGGACTCACCCCCAGAAAGACGAGAAAAGTGACGAACGGCGCAACATACGGCCAGGACGGGCGCCCGGACGCCAAGCCTCGGATATAGTCCTGCAATGCCGCGCTCCGGTCTCAGCCGATCTTCTGGAGCAGTTCCTTGATCTTGACTGCCTCCTCCTGAGCGGGAGCAAGGGTTAGCGCAGCCTCCAGGGCCCGCTTCGCTCCAGGCTTGTCCCCCTGCTGGAAGAGCGCCATTCCCAGATGGTATCGGAACGTGGGGCTGCTGGGCCTCTTGACGACGAGATCTTTAAAAATCTCCAGGGCGCCGGGGGTGAGATTCTTCTTGATCATGATCCAGCCCAGGGTGTCGGAGATCTCGAGCGACTGGGGGAACTTCGACTTGGCCCTTTGGGCATAGGTCAGCGCCACATCGAGGTCGCCGCCCTGCTCGGCCACCATGTAGGCCATGTTGTTCAGAGCGACGGGATTGTCCGGCTGAAGCTTCAGAATCCTGTCGTACTCCGCCTTGGCCTCGGTTTGGCGTCCAACCTGATGCAGCAATAACGCCAGCCAAACTCCGGCCTCCGCGGCATTTGGATCGAGCTGCTTGACCCTGCGAAAATGCTGAATCGCATCTTCGGTCTTTCCGGCGCGCCGATAGGTCTCCCCCAGACGCAGTTCATAGTCGCTGGACTGGGGTTCGCGGGCTATCAACGCCTGGTAGCCGGATATCGCCGCATCGTACTGGCCCGCCAGGACCTGGGAATTGGCCAGTGCCAAAATGATTCTCTGGCTGTCGGGGTTCTTCTTCCGCGCCGCGGAGAGCAGTTCGATGGCCCGGCCGAAGTCCTTCTGCGCCATGTACACCTCGCTCCGTCCCAAAAGGCACGGATAATTGCCGCCGGGCGGGTCCGTGCACTCCGAGAATATCTTTTCCGCAGCTGCGAAGTTCTTCAAGCTTGAGCTCCAGAAGGCCGAGTTGCATTCTCGCCTGAAGGACGCTTGGGTCGGCTTTCAGAATCGCCTGGAGCTCGGCTCGAGCCTCATCCGGCTTACCCACCCCCTGCAGTGCCGCTCCCCGTATCAGTCGCGCTTCCAGGTTGCCAGGGCTCATCGTCAGGGTCTCGTTCGCCGTTTGCAGGGCCATCTGAAGCTCGCCCTTGGCGAGATAGATCTGTCCCAAGGCCAGCCGGGGCGCGAGGTAGTCCGGCTGCAAATCGAGAGCCGCGCGGAACTGGTTCCGAGCCTGGTCCAAATCCCCTTTGGCCCAATAGGCCCGGCCTAGGTTGAACCGGACCACCGCGTTCTGCGGCAGCTTGCCAACGGACGCCTCAAGCTCTCCCACCGCTTGCTGCAACTGCGCCCGGTTGCCCGTATCCAGCCACAGAGAGGCACGCATGGCCAGAGCGGCCGAGTCCTTGGGATTATCCTTAAGAATCTCCTTCTCCAGGTAATCCAAAGCCTCTTTCTGTTTCCCCTGGGTGATGAGAGTGTCGGCGATCTTGCGCTGGAAGTCCAGCTTCTGCTGGGGGTTCTTGCTCAAACCCTCGCGGTAATACGCCATGGCCTTGTCAAATTGGCGGAACATCAAATGGAAGTCCCCGACTTTCTGCAGCCCGTCCGGGAACGTTTTCGGGTCCGAGGTGATGACCCGGATGGCTCTCTCGCCTTCTTCGGCCTGGCCTCGCACAAAGTAATGGGCCGCCAATTGAAGGCGATACTCCGAGACCGAGGGGTTGTTGTCCGCCTTCTGCCGCCAGAGTTGCTCGGCCTTCGCTTCAAACTCTTTCTTCGTCTGCTCGGGAACTGCCTGGCGGCTCCGCCCGACGTACTGCCTGTAGAGCACGTCGTACATCGGCCCGTAAGTCTTGTCCTTCGCTATCAGCTCCAGCCCCAGCTTCTCGGCTTCCGCAAACTGGTTGTTAGCTATCAGCATCTGGGTATAAGCCAGGACCAGCGAGGGGTCCATGGGCCGGATTGCGTTGGCTTCGCTGAATTTCGCCAGGGCCGTTTTCGCATCGTTCTTCTGCACCGCCACATAACCCTCCAGGCGAAGCCGGTCAAACGATTTCTCCGGCATGCGCTTGGCGAGTTCCACGACTTCCGCCTCATAGGCCTTTTCCCGCCGCGTGTCGCTCAGGTACGCGGCCGAGATAGAGATCCGCCAGCTTGGCCCCCGCGTCATCCTTTTCCGCGCCCGCCGGCATCAGTTCGAAGGCGCGCCGCAGGGCCCGCTCCGAAGAGACGGGATCTTTGAGCTTCAGATAAGTCAGGCCCAGCCGGTAGTAGGCGGCCGCGAAGCGGACATCCTTCTTCAGCGCACTGCGGTACATGATCGAAGCCTCGCGGTACTTGCCCCTATCGAAGTAACGGTTCCCGCTATCGAGATACTTCTTCTTGGCGCTGTTGGGGTCTAGGCTGCAGGCGGAGCCAAAGGCAAACAGAACCAGGACGACGGACAACCAGCGGACTCTCATCAAGACACCTCGGGCATTATTCTACAACACTGACATGATACGATAACGCCGTAACTCAATGGTTTGGTCTCCGCCGCCATTTCCCGTTCTCCTGGCCCAGGGCGAGGTCCATTTGTGGCGCGCCCCGCTCGATTTGGCCGGCCCCGATTTGGCCGAATTGCGGCGAACGCTTTCGCCGGACGAATCGGCTCGCGCCGCGCGTTTTCGGTTCCCGGCGGCGCAGGATCGCTTCGCCGCCGCGCGCGGCTCTCTGCGGACCATCCTGGCGCGCTACTGCCACGCCGACCCTGCCGCGATCGAGTTCGGTTGTGGTCCGGCAGGCAAGCCCTACCTGGCCTCCGGCCAAGGGCCGGAATTCAGCGTCTCGCACTCTCATTCGTGGGCGCTCTACGGGATCGCCAGCGGACGGGAGATTGGCGTGGATCTGGAGCGGATCGGAAAGCCAGCCCTGGACCACGAGCGCATCGCGGAGCGCTTCTTCACGTCCGGCGGAAGCAGAATACCTGAGGTCTCTTCCGCCCGAGACCAGACTCGAATCCTTTTTTCGGCTCTGGACATTGAAGGAGGCCTACGTCAAGGCGCTGGGAGAGGGGCTCCGAATCCCGCTGGCCAGCTTCGAAGTGTCGATCGCGCCAGGACGGCCTGAGGCGTCTCTGCGGCCCGCGAATGGCGGCCCCGGGCTGGAAGACTGGTTTTTGGCTTCGATTGAACCCGGATTCGGCTATGCGGCGGCGGTCGCCGTGCCGGGATCGGCGCCGCGACTCCGATTCTGGGACCTCCAGTAACCCGCCGGGCGGCGAAGCGAGACTGAGAAACCCCCGAGCTTCCGGCCACTACACAATGTGCGACTCCCGGCCGGCACGCTGCCGATCTGCCTGTTGGCGTCCGTCTATCTGGGCGCGAGTCCAGGCTTTCGCCTGCACGCGGCCAAAACCGGGGCCCGCGCGGAGTATGTCGGAGGCACGCTTTCCAGCTTCGTTTCAGGCACATCCGGCAGGATCGTCACTACCGACCCAGGCATGTTGCTCTTCGCCTCGAAGGGCCCCAGCGTGCAGGTCCCTTACGAAAGCGTTTCGCTCCTGGAGTACGGCCAGCGGGTGGGCCGGCGCTATGCGTTGGCGATTCTCATTTCGCCGGTGCTCTTGCTCAGCAAGTCCCGCCGGCACTTTCTGACCATCTCCTATATGGACGAAGACGGCCGCCGCCAGGCCATGGTCTTCCAAATCCACAAAGAGGACGTGCGCAGCGTTCTGGCGAGCCTGTCGGCCCGAACCGGCCTGAGGGTGGAGTATCAGGACGAGGAGGCCCGCAAGATGGGCGGCGGCTGATGCTGCTTGCAATTATCGTTCCAGCGATTCTGTGGCTCGTGGCCGCCCAGGCTCCTCCTCCGCCGGCCGCGGCAACATCGCCGGCTTCCGTCGATGCGGAAACGCTCGTCCGGCTGCTGGACATCCGCCGGGTCTACGTCGACCGGTTCGGCGGCGGCGAAACCGCCGGCCAGCTTAGGGACATGATCATCAGCGGCCTGCTCGGGACCAAGCTCTTCATCATCACCGAAAGCGAGCAGCGTGCCGACGCCATCCTGCGCGGCTCGGCGGAGGACCTGATTTTCACCGACACTTACTCTTCCAGCGACAGCCTCGACGCCCGCGCCTCGGCCAGTCTGGGCGCGGACCCCGACAAAACCGCCTCGGACCGGCGCTCTCGCGGCGCCACGCTCAGCGTCGGAGAACAGGAGTCGAACCGTACCGCCGAACGCAAGCACGAGGCCACCGCCTCGGTCCGGCTGGTGAGCAAGGACGGCGACGTGCTCTGGTCCACAACCCAGGAGAGCCTCGGGCGCGAAGTTCCGCAGCGCCAGCGCGGACGTCGCCGACAAGGTCACCCGCCAGTTTGCGCGGGACTACGAGCTGGCCAAGAAGACTGCGCAATCGATAGAAAACACAAGCGATACGAGAAAGCTTCGCCCGCCAGGCGCCTAGAAAATCCTAAAAAAAGTTCTGGACAAACGGGTATGAAACTCCCTATAATGGGAACAATTAAGTGCTATTACATTAGCATCCCCGGCGACGGGTCCCAGCCCGTCGCCAGCCCCTCTGAGTGGAAGCCCTGCGGACCCAGACGCAGGGCTTCTTTGTTTCTCGTTTCAGCCCGCTTCGCGCCTCGGGTATCCTGAGTACTGGCTTATGCCCGCCAGCCCGCGCTACATCGAGCGGCTCGATCGGTTCCTCCTGCCGCTCTGTCTGCTGCTACAGGCCTGCCTCCTCCTGCCTCGCCTGGACTTGCTGCCGGCCTGGGGTGACGAGCATTTCACCCTGCTGGCCGCCTCGCGGCCGTTGGCCGGCGTCATCCGGACCATCTCGGAAGAGAAGAACAACCCCCCGTTGCATACCCTGCTCGTCCACTTCTGGCTCCTGATCCCATGGCCGGTGGCGGCGATTGTCGCGGCTCGCGCCCTTTCGGTTCTCACGACGCTGGCCGCGACCGTCACCATCGACGCGCTCTGGGCCCGGCAACTGGAACCACGCGGGCGGCGCTGGTTCCTGCTGCTTTGGGCCTGCTCGCCGTGCCTCTTGCTTTACGGGCGGATGGCGCGGTCCTATGCCTTACAGGTGCTGGTGTTCGGGATCGCTCTCCGGGCCGCGATGGAACTCTTGGATGGCGCGCGCCGGGCCTGGCGCATCGTATTCTTCGCCCTGGCGAGTTCGTGTCTTCTTTACGTGCATTACCTGCCCGGCCTGGCGCTGCTCGGCTCGGTGGTGGCGATCGCGGCCTGGCGGGCCATGCGAACGCGCCATTGGAGGACGGCGGCGTGGACCGGAGTTTCCGTGGCTCTGGCTGGGGTCTTGTACTATCCCTGGCTGTGGGAGTTGTGGGTAGCGTTAGGCCGAATGGTCCAGGCGCAGCCGCGCCCTGGGGCGGCGAATCCTCTCGCCACGGAGGCGCTCCGCCTGGGCTATTGGCTCTTCAGTTTCAGCGTTGGAGAGACGCCGCCCACCTGGGCCCTGGTGGGCGCGCTGGCCATCTCGCCGGCCCTCGCCTATCTGCTCTGGAAGGGGCTCAGGCCCGCTCCGGCATGGCTCCCGCTGGCCGTCCCCACCGCCGTGGCGGCATACCTGGGAGCCAGCCGCTGGCTTTCCTTCGTGTTCATTCCGGCGCGCCTGTTGTTCCTGCTTCCGTTCTTCCTGCTGCTGCTGGTGCGCGGCGCCGAACGCAGCCGCCGCGCCGGCTGGATTGCGTGCGGCTCGCTCGCCGTGCTCTCGGCGGGAAGCGTCGCGAGCTATTTCCAAAGAACGGACTTTCTCGACAAGGCCTATTTGCTGCCGTACCCGGAAATCGCCCGGACGATCAACGAGAATTCCACCGCTGGACCGGCGGTGGTGGTGGCCGACGCCTGCAATCTCGATCCCGGCCCCCTGACAACCCAGGTCCGGAGCGGGATACCGGTGATCCTCGTCACCTGCGACAGCGGTCTAGCCGCCCTCCGGCAGCGCCTGAACGCGCCGGGCGCGGACACGATCTGGTACGTGCGCAACACGCACGACATCTCCCGCGGCGGCCTGAACTCGAAACTGGAGGCTGAACTCTCCGCGGTCCGCCGGGTTGAAACCCGTCTGTATGTTCCCTATTCCCAGCGCGACCGCTTCCTGATGGGACTGCTCGGCTGGCGCGAACGTCCCACGCACTTCGTGCAATTACTGGAGATGCGCCGGCCGTAACGCACTTGGCAAAGGGAGACGAGGAAAGGTACAATCGCGAAGCGTACTACTATGCTCCTGATTGAAGCGATTATCCAACCCGCCAAGCTGGACAGCGTCCGGGAAGCCCTGAAGGGCATCGGCATCGACGGCCTCACGGTGACGGAGGTGCGAGGGCACGGCCGCCAGAAGGGGCACACCGAAACCTACCGTGGACGCGAGTACCACGTCGATCTGTTGCCCAAGATTAAGCTGGAGATGGTGGTCCCGCCCGAGCGCAAGGAAGATGTGATCCGGGCGATCATCGATTCGGCCCGCACCGGCAAGATCGGCGACGGCAAGATCTTCGTCTCCGAAGTCGTCGAGGCGATCCGTATTCGCGACGAGAGCCGGGACGCGGCGGCGCTGTAGCTATGGCTTCGTCAGGCGTTCGGCGCCGAGGTACGGTCTGAGCGCCGCGGGAACCACCACCGAGCCGTCCTCCTGCTGATAGTTCTCGACGATGGCCAGCCAGGTCCGGCCGACCGCCAGGCCGCTGCCGTTCAGGGTGTGAACGAATTCGGCTTTGCCTTTCGCCGCTTTCGCCCGAATGCCCGCGCGCCGCGCCTGGAAAGCCTCGAAGTTCGAGCAGGAGGAGATCTCCTTGTAGGCATTGAGGCCCGGCAGCCAGACCTCGATGTCGTAGGTCTTGGCCGAGGAGAAGCCGGTGTCGCCGCTGGATAGGACAATGGTTCGATAAGGAAGCCCCAGCCGCTGGAGGATGTCTTCGGCGTCGGCGGTCAGCTTCTCCAGCTCGTCGTAACTGCTGTCAGGCCGGACCAGCTTGACCAGTTCCACCTTCTGAAACTGGTGCTGGCGGATGATGCCGCGCACGTCCTTGCCGTAGGAGCCCGCCTCGCTGCGGAAGCACGGGGTGTAGGCGCACATCCTGAGCGGCAGCCGCTCGGCATCCAGCGTCTCGTTGCGGAACAGGTTCGTCACCGGCACCTCGGCCGTCGGGGTGAGCCAGAGATCGTAGCCCTCGCACTTGAACAGCTCCGCGGCGAACTTGGGCAACTGGCCGGTGCCGAACAGGCTGGCCGAGTTGACCAGGAAGGGCGGCAGCACTTCGGTGTAGCCGTGCTCGCGGGTGTGGACGTCCAGCATGAAGTTGATGAGCGCCCGCTCGAGCTTCGCGCCCAGGCCCCAGTAGACGGCAAAGCGCGCGCCGGTGATCTTGGCGGCCCGCTCGAAATCCAGGATGCCCAATTCCGGGCCGAGGTCCCAGTGCGCCTTGGGTTCGAAGTCGAACTGCCGCGGCTGTCCCCAGCGGCGCACCTCCACGTTGTCCGCCTCGCTGCGGCCCGCGGGAACGGACTCGTGGGTCAGGTTGGGGATGCCGGCAAGCTGCTCGCGAAACTGCTCGTCGAGGGCCTTAACCTGCTCGTCGAGCGCCGCGATCCGGTCGCCGATTTCGCGCACCGCCTGCTGCTCGCCGGCGGTGTCGGCGCCCTGGCGGCGCAACTTGCTGATCTCGGCGCTCTCCGCGTTGCGCCGCGCCTTGAGCTGCTCGGATTCGGTGACCGCGGCCCGGCGCCGCCCGTCAAGGTCGCGGAATTCGGCGACGTTCAGTTCGAATCCGCGCGCCGCCAGACGCCGTGCGACGTCGTCCAGGTTCGCGCGGAAATAGGACAGGTCATGCATTGTCTTTTCATGCTAACAGGCTGGCGGCGCCCGGTTCGCCGACGATGGTGACCGTCACTTCCCGCTCGCGCGGGCGTTCGTCGAAGTCGCAGAGCACAATCTGCTGCCATGTTCCGAGGCCCAGCGATCCGCCGGCGAGAGGGTACGACTTGGCCGTACCCACCAGCGCGCTTCGCAGATGGGCGTAGCCGTTGTCGTCTCCCCAGTGGGCGTTGTGGGCATAGTTGGAATTGGAAGGGGCGATCGCTTCCAGCGCGCGGCGCAGATCGGCGATGCAGCCCGGCTCGTACTCGATCGTCGTGATTCCGAGCGTCGAGCCGCGCCCGGAGACGTTGACAATCCCCTCTCGCAGACGGCTCTCCTCGATGATCCGCTCGACCTGCGAGGTGATGTCCAGGACGTCGCAATGTCCTTTTGTCGACAGGCGAAACCGCTGTTGAAAGACCGCCATGGGATAGTTCCTCTTCAGCACCACGCTGCGGGGCGAAGGTTCGGGCTACCGGGCCCCCGCCGCCCTGGAACCCGTAAACTCGAAATGGAATTGAACTTCGTTTTCCACTCGCACGGCGCCGCCCCAGGCAGACGCATCGACCCCATATTCCTCCAGCTTGACGAGCGAATCTCCCGTGACCCGAAACGCCCCGTTCTCTTCCCGGACCTTCAGTGTCACCTTGAGCGGGCGCGTCGACCCTCGGAAACTCAGGTCTCCCGGCACCTGGCAGGTTGCCTCTTGTGCCGCGGCGGAACAGACAGCGCCCTGGCTCGCAAACCTGACGTCGGGTGTCGTGCCGTCGGGAGCAGTGAAGACACGCTCCCGCATGTGCTGGTCACGAAGATCCATACCGGTCGTCAAAGCCGCCACCGGCGTCCAGGCCTCGATCCCCTCCAACCGCAGACCCTGGGCGACGCGCCGAACCGTGACCCGGGCTGCAAGGCCGGCCGATTTCCCCTCGATGTTCGTCAGCGGAATATTCGTCTTGGCAGCGAACGTCACGGTTCCCCTTTGGACTGTGACGGCTATTGGGTCCTGCGCGCAGGCGCTCTGGCGCGCCGCAACCAGAAGTCCCGCGGCAACCAAGGCAGTGCCCAGCGATCTCTTGATTTGCATTCGATTAACGATTTCAGTCTACAGCAGTACCGGTTCAGACGTGGTTGCGATTCCAGCCGGGGATCTCGACGGTCACGTCTCCGTGAACCACGGCCTGACAGGCCAGGCGCGAGTGGAGCGTCAGGCCCGCGGCCAGCTCCAGGCGGTCGGCTTCGGCCTCTTCCACGGGCGAGAGATTGGCCGCGCCTTCCTTCACCACGACATGGCAGGTGGTGCAGGCGCAGTTCCCCCCGCAGGCGTGTTCGAGGGGCACCTGGAAGGCGAGCGCTACATCCAGAATCGAGCCGGCTTTGCCATGCCCGCCGGGCGGCAGTTGGCCCGGATGGAACTCGACGCTCAGACCCGCTGGAAGGAAAGTCACCCTCGGCACAGCGCGATTATAGCGCAGGACTTACGCCAGGTTCTTCAGCGCGGACTCGACATCCTGGTCGAACTGGAAGACGGTGTCGAGGCGCGTGACCCGGAAGGCCTCGCGCACCTGGCCGCCGGCCGAGGCCATGCGGAGCTTGCCGCCGGCCCTGCGCACCTGGCTGAGACAGGCGATGAAGCGGCCGATGCCGGTCGAGTCGATGTGCGTCACGCCGGCCAGGTCCATGACCACGTTGAGGCGGCCGCCGCTCACCAACTGGCGGACCAGGGCCTCGATCTTGGCGCTCTCCTGGCCGAGCATCACCTTGCCGGTGAGCGAAACGACCGCCGCGCCGGGCTCGGCATCCCTGTGCTCGATTTGCAACATCATGGCTAAGACGTGATTATGCGACACGGCGGGCCAGAGGGTCAAGCACGGGCGCCATTAGCTGCCGTTGGGTGTATGCTCAGGTTAGCTATGACTACTTGGCGGGTTGTCTTGGTCGGCATTGGGCTGGGTCTGCTGTGTGTCTCCAGCGGGCTCGGGCAAACGGGGACGCTGTCGTCTGTAGCCGGCGGGGGAGGACTCAGTGGCGGCAACTACACGGCCAACTATAGTATCGCCGGTTCGCTGCCCTACCGGATACAAGTGATCAGGGGCGCGCCATATTCCGGACAGCGCACTACAGAGAGCGCGCAAACGCTGCTGGATGGCAACTCCATCACCCGGACGGGGCCGCAGGAGCGGCTGTTCCGTGATTCGGCGGGAAGAACCCGCACCGAACGAATCATGCCGATGGGGAGGCCGCAAGCCAAGCCTGAGATCATCATCGTCGAGATCAACGACCCGGTCGCCGAATTCCGTTACATCCTGGACTCGTACAACAAGGTCGCCCATCGTATGAGAGCGATAGCCTTGGAAGCGACACCGGTTGCTCCCGCTAAGCCGGGCAGCAGCAGGGAGACGGCGGCTTCCTCCGTGCCGGGACGGCCTCAGCTCTCGACTCAGTCTCTGGGGACCCAGGTAATGGAAGGGTTGCTGGTCGAGGGGACGCGAACAACCACGACCTATCCGGCCGGCTGGCAAGGTAACGAGCGGCCCATGGTGGCCACGTCGGAGACCTGGGTCTCGGCTGAACTCCGGGAGACCGTGCTGAGGAAGTCCCTCGATCCCAGGAACAGCGAAAGCGTGACCCGGTTGACCAACATCAGCCGCGTCGAGCCGGACCTGACGCTGTTTCAGAGTCCCTCCGACTATCAGATTGTGGACGAGGAGGGGTCGTTCAGCATCAGGATCAGCGTGCCTCCGAGTTCAGCCGCGGGGCAATAGAAGCGGCGCCAGATACCGGCCGGTGTAGGAGCCTTCGGCCTGGGCGATCTGCTCCGGCGGGCCCTTGGGCCACGATGCGGCCGCCGCGGTCGCCGCCTTCGGGGCCTAGGTCGATGACCCAGTCGGCGGCGCGGATCACGTCCAGGTTGTGCTCGATGATCAGGATGCTGCCGCCGTTCTGGATCAGCCGCTCGAAGGCGCCGAGCAGCTTGGCGATGTCGTCGAAGTGCAGGCCGGTGGTCGGCTCGTCGAAGATGAAGAGCGTGTTCTGGCAGGAGGCCTCGGCCAGGTGCCCGGCCAGCTTCACGCGCTGCGCCTCGCCGCCGGAGAGCGTGGTGGCCGACTGTCCCAGGCGCAGGTAGCCCAGCCCCACGTCGGCCAGCACCTTCAGCCGGTTGCACAACCGCGGCACGTCGGCGAAGAAGGACAGCGCCTCCTTCACGGTGAGCTGCAAGACCTCGTGGATGTTCAGCCCGTGGTAGCGCACCTCGAGGATGCTGCTCTTGAAGCGCGTGCCCTTGCACTCCTCGCAGACCAGCTCCACATCGGCCAGAAACTGCATCTCGACGGTGACCGTGCCGTCGCCCTGGCAGGTCTCGCAGCGCCCGCCCGGGACGTTGAAGGAGAAGTGGCCGGGGGTGTAGCCGCGCCGGTCCGGCCTCCGGGGTCGAGGCGAACAGGTCGCGGATGATGTCGAAGGCCTTGATGTAAGTGACCGGATTCGAGCGCGGCGTGCGCCCGATGGGCGACTGGTCCACCAGCACCACGCCGCTCAGTAGCTCGGCCTTCTCCACGCGGCGGCAGACTCGCGCTTCTCCGAGATCTCGGGCAGTTCCTCGGCTTCCAGCCGGCAGGCCGCGGCGCAAGCGCTTCTCCAGCGACGCGTAGATGACGTCGTGCACCAGCGTGGACTTGCCCGAGCCGGAGACGCCGGTGACCACCACCATCATGTCGAGCGGGATCGCGACGTCGATGTCCTTCAGGTTGTGAGCCCGCGCGCCGAGGAATCTCACCACGCGCTTGGGATTGACCACGCGCCGCGCGCGCGGCGCGCGACGGGCCGGACCTCGCCGCGCAGGTAGCGGGCCGTGAGCGAGCCGGCGCCGTTCGCCATCAGCTTGTCGAACGATCCTTCGAAGATGATGCGCCCGCCCAGTTCGCCCGCGCCGGGGCCGAGGTCCACGATGTGGTCGGCGGCGCGCATCAGGTCGGCGTCGTGCTCCACCACCACGATGGTGTTGCCCAGATCGCGCAGCTCCGCCAGGATGCGGATCAGGCGTGCCGGTGTCGCGGCTGTGCAGGCCGATGGAGGGCTCGTCCAGAACGTAGCAGGCGCCCACCAGCCGCGAGCCCAGGCAGGTGGCGAGCTGGATGCGCTGCGCCTCGCCGCCGGAGAGCGTGGCGGAGAGGCGGTCCAGCGTGAGGTAGTCCAGGCCGACGTCGTTCAGGAACTTGAGCCGCTGGCGGATCTCGACCAGCACCTTGCCGGCGATGGCCTCCTCCTCGGGCGTGAACTCGAGCGCGTCGAAGAACGCCTGGGCCTCGGCGATGTTCATGCGCGCGACGTCGCCCAGCGTCCGCCCGCCGATGCGGACGTACAGCGCCTCCTTGCGCAGCCGCGCGCCGTGGCACTCGGGGCACTCGGTGTAGCCGCGGTAGCGGCTCAGGAAGACGCGCACGTGGACCTTGTACTTCTTGGTCTCCAGGCTGGCGGAAGAAGCCGCGGACGCCGGGGAAGCGGCCCTCGCCCTCCAGCACGAAGCGCCGCTCCTCTTCGGTGAGCTGCGGCGAAGGGGACGTTGAGGCGCACGCGGCCGCGCGGCTGCCGCTTCAGCTCGAGCCACGGCCAGCGGTGCTGGGGCTTGGTCCAGGGCTCGACGGCGCCCTCCTCGAGAGAGAGCGAAGGGTCCGGGATCACGCGGTCGAGGTCGTAGTCGATGGTGTTGCCGAAGCCCTGGCAGCGCGGGCAGGCGCCGGTGGGGCTGTTGAAGCTGAACAGGCTCGGCTCGGGGTCGGCGAACTCGAGGCCGCAGTGCTTGCAGGCGAACTTCTCGCTGAAGCGCAGGCGGAGGGGCGGCTCGGCGGCGGCCTGCTCGAAGAGGACCTCGCCCGGTCTCGCGGTAGCAGATCTCGACGCTGTCCACCAGGCGCTGGCGCAGGTCCGGCCCCATCACGATGCGGTCCACCAGGATGAACAGCGGCTGGGTGAAATCGATTTCGAGCAGCGATCTCGGGCGTGGAGAACTCGAACATGCGCCCCTGCTGGAAGAGCCGGTTGAAGCCCTTCTTGCGCAGCTCGAAGAGGCGGTCGCGCAGGGCCTGGCTCTCGCCGGCGCCCTGCAGGCGGAGCGGAAACAGCACGATACCAGCGCGAGCCTTCGGCCTGGGCCAGCATCCGGGCGGCGACGTGGTCCACCGTGTCGCGTTCGACCTGCTCGCCGCACTGCGGGCAGTAGGTGCGGCCGGCGCGCGCCCAGAGCAGGCGCAGGAAGTCGTACAGCTCGGTGGCGGTGGCGACGGTGGAGCGCGGGTTGCGGGTGGTGTTCTTCTGGCGGATGGCGATGGGCGGCGCGAGGCCGTCGATCTCGTCGACGTCCGGCTTCTCCATGCGCTCCAGGAACTGGCGCGCGTAGGCGGAGAGCGACTCGACGTAGCGCCGCTGGCCCTCGGCGTAGATGGTGTCGAAGACCAGCGACGACTTGCCCGAGCCCGATACGCCGGTGACCACCGTGAGCCGGTTGTGCGGGAATGTCGAGCGAGATGTTCTTCAGGTTATGGACCCGCGCGCCGCGGATCCGGATGAAGTCGTCCACCAAGAACTATTCTCGCAAAGCCGCGCCCTGGACTTGCAAAGCAGCCCTCTGATTTGCTAGAACCTCACGTGGTTGCCGGAACATGAAGAAGACCACTTCGAAGGCCAAGGTTGCCCGGTCCACCGCTAAGGAGCGGGCGCCGGGCTCTGTTCAGATTGCCGTGAGCGCCAAGCCCGCCCATCCGGAGAGCCAATTGATACAGTCCGATCTATTTGAGAAGGCCGTTTCGTTGTTCCACTCCAGGCGCTTTGCGGAGGCCGCGAGCCTCTTTGAGAAGGCCGCGGAAGGGCCCTCCCGCGACATGGCGCACGTGGCGAAGGTCCATCTGCTTATTTGCGTGGAGCGCTCGAAGCCCCCGGCAATCGAATTCTCGGGCGCGGAGGACCGCTACAATTACGCCGTGGCCCTCATCAACCGGAGGGAGTTGCCGGCCGCCGAAAAGCACCTGGCCGAAGCCCTGGCGCTGGCGCCCAACGCCGACCACATCCACTACGCCCTGGCCCTGAGCCGCGGGCTTCGAGGAGACTACCAGAAAGCCCGCGAGAGCCTCCAGCGCGCCATTGAACTGGAGCCCCGCAATCGCATGCACGCCCGCAACGACGCCGATTTTGCCGACTTGGCGCGTCAGCCGGCGATCGCAACGCTCTTATCCCGGGAAAAGGGATGATGCGGCGTAAAGCCCGTCAAATCCAGGGTGACGTGTCGGCAAACCCGGTGGACCCCCCGCTGAAGATCGTGGCCATCGGCGGCGGCACCGGACTCGCCACTATGCTGCGCGGCCTGCGGCCGTATGCGCTCCCGGCGCCTCCGATCGTGGACGTCACCGCGGTTGTCACGGTCACCGACGATGGCGGCAGCTCCGGCCGCCTCAGGCAGGATTTCGACGTTCTTCCTCCCGGCGACATCCGCAACTGCATGGTGGCGCTGTCCGGAGACGAGCCGCTGCTTTCGCGCCTGTTCCAGTACCGCTTCCCGGCGGGCAAGGGCTTGAAAGGCCACAGCTTCGGCAACCTGTTCCTCGCCGCGCTCAGCAATGTGACCGGCGACTTCGCTCAAGCCGTCAGGGTCTCTTCCGAAGTGCTGGCCATCGCCGGGAGGATCTTCCCTTCGACCGCCACCAACGTATCGCTGGAAGCCACTCTCCAGAACGGCGCCAGGGTGGCCGGGGAGACGCGCATCAGCAAGAGCCGCGCCCGAATCCAGCGGGTCGCCCTGATCCCCAGGCACGCCCCTCCCCTTAAGGAGACCCTTCAAGCCATTTCCGAGGCCGATCTGATCACCCTGGGCCCGGGGTCGCTCTTCACCAGCGTGATTCCGAACCTGCTGGTGGAAGGCATCCCTAAGGCGATACGAAAGTCCTCCGCCGTCAAGGTCCACATTGTGAACCTGATGTCGCAGCCCGGCGAAACCACCGGTTTCTCGGCAGCGGACCATGTCGAGGCCATTCACCAGCATTCCTGCGCCGGTTTGCTGGATTGCGTCGTGATCAATACCCGCGCCATCACCCGTTTCCAGGGGCGCAAGTACGCGCAACAGGAGGCCCGGCCAGTGGAAATCGATTTGATCCGATTGAAAGCCATGGGCCTGCGCATCATCGAAAAGGATCTTCTCGATCAAGGCGCGACGGTCCGCCACGAGCCGGCCAGCTTGGCCCGCGTGGTTCTCGATCTTGCCGCCGAAAGCCGCGGCCGTCGTCTGTAGAATGGCTATATGGACGCTCCCGTCACCGTTTTGATCCTCGCCGCCGGCTTGGGCGCGCGCATGAAGTCCAGGAAGGCCAAGGTTCTGCACCACGCCGGCGGGCGGGCGCTCGTCGATCACGTCGTCGGGACGGCGCTCGCGCTAGCGCCGCCGGAGCGGATCCTGGTCGTTACCGGCCACCAGTCCGGGCAGGTGCGCACGGCCCTGGAAGGACGCGGCGTCCGCTTTGTTGTCCAGCCGGAACAGAAAGGAACCGCCGATGCCGTGCGGAGCTGCCACGATTTGGCCGGCAGCGCATCGGGACTGACAGTGGTGCTCTACGGCGATTGCCCCCTGATCAAACCCGAGACGCTGCGCAAACTGGTCGACGCCCAGCGCCGCTCCAGCGCCGCCGCCACTTTGCTCTCGACCCGCCCGGAAGATCCGACCGGCTACGGCCGCATCATCCGCAACCAGGCCGGCTCGCTCGAAGGTATCGTGGAGGAGCGGGCGGCATCCCCCCAGCAGCGCGAAATTCGTGAAATCAACCCTGGCCTCTATTGCTTCCGTTCCGAGCTTCTCTGGAAGCACATTGGGGAGATCCTTCCCGACAACCCGGCCGGAGAGTACTACCTGACCGACATGGTCGCCGTCCTGCGGCGCGCCGGCCATGCGGTGGACGCGCTGTTCCACGACGACGCGCTCGAGCTTCTCGGCATCAACACCCGAATCGAGCTGGCCGAGGCCGACCGGCTTCTGCGCGAACGCATTCTGCGGAAACTCATGCTGGACGGCGTCACGATCGGCAAGCCGGAGACCGTGCTGATCGACGATGAGGTGCGCATCGGGCGCGACACGGTGATCGAGCCCTTCGCCCAGCTTCTGGGCCGCACCGTAATCGGAGAGGACTGCCACGTCGGCGCGGGTTCGATCGTCCAGGATTCCGAACTGGGCGACCGGGTGGTTGTCGCTCCATTCACCATGGTCGCCTCTTCGCGGCTGGAGGATGACGCGCACGCCGGACCGTTCGCGCGGCTGCGGATGGACAGCCACGTCGCGGCGGGCGCGCGCGTGGGCAACTTCGTGGAACTGAAGAAGACGCGTTTGGGCGCCGGTTCGAAGGCTCAGCACCTGGCCTATCTTGGCGACGCCAACATCGGCGGCAGCGCCAATATCGGCGCCGGAACCATTACCTGCAACTACGACGGCCAGCAGAAGCACCAGACGACCATCGGCGAAGGCGCTTTTATCGGCAGTAACGCGACCCTGGTTGCGCCGGTCGAGATCGGGGATGGAAGCTATGTCGGCGCCGGCTCGGTGATCACGGAGGCGGTCCCCGAAGACGCCCTGGCGCTGGGCCGGGGGCGCCAAGTGAACAAGCCCGGCTGGGCGAAGAAGCGCCGGTCCGCTCCTGACCGCTAGCGGGCCGCTAGCAGCGCGCGCAGATGCCGCGCCCGCTCCGGAGAGCGCAATTGGCGCAGAGCCTTGGCTTCGATCTGCCGGATGCGCTCGCGGGTTACGTCGAATTCCTGCCCGATCTCCTCCAGCGTGTGCTCGCGTTCGCAGCCGATGCCGAAGCGCAGGCGGATCACCTTCTCCTCCTTCGGAGAAAGGGTCTTGAGGATGTTGGCCGTCTCGTCGCGCACGTTGGTCTCAATCACCGTGTCGACCGGCGAACCAACCCAGCGATCCTCGATCAGGTCGCCCAGCGCGGACTCGCCGTCCCGGCCCACCGGTGTCTCCAGGGAAACCGGATCGCGGGAGATGGTCTTCAGTTTCTGAACCTTCTCGACCGGAATGTCCATCCTCCGGCTGATCTCGTCGTTGGTGGGAGCCCGCCCCAGTTCTTTCTCCAACTCGCGGTTGGCGCGCAAGAACTTGTTCATGCTCTCGTTCATGTGCACCGGGATGCGGATGGTTCGGGATTGGTCGGCGATAGCGCGCGTAATCGCCTGCCGGATCCACCAGGTGGCGTATGTCGAAAACTTGTAGCCGCGGCGATATTCGAACTTGTCCGCCGCCCGCATCAGGCCGATGTTGCCTTCCTGGATCAAATCCAGAAGGTGCAAGCCGCGGTTGACATACTTCTTGGCCACGGAAACCACCAGGCGCAGGTTGGCTTCGACCAGGTTCTTCTTCGCCCGCTCAGCTTCCAATTCACCGTGCCGGATGACGCTCAGCGTGTGCCGCAGATCCGCCAGCGGGGCTCCGGCGAGGGCTTCCCGCTTTCGCACTTCACGGCGCAACTCGCGAATCCGGCTTTGAATGTTGGGGCCGGAGCGATCTTCAATCCGGCGTAGTTCGCTTTCGAGACCGCCCAGTTCGTCGACCACGCGATCTATGCTCTTAGCGAATTCCTTCCACCGCTGATTGGTGAAGGGAATAAAGCAGATGGCCTTAGAGGCCTCCACCTTGCAGCGCATCAGCTTCCCCGTCCAGCGCTGGGCTAGCTTCTTGTTGGATGCGGCAATGCTATCCACCTTCTCGGTGAGCTGCTGCTGGCGCTTGCACAAAGCGACCACGTTGGCAAAGTCCTGCAACATTTGCGCGCGGCGCTTCTCGTCGGCGGCGGTCCCTTCCTCGATGTCGCCCAGATCCACCCACGAATCCAGCTCCTCGGAGCCCTTCCTCAGTTGCGTGGCAGTCTCTACCACCGCGTGCTGAACCAGGGCAGAACGGCTGACCGCCTTGAGCATGCGGAGCTTGCCCCGCTCCATGCGCCGGGCCAGGTCTACTTCACCTTCCCTGGTCAGCAACGGAACGGCGCCCATCTCCCGGAGGTAGACCCGTACCGGATCGTCGGTGTAGATGGATTCCTCCACCTGCGCCGCGCCGCGAAAATCCTCCGACTCGCGAGCCTCCTCCGAGTCGAAGAACTTTGCCTCCTCCTCGAACGGAAGGCTAAGAGGCTCTGCGTGATCGCTTAGATAGTGATCCTCGAAATGGTCCACTTCGGACTCACCTCACCTTGAAAAAAAACAAACAGTATTCTGGCCGGAGGGGCTTTGCTTTCGGAACTTCTCTTGACCCGCCGAATTGTAGGCACTCTTGGTTCCGCGGACAGACCACACTGCCCGAGAGCGTCTGGTTCATTGTAACACCAAACACTCAATATGAATCCTCATATTTCTTAGATTGTTTCAACCCACCTTCGGTTTCATGAACCTGGGGCTGATGTTTCCAATGAGAAGTGGCGTCCAGGCTGACTTGTTCTCAGCCCCTCTTCTGGCGGATTAAGTGCTTCAATTCATTGATGAAAGCTTCAACATCCTGAAAATCCCTGTAGACCGAGGCGAAGCGCACATATGCAATCTTGTCCAACCCTCGCAAGCGAGCCATCAGCAGCTCTCCTATCTCAGTAGTATTTGTCTCTCGCTCAGCGCTTTCAGCTAACCGGGCTTCTACCTCATCCACGATCTCGGCCAGCTTCGGCATCGGGACTGGCCTTTTTTCACAAGCTTTTAGCAGCCCCGTCAACACCTTCTGCCGGTCGAACTTCTCGCGCCGTCCATCCTTCTTCACCACCATGTATGGGACCTCATCAATCCGCTCATAGGTTGTAAAGCGCCGTTCGCACTCCAGACACTGTCGACGGCGGCGGACCACAGCTCCCTCCCGGCTCTCACGCGAATCCACCACTCGATCCTTCGCATGCCCGCAAAAAGGACAGTTCACGCTTCTCTCTCAACTTTCATCTCTTTGAGTTTACGCCAATTAAGCCCTTGGTGAACCAGCAGAATCAGGCCCACCGGAACTATTACTACAAAAGTAACAATCCAAATTACCAGCGCTACGCTCCCAGCGATTTCCAGGGGCAGGTGAAAGATCTCCGTCAGCACCACGGCTGAAACCAACTGGACGCCCCCTCCGATGCCCGGCAGTTGCACCAAGCTTCCAAATGCAACAAACCCAATTAAGATGAATACATCTGCAGCCCCGAATCCTCGCATTGCCGGGAAAGACTGGAAGAGGGCGAAGTAGCAGAGGCAGATCAATCCCCACTCCAGTACGGTAGTCGCTGCCAGCATCAGCATTCCGGATGGGCCGCCGCTGAGCTGGACTCCGGAGACGAAAGACCGGACGATCTCGGCTGTCTTTCCGTACCAGCGTGGCGGCAGAAAACCCAGCCCGTCGATCAGCCGCCGCTCCACCTGGCTGGGAAACCGCCACAGCATCAGGATGATAGCCACACAGATTAGGCCCGCAATCGCCGCCACGTATCCGCCGGTCGCCAGAGCCCAGCGAAGCCCCGGACCGACTTTCGCCCCCGACTGGCCGACCCGGATTAGCGCGTAGGCGAAGATGGCCAGAGCCGCCAGCAGATCGCAAATGCGTTCTAGCAGCCAGGCCGCCAATTGGGACGAGAACGAAACACGTTCCCGCTCGGCGATGAGGTAGGGACGTACCAACTCCCCGGGCCGGCCCAGGATCATAATAGCGGCGAAACCGATTGCCGTGGCTGAAAACAGCCCCCACATGTCGGGTTTGGGCCGGAGATGCCGGATCAGTACCGCCCAGCGCAGCGCTCGCCCGTAGTAGCTTGCCAGGGCGATCAGGCAGGCCCCCAGCAGCCATGGCCATCGCACGTGCAACAGCGTGGAGGAGAACAGCGCCCAGTCGAACCCGGCTTGCCGCCACCGGAAGGCGACGAGCAAAGCCAAGCCCAGGGCCAGGACGCCGGCCCCAATCAGCCAGCGAGGCTGGTTCTTAGTAATGTTGCCTCCCGCCGTCACCGCCCTCGGCTTGAGAAGCTAGAATGGAGAGCGGCGCGCCCACAACATGGATTTGTACGAACTTCTAATCATAGAACCTCGTCTCCAATACTGGAAGCCTGATTTAAGGGAGTCGGGAGCCGGCCGGCTGGATCGCCGGCCTCCCACGGCTGATTTGAAGCGAGCGAGGTCATGGCAGCACTGGCGCAATCAATCTCGGCGGCGTGGTCCCAGCAAACGGGATTGGCGCAGCCCTGGGCTGGCGCTGGCGAGGCAAGCCGGCGGAGGCTAGCGAAAGGCACCTTGGATCCCGACTTCATTCTGGTGAAGCGCTGCATCGACGGCGAGGAATCCGCCTGGGAGACTCTGGCCAGAGCCTATACCAAGCGCGTTTACGGCATCTGCTACCGGTTCACGGGCAATGACGGCCAGGCCCAGGATCTCACCCAAGAGGTTTTCCTGCGCGTCTTCCAGAATCTGAAGAGCTTCCGCGCCGGAGAAGGGTCGTTCGGCACCTGGCTTAGCCGGCTGGCGCGGAATCTGTTGATCGACCACTATCGCCGGACCAAGCTGGACCGTGCCTCCGATTCCATTGACGAGCAGGCGATGGTGCTCGAAGAAAAGCACGCCTCTGCCGGCCGCTCCGACGCTCTCCTGGCGAAGAGAGAAGCCAGCGAGATGTTGCAGTGGGGTTTGCAGCGGCTGTCCCCCGAGCTGCGCGAGACGGTCATTCTGCGGGATCTGGAAGAGATGGAGTACCGGGAAGTGGCCGAGGTCTTGAGCGTGCCCGAGGGCACCGTCAAGTCCCGGCTGAACCGCGGGCGTTCGGAATTGGCCCGAGTTCTCAGAAAGTACAGGGCGGCGTCATGAATTGCGCTGAACTAGAAGCCCTGCTCTGCGACTACGTCGACGGGACGCTCCCGCCCGAGAGCAAAGCCGCCGTCGAGCGGCACCTCGCCCAATGCCAGTCCTGCGCGGAACTTGCCAGGGATTGCGCCGCTGCCGTGACCTTCATCGCGAGCGCGGCCCCGGTCGAGCCGCCCCCGGAACTGGTCACGAAAATCATATTCGACCTGGCTGCCGCCAGGGAGAAGGCGCTCCCGCCCAAGCGCAGCCTGCTGATGCTGTTGGGACATTGGATGGGCCCCGTCCTTCAGCCCCGCTTCGCCATGGGCATGGCCATGACCATCCTCTCGTTCTCGATGCTGGCGCGTTTCGCCGGGATCAACGTGCGCCAGTTGAGCGTGGCGGACCTGGACCCCGTTAGGGTATGGCGGTCGGTGGATGATCGCGTCCAGCGCGGCTGGACGCGCGCGGTCAAGTTTTATGAAAGCATGCGGCTGGTATATGAAATCCGGTCGCGCCTCGGAGAATTGACCGCCCAGCAGGAACAGGACGCCGCGGCGGCGTCCAAACAGACCGGCGGCCAGGGCGCCCCGAAGCAGGATCAGAAGAAGTGATACGGAGGTAGAACGCGATGAACTGCTATGTGCATCAGGATGTGGAAGCATTGGCCTATTGCCGAAGCTGTGGGCGGCCGCTGTGTGAGGCCTGCCGGCGCAACGTTCAGGGCTCGGTGTACTGCGCAGAGCACGTGCCCGTCGCAGCCGGTCGCGGCGCCCGTTGTTCCCGCCGCGCCCGCCGGACCCGGATCGCCTGGATTGGCCTTCGTGTTGGGACTGATCCCCGGCGTCGGCGCCATTTACAACGGCCAATATGCCAAAGGAGTTATTCACGTTGTCATCTTCGGTACCCTCATCAGCATCGTGGAGTCGGGCGCCGCGGGGGGCTTCGAAGCCCTCTTCGGAATGCTCATAGCGGTCTGGGTCTTCTACATGGCGTTCGAGGCCTACCATACCGCCAGCAGGCGCCTCCGCGGAGAGCCGGTGGACGAGTTTTCGAGCCTGTTCCCTGCCGGCGCGACCAAGGGCGGACCGCTCATGGGGCCGGTGCTCCTGATCCTCCTGGGCGTGTTGTTTCTCGTGCTGACCACTTTTCCCCAATGGACCCGGGTGATCTTCAAGATGTGGCCAGTTTTATTCATCGGAATCGGAGTCTACCTGCTTCTCGCGCGGCTGCGCGCGCGTAAGGAGGTTCCCAATGAACGGCAGTAGCGCTTCGCTGATTGCTGCGGTTCGCGGGCCGGTCATCTTGATCGCCATCGGAGTGCTGTTCCTCATGGAGCAGTCCACCCAGTACGGTTTCTCGCGCACCTGGCCCGTGTTGCTGATCCTGTTCGGCGTGCTCAAGCTTTTGGAGCGGGTCGCCGGCGGGACCCGGCCTGCCGATCCAAACATGCCTCCGGGGGTTTCCTCATGAGACGCCACTCGCTCATAGGGCCGCTCTTGCTGGTCCTCATAGGAATCTTCTTCCTCTTGAGGAACCTGCACCCGGACTGGGTATCGTTCGCTCAGATCGCAACCTATTGGCCGTACCTGTTGATCGCTTGGGGGCTGCTGCGAATCGTGGAGATCCTGTACTGGAGGTTCACCTCGCGGCCGCTTCCTTCCCGCGGAGTCTCCGGCGGGGAATGGACCCTGATTGTATTTCTCTGCCTGATCGGCGCCTCAATCTTTTTCGTCCACGAACGGAATCCGCGGCTGCCGCGCGTGGTGATGGGCGACTTTGGGATGGAACTGTTCGGCGAGTCATATGATTACCCGATCCCCGAGCAGCGCCAGCCGGTCAAGGCCGCGCGCGTGATCATCCAAAACCTGCGCGGCAACGTCCGGGTGGTTGGAGCGGACGCCGAGGAGATTAAGGTCGGCGGGAGGCAGACTGTTCGGGCCGTCCGCCAGTCGGAGGCCGATACCGCTAACCAGCGGACTTCCGTTGAGATCGTCTCCCAGGGCGAAGATGTAATTGTCCGAACCAACCAGGACAGCAGTGCGCAGCAGTTCGGCGTCTCGACGGACCTGGAAGTGACAGTTCCGCGGGGCGTCAGCATTCAAACCCGGGGCCGCAACGGCGACCTCGACGTCGTGAACCTGGCGGGCAGCGTCGATATCAGCAGCGATAACGCCGCGGTGCGGCTGCAAGACGTCGGCGGCGATGTTCGCGTCAGCCTCCGGAACAGCAGTATGGTCCGGGCTGTCAACGTCAAAGGCAAGGTCGAGGTAACTGGAAAGGGCAGGGACCTGGAGCTGGAGAATATCGGCGGCGATGTCACCATCGACGGCGTGTACTCCGGCGACTTCCAGTTCCGCAATCTAGCCAAACCAGTGGTGTTCAAGAGCGGCGTCACGGATTTGCGGATTGAGCGGCTGCCCGGCCAATTCCACATGGATCTGGGCTCCCTCACTTCCGACAACCTCGTGGGCCCAATCCGGATCGTCGCCCGGAGCAGAGACGTGCAGCTCTCGGATTTCCAGGGACCGGTAGAGGTCAGCCTCGATCGGGGGGATGTCGCTCTCTCGCCCAGGCGCGACCCCAAAGAGCGAATCGACGCCAAGACCCGCAGCGGCGATGTTACCCTCACCCTGCCGCCCGACGCCAAGTTCGAGATAACCGGTGCGACCCGCCGGGGCGAGGTGACCAGCGCCTTCAGCGACTCGGTCCGCGTCAACGCGCAAGGGGGCGGCGCCACCATAACCGGTTCGACCGGTCAGGGGCCCGCCATCACTATCAACACCGACATGGGGAAAATCGATCTGCGCAAGCAGTAGCTTAAATGGGGACAGTACCAAATTACCCCATTTCGACAAGAATCAGCCGAACGTCCATCACGTTGGTGTTCGTCGGACCGGTGATGAGAAGGTCTCCCAGCGGCTCGAAGAAGTGGTAAGAGTCGTTGTCCGCCAGGAAGCGGGCCGCTTCCATGCCGGCCGCCCGCGCCCTCGAGACTGTGCGGCCATCGGCGATGGCGCCGGCCGCATCCGTCGGGCCGTCTGTTCCGTCCGTGCCCCCGCTGAGAATGGCGACGCTCGGCGCCCCCGCCAATTCCATGGCCGCTGCCAGGACGAATTCCTGGTTCCGGCCTCCCAGTCCGCCGCCGCGCAGCGTCACCGTCGTCTCCCCGCCGGAGATCAGGCATAGCGGAGGGCGCGCGGGACGCCCCCGTGCGATCACCTCCCTGGCAATCGCCGCGTGGACCCGCGCCACCTCCCGGGTCTCCCCCTCGATGCTGGTCGACAGCACTAGGGGCCTCAACCCCAACTCGCGCGCCTTGGCCGCGGCCGCCTGAATCGCCAGCGCGCCGCTGCCCACAATAAGGTTTCGCACGCCGCGGAAAAGGGGATCGGCGGGCTTGGGCGTCTCGTCCAATTCTCCATGAGCGCCCCGCCGCAGCCTTTCCACGACGCTCGCGGGCACCCGATCCGCCAGGCCATACTTGTCGACGACCTCAAGGGCCGAGGCGAAGGTGGACGCATCCGGTGCCGTCGGACCCGAGCCGATCACATCCAGGTCGTCGCCGATCACGTCCGACAGCAGCAGCGTCAGCACCGTGGCCGGATAGGCCAGGCGCGCCAGTTGTCCGCCCTTCAACCGGGAAATGTGCTTCCGGACGGCGTTGATCTCGTGGATCGTGGCGCCCGAAGCCAGCAGCAGTTGCGTCGTCGCCCGCTTCTCCTCGAGCGTGACGGGCGGCGCGGGAGCGGGCAGCAGCGCCGAAGCCCCGCCCGAGATCAGGCAGATGACCAGATCCTCCGCGGCCGCCCCTTCGGCGATGCGCGCGATCCGCTCGGCTCCCCGCACTCCGGCCTCGTCTGGAATCGGATGTCCGCACTCGTTCAGCTCGATGCGACGCAGCTTCGCCACGTGGCCGTACTTGACGTTGATGAGCCCCGTCTCGAGGCGTGAGCCGAGCAGCCGCTCGACGGTCCGGCCCATGGCCGCCCCGGCCTTTCCAGCGCCGATCACGAACACCCGCTGGAAAGATTCCAGATTGTATCGCCGCCCACCCGCGATCAGAAATCGGCCGCTGATCCGAACATGGTGGAGTATCGCCCGGCCGGGGTCGGAGGCGTCGAGCGCCGCCCGGAAAATCCTCAGCGCCTGGCTCCTCAGCTTACCGGCGGGCATGGCTTGGACCTCTTCAGAACAGCGGCAGCTTCAGGACGGTTTCCACAACCAGCTCCGGCTCGTCGCCGGCGATTTCGATGCGGTGGTCGGCGCGAGCATAGCTTTCCTGGCGGGTATAGTAGAGGATTTCGAGCTTCACCGGATCGCGCGCAAGCGGGCGGTGGGTGCAGCCTTCCAGGCGGCGGCGAATCTTCTCCAGCGGGCAGTCCAGCCAGATGCTGACGCCGTTGTTCTCGATCAGATCGAAGTTGCGCGTCTGTCCGAATGCCCCGCCACCCAGGGCCACCACCATCGGCCTGCCGGACTGAATCATGCGGACCCGCTGGCGCAGCGCATCCGTCTCCAGCCTGCGGAACTCCTCCTCGCCGCGCAAGTCGAAGATCTCGCTGATGGTCGTCTTCTGCTCCCGCTCAACGTCCGTGTCCAGGTCGGCGAAGCTCCAGCCCAGCCGTTCGGCGAGCCTGTCGCCGATCACGGTCTTGCCGCAGCCCATGAACCCCACCAGGTAAATCCCAGGGGTGCATTTCAGTTTTGAGATCATCCTGCCCGCTCTGAGAGGAAGCCATAATGGTAGCGCATATGCGCCTGCACCTGATTGTCGACGCCGACGACACCCTCTGGGAAAACAACGTCTACTTCGAGCGGGCCTTCGATGAGTTCGTCGGCTTTCTGGACCACTCCAGGCTCTCCGCGGCCGAGGTCCGCGGCGTGCTCGACGAGATCGAGTCCGTCAACAACAAGCTGCACGGCTACGGCTCCCGGAATTTCGCGCGCAATCTCCGCCAGTGCTACCTGCACCTGGCGGAGCGTGAAATTCTAGAAGAGGACCTGGAGCGGATCATGGATCTCGGCGCGCGCCTCCTCCATCACCCCATGCGGATCATTGATGGAGTCGAGGAGACTCTTCAATACCTCAACCCGCGGCATGACCTGATCCTTTTCACCAAGGGACATCCCGAGGAGCAGAAGCTGAAGCTCGACCGTTCGGGCCTGGGCCCCTACTTCCGCCATACCGCCATCGTCAAAGAGAAGGACGCGCCGGCCTATCGCCAACTGGTGGCGGAACTGGGCCTGGATCCCGCCCGCGCCTGGATGATTGGGAATTCGCCCAAGTCGGACGTGAACCCGGCCCTGGAAGCCGGCCTGAATGCCATCTTCATCCCCCACGCCCATACCTGGACCCTGGAGCGCGAGGAAGTGCGCAACGCGGACGGCCGTCTGCTGGTGCTGGAGCGATTCTCCCAACTCAGAGACCACATGTAGCGTCGCCGTCCCACGCGCGGCGCAGAAGTGGGAAAATCGGCAGCATGTTCCCGCGTCTGGTCTCCATCGCGGCCGTGGGGGTTCTACTCGTAGCGGGTGCACTGACTCTGCCCGGCCAGTCCCGGCGCGGCGTGAAGCTTGCCGCGGGTCAGTTTCTGGTTTCGAACCGAAACGGGACTGATCCCAACTTCGCCAGGACGGTCATCCTCTTGGCTCGCTACGACCAGACCAGCGCGATGGGCTTGATCATCAATCGGCCTTCCGACGTTCCATTGTCACGTGCTCTTAAGGCGATCGAGGCCGCCAAGGACCGGAAGGAGCCCGTCTACTTCGGCGGTCCGGTTGGCATGACCGGCGCGCTGGCACTGCTTCGCTCGCCCAGCGCTCCGGCGGAGGGCGCCAATGTAATCGCCGGCGTGCATCTGATCTCGACGCGGACTTTGTTGGAGAAGACTCTGGCGGCCGGCACTCCGCCCAGCGACCTTCGGGTGTATTTGGGCTATGCCGGCTGGGGCGCGGGGCAGCTCGACATGGAAGTCGGATTGGGTTGGTGGCATGTCATGCCCGCGGAGGCGGGGATGGTCTTCGATTCCCAGCCCGAATCCTTGTGGACCCGTTTGATCCGTCGATTCGAAGGCCTCCGCGCCGGGATCAACCCAGTCTTCGGACCCGAACTGTAAACGCCCGCTGCGGGTTCCCGGCGACCAGGCCTTGGATTTCCCGCTGCGTAAAGCCTTCCTGGCGCAGCTTCGGAATGAAGTGCGTAAACAGCGCCTCGAAGGGCCGCGGTTTGCTGCCAGGTACCGGGAATAGGTCGCCATCGTGAGATAGCAGCACTTGCGCCAGTCTGCCGGCGCGCTTCATCATCCGAACCAGTTCCAGGTGCCGGTCCAGAGAGGACAGGCCGAGACCATCAAATGAGATCCAGGCGCCTCGCTCGGCGCAACTCAGAATCGCCTCGTTCGTCGCCGCGTGTGCGTGCACCCAGATCCAGGCTTCCGGCGACACGCCTTCGGCGCGAAGCAGCGCGAGCTGTTCCTGGACTGCCTCGGAGTTATCGCCGGTGTGAACCGCAATCGCCAGCCCGCTCCCAAGGTGCGTGCGGGCAGCCGCCTGCACCAGCTTCTTGTCTACCGGCGAAAGCGGTCCCGCATCGACGCCGATCTTCAGGAAACCGGGCCGCACGCCGGTTCCATCGATGCCGTCGCGCCACTCCCCCAGCCAGCGTGCCGCCAACTGGCCGGCCGTCTCCTGGACCGCGTGAGGCGGAACATAGCGGTCCTTCGCCGCCCCGTAGTACCCGGTATTCGTCAGAATGTGCATGCCGGTCTTGCGGGAAATGGAGCGCAGCAGGTCCGGAGCCCGGCCGAATTGCGCCGCCGTACAGTCGGCAATCGCGGTGCAACCCTGCTTCTTCAGCGAGCTCAGATAGGGGACCACCGTCCGCAGCAAGTCCGCGGTGTTGTAGTCCGGCCTGTCCGTCGGTTCGGCGCCGAACGTGGACATGATGTGCTCGTGCGGCAGCATCGTACCTAGATCCGACGGCGCCCTGGGACCTAGCACAGAGATGACTTTGCCCTCGTCCCTCACCCTCGTCCGGGCGCCGCGAAGCGGCGGCAGCACAGGCAGCGTTGCGAGAAAGTCCCGTCTTCGCATCCCATCGATTATCCCCCAAATCAGCGAGATAGCGCTTGGCGGCTCCACTTGAGCCCATGGGTCGATGACCCACAATTTGGACTATCTACGATAACGCCTTCGACGGGCCCCTTTGCGTGAAGTCTTTCCGCAATACGCGAGGGGTGCCCGACAAAAACTGGAATCGCCGGCGTGCTTGTGGGGCAGCCATTTCTGGCTGCCGCCGGGCTTCTGCCCGGCGTCTCGCAACAGCCCGAAAAATCGCCGTCTCAAAAGCCCGCGGCAGGCTGAAAGCCTGACCCCACGTCGGCACTCTGTCTTTTTTTGTGTCGCGCACCTCACGCGAGCATGCGCGGCGGAAGTGCGCTATCCTGATAGAAGACTGGAAGCCGATCCGCAAAACCTCCCGCAGTAGCCGGCTAGCTGATTCTTCTTCCCAAAAATATTCTGAATGATAAATTTCTCTGAACTCTCTCTATGCTCTCGCTTGCAGAGCAACCTGACAAAGCAGCGCTTTGTCCAAATGACCCCCGTGCAGGCCCAGGCGATCCCGCCGGCGCTCGCCGGCCAGGACGTAGTGGCCACGGCGCAAACCGGAACGGGCAAGACCCTGGCGTTTCTCTTGCCGCTGCTGCAATCGCTGGCGGACGGACACGGCAAGGGCAGCATCAAAGCCGTGATCCTCAGCCCCACCCGCGAACTTGCCATCCAGACCCACGTGTCGTTCACCCAGATCGCCGACGGCATGGGCGTCCAGGCCGCCGTGGTGGTAGGAGGCATGAGCGAATCCAACCAACTGCGGGCCATCCGGCAAGGCGCTCAGGTTCTGATCGCGACGCCCGGCCGCCTGTGCGACTTCCTGGACCGCCGTTTAGTCAACCTTGGCGGCGTGCAGTTCTTCGTTCTGGACGAAGGCGACCGCATGCTCGATATGGGTTTCCTGCCCTCTCTTCGCCTCATTCTGAAGGCCGTGCCGGCCGCGCGTCAGACCCTGCTTTTTTCGGCCACCATTGAACAGTCGGTGGCGCATCTGATCCAGGCGCACGTGCGCAATCCGGTCCGCGTAGCCATCGGGCCGGCCACCAAACCCGCCGAGCAGGTCAACCTGCACCTGTACGAAGTCGAGTCGGACCGCAAGCTCAGCCTGCTCACCAGCCTGATAGGGCGAGAGCCGGGAACGTTTCTCGTGTTCGCCCGCACCAAGCACGGCACCGACCGTCTGGCGAAGAACCTGGCCCGCAACGGCGTGAAGGCCGCGCGCATCCACGGCGGCCGCACCCAGAGCCAGCGCAACCAGGCCCTGAACGGATTCAAGGACGGACAGTATCGTATCCTGGTGGCCACCGACGTGGCTGCCCGCGGTATCCACGTCGAAGGCATCGCCCATGTTGTGAATTACGATCTTCCGCAAGTGCCGGGGGATTTCATTCACCGCGTCGGGCGCACCGGCCGCGCCGGCGCCTGGGGCACCGCCTCCACCTTCAGCACGCGCGGCGAACGCGGCGAAATCCGCCGCATCGAGCGCGAACTGAACGTTCGCCTCACGCCTCGTGAAGTCGCCCCCGATCTTCCGCGCGAGGAGAAACCGGCCGCCAACGTGATTCGCTTGCGGGTCGATTCGCCGAAACGCGCCGGCTCCCAGTTCGCCTTGAACCGTCGCAAAGCAGCCTGGAGATAGACACCAGGCCGTTGACTCGTTCCTCCTGGAGAAGTACTCTACAGGCGAGGGTTGCGGGCTTACTTGGCGGAACTTAGAAAGGGGGACGTATGGCTGGATCTGGAGCAGGAAGTCTTGCTGACAAGAAATGCGTGCCGTGCAAGGGCGGCGTGCCGCCCCTGAAGGGAGAGGAACTGCAGCGCCTCTCCGCTCAGCTGCCCGATTGGAAGGTCGTCGAGGGTCACCACCTCCAAAGGACTTTCCTTTTCCCGGATTTCCGCAAGGCGCTGGATTTTGTGAATCGAGCAGGCGAGGTGGCCGAAGATCAGGGCCATCATCCGGACCTGGCGCTGTCTTGGGGCTCGGTCGAGGTTAAGATCTTCACGCACAAGATCGAAGGGCTCACGGAGAGCGACTTCATCCTGGCCGCGAAGATCGACCAAGTGCAGTCTCGTTAGGGACGGTAGGTCGCCGAAGAGGTGTCGGTCTCCCAGACCTTCACGCTGGCGACGCGCGTGCGCCCGGCGGGGATACCCTTGCCAATCTCTTCGAAGAAGTACTTGGCCATGTTCTCGGCCGAGGGATTCAGGACGTCGAAGGGCGGAACGTCGTTCAGAAACTCGTGGTCGAGCCGCTCCATGACGGCGCGCAGCAAGCTCTTGACATCGCTGAAATCCAGCAGTAGGCCGGCCGGGTCCAATTCCTGGCCCTCGATCGTCACCAGGACTTTGTAGTTGTGCCCGTGCACCTTCTCGCACTTGCCCCGGTAGCCGCGCAGGGCGTGTCCGGCGGCGAAGGTGTCTTCCACCGAGAGCTCAAACATCGAAGAACTTCTCCACTTCGCTAAACTCCATCGTGAAACCGTAGCCGGGAAGGCTGTCGAAAAACACCTGTCCGTAGCGCTGTTTGGTGATCCGGTTGTCCAGCAGCGCAAGCACTCCGCGATCCGAGCGGCTACGGATCAGCCGCCCGAAGCCCTGCTTCAAAGCCAGCGCCGCCTGAGGAATCTGGTAGTCGTAAAAAGGATTCCCCCCCTGTTCGCGGATGGTCCGGATTCGGGCTTCCACCACCGGGTCGCTCGGCGCCGCAAACGGCAGCTTATCTATGATAACAAGGCTGAGTTGCTCGCCCGGCACGTCGACGCCCTGCCAGAACGAGGACGTGGCGAACAGCACGCAGTTGGGCGTGGCGCGAAACTCTTCCAACAGCGCGTTGCGCGGGCCGGAGCCTTGCAGCAGGGTCGGGTATTCGATGTCGAATGCGACGTGGTCGTAAACGCGCCGCATCTGCTGGTAGCTGGTGAACAGCACGAAGGCGCGGCCGCGGCTGGCCTGAAGCAGCCGCAGGATCTCCTCGCCGGCCAGCGCGGAGAAACTGGGGCTGCGGGGGTCGGGCAGGTGCTGCGGCACGTAGAGCAAGGCCTGCTTGGCGAAGTCGAACTGGCCCACTACTGCGAGTGTGCGGCCGGTGCGCAGGCCGAGCCGGCGCTGGGTGTAGTCGAAACTGCCCGCCACCGCCAGGGTGGCCGATGTCAGGACTATCACGCCGACTTTCGAGAACAGCCTCTCGGCGAGGATCGTCGAGACGTCGATCGGCGTCGCCTGTAAGAAGCAGCCCCGCCCGCGCTTCTCGATCCAATAGACGTAAGACTCGTCGCGCTTCTCAACCAGAAAGCGCAGGTTGTCGGCGAGTTCGAGCGTGCGGTGTTGGAGGGGGATAAGCTCCTCGGGCGGGTCGGCGACGAGTTCCAGGCGGCCGGCGAGGGCCGCGAGCGAGGCGTTGAGATCGGTATAGGCTTCCAAGCTCGCTTCGGGTGAGAACCGGGTGCGGCCTTCGACGGCTTCGAAGTGCGCGAAGAAGCCCTCGGCGCGTCCGTCGAGCTGCTCCAGCGTGGCATCCAGGTCCTTCGACCCGAACCCCTTGCGGCGGGCCAGCGCGGCGACGTCGCGGCGGAGATCGGAGATCTGGTAGTTGCTGAGAGAGACGCCGAAATACTGTCCGGCCACGTCCTCGATCTCGTGGGCCTCGTCGAAGATGACCGCGGCGTATTCGGGGATGATGCCGGCGTATTCGTCTTCCTTGACGGCGAGGTCGGCGAAGAAGAGGTGATGGTTGACGATGATGATGTCGCTCGCCTGCGCCTGCTGGTGCATGCGAGTGAGGAAGCAGCGCTCGAACTGCGGGCACTTCTGGCCGGCGCAGAGTTCACGCCGGGCGTCCAGCTTGGACCAGACGCTGCTGGCTTCCGGCAGCTTGCGGATTTCGGCGCGGTCGCCGGTTTCGGTGGTCTTCTCCCAGTCGCGGATGATCTCGAAATCGGCGACTTCTTCGAGGCCCGCCAGGATGGGCTCCTTTTCGGCGTCGTAGATTTTCTGCCGGCAGGCGTAGTTGGAGCGGCCCTTCATGCAGCAGACGCGGAGGGGCCGGTCGAAATGCTGCTGGAGGAAGGGGATGTCCTTGAAGAAGAGCTGTTCCTGCAGATTCTTGGTGCCGGTCGAAACCACCACGCGGCGGCCGGAGAGGATGGCCGGGACCAGGTAGGCCAGGGTCTTGCCCGTGCCGGTGCCCGCCTCGACGATGAGGTGCTTGTTTTCGGTGAGGGCGGATTCGACTTCGAGGGCCATTTCAAGCTGGCCGGGCCGGAACTCGAAGTTGGGGTGCCACTCGGAAAGCGGGCCGTGCGGCGCGAAGAACTGCCGGGTGGTAATCGGCCGGGTGCGGGGCTGCATCGGGGGCTTCAAGTTTGAGTGTAGCCGATTGCGCCAACTGTGCCGATGTGTGCTAGGATCGCGCACAAAGGGTTTGGGAGGCACATGCGGATCATGCTCGAATTGATACTGATGGCCGCTCCCATTGCCGCCCAACACCAGGTTCAATTCGCCGCGACAGTTCGAGCTGGGGAGAATTACCGCAAGGACTTGGGAGGCGGCCTGGCCTTTGTTCTTCAATGGTGGGAGGGCTCTGGGTGGGGCGCGGAGATTCGGGACGAGAACGCCAGGGAGAATTTCATTGCCTGTGTGACTCCTCCCTTCCACGGCTCGTCTTCAACCCAAATCGATGTTCGGGATTATGTGACCCAGGACAACCAACGCCGGGCTACACGGAAAGAAGGTCCCGGCCTCAGCCGAGGTTTCAACTTTGTGCTGAATGCCCGGGACCAGACTAAGGCCTGTCGCGAACTTGAGGTCATTCTATACATGCCGCCGAAGAAGGACCCCCAGGCAGGCGGGCTGATCTTGGGAACGCCCGGATACGAAGCTCCGCCGGTCGGTGAAGGCAGCCTCGAGATCAAGTCCATGGAACTTGCCGATTTGGGGAAAGGCAAGCAGGCCCGGTTTGTGTCGATGCGCTTTGAAGCGTTGATCGACACCAAGCCGAGAAAGAAAAGCCTGCTTGGGGACATTCGCTGACGGCCCGTCCTCCGATATTGCGGTGAGGGCGCCACAACCTGAGCGAAAGGGGCAGAATCTGGTGACGGAGTTCGGAGTGATTTGAAACCGCCCTACTCCGCGTGCTCGCAAGCGTTCGTGGTCAGGCAGCCGCGCCAATAGGGCTGCGATCTTCCCTGCTTAAGCGAGAATCACGGGGTTGTAGTGCTCTGGGGGGACGGCGGGTACATCAGGCAGCATCGGAGCTTCGTCCCATGTCCGGCCGTCGAGAAGGCGACCGGTTCGCGTCTTAAAAACTCCACCCCATTGCTTGAAGAAGAAGTCCACGCCGGCTCGCAGGCAGCGGTCTCTGATCTGACGGACCCAGGCGGGGTCCATCGGCCGCGCCCCTGGGCCTGACTCACCGCCGACGATCACCCAGTCAATCCCCCGGAGGTCTAGTCCCGAGAGGGGGCCGAGCAGCGGCTCGATGCTCAGAAACTTGACGTGCGCGTGGGTCCTGCGCAGGTGGTCAACACGGAAGAGGTAGTCCTTGCACTCGACGCTGACCCCCATCCAAACGTGCGGTCGCCATGGCAGCGTCCGGTCCAAATCGAGTAGTCGGGCCGACCGCTTCGTGAGGATCTGATACTGGTGCCGTGATGCCTGCTGCATCACTTCGAATACCTGAAGAATGTATGCGGCGGGGACCTCCTGGTGGAACAAGTCGCTCATGCTGTTGACGAAGACGCGGCGCGGTTGCCGCCAGCGCAGCGGAAGCTCCAGCATGTGCGGTTGTAGCATCACCTCGAAGCCGTTGCGGTAGTTCTTCTGCCCCATCGCTTGCAGGCGGCGCGCCATACGCTCTGCATAACAGAACTTGCAGGCTGGACTGATCTTTGAGCAACCGGTCACCGGATTCCAGGTGGCGTCAGTCCACTCGATATAGGAGCTGTTCGCCATCCTAGAACCACTTTCTCTGCCGGTACTTGTCGAAGATCTGCTGCACAATCTTGTTGGCAGTCGGGTCAGGCGAGGCAAAGAACAGATAGTAGATTGTCGCGCCCTGGCTGTTCGGGAAGCGTAATGGCACTGGCGAGAACTTGAAGCCCGCTACGTCCAGCAGGCGCCGCCGGTACGCTTCCGCGATCTTCTCGTTCGCATCCTCCACCTTTACCATGCCGGATTCCCAAAATAGATGACGCTGCGGATCCTCTTCATAAGCAGTGGAATGCCAAGACTCATCGCCCCAGAACCGGTTCATACGAGCAACCTGCGCGGACTCCGCCCTTTCGGGGTCGCTCAAAAGGATGTTCATATTCATGTCCATCACCATGAAGTTGAGGAAGATCTCAACAGACCGCATCCGCCCTGCCGTGGAGACAACCTCCCAGGAGAGGTCGATGTTATAAGGATCCAAGACGCAGAGAGCCCTCTTGTAGTCGGCATATTTCGCGCGGGGGAAGACTTCGCGCAAGAGTACTGTCGTTACAGTCACCGGTAGTGGATGTAAACATCTTCCCGGCCGCCCGAGAGCGTCCTCAACTGCTCCACCCGGGCCGGATCCGTATCGATGAAGTGGTACTCCTTGAACGGTGGCTCGGTGACAAGGGCGTTCAGTGGGCTCCCAGGAATGATTTCACCGGTCGTGCGGGAGAGGTGAGACCCTCGTCCAGCGAAGGCATCGATGTAGAGGTGGTGAAATCCTTTCGCTGAGACAATCGTGGAGTATGGAACGGCGTATTCGCGCAGGATGGCGAGCTTTACTTCTGACCACGGGCCGATGATGTCGTACTCGGGCGGCATGAGGACCTTTTCAAACAAGAGTGTAACAGAATGTTCCGGCTGGGGGATCCGCCTTCGCGGCGGGCGTACAGCTTGGACCAGACGGTGCTGGTTCCCGGCAGCTTACGGATTTCGGCGCGGTCGCCGGTATCAGTGGCCAAGAAGGACTCAGGAGTATACTATCCTGAACCTTCCGGCTTAGAAGCTGGTCCAGAAGGCCCCTGAGGAGCGCAAAGAGAATGTCCACCCGATTGTCCAAATTCGCGGCGCGGATGGACCAGCTCTATGAGTTCGACCGCGAGCGCGTGTCACCCGATAAGCTGCAAGGCGGCGCCAGGTTCGCCGGCCTCTTCGCGGGCGAACACGTGGCCGCCACCGAGTTCGTCATCGGTGCGTTTTTCGTCCTGCATGGCGTCAGTGCCAAAGACCTGCTGCTCGGGTTGCTGCTGGGCAACTTTCTCGCGGTGCTCTCCTGGACCTTCGTGTGTGCCCCGATCGCCGTGAGAACCAGGCTGACGCTCTACTGGTACCTGCGGAGAATCGCCGGGCCGGGGCTTACTTTCGTCTACAACATCGCCAACGGTTTGCTGTACTGCATCCTCGCCGGCGCCATGATCTCGGTTTCCGCCTCCGCGGTTGGGCTGGCCTTCGACATCCGGACCCCGGGCCTGACCGACGTGCTCCCCAGCAGCTTCGGCTGGGTCGCCTTGACTGTCTCGATCGGGGCCGCCTTCACGGTCCTGGCGATTCTCGGCTTCGAGAAACTCACCAGGTTCGCTCAGATCTGCTCGCCCTGGATCTTCGCCATCTTTATCGCCGGAGCCGTCGCCACACTCCCCAAGTTGGGAGTGGACGGGAATCTGGATAACCTCTGGCTGGTTCTGCGGACCCGCGTGTGGACCGGAGTGCCCACCGCGGGACAGGAACAGTTCGGCGTCTGGCACATCGTCTTCTTCGCCTGGTTCGCCAACCTCGCCATGCACATCGCTTTGTCGGACATGGCCCTTTTCCGCTACGCCAGGAGCTGGAAGTACGGCCTCTACTCGGCCTTCGGCATGTATCCCGGCCACATGCTCGCCTGGATTTGCTCGGGGATTATGGTGGCCGGGGTGAATCGCGAGATGAATCCGGGCCTGATGGCGTTCCAGGCGGCGGGGCTGGCCGGCACCGGGGCGGTGGTGCTGGCCGGCTGGACCACCGCGAACCCGACGCTGTATCGGGTGGGACTGGCCATTCAGACGGTCACCCCCAACTGGCCCCGGTGGAAGATTACCCTGGCGGCCGGCGTGCTCACTTCCATCCTCTCCGCCTTCCCGATGGTCTTCACCAGGCTGCTGGACTATGTGGCCATCTACGGACTGGTGTTGATGCCGATCGGCGCGGTGGTGTTCGCGGAACACTGGATCCTGCCGCGGGTCGGGGTGGTGCAATATCAGGCGGAGAAATACAGGCAACTGGTCAACTGGCCCGCGGCCGTGGTCTGGGCCGGAACTTTGGCGGCGTGTGCCTTGATGCCGTTGCACCTGTACTTTCGTTGGCTGCCGGGCTACTTCATTGCACTAATCTCCTACACCGCCCTGCAAATGGCCTTCGGGAAGAAGATCTCCGCTCCGGAAGGGAGCCGCTAAGCGTATGCGATACGTCTATGCCACTGCGAGCATCGGTTGTATGGCTGTGTGCCTGGCCGCGCCGGTGATGTGCTTCCTGGGTCGGCTGGATGAGGCGGCCTATAAGAACATCCTGGCGGTGGCGTCACTCGGTTGGTTCGTCTTTGCCACCGCCTGGGGCGCCCGCGGCAAGCGCGCCTGAAAACCGCCTGTAAACCTCCCCGGCCGTTTCTCGTCAACACTGATAGGTATGATGGGCGTGGTGGCTGGCCAGTTGGAAGGGACCTCGCCGGATGCGGCGCGCCCCATCGATTTCGACGCCTGGATGCGGGCCGAGCAGAGGCGCACATTCCTGCTCTGTTTCCGTTTTCTGCGGGAGCGGGACGAGGCGGATACGGCCACCCAGGAAGTCTTCCTCAAAGCCTATAAAGCCTTCCAGTCGGGGAGTTCCGAAGATCTCCAGGATCCGGCCAAATGGCTCACCCGGGTGGCGGTCAACACCTGCCTGGACCGCCTGCGGTCGCGCCGCTGGCAGTTCTGGCGAAAGCGGCCCGACCCCGACGATGAGCGGGTCATTCTGGCGCTGGCGGCGGACGCCAGCCCAAGCGCGGAAGACCGCTTGTTCGCGCGGGAAATCTCCGGGCGGCTGGCGGCGGCCCTGGAGCGGCTCTCCGAAAGGCAGCGCTCGGTCTTCGTTCTAAGACACTTCGAGGACCTGAGCCTGGGGGAAATCGGGGAGATCCTTCAGCTCGAGATTGGGACAGTCAAGGTGCATATGTCGCGCGCGGTGGCCAAATTGCGCGAGGAACTGCGGGATCTTTATTTCGGCCCGGGAAGAGGGGAGCGAAGATCATGAACGGCGGACATTGGAGCGATGACGACTTGGTAAGTCGCCTGTACGGGACGGGTCCCGATGACGCGCACCTGACAGAGTGCCCGGACTGCGCCCAGCGCTGGCAGAGGCTGATCGAGAAGCGTGAGTGGATACTAGAGCCGCCGAATGTCCCGGAGGCGTTTCTGGCCAGCCAACGCCGGGAAGTTCAGCGGCGGCTGGAAAGGCCGGGCAAGAGCTTCCGCTGGCTTTCGCTCGCCGCGGCCGGCGCCACGGCAGGCGTCGTGACGCTCGCCGTTCTGCTCTACAGGCCCGCCCCCGCTCCGGCGCCGGAGTCCGCGGACCGTGAGCTTTACTCCGAAGTTTACTCGCTGGTTCAGAGCGACGCACCGGAAGCGGTAGAACCAATTAGAGCTTTGTTTGAGGTGCAGCCATGACTAGACTGGTTGGATTGTTCGTTATCTGCGCGGCCCTGGCGTGGGCTCAGAGTCCCGAGATGACCGCGTGGTGGGACAGCCCTGTGGTTCAGAACCTGAATCTCAGCCGGGATCAACAGACTCAGATCCGGACCCGGGTCCGCGAGTACCGAGACCGGCTCATCGAGCAGCGCGCGGCCGTCCAGAAGGCGGAAGGCAACCTTCAGGATGTGATGAACGAAGACCAGGTCAGTGAAGGCAGAGCACAGGAGGCCATCGACCGGGTAGTCGCCGCCCGCGGCGATCTGCTGCGCTCCGTCTCCCAGATGAGCTTGCGGCTACGCCTCGTTCTGACCCCCGAGCAGTGGCAAACGCTCAAGGAGCGCAGGGCCGGCCAGCGGCAGCAGGTCCAAAAGCAATTGCGGCAAGAGATGAAGAAGGCGCCGGCCAAGCGGTGAGCCCTGGGCCTAAGCTGCTAAAATAGAAGCAGATCGGTTCACTGCATGCTGGCGACTCAGACTATTGCCGAAGAAATCATGGATCTCAAGCGCGCCCGGCGCGCGATCCTGCTGGCGCACCACTACCAGGAGTCCGAAATCCAGGAGCTGGCCGACGCCATCGGCGACAGTCTGGAGCTGGCTCGCAAGGCGCGCGATTTCCAGGGCGACGTCATCGCTTTCTGCGGGGTCCTGTTCATGGCCGAAACGGCCAAGGTGCTCAATCCCGACCGGATCGTCGTGGTTCCCGACATCAATGCCGGCTGCAGCCTGGTGGACGCCTGCACGGTCGAGCAGCTCCGGGCTTACAAGCGGCAATACCCGGACGACGTCATCGTCAGCTACATCAACACCTCGATCGACGTGAAAGCGGAGAGCGACATCCTTTGCACCTCCCGGAATGCCGTGCAGGTGGTGAACTCTATCCCGGCCGACAAGACCGTGCTGTTTCTGCCCGATCGCAACCTGGGCAACTATGTGAAGCGCCAGAGCGGGCGCGAGAATCTGAAGGTATGGCAGGGCACCTGCATCGTTCACGCCACCTTCGCCGCGCGCCGCCTGCTGGAGGCGCGGGCCGAACATCCCACGGCCAAAGTGGCGGCCCATCCGGAGTGTCCGGAAGAGGTGCTGGCGCTGGCGGATTTCATCGGCTCCACCTCCGCCATCATCGATTACTGCGTCAAGACCGACGGCGAGGAGTTCATCGTGATGACCGAGAGCGGGGTCTCGCACTCGCTCAAGAAGCTCGCTCCGGCCAAGCGTTTCTACTTCGTCCCCAACGAGCAGTGCAACTGCAGCGAGTGCCCCTACATGAAGCTGAACACGCTGGAGAAGCTGCGGGACGCGCTGCGCGATCTGAAGCCCGCGATCGAAGTGCCCGCCGAAACCATGCGCCGGGCGCTGATACCGCTCGAGCGAATGCTGGCCATTCGCTAGCCGCAAGCTAAAGCTTGCGCCACTTTGGCGACCGGTTGCCCCTACAATAGTAGGTTCCCATGCGTATCGCCCTGGCTCAAATCAACCCCACCGTTGGGGACCTTCCCGGCAACGCGGACCTGATCCTGGAAACTGCGCGGCGGGGGGCTGCCGGCGGGGCGCAGCTTATTGTTTTCCCCGAACTGAGCCTCACCGGCTATCCCCCGCGCGATCTGGTTGAGAAACCCAGTTTTCTGGAGCGGACCGGGCAGCAGCTTGAACGGCTGGCGCACGAAACCGCCGGCCTGGGCGCCAGCCTGATCTGCGGCTACGTGGGCCGATCGGCGTCGCCGACCGGCAAATCCGCCACCAACAGCGCGGCGGTGATTGAGCGCGGCGAGATCATCTTCCGGCAAAGCAAGATGCTGCTGCCCACCTATGACGTCTTCGACGAGGCTCGCTACTTCGTCCCCGCCGAGCACCAGGGTCTTTGCGAGATCCAGGGCAGCGAAGGTGGCCCTGACGATTTGCGAGGACGCCTGGAACGACAAACAGTACTGGGAGCGGCGGCTATACCGCCGGGACCCGGTCGAAGAGCTCGCGGCGCAGGGCGCGGAAGTTCTAATCAGCATCAACGCCTCGCCGTATCACATGGGCAAGAGGGCGCTGCGCCGTGAGGTTTTCGCGACCTCGGCGAAACGGCACAAGCTGCCGGTGGTCTACGTCAATCAGGTGGGCGGCAACGACCAGCTGGTTTTCGACGGCAGCAGCTTTGCCCTGGACGCCGAAGCCCGCCTGATCGGGGCCGCGGCTTCCTTCGCCGAGGATCTGGTCTTCGTGGACACCGGCGGCGGGCCGGGCGAAGTGCGCGAGAGCCACGCGGACGAGCGCGAGGCGGTGTACGATGCCCTGGTGCTCGGCTCGCGGGATTACATCCGCAAATGCGGGTTTCGCGGAGTTCTGCTGGGGCTGAGCGGCGGGATTGACTCGTCCCTGACCGCGGTGATCGCGGCCGACGCCGTGGGCTGCGAGAACGTCGAGGGCGTGGCGATGCCGGGGCCGTATTCTTCCGAAGGCAGCCTCACCGACGCCCGGGCGCTCGCTCAGAACCTGGGCATCCGTTTCAAGGTGGCCGGCATCACGGGGGTCTACGAGAAGTACCTTGAAATGCTGGCGCCCCTTTTCCAGGGCGCGGCCAGGGACGTGACCGAGGAAAACCTCCAGGCGCGGCTGCGCGGCGTAACGCTCATGGCGCTGTCCAACAAGTGGAACGCGCTGGTGCTGACCACCGGGAACAAGAGCGAGATCGCGGTCGGCTACTGCACGCTCTACGGCGACATGATCGGCGGCCTGGGCGTGATCAGCGACGTGCCGAAGACCTTGGTTTATGAGCTGTCCCGGGTCGCCAACCGCCGGCATCCCGGAGCGATTCCCGAGAGCGTGTTCACCAAGCCGCCGTCGGCGGAGCTCCGCCCCAACCAGAAGGACACGGACTCGCTTCCCGGTTACGACGTGCTCGACGCCATTCTGCGGGGCTACGTCGAGGAGTCCCGGACGCCGGGTGAGATCGCCGCGGAAAACAACCTGCCGATCGAGCTGGTCCGGAACATCGTGAACAAGGTGGACCGGAACGAGTACAAACGCCAGCAGGCGGCTCCCGGTCTGAAGGTCACTACCAAGGCCTTCGGAATGGGCCGGCGGTTCCCCATCGCCCAGAGGTTCTTCGAATGAAGATACTCCGTGCGCTCGCCGCGCTGGCGGGCGCGGCCTTGCTGTTCTCTCAACCCGCGACTCGTGAGCAGCCGGGGCCGCTGGCCGGCGGCGGTTTCCTCTTGAACACCGGCTGGCGGCTCAATCCGGCGGGCAAGCAGGTTCCCTCCGGCGCGTTCCCCATGGCCAGCGCCATGTCGCCGGACGGCAGGTATCTGCTGGTCCTCAACGGAGGCGCTCCGCCGTCGATCACGGTGCTGGAGACCGCTTCCGGCGCGGAGACCAGCCGCGTCTCCCTGCCGGACGCCTTCCTCGGTCTGGCCTTCAGTCCCAAGGGCGACCGGGTATACGCGGGAGGCGGCGCACAGGCCGCGGTGCTCGAGTTTTCCTTCCAGAATGGGAAGCTGCAACCGGCCCGCAGCTTCCCCGTGGTTGAGCCGGCCAAGCGCACCGGCCGCGATTTCGTGGGCGACGTGGCGCTTTCCCCGGATGGGCGACTGATCTATGCCGCCGACTTCTATCAAGGCTCGATTGCCGTGATCAATCCCCAATCGGGGCGCGTGATTGAACGCTTCAAGACGGGCCGCCGTCCCTACCGCATCCTTTTCCATCCCGACGGCAAGTCGTTCTTCGTCTCCAGTTGGGCGGAAGGGAGCGTGTATCACCAGGAGACCGGGAACGGGAACATTCTGAGCCGGACGCGGCTGGGGCCTCACCCCACGGATATGGTTTGGGCCCCCGGAAAACCGAAGCCGGAGATGGAGGGCGAGGAGGTCGCCTATGCCGCCCGGATCTTTGTCGCCGCATCCAACACGAACACGGTCTACTCCGTGGGTGTGACCGCCAGCCAGGAATTGCGCACCGCCGAAGTGATCTCCATCGCGCTCACTCCCGATCAGCCGGCCGGGATGACGCCGAGCGCGCTGGCCTTCGATCCCGAAACCAGCAGGCTCTACGTGGCCTGCTCGGACGCCAATGCCGTAAGCGTCCTGGATGTGTCGTCCAGCGTCAGCCGGGTGCTGGGCTTCATTCCGACCGGCCGCTATCCGACCGCCGTGCGCTGGTTGCCCAAAGGGAAGCTGGCGGTATTGAACGGGCTGGATCGGGGCCAACCCGCCGGAACCGTATCTTTCATCGAACCCTTCGAAGCGGAGCAGTTGGACCGGTACACCAGGACCGTCAGCGAGAACTCGCCGTACCGCGACAGCAAGCTGTTTGACGCGGGCACGGGCGCGGGCAATCCAGTCCCCTCGGACCCGGCCAATCCTACGCCGATTGACTACGTCGTGTATATCGTCGAGGCCGCCGACGCGCAAGCTTCGCCCAATCATCAGAAGCTGGCGCGGGAGTTCGCGCTGCTCGACAACTTCCACATGCGTCGGCAACAGCGCCGTCGAGGCCTACCAGTGGGCGACGGCGGGCATTGCTTCCGATTACGTGCAGAAGCTCTCGCGCAGCCGCGCCGCCGACAGTTTCAGCGCCGACGACGCGGCCGTGACGCCCCCCGCCGGCTATCTTTGGACCAACGCTCGAAACGCCGGCATGACCGTGAAGATGTATGGCCCCGGCGGCTCCGACACCGAGACAGCCGGGCTGCTCCAGCGCGACCTGGAAGGATTCGAGACGGCCAAACAAATGCCGCGCCTGCTGCTGGTGCGCCTCGCGGGCCAGCCGGCGGCGGCGAGCGACCGCGCGGCCGGCGCGATGATTGCGGCGCTTTCGAAGAGCAGTTTCTGGCCGAAAATGTCGATATTCGTCATGGGTACGGGCGTCCGGGAACGCGCGCCGGCCCTGGTAATCTCGCCGTATGTGAAGAGGAAGATCGTGGATGGCACGATGTACAACACGCTCTCGGTGTTGCGCACGGCGGAGCTGATCCTGGGTCTGCGCCCCATGACCCAGTTCGACGCCGCGGCGCGCACCCTGGCCGCCTGTTTTCAGACAACGCCGGACACGACTCCGTACCTGGCGGCGGCCCAGTAGACCCGATGCCGAAGATCTACCTTTGTTTCCTCTGGCACATGCACCAGCCCTTCTACAAGGACCTGGTCTCGGGCGAGTACCAAGCTGCCCTGGACGCGGCTGCACGCGCTGAAGGATTACCGGGGGATGGTGCGCATCCTGGACGAATTCCCGAGCGTTCACCAGACGTTCAACGTGGTCCCCTCCATGCTGATGCAGGTTGAGGAGTACGCCTCGGGCCAGGCCTCGGACCCGTTCCTGCGCTGCGCGCTGAAGCCGGCCGAGAGCCTCACCGAAGAGGAGCAGAGCTTCATTCTGCGGTATTTCTTCCAGGCCAATCCGTCGCGCATAATTTATCGCTACCCGCGCTACGGCGAACTCTACGACGCCTGGCAGGGCACCGGGCGCAACCCGGCGCTGGCGCGGCGCATGTTCGGCGCGCAGGCCTGGCGCGACCTGCAAGTGCTGTCGCAACTGGCGTGGTTTGACGAAGACAGCCTGCGGGACGATCGCGAAATCCAGGAACTGGTCCTGAAAGGGCGCGATTACACGCTCCGACGACCAGGCCCGGCTGGGGCAAAAGCAGACCGAGTTCCTGGCGACCGTGCTGCCCGCTTATCAGGAACTGGCCTCGCGCGGGCAGATCGAAATCTCCACCACGCCTTTCTACCACCCCATCCTGCCGCTGCTGTGCGACTCGAACGTCGCCGAGATCGCGCACCCGCACCTGCCGCTTCCCAGCCGCTTTCGCTACGCGGAAGACGCCCGGCTCCAGCTTGAACGCGCCCGCGGCTACATCATCGGAGCGATTCGGCAAGCCGCCGGTAGGGCTGTGGCCCTCGGAGGGATCGGTGTCCGACGAGGCCCTCGCGATCGCGGCCGAGCTGGGCTTTCGCTGGGCGGCGACCGACAACGGCGTGCTCAGCCGGACGCTGGGCGCGAACGCGGGCCCCGCGGAGATCTACAGGCCGTACGCCTGGAGGCGGGACGGGAGGGAGATCCGGATGGTCTTCCGCGATCACTTCCTCAGCGACCTGGTGGGTTTTGTGTACTCGCGGATGGGGGCCGCCGAAGCCGCGGCCGACCTGCTGCATCGCGTTCAGGAGAACTGCCGCGGCCTCCTGAGCGACGGGCGGGACGCGCTGGTGCCGGTCATCCTCGACGGCGAGAACGCCTGGGAGTATTACGAGAGCAACGGCCGCCCCTTCCTGCGGGAACTCTACCGTCTGATTTCCAGCGACCCGAAAATCGAGGCCTTGACGCTCACCGAAGCGCTCGACCGGATGGAGCCGGCTCCGCTGACGCACATCTTCCCAGGGTCCTGGATCAACGCCAACTTCGACATCTGGATCGGCGCGCAGGAGGACAACCAGGCCTGGGAGCACCTGCTGAGAGCCCGGCAGACGTACGAGCGCACTACCGCCGCTCCGGAAGGGCGCGCTTTGAGCGAGGAGGCCCGCAATCTGGCGCTGGAGGAACTGCTGATCGCCGAGGGGAGCGACTGGTGCTGGTGGTACGGGCCGGAGCACGAATCGGCCAACCGCCCCGAGTTCGACAAGCTCTACCGGGGCCACCTGGCGAACGTCTACCGCGCCTTGGGTCTGGCGCCTCCCGAGGAGTTGTCCCGTCCCATTCTGGCAATGCCCGTGCGCGACTTCCACGCCCCGCCTTCGGCCCACATCCGGCCCACCCTGGACGGCGAAGTAACGTCCTTCTTCGAGTGGCTGGGGGCCGGAATTTACAAAGTAGATGGGCGCTCGGGCTCGATGCATGGGGGCACGGCGCTGGTTCGCGAACTGTATTATGGCTGCGACGGTGCGAGCCTGTTCCTGAGGATTGACTTCGAGCCCGGGGTGGAGGACACCCTCCCCGGGACGGAAGTGCGGATCAACATCAACTCGGCATCCCTGAGGATCCGCCTCGAAGCGGGACAAGCGGTGGTGGCAGATCCGGCGCGGCGCCGAGGCCTTCTTCTCGAAGGTGCTGGAAGTGCGGCTGCCGCTCGACGCGCCGGGCCAGCCGGCAAAGGTCCAGATCTCCCTTTGGCGCGACGGCCTCCCCATGGATGCCCTGCCCGTGTATGGCTGGCTGGAGTGCCGCACCGCGGAACCAGGGGCGTGGGGTGGGTAGCGGCGTACGTCAAGCCCACGTGACCACTCCCTCCCGGTCGTGGTTCAGTGGTATCTCGCTGAGCCAGAAGCACCGACACTAGCTTCCGCGGCAAAGCTCCGTCCATAGCGCTTTATACCAGCGGAGAAACCGCTCCGGCTCTTTGCTGGCTTGCGCCTCGCACAGCGTGTAGCGGCTATAGCCGGACTGCCGCAAGAGGGTGAACAACTCCCGCCATGGGTACTTCTCGTCCGCCAGTTCGGTGATGTGCGCGTTCTTGATATACGGGCGCAGCAACTCGAAGCTCGATTTCACCGAGCCGTCGACCACGTCGGTGGGGTTGGAGTTCCAGCAGACGCCGACATTCTTATGATTCGCGGCGCGCATGATCGCAGCCGAAATGGGCGGGTTTTGAGTCTGCGAGCCATGCACCTCCATCCAGATCTCGATGCCGTGGACAGCGCCGAAGTCACCCAGTTCGCGCAGGCAATCCCCTATGTTCTTGACGGTGGTATCGGTGGGAACCCCCTGGGGCAGCCCGTTGGGCCGGACCCGGATCGCCATGGCGCCCGTGTCCCGCGCCAGGAGGACCCATTCCTTGCCGCTCTCGACATTCTTCTTCCTCACGTCCGGATCCACTGCCTGGAACTCGCAGACCGTGCCGTAGCTCAACAGACGCAGTTTGCCGGCTTCGAACTTCTTACGCACCGCCGCGCGCTCCTGCGGGCCCAGGGACGGCTCCACTCCGTGCTTATGCGTGGTCCTCAGTTCGACAGCCTCAAAGCCGAAACCTGGAAGGGTCGTCAGGATCTTGTCCAGATCCCAATCCGCCAGCACGTTGTAGGTTGTGATGCCAAGATGGAAGCCGGCATCCTTCTCCACTGGCGCCGGCGCGCCTGCCGCGAGCAGAGCGCTGCCGCCGATTGCGGCCCCACTCATGAATCCACGCCGCGAGACTCCCGCCTTCTCAAGGCTCATGTATTCCCTTCCTTCCGTGACCCAAGGGCCGCGAACCATTCTACCGAGATTTCCGCGCAAGGCTCGCTGTGCCGGCTCTACCCCTGGCCGTAGGACGCGTTCGGTCCGTGTTTGCGGAAGTAGTGCTTGTCGCGCAGCGCGTCCGGAATGGGGGAGGCGCCGGGATTGATGCCGAGCGTCTGCCAGGCCATTGCCGCCAGTTCTTCGACGATCGCCGCCATCCGCGCCGCATCCATCGCGGACTTGCCCCAGCAGAACGGCCCGTGGCCGGCAACCAGCGCCGCGGGGCAGCCGAGCGGCTCGAGTCCCGCCACTCTGACGATTGCCTGCCCGGTGTTGGCCTCGTAATCGGCCTCGATCTCCTCCGGCGTAAGCGGCGAGGTAACGGGCACCGGACCGCGGAAGTAGTCCGCGTGCGTCGTGCCGAAGCAGGGGATCTCGCGGCGGGCCTGCGCCCAGGCCGTGGCGTGGCGCGAGTGAGTGTGCACCACGCCGCCGATCGAGGGGAACGCACGATACAGCGCGGCGTGCGTCGGCAAATCCGAGGACGGCCGCAACCGGCCTTCAACAGTGCGCCCTTCCAGATCCGTGATCACCATGTCCGCCGGGGTCATCTCCTCGTATGGAACCCCGCTCGGCTTGATGACGATCAGTCCCTCCTCGCGCGACACGCCGCTCGCGTTACCGAAGGTATAGATCACCAGCCCGCGCCGAACCAGTTCGAGATTTGCGTCCAGAACCTCAGCCCGCAGTTGTTCGAGCATTGCGCGCCTCCCGCGCATCGGCCGCGATCCGGCGCAGCTGCGGCAGCACGTCGCCGGCATTAACCGCGTCCGCCCGCTGGCTCCCAAACGCGAAGTAGAGCTTGCGATACAGCGGGTATAGCGACGCATATGCCGCCAGGGCCTGCCGTTCGGGCTCAATCGTCACATGCCCGGGGCACAGGGCGTCCTGCGCCTCCTCTATGGACCGGAACGTTCCCGCCGCCAGAAGCGCGAAGATCGCCGAACCGAGGCTGGTCACATCGCCCTTGGGCACGAGAATCGGCTTGTTCAGGACGTTCGCGTACACCTGGTTCAGCACCGGATTGCGTTGGGGGATACCGCCGCCGTTGATGACGCGGCGCACCGGCGTCCCGTATTCCTCCATTCTCTCCAGGATCACGCGCGTGTGGAAGGCGGTTCCTTCGATGGCCGCGAACAACTCGTCCTGCGGATTGTGCGTCAGCCGCCAGCCGAGCGTAATGCCGCTCAGTTCCGGGTTCACCAGGACGGTCCGGTCTCCGTTGTCCCAGGTCAGCCGCAGGAGGCCGGTCTCGCCGGCGGCGTAGTTCTCCAGTCCGCGGGACAGTTCGGCTACCGTCGTGCCCGCCCGCCGGGCGATCGCATCGAAGATGTCGCCGGTGGCCGACAGCCCCGCTTCAATTCCCGCCATCGCGGGATGAATCGAGCCTTGCACCACGCCGCACACCCCCGGAATCAACTTCGCCGCTGGCGCTATCGCCATGATGCAGGTGGACGTGCCGACCACGTTCACCACGTCGCCCGGCCGGACGCCCGCTCCGATCGCGTCCCAGTGGGCGTCGAAGGCCCCCACCGGAATCGGGATGCCGGCGCGCAAGCCCAGCTTGGCCGCCCACTCATCCGACAGCCGGCCGGCGATCTGATCGCTGGTGGCATAGCGGCCCGCCAGCCGGTCCCTTACGCCCGCCAGCAGCGGATCGACCTCGGCGAGAAACTCCTCCGGGGGCAGGCCGCCGAGCGCGGCGTTCCACATCCACTTGTGCCCCATCGCGCAGATGGAGCGCGCGACTTGCGCGCGGCTCGTGAATCCCGCACAGCGTGGCCGCGATCATGTCGCAATGCTCGAGCGCCGTCGCGAATCGCGCGCGTTTCTCCGGGTTATGGCGCAGCCAGTGCAGCAGTTTGGAAAAACCCCATTCCGAGGAATACACGCCGCCGCACCAATCGATAGCTGGAAGGCCGGTGCGGTGAGCCGTCTCGGTGATCAGCGCGGCCTCGCGCCAGGCCCGGTGGTCGCACCAGAGGTAGTAATCGTCCAGCGGCTCCAGGTTTTCGTCCACGGGGACCACGCTCGACCCGGTCGTGTCCACCGCGATCGCCTCGATCGCTTCGCCCTTCACCCCCGCCGATGCCAGGGCCTTCTGCATCGCTTCCACGAGCGCCCGCATGTGATCGGCGTGGCTCTGCGTGGCGTGGTCGGGATCATCCCGCTTTCGCTGCAAAGGGATCTCGCCAACGCCCGAACCGAGCCGCCCGCGCTCGCTGTCAACGATGGAAACACGCACGCTCAGCGTGCCATAGTCCACCCCGGCTACCAGTGCCATTTTGTCTTTCCTATTGGTGCCAGTAAACGTCCCAGCCCAGGTAGTTCTTCGCGGCTTCGTAGACCGCCGCTGCGCTGGTGCTCAAGCTGGCGGCCACGTGATGCTCGAAGCCGTTCTCGCAGATGTAGCGTAACAATTGCTGCATGCGCGGAATCTCGACCACACCCGCGCCGCCGAACGTTTCCAGCGGATCGTCGGTGAAGCGCCCCTGGCCCACATAGCCGCGGATCTTGCCCGACGCATCGTCCGTCGAGAAACGGGCGAAACTCATCGGACCGGCCTTCACCCGCCCCACGCAGGTTCCAAACGCATTCGCCTTCCCCACGGAGCCCGCGATGATCTCCTGGAAGTCCATTCGCACGTCCTTGAAGAAGTGCTTCGGCAGGTTGCTGCAATGGAAGCAGACGGCCTTGTCCGGGTCTTCGCCGTAATTGTTGTTCCAGTCCAGCAGAGCGCTCGGAGTTTCGGAGGCGAGCCGCAAGGCGTGCATGGCCACCACGCCCGGCACGTCCACTTCGCAGCCGCTCGACACCAGCCCGTCGCTCATCATGCTCATGACGGTGCAGGGCACCACGCCGAAATACTCCTCAATCGATGTCCAGCATTGCACGGCGCTCGCCTGCAGGTCGTTGTCCTGCATCCAGTCATCGATCACCACGCCCAGCTTCGCCATCTTTACCAGTGCTTCCTCGGGGGCCTGCTGCACCGGCACATAGCTACGGATGGCACCCAGCTTGGTCCGCACTTTCGGGTCCGCGTCGGACAACTTATCGATCCGTCCGAAGATCTCGGACAAATCAATCGGTTCGATGGCGATGCCGCTTGCCTCCAGCAGTTTCTCGCTGTAGCGCACCGTGTTGAAGGCTGCCGGCCGCGCGCCGATAGCGCCAATGCGCAGCTTGCGCAACCCGTTTACGACGCGGCACACGGCGGCGAACCACGCCAGGTCCGCCTTGAACTGGTCCGAACCGGGAGCTTCCGTGTGGAGCGTGGTGAGCGAATACGGAATGCCGTACTGCTTCAGATTGTTGCAGGCGCTCATCTTGCCGCAGAAGCTGTCGCGCCGGTCGGCAATCAACATTTTGCCGGGCGTGTCGGGCGTGGCCTGGATCAGCACCGGAACGTTCAGATCGGCCAGGCGCAGCGCCTCGGCGATACCTCTCTCTTCGCCGAAGTTGGGCAGGGTCACGATGATGCCGTCGATGCGGCCCCGATTCTCGCGGAACAGTTCGGCGCAGAGCTTCGCCTCGGGCCGGGTTTCCACGGCACCGTGCTTGGTCTGATCCGGCGTCGGGCACACCACATCGTAGCCGGCGGCCGCCAAAGTCGCGATCATTTCCTCGCGCCCGCTTCGCGCGAGGTGGTCGGGGAAGAAACCACGATTGCCTACTATTAAGCCGAATGTCATGGACATATGAATCCTTTCAGCGAAATCTCTTTACCTTCCGCCAGCCCCCCGCCATGCTACCACAAACGCGCATCGCTGAAGCGGTGATAGCGCTTGCAGACAGTAGCGCTTACTAGGCGTCCTTGGGACCCCCACTTTCGTGTACAACGTAGCAGGAGCAGTGCCTCCCACGAATAATGGATCATCGCGGCTGACTCCTGACATCCAGGAAACCTGCTCTATCTGTGTGCCGTGAGGCGGGGAGTGGTAGTCTGGCATTTTAGGCTGTAAGGAGGAGAGAAATGAGCAAGAAGATCGCGATGATCGGCGCGGGCAGTATCGTTTTCTGCAAGACGCTAATGAGTGACATTATGGCTACGCCTGCCCTCGCGGACAGCGAGTTCGCTCTGATGGACATGGCTGAGGACAAGCTCCGCAGCATGGAGGATTTCGGCAAGCGCATGCTCGCCGACAACGGCTTGCCGGGCAGCATCTGGGCCACGACCAACCGGCGCGAGGCCGTCAAGGACGCGGACTTCGTCGTAGTAATGATCCAGGTCGGCGGTGTTCGAGCCTTCGAACAGGACTACAAGATCCCTCTCAAGTACGGCGTTGATCAGTGCATCGGCGACTCTCTCGGACCGGGGGGCGTCTTCCGCGGCCTGCGCACGATCCCGGTCTTGGTAGGTCTTGCCCGCGAAATGGAAGAGCTGGCCCGGCCCGGAGCCATCATGCTCCAGTACGCCAATCCGATGGCTGCGAACTGCCTGGCTCTGGGGAAGGCCACCGGTGTCTCGTTCATCGGGCTGTGCCACGGGGTGCAGACGACGCTCGACCTCATCTCCCGTTACTGCGGCGTGCCGAAGGAGGAGATCAGCTACACCTGCGGCGGTATCAACCACATGGACTGGTTCCTGACTCTCGAGCACAAGGGCCGCGACCTGTATCCCCTCATGCGAGAGATTTTCGAGAAGCCGGAGTATTACAAGAACGAAAAGGTGCGCGGCGAGGTTTTTCGTCAATTTGGCTACTTCATGACCGAGAGCACCGGCCACCTCAGCGAGTACGTGCCGTGGTTCCGAAAGAACAAGAAAGCTCTCGACCTCTACTGCGACGAGCCGAGCTTCGGCGGCGAGAGCGGCGCCTACTACAACTGGTGCCAGGCGGTGGCGGAGAAGTATGCGGCCGAGGACCCGCTGTCGTACGAATCCACCCGGATCGAGAAGCGGAGCGTGGAGTATTGCTCCTACATCATGGAGGCGGTGGCCACCGGCAAGCCTTTCCGCTTGATGGGCAACGTGCGCAACGACGGCTACATCACGAACCTGCCTAACGGCTGTTGCGTGGAGGTGCCCACCTTCGTCGACGACGTCGGCCTGCACCCGGTCTTCGTGGGCGAGTTGCCGCCGCAATGCGCCGCGCTCTGCATGACCAACATCAACAGCCAAACACTCACCGCCGAGGCGGCGCTGAACGCCGATCCGGAGCGCGTGGTGCAGGCCGTCGCCATGGACCCTCTGGCCGGAGCCGTTTGCACGCTAAATGAAATCCGTGAGATGTGCGCGGAAATGCTGGAGGCCGAGCGCGCGTGGCTGCCGCACTTCAAGGGGAAGAGCATAGCGCCGAAGCCAACGATCACGATCCCGGCGGACTGCAAACCCGTAGACGTCCCGCTGGATCCGGCCCTGGCTATCGGCAAGCGCTTCGGCACGCTGGTCACTCAAGGCTCCGATAAGTAGGGTGGAGTCTGGCCGTCGAAGGTTCTGTTCCCATGACGCTCGAGTCCGTGGCAAAGAGGGCCCGGGCGTCCGCGACCACGGTTTCCAGGGTCTTGAACAATATGGCGAACCTGCACGCGTGATCACTGGCCGGCGGCAAGAACAATTCGCTGGGAATGATCGTGTCCAACATCTGCAACCCCTTCTTTGTTGACATCTACGTCGCCATGGAGGAGGCGGCGAGCGAGCGCGGTTACGCCCACGTACGTTCCATGATTGGACGTCGTGTCGCCGGGCTCGCGCTGATCGCTTCGGAAATGGACCAGGCCGTAATGCAAGAGATCTCGGACGGCGGCCTCCCCGCAGTCTTTTACGACGTCGGCGTCCCTGCGCCGAAGATCACTAACATTCGGGTCCGGTATGACGTAGGAATGCGGCGAATGGTTCAGTATCTCTACGCCCCTCGGGCATCGCCGGATGGCCTTCCTGGGTCATCACCCCAGCCTCGCGCCGCTCGAAACCAGGAAACGAGCCTTCCTCGAGACCGTGAAGCAGTATGGTGGGCAGGTCGAATTCACGACAGTGGTGAACAACGACGAGCTCGCAGGGGCGATGCAGGCTGTTCACGAACTGTGCTCGTCGGGATTCAATCCGAGCGCCATTGTGTGCGTGAACGACTACATGGCAATCGGGGCGATGATGAATCCACGGCTCACGACAGCGAATATTCCGCGCAGCGTGATCGGCCGGATGGCTGTCGAGGCTCTGCTCCAAGCGGAGATAAGCTCGGCCGGACAGGAAGTCTCAATTGAGCCGGAACTTGTGCTCCGTGATTCAACGGGGCCGGTGTGTTGTCAAGAATGTATCCGGGTCTGAAATCAACGGTTTCGAGCAGGGCGTTTCTGTCCGACGGAACGAGCGGGACGCCTACCGTCCTTCGCACGAGATGGCCCGTCACAAATCCACGAGCCGCGCACCTGAAATGCGGAATCTGCTGATTGGAAAACGGTGGGCGCGACAGGACTCGAAGCTGCAATAGGAATTCCTCCAGCGCGTATCAGCGCTTCCCCCGGCCGGGCGAGAAGAGGTATGTGTATAAAACGCCCAGCGCCAGCAGCAGCGCCCCCCACCAGATTCCTGGGTGCGATCCGGCCATCACCGTATCGCGCCGGACTCCCGCCAGCAAATCATACAGGCCCGCGCCCGTAATCAACACTCCATAGATCGTGAGCAGCACGCCGATGAAGTACCAGACCGAGATTGCCTGCTTGCCTTCTGTCATGGCCACCTACCAGAAAAGAATGTTTAATACCACAAATACCACCGCCACCACTATCGCCCAGAACGCCGGGCGCTGGTACAGCCGCAGATGGCCCTCCGACGGCAGTTCCGTGCAGCCGTAGACCAGACCGGTCAGTTCCTTCTCCTCTTTGGGCTTGGTCATCAGGCTGACCACGACGGTCACGATCACGCAGATGCACCAGCTCCATAGCGCACGGTACATGTTCTCCGCCATGTCCTTGGCGTTGCTGGAGAGCGCGATGATCGACAGCGCGTTGTGGTCGGCCTTGACCCAGCCCCACATGAAGATCGAGGACACCGTCCCGGCCAGCAGTCCCCAGAACCCTCCCTGGGAGGTCCCGCGCTTCCAGAACATGCCCAGCAGCACCGTCCCGAACAGCGGCGCGATGAAGAAGCTGAACAGCGCCTGCACGTAATCCATGATGCTCTTGAACTGCATCACCAGGTAGGCCGTACCGATGCTGATCAGGACTCCCAGGATCGTGCACCACCGTCCCATCGACACATAGTGCGCATCGCTGGCGCGCTTCCGGATGTAGGCGCGGTAGATGTCGTAGGTCCACACCGTGGCGAAGGCGCTTACGTTGCCCGCCATGCCCGACATGAACCCGGCGATCAGCGCCGTGATCCCCAGCCCGAGCAGCCCCGGGCCGCAATAGCGCGCCAGCATGATCGGCAGCACCTCGTTGTAGCTGTGCAGCCCGTTGGCCACCGCCGTGCTCTCGTCCACAAGTTTCATGGGCAGCAGCGCCAGACCCAGCAGCCCCGGCAGGATCACGATGAACGGCACCATCATCTTGAAGGCGGCGCCGATGATAGGGGCCATCTTCGCCGACCGCAGATCCTTGGCCGCGAGCACCCTCTGCACCACCAGGAAGTCCGTCGTCCAATACCCGCACGAGATCACAAACCCCAGGCCCAGGACGATGCCGGTCCAGTGAATGCCCATCGGGTTCCCGGTAAACGACCCCAGGGTGCGCCACAGGTGGGTATAATCGCCTCCGGGGAAGTTCTGCGCGATGCGCGCCTGAACGCCGCTCCAGCCTCCCGCTTCAACCAGGCCCAGAATCGGGATCAGCAGCGCCCCCAGCCAGATCAGGACGAATTGGAGAACTTCGTTGAAGATGGCCGACCGCAGCCCGCCCAGCGCCACGTATATCGCCACGGTGATCGAAGACACCCAGATGCTGAAGTTGATGTCCCATCCCAGCACGACCTTCATCACCAGCGCCATCGCGTACATGTTGATGCCGCTCATGAGCACCGTCATGAACCCGAACGACACCGCCGCCAGCCCGCGGCTCGACTCGCCGTAGCGCAGTTGAAGGTATCCAGGCACCGAGTGGGTCTTCGAAATGTAATAGAACGGCATCATGAGGAGGCCCAGCAGGAGCATGGCTGGGATCGCGCCGATCCAGTACCAGTGCGTGGCCACGATTCCGTATTGGTAAGCGGCCGCCGCCCACCCCATGAGCTCGAGGGCGCCCAGGTTTGCCGCCAGGAAACTGAGACCGGCGACCCAGGCGGTCATCTCGCGGCCCGCCAGGAAGAAGTCCTCGCCTGTGGACGCCCGCTCCTTCAGGTAGTAGCCAATCATCAGCACGGCCCCGAAGTAGACCGCGATGATTGTCAGATCCACCCAACTCAGCGAGATCAGCCGCGCGGGAGCGCTACTGAGCAGAAAACAGAGAATTGATGGCATGAGGTTCACTCCGAGTCGATCGTGCAAGCGCTTGCCAATCAATAACAATAGTGCGTAGCCGCCTGTTCGTCAAGGAAGAATATGACCCGCCGCTCACCCCGGCAAGAAATATTAGCCCCTCTCGACAGCGATTGCATTCTGTGATCCAATATTCCAGGTAGCCACGCAGGACCCATAGGACTCCGTTGCTGGCAGGAGAGCGGTCCGTAATGAATCACCGCCAGTCGTCTTGCTGAAACAGTTTAGTTCCGAGAGAATGGTCAGGGTGACTGCCGGAACAAAGGCGGGTTCGCCGCCTGCCCGAGCAGCGCCGCTGGAGCATCCTCAAGTGCGGCAATTTGTGTATCGTCTTATCGACCCATAGGAGTGAAGAACAAGATGAAATACGCGCTCTGCAGCATCGGAGTTTTAATGGTGGCCGTGACTCTATCGTGTACGCGTCAGACCGCCGGCAACGGAGGAAAGTCCGCAGTGACAAAACAACCCTTCGGATCCACGTCGGATGGCGTGCCAGTCGAGCTCTATACCCTGACCAACGAGAAGGGAATGAGCGTGTCGATCACGACCTACGGCGGCGCCGTCGTCTCGCTGACGGCGCCCGACCGTGCCGGCAAATTCGCCGATATCGTGCTGGGCTGTGACGACGTGCGGGGCTACGAGAAGCAGACCGCCTATTTAGGGGCGCTCATTGGGCGGTACGGCAACCGCATCGGCCAAGCGCAGTTCACGCTGGATGGAGTCCAGTATAAGCTCGCGAAGAACAACGGCGCGAACACGCTGCATGGAGGGCTGCGCGGTTTCGACAAACGGGTCTGGCAGGCGAAGGAGGTGGACCGTCCGGAGGGTCCGGCGCTCCGCTTGACGTACGTCAGCGAGGACGGCGAAGAGGGGTTCCCGGGTAAGCTCTCGGTGACGGTGGATTATGTCCTGACCGCGAAGAACGAACTGACGATTACATACGCTGCCGGGACCAGCAAGAATACGGTGGTCAACCTCACCAACCATTCCTACTTCAACCTGGCTGGGCAGGGTGAAGGCACGATTCTGGAACACGAGGTCACGCTCAACGCCGATCGTTATCTCCCTGTGGACTCGGGCCTGATTCCTACCGGGGAGCTGCGGGCCGTTAAAGGCACGCCCTTCGACTTTACCCAGGCCGCGACGATCGGTTCGCGCATTGACCAGAACGATGAGCAGCTCAAGTTCGGCAAGGGTTATGACCACAACTGGGTTCTTAACAAGAGCGACGGAGGAATGAGCAAGGCCGCCGAGGTATACGAGCCGAAAGGCGGGCGGGTCATGGAGGTCTGGACCACTGAGCCGGGTCTTCAGTTCTATACCGGCAATTTTCTGGATGGCACGATTCAGGGCAAAGGGGGCAAGCTCTACGCGCACCGCGGCGCATTTTGCATGGAGACGCAGCACTTTCCAGATTCGCCGAACAAAGCCGGATTCCCCAGTACGCTGCTCAAACCGGGTGCTGTTTATTCCAGCCAGACGACCTATAAGTTCACAGCGCGTTGACGAAGTACTGCACCGGGAGAGAGCTTCAGCTATTGGGCCTGGAGCCTCGGGCTAGGGCGCACCCGGCCCAGCCACCACCTTTTCCGATTTTCTTCCGATTCTTGGTGCTTTTTTTTCGCACTCGGACTACAATTAGAGCCGGACATCATACGGTCTCATAAGAGTCAGCTTCCTATCGGGAAGGGAGAGGGACCATGTTTGAGAGTCTCGATGATCAGATGAAGCAGGACGACAAGGCCTTGGAGTCGACCAAGGAAACCGTCCTGAAGTGGGTGGTGGGCGCGGTCTTAGCCGTCGCCATTTTCGGCGGCCTCATCTTCGCGGTCCGTCAACTGGGTTAGTGCGGGGCGAGGGGTGCGCCAAAGCGCCGGTCTCGGGGAGGCGTCAGAGCCGGATCGGGGCCCAGTCGTCGCATGAGGGCTTTGACTCGCGACGGATACTCGTGCCTGGGGTTGTAGACTGCCAGTTTCTGGTTTAAGTCCTTGTTCTTGTATAGGCTGGAGTGTGCCAGCCGGGCCGCTACGGTTTCTACGCCGGCCGGTACAGATGCAAAACCCACCCGGCAGGAATCCCACCCGAGGATGTTGTTTTTCCTGGACGCCTTGCCACCCCCGGACTCCAGAATCGAGACACTGGGCAGCAGCCTCCAGTCCAGGCCGTGACGGTCGGCGGAGGCCAGGAAGTCCTCGGCGAAGGCGTAAGCTGGAGCTCGGAAGTCGTTGAAAAAGCCTCTCAGCTTTTCCAAACGAGGGTCCGCACTGTAGTCCCGAGCAGTCAACTGCTGGCCGGGACTGATCCCTGAGTGTACGGCCAAGAGACCGGCACACACCACCACAGTTTTGGACACACCTAGCATTCCTGAATCTTATCCTTTGTTTTCTTTGGCTTAGAAGCTAAATAGAACCAACTTCTATGAATTCAGCCCGGTTCCAGTTCGAGGGCCCTGTCGCTTGGGCCATGACGGCCCGAAGGCGCTATACAAACAGAATTATACCAAATTGCCAGAGGATGGGGTTCCGCGGCGGCGTCGATTGTCTCGAACCCGGTCGTCCGAGTGGCCGCAGGTCCTGGTTTCTCGCTGAGCCAGAAGCACCGAACCGCGACCGACAGGGAGTGGTGCTTCTGGCTCAGCGAGAATCACGACCGGGAGGGAGTGGTCAGTATTTGCAGCGCAGACGCACTACCATGGCCTCCGGAGGGCCGCCTTGACCACCGATTCCGTCGCGACCGCCCTCGAGCGAATTGCACCGGCTCCCAAGGGACGTCTGGCGGGCCAAATCAACCTGGATACTTGCCTGAGATGTAGCCGCTCAACTGTTGAATGGTCGCGGCCTGGACGGAGATGATGGCGTTCACTAGGTCGCCGATGGAGACCACGCCCACAAGCGTTCCGCCATCCAGAACCGGCAGATGGCGAATCCTGTGGCGAGTCATGATTCGCATGCAGTCCTCCACGGTCTGGTCCGGGGTCACGGTCACGACCCGCGTGCTCATGACCTCGCTGACGCGAGTTTCGGCGGAAGACTTGCCATGGAGAACAAGCTTGCGGGCATAGTCGCGCTCGGAGAACATGCCTTCCAGCTTCCCGCCTGAAACCACGGGCAGGGCCCCGATGTCCTTCTCCGCCAGAAGCACCAACGCTTCGTAGACTGTTGCCTCGGGGGCAACCGACCAGACCGCTTTGCCCTTGACGCTAAAAATCGAGCGCGCAGTTTCCTTAAAGCCCATGTGAACCTTTCCCCAGTCTGTGATAACTCTACTTTTTCATAGGGCTGCGGCGTCGTCAAGCTGCCGTTGCCGAGCGCGCAGGAATCCGGTTGCCACAGGGACGGTGGGCACGCCGGGCAGAAGCCCGGCGGCAGCCGGGACGGCTGCCCCTCGCGTTCCTATAATGGTTGAGATGCCCTCGTACGAGCCGGTCATAGGGCTGGAGGTTCACGTCCAGCTTGCCACGCGGACCAAGATCTACTGCGGCTGCCCAACCAGTTTCGGCGCCGCGCCTAACACCAATGTCTGCCCGGTGTGTCTGGGTTTGCCCGGCGCCCTGCCGGTGCTCAACCGCGAGGCCGTGGACATGGCGATCAAAGCGGGGCTGGCGCTGAACTGCGAGGTGCGCACGCTGTCCCGGCTGGCGCGCAAGAACTACTTCTATCCCGACCTGCCCAAGGGCTATCAGATCTCGCAATTCGACCAGCCCCTGGCCGAGCACGGGTGGGTGGAGGTCGAAGTGGATGGGGCGCGCAAGCGCATCGGCATCACCCGGGTCCACATCGAAGATGATGCCGGCAAGAGCATGCACGAGGGCTTCCCCGACTCCGACCGCTACTCCTACATCGACCTAAACCGCTGCGGCACGCCGCTGATCGAGATCGTCACCGAACCCGATATACGCAGTTCGGAGGAAGCCTATGCCTTCCTCACGGCGCTGAAGCAGACGCTGCAATTCATGGAAGTGTCCACCTGCGACATGGAGAAGGGACATCTGCGCTGCGACGCCAACGTTTCGGTGCGTCTCCTCGGCGCGGAGAAGTTCGGGGTGAAGGCGGAGGTGAAGAATCTGAACTCATTCCGGTTTCTGAAGCTGGCGCTGGACTACGAGATCCAGCGGCAGACAGCGGTGCTGGAAGCGGGGGGCAGGATCATCCAGGAGACGCGGCTGTACGATCCCGAAGCGGGCGAGACCGCTGGGATGCGTTCCAAGGAAGAGGCGCACGACTACCGCTACTTTCCGGAGCCGGATCTGGCGCCGCTGCGGATCAGCGACGAGTGGCGCGAGCGGCTGCTGGCCGAAATGCCGGAGCTGCCCGCCAGCAAGCGCGCGCGCTTCGTCGAGAGCCTGGGGCTGCGGGAGTATGATGCGGAAGTTCTGACCGCGACCCGTCCCCTTAGCGAGTACTTCGAGCAGGTGGCGGCGACGTCGCAAGACCCGCGCGCCGCCGCCAATTGGGTGATGGGCGAACTGATGGGCGCGCTGAACGCGGCGGGCAAGGAGATCTCCGAATCGCCGGTGAGCGCCGGGGACTTGGGCGAACTGATTCTGTTGATCGCCAAAGGGGAAGTCTCGGGCAAGATGGCGAAGGAGATTTTCGCCGGGATGTTCGCCGGCAGCGAGCCGGCGCGCGCGGTCATGGAGCGCCAGGGGTTCAAGCAGATCAGCGACACAGCGGCTCTTGAGGCGATCGTCGCCGAGGTGCTGGCGGCGAATCCCAAACAAGTGGAGCAGTACAAGAGCGGGAAAGGCGCAGTGCTGGGCTTCCTGGTGGGCCAGGTGATGAAAGCGACGCGGGGGCAGGCCAACCCCGCGGTTGTGAACGAGATTCTCCAGCGCAGCTTGAGCTAGGGCGCAGGTATAGCCCCGGCCTGGCGACTCTGGGGACGCCTGGATCGGCGGATAATGCCCTTTGTTTGAATCACATACGGTTCCCCGGGCTCGGATAACGCCAGCAAAGCCTGCTGGCCAGCATATGCTTAACTAGGTCGCTGGCGCAGAGCAAGGCTAAGAAGTAAGCCCCTTGGGGGATCAGGCGCTTGAAGTAGCTGCACGACGTAGCAGCCTACCGTTTGCCTACGCCCTCCAAGCTCCGAGTTTCTTCGTTGGTATGGGATAATTCACCGTTATGAGAGGCAAGGCAGCGCGTTCTGTGGCAGTCATACGAACTGCTGTCACGGGTCTGGCCCTGATCTTGCTTCCCTCGGCGACGCCCGCCGATGGCACCTTCGTCTACAAGCTTAGAGGCGAGATCCGCCTGCTGCTCCCGTGGATCGGAAGAGACGACGTGGGCGGCGGCAAGATCACTCTCACTCGCAGCGGCGCTCCGTCCGGCGATCGCTGGACGGAGCGAATCGAGGTCCTGTTCGGCTCGGAGCCGGAGCGGATTCCCAGGCGGATCAACCGCTGGGGCTACGGCCTGGAGACTGCGGAATGGGTCCGCGAAGCAAGCGCTCCGGGTCCGCGCCTGCTGAGCACGGAATTCCTCGGCATTATGCGGCACTCGACCGAACCCTCCATCGGCGAGGCTCTGGCAACGAGCAAAGAAGCCGCCGCCGCGCACCGGTATCTGTACGACGGAACCAGGAGCAGAGTGCTTCCTGTGCTGGCCTCGAGCGAACTGCGGATCCTGGCGGAGGATGACGAGCTTCACTACAAACGCGCTGAGCGTCTACTCGCAGATTATAGTGACGCCCTCAAGAACCTGCCGCCGTCCCTGCAAAAGCAACTCGCCAATGCAGGTGATGTGTATGGCGCGCCTTACGGGTTTCTGAGCGGACTTTCGGACTTGATAAGACAGGTCATGGAGAAGCGCACCAAGCCATCTCTTAGATTTGTGTTTAACGCAAAGCTTTACACGCTCGAGGTGTCGAGCGTCAAACAGCCGGGGGTGTTTGAGGCGCGTCTGGCATCCGGTACGGTCCGCTACCGGGACACGGCGCTGATCCGTTTTCGCTGCTTCAACACGGTGAAACAAACGCGGACGGATTTTGACCTCTGGATTCCGGTCTCGGGCGAATTGAAAGGCGTACCGGTGCGCATCCTCCTCCAGCCGCGCTGGTGGCTTCGCCTACAGATGGATCTTGATCCTGGCAAGAGCCATCCCGGTACAGGCTCATGACGGCGTGGCCACGCGGCGCCCTCCGCTTTCTCCGCTACAACCTGGTTGGCGTGCTGGGTCTGAGCGTGAAATTCGGACTCCTGATCGCGCTATCGGAGATTGCCCATCTCAATTACTTGTGGGCCACGGCGCTCGCGGTCGAAGCGGCGGTGCTGCACAACTTCACCTGGCACCTTCGCTGGACCTGGCGCGATCGCTCCGCCGGACTTCTGCCGCGAGAGGTCCTGCTACGGCTGCTGCGCTTTCACTTGGCCAACGGCGCAGTCGGCATGGTGGTCAATCTGCTCATGATGTGGTTGCTGGTGGAGAGGGCGGGGATGCACTATCTCCTATCCAACGCGGTTGCGACGGTGACCGCGGGAACAGCCAACTTCCTGCTCTCCGAGTTCTTCGTGTTCGCCATACCCAAGCCGCGGGTTTGTTAGCCGGTGTCTGTTGTATACTCACTTGCAGCCTCGGAGCGAACGCTATGGGCTTGAGAAGCAAAGTCCTATTGGTGTACCCGAACATCACCAAGGCCGAACGGTATCGCGGCAAATTGGGGATCTTCGCGGGCAAGCAGATTCCCCTGGGCTTGTTCTACCTGGCCGCTTACTTGCGCCAGCACGGCTGCCGGGTGGAGGCGATCGACGCCGAAGCCGGAAGGCTGCCTCCTAGTGCGATTGTGGCCCACCTCCGCCAGGGCGGGTTCGATGCCGTCGGCATTTCGACAACAACTCCGATTTTCCACCGCGCTGTCGAACTGGCACAGGTGGTGAAGGCGGAGTTACCGCACCTGCCTGTAATCGCCGGCGGGCCGCACGTTTCCAGCCGGCCATTGGAAGTGCTGGAATTCGATGCGTTCGATTACGCCATTCGGCACGAAGGAGAGGAAACGCTCCGCGAGACGATCCAGATGCTCGAATGCGGGTCCGACCCGGCGGCAGTGAAGGGACTTGTCTTCCGGCGAAACGGACAGGTGGTGCTGAATCCCCCGCGCTCTTACATCGAGGATCTGGACTCCCTACCGTCGCCGGCCTACGACCTGATCCCTGACATCGCAGTCTACCGGCCTCCTCCCTTTAATTACCGCAAGCGGCCAGTGGCGAACATCATCACGTCGCGGGGCTGTCCGAACGAATGCACCTTCTGTTCGCAAGCGACGTTCGGCCGGAGGATCCGCATGCGGTCGGCCGAGAGTGTCGTCGAGGAGATCGGACTGCTCCTCCGGCGATTCCATGTCCGCGAAATCGCCTTCGTGGACGACACCTTCACCCTCAATCCGTCGAGGATTCACGAAATCTTCGACCTGGCCGCGCAACGCGGGCTTCACTTCCCGTGGACTTGCAAGGCGCGGATCGATACCGTCGACGAAGAACTGCTCCGTTACATGAAAGCGCACGGGTGCTGGCACATCTTCCTGGGTATCGAAAGCGGCGACGAAGAAATCCTCAAGGAGATCCGCAAGAACATCAAGCTCGCGGATGTGGAGCGCATCATCGAGATTTGCCGGCGGGTCGGTCTCACCACGAAGGGATTCTTCATCGTCGGCCATCCAAAGGAGTCCCTCGAGACCATCGACAGGAGCGTGGACTTGGCCATCCGTCTGAAACTCGATTACGTCTCGGTCACCCTCAACACGCCAATGCCGGGAACCTACCAGTTCGAGCACGCGAGTGAGTACGGCACGTTGGACGAGTCCTCCTGGCCGGCCTTCAGCTTCTGGCGGCCGGTCTTCGTGCCCAGGGGGCTGACGCAGGAACAGTTGGTCGCAAAGCACAGCGAGTTTATCAGGCGCTTCTATCTCCGCCCGCGGTTAATCCTCCGCCATGCCTGGTCCATGCTGACGCAGCCCAGCACCGCGTACCAACTCTGGAATCTGCTGCAGGATCTTTTCCGTTTGTTTAGGGAGCGAACCGATCGGGGCGTTGGGCGTTCACGCCTGCCACTGGTTCCCCGGGCCCCTCTTCCCTAGTTTGAATAGATTCTGGTACTCGGGTTTTTGCTTGTGCCAGCGCGATTCGGGATTCTCGATCACTTTGAGCCACTCAGGCTCGGTGAGGTCCTTGAACCGCTGGGCGTAGTCGTCAATCCAACGGGTCACCTCCGGATCGCGCACGACATCCTCTGAGTGCGCGTGCCCCTTCGCCACCACGTGCTCGTCGATCAGTTTACGGAGCACCTGTGGGTTGTCCGTAATCATGCAGGGGCGCTTCAGGTTGGCCGCCTCGTTGAATGGGAAGGCCTCCCGAATGGCGTTGAAGAAGGGCGAATTGGCAGCCTCGAGCAGGCTCTTCTCGCGGATGTTATCCACTCCGAAGTGCGCGAAGACACAAGCTTCCACGCGGCCGGAATTCAGAACGTGCATGTAGCGCCGTGCGCCGGCCAGGCAACCGCCCACCGCGGGGCCGTCATTCCAGAAGTCGGCCATGAACAGGCCGTACTTCTTCCGCATCTCCGCGACGCGTTTGCCGCACTGGATGCGTTGCTCCGGTGTGGGAACAAGCTCGAGGATGGGGTCCTTGCCCACCGGAATGAACATGAAGTACCAGGCGAACAAGACGCCGCGCTCGAGCATGGACTCGATGAACCGGTCATCCGTGAGCACGTCCACGTTGTCGCTGGCATAGGTGACGCTGATCCCGAACAATACGCCATGGGAGCGGAGGAGGTCCATGCTCTTGAGAACGCGTGCGTGAATGCCCGCGCCGCGTCTTCGATCGGTCTCCGCCTCGAACCCTTCCAGGCTGAGGGCCGGCGCGACGTTGCCCAGGCGAGCAAGTTCCTTCACCAGCGGTTCGTCGAACAGAGTCCCGTTGGTGAAGGTGAGGAAGTACATGTCGTTGTGCTTCTTGAACAGCCGCAGCAGGCCGTCCTTCAGCAGATAGGGTTCGCCGCCCGTGAGGACGACGAAGTAGTTGCCCATCTGCTTGCATTCCGTAAAAAGGCGGTCCAGCTCCGTCTCGCTCAGCTCGCCCTGCTTGGAGTATAGACCCGAGTAACAGCCGCGGCAATTGAGGTTGCAGCGCATCGTCGGGCTCATGGTGACGACGAAAGGCGGCCACATCCCGGCCTGCCGGATGCGCGTGCGAACGCTGGCGCCCCGCACGCCCCAATGAAAGAAGAGGTTGCGGATCAGCCTCTTGCGGGCTACGGGATTTGCGAGGCGCCCGATCCGCACTAAGAGGTTCGAGAAGATCCCTCCGCCCTCCTCCAGGTCCCGCGAAAGACGCCTGAGGAATGCCCTAAGAAGCGGGCTGGAGAAAGGAGTCTGGTTGAGGATGAGCAGTCGGCGAAGATCTTCCGCCTGACCGCTGAGGCAGCGGCAAAGGGAGGGAACGGCGAATGCCTTAACGAGTTCCTGAGTGAGCGACATGTGCCGCCTGCTCCTGTGCAGCTTTGAAACGCTCCGGGTGCTGCTCGATCAACAGCGGGGCAAGAACCACGTACCCAACCACCAGGCCCATCATCACGCGCACCAGGATGGCAGTCTGAAAGAACGGCATGATCACCAGGCCGGTCAGAATGGGGATGAAGATCCAGGGATATACGCCGAGCTTCGGAAAGCGGGTGCGAACGACCATCAACACCGATAACAGCGGCACTCCGACAAATGCGGACCAAGCCAGCGCCGCGGGGCTGAGCAGCTCTTCTCGCTGGAAGAACACGAGGGCCACGACGAAGAAGCCGTACACGATGGTGGCGAGTCCTTGAGAGGCCGGGATTCCCGGGTACTCGGTATCGCTCAGCCCCGCTTTCCTGGCGTAGCGCGCGGCGGCAAAGGGACTAGGCAGGCTTAGAAGCAACAGAGGCAGCAACCCGGCTTGGTCCCGCACCAGGAGTAGCGACATGGCCGCCGGCGCGAGCACATGGTATATGAAATCGGCAAAGAGGTCGAAGAGGTCGCCGAACCTGCTGCAGACGCCCAACCTGCGCGCCAGCACACCGTCGAGAATGTCCGTAGCCAGACCGAAGAGCCAAATGATGGCGGCAGTTTCAAGACGGCCCTGGGCCACCAGGAAGATGACGTACATCCCCATCAGCGCCCTGAGCCCGGTGATTAGCTGCGGCGTCGCGAACCGGAGAGATAGCCCCAGTCCTACACTACTCATCATTCAGCTCTTGGAAAGAACACGCTTACGGCACCTACTTCTTCAACCCGCCGGATGCTTCGTACAGCGGCTCGCCAATTGGCAGGGCCCCGCCGACCGCCGCGCCGGGACCGATGCCGAATATTGCACCCACTAGCGCACGCGCACCGTAGTCGTGTCGGTAGTTGTCCCTCCCGGACAATGCGAAGCCAACCGCTCCGATGCCTGCTCCAACTGCCATGCCAAGCAGGGTGTGCCGCCGTCGAATGTCGGCGTAGCGCACTCGGTACACATCCTCGCGCGAGATCACTTCGGGCTTCTCCTTCCATTGAACACTGATGGAGTCAGCGCCGATCGCCAAGAGCTTACCCTCCACCTGGACGGAGTTGGTACGCTTTACCACCACGCTCTTCCCAACCGTCACCGACTCCACCAGCTTCTCCCAGGAACGGTTGACTTCCGCCGCGCCAACCGGCAGCGCCGCAAGCGCCGCCAGTATTCCAACCTTGAGCACTGTGCGTTTCACTTCTCACCTCCGTGCGGTTCAGCCCGACCTTAAAGCGCCAGGTTCCAACGACATCCAAGACCTTGCCTCGGCCTTTGGGTCACTTACAGCTCCGAGGTGTTCGATTATATGCCAGAACCGTTTGATTCGCGCAATGTTTTTTTTGCGCTTTTTCTGGAACCAGGGGTTGTGCCAGGGGCGGAGTGAACGTGCCTATCCCGCCCGTCCTGTGTGCCCACAACCTGGCCGAAGGCAAAACGGTGCAATCGCAGACTGTCGGTCTCGGAAACGCTCAGATCGTGCTCAGCACGCACGCAGAAGCGACCTCCCAGATTCCGGACATCACCAAGGTCCTGTCGGTGCCGGATCTGCTCAGGCTATACATGCAGCCCGTCCTGGTGGCTTTGGCCGAGAAGACCGAGAGCGACCTGTTGGGGCTGTGTGCCAGCTATACCGCGAACGCGGTGGTGGGCTGCGCCGGGTCGGCGATCGCCGAATCGACCGTTGACGCGGCCGAGACGGGGCTATTTGACCGAGAAGATCGCTGGCGAAGGCGACCAGTGCGCTCAGCCTTGCCGGAACGCGAGCCAGACCGAGTACATCCCGAGCACCATGCGCACACCGGTCAGCGCGTGCGGCGCTCCAAACCGGAGGCCCGCGACGAGTTCGTTGCGCCTCATCGCCCTCGCAGTGTCAGTCCGGGCGGGCCGGAGGCAAGGCCTTCCGGACCGGCTTCTCGATTTGATACAGTGGCGCGCCGATCGGCAGCACGCCGCCGGCGCCTGGGCCGACCCCGGTGCCAAGGCCTCCCATGATCACAGACAGGCCCCTGTCGAACTTAGCCCCCACACCACCCCGACGCCGGCCCCGATCGCCATGCCGATCAGCGTGTGCCGCATTCGAGTATCGGCGATTTGTACGCGAAACACGTCCGTCCTCTGGACGCCGGTTGGCTGGCCGCGCCACAGGACCGTGATGGAATCCGCCGTAATACTCTGCAGCTTCCCTTCCACGTTGCCGGAGGTCATCTTCGTGACCACGACCTTCCTGTCCGGCTTCACGGATTCCATCAGGACTTCCCACGAACGGTTGACTTGCCCGTAGACGATGAAAGCGGGTGCAACGGCCACAAGAAGCAAGAGAATTCGCATCTTCACTCCTCCTCTCTCCTGTGATGTTTTGTCTACTCCGAAGTTCTTGAGCGGCTCGGGGTCGACCAACGGGAGGCCGGGCAGAGCCGCAAACGCGGAGGTTTTCCTTTTCGATTTACCCCCGTTCCCTTGTCTACGCGAATCAGGATTCCCACTTTCGCTTCCTGGCTCTATGGACACAGGCCGCGTTCGGGGAGATCTCCTGCATAGGGCGGGGCAGCGCTCCTAGAAGGGCCCGGTTTAGCCAGTAAGGAGTTGGTCCGCTTCGTGTCAGCTTGTGACGCTAGATGTGGCGCTTCTACTTGAGTTCACGAAGCATATCAGCCAGAATTCCCGTCGCCGAGTCCTGGGTGCGAGACTGATTGTACACCAAACGGCCTCTGTTTGAGCCTCTTTCTTTATCTTTCTTCATCCTGCCCCCTCGAACGACTCTGACGGCCCACTCCGCTGTGCTCCTCGACTCTTCGGAGCTTGATCCTTGGCCCAACTCCGCTAAGCGTTCCCTATTACGGCGTCTACAGCCCGGAGGGGAAGTGGCTGGTGGAGAACGAGGGCGTCGCGCCGGATATCGAAGTGGAACAGGATCCGGCTGCTGTCCACGCCGGCCGCGACCCGCAACTGGGAAAGGTGGTAGAAGTGATTCTAGGGTTGTTGAAGAAAAATCCGCCCCCGGCGATCAAGAGGCCGCCGTACAAGCAGCTTCAATGAGCAACGTGTAGTGGATTGATGGGGCAAATCGCCGATAGCTCCCGATAACGCCCATGGTCTTCCTCGATCCGGGCCCCGACACCGGATTGATGCAGCAAAGCTGACCCGAACGAAGCCGCTGGCGATCAAAGCGCGGCTGGCGCGCAAGAACTACTTCTATCCCGACCTGCCCAAGGGCTATCAGATCTCGCAATTCGACCAGCCTCTGGCCGAGCACGGGTGGGTGGAGGCCGAAGTGGATGGGGCGCGCAAGCGCATCGGCATCTCCTGCGTCCACCGGTACTCCTACATCGACCTGAACCGCTGCGGCACGCCGCTGATCGAGATCGTCACCGAACCCGATATACGCAGCTCTGAGGAAGCCTGTGCCTGCGACATGGAGAAGGGACATCTGCGCTGCGACGCCAACGTTTCGGTGCGTCTCCTCGGCGCGGAGAAGTTCGGGGTGAAGGCGGAGGTGAAGAATCTGAACTCATTCCGGTTTCTGAAGCTGGCGCTGGATTACGAGATCCAGCGGCAGACAGCGGTGCTGGAAGCGGGGGGCAGGATCATCCAGGAGACGCGGCTGTACGATCCCGAAGCGGGCGAGACCGCTGGGATGCGTTCCAAGGAAGAGGCGCACGACTACCGCTACTTTCCGGAGCCGGATCTGGCGCCGTTGCGGATCAGCGACGAGTGGCGCGAGCGGCTGTTGGCCGAAATGCAGGAACCGCCCGCCAGCAAGCGCGCGCGCTTCGTCGAGAGCCTGGGGCTGCGGGAATATGACGCGGAAGTTCTGACCGCTACCCGGCCACTCAGCGAATACTTCGAGCAGGTGGCGGCGACGTCGCAAGACCCGCGCGCGGCCGCCAATTGGGTGATGGGCGAACTGATTGTGTTGATCGCCAAAGGGGAAGTCTCGGGCAAGATGGCGAAGGAGATTTTCGCCGGGATGTTCGCCGGCAGCGAGCCGGCGCGCGCGGTCATGGAGCGCCAGGGGTTCAAGCAGATCAGCGACACAGCGGCTCTTGAGGCGATCGTCGCCGAAGTGCTGGCGGCGAATCCCAAACAAGTGGAGCAGTACAAGAGCGGGAAAGGCGCGGTGCTCGGCTTCCTGGTCGGCCAGGTAATGAAAGCGACGCGAGGGCAGGCCAACCCCGCGGTTGTGAACGAGATTCTGCAGCGGAGGTTGAGGTAGGGCGCGGGGAAATATCCGGGTTAGCGCCCCTGGGCTTCGAGGTACCTTTCGACTTCGATTGCGGCTTTGCAGCCGGCGGCGGCGGCGGTGATGGCCTGGCGATAGACGCGGTCTTCGACGTCGCCGGCGTGAAAGACGCCTGAGATGCTGGTTTTGGCGCCGCCTTTGGAGACGATGTAGCCGTCGGGGTCAAGCTCGATCTGGTCCTTGAAGACGGCGGTATTGGGGATGTGGCCGATGGCCACGAAGAACCCGTCCACTTCCTGGTCCCAGGTGCGGCCGTCTTTCAGGCTGCGCAGGCGCACGCCTTTGACCCGGCCCTCCTCGACACCGTAGATATCGTCCACTACGGCGCCGGTGATCCACTTGATCTTCGGGTTGGCCCGGGCGCGATCGAGCATGATCCGGGAAGCGCGAAATTCGTCCCGGCGGTGGACCACGCTCACCTCGGACCCGAAGCGGGTGAGGAAAATCGCCTCCTCCATGGCAGAGTCGCCGCCGCCGGTCACCATGATTTTCTTGCCCCGGAAGAAGAAACCGTCGCATGTGGCGCACGAGCTGACGCCGTGGCCGATGAGCTTCTGCTCGGAGGGGAGTCCCAGCCAGCGCGCGGACGCGCCGGAGGCGATGATCAAGGTCCGGGTCTCCACCCAGTCGGCTTCAATTCTGAGGCGGAAGGGGCTCCGGGAAAGATCGGCCTCGACCACGGCGCCGTCCAGGTACTCGGCTCCGAACTTCTGGGCTTGTTGCTTCACGTTGGCGACCAACTGGGGACCGTCGATCCCTTCGAGGAAGCCCGGGAAGTTCTCGACCAAGGTGGTGAGGGCCAGTTGTCCTCCGGGCTCGCGGCCGCTTACGACGAGGGGTTGTAGGTTGGCCCTGGCAGTATAAAGCGCTGCTGTGCTTCCCGCGCAGCCCGAGCCCACAATCACGACGTTTCGCATAGCAGTGACAGGAGAGTCGAAATTATATCTTACCTGATTTCAATCAATTAGATGTTTGAGCCCCCGGCCACTGCCATACCAGCGCTGTAGCATTAGGGCGGGAAAAGCATGGAATCAGACAGACAAAAAAAACTAGCCGAGGTGGCGGGGATCGCGGTCAGGCTGGAGGCCGAAACCGGCCTCCCGGCGAAATTGCTGGTGGCTCAATGGGCGCTGGAATCGCGATGGGGCGCCACACCCGCGGGCCACGCTAACTACTTCGGGATCAAGAGAGCGAGACGTCACGAAAAGTGCTGCACGGTGTCGACCCGCGAAGTGATCCAGGGGAAAACCTTCGTCCTGGACCTGGAGTTCGCCGATTACGATTCGCTCGAGGATTCCTGCAGGGACTATGTCTGGCTCATCACTCACGGCGATCCTTACCGGGACGCCTGGACACGGTACCAGCAAAACAAGCGCCTGCGCGGCCTGATATCGGCCGTCGCCGGCATATACGCGACAGCACCGGAATACGCCGAGCTGGTGAGCCGGATCGCGGAACAGGGAAACGTAGCTCAGGCAATCGAATGGGCGCGCGGCCCATTGCCGGAGGCGGCCTAAAACACAAGGAGAGCCCTTGGCAGGGCGGCTGGGCGCCTCTGGCGCAGGGGCCCTGCTCGATTACGAGCGATAACACGGTCAATCGCGTGTTACTGGAGAGCCCTTGGCAGGGCGGCTGGGCGCCTCTGGCGCAGGGGCCCTGCTCGATTACGAGTGATAACACGGTCAATCGCGTGTTACTGGAGAAAAACAATGGCAGAACAAATTGGCATCAATGATCTGAAGCTATTCCCGGAGTACACGCGGGAATCCTACGAAGCGGTGTGCGGTGCGCAGGCTCCACCGTTCGACCTCACCAAGCCGGTGAAGACATGGTTCGACCCGGCGGGGGCGGGGGCATACTCGCAGCTTATAAATGGAGCCCCTCCCTCATTCGCCCCGCTGGTGATGACGCCGGCAGAAGCGAAGACCGTCAACCTGCCGGGGGCCTATCGTTACCCGGCCTATGAGGTGCAGCCAACGCTGGCGGTTATGGTGTGGGGCAACTTGCGGCCGCTTGCCAGCGCGGCCACTTTGAGTACAGAGGCGGAGGCGAATCTGCTCGGGGCGGAGTTGGGCGTAGTGCCCTCGATTCCTCCGGTTGAGACGACCGGAATTAAGTTCGAATGGCGGGGAGAAACGCGGCGCAACTGGGAGATCGTAGTCAACGGCTCGCGGTACAACGTCCAAAGCCTACTCCAAACCAAGAGCGTGGCCGGTGTTGGCGCGCCGGGCAAGTGGGTCAAGGATGACGTGGGGAGTCTGGCGTGGGAGTCACTGCCGCAGGTCACGCAGCCGGCAGATGGCAGAGCCGTCCCGGTTCCCGTGCGCACGCTGGCCGAGGACGAGGAGTTCGCGTCGACGCCGTTCGGCTGGGTGGTTCGGAAGAAGGAAGTCGCGCCCAATCCGACTCCGGCAGGCGACACCGGGGAGATCCTGCGCTTAGTGACGGCCATCGCCAAGACGCTGGGGATTCAATAGAAGGCGTATGGCCATCTTTGACAAGCTCGGCCAGCAGACCGCGGCGGAATTGCAGCAGTACCTTTTGGGGGCGCTCGACCGCCTTCAGGAGATCGTCCGCGAGCTGCGCGACGAAACCACGGTGGAAATCACGATCCACTTTGAGCGGAGACCAAAGGAGAAACAGTGAAACTATCCATAGTAAGTCTGACGGTGCTGATGCTGGCGGCGGTGTCGTGCCCTGGGCAGACAACGCACAGCGCGACATTGAACTGGAATGCCCCGTCTGACGCGACCGCCGAGACGACCTACAGCGTCTACCGCGCGCCAGGCCCATGTAGTGGGACACCCGTACTGACGAAGATTGCGTCGGGTATTGTGCCGCGCAACTACGTTGATGCGAGTGTCACGCCGGGACCATATTGCTATGCGGTTACGGCGGTCGCAGGCGGAGCGGAGTCGGTCTACAGCAATCTGGCGGCGGCGACCGTGCCGAGCTTTGCACCAACGACTTTGACGATTATCGTGCAGTGACAGGGGAACGAACAATGAACATATTTCTCAGCATCATCAAACTGCTGCCGGCCATCATCCAGGTCGTGCAGTCCCTCGAAGGCTTGCTCCCGCAGTCGGGGGCCGGCAAAGCCAAGCTGGCCATCGCGCAGGAAGTGCTGGGCGCGGCCTACGACGAGTCGAGCGGCGTCAGCAAAGACATGCCGAAAGAGCGCTGGCTCACGATCGCCACGAGCCTGATCTGCAAGGTGGTCGGCATCTTCAATCTTCACGGCATCTTCAAGAAGTCCCCAGCACCTAGCGGCGCGTGACGGTTACCGAGCGCCAGCTAGTGTTCCCCACGGCATCCGCGGCGCGGACCACAATCGTATTCGTACCCACCAGCAAGAACACATCCCCAGTATTCCAGTAGGTGGTTCCGGTTGCGATTCCGGTTTTGCCCGCGGATGTCGACCAAGTCACGCTCGTCACCCCCACGTTATCGCTGGCGGAGCCCGAGAGCTTGATGCTAGACGAACTGGTAAGCACGTTGGTGGAAGCCGGGGACGTGATCGTAAGGCTGGGCGCCACGGTGTCGGCAGGCGGCGTCGAGAGGCCTTGGCGGGTGACGACGAAACCGCGCGTCACCCGGCTCATCGCCGCGTCGGTGGCGGTGAGAGTAATAGTGTTATTGCCCACCTGAAGCGGCAGCGCAGCGATAGTCCAACTCCTGCCGCCCTGAGCCAGGCCGACCCACCCCGGTCATTGATCCACGCCACTACGATGTCGCCAGCGCCTCCGGTCACGGTCCCAAGCACGGACAGGCTCGCGGAGGTGGTGGTCAAAGGCAGCACCGCGGGCGATTGGAGCGTGATGCCGAGCGGCGCCGCGGGCGCATTCGGAGGCGGGTCAGTTCCCCCCGAAGGCGCCGCATAGAGCTGCTGAATGCCCGCGACATCGGCGGCCATGAGCGCGGTAACTCGCCGGTAGTAGGGATACATCACCGCGCCCGGCGCGTCGGAATGGCCCAGCCCCAAGGCGTGCCCCAATTCGTGCAGCGCAACCGAGTACAGATCCACCGAACTGGCCGACACATCCGCTCCCGCCACCCATTGCTCATCCGCATCCAGATGAATGTTGCCGGCGATGGGCTCGGGATTGGGCGGCGCCGGGTAGAAGGTATGCGCCAGGACCCTGCCGGGGCCGTCGAACGGGTAACCGTCGCCGTGATTGCCGGCGGCGAATAGAATGTCCAGCGAGTGGGAAAGGCCCGCACCGCTGGCCGGGCTGAAGGTCAGACTGGCGTAGAGGGTCCATTCGCCCATCGCGCGTTGGATCTCCGAGCGCACTTTATCCGGCGGCAATTTCGAAGTCAGCGTCTGGAAGTAGTAGCGCAAGTCGGCGCTGCCGCGCCCCGGCCCGTCCCAGCCGTCGCCGACACTGGCCACGTACTGACCGACCGCGCCGAGCGTCGTGAGAGCTCCGGGGCAGGCTTGCACGCGCTCGCCCCGAACCAGCTCCGCGGAGGCCGGGAACAGGTAGGCGACGTCGTCCCACTCGGCGAGGTCCGGGATGCGATCCGACGGACCCCGGATCAGCAATTGGCCGGGCAGCAGGTCGGGGTGGCTGAGCACCTCGAACCCGTGAATCTGGGCGACGAGCCTGGCCAGGCGCGGATCGACATCGGGAAAGAACTCCGCAACCAGCGTCTCAGTCGACACCCCGCCGTCGTCCGTCTGGAGCGCGCGGCTGGTCTTGCTAGAGGCGTCCAGCCGTCCGACCCACAGTACGCCGGTCCCATCCAGTTGCTGAAGCGCCCCCACCGAGACGATAAGGCCGTCATCCGGAACATACTGGACGAGCCTCGCGCCGTGGCTCTCCAGCACCTGGATATCCTCGGCCGTGGGCGTCCGGCCGAACTGAACCAGCACGTGCAGGCGGTCAAACGTTCCTCTGGGGGAGGCAACCTGCGGGACCCTGCCGCCTGCTCAGCCCCGGCCAGCCTCAGCGGCTCGTTCTTGAGGCGCAGCAGGGTCTGAGCGCTTAGAGTACAACCCGCGAGAAGAAACAGCGCCCACGGGATCGACTTCCGCCTCATATTAGGACTCATCGAGTCTGATTGAGAGGCTTTTGCATCAAGGGCCACTCATTAACCGAGGGAATTACTCCTATGCGAGCCGTGGTGTCTGGCTTAGTTAGGTTTGCCGCCGCCTTACTCGCGTGCGGCGGTCTTTGTCGTTCTTTCGCGGGCGATGTGCGGTGGGAGGCAGGGGAACTGCGCGCGGGAGAGCAACAGTTTGCTCTACGCGCCGTCGGATACTCACCCGCGCCGCTGGGCGCCCGGCCGGCGGATCCGGTGCCGTCCTGCGTCTATGCGCGCGACCTGCCTCTTATCGCGGCCATGGGCGCCAACACGGTACGCACCTACCAGACTCTTCCCGCCGGGGACACCACTTTCGAAGCTGTTCTGGCGGCCACCGGTCTGCATTGGCTCGCGGGTTTCTCTTTGGAACCTTACTACGACCCATCCCGACGCATCTCCGACCGGCGTAACGAGATCCTGGGCGATTTCAAAAAATACGTATCGCGCTTTCGCGGCAATCCGCGGGTGATCGCCTATGTCTTTGGCGATCAGGTTCGGGACGACTACGAGCGGAAGTTCGCCGGGCAGGTCGAGGACCTCTACCTGCTGGTTTCGGAGGCCGTGGCGCTGCTGAAGGAACTGGATCCCGTGAACACTCCGCTTCTGGCGACCGGAGTCCGGGATTTGGCTCTCGCCGGCGATTTTGCGGGTGTGCAACTCTGGCTTTGGAGCCCGGGTTTGGCGGGTTCGCTGGCGGCCGGGAGCGCTGACCTCCCCCGGCGGAGCACCAGGCCGGCCGTGATCGCCGAGTACAGCGTCGACAGCTTCGATCCGGCAGCCGGCGCGGAGGACGAGGCGGTGCAGGCGCGCGCCGCCGTGGACATAGCCGCACAGGTGGAAGCGGCATTGTTTCTGGCGGGCGGCGTCTACTCGGTTTTCAGCGACGATTCGAACGAGGTCGCGCGGCCGGGGATCTTCCGGCCTTACGACAGCGGAGTAAAAGGGCTGGATGGATTGCAGCCGCGCGCGGTGTACGGCGCCCTGGCGAACCTGTGGGGAGGGCGTCTGCCGGACGGCTGGCAACTGGAGGACGCTCCGAGCACGGGGAAGCTCCTAAACGGCGCATGGGACTCGGAAATTGTTTCTCCGGGAGCATTGTTCCGCATGGCGGGCAAGGATCTTGCGGCGAACGAGTCCTCGGCCGCCGGCAGCTCCGACTGGCCGCTATTCCTGGGCGAAAGTTGCATTTGCGTGGGAGACAAGCCGGCGCCGCTCAGCAGTCTCGCGGCGGAGGCCCTGGCGGGCCAGATCCCGTGGGAGCTTGCGCCCGGCCATTATCAGGCGATCCTGTTCCGCGCGGGAGCGGGCGCCGCCGCCGTCGAGGCTGAAGTCCGGCAATACGCTCCGGGAGTTTTTAACGAAGGCGTGGCTCGCCGGGATACGCCGTGTTTGGTTTCGAGAGAAAACGGCGCGCGTCCCGGCGAGAACTTGACCATCTACGCCACCGGGCTGGGGCCCGGCGGGGTGGACGCCGCGCTGCCGGAGGTCTTCATCGATGGAACCCCCGCCGAGGTGTTGTCATCGCGACTAATGGCGGGCTTCACCGGCATGCACGAAGTTAATCTTCGCGTGAATCTGCTGACCCCGGCCTCGAACTCTTCGGCTCTGGAACTTCGGATGGAGGGAGCTTCGAGTAATCTGTATCCGCTGAGCGTGGCGGGGCTTGAAGACAAGCTCGAGATCAGCCTCAGCTTCCCGTCGCCGGTTGTCACAGTCCAGGCAGGCGGCTTGGCCCAGACTATCCCGACCGCCGTGGATGGGAAGAACGGCTACTGCGGGCCGGTTCAGTTCCGCATCGTCCAGGCCCCCAGCGGGATCTCATTGCGGGCGGCGGTGGTTTTCACCGGGCAGACGGCGCCGCTCAAGATCCGCGCATCCTCGGCGGCGCTTCCTCAGTCCGGTTCGACGATGACCGTATCCGGCTACGCCACCGGCGCGGCGGGCGGCGCCGCGGACCTGAAGGTAACGGTTCTGCCCAGCCGGGGTGACATTCCGGTCAGGGTGGTATCGGGCGGCTACAACTCCGCTCCGCTGGCTCAGTTCGTGTGGGACGGGGTGGTGCTCTTCTCTACAACTGGCGGCGGACGGGGACGGGGGATCAACATTCTCGCCATCGACCCGGCCACCGGTGTGTATCAGGCTGTGCAGAACTTCGACACCTGGGGCGATCCATCGGCGTCGGCGCGCCTGATCCGGTACCTGTCGCTCTTGCCCAACGGAACACTCGTCCTGTTTGCCGTCGCCGATGACGGTGCGCTGCTGTTCACGCCCGAGTCGCGCGCCGTCATTGCGAAAATGTTTGGCAGCCTCTGCGCCAGGGTTCTCGACTACCAGCAGTCATGGGCGATGATCGGGCGCAAGGGAGCCGGCGCGCCGATAGCGGAAGGGGCGTCGGGCGGCTTGCAGATAATCTTCGAGCGGGTGCTGAGTTTCCCGATGCAGTGAGCCTTTACCCGCCGCATTCAAGACAGCGTCGGCTGTGCGCACCCAGGTCTTCGCAGCCAGGAAGAGCCGTCTTGAAACCGGCCGGCGGCGATCTGGGCCATCCTGCGGAAAGCGCGGATCTCGTCCAATGATTTCTCATCCAACCGGTCGACAGGATGCGATCGATTTCGTCTTCGCGTTAGAGCAGGCGGTTGGTCATGCGATGCAGATGCCCGGCTTTCGAGGCGGGACAGTATATGCTTTCGTAGCCCAGCCGCCACGCGCGCGCGCCCCGGTCGAGAAGCACATCACTGTTCAGCAGATACACCCAGTCGTAGCGCGTGGCCCGAATGCCTCTCCGCACCGCGCCGCAGTACCAGAGCGGCCGCTCTTCCGGATCAGCCGCGGAGCGGGGCCCAGGGAGCGCCGAAAGACTCGCCACGTGGACTGCGGCAAAGCGGAGCCGTTCCTAGTGTGCCGCGCCAGTATTTGCGCCGCAGTACACCAGATACCGCAAGTTACCTTCTGTCGGTCGACGAGCGACAGGCCGTGTTCGCACGGCCCTCTCAGCCACGATCGCATAGCCAAGCATGACGACATCATCGACTTCGCTGAATAGCCTGCCCCACCGTCAATTGCATACTCGTTGATCTGCTTGCCGCACTGGACTAGGATGGTGACGTCGGGGAGGGAAGCGGCATGCTGAGACTTGTTTTCCCCCTTCTGCTTTTGGCTGGAGGTTTGATGGCTGCCGATCCAGGGGGTCAATTCCGCGAGCATCTGATCGCCCAAGACCTGCGCGGCGCATACCAGGTTGTGGTGGCGGATTTGAATAAAGATGGCCGCCCGGACTTGATCGGCCTCGCCAGCAACATTGCAGGAGCTGGTATGGTTCGAGAACCCCGGCTGGGAGCGCCACGTCCTGGCGCGCGGGCTCACGCAGCCCATCAACGTGGCCGCCTGGGACGCCGATGGCAGCGGCATCCCGACCCTGGTCCTCGCCACTGGTTTTTCGATGGAGCCTGCCAAGAGCGCCGGCATCGTCTCGGTGCTGCGCAGCGGCAAGGATCCCAGGGAGCTCTGGGATATCCAGGAGATCGATCGTCTGCCCACCTCGCATCGCATCCGCTTTGCTGACATCGACGGCTCCGGGAAGAAGGTCGCGGTGAACGCGCCTCTGGCGGGTGCGACAGCCAAGTCCCCTGACTACCGCGGCAACACGCCGCTGGTCTTCTACCGTCCAGGCGTCTGGAAGCGGGAGCTGATTACGGACGAGATCGAAGGCGTGCTGCACGGCATCGCCGTTGTGGATTGGGACGGGGACGGCCGGGACGAAATTCTCACCGCCAGTTTTCAGGGCATCGATCTGCTCAAGGCGGCGAGCGGCGGCCGCTGGAGCCGCACGAAGATTGCAGCCGGGAACCCGGACCCGTGGCCCAAGGGCGGATCGAGCGACGTGGCCGTGGGACGTCTCGGTACACGCCGCTTCCTATGCGCGCTCGAACCCTGGCACGGCAACCAGGTCGTGGTCTACCGCGAAGGAGCCACGGGCTGGGAGCGCACCGTCGTTGACGATTCGCTGAGCACATCCCACGCCCTGCTCGCCGTGGATCTGAATGGCGATGGCCGCGACGAGATCGTGGCCGGCTACCGGGCGGCCGGGGGCAAGACCTACATCTATTCAGCGGATGATCCCGAAGGCGTCCACTGGAGCCGTTCAGTTCTGGACGCCAGCATGCCTGCCGCCGCCTGCGCCGCCGCCGACCTGAATGGCGATGGCCGTCCGGACCTCATCTGCACCGGCGGGTCCTCGCTGAAGTGGTACGAGAACCTGGTCACCGCGCGTAGTAGCCGTCCCGCGTCCGGAGGGTGAGGCCGGGGCGCTTCAGGCGGACCACAACCGGCCTCCACCGGCCGTCGAAATCCTGGTTCTCGGGATAGTAGGTGACGCCATACACGCTGCGCAGTTCCTCCGCCACCAGGGGATAGACCGGATCGAGATCCCGAATGGACTCGGCTGAAAACGAGCGGGCGCCGCTCGACCGGGCCAGTTGCTGCATCTTTTCCCGGTTGGAGTTCATGAAGCTGTCGGATGCGTGCAGCAGAACCGGATAGAGCAGCACAGGCGACTTGGCGATGGCGTCCCGCAGCGCCTCGAAGGAGACCGCCGATCCCACCAGCGCGTCCGGCTCGCGGGGCATATTTTCGCGGCCGTCGGTGATGACCACCAGCGCACTCCGATCCTGGCTCAACTGCAGCGACTCCTGAACCATGGATAGAGCGATCACGTTGTATAAGGGCGTCCCGCCGCCTAGCGGGGGCATGGTCTCGATCAGCCGCAGCAGCCGCGCGCGGTCGGCGGTCAAAGGCGAGATGACGTCGAGCAGGTCTTGCTCCATGATGTAGATCGCCACGCGGTCCCCCGGCCGGGCAAGCTGGACGAAGCGCTTGGCCGCCTCCAGCATGGCGGGGCGGTCCTGAACCGTGCTGCCGCTCAAATCGAGAAGCAGCACGAGATTGAACGGGACGTCGCCTGGATGCGCGACCGCGAACTTCTGGGGCACGCCATTCTCCAGGACTTCAAAATCCTCGGGCTGCAAGCCCTGCGCCGGACGGCCCTCGCCGTCATAAACGGAGACCGCCAAATTGACCATGCGCACCTGCGAAACGAACAGCGGCATGTCGCCTTGGCCCCCGGCTGGCTGAGGCTTCGGCGCTGCCGCGGGCTCTCCGGAAGGCTTGCCGGCAATCGCTTCCAAAGCCGCAGCGGCCAGCTTGGGGGGCTTCACCCAGGAATCCGCCGGCAAAGGCGCGCCGGCCAGGTCCAGACGCCCAATGGATTTGGCCGTCACTCTGATTTCCCCATAGGTGAAGCTGCGGGTGTCGGCAATCAATTCCAGGCGGCCTTCTGGCCCGGTGCGCCAAACCCTGGGTGCCTGACGCCGCATCGGCACGGCCGGGGAATTGCGGGAAGTCGGGCGGTCGCGCAGGGTCCAATACGGACCCACAGGCTCGACCAGGAACTCCAGGCCATCGATCTTGGGGGCGAAGAAGCCCTTCGGGACGGTCTCCGAAACAACCGAGATTCGCATCAGCTCCCAAGGCATGGTCAGCTCGACGTCGCCGCCGGCAGTCGTAAGGTCCGCGTCGCGGATCAAACCGTCGATGGAGATCCTTCCGGATTGCGTGACGACGTCCACGGAGGCCGTGTGGGGAAGGGTGATCTCGAGGTCGATCGGCGCGCCATCCGCCGGAGTGCACTGAATGAGAAGCAGGTCCGGCTGCTCGGTGCGCTTCACGTCGTCCGGCAGGACAGCGCGGCCGCGGGGCGAGACGCGCACATCGACCTTCTCGGCCCCCATGACCGCGTGAACGGTGGTCCTGCCCGCGGGGTTTTCAACCCGTACGGTGTCGCCCCACGCGGCGGGCGCGAGCAGCCCGGCCAGGAGCCAAACCAGATGCCGTGCGTTCTTTCGCGGAAAGGCCAAGTATTATGATCCCAAACTCAACTGCCCGATATATACTTGCGTATGTAGCCAACTTAATCGAGTCCGGAGGCTTTCATGCGAAAGTTCCTGCTGTCCCTGCTTATCGGGGCAGGTGCGGCGTACGCAGCCGATATTGTCCGGCCCATCCCGCCCGTTAAGTTTACGGACACGCGCCTGGACAACGGACTGCGTGTGATTATCTGCGAGGACCACAGCGCCCCGATCTACGCCATCGCTGTCAGCTACGGCGTCGGGTCCAAAGACGAACGTCCCGGACGGACCGGCTTTGCCCATCTGTTCGAGCACATGATGTTCAAAGGCTCGGCGAACGTCGGGCCGGGCGAGCACTTTTACCTGGTCTTCACGAATGGCGGCACGATGAACGGCACGACGAGCACCGATCGGACTGTCTACTTCGAGACCATGCCGAAGAACCAGCTCGACCTGGGCCTGTTCCTGGAGTCCGACCGGATGCGGTCCCTGGCAGTGACCACCGAGAACCTCGAGAACCAGCGGCAGACGGTGAAAGAGGAACGGCGGCTGGGGGTGGACAACCAACCCTACGGAAAGACCAGCGAACGGCTATCGGAGCTGGCTTACGACGCCTTTCCCTATAGGCATTCGGTCATAGGTTCGATGGCGGACTTGGACGCGGCGACGGTGGAGGACGTCCGGAGCTTCTTCCGGACCTACTACGCGCCCAACAACGCAACACTGGCGCTGGTGGGGGACCTGATTCCAGCCGAGACGCTGGCCAAAGTGAAGAAGTACTTCGGCGACATCCCGCGCCAGGCGCCGCCCGCCGCGGTGGATTTTTCCGAGAAGCCCCAGACGGCCGAACGGCGCGAGCAGATTGCGGATAAACTGGCGCGTCTGACGCGCATCGATATCGTCTACAAGATCCCGCCGGGCAACTCCCCCGACATGGATGCGTTGAATGTGCTGAGCGTCATATTGTCGGGCGGTGAGAGCTCGAGGCTCTACCAGAAACTGGTGAAGGACAAGGAGGTTGCGGTCTCCGTGGGTGGTGGCGCCGGCGAAAGGGTGGGCCCCGGGCTTTACCAGCTTGTGGTTACAATCCCCGCGGGCAAGCAGGCCGCGGACGCGCAGAAGCTTTTGGACGAGGAGGTGGCGCGGCTACAAACCGAGCTGGTGACGGATAAGGAGATACAGCGCGCCAGAGCCACGGAGCGCCGCTCCCAGGCCTCCATCCGCACCAGTGTCTTGAACCGGGCCGTTCTGCTGTCCAATGACGCGGTCATGTTCAACGATCCGGGGCGGATCAACACCGAGGAGCAACGAATCGCCGCAGTTACGGCGGTTCAGATCCGGGATGTGGTCAAGAAGTACCTGCGTCCCGAAAACCGGACGGTAATCGTTACGTCGCCGGCGGGTGCGAACTAGGAGGAATGCCATGTCATACCGGAACCGACTCATCTCATGCTTCGCGGCGGCGGTTGCATTGGCGCTGCCGCTGGCGGCGCAGCAGGCCCAGCAGGCAACTCCACTCTCCGGAGTAGTCCGGCTCAACAAGGCCCCGGCCTCCAAAGAGGTTCTTCAAGTGAAATTCCCGCGCCCGGCCGAGACCACACTTAAGAACGGGCTCAAGCTGATGGTGATCGAGGACCACCGCGCCCCGACGTTTGCGATCAGCCTGATGTTCTGGGCTTCGAGCCTCAGGGAGCCGGCGGATCTTCCAGGGGTCGCCGGCGTCACCGCCTCCGTACTTCGCCTGGGAACCAAGACGCTCAATTCCCGCCAGATCGCCGAGAGGCTCGCCGAGTTGGGGGGATCGTTGGGGACGGGCGCGGGATTCGGGTCGCGGAGCACTAACCTCAGCCTGAGCGGCCTCACGGACAACATGGACGCTCTGCTGGAACTGTTCGCCGACGTCCTATTGAATCCCAGTTTCCCGCAGGACGAACTGGACACCTTCAGGCAGCAGCAGTTGAATTCTCTCCGAATGGCGCGCACTCAGCCGGGGTTTCTGGCCAGCGAGCGCATGGCCCTGCTTCTGTATCCGGACGACGCGCGCAAGCTGACCGCGCCAACCGAGGAGTCGCTCAAGAAGATGACCCGCCAGAACCTGATTGACTTCTACGGCACTTACTATAAGCCGTCCGGCGGATTGATCGGCGTGGCGGGTGACGTCACCAACAAGGAGATCGCAGCGAAGCTGGAGAAGCTGTTGAGCGGGTGGAAGGGCGCTCCGATCGAGCCGCCCAAGCTGCCGCTGGAAGCTCCAATCAAACAGAAGAGAGTCGTGCTGATCGACCGGCCGAACTCGGTGCAGACTTATCTGATGGTTGGCAATCGGGCCATCGGCAGAATGGACCCGGATTACGTGACCTGCATGTTGTTGAACCAGGTGCTGGGAGCGGGGCCGTCGTCGCGCCTGTTCCGTAACGTCCGCGAGGAGAAGGGCTACACTTACGGGATCAACAGCAGCTTCTCGGCCACCCGGTACAAGAACGACTTCGTAGCGGGCACGTCGGTCCGCACCGAGGTGACAGCGGCCGCGCTCCAGGAGATTCTCAAGGAATTCCGCGACGTCCGCGATCGTCTGGTCCCGGCCGACGAACTGGACGGGGCCAAGCGCGCCGTGGTGGGGAGTTTCGCGCTGTCGCTTGAAAGCCCGTCCTCGATTCTCGCGCGCGCGATGACGCTTAAGGAGTACGGCCTCCCGGCGGATTATTGGGACAAGTATCCGGTGGCGACCACCGAGACCACCGCGGAGCAGGTGCGCGCGGTGGCCCGCAAGTACGTACCCGCGGAGGATATTCAGATCGTCGCCGTGGGCGACGCCAGCAAGATACGGGACCAGTTGAAGAGCTTCGGCCCGGTGGAGGAATTCTCCGCCGAAGCAAAGTAGGCCGCGGGGCGGTTCAGGCGAGTGTCGTTAGCCGGAACTTGATTCGGTCCTCGCGCCACTCTCCGAGCCCCATCGCTCCCGCGACGTCGATGTGATCGGGGTGCATCTCCCTGAAGTTGAAATATGGCGGTGCGTAGGGGGCGTCCGCTACCGGCACCAACCCCAGCGAGGCCCGCTGCTGGTCGATCGCTTTCCAGCCGATCTTGTCCAGGGCGACGGGGTCAGTGGCGAAGTAGATGGTCTTGTGCGCCCAGACGAAATCATCGGCTCCGTTCGGACCACCATGATACAAGAGGTGAACGCCGTCGATGATATTCAGCACCGTTTTGGTCCGAATGACCGGCATGGAAACCACCGTCGGAATGAAATCCCGCAGGTAGTTGAGGTCAGCCGAGGGGTGGCTGCGATTCACATTGTTGACCATTCCATGCGAGAGGTTCTTCAGCGATAAGGTGACACCGGAGGCCTGGTGCGTCTTCAGTGTGGCGCAATTAATCACCTTGTCGACGTGTTGCGTAAGAAACTCGGCGGCGTAGGACCGTCTGGCCGTGTCACTTGGCACCTGACCTGGCAGAAGTGCATAGTGTTCAATAAAATGGTTCAAATCGTAGCCATTCGGATCCTGTTGCAGCTCATCCCAGCCCAGATCGGCCGACATCAGGCTGATCTCCGCGGGAAACCAGTTGGCAATTCGATCTAGAATCTCCTTGTGACGCTCATACACGATTATGTCTCGAAGCGGGATGCCGGCCTTCACCAGTCCATCGATGACTTCCAGAAAGAAGGCGCGGGAGGAAATCATCATTTCATTCCCGTTGGGATTAACCTTGATCCCTACCCTATCGCCGGGTTCTACGAAGACTCTCCAGGCCTCAAGGTAGTCGTTCAGCCCGGTCAGTTCGGTCAAGCCGCACCGCACCATCTGCTGGATCGGGCCGTCCTGATAAGTCCCATAAAGCAACGACCCGGAGTGTCTCACCCCGACGACCTGGGCGCGGTACAAACCGGGAATGCCGGGTCGAGGTCCGCGGCTGGGCTGGGTTCTTTCGGGGCCCTGCAACGGCGCAAACCCTGCCGCCGACAGTGCTAAGAAATCGCGCCGCGTGCAATCTCCGGCCTCAGACACTGACGTCTTCCTGGCTAGTGTAGTGCGGCCGATATTCTGCCCTTCATGCGGGGCGGGCAATCCTGCCCGCCCCACGGTCGATCGCATACTCGTTGATCTGCTTGCCGCACTACACTAGCAGTATACATCTCGCTTCAGGCGAGCGCTCACTAGACGCACGCGGCGGGGTTTACAATACTGCCATGAAGGATGATAAGGCCGCCCGGCCGGTGCGCGTGCTGATTGTGGACGACGAGGAGAACCAGCGCCAGGGTCTGGCCAGCATGGTCTCGGCTTGGGGCTGCGAGGCCGAAACCGCGGCCAATGGGGAGGAGGCGCTGGAGAAGCTGGCCAGCTTCCCCGCCGAAGTGATGGTCACGGACCTGATGATGCCGCGCATGGACGGCACGGAATTGCTGCGGCGGCTCAACGCTCAGGGCGGCGGCCCGGTCTCGATCGTGGTCACTTCTTTCGGAAACCTGGAAACCGCCGTCTCCACCATCCACGAGCTCGGCGCTTTCTGGTTCATGGAAAAACCCATCCAGGCCAAGGCGCTGCGCACGCTGATCGAGCGGGCCGCGGGCCAGGCCAGGCTCGCCGAGGAGACCGAGCGCCTGCAGCGGCAATTGAGCTACCACGGCGTGCTGGGAGATTTCATCGGGCGCTCGCCATCCATGCAGGAGGTCTTCTCGCTCATCCGGCAGGTTGCCTCCAGCACGGCGGCGGTACTGGTGACGGGCGAGAGCGGCACCGGCAAAGAGTTGGTGGCCCGCACCGTGCATAAGCTCAGCCCGCGCCGCGACGGGCCTTTCGTGGCGGTCAACTGCGCGGCTATGCCGGAAACGCTGATGGAAAGCGAGCTGTTCGGCCACGAGAGAGGCGCTTTCACCGGGGCCGTCGAGCGCCGGGCCGGATGTTTCGAACTGGCGCAGCGGGGAACGCTGTTGCTCGACGAGATCGGCGACATGCCCGTGGGCACCCAAGCCAAACTGCTCCGTGTGCTGGAGGACTCGCACGTGCGGCGCCTGGGAGGCAAGACCGAGATGGTGGTGGACACGCGCGTCATCGCCTCCACCAACAAGAACATTGAAGCAGCGCTCCAGAAGGGACTGGTGCGGGAGGACCTCTACTACCGGCTCAACGTCTTCCGTATTCACTTGCCTCCCTTGCGCGACCGGAAGGGAGACATCCCGGCGCTGGCCGAGGCGCTGGTCCGCGAGCTGAATCGCAAGCACGGCTGCAAGGTCACGGACATCGAGCCGGGCGTGCTCGAAACCTTCGCCGGGCTCCAGTGGCCGGGCAACGTACGCGAACTGCGCAATGTCCTCGAGAGGGCCGTCATCATAGCGGGCGAAGGCACTTTACGGCCCGGACATCTGTCGCCGCAGATGGGCGCTTCCCAGCCGGCCTCGACCGTTTCGGAAGCGGGCGACGAGGCGGGCGTGGTCAGGCTGCGAGTGGGAGCTACCGTGGACGAGGCGGAAAAGGCCCTGATCCTGCGGACCCTGGAGCACACGAAGAACAACAAGACGCGCGCCGCCGAAATCCTCGGCATCAGCCTCAAGACCTTGCACAATAAACTGAAGGAGTACGGAGCGGCGGTGGAGGAGGCGTAGCGCGGGCTTCAGCTTGTGTCGCACGATGTCACTTAAGAACCGGCTCCGAATCTCAATTGTGGTTCTGGTGGTGGGGGTGGTGACGGCACTGTCCGCGCTCACGCTGGAAAGCGTCGCCTCCGCCAAGTTCCAGGATCTGGAGGAAAGGGCTTCCAGCACCGCTCTGCAGGTGCAAGGCATGCTGGTGCAGCGCTTGAACCAGCGGATAGCCGAGCGCCCGCAGCCAGAAACGTTCTCGGAGCAGAAGGAACTCTGGGCGCAAATCATCCGGGAGGACGAGGAGTTCAGCCGGTTCCTTCAGGACACTCTGGCCAGTTCCAGGACGGTACTGGAGATACAAGTTATCACCGAGCGCGGCACGGTGCTCTCGTCCTCGGACCCGGTCAGCGTAGGCACGGCCGCCGCGCCTCTCGCCAGCCTGGCCGATTGGGGCAAGCTGAACCCCTGGCGGCAGTTGGTGGGAGTCTTTGCCCGCAACCGGAACTATGCGGTAGTGATGCCGCTGGGATTGGGTGACACGCCGATTTTTAAGGCGAGGATCATCATCTCGACAGTGCTGTTGCGCAATACGCTGGAGCCTCTGGTTACGCGCCTGCTCATCACCCTGTCAATCTCCTTCCTGGCCGCCGCTCTGCTGGCGATGCTGGCCTCCAACCTCGCCTTCCGGCCGCTGGCGCGGCTGAGCGACGCTATCGACCGCATCGCGCGTGGCGAACCGCTGGCCCCTGCCGCCGATCCGAAAAGCGGCGTCACCGAGGTAGCCGCCCTCGAATCCAAGCTGCAACTGCTCGGCCAGCAGTTCCACGGCGCGCGCGAGGACGCCGTGGAGTTGCGCGGGGGCGTCGAACGGTTGCTCGAGCGCCTGGAAGAAGCCGTATTGCTTTTCGATCGCGACGACCGTCTGATCATGGCCGGCCGGGCCGTCGAGAGCATTCTGGATAAAGGCCGCTGGGAACTGATGGGAAAGTCGATCGAGGAGCTGTTTCCGGGTTCCACGGCGCTGGGCGCCGCCGTCAGCGGCGCTGTCGGCTTCCGGCGCTCGCTGCAGGATTACCCGGTTGCCGTCGAGCGCGAGGGCCGCGCCGCCGTCCGTCTGCTGGTCAACGTCGAGCTGCTGGAGAGTTTTCCGGGCCGGGAACGGGTGGGGACGGTGGTGTCGCTACGTGACGCCGAGACGCGGCGCGAGATTGGCACTCAATTGGATCTGTCAACGCGATTGGCCGCCATCAGCCGTCTCACGGGAGGCGTGGCCCACGAAATTAAGAACCCGCTGAACTCCATCTCCCTGCACCTGGAAGTACTAAAGGCCAAGTTGGAGGGAGCCGACTGCGGCGCCGAGACGGAGATCGAAGTAATCTCCAAGGAGATTACCCGCCTCGACCGGGTGGTCAAGACTTTTCTGGATTTCACCAAGCCGGTGGACCTCCACTTCGACGCCGTGGAGGCCGTGGAGTTGGCCCGGGAGCTTGCCACGTTGATGGCTCCGGAGGCAGCCCGGCGCGGCGTCGAGCTGAGAGTGGAAGCCGATCCCGGGCCGATCGACTTGCGCGCGGACCGCGACCTGCTCAAGCAGGCCCTGCTGAACGTGGTGGTGAACGGAGTGGAGGCCATGCAGGAGGGGGGCGAACTGCACCTGGTTGTCCGGCGCCTGGCCGGCGAGTGCGTTTTCGCCATTCGAGACGGCGGAGCCGGCATCCCGGCGGAACTGCGCGACAAGATCTTCAACTTGTACTTCACTACCAAGGCCAAGGGCTCGGGAATCGGCCTGGCCATGAGCTTTCGCGTGGTCCAATTGCACAGTGGTACCATCGACTTTAGTAGCGAACCGGGACGGGGCACAACCTTCTGGCTGCGTTTCCCGCTAGCCGAAGCGGCCGAAGCGGCAAACGATCGGGTGAAAACGGAATTATGAGAGCCAGGTTGCGGGCCGTGATAGTGGTGCTGGCGCTGACTCCGGTCCTGACCTCGTGCTGGCCCTTCCGAAAGGCCCAGCCCACGCCGCCGCCGGTGAAACCGCCAGTTCAGTTTCAGCCGCCCTTGGCCCCCGCTAAGACCACGCCGCCGGAACCGGAATTGGAGGCACCGCCTCCCCTGCAGCCCTCCAACGCGCAGCCACCCGTTACCCTGCCGTCAACCGAGCCGAAACCGCTGCCGGGCCCGGCGCAGAAGCGTCCCTCGCCGGCAGGCCCGCCAGTGTCCGCCCAGCCGCAGCCCGAAGCGCCGCCACAACTGCGTCCCATCCTTACGCCGGCGCAAAGGCAGAATCTGGAAAGAACCCTGGCGGAACACTTCAACCGAACGCGGACCATCCTTCGGTCTTTGGAGAAGAGGAGACTGACAGCGGATCAGAAGGCTGCCGTCGGCCAGATTCGGACCTTCCTGCAACAATCCGAGGAGGCCGGCAAGACCGACCTCCTCCGAGCCAACAACCTCGCCGAACGGGCCGAGGTGCTGGCTCAGGACTTAACCACCCGCCTGCGCTAGGAGCCCGCCGTGTACAACCTGACTTCGACTCGCCGGTTTTCCTTGCGGCCATCGCGGGTCTTGTTGTCACTGGTCGGATTCTCCTCGCCGTAGCCCAGCGTCTGCACGCGGAACAGCGGGATCTTCTTATCCAGGGTCAGGTAGCGAACCACCGCAGCCGCCCGTTTCCGGCTCAGCTCCAGGTTGAGTTGAGGATCACCCGTCGAATCGGTGAAACCCTGAACTTCGATCTCGAAGTTCTTCTCCGAGCCGACCTTGGCGGCGAACCCGTCGAGTTCCTGTTTGGCTGCGTCAGTCAGAACGCTCATGCCCAGATCGAACAATACCGTCGAGGAGGAAGCCATCCTGAAATTGCTCAGGTTCCCGACCCTGGTATTGAGGCTGGTCTCCACTTCACCGGCCCTGGCAACGCCCTTTTCGCCCATGGCGCGAGCTTGAACAGCGGCGGTGTTGGCAGTAGCGGCCTGCTCGTTGGCGCGAGCGGCCTCTCGAGCCGCAGCCCCGGCCCGGCTGTCGGCGCCTTGGGCGCGCTCGTCGGCCACGGAAACGGCTTTATCCAGCTTGGCCAACGAGCTGTCCTGGTCAACGTTCTTCTTCTCTACGTCCTGGACCTTTTGCTGCACAGGCGCTACGGTTTCACGGACGTATTTCTTGGTGGCGCACCCCACGCTGACGACAGCGGCAAGCGCCACAGCGAGCATGAGCAGGAGCCCCGTTTTGCGGTTCATAGTGAAGTTTCTCCTTTGGCGAACATAATAGCACTGGATGGCCCCCTGGGCAAAAGGGAGTGCAAATTTTTCCGCTCAAGGCGTGCATTTATTGCCTAGAATCGCCATAAGCCTTTGCACTGCACTGAATCCCGGCCATCGCCCTAGACGGGAGCAATTTGGGTTCCATAGGGGGGCGTGCGGAAAGCAAAGCGGTGAAGTAGAATGTTCTAGACGCACCAGGAGCTTAAGAATGTCCTTTACTACTTTGGCAACTTTGTCATTCGCCGCCGCTGGCGTTCTCGCGCTGGCGGCCCTTTTTTGGAGCGGCACCAAGGCTTGGTACCTGCATGTCCTCAGCGTGGCGGTCGCGCTGGCCATTGGTATGACTCCCACTCCCACCCAGTACAACAAACCGGTGACGAGTATTATAGTGGGCGCCCCGGTCGTGTTTCTGCTCGTGTGGGGCCTCGCTGCACCTTTCTTCCTCAGGCGCCGCCGCTCGTCATAAGCGCCCCATGCCTCAACCGTGGCCGCCGGAGCAACCCTATGGATGATCATTCGAAATTCTTATTGAGCGAAGCGCAACTGCCGTCGGTATGGGTAAACGTGCTGCCCTCGCTGAAGGAGCCGCTGGCCCCGCCGCTGAATCCTCAAACCGGCAAGCCCATTGGCCCGGAAGATCTGGCCGCCATCTTTCCGATGGCGCTGATCGAGCAGGAGATGTCGCCTAAGCCGGAAATCGATATTCCCGGCGAGGTGCTGGACATCTACCGGCTGTGGCGGCCCACGCCGCTGTACCGCGCCCGGCGCCTGGAAGCCGCACTCGACACTCCGGCGCACATCTATTACAAGTACGAAGGCGTCAGTCCCGCCGGCAGCCACAAGCCGAACACCGCGGTGGCGCAGGCCTACTACAACAAAAAGGCGGGCATACGGCGCCTCGCGACGGAGACCGGAGCGGGACAGTGGGGCAGCGCGCTGTCGCTGGCTTGCAGCATGTTCGGCATGGATTGCACCGTCTACATGGTGAAGGTCAGCTATCAGCAGAAGCCCTACCGCCGGATGCTGATGAACGCCTGGGGCGGAGAGGTCTATGCCAGCCCCAGCCAGCACACCAATGCGGGGCGCGCCGTGCTGGCCCAGCATCCCGATTCGCAGGGCAGCCTGGGCATCGCGATCAGCGAAGCGGTCGAGGACGCCGCCACGCACGGCGACACCAACTACTCGCTGGGCAGCGTGTTGAATCACGTTCTGCTGCACCAGACGGTGATCGGCCAGGAGTCCAAGCTTCAAATGCAGATGGCCGGCGAAGACCCGGACGTGGTGATCGGTTGCTTCGGCGGCGGCAGCAGCTTCGGCGGCATCGCGCTGCCCTACGTTCTGGACAAGATGGCGGGATCGAAGGTCCGGCTGATGGCGGTCGAGCCGCTGGCTTGCCCCACTTTGACCAAGGGATCCTTCGTCTACGACTTCGGCGACATCGCCAAGATGACGCCTCTGCTCAAGATGTTCACCCTGGGCCACGACTTCGTTCCGCCCGGCATTCACGCGGGCGGATTGCGCTACCACGGAGCCTCGCCGCTGGCCAGCCATTTGCTGCATCACGGTTACCTGGAAGCGCGGGCCTACCTGCAGACGCCGATCTTCGAGGCCGCGATCCAATTTACGCAGGCGGAAGGCATCCTGCCGGCTCCCGAGTCGGCGCACGCCATCCGCGCGGCCATCGACGAAGCCCTCGTTGCGAAGGAGGAAGGACGGCCGCGGACCATCCTGTTCTGCCTGACGGGGCACGGTCATTTCGACCTGGGGGCTTACGACAACTACCTCTCCGGCAATCTGCAGGATTTCGAGCACCCCGACGAAGCGATCAAGACAGTCCATGGCCGCACTGCCCGCGGTGGGGTAATGACTTTCGACGAAATAACGACCAGCGCCCGAGCCTTCCAGGAGAGCCGGGCGCTGCTCACGGCGGTCGAGCTTGACGTGTTCACCGCCGTGGCTGACGGAGCATCGGCCGGCGAAGTGGCCGGGCGAATCGGCGCCGACCCACGCGCCACCGAGATGCTGCTCAACTCCCTGGCGGCCCTGGGCGCGCTCACCAAGAAGAAAGATCGCTTTAGGAACACCCCCCACACCGCCAAGTACTTGGACGCCCGTTCGCCCGACTGTGCGCGTGGCGCCTTGATGCACACAGTCCACCTATGGGACCGCTGGTCTACGCTGACGGAGTGCGTCCGCGGCGGCCGCGCCACGGCGGCGCGAAAGGCGGAGAGCGGCGGGCAGGACTGGATCGAGGCCTTCATCGCCGCCATGCATCGCAACGCCGGTCTCCGCGCCCCTCGGGTAGTTCGAGCGGTTGGGGTGGCGGGCGTGCGGCGGATGTTGGATGTGGGCGGCGGTTCCGGCGCATACTCGATCGCTTTCGCTCAGGCCAGTCCGGATCTTCAGGCGACAATCCTCGACCGTCCGCCGGTCCTGGTCATCGCCCGGCGACACATTCGAAAGGCGGGCTTGGCGGATCGCATCATCACCCGCGCGGGCGACCTCACCAGCGGCAGGTTCGGGCTGGGCTACGACCTGGTCTTCATCTCCCAGATCTGCCACATGCTGGGCCCGGACGAGAACCTGGACCTTTTCCGCCGCTCGTATGCGGCGCTAGCACCCGGCGGAAGGATTGCCGTGCAGGATTTCATTCTGGAGCCCGGCAAGACGGCGCCGGTGGCCGCGGCATTGTTCTGCGCTGAACATGCTGGTGGGCACCCGAGCCGGCTCCAGTTACAGCGAGCCGGAGTACGCGGCGTGGCTCCGCGAGGCCGGCTTCGAGACTGTGCGGAGGATCCGCCTGGCCGACCCCGCCGGGCTGATGCTGGGCAGGCGAGGCCGAGAGTAGCCGGCTATCGCATTCGCGACTTCAGTTTGATCATTTCGCCATCCACCGCGAACCGGCCGTATCCGTGATGGTGGATGGTCTTCGGATTCTTCTGCGCCGGATCGATCCAGGCCTTGAGCACTTCAAGGACGAAGAGATTGTACTTGTTGACGAAACGGGTATCGGCCACCTTGCATTCGAGATTGGCGAAACACTCGGCCACCAGAGGCGGCGCCACGCGCTCGGCTGGCGCCGGCGTCAGACCGAACGTCTCGAACTTCTCCATATCCCGGCCCGAGCAGTTGCCGACTTCCACGACTTTGGGCGCCAGTGCCAGCGCCGGAATGGCAATCACGCACTCTTTCGTCGCCCGCAATGCGGCAAAGCTGTGATTCGCGTTGCTGACGACACAGGCAACCAGCGGCGGTTCAAACTCGACCATCATATGCCAGGACATCGTCATGACGTTGGCGCGGCCCTTGCGGGCGGTCGTCAGCAGGACCACCGGACCCGGTTCGAGCAACTGATAGACTTTAGACAGAGGCAGATCTTTCATCACGGTCGGGCTCCTGGAGCGGGTCTACAATTATGGCAAACAAACCGAAGATGAAACCCGTGTCCGAGGGCGACAAGCCGAAGGGCGCGCGCGGCATGGCAGCCGTGAAGCGGCTCGGCCGCACCAAGACCACCGGCAACTTCAACAAGATCGCCGCATCGGCTGCCAAGGAGTACGGCTCGGTAGCGGCCGGCAAGCGCGTCGCCGGCGCCATTTACCAGAAGAAGGCGATGGAGCATGCGGCGGCCGTGAAGTCCCACAAATAGACGGTTGCCGGCGCCAGGTCCCGGAGGGTGTCTGTGCGGAGGATCCGGAAGGCGGGGAATCGCGTCGCCGCCCATCCGAGGCTCTCAGACCACGTCAGCGTCGCGCTCCGCCAGAAGCTCCCTCAACACCGACCTGTGGCAGCGGCTCTCGTCCCGGCAGTAGCAACCCAGCGACAGATTGGTGCGATGCGACAACGCCGCAAGTACGTCGAGTTCGCGGCTTCGATCAGGCGCGCTCATCTCCCGTCGGAACTTCCGTCTGAATGCGGCCCACGCGCGCTCGTCTGCCGCTCCCAGGGCGTCCCGCACCAGTTCGGCGCTAGGCGAAAGGTTCGGGAACCAGACGTCATAGTAGTCGAGCCGGGCGAAGTCCGACTTCAGAACGCCGCGCGGAGGCCGCCGAACCGTTCCGAGCCGCAAACCCTCGCCGGGCTTTCGAGGTGCGCCGAGTTGGACGATGAAGATGGGCATAAGTCCCCCAACGCCAGTTTGCCACGTGACGGACCCGGACAGACAGGCCGGCCCTGTCTGCTAGTATGTCCGAATGGTCGTGCGGCTGGAGACTGCCCGCCTTGAACTGCGCCCACTGGAACTTGCCGACGCCGAACAGGCCCAGAGGCTGTTTCCGAAGTGGGAGATCGTGAGGTTCCTGGCTAGTCATGTTCCGTGGCCATATCCCGATGACGGCGCTTTGACCTACTACCGTGATTCGGCGCTTCCAGCGATGGCGCGCGGTGAGGAGTGGCATTGGTCACTGCGCTTGAAGAACGACCCTAGCCAACTCATCGGATGCGTTGCGCTCATGAAGGCCGAGAACAACAATCGGGGGTTCTGGCTCGGCTTGCAGTGGCAACGCCAAGGCCTGATGAGCGAGGCCGTTGAGGCCGTCACCGACTATTGGTTCGACGAACTGGGCTTCGCTGTGATGCGCGCACCGAAGGCGGTGGTGAACACCGCTTCCAGGAGAATCTCAGAGAAGAACGGTATGCGCGTGGTTGCCGTGGAGGAAAGGGATTACGTAGGCGGACGGTACCTGACCGAGATATGGGAGATCACCGCCGCTGAATGGCGCACCCTTCGCGCCGGCCGGCTTGGCGTACAATGATGGCACGCCAATGAATAGAAGGCAGTTCCTCTATGCCGCAGCCGCCACCGGCGGACGCCTCCGCGGTGCAGACCGGATCGACGTTGCCGCCATCGATCGCGGACGAGTCCTCAAAGCTGCGGAAGCCTGCCTCAATCTGGCCCCGGTGACGGTCACGGCCTCCAGCAGTCCCCGCAGCGCCGGCGGGCCCAACGACTATTTCTCCGAGGCCGACTACTGGTGGCCGGACCCGAACAACCCGAAGGGGCCGTACATTCAGCGCGACGGGATGACCAATCCTGGGAATTTCATCGCCCACCGGCACGCCCTGATGCAACTAAGCCTGCACGTCCCCGCGCTGGCTGCCGCCTGGAAGATCACCCGGGAGCGACGTTACGCCAGTGCCGCCGCGCGCCACCTGAGCGCCTGGTTCCTGGACCCCGCCACTCTCATGAATCCCCATCTGCTATACGCCCAGGCCATACAGGGCCGCGTGACGGGGCGCGGAACCGGCATAATCGACACCCTCCACCTGGTAGAAGTGGCACGTGCGATCAGCGTCCTGGAGCCTTCCGGGGCAATGTCCGCCGTGGACCTGTCCGGCCTACGGAAGTGGTTCGCCGATTATCTGACATGGATGACCACTCACCGGTATGGCATCGACGAGCGCGACACCACCAATAACCATGCGACGTGTTGGGTAGCTCAGGTAGCCGAGTTCGCCCGGCTGACGGGGTCTCAGGACTTGACCCGGTTCTGCCGTGATCGTTACCGGTCCGTGCTGCTTCCCACGCAGATGGCCGCCGACGGCAGCTACCCTCTGGAGCTGAAACGGACCAAGCCTTACGGCTACTCGCTCTTCAACCTGGATGCAATGGCCATGGTCTGCCAGATTCTCACGACGCCGGAGGACAATCTCTGGAGATACGAATTGCCGGATGGCCGTGGAATGAGGAGGGCAGTGGCGTTCCTGTTCCCCTTTATCGCCGACAAGAAGAAGTGGCCGTACCCGCCCGACGTGATGTACTTCGAGCAATGGCCCGTGCGTCACCCGAGCCTGCTGTTTGCCGCACTGGCACTCGACCAGCCCGAGTATATCGCCCTCTGGCGCCGTCTCGACCCCGATCCGACTGTCGAGGAAACCATCCGCAACTACCCCCTCCGCCAGCCGGTCCTGTGGCTGCAATAGACGCCCGTGGCCTCCAGAAACGGAACTTCCTGGGCGGCTCTGGCGTATACCTGTCTGGGGGACCGTCATGAACCTGCTGGACTTGTCTTTCACCTTGCTGATTGTGATCTCGGTTGTTTCCGGCATCCGCGAAGGCTTCTCGCGTTCCGGTTTCGGCTTTCTCGCTGTCGTCCTGGCGTTCCTGTCTGCTGCCTGGCTATCTCCCGCGAATCCGAAGGGCTTTCTAATCGTGTTCGTCGCGCTGATCTGCGCGGGAGCGGCTGGCACGTTCCTGCTTGGCAGGTGGTTCAAGAGCACTGGGACGAAATGGCTGGATGGACTCCTCGGCGGAGCATTCGGGCTGACTAACGCACTGCTGTTCTCGGTGTTTGCGGTGCTGGCACTGATGGCGTTTGCGCCGAGAATCCCGCGGGAATACGTTGCGCGCTCAAGCTTTGCCCCTTACGCGCTGGAAGCTGCATGCACGGCGTCGGAGATTGTTCCGGACGAGATGAAGTCCAGGGTTGGCCGAAGTTATGCGGAATTGGAGCAGGCGCTGCCACCCAAGTTCAGGAAGGCAATGCCGCCGTTGCTTCGGAACGAGATCTGAGGTCCGGCTGATATTCCGGGCAGAGTTTTTCAGCGCATGGCGCTTGGGTCACCGGTGGGCGGCGGCGCATGGTCTTCCTTGGCGGGCGGACCCAGCAATTCGGTGAAGATGGGCTTCAACGCATCCGCCCAGACCTGATACCCTTTGAGCGTGGGATGGAGCTTGTCGGTGGCGTTCATCACTCCATCGAACAGCTTGCCATCCCGATCCGCTAGCTGGTTGTTGACGTTCAAGTAGCGGATTCTCTTGCCATCGGCGAGTCTAGAAAGATTCGCATTGATCTTGTCGATTGTGGACATCACCGCGATGTTGTCGTTGCGAGGGAAAATGCCCGTCAGGATGATCGTGGCGCCTGGCGCCTTGGCCTGCATGACGCGCACGATCGCCTGAAGACCTTGGGTGATATCCGCCACTTTGGCCTCATCGCCACCCGGCGGTACAGTGCGGCCAACGTTGTTGGTGCCGGCCAGCAGGACGATGATTTTTGGATTGACTCCGTCCAATTCCCCGTTCGTGAGGCGCCATAGGATGTTTTGAATGGTGTCGGCGCCCCAGCCGAAGTTGGCCGCATTCCAACCGAAAAAGTTCTGGTTCCAATTGGCCAGAAAGTCCGGATAATCGGTGGCTCCCCAGCGGCGTGCGATCGAGTCGCCCTCGAAATAGATATCAATGCCACCTTTCCTGGCCTTCTCCAAGAGCTGGGCGTGGGCGGTCAGCGAGTTCCGGTCAGCACGGGACTCGGGTTGATAGGCGGGGGTCTGGGTCTGCGCCAGAGCCGCCCCGAGGATCGCTATCGTGGGCAACACGAGGAGTGTCCTCAATCCGACTCACTTCGCCTTCGCCGCCGCCGGAGGCGTGCGCTTGAAGAATTTGTCGGCCCAGGGGATGAAGTACTTCCAATTGGGACCGTCCGTGTGCCCGCCGTCGTGCTGGCGCCAGGCAAGCTGGCCATCGAGCAGGCTAACGTTGACAGCCGGCATCTTCGCGGTGTGGTAGTCCTCCTTAACCCCCAGGTCTTTCACGCCCAGGAGCCTGAACACCGGCCCGGCGGCAACGGCGGCCATGAAACTGCCCTGGTGGTCCAGCCATTTCGCGTCGCCGCGCTCGGGCACGCCGTAGCTAATGAAGGTCAGGCGCGGGGCACACATGGCGATTAGCTCATGAGCATCCACCGGTATGTCGCCGGCGTTCCTGCTGCCGAAAGTGGCCTCGGATGCGCCGTATTTCAGGAAGTTGCCCGCCATCCAGTGGTATTCCCCCGAACCTGTGAGATTCTCCACGGCTTCTCCCCAATTGCGGCGGTGCAGCTTGGCTCCGCCCTCACCGGAAGAACCGACCAGCACCACCGCGAAGCGGGTGTCATAAGCCATGGTCACCAGGGCAGCCTTGCCGTAGCGTGACACGCCTTCGATGCCCACGTGCCTGGCATCCACGGCTTTGTCGGTTTCCAAATAATCCAGGCCGCGGGCGGCGCCCCACGCCCAGGCCCGCAAGGCGCCCCAATCGTCCGGCTTGCGGGATTGGCCCTTGTTGACCAGGCCAATGATGCCCTTGGTCAAGCCGGCGCCGTTGTCGGCTTGAATGCTGCCAGGGTTGATGGAAGCGTAACCCCAGCCGTCAGCGATCAACTGATCGGTGGCGGGAGGGTCGCCGCCGGTCATTGCACCGAATCCACCGCCGGGACCGCCTGGGCCGCCAGTTCGGGCCGCCCGCCCTGCGGCTGGCCCGCCGGAAGCTGCAAGACCCGGCAACCCGCGGCCGCCGAACATCATCATCACGGGAACCGGACGGCGCGTATCAGCCGGAGTCACGAGCGTCATTTGGATGTCAACGTTGATGAGGGGGTACGACGAATTGTCCACATGCCCCACAAGCTGCTTCCCAATGACCGGGCGGGAGGCGATCGCCGCAGTCACCTCATTCGTGACCGTCCACGTCACCTTGGGTACGTTCTTGGGCACGCGGCCAAGCACTTCCCGATCGAAATCTTCTACGATCTCAGGACGGCGCTGCTTCCGCCACATGTCCGCTGTGGTGACCTTCCTGCCGTTCTTCAACGTTAAGACTTCGGGCAGGTTCGGGAATGGATTGGCGGTGGCTTCGTCGTAATTGGCGTGATTGGGTGCGCTCTCGTTGCCGCTGGGGCCAGGCCGAAGAGCCTTGATGCCGAGTTGCTCCATCATGTTCTGATGGTCTTGGGCGGCAGTCCAGTTAGTGGGTTGAGGCAGGCCACTGGTGTCAGCGGGCGCCGCCGGTTGCTGGCTGAGCAAGTTCGCAGCCAACAAAAGCGCCAGAAGCACGGCCAGAGAACACACGTATGAAGCAGCCAACCAACGCTTTGTCGACTTCATGAACTTATTGAGCCCCCCATCAATTTCATGGCGAGGGCCAGTATACCACTGGTGGTCAACGTTCGAGGATATCAGCCTCGAGACCTCGGCCGGTGCCCTTACGAATCCGAAGTTTTCGGCCCTTATACGACGACCAGAATCTCCCGGCTGCCGGTGGCCCATAGTTCCGTGTAGCCCTTCATCTTCTCCCGGAACTTCTCGTCGGTCATGTACTCCTTGATCCGGCTCTCAAACTCGGCGAGGTTTTCCGCTTCGTATTCCAGAATGACGCGGTTAAAACCGCCGGTGAGGTCGGTCAGCACGCGGTATTTCTGCATCTTGGACGCCGCGGCCGCCTCCTTCATCTGGGCGGCAAGCTTGCTCGCGTTCCCCGGTTTCGCGACAAAGCAATTCCGAACGACAATCATGGTTATCCTCCCTTCATTCCAGGATTCTTCACTTATCTTTGATGCTGCTGCCTGCACGACGATTGCAAAAAAGCATTCCACTGGCCGCTGGCTGCATGGACTGCTAGACTGGCGGGTTGCACGACCGCATTCGGCATGACATCTTCGTAGTCAGCGCCGCGAAGCTCCTGAACGGAGCCGCCAGTTTTCTGATCCGCGTCTATATCGTCCGCTTTCTCGATCCGGCGGCGTATGGAGTGATGAGCTTCGGGCTGAACTGCCTGATGCTGTTCGATGCGCTGGCGGGCTCGGCGCTCGATCTCGCGACCATGGCGCTGCTCACCGGCGGCAAGCCGTGCGACGGAGCCGAGATCCGGCCGGTTGAGAAGGCCTCCATCCGCTTGAAACTCACTGCCGGAGCGGCGCTGGTGGTCCTCATGGGCTTCAGCGGAGAGTGGCTCGGCTATCGCTTCCTGCACGCGCCTGGAGGGCGTGGTTTCTTCCTGGTCCTGACGCTGGGCGGCACTTGCATCCTGCTGGTCCGCTCCGCTCAGCTCTACTTCCAGGCGCGCATGCGCTTCCTGTTTTTCGGAGCGATCGACATCATCCATTCCTCCCTGCGCGTCCTGCTGGTCGGGCTTGTGCTGTACCTTGGAGCGGCGTCGGCCATCTCGATCCTGGGCTGTTACGCCGTGGCCGCCGCTACGGTCGCCGCGATCGCGTTTGTCTACGGCAGCGCGGCGGCCGGGTGGCGGAAGGTTCGTCCCGGCTGGTCCGACGGGCGCGCTTTGCTGAGGTCGAGCGGGCCGATTCTGGCGAGCGTCGGGGTCAGCTCTGTCGTGTCCCGCCTCGACGTCTTTCTGCTGGCGCTGCGCAGCAACCCCGTTCAGTTGGGGCTCTACAGCGCCGCGCTCACCATCGCCACCATACCCGAAATCCTCGGCGCGTATCTGTCGCCGGTGTTTCTGCCGCGCATCCTGCCGGCGTGCAAGGCCGGAACGTTTCGCGGGCTGTTCCGGCGCTTTCATCTGGCCACGTATGCCGTCTTGGGCGTACTTTTAGCGATCGCTTTTGGGGCGGGGAAGCCGTTGCTCTCGGTCCTTCTGCCGGTGACGTATCAGCCGTCCATCAACATGGTTTTGATACTGATTCCCGGGACCCTGGCCGTGGCGTCCTTCTTCCCGTTGACGCTAAACTTTCTGCTGATGCTGCGGCCGCGAATCTTCCTGATCGTCGACAGCGTGGCGGCTCCCATTGTGGCGGCCGCCTACTTCTTTCTTGTCCCGGCCCACGGAGCGCTGGCCGCGGCCTGGATCACCTGTGTCCACCGGCTCGTGAAAGCCGCGATCGTGCAGACCAGGGCCTACGCCCTCGCGCGGCGCCCCCTGGAATGCGGGGCGGCGCAATCCCAATGAAGCTCACCGTTGATGTCTCCGCGATTGTCATCAGCCTGAACTCCAGGCGGTTCCTCGCAGGACTGCCTGGATACCCTGCAGCAGGGGCCCTGGCGGAATGTCACCTACGAAATCATTGTGGCCGATAACGGCTCCACCGACGGCACACTGGAGTTGCTCGCCGCGCGCTACCCGAACGTGCGCGTGCTTGCGATCGGCAGCAACATCGGCTTTTGCCCGGCGGGGAATCTGGCCGCGCGCCAGGCGGCCGGGCGCTACCTCCTGTTCCTCAACGACGACATCCTGGTCCGCGACGACGCTATAGCCCGGCTGGTGGAGTGGATGGACCCGCACCCCGAGGCGGGCATGATCGGCAGCCGGCTTCTGAATCTCGACGGCACCGACCAGTTCTCTTCCGGGCGTACTTTTCCGAGCCCGATGAACGCACTGTTTGGACGCAAGTCGGTGCTGACCCGGCTGTTCCCGAACGCGCCGCTGGGCGAGGCGGTACCTGCTCTCGGACCGCGTGAACTCGACCGAGCCGTATCCGGTCGACTGGGTGTCGGCTGCCGCCATGCTGGTGCGGCGCGAAGCCTTCGAGAAGTCCGGCGGCCTCGCCGAGGATTTCTACTACTTTCACGAAATGGTGATCTGCAGCCGGTGTCGGAAGGCCGGCTACACGGTGTGGCTGCACCCGCTCTCGAAGATAGTGCACTACGAAGGGGCGGGCAGCGGCGTGCGCACGCGGCGAGTGCGGCGCAAGCATATCGAGCGCTTCCATCGGGCGGCTTATCGCTGGTACTGTCTGCATCACGGATTAGGGCGCTTCCATCCGCTGCGCTATGTCGCCGCCGCCGTTCTGGCTGCGCGCGCGGCCGCGCTCATCGCCGCCGACAGCCTCAGGCCGGGGCCTCGCGCCGGAGATAGGCCGGAAGGAGGAGTGGCGATTTGAAGCCATTTCCGTTGTTCCGGCTGGTCGTAGGGTTGGGTGTCGCGGCCGCGGTCCTGTACTGCCTGCTCATGCCGTTGTGGGAAGGCTGGGATGAGCCCTACCACTACGGGATCGTGCAGGCGGTAGGCATCGAACGCGTGCTGCCGGACACCGCGCGAACCGCGCTTTCCCAGGAGGTCGCACAGTCGATTCTGCTCGCCCCCGCGAGCCCTGCCATCAAGCGGGACCACCCGGAGGTAACGAGTTTCAGCGAGTTCCGCGACCTGCCGCCCGCCAGCCGCCTGCGCCTGCGGCGCGCGTTGGATCAACTTGCGCCCGCGCTCCAGTATCGCTTCGACACGGGCATCGTCAACTTCGAGGCCCAGCAAGCGCCGCTCGCCTACATACTACTTGCGATTCCGGACCGGCTGCTCCAGTGGGCGCCGCTCACCTGGCGCGTGCTGGCGCTGCGGCTGTTGATCGCCGTTGCGACCGTGCTCTTCGCCGCCTGGGGCATGCTGCGGTTGGGCGCGGCGCTGGAGTTGCCGGAACCGCAACTGGCTGCTGCGGTCGCCTTCGTTCTGCTCACCCAGTCGTTCCTGGCGACGGTGTGCCGCATCTCAAACGACTGGCTGGCGGTCGCGCTGGCGCCCTGGGTGTTCGTACACGGCATCGCGCTGCTGCGGAAGCCGTCGGCGCGCAACGCGCTCCGGCTGGGCCTGTGCCTGGCGGCCGGCCTGCTCGCGAAAGCTTACTTCCTAGCGTTCGCGGCGCCCGTGTTCGCGATTGTCGCGCTGCTGGCGCTGCGCGGGGCGATGTCGGTCCGCGCGCTGGCCGCCTTCGCCGTTCCGGTTCTGGCGGCGGCGCCCTGGTACGCCCGAAACCTGGTCCTGTATGGCTCGCTGAGCGGCGCTGGGGGAGGCCTGTGGAATCGCACTCCCGGACAGGTGCTGGACGCCATGGGACGCATCCCGTGGCTGACCGCGCTGCCGGGTTTCGGGCGCCAGGCGTTGTGGAGCGCCAACAGCAACGGTTCGGCGTTCTCCGCCGCCACGCTCAATATCGTGCTGGCGCTGCTGGCGGTCTCGGCGGCGCTCGCTCTCCGGCAACTGTGGCGCACCCGCGATCGCGCGGCCGCGCTATTCGTGCTCTCGGGGTCCATCATGTACATGGCGGCGCTCGCCTACTCCGTGGGCGACCACTACGTGATGACCTCCGGCGCGATGCGCGCGTTGATGGCCTGGTATTGCCCGCCGCTGTTCCCTCTCCTGGCGCCGTTCCTGTTCTGGGGACTGGCGCATGCGGGGGCGGCCGGCCGCTGGATCTCGATTGCGCTGCTGGCGCTGTGGACTTACGTCTTCACGGTTACGTGGCTCGTGAAGCTGATTCCGCTTTACGCCGGTTATCCCTACGGCTCCTCGAAGTTGAGCTTGATTGTCTCCTGGTACGCCTCATCCTGGCGCGACGCCCATTCGATGCTCCGCGCCACCACATTAGGACCGGTGTGGTCGGTGTACCTTTTGACCTGCCTGGTGACGCCCGCGGCGATTGTGGTGATGACGAGAATCATGCGCCGTGTAGCCGGCGATAAGCGTCCAAGGTCTGCCGGGCGCAGTTCTCCCACGTGAAACGGCGGGCCCGGACCAGACCCCGCTCGATGAGCTCGCCGCGTTGCTCCGGGTTGCCGTCGATTCGCGCCATCGCCGCGGCGATTTCATCGATCGAGTGCGGATCGACCAGAATGGCCGCGCCACCCGCTATCTCGGGCAGGCTGGTCACATTCGAGGCGATGACCGGGCTGCCGCACGCCATCGCCTCCACCACCGGGAGGCCGAACCCTTCGTAGAAGGAGGGGAACACGGTCATGCGCGCCGCGGCGTAGAGCTGCGGCAGCGGAGATTGCGGATCGGCGGAGGGAGGGGCGACGTATCCGAGCTCGACGACCTCCTCGCGCAGTCCGAGGGCGGCGATGGCTTCGGAGATTCCTTCCGAGGTCTCGACCCGCTTGCCCGCCAGCACCAGTCTGGCCGCCGAGCCGGTCTCGTTCCGGTAGCGCGCAAACGCTTGAATCAACCCCACGACGTTTTTGCGCGCTTGCAGCTTTCCGACATAGAGCACATACGGAGATTCGATTCCGAACCGCTCCGCAATGCGCGCGCGGGCCTGGTCCGCGGGCAGCGCGGTGAACTCGGGACCGACGCCGTTGTAGATCGTCGTGGTGCGCTCGGGCGCGACACCCAAGTCCTCGCGCAGGCGCTCCGCGACGAAGTCCGAAACGCACAGGATGGAGGCGGCGCGCCGCAGTCCGATTCTTTCGAGCGCGTTCAGACGCCAGCGGATCAAGGTTGGATAGAACTCGGGATGCGCGAAGTTGCTCACGCAGTGCATGGTGAACAGAAATGGCCGGTTCGGTACGGGCGGCGGCGCGTAGGTGGCGTGAAAGAAATCCACGCCGTCGGAAGCCATCCAGCGCGGCAGCGTAATGGAGACTGCGACGGCCCGAATCGCAGGCCGGAGCACCCGGAAAGTGAAGTTGTCCGGAAGCGGGCCGATCACGGCGGCCGCGTCACGGCTGGTCGAGTAGATGAAGAAGGTGTCGGTGCTGTCGATCCTGGCGAGCGCCCGGATCAGTTGTACCTCGTACGTCTCGGGGCCGCCCGCCGTCCTTCCGGCGGCCAGCACGAAGATTCCGATTCTCATCGCACCATCATTTCCTCGTAGACCGCTTCCACGCGCGCGGTGGCGGCGGCGAGCGAGTACTCTTCTTCGATGAATCGCCGCGCGGCAGCCCCGAGTCGGCGGCGAGTCTCCGGTTCCGCGATCAGGCGCAGCACGGCGCCGGCCAGCTCGCCGGTATTGCGCGGCGCTATCAGCAGAGCCGATTCCTCGTGCCGCAGGACCTCGGGCAGGCCGCCCACGGCGCTTGCCACGATCGGAAGGCCCGCCGCCATTCCTTCGCAGACGGCCATCGCCACGCCCTCGTTATCGCTCGGGTGGACCTGTATGTCGGCCATGGCGAGCAGCTCGGCGATGTCGGTTCGAAAGCCCAGGAAACAAATATTCTGGTCCACTCGAAGCTCACCCGCCAGCGCGCGAACCCTGGTCTGTTCAGGCCCCGAGCCGGCCAGCCAAAGCCGCGCGCGCGGCTCCCGGTCGAGGATTTCGCGAAAGGCGCGGACCAGCGAATCGTGCGCCTTTTCGGGCCAGAAACGGGCCAGGTAGATGAGCACCACCGAGCCGGCGTCCGCGCCGAGCTCGCACCGCCGGCGATGGCGCTCTTCCGGGCTCAGATAGACCGGCTTCGCCTCGAAGCCGCTCGTCAGCAGCCGCACCCGGCTGGCCGGGATGCCGCGCGCGATCGTGTCGGCAACGGTGCGCTCGCAATGCGCCGACACCTCGTCGAGCAGCGGCGCGGAAAGCTGGTCGGCCCATTGCAGGACGGCGCGCTTCCATCCGAACTCGCCCCAGACATAGAAGGTGGTGATGGTCTTGACGCCGGTCATCCAGCCCGCGGCCAAGGTGACAAGCTGGGCATAGGTATTGTGGCAATGCAGGATGTCGATACGCCGCGCCCGGATGTGCCGCGCCATGACTCTGGCCGCGCGCAGCAGGGGTTTGCGGCGGCTCCACGGAATGCGTTCAACCGCGAACCCCAGCGCGGCGGCGGCTTCGACGAACGGCGTTTCCGTCGCGCCCGGATTGGCGAAACAGAACAAGTGAATCTCGAACCGGCTGCGGTCCATGGTGCGGAGCCAGTTGAGCAGGGACGTCTCAACTCCGCCGTACAGCATCGTATGGATGAGGTGCGCGACCCGGATCACGGCAGAACCGTTGGATTCGTCTGCGAGAGTTCGGGCAGCGTCCGGGACAAGCCCTCGCGCAAACCGATTTCAGGTGACCATCCCAGCCAATCCGCCGCCTCCCGGTTGTCGCAATAGCTGCGCCAGATCTCGGTCAGACGAGGTTCGTTCGCCCCGGCGACTATTTCGATCGAACTGCCGAGGAGGCTTACGACTTCGCGGCAGATCTCGACCACGCCCAACTCCGCGCCTCCGCCTACGGGCACGATTCGGCCCCACGCCCCCGGTTCGGAGGCAGCCGCAGCGAACGCTCGGACAACGTCCTCCACGAAGAGCAAGTCCCGCGTCTGCGAGCCGCCCAGCAGGCGCACCGGGACGCCGTCGCGAACGCAATCGCACACGTGGGTGATGAGATTGGGATTCTGCCGGGGCCCATAGACAAACGTGGAGCGCAGACTGCACACGGCCATGCCGGTCATCGCGGATGCCAGCCGGCACAATCGCCATCCCGCCGCTTTCCCGACCGCGTAGGAACAGAGCGGCGCGTCCGGCTGCGCCTCCCGGTAGGGCACCGGCCCGTTGCCATAGACCTTGCAGGAGTCGGCGTAGACCAACACCGCCGCACCCGATCCGGCCGACGCATCCAGCACATTGGCGGTGCCGATTGTGTTGCTCTGGATTGAAGACGTCATGTGTTCGAAGCTTTCATCGGCGTCGACGTCCGCCGCGAGATGAAATACGGCCTCGGGCCGAAAATCGGCCAGCACCGCGCGCACCTGTTCGCGCTCCAGAATATCGGCCAGGACGAACCGGCAGCCGCCGGCGACGGCGGCGAGATTGGCCAGCCGGCGGCGGCTGTGCGCGACGGCGAGCACTTCGGCTCCGCTCCGTACCAGGAGTTCGGTCAGATGCGAGCCGATGAAGCCGGTCGCGCCGACCACCGCCATCCGGCGCCCGGACACCGGAATACTCATCAGAACGCCCCGTCCTGGCGCAATATGAGAGAAAGCGTCCGGACCAGAATCTGCAGATCCACCCGGAGGCTCCGATTCGCCGCGTACTGCGCGTCGAGTCGCGCGGTTTCCAGAAATCTCAGCCGGCCGCGGCCCGAGATCTGGGCCAAACCGGTGACGCCCGGCGGCACCGAGAATTTGATGAGGTGCTCGTCCCTGTAATACGGCAGCATCTCCGGAATCTCCGGGCGCGGCCCGACCAGAGCCATGTCGCCCGTCAGAACGTTCCAGAAATTCGGCAGCTCATCCAGGGTGGTACGGCGAAGCCATTCACCGGCGCGCGTCACTCGCGGGTCGTTGGGGACCTTGAAGCAGAGCTGCTCGATCTCCGCGGGCGCGTACTGGTACGCGTAGAGTTCGGGAAACCGCTGCCGGGCATCGTGGTATAGGCTTCTAAACTTCACGAAATCGAACAGACGGCCGCCCCTGCCGACCCGCTTTTGGCGGAACAGCGCCGGCCCAGGAGAATCGAGCCGGATTGCCAGCGCCACCAGCAGCATGACCGGAAACGTAATGACCAGGACGGCGGCGGCGAGCGCGCGCTCCAGGATGCGACGGGGCAGACTCCTCGGATCCGGCAGCGGATAACGCGCCGCCAGATCGTCCAGCACCTGCTTCCAGTCGGCAGGCCGGGCCTTCGCCGGGGCTCCATCGATGTTCGGCGCAATCAAGCATTTCATGTTACCCTATCTGCGTCGCAAGAGACTCCCAGGTTTTCGCTCCGTGGCACTAAACCGTCAAAGCGCCCTTCAGCGCACTGCTTTTTGGCTGACGCTCGCCGCCGCGGTGGCTCCGCTGTTCTCCATAGCCGCCAGCCACACCCTGCTCGCTGTGTCGTTCGTCGCGATCCTGTTATCGCGGGAGCGGCTGCGGTTTCCCCCCATCAAGCTGCCGCTGGCGCTCTTCATCGGCGGGACCTTGCTGTCGCTGCTGCTGTCCGGAGACGTAGTGGCGGGATTGCCGCAAGTTCGCAAATTCTACGTATTCATCCTGGCGCTCGTTACGATTGCGACAGTGTTCCGCAAGGCTGGCGACAGCCTTACTCTGATTTTATGGTGGGTGGCCGGAGCGACGTGTTCGGCGGGATTGGGACTGTTTCAATTCTGGCGGCGTTTTCTGGCGGTGAAACAGAGCGGCGGCAGCATGTATCAAGAGCTGGTCGGACATCGAATCACCGGATTTATGGGTCTTTGGATGACTTTCGCCGGCCAGCTCATGATTGTTCTGCTGCTGCTGGCCGCGCTGCTGATGTTCTCCAAAGAGGGCAGAAAGCGCTGGATGCTGCTCGCCGCTTGTGCCATTGTGATCGCACTGGCCTTGCTATTGGCGCTCACGCGAGGGCCGTGGCTCGGCGCGGCCGCGGGCCTCGTGTACCTGATGTGGCGTTGGAATTGGAAATCGCTGCTGGTTTTGCCGGTCGTGTTGGTGGTGGGCTTCTTCGTTGCGCCGGCCACGGTGCGGCAGCGCGTCGCTTCCATCTCGCAGCCTGGCTCGTACCTGGACTCGAACCAGCACCGGCTGGTCTTGTGGCGCACCGGCCTCGAAATGGTGAAGGCGCATCCCTGGTTCGGATTGGGGCCGGAACAGGTTGACCGGCAGTTTGAACGATACGTGCCCGCCGATATACCGCGCCCGCTGCCCTGGGGATGGCGCCGGCACTTGCACAACATTTATTTGCAGTACGCCGCCGAGCGCGGGATCCCGGTACTACTGGTGTTCTTGTGGCTGGTGGGCAAGGTGCTGTGGGATTTCCGGCGCGCCGCCGCTGCACGGCCGCTTTTGCACGGCTGCATTGCCGCCATCATCGCCGTCCTGGTGGCAGGCGTCTTCGAGCACAACCTGGGCGACAGCGAAGTGCTTCAGATGTTCCTCAGCGTAATCGCCATCGGTTACGCTGCGGGATATCCGCGCCCGTCTACTTCGTGACAGTCAGCGTGGCGGTCGTGGTCAGCGCCGAGCCGCCGTTGACAGTCCCCTGAATAGTGAGCGTGTATGTTCCCCGCGGCGTCGTGCGGGATGTGGTGATGGTCAGCGTTTTCCCGCTGACGCTCTGGGTCGCATTGGATGGCATCCCGCCAACCACGCCGAAGCCGGCTAGCTTTGCGTCGACGGGGGTGATCACGGCTGTATACGTCGTCGACTTGCCTTGTTTCACGGTCCGGCTCGATGGAGTTACGGAGAGCGAGGCGGCAACGGGCGGCGGGGCTGAGCTACAGCTATTGATGGCGGCGCTGACGTTCAGGCGCCCGCCATTCAATACCTTGCCTGCCAGCGCGGTGACGTGATCGACGTGGTCTAGAATAGCCGCCTTGACGCCCGCTGTGTCCAGCCCAGTGCATTTAGAAAGAATCAACGCCGCGGCTCCCGACACATGCGGCGTAGCCATGGACGTGCCGCTGTAGTATGCATAAGAACCACGGCGAACCGTCGACAGAATGCTCACGCCGGGCGCGGCCAGGTGCACGGTGCTAGTGCCGTAGTTGGAAAAGGATGCCAGATTGTCGCTGCTGTCGGTCGCAGCTACCGCCACTATGTTCCCCAAATTGTAGTTTGCCGGATAGGTCGGCGTGGAGTCGTTGCTGACACCGTTGTTCCCAGCGGCAACCACGAACAGAATGGCATTGTCGCCGGCCTTGCTGATTTCGTTATAGAGCGTCAGGGAATATCCGCCCCCTCCCCAACTGTTGGAAAGCACGCGTACATTGACGCCGCGTTGCAGCTTCGCCTGGATGGCGAACTCAATCGCGTCGACAGCGTCGGAAGTGTAGCCGCTGCCCTGCGCGTTCAGGAACTTCAGCCCCATGATGCTCGTGTTCCAGTTGACGCCCACCACGCCGGTGTCATTGTTGCCCACCGCGCCGATCGTCCCCGAGACGTGCGTGCCGTGGCTGTTGTCGTCCGCCGGGTCGCAGGTATTCTTGATGGCGTTGTATCCGTGCGTGCCTGCAACGCAGGTCACACCGTTGAAGCTGAATCCGTCCGGCGCCGACCACACATTGGCTGCCAGATCCGGATGTGTGTAGTCAATGCCGGTATCCACAACCCCTACGACCACACTGGCAGAGCCCGTGAAGGAGTCCCAGGCCCCGGGGGCGCTGATCTTGGGCATGGCCCACAGAGAGCCGTATGAGGGGTCGTTTGGCTCCACCATTCTGGTCACAATGTAATCCGGCTCCGCGTAGAGCACGTCGGCGCGGGCCGATAGCGCTCTGACCATCGCCGCTACGCCCTGGCTGCGAGAGCGGAACTTGATCACGCCGGTGCCGCCTACCCACTTGGCATCCTCGATGTCGTGCTGCCGCACCACCTCTTCAAGGGCCTGCACGGTCACGGCCCGGAACTTCACCAGGACGTCGCGAGGCGCCGAGGGGGGAGTCGTCTGCCCCATCAACGGCAAAGCCAGTACGAACAATGTGATGAGCACGAACACGCTGGCCCACCGGGCCATGGAGTGGTTTCTCATTTGTTTTTCCCCTTCATTCTCAAGTCTCGGCTGCCGAATGCCGAATACTGACAGTTTATGCGACCCAAATGCAGTCAGGGTTTCTCCTTCAGCTTCCGCTTGAGTTCGGCCAGTTCCTTGCGCATCTCCGGCAGCCTGGACAGGCTGGCCAGAGTCTCCAGGTACTGTTTGAGCGGCCGGGCCGGAGTTCCCCACACGACCTGACCGGCGCGGACGATCTTCGAAGTCAGCACGCCCGAGCCAGAGCCGAGAACGGCGCCGGATTCGATGCGAGCCTTATCGCCCACGCCGACCTGCCCGCCGATCACCGCGTAATCCTCCACCACCACGCTGCCGGAGAAGCCCGTCTGTGCCGCCACCACGACATGTCGGCCGATCCGGCAGTTGTGCGCCACGTGGACCATGTTGTCGAGCTTGGTTCCTTCCCCAATCGAGGTTACGCCCAGCGCCGCCCGGTCCACGCAGCAGTTGGCGCCGATCTCGACGTCGTCGCCGATTGAGACCCGCCCGATCTGCGGGAACTTATGGTAGCGGCCGCCTTCCATGACGAACCCGAAGCCGTCGGCCCCGATCACACAGCCGGAATGCAGCACCACCCGGGCGCCGATCTCGACGTTGTCGTACACCGTTACGTTCGGATGCAGGATGCTGGCCTCGCCGACTACCACGCGCCGGCCGATCACGCATCCCGCGCCGATGCTCGATCCCGCGCCGATCCGCGAGCCCTCGCCGATCACCGCCGTGGGATGGACCCCGGGCTCGGGCGACGGCCTGAGGATGCAGGCGGGCGACGGCGCGGGCGAAAGCCGCGCGCGGCTCGGACGTCCGAATCGCAGTGCGGCCGGAGAGGTTCGGAAAATCCGGCGGAACGATCAGGCAGCCCGCTGCGGAGGATTCCGCGTGCTGCGCCGCCTTGCGGTTTCCCACGAAGGCCAGTTGCGAGGCGCCCGCGGTCTCCAGCGCCGCGGCGCCGTCCAATTCCTTTTCACCGTCGCCTTCGAAAGTGGCGCCGAGCCACTCGGCGAGTTCCCTAACCCTCACCATTCCTCCGGGCCGGAGGCGTCCGGCTCCTACAGTATGATACAAGGTTATGCCCGTTGATCCCTCGGCTTCGATCGCGCCCACCGCGCGGGTCGATCCCGCATCGCATATCGGCCCCCAGACCGTGATCGGGGAATACTGCGTCATCGAACAGGACGTCACTATCGGCGCGCACTGCCGCCTGGAGCCCTACGTCTACGTCAAGCGCTGGACCAGCCTGGGTGACCGGAATTCGATTTCGGCCGGCACGGTGCTGGCGACCGATCCTCTGGACAAGGCCTTTACCGGCGAGCGCAGCTACCTGACCATCGGCAACGACAACGTCATCCGCGAGCACTACACGATTTCGCGGGGGACGCAGCCGGAGTCGGCGACCGTCATCGGCGACGGCAACTACATCATGACCTCCGGACATATCGCCCACAATTGCCGCGTCGGCAACTCGACGGTGATTTGCAGTTGCGCCCTGGTGGCGGGACACGTCGAAATCGAAGACCAGGCTTTCGTTTCCGGCGGGGTCGTGATCCACCAGTTCTCGAAAATCGGCCGGCTGGCGATGATCGGCGGGAACACTCGGGTCAATAAGGACGCGCCGCCATTCTTCCTCTACACGGGTTTCAACGTCGCGCCCTGCGGCCTCAACCTGGTCGGGCTTAAGCGGGCCGGTTTCAGCCTCGCCGAAATCGAACCGCTAAAGAAGGCCTACCTCCTGCTCTATCGGTCAGGATTGAAGCTAGCGGACGCGCTGAAGAAAATCGAGACGGAGATCCCGACTCCACACACGCTCCACCTGGTGGGTTTTATCCGAAGCAGTCAGCGCGGCGTCTGCCGCCAGCCAGTCGCCTCACGGCCGGGCGAGGACTGAGGCTCCCGGCGCTTTCGCCTCGGCTGTATTCCGCCCGCCCAGCCGCATCGCCGCCAGGGCTAGCACGTACAGGCAGCCGCCCGCCAGCAGGGTCGCCTGCAGCCCCAGGTAGATCGCCAGGAACATGGCGCTGACCGAGCCCAGAACGCTGGCCGCCGAATTCAGCGCCCAGGCCCACTTTACGGAGGGTTTGTGGCGCGTTTCCAGTAAGCTCAGGCCGGCCGGGAACGGCATCCCCATAAGAAATGCCGGCGGCGCGATCATCAGCACCGTGGTCATGACCTTCAGCCATAGGGGCCAGCCCACCCCCGCCCCGGTCACCGGCTGCACAGCAGAGGCCGAGCAGCCCGACGGCGGCCGCGACCGCGATCAGCACCCGGCTCAGGCGCGCCTCCGACAACCCCACCGCGCGGCGGCTGAAGTAACTCCCGCAACCGCTGGCGGCCAGCATCGAGAAAATGATGACCGTGAGCGCGTAGGTCGGATGGCCGAGGAACAGCACGAAGCGCTGGATGAGCGCGACCTCGACCAGGATGTAGCCCGCGCCGATCGAGAGAAAGAGAAGCAGGAATCTGCCTAAGGACTTGTCGCGCGGCAGCCGCTCCCGCAACAGCAGGGGCGGCAGAGCCAGGATGATTCCGGTGGCCACCAGGCTGATCGCCATCAGTCCGAACATCACCGGGACCGCCAGGTTGACCTTAAAATCGGCGCGGGACTCACCCGGCTGGTCTCCACGGAAGAAGTGGCCGAGGAAAGTCCCGATGTCGCGCGGCTGCACGGTGTAGAAGAAAAACGGACGGTTGTCGTCTACGGGACCGATGTTGTAGGAATAAGCCTGTTCGAACTTCGCCGGATCGGACGTCCGGATCAACTCCGTGAACGGGTTGGGGATGCGTTCATCGGGCAGGCAAATCGCCTGGAATCCGGTTTCGCGTATGGCGTCGCGGACGCGTGCCACATCGTCGGCGGAAAACGGCTTCCGGGAGATCATGACCGTGTCGAGCGCGCCCCAGCCGCCGGAGTCCGACAGCTTCCCCTGGCGCACCACGATCACGTGCCGCCACGGCTCGGTCTCTCCCAGGCGGGCCAGAGCCACGCGGGCCAGCGAGAGCAAACGCAGGCTCTCCCGGGGCGGTTCCAGTCCCCAGCGCGTGAAGGCCAGGATGCCGTCGTCGGTCAGGTGCCTCAGGTAGTCGTAGAAGGCGTCGCTGGTGTAGAGGTTGTTTTCCGATAGCGCGTAAGCGCCGGCCGCCGTGGACGCCCAGGTGTCCACCAGCGTCGCCTGCAAGACCTGGTACTTCTCCGGGCTGCGCCGTACGAAACTGCGGCCCTCTTCCACCACGATCCGCACTTCCGGCCGCAGGTAGATGCGCTGGCTATATGCGGCGTAGCGCTGCTGCATGATGGTTCGGGCGATGATCGGGTTGATCTCGACGCCCGTGACGTCCTGGCTGCCCCCGGCCAGCGCCCGCGCCACGTCCCAGCCGCCGCCTGGCCCGATAATCAGGGTCTTGGCGCCGGGCCGCAGCAGGTAGGGGAAGCCTGGTCCCTCGTACAACAGTGAGTGCCGGTCCGCTTCCGAGAGCTGGTCGAAATTGAAGTACGAGATGGCGGTCGAGGCATCCGCATCGATAAAGATCGTCGGACCTCGCTTGGGTGTCTCGCGCGATACGCCGATCCTGGAGAAGCTGTTCCATTTGACGAAGGCTTCATCCTGGAGCGCCTGTCCCTTGGCGTACTTCACGTCGATGACCCGGAACTTCGCGTTGTAGCCCAGCAGCATCAGCAGCGCCAGCGCCAGCCCCACGCTGACCGCCCGGCCGGTCACTCTGCCCGCCAGGCTATACCAGACCCCAGCCGCAGCGGCGTAAAAGGCGGCCGTCGCCAGAACCGTATTGGGACCGCCGAAACTATTCAGCAGCGGGACCAGCAGCAGGCAGCCCACGCCCGCGCCGACTAGATCGTAGAAATAAACCCGGTTCACCCGTTCGATCGACTCGGCCACGGCCAGGGAAACCACCGTTCCCGCCAGGAAGAATGGCAAAGTAGCGGGAAAGTACACCAGGGCCAGGCTCCAGAACCCGAGATCCTGCCGCAGCGAGAGGTTCAGAATCAGGGACAGCGTCACCACCACGGCGTTCAGCGCCGATAGCGCCCCTAGCTTGGCGAAGAGGTTCCCGCGCCAGTCAGCCACCACGTATGCGAAAACTCCCCCGGCGCCCAGTCCGAATAGCGCGATGGAAATGGCCAGGAATGCAAAATGATAGTGAAAGACGACCGAGAAAATCCGCGTCAGCGACAGCTCCAGCAGCAGCGTCGCCAGCGTGGTGAGAGCCACTGCAAAGTAGAAATGCGGCCAACGGATGCGGGCTGAAGCCCCGGTTGAAGTGGTGTAGCCCACGCTCCATCTTACTTTACTGCATCGGGAACCTCAGCACCCGCTCGAAGATCACCCGTGAGGCGGCCGACGCCCATGACTGCAGCATCAGACTGGATTGGATGCGGTTGTCTGTCCGCAATGGGGTAATTTGGTACTGTCCCCATTTGGCAAGATCAGGCTCATGCAAGTGACCCCGGCTTCGGCTTTCATGAGTTCCGACACGTCAAGGGGGCGAACGTTCCAGCCCAGTTTTGCGAGCATTCGCGCAGTGGCTGGGAACGACGAGGGGATGACAACCGTTTCCCCGATTGCCAGAACGTTGGCGGCCCAAGGCTCGTCCGGCGCTACATCCACGATCCGATACTCGCGGAAGGGGGCGGTGTCGATCCAAGCGCGGTTGGCTAGGATGGTTTGGCGCCCCAGATAACAGCAGGCCGACTTCAGGTGGAGGCAGTCGCGAAGTTCCACGGCCTCGACCGCGTATCCAAACGGCGCAAGCTCATTCGCGAGCTGGTGGATGCCCTCCGCATTTGTCCGCAGTGAGGCTCCCACGAACAGCTTGCGGCCGGCATGCATCACGTCGCCGCCATCCAGGGTGCCAGGATCCTGTATCCAGCGCAGGGGCAGATAGCGGGACAATGCCCGCGCGACGCTTTCGACTTCCGGCCGACGGGAGGCCGCGCCTGGGCGGGTCATGACGGCGAGCTCCGGGACCACGACGGCGGTGTCCTCGACGAAGACGGCATCGGGCAGTTCCGGCTCGGCCGGCAGGCGGACCAACGCCAGGCCGAGCTCGGACAGACAGGCCTCATAGAGCGCGTGTTGCTCACTCGCCGTTTTTGCATCGATGCTGCGCCTGGGCAGGTAGCCCAGCTCGCAGCGCTCGATCGAAGCGCTGACCGGACGAGTGATCGCGAACAGGCTAGTATCCAATGAAGCCCTCCGTCTTGATCTGCGTCTCGGGGATCTGCAACTCGCTCCGGAGCACTCCCGTCAACGCCTCGACCATCCCGGGCGGCCCACACACATAGAACTGGCGCTCACGGTAGTCGGGCACTTCTTCTCTGATCAGCGCGGCATCGATATTTCCTCTTCTTCCCGTCCAATCGTCGCCTGCACTGTTTAGGCTATACACCACCTTGAAGCGCGAATTCATCTTCTGCATGCCGTCAAACTCGGACTTGAACGCAACCTCCGCCAGATTCCGATTTGAATACAGGAGGCACGCGCTCGTGTCCAACTGCTTGTCGATGACGTACCTGCAGATGCTGCGCAGCGGAGTGATGCCGATTCCGCCGGACAGCATCGCGATCTTCTCGAACTCCCCCTCAAAGGTGAACGTCCCCATGGGGTAGTTGATCGAAACCTGGTAGCCGGGCTCAACCTGGTCCAGGAGCTGTGAGAATCTGCTCTGTGTGATCCGCTTGGTCACCTCCAGATAGTCCGCCTCGGTGGGGGAGCTCGAAATTGACAGATACCGCGTCAGCTCGACTTCGTTCTCGAGGCTGATCGACAAGTACTGACCGGGTTTGAACCTGGCACGATTCGGAGTTGCCAATCGAAAGCTCTTGATGCTGGGCGTTCGGCGGATCACCTCCTGGACCGTGGCTTGCAGATGTACGAACTCCTCTGAATCATTGCCGCCTGACAGCTCGAGAGGCGAGAAGGAGCTCTTGTCCGCACCGCAAACCGGGCAGCAAAAATCCGCAGGCAGAACCTCGAATGCTGTCCCGGGCGGAATGCCGTTCTCCGGCAATCCCTTCTCGGGCTCGTATACAAAGCCGCAGACAGAGCACTTGAACTTTCTCATCTCGCCCTCCCCTCACGGAACTCCAGCAGGAAGAGCTTAACACAGGAAGGTGCACCTGCCACGGCGATTTCGTAAACCCCAGTTCCTTGACTCGCTGATCGGCCTGGATCATGGGGAGACGGGGCTCCTCTGCGGCGGTGCCGAGCACGCCTATCTCGGCCTACCTGGGGGCCCGGGGCGACCGTCTGGTCCAAGGAGACCGGTATCGGTCGGAATCCGGCCGGCCACGTGGAGGTGAAGCGGCCCAATGACCAGCGGGACCGTTTTCTCCCGGCAGACGGGATCCCCCGGCTAACCGCTTTTTCTCGCGCGGGGTCTAGAAAAAGCCGCTTCTTCTGGCATAACTGAGTTTCCACACAGCATTTAGCGCCAAGGAGAAAGCGGCTTTCGCTATGGCACAGCGTAACCAAGAATCATTCGAGTTCCAAGCCCATTTGGGTGCGCGACACAAAAGTGGACGCCGACGTGACTAAGCCGCTAAGACAGAATGCCCACGTGGGCTCTGGCTTTCAGCCAGCCGCCGGCTTTTGAGCCGGCGTTTCTTCGGACTTGAAGATCACGTGCTTAACGCCTCTCTTCATGAGTAACAGACATCCGTCGTCCGGTCGAACGTTTCCTAGAAGCTGGGCGGGGTGGAGCCCGACGATCAAGAATAGCAACGCACTTCGAAGATCCTCGCCTCCTCGATGCCGTTCGTGCGGTGGACGTGGATTCGCAGGGTCGTTGTTGCTATCGCTTCGAATAGCACGCGGTTCACACGCTGATGATTCGCTGACACGGAGGCGACAGTCCGGGTCCCGCCGCCGGCTTCCCGGACGGAGACAGTGTAGTCCCGAACCGTTTCCGGCTGTGCGGCGCGGATAATCCTGCGCGTGATGGAATCCGATGCGGTAAGCGTCATCTCACGCTCGAAGCCGCTGTCGAACTTGAGTACCACCTCGCGGACACTCACCGGGCGAGCCCAGGTGAGCTCGATCCAGGCCCCCTCCGAGGCTAAGGGCGCCGCCCAATGGTGAATCTCGCCCGGCTTGCCCGTGGTCTTATTCGCGGGAATATCCCGGTCAATCCCATCGATGACGCGGGCGGCCCTGGCCTCTCCGGCCTCCGCTGAGGCCTTCACCGTCGCGGTGCGCGCTAGGTCGCTCACGTCCCGGTTGGACACCGTCCGGATGGATTGGTCCTGGCGCGCCAGAGTCTGTTGGAGCCGGGCAATTGCGGTCTCCTTGGATGCAAGCTCTCGAGGACTGATGCCCTGAGCGCAGCACAGAGCGGCGGCTGTTCCGGCAGCCTGCCCCACACACGCGCAGGTCGCCATGACGCGGCTGCTGGTGAATGCCGCGTGCGTCGCGCTGATATTGCGTCCGGCCATCATCAGATTGGTGACGTTCCTGCTGTACAGCGCACGCAGCGGGATGTCGTACACCTCCGGGGTGGTCAGGGTCCGGTTCGGAGGAAGGTCGGCGCGGTCGAAGCCACCGGGCGGATGGTCATCCATGGGCCAGCCGCCCATGGCGACCGCATCCGGCCAGGTGCCGCGCATCAGATCTTGCTGTGTGAGAATCACATCTCCGACCAGGCGGCGGCTGCCGCGCTTGCCTGGCATCATGCCGATCCAGTCCAGCGCAAAAGGGCTGCTTTCCGGAAACGTGCCGCTGTTCTTGATGTAGTCCCAGACGCCGGTGACGATGGACAGCAACTCGAACCGGATCCGTTCATTGTCGCGGATCAGGTCTCTATCGCCGCCCCACTCGATCCACCAGTAGCCGTACTCCCAGTTCTGTGGCCCGGCGGAGCGGAAGCGGAGGTGCTCCTTCGAGATCTTGCGGGCCCACTTGGGCGGGGCGTAGGGCATTGGCCCGCTGTAACGCCTTGAAGTGAACAGAATGCTGCTGCCCAGCGTCTGGCGGTCCGCCTGCTCCGGCGCCAGCGACTCGCCGAATTCGCTCCGTGCCTCGCGGCCCAAGCGGAACTCCGCTCCCGCTTCGATGCCCAGCCGGCTGTCTCCCGTGGCGTCGACGTACAACTTGGCGCGGACACGATAGATCTGTTCGCTCTTGTCGCAGCGCGCCAAAACGCTGTCTATGCGTCCGTCTTTCATGGCAGCCGAGCAAAGCACCGTCTCCAGCAGCAGCGTGATGTTCGGTTCGCTGATGACCTTGTCGTAGAGCAGGAGATCCCACAGTTCGAAGCAGCGCTGGGGATTGTTGACCGCGTCGTCCAGGCGAAACTCCTCGATCAGGCCGCCCTCCCGCCATCCAGACCGCCCGGCATGGGAATTCGCGCCCACCACGTGCATCTTCACTTCACTCGACGAATTGCCCCCGAGGCAGGAACGATCCTGCACGAGCACCACCCGCGCGCCATTGCGAGCCGCGGCGATGGCTGCGCATACACCCGCGAGGCCCCCGCCTGCGACAAACACGTCCGTCTCCAGTTCAACCATGGCCATGTGTGGTTCGTTCGCTACCATCGGCCGGGTCCCGGGCGGCGCGATGCGGTCGAACGAACGCCGGAGCGCTTCCGTGAGGGAGGACTGCGGAGCCGGAGGGAGTTGGTCCGCAAGAACGACTAACGAGAAGCTTCCGAAACCCATACCGGTGAGAAGATCACGCCGTCTCATTTTGAATGTGTTCTCCTGGCAAGGTCATTGTAGCGCCACCGTTCACGCCATCGTTCACGGCTCTTGCCGGGGGCGGAGCCAAGATGCATACTTTAACGTGACCGCAATCCCACACTGGAGGGTCCTGGTGAAATGACCGCAAACGATGCTGGAATCGACCGAAGGCAGTTCCTCGCCGCCGCCGCCATGTTGCCCGAAGCGGCGACAGCCACCCAATGGGCCACGACGCAGATCCTCCGCAACGACCTGCCGCTCAAGGCTCGACCCTTCCCTATGACAGCCGTCCGGCTGGCCGGCGGGCCGTTCAAGGACGCGCAGGAGGTCAATCGAAAGTATCTCCACAGGCTGCCGGCAGACCGTTTGCTCCATACCTTCCGGGTAACGGCGGGTCTGCCGTCCTCGGCCGAGCCCCTCGGCGGCTGGGAAGAACCCAAGGGGGAGCTGCGCGGGCACTTCACGGGGCACTACCTCTCGGCATGCGCGCTCAGCTACTCATCGACCGGCGACGCGGAGCTGAAGACCAAGGCCGATGGCATGGTTGCCGAGCTTGCCCGGTGCCAGGCCGCTCTGAAGGACGGGTACTTGAGTGCCTACCCCCTGGAATTCTGGGACCGGTTGCGGGAGGGGAAGAGAGTCTGGGCTCCCTTCTACACGCTGCACAAGATCATGGCGGGCCTGTTGGACATGCACCAGCACTGCGGCAACCAGCAGGCGCTCTCGGTGGTCGAGAACATGGCGGGATGGGTGGACCGGTGGACGGAGCCGCTGGGCCAGGAGCGCATGCAAAAGGTACTCGACGTCGAGTACGGTGGCATGGGTGAAGTGCTCTGCGACCTCTGGGCAGTAACCGGGAAGGCACGCTATGCGGAGATCGCGGGCCGCTTCGACAAGAAGCGCTTCTTCGACCCGCTGGCCTTGCACCGCGACGAGCTGAAGGGACTGCACGCCAACACGCACATCCCGCAGGTGACGGCCGCCGCGCGCCGGTACGAGCTGACCCGGGAGCCGCGCTACCGCGAAATCGCGAGTTTCTTCTGGGATGAGGTGACGGGCTCCCGCTGCTATGTGACCGGCGGCACGAGCAACCGTGAACTCTGGCTGACCGACCCTGGCCAGCTTGCAGCCGAGTTGCGTATGAGTCCCAACACCGCGGAGTGCTGCAAGGAATACAACATGCTGAAGCTCACCCGGCACCTGTACCAATGGTCGCCGGACCCCCGATACTTCGACTACTACGAGAGGACGCTTTTCAACCACCGGCTCGGAACCATCCATCCCGAGACCGGCGCCAGCATGTACTACCTCGGGCTGAACCCCGGCTCCTGGAAGACCTTCGGAACCGAACTGGCGTCCTTCTGGTGCTGCACCGGTTCGGGTGTGGAGGAGTACTCCAAGCTCAATGACAGCATCTACTTCCACGATGACCAGGGAGTGTACGTGAACCTGTTCATCGCTTCGGATGTGGAATGGGCGGAGAAAGGAGTCCGCATCCGGCAGTCCACCAAGTTCCCCGAGCAACCAGGGACCGCTCTTCAAGTGGAAGCAGCCCGGCCGACGCAAATGACGCTCCGAATCAGGGTGCCGTGGTGGGCCACTCGGGGAGCGAGCGTGAGGCTCAATGGCAGGCGTATCGAAATGTCAGCAGCCCCGTCGAGTTATCTGATGCTGTCGAGAGTGTGGAAGAAGGGCGACAGAGTCGAAGTGGAATTGCCGATGCAGCTTCACTGCGAGGCCATGCCGGACGACGCGACGATCGCCGCGGTCCTCTACGGGCCGATCGTGCTCGCCGGCGAAATGGGGCGAATCGATCCGGCCCAGGTGAAAGTGTTCGGCCCGATGGGTCCTGCTTTCAAGCCCGTTGAGGTGCCGTTCCCTGAGCTGCGAGGCGACCCAGCCGCGCCCGAATCCTGGCTCAAGCCCGTGCCGGGGCGGCCGTTGACCTTCCGTACCGCTGGCCAGAGCGCCGAGATGACCCTGACGCCGCTCTACAAGATCATCGACCAGAAGTACACGGTCTATTGGAAGATGGGTCGCGCGGGGTGAGGGCCGCACTCAGGCCCCGCACAAAGATTGCAGGCTGTTTGAGGCGGCGCCCTGGTCCCTAACGGACGAAGCCAGAAGTTGCGGAAGTGCATCGGCGTGCTCGGCGCGTCGAGATGGTCGCGGTCCTGGAGCGGCCAGGGGCCGGTTTCGGAGGTAGAGTTGGCCGTTTCTCGGGGCCCATCGACTGCCCACACTCATCGACTTCCCAGAAGCGGACTCCTGGCCGGAGCTCCAGGCACCCCCCGGGAAAGGGCTGGTTCTCCTAACCCTTTTGCGGAGGTCCTGTCAGGTTTGTGGATGGAAGCCTCGATCAGGAACATTACGCCCCGACACGGCGTAATTAAGTGGAGAAGATGATTTCGCGCGTGATCAGGATAACTGCGTGGGTACTTTCCGGCTTGGCCGGATTCCTGGTGGCCGGTTCGGCGATCTTCAGCGAAGCGACAATGCGTCTGCCCAGGCGCACTTCTTCCGTTGGGGCCATGCCGACAGTGCCCGGTGTGGTAGCCAGGACGGTTACGGTAAGGACGTTCGATCGCGCCGTGTTAGAGGCGTGGTTCTTTGCTCTGTCCGAACCGCCCCGCGGCTGCGTTGTGCTGCTGCACGGCATCGGAGATTCCAGATCGGGAGCGGTTGGGTTTGCGCCCATGTTTCTGCAAGCCGGTTACGCGGTACTGGTCCCCGACGGGCGTGGACACGGGCGAAGCGGGGGAGACGTCGTTACGTACGGCCTTCTGGAGAAGTACGACATTCTAGCGTGGGCGGAACGGTTGCGGGAACAAGGATGCAGCAACCTCTACGGATTGGGTGAGTCTCTCGGGGGAGCAGTCCTGATTGAGGCCTCGGCGTTGCGGCCGCAGTTCCGAGCCATTGCGGCGGAGTGTTCCTATGCCGACCTCAGGAGCGTAGGGGAGTACCGGGTGCAGCATCTCTCGGGGTTGCCAGGGCCGTTGGTTGCGCCGGCTGCCAAGATGCTGGTGGCCGGTTCGATGCTCTACGCCCGCCTGATCTATGGACTGGACTTTCGCGGGGCATCCCCACTGGCCGCCATGTCTCGGACTTCCACGCCGGTGTTGCTGATCCACGGCGTCCTGGACGCGGAGACGCCCTCCTGGCACTCGCAGATGCTGGCGCGCGCAAATCCGAAGACGGTTCTCTGGCTGGTTCCGAACGCGGGCCACACCGCCGCATACTCCGCCAATCCGGCGGAGTTCCGACGGCAGGTGCTGGGGTGGTTCGCGCAGCACTGAAGCGGAGGTCGCGGGAAGGAGGAGGATGTCCTTTTCCCCGAACTCATGCGACGGGGGGGGTAAAGCGCGAGGGTGATCCGATCGGAGTCATGCTCTCGGAGCACGAGGTTGGGCGAGGTCACGTCCGCGCGATGGCGGATGGGCTCGCGCGGTTCGGGGCGGCGAGGCAGCGGCGGCCGCGGCGATCCACAAGCACGCACGCTCGCCGCCCGGCCGCAAGCGGGTTGGT
>CAVTHW010000017.1:0-63495 GCA_963734625.1 Bryobacterales bacterium | reverse complement strand
CCCCGGCTTCCTCATAACGGCGCTTCTCTTCATCACTCTCCGGGATCACCGGGCGCACCGGCACACGGCCGCCGTGGGCATCAATCGCCACGAAAGTCAGGTAGGCCGAAGAAGTGTGGCGCGTCTCTCCGGTGACGAGATCCTCCACCAGGATTTTCACGCCCACTTCCATGGAGGTGTTGAAGACCCGGTTGACCGAAGAGCGCGCGATCGCGAGCTGGCCGACACGGATCGGGTGCAAGAAAGTCATGCTGTCGATTGACGCGGTCACCACCGTCGAACGGGCGTGACGCATGGCGGCCATGGCTGCCGCCAGGTCCGCCAGGTGCATCACTTTCCCGCCCAACAGCGTGCCCAGGGCATTGGTGTCGTTGGGCAGCGCCAGTTCGGCGTATTCCGAGATCGATTCGCGTACGGGTCGGCCATCCATGGCCGGTATCTTATCATGGAGAGGAGGACCGCAATGCCAACCGGCCGAATGGAAGCCCTGACTGAGATTCTTGCGCACAATCCCAGCGACAGCCTCGCGCGCTACGGGCTGGCGATGGAGTACATCCAGACCGGCAGGTTCGAGGAGGCCGTGGCACAGTTCGAAACCCTGCTAACGGCGACCCCGGACCACGCTTACGCCGGTTTTCATGCCGGCCAGACGCTGGAGAAGCTCGGACGGCTTGACGATGCCCGTGCCATGTACCGGCGCGGGATAGAGGCCGCCGCCCGATCAGGCAACTCCCACGCCCGCGACGAGCTCCAGACGGCGCTCGAGCAGTTGGGCTGACCGGTTAAAACGGAACGTCGTCGTCGGTAACGCCGAGGTCCGAGGCCGGTCCTTCCGAAGCCGGCGCGGCGGCCGGATGCGGGGCATTGCGCGGACTCGAGACCGGGCGCGATTGCGACTCCTCCGGCGCGGCGCCTTCAGCCCCGCGGCCGCCGAGCAGGATCACGTCGTCGGCCACCACCTCCGTGGTGTAGACCTTCTTGCCGTCCTTATCGTCGTAGGTGCGAGTCTGTATGCGGCCCTCGATGTAGACCTGCTTGCCCTTGGTCAGGTAATTGGCCACGTTTTCCTGGCGCCAGAGAACGACGTTGTGCCAGTCGGTCTCCTCTTTCCACTCGCCGGTCTGCTGATCCTTCCACCTCCGGCTGGTGGCTACTGAGAATGTAGTGCGGGCGGCGCCGCCTGTGGTGAACCGGGTTTCGGCGTCCCGGCCCAGGTGTCCCAAGAGAATGACTTTGTTGACGCTTCGGCTTGCCATACTTCCAAGAACTTATCACACCCCAGGCTCCCGCGCCGTTTGTCATACTTGGAATGTTTCACCCATCGGTGGCAAGCAGCCCATGAGTTCCTCGGAATCCTACATGTCGCGAGCCGCGTTTTGGCTGGCCGGCGGCTCGGCGGTAGCGGTCGTTTTCTCGATCGCGGTCGGGCAGATTCTGCTCGGCGCCGCCCTGATCGCACTTCTGTTTTCGGACCTTAAGCTGCGGTTGCCGCCAATCTGGCTGCCGCTCGGGCTGTTCATAGCCGGAACCGTGGTCTCCGCGATCGTGTCGGGAGACCCCACCTCGGGCCGGCCTCAGATGCGGAAGTTCATAGTCTTTTTCCTGCTCCTGGTGGTGTATTCGACTTTCCGGGAGTTGGCGCACGTGCGGAACCTGTTCCTTTGCTGGGCGGGTGCGGCCACGATCACGGCTGCCCGCGGCTTGGTGCAGTTCGGCCAAAAGTACAGCGACGCGCAATATGCGGGACTGAAATTCTACGAGAACTACGTGGGACAGCGCATCTCCGGCTTCTCGAGCAACTGGATGACCTTCAGCGGGCAACTGATGATTGTGTTTCTGCTGCTGGCGGCCTTCCTGCTTTTCTCGCCATTCGCCCGCCGGAAGCCGAGGTGGCTCGGTGCGATCTCGGCCTTCATCCTGGCGGCGGCCATTGTGCTGACTTTGACCCGGAGCGTCTGGCTGGCAACCGGGGCGGGCGGAGTGTACCTCGTTTGGCGCCGGCGCAAATGGCTGCTGCTGGCGCTGCCCGTGGTGCTGGTGGTGGGCATATGGTTTTCACCGGGGTGGGTACGCGGCCGGTTGGTGAGCGTGTTCCAGCCCCGCGGCGACGTCGACTCGAACCAGTTCCGGATCGTGTGCTGGCGAACCGGCTGGGAGATGATCAAGGCCCATCCCTGGTTCGGAGTCGGGCCCGAGCAAGTCAAGCCGCAGTTTGACCGCTACGTCCCGCCGGACATCCCGCGGCCCCTGCCCTTGGGCTGGTACGGACACCTCCACAACATCTACGTGCACTACGCGGCCGAGCGCGGCGTGCCTACCATGCTGATGCTGGTGTGGCTGCTGGTGAAAGTGCTCTTCGACTTCCTGAGCGCGATCCGGAAACTGCCTCCCGGGCCGGGCGAAGCCAAGGCCCTGCTGCAGGGATGCGTGGCCGTGGTCCTGGCGGTGATGGTGGAGGGCGTCTTCGAGCTGAACCTGGGCGACAGCGAGGTGCTCATGATGTTCCTGACCGTGGTGGCTTGCGGGTACGCGGCGCGCGACCGGGCGCTGGAGGCGAGCCTCCCAGCAGCCTGACCTCCGCGGCGGTCAGGGGGCGGTGTTTTCCAATTTGCAGGTCCCCGATGCGAATCGGTCCGATCGCCGTCCGGACCAGCTTCAGCACCTTGCTCCCGAGGGCCTCCACCATGCGCCGCACCTGCCGGTTGCGTCCCTCCGAGATGGTGATCTCGAAGAACGTCTTGCCGCTGGATTCCCTCAATCTGGTGACGGCAGCGGGTGCGGTTGGCCCGTCGTTCAAGACAACCCCGCCGCGCAGCATCTCCAGTTGTTCCTCGGTGAGCCGCGTCGCGGCCTTGACCAGGTATGTCTTGGAGACTTTGTAGGAGGGGTTGGCGATGCGCTCGGCGAACTGGGTATCGTTGGTCAAGAGCAGCAGGCCGCTGGTATCGAGATCGAGACGGCCGACGGGGAATACGTAATCGTCGATGTCCGGCAGGAGGTCATAGACCGTGGCGCGGCCCTCGGGATCCTTGTAAGTGGTTAGATAGCCCTTGGGTTTGTACAGGAATAGATAGATTTTGCGGACTGACTGCACTGGGCGCCCGTCCAGCGTGACCCGGTCGCGCTCCATGTCGGTCCAGTGATCCGGAGTGCTGATGATCTTCCCGTTTACGGCGACACGGCCCGCCCCGATCCACTTACGGGCCTGGGTTCGCGACCCCAGCCCGGCCTTGGACAGCACTCGCTCAAGGGTCTTGAGAGGACGCTCGACGATGTCAAACTCCCCGCAGGCCTAATTCATCGGCAATTCCCTGCATGGCCAGGATGCAGGTGTTCGCGTGTTCCTCCAGCGGAACCCCGAGTTCGGCGGCGCCCTGGACGATCTCCTCGCGGTTGACGGAGCGGGCGAAGGCCTTGTCCTTCATCTTCTTTTTCACGGAGGCGAAGTCCACTTCGAAGATGCTCCGGTGCGGTTTGACGAGCGAGATGGCAGTCAGAAGGCCGGAGATCTCGTCGCAGGCGAACAGAGCCTTCTCGAGCGGGGACTGGCGCGACACGCCGCTGTAGGTGGCGTGAGAGAGCACCGCGCGGCGGATCTCCTCGCTCACCCCGCGCTCGGCCAGGATGGGCTCGCCCTTGACCGGATGGTCGGGAGCCTCGGGGTGGATCTCCCAATCGAAATCGTGCAGCAGGGCGGTTACGGACCACTGCACCTCGTCCTGGCCGAGCTTGCGGGCGTAGGCCAGCATGCACGCCTCCACCGCAAGCGCATGGCGCCGGAGGCTTTCCGACTTCGTGAATTCGCAAAGAATCTGCCAAGCCTGATCTCGATCCATGTCTGTACTATAATAGAACGAGTCGTTCAAAACGATGGGCCTGTGGCGCAGTTGGGAGCGCGCTTCCATGGCATGGAAGAGGTCGTGAGTTCGAATCTCACCAGGTCCACCAATCTTCTCAATTACTTCCAAGCCTTTCACCGCTTCTGCACCCTTCCGAATCCCGCACAATTCCCGCACAATTCTGACTAACCGGCCTTCTGGAGACCGGTCTGGAACAATCGCTTCTGCAACTTCCGCACTGCCTTTTCCCTGCGCTTGAGACCCACGATCGTGTACTCCCCGGTCATCACCAGGCGTGAATGCCCGGCCTGCGCCATGGCCTCGAATGGGTTGGCGCCTTCCTCCTGGATGACGGTCAGATTCTGCCGGCGAAACGTGTGCCAACCAAATCCGAGGAAGTAGATGCCGAGGCGCTTCGCCACTGGACGCAGATAACGGCGGAGGAGTTGCCGATCGTCCATCGGTTCCCCCTCGGAGTGAAACACGTAGTCATCGGGCGAGGCATTCGGCGGGCACACGCGCCTATACTCGTCGAGGAGGGCCCCCAAAGCGAGCACACGCTTGGAGCGCTCCGTTTTTGGTTCGTCCGTATCGCCACGGTAGTTCCGCTCCTGAACCCGCACCATACCTCGTTCGAGGTCGACACACTGCCACTTCAAGCCGATGATCTCTGAGATCCGCATCCCGGTCGAGATCGCGGTCAGGACCATCATTTGAATGAGCGCTGGCAACTCCGCGAGCAGAGCCCGGATCTGCGCGCCGGTCAGAATGCGCTTCTGCCTGCGAGCCCGTTTCCGGCCGAGGCTCGTTCGCAGCACTGGGTTCTTACCCTGCCAGTAGCCCCAGTCCGCTGCCTTCGTATAGAGGCCAGAAATGATGCCTTTCAGGTCATTCCGGGTCCACCACGAGAGGCCTTCGGCTTCCTTCTGGTTGAGGAAAGCCTGGACAACGTCGGTTCGAATGTCGCACATGCGTTTCTCGCCGAACGCCGGCAGGATGTGGTTCTGGAGGAGGGAGGTGTACTTCTGCCTTGGACCGGGCGCCAGTGTGGGTACGTGTTGTTGGAGGTAGAGCTTCACAAACTCACCCAACGGTAACTGATTCTGGATCGTGTAGACTTGGTCGTTGACCTTGCGCAGGATCTCGTCGCGAAGACGCTCTGCCTGTCGCTTGGTCATCTCGTCGCAATAACCGAGCTGGTGCCATTTCTCCTCTCTTTCAAACTGTCCCGGCGCGGTGAGCACTTTCACGCGGTACCGGACATACCAATACGCTCGACGCCCCTCGTGCTTCAGCACCTGGGGCTTCTGAAATTCCCGTCTTGCCATTCGTTCTCCTTGGAATGGCTCGACGAGGTTTGGCCTGGCCACTAACGTAGCACGCCGACCGGGGGAGGTGAATGGCACACCCGGACTCCTCAATGGCCACATTCTCGGGCAGAATCGGGAACATTGCAAAAGTGGCCTCAGAAAGGTCTGGTCCGGGGTTCGAAGGGTCGCACCTGCGGGGCTTTTGACAAATAGCCGAACTTGCCCCACGATGCTGCTTGGAGGGTGTCATGGGCGCTGTGAAATCAGCGGTTTCTGGGTCCGTCCAACGGCCCTGGAACACCTATAGAGAAGCTCTTCGCGCCTCCCAAGAACGGCGGTATATGCGATGGGAAACAGGTACGGCGAGAATTTTTGCCCGCGGTGGGGCATCTGCGTGCCTGTGGAGGCGGCCAGTGGCAAGCGGAGATGGAGGCATTGCGAGTGAACGCGGAGACGATGGAGGAGCTCTCGCTGACGTATGGAGAGGTCTAGTCCCAGGCGCGGCGTCGGACGGTGCTGCGCACCGGCTGAAAGGGATGACACGTCACCCCTTGCAGGGTGGCGTATGCAAGCGCCGCGATTGCGTAAGGGAACGTGTTGTTGCGCAGGCGCTTGCGCTGAACCAACGGGCTAAGAAGCAAGAGACGCTCGCCTACGTTAACTCGTTGACTTGACGACGTAGCGTTGAGGCAGGCAGTATGCAGGACCGCTCACAGTTCCGCACGAAGAGCATCGGCGTTCGCGTCTCGGAAGCCGACTTCGCGCGTCTCCAAACCCTGGCGGAAGCTACCGGGAAACCGCTCGGCGAATGGTGCCGCGAGGTGCTCCTCAAGGTTGCCGACCATCCCACGGGCACTCCGGTTGAGCAGGCTCTTTTGGCTGAAGTGATCGGCCTCCGCACTATCGTCGGGAACCTGGTTTACGTCTTCACCAGCGACGGCAAAGTCACCCGCGAACAAATGGCCAGCATCGTCGAACGCGCCGACTCCACCAAAATCAAACGCGCCGTTGAGTTCCTGATTCAAGTTCAAAACGGCAAGGAACCACAGGCGGCCGGAGGCCGGGAATGAACTCAGACTGGCGTCAAGAAGTATCCCCACCGCAACCCATTCTTACCTGGGGCGTGCTCATCATCGCACTGCTTTTCCCAGCGGTCGTTCTCACTTTGGTTGTCGAGCGGCAGTGGACTCCGCTCCAGCGCCACTACTTGCTCACGTACATATTCACGACGCGTGGCAGTTCCAGCCAATACCGCCTGCTGGTTGCCAACTACCCGAAGAACCGACAGTTCCTTGTGAACGACAGTGACGTTCGTCCGGTCATTGTTCCGGCGGGAATCCCACCACAGACGGCAATGCCGTTTGCCCTATCGGAAGCAGCCAGAAAGCATGGTGCCCAACGCCTCGAATGGCTGCACAACGAGTTCGATAACGCCAAACTCCACGCCGCACTCACCAACTTGATCTACGACGGCCAGACGCTCTGGGACCTCTCCCTGCGAGCGGTCTACGGTGGTCTTGCGTTCCTGCTGTTGTTGCCCTGGGCAATGGCACAGGACCGTAAAGCGATGCGCCAGCTTCAAGAGGGCCGCGTCCGCCAAGGACCCGTCCGAGTGACGCGCGCCGAGTTCAATAAGCTCAAACGCTCCGACGGAGTTGGTTTCGCGACAACCGACGCGCTCACTGTCCGCGAACGGCTGTCGAGCTATCCGCAGCGCCACATGGTCCGCATCCCGCGCCACGAAGAGCCAAGCCATTTGCTGCTTCTCGGAGACTCCGGCACCGGGAAATCTTCGCTCATCCGCCAGCTTCTTCCGCAAATCCGCGCCCGAGGCGAAAGCGCCATCGTGTACGACCCTGCGCTGGAGTTCACGCCTCAGTATTACGACCCGGCCCGAGGCGATCTGATCCTCAATCCCGTAGACGAGCGCATGCCGTACTGGACCCCTTCCGATGAGGTTCGCTACGCTCCGGAAGCTTTGACCGTGGCCAACTCCCTGTTTCCAGATAAACCCCACGAGAATCCCTTTTTCACCGAGGCAGCACGGAGCATCTTTGCCTATTTAGTCACGCGCTACAAGCCCACGCCGGAACTACTGACCTATTGGATGCGCCATTTCGAGGAGATCGACCAGCGATTGGAAGGAACGGCGCTAGCTCCCTTCGTAGCTCCCACGGCGGGCGGCCAGCGCGCGGCTGTGCAGTCCACTTTCAACCAGGTCGCCCCCGCGTTTCGTCTCCTGCCCACGGAGCAGAAGGGCCAAGGCCGCTGGAGCGCCGCGACTTGGGCTCACGAACGCGCAGGCTGGCTGTTCTTGCCCAGCCGCCACGAGATTCGCGAAAGCTTGCGTCCCCTCGTGAGCCTGTGGCTCGATTCGCTGCTCCTGCGGTTGATGACATCCGCCGAGGGCGGAGCGCGCCCCGTGTGGATCATCCTCGACGAACTGGCCAGCTTACAGCGGCTACCCCAGCTACCAACGGCCGTCACTGAAGCGCGCAAAGCCAACCTCCGGCTGGTGCTGGGTTTCCAGGGCCGCACCCAGTTGGAAGCGCGCTACGGCATCGAAGCCGAGACAATGCTTTCGCAACCGATGACGAAGATCTTCCTGCGCACCAGCGAGCCACGCGCCGCCAAATGGATCAGTGAAACTATTGGCAATGTCGAGATTGAGCGACTGAAGGAGAGCCGAACCGAGCCAATGTCGCGGTCCTTCGATACCCGGAAGCGCAAGAGCAAGACCTATCACCTGGAGCGTCGGGTCGAACCGCTGGTGATGGATTCCGTGATCCAGGGCCTGCCCAACCTGAGCGGCTATTTGAAGTCCCAAAACCTGGTCGTGCCGGTGACGTTTCCCTGGGTTCCGCCCGAGCGGAAGCAGCGTGGTTTCATCCCCCGCCCGATCGAGGGATACACGCCAGTCCAGAACATCACTGCCCAGCCACCAAACCGTCCGCAGCCGACTGGGGAGAAATCCCAGGAGCGGGAGGAAAGCCCGCAGCACTCAATCTTCGATTGACGAACTCGCGGTAGACCCATGGTGACCATTTCCAGACCGCTCAGCGCGAGCCAGGCGCAGGCGTATCACCGGAGTGAGTTCACATCCGCCGAGCAAAATTACTACACCCAGAGCAATCAAGTACGAGGCGAGTGGCAAGGCAAGTTGGCGGCGCAGTGGGGTCTCACCGGCGAAGTCACCGAGGAACAGTTTGCCCGGCTCGCCAATGGCCAGCACCCGGAAACCGGAGAGCAACTCGTTCGGCATCGTGATTCGTTCGAGTACGAAAACGAACGTGGTGAGTCCGTGAAGACCATGGAACACCGCTCCGGCTGGGACGCCACGTTTAGTGCGCCCAAAAGTGTTTCGCTCACGGCCTTGGTGGGAGGCGATGAACGCGTGCGCGATGCGCACAGGGCGAGCGTAAGCATTGCAGTGGGCGAGCTGGAGCGCTACGTCCAGGCTCGCATCGGCGGCAACCATCCGGCTGAGACCACCGGGAAATGGGCCGCAGCGAAGTTCGAGCACGACAGCGCCCGACCCGTGGACGGCTACTCCGCTCCCCAGTTACACACGCACGTGGTGTTTTTCAATGTGACCGAGACGAAGGACGGAAACACGCGAGCCGTTCAGCCGCGGGAGGTCTACGAGAGTCAGCAGTACGCTACCGCCGTTTATCAATCTGAACTGGCGTCGCGATTGAAAGCGCTCGGATATGCACTCGATGCCGGCAAGAACGGCGCACCGGAAATCCGAGGCTACACAAAGGAATATCTGGAAGCCAGCAGCCCGCGCAGCCAGCAGATCAAAGCCCATCTTGAAGAGCAGGGCTTGGAGGGCGCCGGACCTGCCCAGATCGCGGCGCACCGAACGCGCGACGCCAAAATCGCGCTCAGTCCAGAAGAGATGCTGGCGAGGCACCAAGAAGTAGCCGACGCATTCGGGAATCAACCCCAGTATGTCGTAGACCAGGCGCGTGACAAAGGTGTCCAGCAGGATCGCACGGAACCCGCCAAGCACGCCCAGGAAGCCGTGACGTGGGCCCGCGACCGCCATATGGAGCGGGAGGCCGTCGTAGAGGAGCGCGAACTGCTTCGTGACGCACTCAGAAGATCCATGGGCAAAGCCACGCTCACGGAGGTGAAAGCTAATCTGGACTCACGGATTCGTAGTGGTGAGTTCCAGAGAGTCGGGCCGATGCTGACTACGCGCGAAATGGTCAATTTAGAGCGAGACAACATCGCGCGGATGCAGTCTGGACGAGGCCGCTATGCTCCCATCGCTTCCGAGCCGGAGGGCGAGCGCATACAGGAACGATTGGCGCATCTGAGCGGCAGCCAGCGCATGGTGGTGGATGAGATTCTCGCGAGCCGGGATCAGGTAATCGGCTTGCAGGGTACCGCCGGTGCAGGGAAGACTACTTCACTCGCGGCCATCCGCGCAGCCGCCGAACAGCAAGGCTATCGGGTCGAAGGCCTCGCCCCAACTTCCCGTGCGGTGCAGCAACTCGAAGAAGCGGGCATTAACGCACACACATTGCAACATCACCTGGCACGGGGCGAGAAAGCCGACGATGGAGCCCGCCGTCTGTACTTCGTCGATGAATCAAGTCTGGCGAGCACCAAGCAGGTGCATGAGTTCCTCACGCGACTACACACCCGAGACCGCGTGATCTTCGTGGGAGACACGCGCCAGCACCAGGGAGTCGAAGCCGGAAAGCCGTTCGAGCAGTTGCAGCAGGCCGGAATGCACACCGCCCAGCTTGATCAAATCGTCCGCCAAAAAGACCCTCTGCTTAGGAAAGCCGTGGAGCAGCTTGCCCGCGGCGAAGTGTGCGAAGCAATCCAGAATCTGGCCGAGCAGGGACGGGTGCACGAGTTCGCCAATCCACAGGAGCGCATGAAAGCGATAGCAGAGCGCTACGCCGAGGCCCCAGAAAACACGCTAGTTGTCTCCCCTGACAATACCTCGCGCATGGAGATCAACCGGCTTATCCATCACGAGCTGCAAGCCAGAGGCGTAGTTTCCGGGGAGGAGCACCGGCAATCAGTTCTTACTCCGCGGCAGGATCTCACCGGGGCCGACCGTCAGTGGGCCGCACAATACGCGCCCGGCGACGTGATCCGCTACACCAAGGGCAGCCGCGCGATCGGCGTCGAAGGCGGCGAGTACGCCCATGTCACCGGCGTGGACGGTGACCGGAACCTACTCACAGTCCAGCACGCCGACGGCGAGCAGGTCACCTACGACCCGCGCCGCCTTCAGGGCGTGAACGTCTACCGCGAAGCGGAGCGAGAGTTTTCCGTCGGCGACCGCGTCCAATTCACCGCGCCGTACAAGGACGAACGCATCGCCAATCGCGAACTTGGGACCATTGAGACAATCGACGCCGAGGGCCACCTACAAATCCGTCTCGACTCCGGGCGCGAGGTCGATCTGAACCTCCGCAACCATCCGCACCTCGACTACGGCTATGCTGTCACCAGCCACAGCGGTCAAGGCACCACCGCCGACCGAGTCTTGGTTCATGTGGATACCGAGAACGCCCACGAGCAGCTCATCAACTCTCGACTGGCCTACGTCGCCGTCTCGCGTGGCCGCTACGACGCCCAAATCTACACCAACCACGCCGACAAGCTTGGCGACGAACTGAGTCGCGACGTGTCCAAACATTCCGCCATCGGTAGTGACGAAAGTCACACAGAAGTCCCCGGCGCAGCACAGAACCTCGGCCAGGAGAATTCTTCTGGTGCAGAATTAGCCCACGCCCAGGATCACGCCGTAAGCGAATCTCATGGGCACGGAATGGAGCGCTGACGCCAACCCCTTTGGCTCCGGCGAGCAGGTCTGTGCGGAAACCGGGATCGGATGGTAAGTGACTCCATTGCCCCAAGAAATGCCTGTTCGATATCCGGTAACGATCCCTTTCGCGGAAAAACTCCAATTCAAATACTCCAATCCCTAGGGGGCGCCGCCCCCCGCGGCGCGCAAGGGTAAAGCTTCGCCGCCGACCGGGTTTCCCCAAGCTTCCGCGCCTGAAAAAGCGTCGGCTTGTGCAGCCTGGGTGATCCCCCTCCTGGATCGCGCGCCCTTGCGCTCTGCTACCCCCGACCTCGCCGGTGGGCAGGGGTGCATGTGCATGAGCACAGCACACCCAAAGCCCATTAAGGAGAGCAAAACCATGAGCACCCAGACCAATCGAAAAGACGTTTACACCCGCGTTACCGAGCGCATCATTTCCGACCTTGAGCAAGGCGTCCGCACATGGCTGAAGCCTTGGCACGCGGAGCACGCAGCCGGGCGCATCACGCGGCCCCTCCGTCACAACGGCACGCCGTACCGTGGCATGAACATTCTTTTGCTGTGGGGCGACGCGATGGCCAAAGGCTACGCGGCCCCCATCTGGATGACCTACAAGCAGGCGCAAGAACTCGGCGGCCAGGTGCGCAAGGGCGAGCACGGCTCGCTTGTCGTTTACGCCAACAGCATCACGAAGACCGAGACGAACGAGCAAGGCGAGGACACCGAGCGCGAAATCCCGTTCATGAAGGGATACACGGTTTTCAACGTCGAGCAGGTGGAAGGCTTGCCCGCGCACTACTACGCGCAGCCGGAGAACCCCTTGCCGCTCTCCGAGCGCATCGAGAACGCCGACCGCTTCATGACCAACACCGGCGCGACCATCCACCACGGCGGCAATCAGGCCTATTACGCACCCGCCCGCGACGCGATACAGCTTCCGCCCTTCGAGGCCTTCAAAGACAAGGAGAGCTACTACGCGACCGCCCTGCACGAGCTGACCCACTGGACGAAACACGAGAGCCGCCTTGACCGCGACTTCGGCCGCCAGCGTTTCGGAGACGCGGGCTACGCCCGCGAGGAACTTGTCGCGGAACTGGGAGCCGCTTTTCTGTGCGCCGACCTCGGCATCACGCCGGAAATCCGGGACGACCACGCCGCCTATCTCGGGCACTGGCTCACCGTGCTGAAGGAGGACAAGCGCGCCATCTTTTCGGCAGCCGCCCACGCGCAGCGCGCCGCCGACTACCTCAACAGCCTGCAGCAGAAACAGGAGAGCGCCGCGGCCTAAAGGCCGCGAGCCCCTTTAGGCGGATTCCATCCGGGCTGGGGTAGGTGGTGGGGTCAACTACAGTGCGGCCAATGAGAACAGTCTTGAATGGCTCGTTCGGGTGGCCCAGCACTCCATCACCAAGCTGGACGAACTCCTGCCGGCCAACTGGACGCCCACCACCGAGTAGGCGCCCCCGAACGTTCGCCCGCCTTTACCGAACTCCAACTCCGCCGTCAAGCTGGGTCCACAACACGCGTACCTAGTTCCTACCTTCGATGAACAGCCGCACCATCTACAGCACCAGCAGCAACAAGCATAGCCCCAACTGTAGCCTCGACTGCCGCCTCGGCTCCTGGCTACGCATCCCCGGCCAGTTCCCTGCCTCCCGTCGCCCGCGTGGGGATGCCGATGATGAGCGGCCCGGCTAGGGTGCGGCGGCCAGGACGTTCCACCTTCTTGATTGAAACCGCCAGCAGAGGCGCCTCGTCCGCGGTCGCCAAGTCGACTTCGGCTGCGGTGGTCGAGCAGGTATCGTTGAGTACAACCGGGTCCACACGATACCGGCCCGGCGCCAGATTCTCCACCGTCAGCTCCCGGCCCGCCGCCAGATCCAGGCTGCGCTCAGTGGATACTCCCCAATCCTCGACGGGCCTCAACGTAACGCGAGTCTTTGTGGGACAGCCGCCGGCATCTTTCTCCGCTCGCAGCGTCAACTTCAGGGCGCGCCGCTCCTGCGCTCGGACCACAACGCCGTTCAGGTTCTCTGCGCCGATCTCAATATGAGTCTTCCCAAAGAAGGGCGCAGCCCCTTCCTGGTAAACGGCTGCGTACACGTCGTAGGAACCCGAGGGCACGCCTTCGAAGCGGAATGTTCCGTCGCTGCGATCAACCGTCCCGCGCCCCGCCGGCAACTCCGGCTGCGAACTGGGAGCCAAGTTAAGCTGCACCGAGGTGACGCGGTCAAGATACTCCACTTTGCCGCTGACGCGATACACCTGCCCGGCGCCAAAGTAGAAATCGATACCCCGGAACTCCTCGCCTCCTGTCACTGTGAAGAGCTGGGGATTCGCGTTACCGGGGTAGTATTGGATGCCGAGTTCATCGGCCTTTGGAGCGATGGACGACCGGTCGGCTCCGTAAGAGACGGCGAACGCGTACTGGCCGGGCTGAAGGTTGAAGATCCGGTATTCGCCGTTCTCGTCAACGGCCTGCCCACCGCCAAGCGGCTTCAGCGGGCCGTCGACTCCGGACCTCTCCAACACACGCACTACGGCATTGCGCGCCGGCCCGCCGCTGGCTCCGGTGACCCGTCCAGATACGATCGCGTAGCGGACGAGGCGGACAGTCAAGGCCGTTGTGTCGTCCGCCACCTGCACTTTGGCCTTCACGGTCACATAGAGGGGTTTGGAGACTTCCAGATCGTAGTCGCCGGCCGCCAGGCCTTCCACCCGCATGAGGCCGCTCTTGTCGGTCTCCAGGTCGGCTGCCAAATTGGCGGCGCCCACCCGGGCCACGCTAACCTCCGCGTTCGCCAGCGGGTTGCCGGTGTGGTCTTCAAGCACCCTAACCTCAAGGGTTCCCGCAGAAAGCACACCCGTCAGCAGCGCCGACGCGAATACACCGATAGCAGCACACCAAGCCGCGTGCCCCCGCATCCTTGGCCTCCGTCGGAATCTTGTCATGTCACTGCCCATTTTCTAGATGTCCACTTCGCTGGGCACTCCTGATGTGGGTTAATCTCCGCCCACTCACTTAAGACTTCGGCCATGGCGTTAGAGTCCATCAGCTTGGAGTTCTCGACCCTGTACTCGCCCGAAGCGAGGTCTGGCGAGCGCAAACGGCCCTCGGAATCGGTCTCCATATCGGTCGCAAGGCCGCTCTGGCCGATGCGGGTAACCCGCGCCTCCGCCGAGACAATGGGATTGCCGGTGTGGTTCTCGACCACGCGGCCTTCGAGGGTGTCGGCGAAGGCCGGACATACAAGCACAAGCAGCACTAGCGCTGATGCAAGCCCAAAGCAGCGACGCGAATGCCCTAAAACCCCCATCCTCACCTCGGTTCGGTGTTGGCCAGCAAGACGTCGGTCCTGGCGTACAGTGCAATGATCGAGTTGTTGCTGCCCAGCAGGTGCTCCAGCAGTCAGGCACGCTCCTCTGGATCCTGCCTGGTGGTACGAATCCGCGAGAGCAGCCTCCTCAGTTGCGTGAACCATAGGTTGCGGTTCCCGGTGGGGTCTCCGATATTCCCCAAAAGCCGCTCATTCCGCAATAGGCTTAAGCACCAACCGGGCAGACACCCCCGAGTTTATCTGGAGTTCATACGCCTTTGTTCGCATCCCGGTCAACCTGCTGATCCCTTCCGGCGATTTGTCTACAAGCGCCCTGGTGCCGATGACGAAGTACTTGCCCGGCGCAAGAATCGAGGACGACCATTCGCCATTCTGGTCAGTTTGCCCGACGACCATCACGGAAGCCAGTACACCATCCGAACGGCTGAGCTCCGGCAAGAGCACGACCGTCACATCCGGCAACGGGTTGTCGTCTTTATCGGCCATCCTCACAGTCATGCTGCCGCCATTGCGAGCCAACACGATTCGCAGCGAACTCTGGCCGGACTCGCGCCCCGCCCGGAAAGCATCATACAGTATGCTTCTCCCGTTGTACGTGATGTCCTTGACATAGGCGCCAGTGGGGAGATCGCTGACCTTGACGGCGTACTCGTCCTCGTACACGTGGTTGAAGGAGAACTGGCCGGGGACAGTCATTCGGTATCGCCAGGGAGTAGGTGAATCGGCGTAGCTTGGATTATCAGGCGCTGCTTCGCCCACGAACGAAATACCGCGAGTAACGTTAGACACTGCGACCGTGAGGCGCAAGGGGTCTGGAGGCGCATCTCCGTCCCAAACGATCTCGCCCCGCACCGTGACCTGGGGTAAGGCCTGGACGGCAATCTCCACATCCTTGTCGGCGACGGTGATCGGCGTACGCACGAAGAACTCGGGCGTTGGGGACACGGCTGTACTCGAATAGGCCGTCAGGACGTAGTCACCCGGATGGAGGTCGCAAATGCGGAACCGGCCGTCCGAGCCGGTCGTGCCGGTGACAGGTCGCATCAAAACGCCGCCAGCCATGTATGTTGGTTCCTGTTCGGCAATGCTGAAGTCCATTCCCTGCGGACCGCCGCCGGATTTTAGGGTGCCGCTGATGCAATACGAACGTGACCGGCGGATGCGGATATCCACCCCTTCACGCAGCTCACCCGGTCCGAGAACGATGGGCTGGGCGCTCTGGATCAAATCCGTACCAGGGTAGTAAGTTGGGGCAAACGTCCGCTTCCGAAGCTTGGGGTCCGCGGGCGACGGGGAAATCGCAGCGAGCCTATCTTCGATAGAACCGAAGCGCGCACGGACCATAAGCAGATATGCACGTCCAGGCGTAGTATTCCCCCCCACCCGGTATTGGCCGCTTTCATCGGTTGTAAAAGCGTCCCTGAACCGGTAGCGGAGGAGACCGAACACGTACTCGCGCTCGATTAGGTGTACGCGGGCATTTGGTACAGGTTCGTCGTTTTCGTCGGTTACCGTTCCAGAGATCGCAGGCAAAAAATACAAGACGAGATCGGCGGAGGTCAGCTCCTGACCTGGACGCGCGGTAACAATTCTCGCGGCAGGCTTGTATCGGCGGCCGGTGGGACGCGGCGGGACACTCGCGCTGATCCGGAATTGTCGTCCTTCAAGTCCCTTCGCCTCGTACCTGCCTTCGGCATTGGTGCTCACGGTGACAACCGGCGCTGATGATGAATCGCCGAGATCGTCAATCTCAATCGTGGCATCCGTCAGGGGCATTCCGGTTACAGCGTCGCGAATCAAACCACTGATGGATGCAGGGTCGGACTTGCTCTGCACCGTCGGTTGCGCCAGCGCCGAGCCCGCCGCAATAACTATCGCCAGGAATACGTTCATCCTCATGCCCGATCTCCCTAAGGCTCCTTGACCCCCGATGCGCCGCTTTCCGTGCCGTACACGGGAAGATCAACCTCCACCGCGCCCCGGCTCGGCACCTCAATTGGGAACATCCCCTCCGGCTCCGGCTCGCCGCCCGAGTTCGAACTGGGCGTCCCTCCCAAAAGCCGCGTTCCAATGCGGTACGAACCGGGAGGCAGTTGGTTGAAGGAAAACCGCCAATCCTGGCCGGGAAAGACAACTCGATTGGGGGAATCAATTCCGGCAGGAACCAGGATGACGGCCACATCGGATACGTTGCGCCTTCCGGCGATCACACGACCGTTAATGGCTCCTCCCGCCGCCAGCATTACGGTGACGGGAGAACCACCGGGCGCTTCCCTCAGATCGAGGACGCTGCTTCCGGCGATGTAGCACCCTTCGGCGAGATTCTGGGCCGAAATACGATACTGGTCTGGCGCTATGTTCGCGACGGCCGTCTCCCGCCCCATGCTGACGTTTACCCGGAGTGTCTGCTGCGCCCCCCAATCCGAGATTGGGGTAAGAGTGAGCGCCACGGCTTGAGGGCAGGCTTGCGGCAACTTCTCTTCGACTGGGCGCAACTGCATGGCGATGGACTGGCCCGGCCGGGGTGTCAGGATTACGGACTCCGTGCCTGGGCCGGCAACCTCAACGCGCGTTCGAGCATAGAGAGGCGCCTCGCCGGCAGACCTCCTGGTTGGTCCTAATGCAATAACCTCGTAGGAGCCAAGTGGGACGCCGCTAAAGCGGAAGCGTCCCTCCGGTCCGGATTCCGTCGCCGAAATGGTCCCGCCCGGCTGCGAGAGCAGTACGAGCGCGACATCGAATCTCGCTTCCGGATCGGAGATCTCCACCTTGCCGCTCAATTCCTGGAGACCGGACGCCAAGACTACAAAATCAGTACTGCGCCTCTCGGCGCCCTCGGAGACATTCAAGAATTCGATCTGCGCGTTGCCGGGATAGAACAACAGTCCAGAACCGAACTTGGCCGCGGTCGTCGCGCCGATCCGCATTCGGCTACGCACGATATCGGACCCACTCCAGGAAACTGCCACGGCGTATTCGCCCGGAGGGAGACTGGAAACGCGGTACTCCCCCTTCTCACTCACCCGGGCGGAATGGGCCGCTCCCGACGCGCGCATGAGGGGTTCTCCTTCCGCCGGTTTCGCAAACACGAAGACCGTTGCGCCGGACACCGGTTCCCCGCCCTGGTCCGCCACGCGCCCCGATATGGAGCCGCAACGTACCAACCACAACGTGAAGCCTTCCCCGCCGGGTGGCAATCGAAGATGGGAGACGGAACTTACGAAGTTACGCTTCGACACCTCAATGCGGTACTCCCCATCGGCCAGAGCTGGTACGTCAAAACGCCCTTCGGCATCCGTTTCCACTTCAGCGGCAACGGCCGACGCTCCTGACTTCTGAATTCGGAGACTGGCCGCCGCCACGGCCGAACCCGACCGATCTTCCAGGACTTTCCCCTTGAGAGCGGCGCCGGATACAGACTGGGCTAACATCAGCGTGAACACCAAGAGGACACCGTTGCGAGTTATTGACATCTCTGCTCAGTCATTCCAAGCCAGGGTTTCCGTTTGGGCTTCTTGCCGCCATCCATTGAACATCCAACCGGCTGGGATGGAGCCGCTCTTTCGCCCCCCATCCCTCCCTAGCGACCCCGGCGGCCCCGGCGGAAACCGCCGCAGGGCTGGGAACCGCCGGCATTCTAAAGGGGTTGAAGAGAAACGCGAACAACGGGAGCCTTCTCGTTCCAGTAGTTGAAAGTCCGTCATGGAAGCTTGGCCACCGCGGCAGCGATCTTCTCCTTCGAAATGAGTTTCACTTGCGCCTGCGGCCTCGCGCCTTCGTCGAGCGTCACTTTTTCGGCATCGCCGGTGAAAGACGAAAGGAAATCCGGAATTGTGATGATGTCCGAAAGCCAGCCTTCACCTTCCCAGGCGGCGACGTAGTAATCGCCCGGCGCTAGGCTGGGGATCCTAAATCTGCCGTCCGTGCCGCTGCTCCGCGATTTGACGCTGGAGAGCGGACTGCCGGGGGCAAAGTACTTCGGCCACGCGGTCACGGTGACCCCGCCCAGTGGTTCATCTTTCTCGTTACGGAGCGTTCCCGTAATGGCGCCGGCCTTGCCCGAGAGCACAATTTCCAGCTTGCTTCCAGGCGCAACATTGACGCGCGAGCGGGTCACATCTACCGAGTCGCAGCGGACGGACTTCACATAGATGCTATCCGGCAGGTTCCAAAGTTCCCATGAGTACATGCCCGGCGCAAACGTCGCACCTGACATACGGAACGTTCCGTCGTCCTTCATGAGGCCGGTGTACCAACCCGACGATCCGCTGTCCGGCCGCAGGCCGAATAGCGGCCGAAACTCCGGCTTGTCAAAGCTGAAGGGCAAACCGTTGCTGGGGTAAGCGACTGTCACCCTAATCAGCTCACGGCGGTCGGAGGTCCGAACGGAAGGGGTCGCCGACTTCGCCAGTTCCCCGAGGCTGCCTTCTTCGGCACGAAACGTCCCAGTCACCTCAATGCCGCCTTCCAGCCGCAGAGTCAGGCCCTCGACGTCCGAACTGCCGACGGTGATTTCCGTCCGCGCCCTGAGACTGAGACTCGTCTGGTCGGGCGGCGCCGGCGAGCGGAGATTGGTCACCGTCACGGCGTCCCGGCGGCCTGGCCACGCCGAAACCACGTATTTCCCGGCTGGCACGTTTTGCACCTCGAAAACGCCCTGCTCCGCCAGCAACGACGGCACTCTAACGCGGAGATTCCCCCCCACGCCGGAGACTGAGACCGTGGCCTCGACGGGAGAGCCATTCAGTGTGACCTTGCCTTTCACCGTGTAGCGCCGCTCGCGGCGGAGGCGAATGTCGATACGGTCCAAGACCGCGCCGGGAGTCACTTCCAGCGGGGCTGCGGACTCCAAGTCAATTGCGCTCGGATAGAACGTTCCCACGTCGGTAAAAGGCCGTTCTTCAAGGGGCCGCACCGTGGCTCTGCGAACAACTGGGGCGCCGGGTGGCACGGCCGCAACATAGTAGCGGCCGGGCGCCAACCCGGTTATACGGAACAGGCCCTCGTCGTCAGTCGTTTTGGTTCCGGCATCCTGCATCACCTTGCGTCCAGATAAGTATCTTTCGTAGTAGGCGGTTACCGACACATAGGGCACCGGGTCGCCGTCCTGGTCGATTACATTTCCGGTAATCGTGCTCTTTGAAGTCAGGCTGATTACCACACCCGTCATCGTCTGGCCCGCTTCGAGAGTGAACACCGAGGTGGCTGAATTCGGTGACGACGGGCCAAAACCTCCAATCAAGAAGCCGGCCTTGGTGACCTGGAGCACGTAACGCCCGGGCTCAATATCGTCAAAGACGAAGGCGCCTGATTCGTCGGTTGCTTGTGTATACAACACGTCGCTGAACATGGCCGGCTTGTCGTTGAGGAGTTGGACTGTCGCCCTGGGAACAGCCCCTGCCTGACTGATCACGCGGCCTTCCACTCGGATTTTCTTCTTCTCTTCCGGCGCCGTGGCCGGCACGTTAGCCGGGGTTTGAGGCAAAAGCAGAAGCGGGTCGTACAAGAGGGCACTCACGACAGGACTGGTCTGCGCGGGCACCCGGCTGGGCAGCGCAGGCTGGAGCACGATAGGGCGAGAATCGTTCACGTGCGGCGTCGGTACATGCGCAGCATGGGCCGTCGCTACGCCGACGCACGCAACCCAGAGCAGGCTCATCATCCAGGCGGCGCCCTGGCCGGGGAGGTTGTTCCTGGAGGGCCGGGAAGGCTCGATCAGTCTTCGAACGCGGTTCAATAACGATCCGCCGTTGGCCGCCAGCGCGGGGCTGAGGCGCGGCGGCCGCTGCGACTCCAACTCGGCGAGCGCACGCGCATAAGTCACTACGTCGCCGCAGGCAGCAACAGCGAGATCGTCGCAACACAGTTCACGCTCCGTGCGAATCTGCTGGGACACCCACCACACGGCCGGATGATAGAACAACAGCGACTCGGCGACGCTTTGTAGGATACTCGCCAGGTAATCCTGGCGTCGGATATGGGCCAACTCGTGCGCCAGCAGCGCCGTCATGTGATCCAACGGCAATCCTGCAAGGGATCCGACGGGCACAAGGATTACCGGTCGCAGCCATCCGATCACCATGGGGACCTCCGCCAGAGAGGAGACCACCAGGCGCACGGGACGCGAGGCGCCCACGCGGGCGGCGGTTCGCTGAAGGATCTGCTGCCATTCCGGCGGCGCGGGGTGCGACGACACTCGCAGACGGACCGTGAAGCGCCATCCCGCGGCCAAGCGAATCGAAAACCCGACAGCTCCCAACAGCCATGCGACCACCACGCCTGGAAGGATGCTCTGCCATCCGGTTGCGGAGATGTTCCACCAATCCGACGCGGCGCTTCCGCCCGCTATCAGTATCAGGACGAAGGTGAGCGGTGGAGCTGCGGTCATGGCGGCAAGCGTCAGGCAAGCCAGGCCGTAGCGTCCCTGAGAGGAGAGTCGAACGGCCCAGCACCGCCCGAAGCGCCACGTAAAGGATGGCGATGAGCGTGCCCTGCCAGAGGAAGTGCACCAGCGTCCATCCCAGTCTCTGAACCCAGAGTTGCGATAGAAACACGGCTGTCACCGCTTCTTCCTCCTTTCCTCAAATTGATCAATTATGCGGCGGATCTCGTTGAGATCTTCGGTCGAGGCTCGTTGAGCGGTCAGCGCGCCAAGCACCAGGCTCTTGGCCGATCCTTCGAATACGCGATGCAACATGTCGCCGGCAACCCGCGCCTGGACTTCTTCCTTGGACGCCGCGGCCTCGTAGATGTGAGATCGATAGCGCTCCGTGCGCCGAAGCAGGCCCTTCTCTTGCATCACCTGCATTTGCTTAAGCGTGCTCGTATAGCCCGTGTCTTTGGCCAAGGCTTCGTGCACTTCGCGTACGGTGCTGGGGCCGCATCGCCAGAGAACTGTCAGGATGCCAAGTTCGGCGCCCGACGGAATCGAGGGCATGCCAGATATATACTACGATAACGGCTCGTATGTCAAGGCCTAAAATCGTGCCGACACGCTTCGGCATCGTACTTCCGCAGATATTGCTTCCCAAGAGATACTGCGGAGTCACGCGACCGCGTAAAGCCCTATTCGTGGCGCAATAGCAGCGCAGGGTCTACGTGCGAAGCTTTTGTGGCCGGAATGAACGCGGCGATGAGCGCAGAGCCCAGCAAGATGGCCCCCGCAATCGCGATTGTGACCGGATCGTAAGGCGGAATCCCGACAAGTTGGCTCGCCAGGCCGCGCCCGAGTGAGAGGGATAGCAAAAGGCCTATGACAATTCCGCTGAAAACCGTGGCTAGGGCTTCCCGCAACACGAGCCAAGCTGCCGTCTCGCTGCGTGCCCCCAAGGCAATCCGAACGGCAATGTCCTTTGAACGAGCGGCAACCGTGTAGGCAATTAGCCCGTACAAGCCAATCACCGCAAGCAGCAGTGAAAGCAAGCCGAAGAAAATCGAAGCCACCGCGGTCAGCCGCTCCCTCACGAAAACCCCGTTCTTCTGCTCCTGGAGAGTCTTCAGATCGAAGACGGGGACGCTTGCATCAACCCTCTGTATCGCTCTGCGGATCTCATTCGGGACGGCATAGGCGCGCGCGGAAGTACGCACGTAGATCATCCACTTCGAGGGTCGGGGCGGGATGAAAACGTAGAGTGTTCCAGCCACAGGGGCATGCGGATCATCGAGCCTTGTGTCGCCCACGACTCCGACGACAACCAAGCCTGGGCCAAACGTTTGCCCGATTGGATACCTTCCAGGGAAAAGGTGATTGGCGGCAGTTTGATTGAGAATCACTGACCTACTATTGTCGACGCCAAAAGAAAACTCTCTGCCGCGCACAACAGGCACTCCCAAGGCGCGGAAGAAGCCGACGCCAACAGCGCGGGACCGGAGTGTTTCGGCAGGATCGCGCTTCACGGGCGTATAGCGCTCCAAGTCCAACTCCAATACCTGGTCTCCGAACCCTATGGCAACAACACCGGGTATGTTGCGGATGGCGGTCTCCGCGTCGCGAAAGAAAGCGCCGCACCGGGCACGTGTGAAATCCGTGCCAGCCAGGCGAACGGTTGCCATCATCACGTTCTTCGGCTCCGCTCTCGTGCCAAGGTCCGTAGCCTCCGCTTTTGTGAGACTCTGAACGAGCCGCCCAGTCGCGGTCAGCAGCGCCATCGAAAGCGCGACTTGCAAGGCGACCAGCGCCCTCCGGGAGCTGAAGGCGCGGCTGCGCCCGGCATGGGGAGATTCTCCTTTCAGAGAGAGTGCAACGCGGGCGCTCGTGGCGAGAACCGCGGGCAGGAGGGCGAAAAGAAGGGTCGAGCCGATTGCCACAAGGAGCGTGAATGCCACCGAGCGGACATCTGTCTCCACCGGCAGAGAGAGCGGCACAAACTGCGAAGGCAGGGACGCAAGCAGCGCAGAGATCACCCAAACGGATAACGCGAGGCCCAGGCCGCCGCCCGGGCAATTAGCAGGCCAGCGACATTTGCGCACGCGATGATCAGAGCCAGGATGGCAATTGCCATTACGATGTACAGCGGACGCTGAAAGGAGCGATTAAGGCGGGAGAGTCCCTTGCCGGCTGGCTGAAGGCGCAGGGTGGGCAAGTTGCTTGCGCCATGGTAGTAACCGGAGCGGTCGTCGATCCGGCGGACCGCCAAGTCAGTGGCCAACTGAGCCTGCGCGCGAGTCACTCCCGGCGCACGCCGTCCCACTATGTTCAAACGGGTAATCGAAGTTGCTCAGAAGATTCCTGCCATCCTCCTGGGAGGCCGGCTGCATCATCAACGGAATCCAAATCTGAGGGCTGGCGCCAACTTCGACCCCGAAGAACCCCGGCGGCGCCACACCAACCACGGTGAACGGATAGCCATTGACGCGTATCGTTGTGTTAAGTGGGTGAGGATCGCCGGACAAATATCGGCTCCAAAAGCTGTGACTGATGACGGCCACCGGGTGACCCATGGGCAGCCGACCCCTCGAACTCCACGTTCCCCATCCAGCCTTGCTTTTCCGGCGCTGGCGGCGAGGGCGAGGGGTCCCGTGTTTCGCGAGAGCGAGTAAGCGTACAGTTGCTACAGATTCTCCGACTTGAGTTTTGCTCCACCGTGGGGAGCAGCGAGCAGCCCAATTCGTCATGCCAGTTGAGGGTCTCTCGTCTCACTTCCTGATCTTTCAGGTTGAGTCGGTAGAAGTTCCTGACTAACCTTTCGAACAGCAGATGGAACGTGATCTCGTCACGCAACAGCGCAGTCAGTGCATGATTTTGCGGACTACAGGCAGAAGACCGGCCAGCAGTGTTCAGTGAAGGCCTAGGCGGTTAAGCAGGTAGTCCACCTTCTCGAAGGCGTCCCGCAAGAGGATGGCCCGGTCTTCTGTGTCGTGGACATCTTCGAAGTCAGCCACGAACTTCGGCCCGACATGGTCAGGGGAGGAGAACTTCTCGGCAATCTTCAAGAGGCCTTCCCGAACAAGACCGTGTCCCACGTGAGGCGCAATCTCGTGCGCCAGGGCATCCATCCCGCCGGGGTAGTTCGTGAGGCAGAAGTAGATGTCCCAAGCGTCCTTCTCCTTCAGCCTGTCGTGAAGCGCCATACCCTTCATCACGAGGAAGGAAACGACCGAGGAGACGCGGACGAGCGCTTGGTCCCTGCCGCCCTCGGGAAGGACTCCGCTGATCTCTGTCTCCACGAAGAGATCGAAGGCAAGGTCGCAGCCGCGCGCCTTCCTTGCTCGGCCCGCATGGACCGGCTGCGTTCGATGTTTGGGTCCCGTGCCTTCATATTCGCCGGCTAGAAAATCGACCTCCACCTTGATCAGCTTGCCGCGGACCGTGACGGTGCGATGGAAGATGAACGGCTGTCGCGGGTCCTGTTCGTAGCCTCGCCCCAGCAGGAGAGCCTGGATCGTCGAGTAGCCCGCTTCCTGTAGACTGCGGTGATTCAGCGCAAGGTCCACGTCGATGCTGCCAATGTGCTGCTTGGGAGTCTGCGGGAGGATCAACTGCGGAACCCAACCCCCGACGACAACGATGTCGTCGCGGTACTCGCCCAGCAGGCGAACGAGTTCCAGCAGGACGGATCGTGCCGCCTCGACGAGGTCCGCCGAGTAGTCTCTGTGCGTTACCGCCATTTCGGTTTAATGACCTCCTCCAGGATCTTCTCGGCCGCTTCCGCTCCGCGACCCTTCGTTTGCCCGAGATCGAGCCAGAGCTGAACAGGAGACACGATCGGCGCGCCTTCGACATCGCACGAGCCATAGAAGACGCCCGCATCGTACGGAGCGATGAGTGTGAGATTGGCGCCCGATGTCACGCGCTTCAGGTTCAGCCGGGCTGCCAGCGCTTCGGCGTCTCCGGCGGCGTAGGCGGTGATGCGCTGATAGCGAACCGCAGGAGCGAGGCGGGCAGCGCCGGAGAATCCAGTGAAGGCGAAGCGTGTCTTCAGCTTTCTGCCGGCATCGACGAGTTCCGCTTCCGTCTGTGGAATCGCCTTGAGTGAGTAGAAATCGGCTTGTGAGTTTCGGGAAGGCCGGTAGCTCGCAGCCCACTCCTTGAGGAGTGGGCTGACCGCTTCGTCTAGTGAGCGGAGGCGAAGACCCCCTGTGTCCGTGTCGATCCACTCTCGATCAGCCATCAGCTTCTTGACGTTCGCTACCTGTCCGAGACTGACTCCCGCCTCGCGGGCGAGTTCCTGCATCCTCCACGCTCTCTTGCCCGTTGTCAGAAGCACCCGGAGGACCCGCTCAGCCTTCGGCGAGTACAGAGACCGCAGGTCACGCTTCTGAACAAATCGGTTCGGGTAGCCTTCCCGCCGAATATAGACCCGGTCGAACGCCAAGCGGCAGTTCCCTGCCAAGTCCAGGTAACCGACCCCGTACCCTTCGCAAATCGACGATGCCTCCTGGGAGATATAAGGGGCGATGAACACCGGATAGTCCCGCCTGTCCGAACGAGCGTAGTCGACGAGGTTGAGGCAAGCCTCTCGTGCGATGCGCGGCTGGCCGCTTGCCTTCACTTCGCAGACCAGGCGGCGGTCTGTCGCCGCACCGCGAATCCCAAGAACAAAGTCGACACGCGAATCTCCTCGCGTGTTTTCGCGCTTGACGTATGCGTCGTCAAGAAACGGGACTTCCCGTAAGGCCGCGGCGAGGCGATCGAGGGCCGCCCTTTCCAGAGCCTGACCTTTCATCCTAGGAGTCATTTTCAGCATTTGCTGAAAACTATTATTGCAATGAAAACGCGCGCCGTCAATCGGCTACCTCGGTAGTGGTCTCAGTGCTGCCGGAACTCAAGGAGCTGAAGAGCAGCATCCATCCTTCTGCCTTGACCATCTGGGGTGTCGGGAAGAGGCCAACCTCGTCGAACCGTGGTTTTTCTTCCCGCACAATTCCCGCAGAACGGGTCAAATCCCGCACAATTCCCGCATTTGGCGGCGCTGTCGAAATTCGCAAGTGGTTCAGAATCAGTAAGATGACCTGTAACCGAGCGGCCTGATCTTCCATGGCATGGAAGAGGTCGTGAGTTCGAATCTCACCAGGTCCACCAATCGTCTCAATCAGGCTCTAGCTCAATAATGGGGGCAGGCCCAGCCGCTGACTGATAAAACGTTCTTGAGAGGAGACGTTCTACACTAGATCACGGGCCACGCCTCGAAAGACCTGCTTGCGGTGCCACGCGAGGAACGTCTCACGAGGCAAAGCGTCCTTCAAACCCGGAGCCCGGAGATTGGTCCCGTGTAGGGCCAGAAATAAGTTTTCCAAACCGAAATCTCCATGAAGACTCGCCGAGACCAAAATACGATGGTCCTCGGACACGGTGACGGCTCCACGATCAAATGCCTGATGGTGGATGCTGCAGCAAGCGAGGCCGTTGTCCATCGTGTCCGGCCCGCCAAACTGGCACCAGCGAATGTGTGCGGCCTCCAATCCCAAATCCGAATTGTCTAACCGCACGCCAAAGCCGCAAAAAGCGCACCGATGCCCCCAGGCCGAAACCACCGCAGAACGGAACTCAGAATCGCGCCTGTTGCCTCTGACTGTGGACTCGAGATCAATGCCAGTCTCGCAGGCGATGCTCTGGTGCAGAGAATCGGGGAAGTGCGCTGAGAGAATCGCGCGGGCCAGTTCACGGACAGCCTCCGGCCTGGCCTTCAGTTGTTCGAAGATTTCATTCGTAAAACCGCCGCGGATTGACCACTTGCGCAATTCCGACCGGAGCGGGTTCTTGCTGCCTTGGCGGCGAGTAAGCGGAATCCGTTCCTCGATTTCCCAGACACCGTCGTTCTGCAGATGATAAAACGGCAACTCCGGATGCGCCGAACGCCGGGGCGGACCGAAGTCATCGAGCAGACGGACCAGCGGCCCCTCGATCTGGTCGAACGGGATCAACCGATCCGTACCGGCCTGTACCTGGCCAAGGGCGTAAAGAACAAGAAGCGGCTTGTGAGGCGCCCGCTCGTCGCCTCGGCGCCATACGTTTAGATCCGCGAACTGCTGCAGCAGCCAATCCGTCTTAGTCACGCTACTTCCAACCCGTCTCTTGGCCAGCTTAGCAGAACGGCCTCACGAAGACCGCCCGCATTGCCAGTGGCATATTATACGGCATAGCCGTATAATGGTCCTGTGCGACGCGTCATCCGAAGCAGCCGCTATGAACGGGCCGCCGCCCGGCTGTTGCGGCCTTCGGTGCAACAGGAACTGGAGGAGTCGATTGCCGCGGAGCCGGAACGCCATCCGCTGATCCCCGGTACGGGCGGATTTCGCAAGGCGCGGTGGCGCCGGCCTGGCGGCGGCAAGAGCGGTGGCGTGCGGGTGATCTACTACTTCATGCTCCGCCCCGACGTGGTCTTCCTGGCCGAGTTGTACGCAAAGAACCAGAAGGAGAATCTGACCCATGCGGAAAAAAACCAGCTCCAGAAAATCGCCTCGGAAACCCAGCGGGAGTTCGGTGGCTAAGCCCCGTCGCCGGGCAGACGCCCCGCTCGGGGAGCGCCTGCTCGATTCGATGTTGGAACTGCAGGCGCATCTGCGGGGCGAGATTAAGCTGAGAGAGACGGTTTACCACGTCCCGCCCGAGACGGACGTGCGGGCGCTGCGCGAGACGCTCGGGCTGTCGCAATCGGACTTCGCTGCCCTGTTCGGCTTCAACGTGCGCTCGTTGCAGGACTGGGAACAGGGTCGGCGACTCCCGGAGATCCCCATCCGGGCCTACTTGGCCGTCATCCAGCGGGACCCGCAGGCCGTCATACGCGCCTTGCGCGCCGCGTAGCCACAGGCTCGACGGAGAACTTGGGGACCACGGGATTCTGCAATATAGGAAGACCCTTTCTTCGTCCTGCACGGGGAATTGAGAAGGCGGACACGACCGCGCGCGAGGCACTTGGAATGCCACGTCTGTCAAATGCGATGTGGCCGCTACCATGCCCGTCGAAAGTTGGACCTTCTGAGGTCCAGACCAACGTGGAAGCGCGCATAGGGTCCAAATGCGGTCCAAATCGACGGCGTGTAAGTCTTGTGTTCCTGGTGAGAGTGTCTGAAAGCGATTGAATCCACAACCATGGCATGGAAGAGGTCGTGAGTTCGAATCTCACCAGGTCCACCAAACTTCCAACAAAAGCAACTTGTAGCTAGGCTCGCAGCGGGGAGTCTATTGGCGGACAGCCTTCAAATCCGGGCCCAGTATATAGGTCCTCCCGGCCTGCGCCTGGAATTCGCTCTCGCGTCCCGCGTAACGCACCTTCACCGGCTTCGACTGGAGCGCCTTGACGGTCGCTTGCGACAACTTGCCGTCCCGCCAGGTCAGCCCCACTTCCATGCCGCCACGAGCGCGCAGACCGGCGACGCTGCCCCTGGCCCAAACCGCCGGGAGAGCGGGTAGCAAGTGCAGGTAGACGGCGTCACCCGTGGCGACCGGCGTAAGGCTGGTTTCCGTGCCATAAGGGTCCTGGCTTTGGAGCAGCATACCGGCGATTCCCGCCGTCGCGCCGAAATTGCCGTCGATCTGAAACGGCGGATGCGCGTCGAACAGATTTGGGAACAGCCCCGCTTGCGCTGGTTTTTCCGAAGCCGGAGTGATCAGGTTTCGCAGAATCCGGTAGGCGTGCTCGCCATCGAGAAAGCGCGCCCAGAGGTTCATCTTCCACGCCAGTGACCAGCCCGTAGCCGCGTCCCCGCGAAACAACAGCGACTGCCGTGCCGCCTCGAACAGCTTCGGCGTGCCGTAGGGGGTGATCTCGGGGCCGGGGTACACCGACCACAGGTGCGAGACGTGGCGGTGCTCATTCTTGGGGTCGTCTTTGTCCTCCATCCACTCCTGCAATTGGCCGTAGCGGCCGATGCGTCCCGGCGCAATCTGCCTACGCATGGCGGTGAGCTGATCCCGCAGCCCGGCATCCACATTGAGGATGCGACTCGCGGCGATCACCTCCCCGAACAAGGTCCGCACGATTTCACGGTCCATGGCCGGCCCCATCACCAGGCCGCCCAGTTCCGGTGAATTGCTCGGCCCGGTGATCAGGTAGCCGCTGTCAGGGTCCTTCACCAGCGCGTCCACAAAGAACAGCGCGGCGCCCTTCATGAGCGGATAGGCCGTATCCCGGAGGAACTGGCGGTCGCCGCTGTAGAGGTAGTGCTCCCAGAAGTGCGTGGAAAGCCACGCGCCGCCGGTCTGCCAGATGCCGTGGTTGGATGCGTTGATCGGGGCCGTGCCGCGCCAGAGATCGAAGTTGTGGTGCAGCACCCAGCCGCGCGCGTTATAGTGCTCCTTCGCGGTGACGGCTCCGGACTCCGCCACTTCCTTCAGCGCGTCGAAAAGCGGGAACTGGCACTCTGCCAGGTTCGTCTCCCCGGCTAGCCAGTAGTTCATCTCAGTGTTGATGTTGACCGTGTACTTGCTGTCCCACGGCGGACTATTCGACCAGTTCCACAATCCCTGCAGGTTCGCCGGCTGCCCGCCGGGGCGGCTGGAGGAAATGAGGAGGTAGCGCCCGTACTGAAACACGAGAGCCACCAGCGCCGGGTCGTTGCCGGCGGCAAAGCTTCGAATGCGCTCGTCAGTGGAGAGCGCCGCCGCCGGGGTGGCGCCGAGATCGAGAGCCACACGGCGGAACAGACGCTGATAATCAAGAACGTGCTCCGCCCGGAGCGCCTCCCATCCCCTATTCCGAACCGCCGCCAGTACGGTGTCGTTGCGCTGCAAGGGATCCGCCGAAACGTCCTTGTAGTTCCTGAAATTGGTGGCTGCGGTGAGCGTCAACTCGGCGGAATTGGCGCCGCTGACTGCTATCGCTCCCGCGCGTTGACTTCGCTGGCCGCCGTCGGTGACCACCTTGAGCCGCGCCTCGAAGCGGATTGCACCACCCTTCACCTGGCCCGTCATGGAGAGATCACCATCCCTGTTGACGGCGACGGAGGAGCCCTCATGCGCGCTCTTCAACGCAGTTTCGAAAGCGATGCTGCCCGGCTTGCTGGCAGTCAGCCGCACGACGATGACCTTGGCCGGATAGCTGGCGAACACTTCCCGCCGGTAGACGACACCCTTGTACCCATACTGCACAGAACTGACCGCGGTATCAAGATCCAGATCGCGGCGGTATGCGGTAATCCCGGATTCGTCGATCGCGGGGAAGTCCAGCAGCAAATCTCCAAAGGCCTGGTAAGCGGTCTGGCGTATAGGTTCGCTCATAAACTCGCGTGTCGCCAGGTCCTCGGCTTCTTTCTGCCTGCCTTCGGCGAGCAAGCGGCGGATCTGGTCCAAGGATCGGTAAGCCCCGGCATGCGCGTAGTTGTGCGGCTCGCCGGTCCACACGGTCTGCTCGTTGAACTGGATGCGTTCGCGGGCAACGCCGCCAAAAATCATTCCGCCGAGACGACCGTTGCCCACGGGGAGAGCCTCTACCCAAACTCGCGCGGGCTGGCCGTACCAGAGGCTGAGAAGAGACGGGGTGCTTGCACCGGTCTGTCCGGCATGTCCTGTACAGAGGAGGAGCGTCACGATCAGCGTCAGTCCTCCAAACACGGTTCGCACGAGCGGTTTCATCCACATTCTCCTTTTTGGCCTGGCCGCGGGGATGAGGATACCACAATCGGTGTGTCTTTAAGGCGCCAAAGATGGTTAGAATGATCCGGAGGAGGAGCGATTTATGCTGCGATGCAGTTGGCGGCGTACCATTCTATTGATCTGTTCTTGCCTGGCCGTGCTTCCCTGTGCGGGCCAGTCACGTGACCCGCTACCCGTACCGGATGTCCGCGGGTTCCAAACTCTGAAATGCGATTTTCACATGCACACGGTATTTTCCGACGGTGAGGTGTGGCCTACTACCCGGGTCGCCGAGGCCTGGCGCGAAGGGCTCGACGCCATCGCCATCACCGACCACGCCGGTTACAATCCCCACAAGCCCGACGTATCAGTTGACTTGAGCCGTCCCCAGGCGCTGGCTGCTCCGCTGGCGAGCCGGCTCGGTGTCCTTCTGGTGCCGGCCGTTGAAATCATGGAGGGCGACACGCACTTCAACGTTCTGTTCGTAACCGATCCCAGCGCCTTCTGGGGTCTCAAACTGGTGGATGCCCTGAAGCAGGGTCGGGCGCAGAACGCGTTTATGTTCTGGAATCATCCTGGATGGAAGCAGACGGCAGACTGGTTCCCGAATATCGACGCGCTTTACAAGGAGAAACTATTCGACGGCGTCGAGTTGGTGAACGGCCGTAGCTTTTACGCGCCGGCCTTTCCCTGGATCGAGGAAAAGAAGCTGGCGATTCTCAGCAATACGGACGTACACACTCCGACGCTGCCTAGCTACCAGAACCGCAGCCGTCCATTGACGCTGGTCTTCGCCCGCACGCGCGACCTGGACGGAATCAGAGAAGCCCTGACCGCACGCCGCACGGCCGCCTGGATGGGCGGGGAACTGTGGGGCAGCGACGAGATGCTCAGCGGCCTTTGGGATGGCGCAGTGGCCCTTAGGACTTCGGCGCTGTCGCTCCGGATCGCAGGGCCTCAGGCGGTGATCGAACTTCAAAACCGTTCGGCAATCCCTTTTCAGGTCCGCGTGGTGAAGGCCCCCGCATGGCTCCAGACCGGCGCCTTCGAACTGGGTCCGGAAAGAAACGTGGCGCGCGCGGTTCAAGCCTCCAAAGACGCGCCGGAGGGGACCCAGTCGGTCACTCTGGAGCTTGAGGTGACCAACCTGCACACGGCGCCCGGTCGCAACCTGACAGTGCGTCTCCCGTTGAAGGTCAGTATTACGAAGTGAGCTAGTGTGCTGCGTCGCAAATACCGACCACTCCCTCCCGGTTGTGGTTCAGTGGCATCTCGCTGAGCCGAACCGCGACCGGCGGGGAGCGGTTAACGGTCCCCGCCGCTTCGTGGTCCCGTCGGTGCACTCGAGTTGAACGTATTGTCTACTGCGCGAGCAACTGATTATGGTGCGCGCGCAGGATTTGTCGTTGTCCTCGCCTAATGCTCGCCCCTGACCAGATCTTCGAATGTCTCTCTCTCGCGCGCCACACGCCAGGCGCCACCCTCTACCAACACTTCCGCCGGCCGCGGACGAGAGTTGTAATTCGACGCCATCGCGAAGCCGTAGGCGCCAGCCGTCCAGACGGCCAGCAGATCCCCAGGCAGCACGTTAGGCATCTCGCGATCCAGCGCTAGAAAATCGCCCGATTCGCAGACCGGCCCGACGACATCCGCCCGGACGGTCCCGCGCGAGGCTTCGCGCACTGGCAGGATTTCGTGGTGGGATTGGTACAAAGACGGCCTCAGCAGATCGTTCATGGCCGCGTCGACGATGATAAACTCCCGCGAATCCGTGCTCTTGCGGTACAGAACGCGCGTCAGCAGCACGCCGGCCTCGCCCACGATGGAGCGTCCCGGCTCGATCATGAGAAACAGCTCCCGCCCTTCGATCTTGCCCCGCACCTCGGCCGCGAAATCCCGAATCGCCGGAGCCTGGTCCTGGGCCTTGTAGCGTACCCCAAGGCCGCCCCCGAGATCCAGGCGCCGGATCGGCAAGCCTGCCGCGCGCAATCGCTCGACCAACTCGAGCATCCGGTCCACCGCCTCCAGAATCGGCTCGACATCCAGCATCTGGGACCCGATGTGGCAGCTTACTCCGTCAGGCACTAGGTTCCTGGCATCCTGGATGCGCCGGTAGACCCCCTCCGCCTCTCCAATGTCGATCCCGAATTTGTGTTTTCGCAGCCCGGTCGAGATGTAGGGATGGGCGCCGGCATCCACGTTGGGGTTGACCCGCAGCGCGACCCGCGCCTTAACTCGTTGCCTCTCGGCCAGGGCGTCAATCAGCGCCACTTCGCCGTCGGATTCGCAGTTGAAGGCGTGGATACCCTTCTCGAGCGCGTACTCGATCTCGGCGGCGGTCTTTCCGACGCCGGAGAATACGACTCGCGACGGATCGCCTCCCGCCTGCAGCACCCGGTACAGTTCGCCCCCGGACACGATGTCGAAACCAGCGCCGGCCGCGGCCAGCAGCCGCAACAAGGCGAGGTTCGAGTTGGCCTTGACCGCGTAGCAGACCAGGTGCGGAAGGCCCGCCAAGCCCTCGTCATAGGCCCGGAACCGTTCAAGCACCGAGCGCGACGAGTACACGTAACAGGGAGTTCCGGCCCGGGCGGCAATCTCCGCCAGGCTGGCGCCCTCGCAGCAAAGAGCGCCATCTTTGTAAGCAAAAACATCGGTTGTGCGCAGCATCATTTCACCCGCATGACAATCAGCGTTTGGTCGTCGGTTATGGCGGTCCCGTCCGCGAACCTGTCCAGGTCCTTGAAGATAGCGTCGGCAATCACCTGAGCCGGCTCCCGCCAGCGTCGCTCCAGCAGGCGGCCCAGGCCCCTGCGGCCATACTCCTCTCCATCAGGGTTAAGCTGATCCTCGACGCCGTCCGAATGCAGAACGATCAAATCGCCCGGTTGGGCTTGAAAACCGACTTCTTCGTACTCTCGCTCCTCGAGCAAGCCCAAGGGGATTCCCGCCACGCGGGGATTGTGCATCTCGCCGCTACGGCAGATGAGGGGCGGCATGGCGCCGGCGTTCGCCATCCTCAGCTTGCGCGAACGCGGCTGCCAGGTGAGCAGCAGGAGGGTAACGTAGCGGGCGTCCGCCTGCCGCTCCATGATGACCGCGTTCAGGGCCTGCATCAGTTGCGCCGGTTCGCTGTGTTGGGGAGCAAGCGTTCGCAGCAGGCCGCTGGCCAGCGCGCCATAGAGAGCCGCGGCGGCGCCCTTCCCGCTCACATCGCCCATGGCTATCATGGTGCGCTGGGCGCTGCGGCCAATGAAGTCGTACAGGTCGCCGCTGATCTCGCGCGCCGGCCGGGCCCCGGCCGCGATCTCCAGCCCTTCAATCCGGGGCGCATGCTTCGGAAGCAGTACATACTGAAGTTCCCGCGCTGCGCGCAGGTCCGTCTCCATTCGCTCCTTGCGCTCGGCCACCTCCTCGTAGAGGCGGGCGTTCTCAACCGAAATGGCGATCTGTGGCGCCAGCAGCGAAAGCGTCCGAACGTGATCTTCGGTGAAGAACCCGATGCGCTCGCTCTCCAGGTCCATTACTCCGATCACGCGGCCGCGCACGATCAGCGGCACGGACACCTCCGAGCGGATGTCGGGATGCGATGAGATGTAGCGCGGATCGGCCAGCGCGTCGTCCACGCGGATAGCCTCTCTGGCCTGGACGGCCGCGCCCGTGATGCCCATGCCGATCGGAAGGTTGTCGATCGAGTTGCGGGCGTCGTAGCGCGAGCCGAACCGGAGACGCAGCAACTGCCGCGGCTCGTCCACCAGGAAGATACTGAACGAGTCGTACAGGATCAGCGGCCGGACCGCATCGGCGATTCTCTTGAGCAGGTGGTCCAGGTCCAGGATGGCGGAGAACTCCTGCGAGAGGCGGGTCAGAGTCCGCAACGTGCGGTTCTGCCGCTCCACCCGCCGGTAGAGCCGGGCGTTGTCGATGGCCGCCGCCACACGCGAGGCGATCAGTTGCAGCGTGGACCGCTCATAGTCGCCGTAGGCATTGAGCTTGGTCGACTCGACGTCGATTACGCCCACCAGCTTGCCGCGGGCCACCATCGGGACCGCCAACTCGGTCCGAACGGCGTCCAGGGCGTTCAGGTAGCGCGGATCGTTGCGGACGTCGCCGGCCAGGATGGGCTCGCGGCCTAGCGCGGCCGCGCCGGTGATTCCTTCGCCCAGTCCGATCAGCAGCTTCTGGACGACCTCCTGGCGGTGCCCGATGGCGTGCTGGATCCTCAAACTGCGCAGCCTCTCGCTGTAGAGCAGGATGGCGAACAGGTCGTAGGGAATGACCTTGGTGACGATGGAGGCGACGCTGGCCAGCAGCCGGTCCAGGTCCAGCGTCTCGGAGGTGACCGCCGCGATTTCCAGGAAGAAGTCCAGCAGCTCGGTGCGCTCGCGAAAGCTGGCTTCAGGGCTGGAAGGAAGCGGCATAAGTCAATAGCATGTGAGCGCACGGAAGCTGCTAGCCACGCTGAGGACCCTCATGATATCACAGCGCCGCGCGGAGACGGAGAAACAGTACCCCTAACGTACTGGTCCGTACCAGGATAGGAGTACTGTATGAATACTCTTGCTTCCCGCCCGCAGGCGTCATCCAATAGAGGTGTGACACACGCATAAGGCCCGCTCCATCGGAATGGCAGGGTCTGAGCGCAAAAAACACCAGCGACTTGCGAACGTGGAGAGGTAGAGATGTCCTGGCTTAAAGGTAGTCAAAAACCCTCTTATGATGAGGCAGCAGCCCAGCATAGGGCCTTTGTGGAGAGACTTCAGCAGGTCCTTGAGTTTCGCCCCGAAGCTCAATACCCACAGATGGCGTCGAGCCAGGCTGCGCCGCCAGCCGAGACAGCCGATCATGAGTACCCGCCCGGGGAACCCACCTTTGAGATCCAGAGCCCAGAAATGAGCCGCGGCTGAAGCCGCGTCGCCTGGCCTCCGATAGCGCCGCATCACGATCCAGTGCGGTTTAAACCTCCGGGCGTAACCGTGTCCCCGGTGCAAGGGAACAACCGGTCGACGGTGAACACCGACAGCGGGGAATAGATCGCCTCGGCCAACAAGGGGCAAAGGCCCTCTTCGAGAAGATTGCGGAGGGCCTGCCCGATAGAGAAGACGTGGCCTACCGGCTGAGGGCGCTCAATTGGCCCACACGGCGCAGGATTTCACCGCGGTCCATGTCCCGGTATGCTTCCGGGAGCAGGCTCTTTGACGTGCATTCGAGCACCGCCACCAGATTCTGCAACTCGATCTCGGTCGGGTAGGAGGGCGCGATGAAATCGGCGATCGCCGCCTTCAAATCTTCCACGTCCACCGCCGCGTCGCCTTCTAGCGCGCTCTTCATGCGGGCGCGAACCAGCACCGCCTCGGTATCGGCGCCCGAGAGCGTCCCGGCCTGCGCCAGGAAGAACTTCTCCGCCTCCTCCGATGCCACCCGCGTGCCGGTCTTCTTCTGCATGGCGCGCAGCATGGCCAGTCGCTCCTCGTCGGTATGGGGATAGAAGAGGGCGAGGTGCTCCTCGGCGCGTCCCTGGCGCTTCAGGTCCACCGGCAGCAGGTCGGGGCGGCAGGTGAGCAGGAACCAGATCACCTTGCCGCGCTATTCCGTGTTCCCCATGAACTGGGCGATCTGCGCGAACACCCGGCTGCTGACGCCGCTGTCCCCAAAGTTCGAACGAGTGCCGAGTTGCGCGTCGGCTTCGTCCACCACCACGGCGATCGGGCTCATGGCCTTCAGCAGCGTCAGCACGCGCTCCAGGTTCGACTCCGTCACCCCCTGCCACATGCTGCGGAAATTCTTCAGCATCACGGCGGGAATTCCCACTTCGCCCGCAAAGCAGGTGGTAAGGAAAGTCTTGCCCGTGCCGACCGGGCCGCAGATTACGTAGCCCATGGGCAGCACGTCGAAGCGCCCCGCCCGCAATGCCGCCGCCGCATCGCGAAGTTTCTTCTTCACGGCCTCGTGACCAGCCACCACGGAGAGGTCGTACCTGCTCTGAACGAACTCCAGCAGGCCCCCCGATTCGGCCTCGATCAACTCCTTCTTCAGATTGGTCAGGAAGGGGACCGTCAGCGGCAGACGGTTCTCGCAGGCGTTCGCGATGAGGTTCTGTAACTGCACCCGCTTCAATCCCGCGCCCAGCTTGCCGAGCGTTTCGGCGGTCACGTCGGAGCCCGGCGGCAGGGGTGTCGTCTCCATTTGCGATCGAACGAAGTCCGTCCGTTCCTGCTCGTCGGGCAGCGGGATCTCGATCGCCGCCACCCCCGGGTTCTGCACCAGCCCGGCGTTGAGCCCCGACAGGCTTTCCGTCACCAGGCACACGGTCACGTCGGCTCGCAGAAAACTCTGGTTCTGCGCCCACCGCTTCAGAATGACCAGGCAGTTGCGGTCTTCGGACCCCATCGACGAGGCGTCGCCCGCCGGTGCGATAGTATCCGCGTACCCGATCGAGAGCGCGATCTTCTTCTCGTCCAGCACGCGCAGCCGCAGGTAGCTCTCGATCAGAGCCAGAACACCGTCGGGATTGCGTGGCAGTCCCTGCGCATACTTCGTGCCGTGGTAGGCGTCGTAACCCGTAAGGGCGCGCTGAAAATCCGCCTGCACTTCGGAATTGGCGAACCCGAGGCCGCCGCCGCGGTCGTAGGAGAGCACCAGGTCACGCCGGCCGAACAACCCCTCGTCCAGAAACTTCGCCAGCGGAACGTACTCGGTGCGGCCGGCGCGCTTCCAAGCCACCAGGTCGTGTACATTGCCGTGCAGCACGAACATGGCGATGGTGCGGGAGTAGTATTTCTCCGAAAGCCGGCGCGCCCACTCCGGCAGGGCGTCGAGCGAAGCGGAGTTGCTGGTGGGGGTCATAGTCAATTGCGCACGCGGTCTCGCGGCGGCGGGCTCTCATCGGTCATCGGCAGGTGCGGCTCGTCGGCGTCCGGCGCGGCCAGCGCGAAGATTTCCTCCATCTCCTTCACGCTCTGCTCGGTCTGCTCCACGTCCTGCACCAGGTGGTCGAGCTGCGCGCTCACCTCCTGCGGGTCGCGCATGGTTACGGACTGGTCGCGAATCAACTGAAGCACGTCTTCGATGGCGGAGCATTGCGCTTCGATCACCTGGGAGTTCTCCCGGATCTTCTCGAACTTCACCACGCGCTTCCCGAGAATCTCAATGCGCCGCTGGTTGATCTCCTGCACTTTCGCCGGCGCCTTGGACAGCGATTGTTCCAGAAACGCGGCTTCGCTACGCACCTGGTCCGGGTTCAGCGATTTCAGATACTCGCGATGGGTGTGCGCCGTATAGAGCAGCCGCACGTAGCCTTCCAGCAGCCCCGCCAGCTTGGCCTCCATCTGGTTTGCGAAAACCTGCGACGCGTAGGAGAGTTGCGAGTAGTTGGCGCGGATGGCCTCGGCCACTTGCTGGACGCAGGCGTACCGGCTGCGCATCTCCGGCGGGATGTTGCGGTACATCTCGTCGAGGCGTTTCTGATGTTCCCGCTTTTGCTCGGCGTACTTCCAGGAGCGGACCAGGCGGCGGAAGCGGCTGCTCTGCGGCACCAGCGCCACGTACATCATTTCAAGTCCCGCCGCCAGGACCAGCGGCAGCCCGGTGCCCGAGACCAGCGCGAACGCCGCGGCGCCGGCCAGCCCGATCCAGTTGTACTGCCACTTCAGGGCGGCCTTGACGTAGTCCTGCTGCGAGAGTCCTGCCTCGTCGAGTTTGCGATTGATGACGCCCTTCACCCCGGCGCCGAAAATGGGCTTGTCATCGGACATGGGACGCTCGCCTGCATTCCGATTGTATAAGGCTGCCGCGGCAAACCGCTACGGCCGCCCGCCGCCTCAAATGCTGACCCGGACCTGTCCCGAGCCGGCCGTCCGGCGCAGCCGGGCAAGGGCGTGGGCCTCCAGTTCCTGGAATTCACGCTGTTCTTTGAGCCCCTGCTCGCGCGGGCGTGCGAACGGCACCGGTATCTCTTCGACGATGGTCCCCGGCCGCGGGCCGACCATGTACAGCCGGTCGGCCAGGAAAACCGCCTCCGCCACGTCGTGCGTTACGAACAGCACCGTCGCCGCGGTCTCGTCCCAAATGTGCAGCAGCAGGGTCTGCATGTCGTTGCGCGTCTGCGCGTCGAGCGCGCCGAAGGGCTCGTCCATCAGCAAGACTTGCGGCCGGACAGCCAGCGAGCGGGCAATCGCCAGCCGCTGCTGCATGCCGCCCGAGAGGGTGTGCGGGTAGGCGTTCTCGAACCCCGTGAGCCCCACTGCCTCGATAAGGTGCTCCACGATTTGGCGCCGCTCCGCCTCCGGCGTCCCTTTGATGCGAAGCCCGTACTCGACGTTGCGGGCCACGCTGAGCCACGCGAACGAGGTGTATTTCTGGAATACCATGCCGCGGTCTGGTCCCGGACCCACTACCCGCTGGCCGTTGACCGTCACTTCCCCGGCAGTCGGAAAGTCCAGCCCCGCGATCATGCGAAGGATTGTGGACTTGCCGCAGCCGGAGGGACCGAGCAGCACGCGGAACTCCCCGATGTCGCGCCCGTCCGCCGCGAACTCGTCGGCGATTTCAAGATTGACATCCCGCAGGGCTTCCACCTTCTCGCCGGAGGCGCTGGTGAAGACGCGCGAAACGTTCCGCAGCGTGATTTTATTTTTTGGTTGCATGGGCGGAAGAAATGGCCGGCTCAGATTGCTCCCGCGCCGGGCGCTGCCAGGGGAAGAGACGATCTTCCAGCACCGTCAGCAGCCACCGGAACAGGAATGCGGCCACTCCGATGGCAATGATGCCTGCGTAGACGCGCTCAAAATCCAGAACCTTGCGTGCGGCTTCCACCATGTAGCCCACGCCCTTGCGCGCATTCACCATCTCAGCCAGGATTACGTAGGTCCAGCCGATATCGTAGAGAATCCGAAACGAGCCGAAGATGGCGGGAAACGAGGCCCGAAACAGCAGCCACAACACGTGGTGGACCTTGGCGCCCAGCGTATATGCGGTCTCAAGCAGTGCGTGGTCCACCCGGTTGACCTGTTCCACCACCAGTGCCAGAAGGAAGAAGAACATGCCGAAGAACAGGAACCCCACCTTCATGCCTTCGTCCATGCCGAACAACGCGATGAAGGCGGGAAGAAACGCCGTTATCGGCATCGACCGCATCGGCGCGGCGATCGGATTCACCAGGTGGAACACCCACGGAAAGCTACCCATCAACAAGCCCAGCGGGATCGCGACTAACGCAGACCAGAAGAAGGCCTGGGCAATGCGCCACCAGCTTTGGAAGACATTGCCGAGCAGGTCGTACTCGGTCCACAGGCGGGCGATCGCCGTCACCACGCCCACCGGCTCGGGCAACGCCATCGGCGGCAGCAGGCTGCTTCTGGTCGCCAGGAACCAGGCCGCGACCACGGCCGTCCAGGCGGCCAACCCGAGAATCAGGGTCCAGGGCCGCGCGACCGGTTTTCGGATGCTTGTAGGCTGCACCATCACTGGTTCGCCGGATTCGGATACACCTTGATGTCCGTGCGCCGGTTCTTTTCGCGTCCCTCGGGCGTGTCGTTGGTTTCGATCGGTTTGTCCGGCCCGTTCCCCGCCGTCCGCATGCGCGACGCCGGGTAGCCGTACTTGGTCATCAGGTAGTTCTTCACCGTGTCGGCGCGCTGTTTCGAGAGGCCCAAATTCAACTCGCGCGAGCCGGTGGAATCGGAGTTGCCGTCGATATCGACCACCGTATTCTCGTACGCCCGCATGAAGCCGCCGATCTCCTCCACCACCGCCCGCGAGTCAGGGCTTAGCGCGGCCGAGTTGGTTTCGAAGTAGATAGACCGGCGCTGCGTGGCGATTGGCGTCGCACCCTTAGCCGGAGCTTTGTACTCGATCGGAGTCTCGGTCGACTGCGACGAGAACTTGCCCTCCATGGCTGCGATGTAGCGCCGGTCCACGCTGCCCTCGATATCGGGAGCGCCCTTGAGCAGCCGCAACTCGCGGTACATGTCCTGCGCCATACCCATGACGTTGTTGTAGTCGGACCCGGCGCCCGAGGCGAAGAAGGTCTTGTTGTCGGCGTAGTCGGATAGCCGAACGCCTCCCAGCATGCTCTTGGCGAGGTCCTCCGGCATGTTGAAGTCCTTGATAGTTCCGATCAGGGTGTAGGCCCGGTTGGGCTGTTGCCGGATGAACTCGACGCCCTCCAGCCACCCTTCCAGGAAGTTCCGAAGCGTCTGCGGAGAGTTGGCCGAGAAGCGGTCGCTGACCACCAGAACGTCGGCGATCAGCCGGTTGGCGGTCCGCGTGTCGTAGATCTTCTTCGCGCCCGGCCGCTTGCCCACTGCGTCGGTCATGTCCGGATCCCAGGCCACCGCGGCATCCACCTTCTGTTGTGCGAACAGGGTCGCCGGCTCGATGCCGTCTTTGGTGTGGACCGCTTTGTTGAAGATTTCGTTGCGCTGCTCCGTGCTGAGGCCTGAACTCTTCAGCCCGTTCCAGAGCAGGAAGTGCGAGGGCGTGTAAGGCGCGAAGGCCACACTCTTCCCCGCCAGGTCTTCAATGCTGTTGATGCCCTGTTTGCCGATGACGCCGTCGGCGCCGCGTGACCAATCCACCATGTACACGGCGCGCGCCCGGAAGCCCTTATCGAGAAGCTGGCCGTAGTCTTTGGCCCAAACATCCGCGGTGGTGAGCATCACATCCACGTTGTTGGAGGCCAACGCCGCAGTGCCCTCGGTCCAGTCGTCGATAATCTTGAAAGAAACCTTCAGGCCTTTCTTGTCGTAGATCGAACCGGCCGCGGTGTCGAGCCCGCCGTTGGCCACCAAGCCGCCCGCGCAGCCGACCCAGATGTTGACCCGCACGCGCACCTGGTTTGTTTCCTTGTCTCCGGCGGTGGCGAGAGGCTTCGAAGTGTCCACCGCGCTGGTGGGTGCCGCCTTCTTGCCGAAGATACCAGACAGGTTGACGACGCCGTACCGGTTCAGGCCGTATGCGACCAGCCCAAGACCAATCAGGAAGATGAAAGTCCAGCCGCCCTTTTCAATTCTTACCGCCATGGCTTCCTCCGCGGATTACGCAGTCTTTTCGGTGTCCCGGCCCCCGATCGTCTTCTCTGGAGCCGGAGTGGATGCTTCGGGCGAAATCAGGCCCATTTCGGCCTTGAACTGCTTGACCAGTTCGCTGGCGCGCAGCTTCTCGGCCTCTTCTTCAATTTGGAACTTCTGCTGATCCACGTTGCCCAAGGCCATATCCATGCGGGCCTCGTTGACCGCCGTGGTTTCTTCGATCTTGCGAACCATCTCGTCGTGGGTCTGGCTGACACCCGCCACCTCGAACTGTTCCATGGCGTCAGCCACCTTCTTCTGCCACTGCGAGCGGCGGTAGTCGCGAATCGCGCTCATGGCTTCCCGCGTCTTCCGCTCTTTCTCGCGCAGGAACGCGGTCTTGACGTTCTGCGCCTTTTCGAACCCCGCCCGCGCGGTTTCGAGCTGTCCCTGCGTCCGCGCCAGCGCGCTCCGCACCTGCTCGAGCTGCACGGCAAAGTGTCCGGCCAGGTCGTCGCGGCCCGCCTGTATGCTGGCCTTAACCTTCATCGCCAGATCGTTCACATCGGCCTTGTACTTGATTTCTTCTTTTTCGAGCAGCGTCGCGTTGGCCTTTACCATCGCAATGCTCTCGTTCATGCGCGGCACCTGGTCGTTCATGTCGCGAATGTTCTGCTCGAGGATCAGCTCGGGATCCTCCGCCACGGAAATGAAGAATCCAAAGAACGAACGCAAAATACGCGAGAGCCGCTTAAACATGAAAACGTTTCTCCTTCCCGGCTAGCGGCCGGGTGTCTCCTCGGGCTTGGCCGGCGCACCGGCCGGTCCGGTCGTAATAGGGTTTTCCGTCGCGAATGGCGCCACCGCGTCGGCGATGCGGCGTTCTTCCTGCTGCTTCTGCAGCCGCCAGGTCTGCATGCGCTCGCGTTCGCGCGCCACCGTGTCGTTATTCGCCTGGATGCTCGCGCGCAGTTCCGTGAGCACGCGGTCCGCTTCCTGCTGGAGCTTCTTGTTTTCGTCCGCCTTCTTGGTTTCCAGTTGATCGAGCGCGCGCTGCTGCACCAGTTCGAAGGTGTCGAGCGCGCGGTCGCGGCGGACCGCGTCTTCAATGATTTCCTGCAGCTTCACCCCGGCCGCATCGAGCGCCAACAGCACCGAGCTGCGCTTGATCTCCACCGACAGGCTGCGGATGTGCTCGCTCTTCAGCATGTCCGCGATCTTGAATATGGTAAAGCCATGGGCCGGGGTCCGCACCTCGGCGGCCTGGTAGATCTGCTCGAATGCGGCAGGGTCTGTCACCGGCTGCGTAAACGTGGGCGTGGCATTTGCGGCAGCGGCTATGTCGGCGATGGTCCGCGCCCCGGTTCGGGCGCCTCCGGGCGCCGCATCCGCGCCCTGCTCCCCTCCCGCCGCAGCGTCCGCATTCACTGGATCAACCGAGACGAAGTAGTTGTACCACTTCTTGCTCATCGGGCCTCTTCCTCACTGTTCCATGGGTAAGGGTAAGACTATCAATGGGTTGAAGTCAATCGGGCGCCGCGCGCTATGGAAGGCTCACATTTCGTCATACGGAGCCGGCGAGCGGGATGTTCCCCAAATCGAACTGCGACGCGCTGCCGGCTCTGATGATCCAGTTCAAGCGGCTTTACAGGCCATTGCAGGAAGGGTCAGCGACCTATCGAAGTCGTCCTCCTTCAGCCGAACCCAGCAACGGCGAAACGCCAAATCACGGGCTGGCTAGCCGGGCCCGCGCTCAAGGCGCTGTCCGGAGGAGCCAATCGAGGCCCTCGCGCAGCGTTCGAAAAAGGGCGTCCTGATTGCCGTCGAAGCGGTGGTTCTGTGCCTGCACTAGCGAAAACCGCTTCGGTTCCCGAGCCGCCTCAAAGAGTTCCTTCGCTTGTGAGACGTCCGTATATTCGTCGCCGCTCGAATGAATCATCAGCAGCGGCAGCGGCGTGATCCTAGGCATGTACGAGCTAGTCGCGACCGCCGGTTCGTCCGGCCTTCTCTTAGTCACGTAAGTGGCGTCGTCCACCCAACGCCAGCCCAGGACGGTTTCGCCCGTCAGGCCGATGGCTACCACACCTCGGAAAGCCCTCTTGTTCTCCCCGGGACTGCCCGCCAGCACGCTCAGTCCCGCGCCCTCGCTCCAGCCGACGAAGACAGGCCTATCCGCGGGAGTCTTGCGGATCGCTTCGGCGACCGCCCGCATGTCCGCCATCACCTGTGTATCCTGCAGGGCTGACTTTGCGGTAGTGAAGCTCTCCAGATAGCGTTTTGTGTCCAGGCCGTAGACGTCGTAGCCCCACGCCGCCACCGTCTCGGCCACGGTCACCGCGAAGCCGCGCCACCCTCCGTCGCCGGGCGCAAACAGAATCCTGCCCTTGGATTGGCTCCCCTGGGCAGGATAGACATAGACATCTTGCGACTGCCCGCGAACCGTCACCGGCGTCTTGCCGCCCTTGGCCGGCGCGGAGGGTAGCGGCAATACGAGGAAGATCCCCGCCATCAAGCAGACTGTGAGCGCCCGTAGCATCAACCGGACTCGTCTCCTTCGGTGGGATACTCCCACGGCAATTCCTCCTCGATCTCGGACACCTTGCCCAAAGCCAGGGCCAGCCGGGGCAGGTCCAGCACGTTTCGATACACCACGTAGCGTGGTTCCCAGGAGCTGGCGAATTTCGCTTTATATGCGCGCAGGCCCTTGTAGCTGAACAGAAAATTCATCTGCTGGAAGAACGTGTGCACGGCCCGTTCCTGGGGGGAGGCGATTTCCTTCTCCTGGAAACCCGACATGGGCGCCAATCCCAGGCTGAACCGGGCGAGTCCCTTCTCCTTGCAGAGCAAGAAGGCTTTCACAAAAAGGTAATCCATGACTCCGTTGGGGGAGTCGGCGCGCCGCCGCATCAGGTCCGCGGCGGTCTCATCATTGCGCACGGACGGGAGGGTGCTTAGAAACGCCTGGATCTTCTCGTCTTTGTCCACGGCGACAGTCACCGAGACCGATCGGACGTAATCGGCATCGAAGCGTCCCAGCGTGAACTGACGTTCCCGCCGGCCGGGAATCTGGAGCCACTCGTCGGAGACTTCCCTTAGCTGCGCAACCACATCGGGGGGCAAGGGGGGCTCGAAATGGCGGGTCTGGACGCCCGACTTCTCCAATTTGGTGATCGCGTTGCGGGTGGGCTTCATGGCCTTCCCTTCCAGGGAGAAGGAGGCCAGATCCACAATTGCGTCGTCGCCCAGCTTGAGCTTCTTGAACCCCAGGCGATGGTAGATGGGCAGAAAATCCGGCAGGGCCTGGTGAAAGCCGATCCCCCAGTCGTTCTGCTCGCAGAATACACGGAAGCGCCGGATGGTGTCCTCAATCTGCGCTTCCGGGCCCACTGGATCGCCCAGCGCCACCGCGAAGTTCGAGCCCACGCGGTAAGCCAGGAAGCACTCTTCCGAAGGCGAAAAGAAGAACGACTTATCGGACCACGTCTTGAAGTAATCCTGGGACACCCGGCCGTACTGGCTCACAATTCTGGCCGCTTGCGCCTGTTCGAGCGGGTGCGTGCGAAAGCGGTAGATCGCCGGCCGGAACAGCGAGAAGCCCGAGTAGAGTAGGGTCGTCGTGGTCATGAGATAGAGCGAGTCCACGAACCAGAACGCAAACCTGGTCTTCGGGACGATTTGCGGGTCACCGACAAGGAAAAGAAAATGCAGCGTCCGGTGGATGGAATCCAGGATGTTGAAGTTGATGCCGAATTCCCGCGGTTCCAGGAACCAGAATCCGGCGATTCCGTAACCCAGGGCCACCGCGTAGGCCAGGGCCAGCCGAGACAATCCGGTTTGCCAGTCGGGAGCCCCGCTCTGTACCGTGAAGCTCTTTCGGTTGAGCCAGAGCACGACTACCAGCGCCGCGGAGAATCCCGCCTCCTCATAATTGAGGCCTTTGGTCAAATGGAAGACAACGGAAACGCAGGACAACAGGAGAACAGCCTGAAACGCCCTCTTCTTGCGCCGGTAGATGTTGACGGACGAGATGACTAGCCCAAAACCTATCAGGAGAGTGACGGAACGCGACAGCTGCACGAATTGAAGCGGGAAGAACTCCCGAATCATGTGATATCGATCCGGGAGGTCTCGCCCGATGACCGAGGCGAGGCTGAGCAAACCACTGCCGAGAGTCGTGAGGGTCGTGGCCCAGACGACAATTCGGCGTCGCATGGAGTCAGACTACCACTTCCTCGTTTGGACGAACTGAGTAGAAGATCGGCTTGGAGCCGGTGCCGAACATATCTCAATATTCGGCATCGGCCACCAAGAGCGATCGGGGCGCGGACTTTCTTTCGCTTACTTCTTCTTCGCCATCGTTTTTGGGAGCGGTTTGGCGGCGATCAACTTGCTGATCTGATCGTAGCTGGCTTGAGTGAGGACCTTCTTCTGTACCAAGTCCTTCTTGGCGGCGTAAGGACGGCTTTCCACAATCTTGGTGGCGTCAGCAGCCCCAATGCCGGGCAGTGTCTCGAGTTGGTCAACAGTGGCCGAGTTGATGTCAACCATTGGGTTGGAAACGGCTGCCTTAGTAGCCTTTTTTGCCGGCGCCGCGAAGGTCGCGGGCACCATCAGAGCTGCCAGGGCCAGCGAAATCACTAGCTTTCTCATCGTCTTTCTCCTTTTCCGGGCTTCTGCGCAGCCTGGACACCCCCATAGTCCTTCGAAAGCCGGTCCCCGGAGAATAGCCTGCGCGGGCTATGGCCGCCTACAAAACGAGGGGATGCTGCGGCGGCGCGCCCAGCCGGCCTTACACTGGAAGCAGAGCCACAGCTCGGAATCCGGCCTCGATGCATTTGCTGCCGCAGCAGATCAATCACCGCAGCATCCTCTGGGTGCTGATGGTCGGGTTCACTCTAGTGATTCTTTTGCTCCTCACCGCCGGTTTTGTGGGGATTACCAGCATCCGATCCATCCAGCAGAACGCCGCCACGCTGGTCGAAAGGCAGCAGGACGCAACCGAACTCGTTGACGAGATCCAGAGCGAACAGGAGGCGCTGAGCGCCGTTTTCTACAGAATGGCGCGCGAACCCGAACTCCTGGACCGCGACAAGATCCTGGCTGAACTGGACGATGCCGACCAGAACATCAGCGACATCGTGAGCCAGTTTGAAGGGAAGCCTGAGGCCGGCATGGGGAAGGACCTGAAGAGGGCGGCCGAGGGCTTCACCGCCGAGGCCCGGCATCTGCTGGCCCAGAAGAACGCATCCACGCTCTGGTCCCGAGACCTGTTCCGCCGTCATCGGCAGGTTTCCGACGCCGTGGCGAAACTTCTGGCCTCGGGACGCCGGCAATCGCAAGCCGCACAGCAGGCGATCACCGAGCAGTCGAGAAATCTCTTCACTCGCTCGTTCGCCCTGCTCGGCGGCTGCCTGGTGCTGGCCCTGGTCTTCAGCGTGGTGACGGTGGGGATGACGACCGCGCTCTTCCGCAAGATGGAGTGGCAGACGAGCGAGTTGAGCCGGGTGTCCTGGCACATGCTGGAGAACCAGGAGACTGCGGCGCGCCGCTTCTCCCACGAGCTGCACGACGAGTTGGGGCAGTCGCTGACGGCCCTCAAAGCGAACATCGTCTCGCTCGGCCGCCCGGAGAACTCCGAACGGCGGCTCCAGGACTGCATGGATCTGGTCGACGGCGCCATCCGCAACGTCCGCGAGCTTTCGCAGCTCCTGCGGCCGACCATCCTGGACGATTTCGGACTGGATGCCAGTTTGCGCTGGCTCTCCGAAAAGTTCGGGCAGCGCACCGGGATCGAAGTGGATTACTCCTCCGATTTCTCGGGCCGTTTGCCGGACCAGACCGAGACACACCTGTTCCGCATCGCCCAGGAGGCCCTCACCAACGTCGCCCGCCACTCGCACGCGCGGAAGGTCCAGATCGGCCTGCACGTCAATCAGACCCAGGTGCGGCTCTCACTTACCGACAATGGAGTGGGGCTGTCTGGCGGCAATGGCGCGACCGAACAGGGTCTGGGTATGATCGGAATGCGGGCGCGAGCGCGCAGCGCGGGAGGCGAGTTCGCTGTCCGGTCGCAGTCAAGCGGAGGACTCGGCATCGAAGTTCAAGTCCCGAAACGGACCCCGGAGCATGAACAAGAAGACGCGAGTGCTGCTCGCGGATGACCACGGTTTAGTCCGCCAAGGCTTCCGCATGATACTGGCGGCGGAGTCCGACATGGAAATAGTCGGGGAAGCCGCCGACGGCCGCGAAGCCGTCGAGATGGCCGAGCGCCTCCATCCCGACGTGGTGGTCATGGATGTCGCCATGCCCGGTTTGAACGGCATCGAGGCTACCCGCCGCCTCTCCGAATCGACACCGCGTACGCGCATCCTGGCCCTGAGCATGCACAAGGACTCGGTTTACGTGCGAGAGATTCTGCGCGCCGGGGCTCGGGGCTACCTCCTCAAGGACGCATTTGACAGCGACCTGCTGGGCGCGGTTCGAGCCGTGGCGCGAGGCGAGGGATACCTGAGCCCGGCGGTTTCCGACGCGGTTCTCTCGGATTACCGCAAGCACGTCTCCGATCCGCTGGATTTGCTGAGCCCTCGCGAGCGCGAGGTCCTCCAAATGCTCGCCGAGGGCAAGACCAACAAGGAAATCGCCTCCCTGCTGAAACTAAGCGTGTACACGGTGGAGGCCCACCGCGGCCGGATCATGGAGAAACTCAACCTGCACAGCATCGGCGAACTGGTCCGCTTCGCCGTCCGCAGCGGCATGATCGACTGACGAGAGCGATCATCGTGGGCCAGTGTCCCCCTTCCAGGGATCTTGATCCGCACGGGGATTCCTGAACGCTGAGCGGCTATTGGCGGGTAGACCTGCATTGGCGCCGCAACGGGCACTTCTTACTACAAGCGACTATGCGGCCACGCCGAGACTCTCGGATCGCCCACCCCTTCAATCTCCTCGAACTGGACAGACCGGGAAGTTATCGGCGGCTCCAAGCTTTGCTTGGCTGAATCTCGAAATCCGTTTCTTCGGATGCGGTGAGGCAGTTTCGTTCTCGCTTCCCGGCATCTCGGCGTCATGGGACCGCTTTAAAGGTAACCGAGCAGTCTGGGCTCTTCAAGCACTCGTCAAGCTTCCGTTCGAGAATTCCAAGTGGTAGAGGCCCCCAACGGAGCACGGTATCGTGGAAACTCCGGACGTCGAAACTGCGCCCGAGCGCTCGCGCCGCGCGGTCGCGCATGGCCTTGATCCGTTCTTGCCCCACTTTGTAGGCGAGCGGTTCTCCCGGTCGGACTGATCGTAAGACCTCGGAGTCGGCTACCGCATCCGCTTTTCCGGTTTGCGCAATGAAATACTGCTTGGTCTTGGCTGCGCTCCACTCATACGCGTGTACTCCCGTATCAACAACCACACGCACAGCACGCACCAGCTCCTGACTAAGCTGACCGAACTTGTCGTACGGATCGCTGTAGAGCCCTAGTTCATCGCCGAGAGTCTCTGCGTAAAGCGCCCAACCCTCCGAGAAAGCATCATTTCGGCGCGTGAGCAGTGCCATCTCCGCCTCTGCACGGGAGCTGTCTGCTTGAAACTCTTGGGCGAGCGAGCCTTGGAGGTGATGTCCGGGCATACCTTCATGGAGCATTAGAGGAATGATCTCGAACTTCGGACGGATCTCCGGCCTCGCGACATCCACCATCACAACGCCCTCCCTATCTCCGGTAACCGGCGCCCGGTAGCGGGCTGCCACCCCGCCGCTGCGATCCGGTTCGACTCTTAGGGATATCCGAGGCAGCCTGTGGACAATCCTGGGTACGAGTGGCTCAATTCGTGCCACCGCCGCCCGATAGGCTGCGAGCAATTCTACGTCGTTGCCGAAGTAGAACCGCTTGTCGGTCCGCGCTCCTGTCAAGAAATCATCGAGGGACCCATTGAAGCCGGTCTTCAGTACCACAGCGGCCATAGCGGACCGGATGCGGGCGACTTCACTCAATCCGTACTCATGGAGCTCCTTCGGGTCGAGTTCAACCGTGGTGTAGCGACGCGCCAATTCGCGGTAGACCTCACCCCCGTTCGGCCACTCAGAAAGGCTGGCGAATCCAGGGCAGTCAGGAAGGTACTCCTTCGTCAGAACATCATAGAACTCTTTGAGCGCTGGCAGGACTCGCTCGCGGACCAAATTGTTTGCTTCCTCTTGAAGTCTCGCGCGATCAGGACCAGCCTCCTGTGGGGCTGACACGAACCGATTGTAACTCGGGGACTTATCTAATGCCTGCAGCAGTTGGAGGGTGCCCGAAGCTGAAGCGAAAGCAGATTCCCTTGAGGGCATCATTCGGACTTGGATGGCCTGGCGCATGAGCCTGATGTGCTGTTGAACGTATGAAGGGAATGACTCGAGTTTTCGGATGCGCAATTCATATTCTGCGGGAGAAGTTGGTGCAGGCTGAGAGAAGGCTGCGTAAATCCCCAGTATTGATTGACCAAAGCGAACGTCGTTCCAAAACGGTGTGAGATACAGACGCAACCGGAATTGCTCCAGACGACGGCTGAGGTCCCACTCCAACAGGTCGTACAACGTGCGCCCTTCGCCGCTTAGACTGTCGCGCGAAAGCGCATGCAAAGCGAGGAGCGTCGCCCGATCCTGCGCCTCACGATTGCGCAGCCCATCAGGACTCAGGTCGGGCCACCGATCCGGTGCAGGCTTTGCGCTTTCCCAGTCGGCTCTGACGAGCGCTTGGAGGTGCTCGCCCGGGTTCTGCTGTACCCTGGATTGCGCAGAAAGGAGAACGGGGAGGATCCAGAGGATCGCAGCGACGTACCCTCTGCGGCGGAACTGAACCAGGGTGTCGGTCATGATTGCCTCCCAGCCAGACCAAGTTCACTGGCACGTGACTACGAATCCCGGTCACGTGAAGATACCCCGGCACATCGTACCATGGCAGACCGGTCACTTGTTCACATACTTGGCGGAGCGCTGCGCGAGTCCCAAACTGGGCCAACTTAAGATCGGTCCTAAAACGCCACTCAGGGAAGCGGGGCGGTCGCTTCAAGCCCACTTGGACATATGACGCCCCTGCTGACATGTCGCAGTTCAAACAGTCAACTGATGGACCTCCCTTGACGCCCAAGGATTCAACGTCCGATCAACTCGGACGTTTCTTGTTGGCATCCCTCACCTGACTGAAAACGCCAGTCCAAAATGGTATGCTTCTCTCTAGAAGCTAGACCATGTTCTCCAGCCCCCAACTTGATCCCGGCTCCAGCCTGCCGCTATACAAGCAGTTGCACGATCAACTGCGGGACTGGATCTCTACCGGCCACCTCCCGCGAGGCGAGAAGCTGCCGTCCACCAGGGAATTGGCTGGCTCACTTGGACTGAACCGCACTACAGTCTCGGCAGCCTACGATCTGCTCGAATCCGAGGGCCTGATCCGGGGGCACGTGGGCCGCGGGAGTTTCGTCACCGGCGAGCCGGCGGCGGGCACTGGCCTGGATTGGGGCCGGCTGCTGGAGGATCAGGACCGCCTGACTGCGGGGCCGTCCTCTTCCCCGGCCGAGCCGGCGACGGTTATCAGCTTTGCCACCTCTTGCCCGGCCGCGAACTGTTCCCGTTGGACGAGGTCCGCTCCGTGTGCCGCGAAGTGCTCGGCGAACCGGGCGCTGCGGCCATTCTTCAGCTTGGCTCACCGGCCGGCTATCCGCCGTTGCGGGAATATCTGCTGGAGGAAGCCCGGCGCGAAGGCCTGGTCCGCCCGCAGGACGACATCCTGGTCACCAGCGGCTGCCAGCAAGCGTTGGACCTGACCCTGCGCGTGCTGCTCCGCCCCGGCGACACGGTGCTGGTGGAGGATCCCGTCTATCCGGGCGTCAAGAACCTGCTCCTGCGCGCCGGCGCGCGCGTGGTGGGAGTCCCAGTGGGGCCGCGTGGCCTGGAGGTGGATTCGCTGGAGCGCGCCCTGCTCCGCGAGAAACCGCGTCTGTTGGTGGTTACGCCCAGCTTCCAGAATCCAACCGGCGCCACCATTCCGGTGACCTCCCGCCGCCGAATCTTGGCCAAGATGGGGGAGGCGGGGGCCGTCGTGGTGGAGAATGACATCTACAGCGGCCTGCGCTATGAAGGCGAATTCCTGCCGTCCCTGAAGCAGCTTGACGAGACCGGCGACACGGTCCTGCTGCGCAGTTTCTCCAAGGTCGCTTTTCCGGGCCTGAGGGTGGGCTGGATCACCGCGCCCAGGGCACTGGTGGCGCGCCTCGCGGAGGCCAAACAGTTGACCGACCTGCACACCGACCAGCTTTCGCAGGCCGTGCTGCTGCGGTTCGCCGAGTCGGGGCGGCTGGCGGCGCACGTCGCCGGAATAGTCGCCGAGGGCTCGCGGCGTCTGGCCGCCGTGCTGGACTCCTGCGAGCGATACCTGCCTGACGGCACGCTCTTCACGCGCCCGCGAGGCGGGATGAATGTTTGGGTCCGGCTGCCGGAGCCGCTGGATGCGGCCGAACTGCTCCCTCGCGCCGAAAGGGAGAACGTGACTTATGTCCCCGGCAAGTATTTCGAGGTAACGCACCACGATCCGGGCAGCCTGCGGCTGAGTTTCGCCGGTCTGGCGCCGGACAGGATCCAGGCGGGCGTCGAGCGCCTGGGTGAGATCTTTAGGAACGAACTGGAGCGGGTTCGCGCCTCGCGGCGCCACGATCCCGCCCCAGCGATGGTTTAGGTAGGGTAGGCTTTAGCCTGCCAGGAGGAACTCATGTATATGGACGACACGTTTCGGGTCAAAGTCGGTTTGGCGGAAATGCTGAAGGGCGGGGTCATTATGGACGTGACCAACGCCGAGCAGGCGCTCATCGCGGAGCGCGCCGGCGCCGTCGCGGTGATGGCCCTGGAGAGGGTGCCCGCGGACATCCGCAAGGAAGGCGGCGTGGCCCGCATGGCGCCCATCAACAAGATCCGCGAGATCATGCAGGCCGTCAGCATCCCGGTGATGGCCAAGGCCCGCATCGGCCACTTCACCGAGGCCCGGATCCTGGAAGCGCTCAAAGTCGATTACATCGACGAGAGCGAGGTGCTTACGCCCGCCGACGAGGAGCATCACATCGACAAGCGCGGCTTCAAGGTCCCCTTCGTCTGCGGCGCGCGCAACTTGGGCGAGGCGCTGCGCCGGATCGCCGAAGGCGCCGCCATGATCCGCACCAAGGGCGAGGCGGGCTCGGGCAACATCGTCGAGGCCGTGCGCCACATGCGCACCATCCAGAAGGAGATGAAGCAGCTCACGGTGCTCGGCAAAGAGGAACTGGTGTCCGAGTCGAAGAAGCTGCAAGCTCCGCTGGAACTGGTCGAGTATGCCGCCGAGCACGGCAAGCTGCCGGTACCCAACTTCTCGGCGGGCGGCATCGCCACTCCCGCCGATGCGGCACTGGTCATGCAACTGGGCGCCGAGGCCATTTTTGTCGGCTCCGGCATCTTCAAGAGCGAGGACCCCGAAGCGCGCGCGCGGGCCATCGTCATGGCGGCCACATATTTCAACGATCCGGCGAAGCTGCTGGAAGCCTGCGCGGACCTTGGTCTGGCCATGCCGGGCCTCGACATTTCCAAGATCCCGGAATCCGAACTGCTTCAGACTCGCGGTTGGTAATGCCGGCTGTCACCATCGGCGTACTCGCCCTCCAGGGCGACTTCGAGGCGCACCAGCGGGCCCTCGAGCGGGCGGGCGTGCGCGCCGTCGAAGTCCGCACCGCGGCCGAGTTGGAGCCCGTGGACGGCCTCATTATTCCGGGCGGCGAGAGCAGCACCATGCTCAAGCTCCTGCTCGCTGAGCGCCTGATAGAGCCTTTGCGGCGGTTCGGCGAGCGGCGGCCGATCTTCGGCACCTGCGCCGGCGCGATCCTGCTGGCCGCCGTGGTTTCCAACCCCACCCAGGAAAGCCTCGGGCTGATGGACATCGATGTGGAGCGCAATGCTTACGGCCGCCAGTTGGACAGCCGGGTAGCGCAAATCGACGGCCTGGACGGCCCCATGGAAGCGGTCTTCATCCGCGCGCCCGTCATCCGCCGGACCGGGCCGGCGGTGCGCGTCCTGGCTCGCTACGACGGCGATCCGGTGCTGGTGGAACAGGGCCGGCACATGGCCGCGACCTTTCATCCCGAACTGACTGGCGACGGCCGGGTGCATCGTCTCTTCCTCGACAAGGTGACGCCGTGACCCGCGTGCTTTTCGTGTGCATTGGCAACTCCTGCCGCAGCCAGATGGCGGAGGGTTTCGCCCGAGCCTACGGCCAGGGCGTGTGGGAAGTCGAAAGCGCCGGCCTGATGCCCGCCACCATCATCGCGCCGCCGACCCGCGTGGTGATGGACGAAAAGGGCATCGACCTTGGCGACCAGCTTCCCAAGCCCCTGGACTGGGTCAAGCCCGAGACCTTCGACCTGATTGTTTCTCTATGCGGCTGTCCCGTTCCGGAGGCCGGAACCGTGCCGGTTCGGGACTGGGACATCCAGGACCCCATCGGCCAGAGCATGAAGGTCTATCGCCGCGTCCGCGACCAGATCGAGGCGAATGTGCTGGCGTTGCTGGAGGAGCATCGGGCCCGGTGATCGGAATTGCGTTCGGCGTGTGCAGTTCTTGAACACCGCAAATCTTCCCCTGCTGCGAACCTGCTGAAAACACTAGATTGGAGTTTGGAGGCTGACTTGCTCGTTTCTCCGGCGTGAATCATCGGACGAAGGCTCAAGGAAGAGAGGCTGTTCCGCCGATAGCCCGCCCCAAACCCCTGCGATCCCTTCATTTCTGCCGACCATTGCCCTTGCCAGGCAATTATCCCCTACAGCCCCTTCCTTGAGCTACAGCAGGCGTTCCAGCAGGGTGATCAGGTGATTCTGGTCCAGCAGGGCCGCGCGTTGGATACGCGGGTCGAACCACATCCATTTCAACCGGTCATTCTCCGGACAACAGAACAGAAACTGTTCCGGAACCGCAGCCAATTCCAGCAGTTCCTGATTAAAGGCGCGGATGGACCCCTCCAGAATGTAGGGAGTCCGGAAGCGCTCGGTCGAGCGCAGCGTCTCGGTGGAGTGGAACTCGAGGTGTACCAGGCGGCCCGAGAAGCCGATCTGGAAAATGGTGGGCTCGGCGTCCTGGAACATGGCCGGCGAGTAATCGGCCGGCGATAACTCCAGCAGGGGCGCCGGCAGCAGCAAGTTCACTGCCTCGACGAGTTCCGTGCACTTCCCGTGCAGTTCCGTTGCGGCCCGGGCGCGCAGCAGGTAGACTTCCTGCGCCTCCAGTTTCTGCTCTTCGTCCTTCTTCGCGGCAGCCTCCAGCTTGCTGGCAAGCTGCTGGAGACGATCCGTTTCGCCGCGGCGTTTGAATCTCATGACCGAAGGTGAAGAATACCACAGCCGGGAACGGCCGCATCCGCCCCGCTGCGTGCGCCCAACTGCCAGCGCTATGATGGAAGCCATGAAGCGCCGGTTGGTCGGATTCTTCAGCAAAATGGCCTTGTTCGCCGCCTTTTGCTCAGGACAGACCCCAAGTCCAGCCAATCCATCCCACTACGTTGAAATCAAACTTCCACCTGGAGTGATCTCCGAAAGTTTCTTCGTCCGCTATGTACTGACGGGGCAGGACTTCGGCGGTTGGGTTCAGCCGCGCTCCGGCATCTCTTCGTATATCATCAGCACGACGCTTGAAGGGCTTCCCGCAACTGGAATCAAGGCGATTCTCTATGCTCCAGGCTGCGCGATACAGACCCTCGATCTGCTTCTTTCTGGCTCTGATAACCCACAATACCTTTTCACCTGCCAACCTATCAGGAGTATCTGGCTTCAGGGAGCATTGATCCGAACCGACCGGCTGTACGGGCATAGAGTTAAGTTGCAGGCCAAGTACCTTGCTCGCTGGGGCCAGTCGTTCTTGAGACTGGACGATAGTCTCGTCACGGGCATCCCCGTCGGAGATGTGGCATATCCCTCGGCGGATGGCCGCTTCCGCTTGTTGATCCCCGACCTTTCTCAAGACCCGTTGGCCGGAGCGCGGGACCACCCCGGAGAACTCCAGATCTGGGCCCGAGAAGAAACTGGCGACGCCATCGTGGCCCAACTCGTCCCTGCAAACGCTCAGCCCATAAAGACAACCATGGGTGGTCTTAAGGTGCAGAACGAGTACCCTTCTGAAATTGTTTTTGCGCCATGCCCCGCAAGTTCCGCTCGGGTATATGACAGGATAGGATTCGCCATCCGGCCCGATGTCCGTGACGCGTGCGATCATTGAAATTCGCTCAGCCTGAACTGCGCGATTTTTCCGGCCGCCATCTCCAGGAATATGCGACCGCCGCCTGTCCGCCAGATAAGGGAAACGCGCGAGCAGCCTCGCCGCTCGCGCGCCCGTCGCTTCGTCAGACTGCCACCCGGTCAGTAACCCGGGTAAGGGGCCACATAGCACGGAGCCGGCTGCCAGTAGCCGAATCCGTCATAGTAACCGCAACCGTAAACCGAACTGTAGCCCCACCCGAACGGGATGCCGATCCCGATGCCGAAGTAAGGACGTGCCCAGAAGCGCCCGCCGTAGTAATAGCCTCGGTTGGCGTAAAACCGGCCGGGGTAGTAACCTCCCCTGTTGCCGGAAAAGCTGCGCCCGCCGCCGGAATAGCTGCGGCCCGAGTAGGACGGGGCAGCATAGCTGCGTCCACCGCCGCCCGAGAACGAACGGCTGGGCACGCTGCCGCCAGGGCGTCCGCCTCGTCCCCCGCCCCCGCGCTGGGCCAACGCGGCCGTAGGGGCAAGCAACAGCAGCACCGCGCCGAGCGCCAGCGCCGGCATCGCGGATTTGAACGACATTGTCTGCACTGTCCGTTTCATGACAACCTCCAATCCTTACGGCGGTGTAATGTGCAAACCACGTGCCAATCCTAAGTATTTGACAATTCACCACTTATTTCAGAGAGAGCGCCAAACCCCTGGCTGAAAACCACCGCACGGGGTGCACCTCGGCCACCTTTGCCCGAAAGCCGGGACTGCGCCTCAGACTTAACTGCCTCTTAACAGGGGAGGTGTAATAGCACGATCTCGGATTCAGTCTAATCAGACAGTGACAGATGGAGATGAAAGTTCACCTAACGTCAGGAGGGATCGAGCAATGGATTACCAGGGACTGAGAGTCGAGTATGACGCAGCCTTTGACAGCCTGCGCGCCGCAGTCTGGGAATTGCGGTCAACCACGCAAGAACTCCCTTCGGACAACACCGGCGACGACGCGGCGCGGCAGCGTGTCGATCGGGCGCTGGCGAGCTATCGGGAGCGCCGGGACTACCTTGCCGATTTCCTTACCTCGCGCCATCCGGCTACAGGGAGCGAGTAAGGTCGCTATCTTCCCTTGTAAACCCGCTTCAGGACGGCCGCCCCTTCGCGATCTTCCACCACCGGGTGCACCGAAAACTCGAGCAGGTCCGACCACTCCGCCGTCAACTCAAAGAGCGCTTTCCCGTCTTTGCATTCGGCCAGGGCGAAGCCCGAACCAGATCCGTGCCATCGCCCCAACATCTTGACGCCTTTCGGGGGCGCTCCCCCGGTGTCCAGAAACCGCGCCGCGGCTGAAGGCATGTGAGCCGGCGCTATCTTCCACGCGACCATGAATTTCATTCTGTCTTCTCCATGAGCTCAGATTGGCTGGTAAGGCAACGACAGTTTATGAGATGCGCCAGGCAACTTCTGGGTTGATCGTCGGCCCGTAGCCAGAACGTAAATTCTGGGTGAAATCGAAACGGGCAGGAACCCAGGAGCGGAGTTCTGAATCAGAGGAAGTAGCCATGCCAGCGGAATCGATTGATGCTCTTCGAACACGGCTTCGTGGGGAAGTTATCCAGCCCGGCGACGCCTCGTATGAATCAGCCCGCAAGGTCTACAACGGAATGATCGACAAGCGGCCCCGGCACATCGTCCAGTGCGCCGACGTTGCGGATGTCATCCAGACCGTACTCTTCGCTCGGGACAAGAACCTGCTCGTCGCCGTGCGCGGCGGCGGCCACAACGGCGGTGGGCTGGGAACATGCGACGGCGGTCTGGTCATTGACCTGTCGCGCATGAGGGGGCGGCATGTCGACCCCGCCGCCCGAACCATGCGCGTGGAAGGCGGCTGCACCTGGTCCGACGTCGACCACGCCGGTCACGCTTTCGGCATGACGACGCCGGCCGGCACAGTCTCCACGACAGGTGTCGGCGGGCTGACTCTCGGAGGCGGCATTGGCCACCTGACCCGCAGGTACGGGCTGACCATCGACAACCTGCTCGCGGTGGATGTCGTGCTGGCCGACGGACGCTTCGTGACGGCCAGCGCCGGCGAGAATCAGGACCTGTACTGGGCCGTGCGGGGCGGAGGCGGTAACTTCGGGGTCGTGACCTCGTTCCTCTTCCGGTTGCACCCCGTCAAGATCGTGCAGGCGGGCCCCACCTTCTGGCCCTTAGACCAGGCCGCCGATGTGCTGCGGTTCTACGGCCAGTTCATTAGCGCGGCGCCCGACGAGGTCGGCGGCTTCTTCGCCTTCCTGACCGTGCCCCCCGTGCCCATGTTTCCGGAGCACCTGCACCTCAAGAAGGTCTGCGGGGTGGTGTGGTGCTATGCCGGATCCGAGGAGGCGGCCGGCAAGGCTCTCGAACCGATGCGCCAGTTCGGCAAGCCGGTCTTCGACCATGTCGGTCCAATGCCGTTTCCCGTTCTCCAGAGCCTGTTCGACGGCCTCTATCCGCCGGGCCTGCAATGGTACTGGAAGGCCAACTTCGTGAAGACGCTGAGCCAGAAATCCATTGATCTTCGTGTTGAGCAAGGTTCCAGGCTTCCCACCATGCACTCCACCGTTCATCTCTATCCCATCAGCGGCGCCGCGGGCCGCGTCGGCAATGCTGACACGGCTTTCAACTTCCGGGACGCGAAGTGGGCCGAGGTGATCGTGGGCGTGGACCCCGACCCGGCTAACAAGGACAAGATTACGGCGTGGGCCAGAGAATACTGGGATGCGCTGCACCCCTATTCGGAGGCCGGCGCCTACGTGAACTTCATGATGGACGAGGGCCAGCCTCGTGTCCTCGCCACTTACGGCGGCAACTACAAGCGCCTGGCGGCCGTCAAGAAGAAGTACGACCCGGCCAACTTCTTCCGCGTGAATCAGAACATTCAGCCCGAGGCCTGATCAGATGAACTGGTTGGTCCGCCAGGGGGACCATGGCGGCCATCATCTTCTGAAAGAATGTCTGACCTGCTGGCCCATCGCCGCGGCGCCGGCATGCATGATCGGGTCGAGTGACGGGGATTGCGCCCCGTCACCCTCCCACACCACCGTACGTACGGTTTTCCGTATACGGCGGTTGAACCCAGCAGCGGTCACCGCACTGCAAGATCCGATGGCATGAGGAAGCCATAGCGGCGTAACACCGCGTTCGCCAGCGCCTTCTGCAAACTGCCCGTACCGGCCAGATGCCACGCCCCGCGCGAGCTGAATGCGATGTTCAGCATTCGGCCTCGCAACCCTGGGGCAGCCATTTCTGGCTGCCGCCGGGCTTCGCCCGGCGTCTGGCGACAGCCCGAAGAAACGCCGCCTCAAAAGCCGGCGGCTGGCTGAAAGCCAGACCCCACGTGGGCATTCTGTCTTTGCGTACACCTACGCCACGCTGGCGTCCACTTTTGTGTCGCGCACCCAATCGATGAACTGCAATGGAAAAGATGGGAGTTCGCGATTCCATTTCTTTCGGCCGTTGCGTTGCTGGTGCTGTCGGCCACCCCCGGCTCCTGGATAAAATTCCAGTTTGGGGATGTCGGTTCGTTCGCGGAAGCCGCCACTTACATTACTCCTTCTTCCGCGTGAATCAGAACATTCAGCCCGGGGCGGGATCAGATGAACAGGCTGCTCCTGGACTTCAGCGAGTCGGCCAGAAAGCTGGCGACCCCACCGCACTCCAGGCCGTCCACCAGTTCCGACTGGGTGATCCCCATCAGATCCCGCGACATTTCGCAGGCGATCATGCGCACGCCAAGCTCCCTCGCCAGGGAGACCAACTCCTCCAGCGAACTCACGTTCTTCGCCCGCATCATGGAGCGGAGCATCTTCGCACCCACGCCAAAGTAGTTCATGCGTGAGACCGGAAGGCTCTGGCTCGAACCCGGAGCCATGGCGGCCATCATCTTCTGGAAGAATGTCTTGCCCGAAAACTGCGTGCCTTTCTTCAGGACGCTCAGGCCCCAGAAGGTGAAGAACATGCTGACCTGCTGGCCCATCGCCGCGGCGCCGGTGGCGATGACGAAGGCGCCCAGGACACGGTCCAGGTCACCCGAGAAGACCAACAGCGCGACCCGGTCCTCCGGCGCGCGCCGCTCAAGGTCGGCGATTCGCTTCTCCAGGCCGAGTACGCGCTGCTCAAGCGCTGGCTCCCGCTCGGCAATGATCTGCATACGCCTGCCTTCTCAAGCTACCCGCTTCAAGTAATGGACATAGACGCTGGTGCCGTCCATTGGCTCCGTGTCCTGGCCGATCAGTTCCACGTTCCTGGCGACTTTAGCCCACCCCTGGAAATCGGCCACCGAGCCCCGGTCGGTGGCTACGACTTTGAGCACCTGCCGGGGCTCGAGTTTCACCATCTCTTTGCGCGCGTTGACCAGGGGCATCGGACAATTGAGGCCCCGCGCGTCCAGCAGCTTGTCAAATGACAGGTTCATTGTGCTACTCCCGCGGCGGGCCGGGTAGCCTGCGAGAGGCCGCAGGCGTTCTTGCCCAACTCGAGGGCCCAGGCGTCCTCCTCGGCGGGCTTCAACAGACCCGCGTTTACCCGCTTGATGTCCACGTACTGCGGCACAAACGGGGGCAGGCTGTCGAGCAAATAGCGCACAAAACCGCCCTCGGTCTCGGACTGGAGGAGAAGCAGCCCGTAATTGAGCCGCTTCAGATCGAAGAGGGAGGCCGAGAAAATCCCGGCGTCATTCTCCTCATCGAGGCTGCTGAAGTGCCCGGGAAGGATTGTCATCTTTCCTGGCAGCCCCAGCAGCCTCCGGAGGGAACGTCCATGCAGTGGCGCCCAGCTATCGGCCTTTCCACCGAGGTCCGGCCGCGCGATGGAGCGGATAAAGATGCTGTCGCCCGCGAACAGATACCGGTCATCGAGGCGGAAGGCGATTAGTCCGAGCGTATGACCCGGGACGTGCAGCGCCTCGAGCTGGTGGAGTCCAACGGGGAAGACCTGGCCATCCTGGATCGACTCGTAGGGAATGGTGGCAGGTACTACGTCCAAGGGATGAATGGCGTCGTAAGGGTGCAGGTGATAAGACGCCCCGGTGGCGGAGGCCAGCGCCGGCCCGCCGCTGATGTGGTCTGCGTGGCTGTGCGTGTCGATCACCCTTTCGATAGCCAGACCCTTGGCGCGGGCCAGGTCCAGGTAAGGATGGAGGTGCCGGAGAGGATCGATGACCACCGCGCGCCCCTGGCTCGCCACCACGTAGCTCAGGCATCCTCGCGCCGGGCGGCTCACCTGATAGATCGCCAGGCCGGCGGTCTCGACCACCGCGCGGGACGTGTAGTACCCGCCCCAGGCCTTCATCCCTCCACCCAGGTTGGCGCTAGAGTAGCCCAGGCGGCGCAACCCCTGTCCCACATACTCCGAGGTGTCTCCCTTGGCGCACACCGAGAGGATCGTCAGGCCCCGGGGAAGCTGGTCCGCTAGCTCCCGTTCGGCGTAGGCCGCAACCGAGTCCACCATCCCGTCCTTCCCGCCCTTTTCGAGCATTTCGAAATAGGGAATGTTCACCGAAGGCAGGGGGGAGCGGCCCTCGAGCCGGAACTTCTCGAACTCGTCGCGGTTTCGCACATCGAGAACGAAGAACCGGTCGCGTCGCTCCAGGCGTCCAAGCAGTTCGGCGGACGTCCACGCGGTATCGAGCATTGCTGCCATACCTTGCCCCCGCCTTTATCCAGGGACCTACACAACGGCGTGCCATCCTCAAGCTACTGGTGACCCGCGCCCCTGGGATTCGTTTCTACACGATCTGATTCCGGCATCGGCCGCCGGTCGCACCTTTCTTGTGGAAAGTAGCCATCAGCATGTTAATTTATGTACGGGCAAACGGTCGCGGCCCAATTCCCGCTCTCAGGGCCCGAAACCGAAGTGTCATAATAAGGTTGAATATGCGACCCAGATTGATCGCTGCCGCCCTGTTGACCGTGCTTCCCTTCGCCGCGCTGGCCCAGGTCCCCGCCTACCAGCCACAACCCGGCAAGTCGGGTATCGATCTCGGCGCCATGGACACCAACGTCAGCGCCTGCACGAACTTCTATCAGTACGCGTGCGGTAATTGGCGCGCGAAGAACCCGATCCCGCCCGACCAGTCGCGCTGGGGCCGCTTCAATGAACTCAGCGAGCGCAACCTGAGGATCGAGCGCGAGATCCTCGAGAAAGCTGCGCAGCCTTCGCCCAGCCGTTCGGCCATCGACCAGAAGATCGGCGACTTCTACGCCGCCTGTGTGAACGAAAAAGGCGTCGATGGAAAAGGCGTCGAGCCCATCCGGCCCATCCTGGACCGCATCAACGCCCTGGATTCCAAGGCGCAACTCGCCGCCGAGTTAGCCCGGCTGAAGCTCATGGACGTTGACGGCGTGTTCACCTTCTATGCTGGCGCCGATCTCAAAGACGCCAGCATCAACATCGCCAACATCGATCAGGGCGGCATCAGCCTTCCCGACCGCGACTATTACTTAAAGACGGACCAGCCTTCGGCCGAACTTCGCAAAAAGTACGAGCAGCACGTTGCCAATATGTTCGATCTGCTCGCCAAATCGCTGGGCACTTCCTGGGACTCCAAAGGCAAAGCCGGCGCCGTGCTCAAGTTCGAAACCGCCCTGGCCGAGGCCTCCATGGATCGCGTTTTGCGCCGCAATCCCGAGTCGCGCGACCACCCCATGACGACGAAAGATCTTCCCGCTCTCACGCCGAACTTCCAGTGGGCCGCTTTCATCGCGGGTCAGAGCACGCCGTCCTTCACCAAGATCAACGTCGCCAATCCCGATTTCTTCAAGAAGGTCACCAGCATCATCGAGCAGACCAGCTTGGACGACCTCAAGACCTACCTGACCTGGCGCCTGCTGCTCAATTACGCAAGCGCGCTGCCGCAGCCGTTCGTTGAGGAGAACTTCCAATTCTTCGGAAAAACGCTCAACGGTCAGCAGGAACTGGCGCCTCGCTGGAAGAGGTGCGTGCGCGCCACCGATAGCGCACTGGGTGAAGCCCTGGGCCAGAAGTTCGTGGAAGTCGCGTTCGGTGGTCCCGCGAAAGCCAAGGCCCTCCAATTGGTGGGCGAAATCGAGAAGACCATGAAGCGGGACATCGAAACCGCAACCTGGATGTCCGAGGCAACCAAGCAGCAGGCCTATGCCAAGCTGGCTGCTGTTTCCAACAAGATCGGTTTCCCGGAAAAGTGGCGCGACTACTCGAGCGTCGTTATCAGGCCTGACGATTATCTGGGCGACGAAGCACGGGCCGCCGCTTTCGAGGTCCGCCGCAATTTGAACAAGATCGGCAACCCTGTCGACAAGAGCGAGTGGGGCATGACGCCTCCCACGGTCAACGCCTATTACAGTCCGGCGCAGAACAACATCAACTTTCCCGCTGGAATCCTGCAACCCCCCTTCTACAATCCGGCGGCTGACGATGCGGTGAACTTGGGCGCGATCGGGGTCGTGGTTGGGCACGAACTGACCCACGGGTTCGACGACCAGGGACGCAAATTCGACGGCGCCGGCAACCTGCGGGATTGGTGGACGCCCCAAGACACCAAGAATTTCGAGGCGCGCGCCGAATGCGTCGTGAAAGAATACGACAACTTCAGCCCTGTCGAGGGAGTCAAGTTGAATGGCAAGCTGACCCTCGGCGAGAACGCCGCGGATAACGGTGGCATCTACCTCGCATACATGGCGCTGATGAGCGATCTGGCCGACAAGACCATGCCCCAGAACAAACTGGACGGCTTCACCCCCGAGCAGCAGTTCTTTCTGGGCTTCGCCCAGATCTGGTGCGAGAATGCGACCGATGCCAGTTCCCGCGTCCGGGCCGCGACCGACCCCCATTCCCCGGGCCAGTTCCGCACCAACGGCGTGGTTCAGAATATGAAGGAGTTCCAGAAAGCTTTCGGCTGCAAAGATGGCGACCCGATGGTTTCGCTCAAAGCCTGCAGGGTCTGGTAGCGC
>CAVTHW010000016.1:0-415801 GCA_963734625.1 Bryobacterales bacterium | reverse complement strand
GACGCGGTGTTCATGAGCTTCACGCTTGAACTGTTCGATACGCCTGAAATTCCACAGGTGCTGGCGGAGTGCAAGCGCGTGCTGCGCGCTGGCGGACGAATTGGAGTAGCCGCGATCACCAAGGAGGGCAACGAGGGATTCGCCGTAGGTGGCGTACCGAGTGGACGCACCAGCACTTTCCTTAACCTTCTCGACTGTCGGCCGATCTTCGTCCGCCGGGCGTTGGAGGATGCTGGTTTCTTAATCAGAAGTGCATCGATTGTCAACGTGGGTGCCAGTGGAGGTCGTCGTTGCGACGAAGGTCTAATACAGCTACTCGATGCTCTGCTATGAGCTAGGGGAACACCACGGGAGCAATCGGTTCGATAAGCAACGCGAGAAAGCAGGACCGGCAGTTCATGATTCGCGGGCAACTTGATGGCACGTTCTACCGCTTGTACTTGCTCTCTCCGGGCACCCGAGGTCTCCGATTCGAACATGCGTACTTTCCGGCTCGGGCCCCAACAAGCCGTGTGCCCTCTTGTGCAGGAACCATTCCAACTGGATATCCTGACCAAGCCAGCCCCGTTACAGATGGTAATCCCAGCTAAGATTGCCTTATGGTCGCTCCGGAGACGGTTCAAATCCCGCTGGCGATGCTGGCCGTCTTCGGGTCCGCGAAGCTCATGGCGGAGGTGTTCGAACGCCTTCGCCAGCCTGCGATCGTAGGCGAGATCCTGGCGGGCGTGGTGATCGGGCCGAGCGTGCTGGGGTGGATGCGCCCGAACCAGTTGCTGGGCCTGGCGGACCTCGGCGTTATGTTCCTGCTGTTCCGCGTCGGGCTGGAAGTGAAGTCGTCCGAACTGCTGAAGGTGGGCGGGACGGCCCTGCTGGTGGCCGTGCTCGGCGTGGTGGCGCCATTCTTGCTGGGTTGGGGGATCCTGCTCTTGTGGGGTGAGCCGCACATGGAGGCCATCTTTGTCGGCGCCGCGATGGTGGCCACCAGCGTGGGCATCACTGCGCAGGTGCTGGCTTCCAAGGGCCTGCTGCAGGAACGCGCCAGCAAGATCATCCTCGCCGCCGCTGTGATTGACGATGTGCTGGGTCTGCTCGTGCTGGCGCTGGTGAGCAGCTTGGCGGAGGGAAAGGTGAACGTCCCGGCACTCATCACTACGGCTGTGGTGGCGTTGGGCTTTACGCTCCTGGTGGCAAAGTGGGGATCGAAGACCGTGGGACGGGTAATGCCGCACATGGAGGGAAGACTCCGCGTGGGCGAGGCGCAGTTCGCGCTCTCCATGATTCTCCTTTTCGCGCTGTCGGTGCTGGCGGTCTACGCTGGGGTCGCAGCCATTATCGGCGCGTTCCTGGCGGGCATGGCGTTGGCCGGCAGCACCGGCCAGCGCGTGCACGACCTGGCGCACGGCGTAACCGAGCTACTGGTGCCGTTTTTCCTCGCCGGGATCGGGCTGCATTTCGACCTCAGCGCATTTGCTAGCCGCCCCACAATGGTCCTGTCTCTGGTCATTCTGGTGGCGGCCATGTTGTCCAAATTCGTCGGATGCGGCGCTGGCGCGCTTCGCCTGGGTTTGCGCGATGCCATGCGGATAGGGATCGGCATGGCACCCCGGGGGGAGGTCGGCATGGTGGTGGCGCAGATCGGGCTGTCTCTCGGCATCATTGAGCCGCACATTTACGCGGTCGTCGTGTTCATGGCAGTGGCCACCACCCTGGCGGCCCCGCCCCTGCTCAACCTTTCCTATCGCGACCTGATGAAGCCCGGCAGGGAAGCGGAAGTCTTTCGGTTGGGCTAACCAAGCTACCCGGCTTTCGGACTGTCCCTACCTTAAGCTGAAACTGGAATTGCACAACACGGCCGAGATCGTCCACCATCCCTTGCGGAAGAAGGTTGTCGCCTGAGCGCGAAAAGAGCGTCTCTTACTGAGCAAGTTTCGCGATCACCAACGCGAGCGGTTCCTCTGCTTCGGCGGGGGCCTGTTTGCATTGCTTTTGGCGTGCTTGCCACAACTGCTCCGCGAGTTCAAGATTCGTCTCCGTGACCTCTTCTTGCCGCGAATAACCCGCGCGCCGCTTCAGCGCCTGCCCGGCCTTTTCGGCGAGACCATGCGCGGTTTCCGGTGGAGGTGCTCCCACACATCGATGCATTGCGTCCGAGGCAAGTTCGAGGAGCTTGAGGCTACGTCGATACTGTTCCGCACTACTCAACCCCCGTTGCGTCGGGTCGAGAGTAAGCACCGTCTCACAGACGCCTAATCGCTTCTGGATCTCCTCGTCCTCCGGGTTCAGGCGCAAGGCGGCTCTGAAATCTGTCCGCGCGGTGCGGTAATTCCCTCGTGCGAACTCGGCCTCACCCAAGCCGGCGTAGGCATCGAAATCCTGGGGCTGTTGGCGCAGGATGTCTTTGAAAAGGTCGAGAGCCCGCGACGGTGAGCCCGCCAAAAGGTACAAACGGGCGATTCGTTTGCGGGTTTGAATATCATCGGGCGCCTCGTCCTGCAGCGGCAGCAATTCGGCCAGGACCTCGCGATCGGCGCGCTGCTGAACCAGCATGTCGATCAGTTCGAAGCGGACTTTGACTCGGCTTGCCTGGGCATCCTGATTCCACCGGCCGTAGATCGCCTGATGGTAGTACGAGGTGGCCTCGGCGGTTCTCCCTTCCTTCAGCATGACTCGCGCCATGGTCAGGTTCGCAGCACCATCCGTGGCGTTCCGCTGCAGCATTTCTTGGAGCAGAGTCTCCGCGTCCGTGACTCTCCCAACTGCCAGTAAGGCTCGCGCAAGTCCCAGTTGAGCCTCCTGGTTTCCGCGCGAGACCGAAAGGGCGCTTCGAAACTTGTCGATGGCTTCGGCATCACTCCCCTGCTGCACCAGCCGTTGTCCTTCAATAAGGAGCCGTCGGGCCTCGGCCTGGCCCTCGGTCCTTTCTACCTTCGCCAGGAAAGTGTCGGTCGCAGCCAGAGCGGCTATCGCGAGAAAGACCAGGACAAAAGTCCCCATCAAGGATGGCCCGGATGATTGGTTCTGGTCCGTGGCCACTCGCTCACTCCTCCAAGCCGGACGGTTTGGCAATGCCATAGGTCTTCAAAATGTCGTCCAGTGTCACCACTCCGACGAGCTGGCGCACATCGGCGCGGCTCACGACGGGCAGGGCATTGCACCCGCTCTTGCCCATACGTTCCAACACAACGCTTAGGCTGTCATCGGGATACGCGTAGACCAGTTCCCCAGCATCCGGATGATGGTCCAGGGGGGCGGCCTTCAGAAGATCTGCCAGGGCTTTCCTCTCCGCTCCTTTTGCCACGGCAGTCTCCAGATCCGCGTTACGGATCATCCCCCAGAGTCCCGCCGCGTCGGCCACAGGCCAGGCGTCCAGCGGCCCCCTCCGCGCACGCACCAGCGCTGCCGCAACCTCCGTATCTGGCGAGAACACCTCGGGAGCAAGCCGCATCGCCTGGAGCACCTGCATGCGTCCGGCCTGTGCTCGGGACTCAACAGTCGGCAGACGCACCCCATCCTGGCGGGCGAGCGCTTCGTAGATGGGCTCCTTTTGGAGCTTGTGGGAGATGTAGAAAGCGATCAGGTTGGAGATCATCAAGGGGACGATGATGGTGTAGTCCCTTGTCACCTCGAAGATCATGATCACCGAGGTGAGCGGCGTGCGCACGATGCCGGCGAACGCTGCCCCCATACCGACCAGGGCGTAAGCGCCGGGTTCAGCCGTGTAGCCCGGCAGCAAGGCGTGCGCCACGCTGCCTACCGAGCCACCGATCATGGCCCCGATGAACAAGCTTGGCCCGAAGATGCCACCCGCATTGCCTGAGCCGTAGCAGAGTGCCGTTGCCACAATCTTGAGCACAGCTAGCAGCACGAGCAACTTCAGCACCAGATCGCCGTTCAGGGCCTTATCCACGACGTCGTAACCCACTCCCAGGACCTCGGGAATGAAAAAACCCATCAGGCCCACTCCCAGGCCCCCGGCGACCGGTTGAAACCAGAGGGTCCATTTCGGCAGCTTCATGAATCTCGTGCGGATTCCCAGTAGAAGCTTCACGAAGGCCACCGAGCCGAGTCCGCCTACGACACCCAGTGCCGCGTAAACTGCGAACTCCAGCGGATGCACCAGGTGATAACCCGCCACATGGAACAGCGGTTCGTCGCCCAGCACCAGATGCAGGACCATCCATGAGGTTGCGGAACTCAACACCACCGAGCCCAGTACGGGAGCGTGCAGGTCCCCCATGATCTCCTCAAGCGAAAACAGCACGGCGGCGATCGGAGTGTTGAACGCGGCCGCCAATGCCGCCGAGCAACCCACAGGCACAAGCGCCTTCACCTGCTCCTTGCTGAGCCCGAGCCGCCGGGAAATCACAGAACTGAGCCCGGCGCCCACCTGCACAGAAGGGCCTTCGCGTCCGAGGGCGATGCCGCTGGCCAAGGAAGCCGAGCAGCAGAAGAACTTTCCCAGAGCCGTGCGAAACGATATGTATCCATCGTTGATGAAGAGAGCGAACTTCGTCTGGGGAATGCCGCTACCGCGCGCATAGGGGAAATAGCGCGACAGCAGCCAGCCCGTTCCAAGAGAGCCCAATGTTGGAACCAGAACACGGCGCCAGCCGGCCCCGCCCGCGGGATACATTCGCACCGCCAGCCGGCCCGTGAGGAGGATGAAGGCAACCACGACAAGCCCGACCAACGCACCAATCACCAAGCTAAGAACGAGCGAGAGTTGATTTTCGCGTTTCCGAAACGCCTCTACCTGTTCTCCCAGTTTGACTTTCCATCTACGGCTCATCTTCGTGTTGGGTGGAGCGCTGTTGGCCCGTCTTGCTACACAACTTTCATTATGCCCTGTCTCAATCGGCCCTTGGCTCCGTTGAGGCTTGAACTTGAGGTTCTTCCCACAACTCCCTGGCCTGGACGGCACGCCACAAGCGCGCACGAGTGATAGCCTGGAATTAGAGGGTGGATGCACCCAAACGCTCAGAAGGAGGTGAAACGAAATGCGGATATCGGTCAAACCATTTGCAATGGTCACAGCGGCTCTATGGGGAGGCTGCATGTTCTTCGTGGGGCTATTGCATATCGCTTTCCCCTCGTATGGAGCGGCCTTCCTCGGGGCAATGAGCTCGGTGTACCCGGGCTATAAGGGCGCTCCGACACTGGGCAGTCTCCTGATCGGCACAGCGTGGGGGTTGTTTGACGGGGCAGCGGGAGGCTATGTGCTGGCTTGGCTGTATAACCTCGCGCTGCAGCGAGAGGATCAGGCGAAACACCACACCGCTTGATCTCGTGCCCGGGCCGTGAGCAAGATCACGATAGAAAGCCGAGGACACGAGCGAGAGTGGGACTTCGTCGTCTCGCTGCGGACCTCGGCGGGCATCAGGAATGCCCGGATGGCACCGAGAGCCGCCGACGCAGTTCCCAGCCAGGGACACTGATCAATGGTTGTTTCTCTTGAGGGGCTAAGTATCGACGTCGGGTGAAGAGCCTGGAAGTTTGACGAGAGCCTTCATGAACGTCAGTCCGATGGCCGGGAGGTGGTCACTTTCCCGTCCGGGCTGCTCGGTGTGTCGGAAACCAGTTCCGATATCCGTGACTTGCTCGACCTTGAAAGGCAGGACGTGCGGGCGGCTGAAGCGGTCGCGCTGTTTTGCTATCAGGCGAAGAAATGGATCGGCGCATTCGCGGCGGCGTTGGGCAGACTGGACACTCTGGTGTTCGCCGGCGGCATCCGCGCAGGGTGATTGGACATGCACAATCGCCGAGTTTACCGGGACCATGACGGGGCCGATGACGATGGCCGACGGCACGGTGATTGCCCCCACGAACAAGAGCTTTAAGGTGGACTTCTGCACCGTGGCGCACTGGAATGAGAAGGGAGAGATCGTGGAAGAAAACCTGTTTTACGATCTCATGGGCATGTTGAAACAAATTGGTGTGATGTAATCCCGCGAAGGCTGTGGAGATAGTTGAGGTGGGCCGACATGCCGGAACTGATGCCCGCAATCTTTTTTGGACACGGCAATCCCATGAACGCCGTAATGACCAACGGCTACACCGAAGCCTGGCGCCGCATCGGGGCGCAAACGCGCAAGCCCAAAGCCATCCTCTCGATCTCCGCTCACTGGTATGTGCCGGGAACCGGCGTCACCATCGGCACCTCACCGAGGACAATTCACGATTTCGGTGGCTTTCCGCCCGAATTGTTCCGGGTGCAGTATCCCGCGCCGGGTGACCCTCAGCTTGCCCGCCGCGTCCAGAAACTGCTCGCACCCCTGACGGTCACTCTCGACAACACCTGGGGGCTCGATCACGGGACCTGGTCGGTGCTCGTGCATGCCTATCCGAAGGCCGATATTCCGGTCGTGCAACTGAGCATAGACGAAGCCCAGCCCGCCTCCTTCCATTTCGAGCTCGGCAAAAAACTTGCGCCGCTGCGGGACGAGGGCATCCTGATCGTCGGCAGCGGAAACCTGGTCCACAATCTGCACACCTACGCCTGGGGCCGGCACATGCCTGAGCCCTTTGATTGGGCGGTCAAGTTCGAGCTGGAGGCAAGACAGATGATGCTCGCCGGTGATTTCAAGCCGCTCGTCGCCTATGAAAAGCTCGGCCCGGCGGCGATGCTTTCCATTCCGACGCCGGATCACTACCTGCCGCTGCTCTATGTGATCGCGACCCGGCAACCGGGCGAAAACATCACCTTCCCTGTCGAAGGCGTCGATGGCGGATCGATCTCGATGTTGTCGGTCCGTGTCGGTTCAGGGGAAGCAACATGAAAGTAGCTCTGTTAGGGGCGACCGGCTTCGTTGGCTCAGCACTGCTTAAGGAAGCCCTCGACCGGGGCCACAGGGTCACTCTGGGCGGGAAACAGGCAGAAAGAGGGCTTCAAAGGAAGGCGGTGGGTGTAGAATCCACAAAGGCGAGGACCTGAAGTCGTAGTCGCAGTGTAATCCGGCCCAGGCCGGGCTTTTGACGGTGGAAGAGGAGGTATTGCGATGACTCGAGTTGCGATTCCCTGGCTGATTTGCCTGGTAGCTCTGGCTTCCCTGCTGCCGGCACAGACACCCATGACCAACGAGGACGTAATCACGCTCGGCAAGGCAGGTCTGAGCGAAGATTTCGTCTTGAATTTGGTCCAACAGCAGCCAAGCAGGTTTGCGACCGACGCAGGCCGGCTGGTGGAGTTGAAGAACAATGGCCTCAGCGAACGGCTCATCTTGGCTATGGTGAAGAGGAATCCGCCGCAGGAGCCGCTGACGAGCTATGGGTTAATCCAACTGGCGCAAGCGACGTTCTCCGAGAGCTTCCTGCTCGAGTTGCTGAGCGCGCAGCCGGTGATGATTGCCACTGATGCTAGGAACATCATCCAACTCAAGCAGGCCGGAGTGAGCGAGAGGGTCCTGACGCAGATTGTCACCAAAGGATCGTCCAAACAAGTGCCGCAGGGAACCGATGTCAGCGGATATGCGGGACAACAACCGCGCGGAACCGAAGTCAGAGGATTTGTCAGGCAACTGCCGCAAGGAACCGAGGTCGTGGTCCGGCTGATCGACGCCATTGATTCGGAGAAGAGCAAGCAGGGTGACACCTTCCGCGCCAGCCTGGACGAGGCGCTCAGCCTTGGCAGCGAAGTGGTCGCGCCCAAAGGCGCAGACGCGATAGTCAAGCTGGTTCAGAGCAAGGAATCCGGCAAGTTGACCGGCAGGACGGAGCTGACCGTCGAACTCGCCTCGGTGGCGATCAACGGGAAGGCAGGTACCGTTCAGCACGTCATCGGTCTCGCAGTCGAGTGGCTCGCAGACGCGAAGACCGCGAAGACGGCGGCGGCGGTCGGTGCGGTCGGGGCGATCATCGGTGCCATTGCGGGTGGCGGCCAGGGCGCTGCGATTGGCGCGGGGGCGGGCGCGGCGGCAGGCGCCGGATCTCAGGTCCTCCTGGGAGGCCAACGCGTGCTCATTCAGTCGGAGACCGTGCTGACATTCAAGACCGCAGGTCCCGTGGACTTCCTCTGAGGAGGTTACATGCGACCGTTCGCCTGGGGTGTCATGCACCGTGTTGTCCGCGGTCTCGGTGGGCCCGGCGCGGACGCGGATCGCGCCGCCCACTGAGATAGGAGTGTCGGTAGGCCACCTCCACAAGATCAGCAAGGGCGTGGAGGCGGAGAAGAAGTTCTGGACCGCTATTCGGAGAAAAGATGCCCAGACAACGCAAATCCAAAACGGAGCCCTCTTTGTCTCAGATCGCTGAGCCAGACTCGGCTGCGCCTGGAAAACAGCCCAGATCAGCGCGCGTGAAGAAGGCCGCCGCCAAACCCCGCGCAACCAAAGAGCTTGCTGTCGTGCACCCAGCCGCTCCGCCAGGCCCCAGGATCACTCACGAGGAAATCGCTCGGCTCGCCTACTCCTACTGGGAGGCCCGACAGTCTCCGCATGGTTCCGCAGAGGACGACTGGTTCCGTGCCGAACGAGAGTTGCGAGCAATGCTAGAGCCCAGCAGTTAGCACCCATCCTGCTCCTGCCAGACCCCATCCGAAACATCTGTTAGAAGCATCCACGATTTGTTGCGATCTGCCACAGCGCCCAGACACGGCTGGGCGTACACTGGAAGGCGGCCGGGATGCCAAGACGGGAATCCTGGGCTGACACCAACCCGGGATTCCATGAAGTAGGTCCCGATCGAATGAACATCGAGTCACCTCAGTTCGGAAAGGATGGTTCCACATGCCACTGTCGAAACGGTTGTTCGCCGAGTTCTTCGGCACGTTCTGGTTGGTCTTGGGTGGCTGCGGCAGCGCCGTGTTGGCCGCAGCATTTCCAGTAGTCGGTATTGGCTTCCTGGGTGTAGCGCTGGCTTTTGGCCTTACGGTCTTGACCATGGCGTTCGCCATCGGGCACATCTCAGGCTGTCATCTGAATCCCGCTGTCACGCTGGGGCTGTGCGTTGGAAAGCGATTCCCGGCCAAAGAAGTGGTGCCGTACTGGGTTGCACAGGTCATCGGCGCCATCGTCGCAGCGGGTGTTCTGTTCGTGATTGCCAGCGGGAAAGCGGGATTTGACGTGTCCGCAGGCTTCGCTGCCAACGGATACGCAGCCCATTCGCCGGGCGGCTATTCAATGGTGGCGGCGCTGGTGACGGAAGTCGTGCTGACCTGCTTCTTCCTTCTGGTGATTCTGGGGGCTACAGACCGCCGGGCGCCCTCCGGATTCGCGCCGATTGCGATCGGCCTGTGCCTAACGCTGATCCACTTGATCAGCATTCCCGTGACGAACACTTCCGTGAACCCCGCTCGGAGCACAGGGCAAGCCATCTTCGTGGGCGGCTGGGCACTTGAGCAGCTTTGGCTCTTCTGGTTGGCGCCACTCGTCGGAGGCGTAATCGGCGGGCATCATCTACCCGCTGATTGCCAAGGAGAAAGAGTAGCCTACAGCCCTCTGGCTGCAATGCAGTCTGGCGGGCGGTAGTCATTGCTTGGTCTTCAGCGAAAGGACCTCGTGTTGTCTGAGGGTTATCCTCTGCTCTGACAGGGGTCATCCGTTCGCGAGGAAACCTACAGGTTGGAGGCGGCGGGATTGTCTCTCCTACTTCCCGCAGAGCATGAGATGACCTGATTCCGGAATTGAACTCCATGGAAGGCAGTCTGGCTGCCACAAGCCGGTGGAGCGCCGAAGCGGCCGACGCCCTAGAATTGTGGTTTCCTGCACAGCCGAGCGGCTTCCCGGGCTGCTGGGCGCGATACCCTGGGCAGGCCGAAGCTAGATGGAGACGGAGGAGGTTCAAGTTGACGCGAACAAGTTGGAGACCGGACCGCAAATTCTTTTTCTGCTCATCCTCGTGGCAGCTCATGGAGGCTTGGAGGATCAGATCACGCTGAAGAATGGTGACCGGATAACCGGAGCGATCGTCAAGAAGGACGGGAAGACACTTACCGTCAAGACAGGTGCTTTCGGCACCGTCACGGTGCCTTGGGAAGAGGTGGTGACGATCCAATCCGACGCACCACTCAACGTGGTCCTGCCGGATGGCAAGACCGTACAGGCGACGTTGCAGACCTCGGAAGGCAAAGTCGAGTTGAAAGAGACGCGACAGACACTCGCGCCCGCCGAAGTGGTCACAATCCGCAACGCGGATGAGCAGACAGTCTACGAGCGGTTGCTCAATCCGCCCTGGAGCCGGCTCTGGGCCGGGACGGCAACCATCGGTTCGCGGGCACGCAGGGTAACGCGCAGACCAAGACCTTCACCATGGGCTTGAACGCGGTGAGGCAACGAACTCAGACAAAACCAGCCTGTATTTCAACGCCGTCAAAGCTTCGGCATTGATCAACCCGGTCAACGCAGACACCGCTCAGGCGGTCCGAGGCGGCTGGGGGTACAATCACAACATCTCGTCCCGTCTTTTCGTCAACACCTTCAACGACTACGAATATGACCGCTTCCAGGACCTCGACTCTGCGGTTCGTGCTGGGCGGCGGTCTGGGCTACAGCGCTTGGAAGGGGGAGCGCGGCCGGCTGGACATCGTCGGCGGAGCGGCGTACAACCACGAGAAGTTCTCGCCGCCATCGCCGGCAACCGAGTTCACCCGCAACTCCGCTGAAGCGTACTGGGGGGAGGATGCGAGCTACAAGCTCAGCGACGTGACCTCGTTGGTGCAGGGCTTCCGCATGTTCAACAATCTGTCCGACACGGGACAGTACCGCATGAACTTTGACCTCGGAGCGAACACCCGGCTTGTGAAGTGGCTCACCTGGAACCTTAGCTTCAGTGATCGCTACCTCAGCAACCCGGCCCCAGGTCGCAAGACGAACGACATTCTCTACACAACTGGCATTGGCATCACGTTTGCCCGTTGAGTGGGCAGCCTTTTGGGCCTGAAGGCTTGAGAGGGGCAGTTGTGGCGAGAGGGCCCGGGGATGGATTATTATCCAGTGGCACGTCGCAGCCTGACAAATTCGAGTGAAAGGACAACAGCTACCCATGGCGCTGAACATTGAAGCAGTTGAAGGGATCGGCCCGGTGTACGCTCAGAAGCTCATTGCGGCCGGAGTAAAGACTGACGCTGACATGCTCGACAAGGCCGGCTCGGCCAAGGGCCGGGCGGAACTCAGCGCGCAGACTGGCATTGGGGCGTCGTTGATCTTGAAGTGGGCGAACCATGTCGACCTGATGAGAATCTCCGGGGTCGGGCCGCAGTACGCCGAAATTTTGGAAGCGGCAGGCGTCGACACCGTGAAGGAACTGGCGCAACGCAACGCAGCGAATCTCGCCGCGAAACTGAGTGAGGTAAACACTCAGAAGAAACTGGCTGGGACGGCGCCCGCGGAATCTCAGGTTGCGGACTGGATCGGCCAGGCAAAGAAACTGGGACCCAAGATTTCTTATTGAGAGTGGCCCAATAGATCCTCGGTCCCGCAATCAAGGGATAGGTGTGGCCGGTGACAAGCGCTTCATCTCTTCCCGCGCGCTCTCCGACTGGCCAGCGAGCAGAGTGAACCGTTTTCGAAGTCCGTCTGCTAATACCAGGACGAGCTCGTCCACCAGAAGCCCGTTCTCAATCTCGATGGCAGCCAGCGGCCCGAGCTGGCGCACCACGAGACGACCCCACTTCCTAGAAAAGAACACCGTCTCCCGCTCGGCCAGGCAGAGCGTGCCCACGCGGTTGCGCAGACCTTTCAAGTCGGCTGTGGCGATCACCGCGAACAACTGGCGCGGTGTTCGGCCGTTCCAGTGCTCCCCCAGCCACTGTTGCTCCGCGGGGCGGAGTTGGGATTTTCGAGTCTCTCCGAACCAGCTCCGCAGCAGAGCACCGAACGTCGTCCACTCCGCGCGGAGGGCTCGGAAGATCCGCGGAGCGAGCCATGCAAATAACAAAAGGAAGCACAGAGCGATGCCGGCCATCACCCACGGATGCTTCACTAGCAAATAGAGGCCGCCACCGACCGCGGCATCTTCAGCCAAGCTCAAAGCGACGTTACTGAATGGTTCCGGGCTGTGATTCACTGCCAGCCGCGTCGCGGCTTTTGCCGCGTGTCCGGACAACGCCACCCCGCCGGCCAGCAGGAACAACAGCACTTGATACACAGGATCGACGTTCGAGAAGAGGGAAGAAGTCAGCAGAGCGGCCCCGATCGGGCGGATGAACGTGTGGATGGAGTCCCATGCGCTGTCCACCCAAGGAATCTTGTCCGCGATGAATTCGACCGCGCACGCGACGCCTGAGACGATCAGGACCCGTGGGTCCGCCAGCACCGACGCATGTTGCCATGCAGCGGGCAGAGTAATCCAATCGAAGCGGACCAGCAGGCCAACAGCAAGTACAGTTGCGTAAAGCCGGGCGCCCGCCAGCATGCCCAGCCCCAGCGCCGACGCCAGTGGCAGCAGGGTCTCCATCGCCAAGTAGTGTAGCGCAGCCACGGACCTGCTCAGTGCCCGTCGCTGTCACAGCCCGAACAATCACGGGGTCGGGCACTCGGCTAGGATTCCGCCTTGCCTCCGGACAACAGGTTCAGAAGAAGTCCGAGGCCGGCGGATTTCAGGTCATCGCCCTCCGGTATCTGGCCGCCCGGTGTGAGCCTGTCCACGACGCCTGGCAGCAAATCGGCCAACTGCGAACCGGCTGCATCGGTGGAAATCCCCGACTTCTGGGCAAGAGTTCGAACTTGCTCCTCCCCCAGGCACCTGCCGGATCTGACTCGCGGAGAGCGGCAGGTTCTGTCCTGTTCCGATCCGGGACGAGACGATATCCCCGAGGCCCTTCTGTTGAAATGCCGCCGCCAGGCCGCCGAGGCCATTCCACTGTTTGCTGAGCATCTCCACGATGGATGTGAGCAGCCCTTGCCCGCCTAACTCTGCTCAGCCGCACTGCCCGCCGAGCAATACGATCCGTCTCCAGATCCAAGCCTATTCCACCTCAACTGGCCGCCGAGCGTCCCTTGACGATGCGATAGATCGCCAGAAGCACAATAGCGCCGACCACAGACATTATCAGGCCGGCTCCTTGGCCCGCCTGATACCAGCCCAAGGCTCGTCCGAGAAACCCAGCCAATAGGGAACCGGCGATGCCGAGCAGCATCGTGACGATGATTCCGCCGGGATCCTTGCCAGGCATGATCAGTTTAGCAAGTACACCGGCCACCAGCCCGATAATGCACATCCACAGGAAATGCAGCATGTGAGCCTCCTTGACAGCGTTTGTTCTCTTGAGCGCTAGCAGACCAGAGATCCTGCGTTCCAGCCTCCTCCTCGAACAGAGTATACTCTTCCCACGGCGTCCCAGGCGGCGCTTGGCGGCGTGCTCACTGGGGAAATACTGCCATGTGCGCGTCTATCTGCAACGGCGCGTTCGAGAGACAACTGGCTGGTAGTGGCTGGTGGAGTCAGCCGATCTGTGGGAAATGTTACGATCGTGCGGTCCCAGGCTCATGTTCGACTAAAGGAGGAAGAGAAATGAAAGGCTTCAAGCAGTTCATCATGCGAGGAAACGTTCTGGACCTGGCTGTGGCTGTGGTCATGGGCGGGGCTTTCGGCGCGGTCGTCACCGCCTTGGTAAAGGATCTGCTGACCCCGTTGATCGCCGCCATCGTCGGGAAACCTGATTTTTCTGCAATCATGTTTGAGGTCAACGCTAGTAAGTTCTTGATCGGCGACTTTGTCAACGCGCTGATCTCGTTCATCCTGATCGCGGCGGCGGTTTACTTCTTTGTCATCATGCCAATGAACGCGCTCCTGGCTCGGATGCGCCGGGGAGAGGCGCCTCCCGATCCGACCTCGAAGGAGTGCCCGGAGTGCCTTAGCAGCATTCCGATTGCCGCTAAGCGGTGCTCTTTCTGCACGTCGCCCGTGAGCAAGTAGTTTCGCTAGCGGGGACCTACAGGCGCTGACCCGTTCCCGGACCGGCGAGTGGTTGGGAATCGGCTCCGGCTCGCAGGAGGATCGACGCTGAAACGCGCCCTAGTTCTGGCCTGACGCGACAGTTGAGTTGGTCTGGCCCCAGTCCGCTGTTGGCTCATCCCTGCTTTGGGAGATGCGTACTCGAAGTGGCCAGCAGACCAGGACGAGAACCCTGGAATGGAGGACGCGAATATGAAAGTCGTCAGCGGAATGGCGTTATAGCTCAGCGCTCACTCTCCGCACAGTCGGACGTTGAGAAGCGCCTGGATGCAGCCGCCACTGTGTTCTTGGAGGTCATGCAGGCACCGGATAAGGCGATTCCGCAGGAGCCGCTAGGCAGGGCTCAGTGCGTCGTCGTTCCCGAAATGAAGGTAGGCGCCTTCATTTTCGGGGCAAAGTACGGGAAGGGGTTCTCGCCAGCCGCAGTGACCACTTCGCCGACCTTAACCGTAATCGGATTCACCGCCGTCATGCGGGGAAAGCTGGTCTGCGCCGACAGCGATTTCAGGGCAGGCCCGTGGGTGACGGTGGTGTGTTTGTCAGGTTAAGTCAACGCAGAGAGGCGTGAGCGAACGATCCGTCCAAAAGAAGTGGGGGTGTACTTCTCGACGATGAGAGGGGAGTTGTGCCAACTCCACGCCGTCCAGCCCATTTTAAGTCTGTCGAAACAATTGACGAGCTTCTTGCCCCATTTGAGATCACTGTCGGCACCACCCCATTCGCCCGCGAACACTGGCACTTTGGCCGCAAGTTGCGGTCTCCACCATAAGGGTGGTCCGCATCCAGCCACTGTAGGTCCAGCAGAGTATAGGCGCCGAATCGGGAAGCCCAACTGATCACTTGATCCAACGCACTGCGATATGCGTCAGCCGTCCAACTCCCCCGCCCACGCAGAACCCAGTCCTGGTTGAAAGGCAGGCGAATGATGTTCGCGTTCCACTCTTTGACGATGGCTTGAATCTTGGAGCGGGAGATCGCGGCTGCGGAAAGAAAGCCCTGTTCATCCGGCTCGGAGTACTCCAGTCCGGACCGGTTCAAGCCGCGCAGAAGGACATTGGCCTCCGTGTCGGCCCTGACGATTCGGTTGTCCAGGGTCGTCAGGTACGGCAGCCCGTTCGAGAGTTCACCATCCATCGCTTGATCGTTCAACGGCGGGTTGAGCACCCGGTCCACCCGCCGACGCCGCTCAGCCCTTCTTCTTCCTTTGCAAACCTTCGAACAGCGTGGTGGCAATCCGCTTGCCACGGGCGTAGGCGTTCTTGTACTCCGATTTCCGCTCGCTTCGCGACAAGCCGCGCCCGAAACGATGGAGCTGGACAATGGACTTTCCGACCACGAACGTACCAGCGTAGGCCACAGCCGCTTTTGGAATGAGCCCGCCGCCAAGCGGGACTTTGCCAACCAATTCCCGCGCCAGCGCGCGCCATCCGAACGCACCTGCGATGATGGACCCCATCTCAGCTTTCTGCGCGGCATAACCTACCTCGCGGTCGCTCGCCGCGGCCAGGAGGAACGCCATACGGATCTGGTTGACTGTCAGGATCGTCGTGTCCGATGCGAATTCGCCAACTGCCCAAGGCAGTTCGAAAACGGACGGCACAACGTTAGGTAGGGCGGTCGCCATTGAGAACAACGCGTTTTCCCTCGAGATGCGCCGGACGATCTGACGGCACACTTCCTCCCGGAACGGTGGGAACAGCCGGGCCAGGGGAAGACTCAGTTCATCGTGGTCTCGAAGGATCTGTTTCACCGTCGACATCGGGGCGCCGAACCGGAAATCGAACACCCCTCGGCGTGCGGGCAAGGCCTCATCTTGGATCTCGATGTCGAATTCTGCTGGCGCTCCAGGAATGTCCGTGTGATAGATGTGCCGTAGCGCCTCCACTCGCTTTTCCTTAGACAGGTCTGGCGGGACCAGGAAGCTCTCGATGGCCATGCAGCGCTCGCCGTGGCTCGCGGTCAGCCCGATGATGACGATCCGCTCAGCGGCGGCTCGAACGTCGCCAGGCTTCAGGTTCGCCAGTGCCTTGCGAATGTTCTTGAAGATGCTCGGGATCATAGAGGCCCGGCGACGAGAAATCGTTCCCCTCGCGGCTGCTTGTCCTCAGCCACCGGTTCACCAGCCGCGAGAGACGCCCTGGGTGGAGCATCGAGACCTGTGAACCATCCGCGTGCGAAGGCGGCCGAACAGCGCCCCTCTTGGGCAGAGTAGCAGCCCAGCCTTGAGACTTGTGCAGGTCAAGGGTGAGGCCGAGCTGCCACCGTTCGCAGTCAGTCTTCCAACACGAACGTTACTTTCAAATTCACGCGATACTCGGTGATCTTGTTCTTGCTGACTACCACCTGCTGGTCTTTTACCCAGGCGCCCGACACATTCTTCAGCCTTTTGCAGGCGCGAGCTATTCCCAATGTCACGGCGTCGTCGAAACTCTTATCCGAAGCCGCGATGACTTCAGTGACTCTAGCGACTTGCATGAGACAGACACTCCTTTCACGCGTTAACTGCATTGTCCGCCGGCCAAGCGGCTACCATATCCCGGACGTTCAGAAAGGGCCGGCCAGGCTATCGGCCGCCCATGAAACGCCCCAGCAGCCCGGCGACTTCGTCGGCCATTGACCCGCTGCGGTTCTGGTCAAGTAGCGAGCTAAGAAGATTGCCCGTTCCCAGCCCCTGAGCCGGGGCCGCCGCGTTCTGCTTGCTCAGGCCTCCCATCACCATCGTAGCCACCACCGGCAACATCTTCTTCAAGATGTCAGCGCCGATACCCGTCTGTTCGGCGGCCCGCCCGGCAACCGCACGGCTGACATCCTTGCTGCCGAAGATGTGACCAAGAATCGAGTTGCCGTCTTCCCTCGTGGTGTCTTGTTCTAGTAGTTCGGGCCTGTCCAGATACTCAGAATGGTTGCCGCTGCTCAATGCCCCGAGTAGCCCTTCCATGCCACCTTGCTGCGAGGTGTTCCGCTGCAATCCCGCCACGAGAGCCGGAACAAGCTGACCGAGTGCACTGCCGGTCTGGTCCTCGGAGAGTCCAAACTGCTGGCCCACTCTTTGCACCGCTCCGCCGCCCGCCGCGTTCATCAACATGTCCAGAATGGGGTTCATTCTGTTTCTCCTCGCTTCCGCGCTGCCGCGGTAATGGTTGTCTAGTCAGGAATGACCAAAACGTCGCCGGGATGGATCACGGTCTTGTCATCCTTCAGCCTGCCCGGGTTCCCAGCAATGATCTTCGGGTATTGCGACCCATTCCCGTAGAACTGCTGGGCGATCTTCCACAGCGAGTCGCCTGCCTTGACGGTATAGGTCTTGACCTGCGGTGCGGGGGGTGCGAGGCTTGCGTCCACCGACAAATCGCAGGTCAGGTCACCGAAGCTGGCGTCGACAAGCTTCACCTGGTTCCACACCGCGTTCTTGATCTCTTCCGACGGGCAGGCGCCCTGGATGAAGAGCTTGTTGTTCTGCACGTGCAGATGGGCGAGTCGTACGCCCTTCTGCTGGATCAGGTTCAAGACCGACTGGTATTTCAGCTTGAGTTCGTCTATGCGCTCCATATGCGTCCTCCTCTATTTCTCGTTGGCTCCAAGAATCCACTAGCTGGCGTCAACAGGGAGCTCAGCTACGGAGGATTGTACCAAACCCAACTACGACACGCTCAAGGCTCAGAACGGGCGGCTTCGGAGCACATTGCCGCGCAGGGCGACGCGTTTTCATGCCCGAAATGGTGGCCGCTGCCGAAGCCCGCACCAAGGCTTTGACTGCGGCTCACAAGCTGCCCCAGGACGCGCCGGAGAAGGTGGACGCGGTGAAGAAAGGCTGGGTTGAAGATGGCGGTGCATTCAAAGCAGGTAATCTTGCCGACTCCATGAGCAAAGGCAATGCCGTACAAGCACATCTGACGGAACTGGCCAGCTCGCTGGGCACGAAGACGGCCAGTGGCACGAAGTGAACTCCGAGATCGCTTGGACTAGGCCAGCCCAAGCTTGTGCTGGCCCGACGTCACTTTCACGGGAAAACGGGCATTTTGGACTTTTAGTGGGTGACCTGATCGCTCCCCAGCGGTCTTCGGGACTTGAAGCGTTCCATTCGTAGGATTCTGCGAGGGGGGCCTCCCAGACCCTTCTCCGGCTCGCCACGTGGAAGGTGTGCATGGACTCAAAGTCCATCGTCCCAATCGCTTCAAGCGTATTGCCGGTGCTCATCCAGTAGGGCCAAACCCTTCTAGCGCGCTTCGCGCAGACTTAACAAATTCTGCGCCGACTTCGGCCGGCTCCGAGTTCACCCACAAGAATCCCGGACGAGCCGGGAAGGCCCCCCCAGTGGAGGCGGTCCGGCCAGATGTACAATCGAAGCCGGCTAGGAAGCCAAAGGGATGAAGCTCTTGGACCAAGGGATACGATATGCGCTCTGCAGCATTGTTCTTCGCGACAACCCTATCTATGGCAGCGAGCGTGGCACAGACTCCCCCAAAGTCGGACGCGACGCCACAGCCTGACACAAGCGGTGTTTGCTCCTACTACGCAAGAATGCACAACGGCCACATTACCGCCGGTGGCGAGAAGTTCGACAGCGATGCGATGACGGCAGCCCACCGCACGTTCCCCATGGGGACGAAGCTGAAGGTCACGAATCTTGCCAATGATAAGAGTGTGGTCGTCACGGTGAACGACCGGGGTCCTTTCGTGAAGGGACGGGCCCTCAGCGTCACTCGTCGCGCAGCCCAGGAACTCGGGTTCATCAAAGAGGGCCTCGCAAAGGTCCGGATCGAGCAAGTTCAGTAGCCGAAACAGGGTGGACGATCGGGGTTAAGTGCACTGCCGGAGAATGGTCATGAGCCAACGGGTCCTTCTGCTGGCGTCGATATTGGCGTTGACGTTGTGCGCGCAGCAGGTCTCTCGCAAACCCTCGCCGTTCCCAGAGAAAAACCGGGAAAAGGAATCGGCAGCGCCGGCCACAGGAAAGTCCGACTCGCCACCTCCTCGTTCCGGGAGCTCGGCAAGCGCGCACGCCCGGACAGCATCCGTTGCGGATGACTCCGGGACCGGCTCCACGACATCCGGAGGGACAGGGAAGGCCTGTTTCTTCTCCTCGAGCTCTGACGGCAGGCTAACCGCCAGTGGCGGCCGCCTCAACGCTAAGGAAATGGTGGCAGGGCACGCCACCTATGCTTTGGGTTCACGCGTGAAAGTGACGAACCTGGCAAACGGAAGAACCGTCGAGGTGCGGATCGTTGACCGATTCCCCGATTCCAGGCGCATCATCAACGTCAGCGAAGCCGCAGCGAGACAACTCGGATTCTTCGAGGCGGGTACCGCAGACGTGAAACTGGATCTGCTCCGGCAGGGTACTGCGCCTCGCGAGCCGTAGTCGAGGCAGGCGCTGTTTGCCTGCAACGTAACGGCGGTGAATCCTCGTTCCGCCAGCCGTTTGTCTGCGCCTCAGATCTGGCTTTGGCCACACGCATCTAGTCTCCGTGGACCTCTTCACCGTCCCCACGATCCGCCACTGGAGTCTCAAAAAAGCCAAGTCACTCCAGCTCCCATACCCGCTGAAGTTGCGGTTCACCGTAGTGAGCCTCGCCGGTAAGCACCGCCAGATTGTTGAGGATGAGGGCGGAGCCCGGGCTGTGTGTATGTCCGCACAAGACGGTCATCACTCTATCAGGGTGTTTGCACATTATGGAACTGAGGCGGTCTCCCACGGCACGACAAGCGAAGTGCGGCAGGTAATGGTCGTTGGAAATCTGGCCTTCGTACCAGCACGATTCGCGGAACGGCGGCACATGCGTGAGAACGATAACGTTCGACCACCCTGCCAACGCCTCGCATACGCGATTTCCCAGGAAGTCAGCTGCCTCGTCACCCAAGGTATTCAGCTTCGCGTAGCGCCTACGTTTGCTCAAGTTGCGCAGTTCTGTGATCAGGATGTAGTCGTTCAGCACGACTTCCGATTGGAAGAAGTCCCCGAGGCGCCCATCGGCCCACGAATCATGGCCGACCAGAGCCGTGTTGGCCGTCAGCGGCACCACTCCGACTGCGGGAAGCCAATGCAGCCAGCGCGAGATGGCGGCCTGCCGCGAAACTGCTTCACGGACCGTGGCAATCGACCCACGATAGAAGTCGTGATTGCCGAGCACAAAGTAAATGGGAATCTGCAGGCTACTCTCGATCTCAATAAGGAGCTGAGTTGTCGAGTCCGCCTCCCCGATGTCCCCACCGAGCAGAAGTGCATCGAGCTTCGCCTCGCCAATCTCGGCGTAGAAATCACTGCGCTTTTCCGGGGACACGAAGTTCAGATGTATATCGGTTAGCCAGCCAATACGCAAACCGACAGTATACGCCAAGGATATGGGGTGTTTCAGGCGAACCCCGGGTGCCACAGTGGTTCTTCAGGAGTCCGCCGAAGCGGCACTGAGGGCCGCGTGCGCTAGGTTATATCACGCCTGAAGGATCTCGCCCGCAATCGGGGGACTCGCTGACGCCTACTGGATCGGCTCGTGGCGGCGGTCGTTTTCCAGTTAACGACGCTGCAGTTCGCGCGGATCCGGAGAGGTTTCCGGTGCCGGGTTGTATGTGACCTTCTCCCGTGTCTCTTCCCGGTGACGCATGACTTGATCCACGATCAGGCCGCCGGCGCTCCCGATGATGGCGCCGATAAACACGCCATTCGTGCTGTGTGTCATGCCACCGATCGCTGCGCCTGCGCCCGCACCGGCTCCAATAAACGCCGCCGTGCGCTTCACGGGGTGGTGATACTGGCCGTCGGGGCCCAATACATGCTGATCCGGACCGAGCGACTTGCTCGGGTCTAGCTTCGTGACCAGTTCATGAAATGTCGTCGCCGTGCGAAGCATTTCACCCAGCACCTGGGGGGTCAGCTCCTGCGCCTGCGGGCGATCAGAGGAAGGTGCGGAGGTCTGCGGCTGAGCCGCGAAAGCGCTCAAAGAGAGCGCGAGGAAGACCACAAACGCCAGCTTTCTTCGCATGTTCGAAACTCCGGTCAGTGATGAGACGCGAGGCGTATCTTATACGTTTCGTCCTCATCGGATCAAGACGGAGTTTCCTTTTTCGCATTCTGCGCACCATCGAATCTACGCCCAGCGGTTTCCGTTTAAGCCGTTTTCTTCATCCTGCCTGTCCCGAGCCGGTTCGGCGGCCCAGGAAGGAGCCAGTTGTGGCTTTTCCGGGTAAAGAAGAACCGGAAAGTGACTGATTTCAAACGATTTGTGATACACCGTTCCGTCTCTCTCCGCACTTCGACCTGTGTACTTGCCCGCCTCCAGCCTTGTCCGGTCGGCAAGGCACTGGAAAGGAATGCGCCGCTCGTCCCTTCAAGGTCGCCCTCGATAGGGAACAGCTCAGCCAGTCTGGCCGGCGCCCTGTGTTTGAAGGCTGGACGACTCGTAGCCCGCCGCTGAGTCCACCAAATCCTTCAGTTCCTTGCTGGGCTTGAAATGTGGGACTCGTTTCGGAGGAACGTCCACCTGGACGCCGGTTTTCGGATTACGGCCAATTCGAGCCTTGCGCTGCCGAGTGCGAAAGCTGCCGAACCCGCGGATCTCGACCTTGTCACCAGATCGCAGTGAACGCACGATGCTGTCGAGTATCGTTAGCACAATGGTGTCAGATTCCTTCTGCGATATGCCCAACGCGCAGCGGACCTCCTCAGTCAGTTCAACCCTGGTCATCGTGCGTTTCCAATCTCACCCAGGCTAGAGTAGCACGGCAGTACGACCTGTATGGAAGGCCGGTTGCCCGTGTGCTGCACCACTTGCCTCACTCGGGTCACGCTCTGACACCGCGCTAAATAAAGGCCCTCAACTGGCTGCTGTTGCTGGCGCTGCGGAGCTTGCGAAGGGCATGGGCCTCAATCTGGCGGACTCGCTCACGGGTCACGCCAAGGTGCAGACCCACCTCCTCGAGCGTGTGCACGCGGTCATCCCGCAGGCCGAAACGCAATTGCAGTATCTCCGCCTCCCTGGGGCCGAGCGTGTTGAGAACCTCAGTCATCCGCTTTCGGAGATCGCTGTTGACGACCGACTCGGAGGGCGAGGCTCCTTCCTTGTCCATGAGGAGTTCACCGAGGTGCGATTCCATATCCTCCCCGACGCGCGTTTCCAGCGAGACGGGTTCCTGTGCGACCTGCAGGATCTTGCGCACCTTGCTGACGGACACATCCATCTTCCGGGCCAGTTCGCCCGGCGTCGGCTCCCGGCGCAGCTCCTGCCGGAGTTCGCGCTGAGCGCGTACCAGTTTGCTGATCACTTCGATCATGTGGACCGGAATGCGAATAGTCCGCGCCTGTTCGGCAATGGCCCGTGTAATCCCCTGCCGGATCCACCACATCGCGTAAGTGGAGAACTTGTAGCCACGCCGGTAATCGAACTTGTCGACAGCCCTCATCAGGCCGATGTTCCCTTCCTGGATCAAGTCCAGGAATGGCAGCCCACGGTTGTTGTATCTCTTGGCCACCGACACTACCAGCCGGAGATTTGCCTCGATGAGCTGCTTCTTGGCTGTTTCGGCCTCCTGTTCCCCCCGTTCGATGATCTGAAGCGTGCGCCTGAGTTCCGTGGCGCCCCATCCCCAGCTCTTTTCCAGTTTCCGGAGTTCTTGCGTCAGTTGCCGCAGCGTCGCAAGGAGTTCTTCTCGCAGCCCGGCCGACCGGCCAAGCACGCTGCTTTCCAGCTTCCGCTCGATCTTCGCGATCGCCCGCTCTATCGGCTCGCAGTCCTGGACGGCCTGCCTGATTAGGTTGATGATCTTCCGTTGGAACTGAGGCGTGAACTGGATCTGGCGGTAGACCTGAGACAGCCTCGACCAAAGAGCGTGCGAAGCTGTACCGCAGCCTCTTGTGCCGTTTGGGCTGCATGCGGCGAGAGACAGCCTGAAGCTGCTGGCGGAGCTGTTGCGCCTTCTCATAATGCTTGGTGATCTCGGCGATCCTCTCAAGGAGGTGCTCCTTCTCCTTGGTGGCGGAGCTGTCCACGGCGCTCGAGTCGGGCATGATCAGCACATCCTGAACCGAAACTCGGCCCTGCTCCAGCGCGTCGCCCAGCCTGAGCATCTCTTGGATTACCTGGGGAGATCGGGAGAGGGCCTTCTTCGCGATGGTCTGGCCGCGCTCGATACGCTTGGCCAGGTCCATTTCGCCCTCTCGGGTGAGCAGCGAGACGGTGCCCATCTCGCGTAGGTACATACGGACGGGCTCGCTGGCCTCCGCTGATGAATCACCGCTCAATTCGGGCTCATCGGGTTCCTCGGCGCCCTCAGTACTCTGGATCCGGACGAGATCCGACTCCTCGAGAACCTCAGTGTCGGAGATGTTGAGGTCTGCAAGCAGATCGTCCAGGGCAGGGTCGTCGGCTTGTCCCTCGGGCAGCGTAGCCTCGATCTCATCGTCCAGGAGAGAGCCTTTGTTCTTGCCCGCCTTCATGCGCTGACGATTTCCGGTGCCTCGCCTCCCCCTACTCCGGCGCGCATCCGCTTCGCGGCCTACTTCTTCTTCCCCCCGAACAGGTTGTCCAGGATACCCCCGGCGGCCTCCCCGACGCTTCCCTTAAGCCTTTTCTGGGCCTCCGACTGCAAGAGGGTCTTCGCTTGGGCCTTGGCCAGGCCGCGGAGATCCGGCTTGAACACCGGCTGCATCGCCGTGCCCTGGACGAAGAATGGCACAGCGGTCTTGCTCAGGGCCGCCGACCGCGTACTCTGAATGGTCACGCTCATCACAAAGTCGAGCGCATTGGAGGGGCTGATCTTGCCGGCGCCATTCAGTTCGCCAACACCCTGAGCGATGAAATCAACGTTCTCAACGGTCGTTCCCTGCGGCGCGTACTTCAATTTCGCGCTGAGGACCTCGATGTCTGTGTTTGGGCCGCCTTTGATGCCGGCGAGTGTCTCGATCACTGCCATCTTGGTTCCCAGGTCGAAGTTGGCAAGTCGCGTCTTGTCCACTGAAATCGAGCCGTCGGCCATGAGGCCGTCCGCCGGTCCCTCGACAGCGAACGCCACCGTCGCGGTTCCGCCCTCGAGCTTGGACCCGTTGGGAAGCGCGATACCCAGCGGCGGCAGTAGCTCCGCCAGTTCCGGTACGGGCATCTTCGTCCCCGCGAACTTCATGTTGAGCACCATGGATTCGCCGCGCTCTGCGTAGGTTCCGGTGAGGCTCGCCGAGGCGGCACCGATATGGATGTCGCCGCGCTGGAGCGCGCCGGCGTGCTTGCGCAGATCATGCTCGGTGCTGAAGTCGAACTCCACGACTCGGCGTGCCGGCGTTGCGTTCTTCGCCAGCTTCAGTCCTTCGGCTCTCAGTTTGCCTTTCACGGCTAGCCGCCCGCCACTGGAGGCAATGCTCGCCTGCAAGGAGGCGATGCCGGCCATATCGGGAGCGGTCCCGGCCAACGCCGAAGCCAGGTTGAGTTGCGCAATGTCCAGTGTTACGGAGAGCGGGGTCAGTGATACATCCGTCCCGTCGATAGGTCCCGCCTTCCCTTCCAGCTTGATATCGCCGCCGCCGGCAACCTTGGCGTTAAACGAAAACGGGAACTCCACGGACGGGGCGAATTCCCGGACCTCCAGGTTCACACTGTCCAGAGCCAGCGGCTTCTGCCGCCCGCTGGTCTTGCCGAGTGAAAAACGACCGTCCACAATCTTGACCAGTCTGGCGCTGAGGTCGAGGCTGTCCTTCGCAGATGGTTCTGGGGCGGACGAAGCCGGCGGCCCAGACGTGCCGCCCATGCTGGAGTAGTTCCAGCGCCCCTCTGGGGATTGGAGAAGCGCCACCTGGGGCTGGTCGATGGTGAGCCCCGTGACGTTCAGCTTCCGCGAGGCGATGAGGGGCCACAGTTCCACCGCGACTTTCAGCGACTTGGCCTGAAGAAAAGGCGCGCGGCTAAACGCCTCATCGTCGGCGATGGCGAGGCTGTCTGCTGTCACCCCGCCGGCCAGGATGGAGAGCCTCAGGCTGCCGATTGTCACCCGCCTCCCAAGCGCGGCCGACAATTTCGACTCCAACGCGGGTTTGAAGCGGTCGGCGCTGATCAGAAATGGGAGACTGAAAACCACCAGAAGGAGCAGCGCCAGAACAATTCCGATAACTCGGGCAGTTCGTCGCATACGCCACCACAATACCTCCCTGTGCAGCCAAAAGCCAAAGCTGGTGCCGGCGGTCCAAACTCGAGATCGTGGCAGGATCACATTCGCTGTCTTCCCGCCGCAGGGAGGTCAGCCGAGCTTGGATCTTCGGTGGGTCGACGGATCCTACTGCGCAGCCAGGAAGCCGAAGAGACGGCGCATCGGCCGAAGAAACATGGCCCACCTTGGGCCCCTGTTGCGCCGAACGCGCCAAAGCCGACGCGGTCTGCAAGCTCAGCGGGAACAGCAACGGGATAGGAGGGGGGCGTTTTCACTGCAGTGCTGCTCGTGGTGTGAGATCTACAGTACAATCTCTCCCAGAGCCCGAATCGACATGAGCTTCACCGTGTATCTTGGCGATCTTCCGGACTGGGTTACCGCGGACGACATCAGGTCGTGGATGGTGGCAGAGGATCTGGCCGCAGATTCAGTCAAGGTGATCCGCGATCACGAGACCCAAGAGTCGAGAGGATTTGCATTTGTCGAAGCTCCCAGCGCCGGGGCGATGGAGGCCGTCATTCGGCGCTTTGATCGGGCGCCGTTGGAAGACCGTTTGCTCCGAGCAACCCCGGCGCAGCCCCTCAGCCCAATGGATGGTGCTCATTCGTCAACGCCAAGACCTGGGCGGTGGTAGCTTCAACGGGCTGTTCGACTGTCAGAAGTTTATTCAAATGCCCGTGCGGAGCTGCGCGCCGGCGACAACACACCTGGGAGAATGTTGTCCACCGGGGTCACGCACAAGCGCCATGCCGAGTTCCATGGGCTGCATGAGGGCCATTGGTTTGTGAGCTTTCGGTAACCGTGCGTAAATCAGAGACAGTAGCCCTGCGCCACCCAGTAGTGCCAGTCGCCGATGGCCTCATCGGTTGATTCATCCGGATCGAGGGCTGTCAGTTGGGATAGAGGGACAGCCACCTTCCGGCCCTGCCAACGGATCTGCACGAGCATATCGTGCTCGCAGGCATCTTCGGAGGCCATGCGTAAGACCTCGATGGTTTCACCCTTGTGGAGCGGCGAGACAACCTTCGTGGCGACACACCTCGCACTGGAACGGGAAACGGATCTTGCCTTCCACGTAGTAATCTTACTCTTGCCTGACTATATCGACCGAGATCTCCACCGCCGGAATCGTTCCTCTGTTCTCAAGCCAGTGTGTGGTGTTCCTATCCTCGGGCCATCCCACTCCCGGCCCATAGTCCGTAGCGACTCCATTTCGATGGTCAGTGATCGTTCCTTGCAGTATGTAGACGATGCCTGGTCTGTCTTTATGGTCGTGAATCGGGCCGAAGACGCCTCCAGGCTCGATGGTCACCATACGCATTCGAAGTTGGCGCCCTGCCATGCCCTCGATCTCAGGGCCCAGGTCAACCGTTGCAAGTAACTTCACCGTAACACCTTTCGTCTCAGGTGCCACCTGCTCGTTGCTCATCGTGCTCTCCTCTCTGTACTTCCACCTGAATAATGCACGCTTCTGAGGCTGCCGCTGGGCGGTTGAGGCGTGACACCATTTGGGACCCCTGAGAATCCTGCGTTAAAACAGTAGGGACGCGAAGTTCGCAGCTTCGCGAACCGATTCTCAGGAGCCACCCAAATGGTGAACGATGATAATCAGGATACCCGCCGGAAGCCCGCCAATCAAGCGGTTCGTGAGGTTACTCCGGAGCCCAATAGAATCAGTGCTTCCACGCCCTATGACTTTGAGGCGAAGAATCTGACCGCCTACGGTGGCCTCTTGCCGGTGGCCAGCATGCTGGAGAAACTCGGCTTCCAGCAACTGGTGGAAGAAACCCTCACCGTTCAGCGGAAGACCAAGGCCATGACGATGTTCCGGTTCGTGCTGGCGATGGTACTGGCCTGCTACGTGGGATTCTCCCGGCTCCACCATTTGCGGTTTCTGAAGCGGGAGCCGATGCTGACCGGCATCCTGCAGGTGCTCAAGTTGCCTCCGCAATCGACCTTCTGGCGCTTCCTGGCCGCACTGCACCTGGGCATCGCACGGCAGTTGCTGGAGGTGCAACGCCGCATGCGGCAACGAGTCTGGGAAGCCGCCAACGTGGAGTTGGCGGAGGTGACGCTGGACACCGATACGACGGTGCACACTCTGTTCGGCAACCAGATGGGTGCGCGCAAAGGCTATAACCCGAAGAACAAAGGCAAGCAGAGCTACCAGCCGATTCTGACCTTTCTGGCCGAAACCAAAGAGTACGTCACCGGCTCGCAGCGCACCGGCGACCGGCCCGACGGAAAACAAATCGCCGCGCATCTGGATGCCGCGGTCGCGGCCTTGCCCAAAACGGTGAAGACCGCCTACGCGCGTGCCGACTCGGGCTTCTACTGTTGGGAGGCAGTCCAGGCCTACGAGAAGCGAAACTGCCAATTCATTGTGGTTGCGCGCAAGACGGCGCGGCTGGTGGATGAGTTGAAAGCGGCCGATTGGAAGCCGTCGCCGCGCACGGACGCCGACGGGCAGTGCGAGTTGCTCTACCAGCCGGAAGGATGGGGCAAAGCCTACCGGTTCGTGGCGTTGCGGTATGCGAAGGAGCCCGAACCCCGCGAGGCGGACCAACCCGAGCAATATCAGTTGTTCGATACGCCGGAGTACACCTATCGGGTCTTCGTCACCAACATGGACGGGCCGCTGGATGCGCTGGTGGGCTTCTACCGGGGGCGCGCCTCGGCCGAGAACCTGATTAAGGAGGCCAATAACGACGCCGGCTTGGCGGCGCACCCATCGAACCGCTGGAGGATGAACGCTAACTGGTTTCAGATTGAGATGCTGGCCTACAACCTGAACTGCTGGCTGATGCTGTTCCAGCGCGAGGAGAGTGAAGAGACCGACCAGATGCGGCACACGACCTTGGCGACCGCGCGCCTGCGGTTTCTGTTCCTGGCGGCCAAGATCTGGCGGCATGCTGGGCGAGTGGGCGTCAGCTATAGCGACCACTACGAGGAGAAAGGCATCTTCGAACGTCTGATGGGCCGCTTGCGCGCGATCGCCGCCGACGCCGACGGCTTCACACCCGTGATCGCCACTGCCTTGCGATGTTGAGTTGACGACCAGCGTGCATAACCTTCTATGCACCGGCGGCCCAGTGCGAGCAATGGCTTACAAAGCAGGAGGGTGATTCCAGGCAGATCAACCGGGAGGAGGCAGCCAAAAAGGAGATCCGCTCAGCACGTCAGCCGCGCCGAGCGCCCTCGATCCGCGCATAATTCAGGTTCCAGGTCCTAACGCATCAATATCAAGTAACACCAGCTCATGGCCTGTTCCTCCGGACGGGCGTCCACAATGGCCTCGTTGTAGATCCGGTCTTCCCGGACCGGGTCTCGCTTGGGTCTTTTCATGATCGTGCTCCCAGGACGCGGCGGACTGAGGTGCGCCCGATCTGCAACCGGCGGGCGATCTCGGATTTGCTAACGCCGGCGCGATGCAGTTTCCGGATTTCCGCAGCGTATAAGGCGGCTGTGGCTGGCCGTCCCAGCCGTTTTCCATTCTCCCGTGCGTGAGCCAGGCATGCCCTGGTGCGTTCCTGACGGATCCACTGGCGCGTGCGCGGTCACTCGCATTCGATTGCCAGCATGGCTACGTCGTCGGCGGGCCGTGCGGGTGCACACCACTCCTCGACGCCCGCCATCACTGCTTCGAGGCTCTCCTGGAGAGCCCGGTGGCGATTTCGATCGTATGCTCCTAGCAACTTCTCTACACCGAATTCCTGACCGGCGATGTTCTCGGCATCCGTGAGGCCGTCCGTGGCTAAATACAGACGGTCTCCTGGTCCAAGCCTCACTGTCCGCTCTTCATAACTTGAGTCCGGGAGCAGCCCAACTGGTGGACCGCCCGAGCCGAGGACTAGCGGAGCCACGCCACGACGCACGTGCACCGGTCCGGGATGTCCGGCCGTCACGTAGCGGAGTTCACGCGTCCTCGCATCCAATATTCCATAGATCATTGTGAAATACTGCGTCGTTCGGGGCCCGATCTGGAACTGCTTGTTCAGCCGGGCAACCACCTCCGCCGGCGAAGCGAGGAGATACGTGCCCGGACTTTCAGGCACCGCTTGGTACAGAAAGGAACGATCGGCCACGGAGGACAAGACATGGCTCAACGTCACGGAAAGGAGTGCCGACGCAACGCCGTGTCCGGAGACGTCCAGTATATAGACGCCCACGTGGTGGTCGTCGAGCGGAAGGGTATTCAGAAAGTCGCCCGCCAGCTCTTGACACGGGCGAAACTCCCAGGCGAATCGGATGCCGGAAACCTCCGGCAACGCAGCCGGAAGTAGTGAGCGCTGCACAGCGGCGGCCGCGTCAAGGTCTTGCTTAATGCTGCGGCTGGCGGCCTCCAGTTGTTCGTTGGCTCTTTGGAGCTCGTCCTGCGCGTTTTTTTCGGCGGTCACATCCGACTGCACGGCGATGAAATGAGTTACGGCGCCGGAGGGATCGCGCACCGGTGTGATCGAGAGACGGTTCCAGAACGTGGTCCCGTCCTTACGGTAATTGAGGAGCTGCACAGTGATCTCGTGTTGCTCGCGAAGCGCCGCTCGCAGATTGCCCAATGTCCCCTTGTCGGTCTCGGCACCTTGCAGAAACCGGCAATTGCGCCCCATCACTTCGTCCGCCGAATACCCCGTGAGCCTCTCAAATCCCGCATTGGCGTAAATCAGGGGATTGTCGGGCAGGCGGGCGTCGGCGATCGCGATGCCCTCAGCGGCCGCCGCGAGCGCTCGATCCTTAAGCTGAAGCTGCGCCTTAAAGCGCCTGCGCGCCAGGCTTGTTGGGTGAGTCGGCTTCACTCTCATACGGCCTATACGACCACTTGAGAGCCACCCCGCGCAACCCGTCCGATCTGCTTGAGCATCCGCGGGAACAGGATGCGGTGGACCGGCCAGGAAATGCACTAGTAGGCGCGGCCTACGTCACGGCGCATCCGACAGCCGAGTGGACACTCCAGCAGTTTCGTGAGGCCCTGCCGGGCGGCCATTCGTACCGCTTTGTGATCCATGACCGGGACAGCATCTTCTCGAAGGAACTGGGCAAGGCCGTGACGGACATGGATGTCAGAGTCCTGCGAACACCCGTGCGGTGCACGCCTCGTGGGCACTATGCGTCGAGAGTGTCTGGACTTTCTGAGCCCATTGGGGGAGCGGCATCTCAGGTGCACCCTTCAGTTGTGGACTGACCACTACAACCGCGAAAGGCCACACATGAGTCTTGGCCCTGGGCATACCGGTGCCGTTGCAGGCGCCGCCACCGCAAAGCGAACGTCGCCACCATCTACCGGCAGGTCATGACGTTCGCAGCAGACCGGTTTTCGGTGGCTTGCACCACGAATACTGGCTGGAAAAGCCCGGATGGAATTATTGCGGACTACAGCCAGTACCAAAAACACAAGCCGAGTCCCCGGCCGGAGCCCTCACCACGCCTTCCTGAGGTTTTCCAGCCCCTTGAGATAGTCCTCGTGCTCAAGGTTGCTCTCCACACCGTACTCGGCAAGGATCTCGATCATGCGGCCCACCGGCAGGCCGGCCAACTCGGCCGCCTTGCCCAAGTCGTCTTCATGCTCGACAACAAACATGTGATCAGCCGCTGCGAACAGCCGTGACTTTCCAACGGTATCGATCACCCGTCTTCAGGAGATTCTTGACGCACTCCAAGTGAGAGCGCTGGTGAAGTTTCCGGATGGACAGAGCAGGCAGGCGGGGTGCTGCCGCTCGCCGTTTCCATGACTCATACCAACTCGATGCTGACCCGGCGCCCAATCGCCGCCGCCCGTTGCAGACTCGAGAGCGTGATGTCATTTCGCGGATCGAGCAGACGATCCACCTGGGAGCGACTCGTCTTCAGCAACGTGGCCATCTTGTTCTTGGAGATCTTTCTTTTCTTCATAGCCTCAGCAAGCTGCCAGGCCACGACCTCCTTGATTGCCTGCGCCTGTGCTTCTTCGAAAATGCCCTCCTCCTTGAGGAAGTCTTCGATGCTCGAACCCATATGCTTCTTGCTCATTGCTCCAACTCCTTCTGACGTTTCCGCGCGATGGCGATGTCGTCGTCTGGCGTCGTCCGCGTCTTCTTGATGAACCCCTGGAGCGCGACCAGATGTCCTCGGTAAAGGTAGATCAGCACGGGCGATGTCCGCTTAGTGGGCAGGTCCGTCCGGACTTCCCACAAGCCGTTGCCCAAAGGACGGCATAGCGGCATTGCTACCGGCCACCTCCATTGCGCCCGGAGAAGGTCCTGTCCTATCGCCTGACGCTCGGTCCAAAGGTCCTTGGCGCCAAATCTGGAGACAAAGCCGGAGAGAGAGCGCTTGCCTGCAGCCCCGATCCTGTTCCCTAAGGTGTAACTTACAGAACTTCTATGCAGACAGCTCGCAGTCTCTGGTACTCAAAGAGAGCCGCCGCACACCGGATCCTCCTCGCAGGCTTTCTGAAGCGCAGCGCCGTCGAACACAAACGTCCGCACACGCTCCAGAGCTCGGGCTCGGAAGTGCCTCCCTGTCTTGGACAATAGGAACGACCAGCCGACTTCGCGTCCATCCTCGACCGTCAGCAGCCAGGAAGCGCATTTGTGCGTCGTGATCTCCAGGGCTACCTTGCCGAACAGCACAATGTAGAGCTGTTTGCTGGTATCTCCTTCACGGAAGATGACCTGGTCTTACTCGAAGCGTACTTCCTTGGCCATCTCCGCCAGACTACCGATATGGTGGGGCTCCGTTTCCTCCACGAACGGACGCCCACGTAGGACCTCCTGGACCGACTGTCCCATCCTTTGCCCCCTCTTGGCACCCCCCCGGGCCGAACCGGCTGGTGTCAACATCACCAGTCCGCGACCGGTTCGCAAACTCTTCAACTATTACCTCGGGACTCAACTTTGGACGCCGCCATCGCATCACTTTGCTATTGACTCCTGGCGCGTGAGCGCTACTATTGAACTACAGTTCCGAGAATCCGGTCCGTCGGTGCCAACAGAGGAGGCTCACCATGCATCGGATGTGGCGCTTCGTACTTCCTGCCGCGCTGTTCGCGGCCACTCTCCCGAGTTCTGCCGGCGATTTGAACTCCGACTTGTTGGAGTCTGCAAGGAATGGCGACTCTGCCAAGGTACTCGCCTTCTTGGCACAGGGTGCCGATGTGAATGCGCACGGCGACGATTACATGACCCCGCTGATTCTGGCGGCGCAGAACGGTAACGCGGCCGTGGTGGAGACACTGTTAACTCATGGCGCCAACGTGAACGCCAAATCCGCACTCGGTGTGACCGCCCTGATGTCTGCCGCGAGGACTGGCGGCATCGAGACAGTGCGGGTCTTACTGGCCAGGAAGCCGGCTTTGAACGCCCAGAACTCCAACGGCACGACCGCCCTGATGCGGGCGGCGCAAAGGGGCGATGCCGCCATCACACGGGCGTTGCTCGCCGCCGGGGCTTCCGTCGATGCGAAGGATGTGCGCGGCGCGACCGCGCTCTTGCGGGCGGCGGTCAATGGCCATACGGAAGTTGCCGGAATGCTGCTCTCGCGGGGTGCTGATGTCAACATCAAGACGAGCGCGGGCTGGACGGCGTGCATGCTTGCAGCGGTCGCTGGGCACACTTCGATGGTGGAACTTCTGATCATGAAGGGCGCCGACCTGAATGCGAGGACGGATCTTGGCTGGACTGCAGAGTCGGCAGCGGCGAAGACAGGGCGGACGGAGGTGATCGCGATACTGAGGAAGGCCAGGTGAACTGTCTCACTCTCAGCAGCCATTCCTCCATGCTCACCCGCGCACCAGGTTAGGGATTTCCCTGTCCGCATGCAGTGGGGTCAGACGGAACAGCCAGCCGGCGTCCTCCGGGCTCGATTGGACCAACCGCGGATCACCCAGCACGGCTTGGTTGACTTCCAAGACGCGGCCGCTCAGCGGGCAATAAAAGGAGTGCTCCACAGCATCCGAGGCCCGGATCAAGACGCAAGCCCGCCCCTGCTCCAGCAGAACGCCCGCGGCGGGGACGTCGAGGCTTACGATCTCGCCGACCGCGGCGGCAAACGCACTCGCGACGCCGACCCGCGCAGAACCATCCGGCTCAAGCCGTACCCAAGCGTGGTCCGGGATGTACCAGACGGGCGCAGAGGTCTCTACCGGTGTGGCTGATCCTTCCGCTGTCTGAGGTGTTCGGAGGGCGCGCACCACGACGCTGCGCAGCTCCTGGCGGGTGAACGGTTTGGTGACGTACTCGAAGGCCCCCAGCCGCCTGGCGCGTAATGCAGTTTGAATCGTGGGATACCCAGTGATCATGATCGTCCGCGGGTGCAGCCCCATTTCGCGAATGCGCTGGAGCAAACCAAGCCCGTCAACGCCGGGCATCATCAAGTCGGTGATCACCAGGGCATAGGGCCGGGAGCCGAGCAGCGCCAGGGCCTCGGCGGCGCTCTGGACCGTGTCGATCTCGAAATCGTCGTGCCGCAGCACTTTGCGCACCGCGTCCAAGACCACTTCCTCATCATCAACGACAAGTACAGGTTCAGGCATCAGCGTTATCTCCCTCCTTTGCCGCCGTGCGAGCCTGGGCGACCGGGAGGGTCACCCGGACGAGAGTCCCTTGCCCCGGCTGGCTTTCCACTTCGATGGCGCCCCCATGCCGCTGGACGATTCCCAGGCACACAGCCAGGCCGAGCCCGTCTGTCTTGCCGCGCTTGGTGGAGAAGAACGGTTCGAAGATGCGCGGGCGGATCTCGGGCGGGATGCCCGTACCTTCGTCCTGGACCGATAGCTCCACGCGACCGGCGCCAGCATCCTGCCGGGCGCCAAGGACGATCCTGCCCCCAGTCGGCATGGCCTGCTGAGCGTTGACGATGAGGTTGAGCAGCACCTGCTCGATCTGGAGAGGGTCCACCTCGATAAGGGGAAGATCCGGCTCGATGTGCTTTTCGAACCTCAATGTTGCGGAAAGTTGCTTGCCGGGCGACGACGTCCAGCGTCCTCTCGATCAGGTCCTTGGGATGCGAGGGCGCCAGAGCCGGGGCGTCCTGGCGGGCGAAGTCCAACAAGCCGCGCACGATCTTCCGGCAGCGCAGGGCTTCGCGCAAGATCACTTCGTAATCCTTGCGGTGGGGATCCGACAAGGCGGCGTCTTCAGCCAGGGCTTCCGCGTAGGATACGATCCCGGTCAGCGGATTGTTGATTTCGTGGGCCACGCCGGCGGCAAGCTTGCCCATGGAGATGAGCCGCTCGGACTGGATGAGGCTTTGTTGGGAGCCGGCCAGTTGCTCGGCCATGGCATTGAAGGAATGGGCCAACTCTCCAAACTCGTCATTGGAACCGACTGCGATGCGGTGAGTCAAATCCCCCGCCGCTGCCCGGCGGATGCCTCGCAACAGATCCTGCATAGGACGGCGAAAACGGCGGGCTAGAACCAGCCAGACGACAACGGCGCCCGCGAGTACCGATATCCCGGACAACGCCAAGGACCACCTGCGCGTTTCCGCCAGGTTCCTCTCGACCTCATCCAGAGGCAGGCTAATATCGATCACGCCAAGCACGCCGGAGCGCTTCTCCTGCTGGTGGCAGGCCTGGTTGACGCAGCCCGGTTCGGCCAAGATGGGCGTGAAGGCGCGCAGGTTATTCGCGTCGAGCACAGTCCGCGCCGCGACGCCCGGCGGCGACACGGGGCGCGTTCCCTTGCTCCGATGACAGAGGGCGCAAGGTGGAGCGTCAGTTTGAAGACGCCCACCCAGATCTTGCGCGCGAGTGGAGATAGTGATCCGTCCCCGGTGCTCGACGAGCCGGATCTGGCGGACCTGGGTCTGGCGCGTAATCCGCTCGATGGTGGCGCGAATCTCCTCCCGGCGATTCTGCATCATGGCGTGCCGCAGGCTGCCCTCCAAAGCGTCGCAGGTGAGCAGGAGTCCGCGGCGAGCCTCTCCCAGCAGCCAGGACCGTTGCCAGCGCAGCGAGACCCACGAGGAGGCTGCCAGCAGAGCCGCCATCACAAACACGGTCAGCAGCGTCAATTCGAGAGCCGCGCTCCGGCGTCGCATGGTCCAAAATGCTCGCTCAGGTAGCCTGGCTCCGCCCCAAGCCAGCGACGTACTCCTCCAGGTCGTCCGCCACCTGCGACATCTTGTCGTAAAAGAGTTGGGCCCCGGCGGAAAATCGCAAAAGAACGTCGTTCAATCGTGCCGGCACGTACGGGAACACCTTGCGCAGATTCATCACGCGGTGAGGGAAAAACACCGACGCATCGTCATCGGAGAGACAGCCTGCCAGCTCCGGCGACTTCTGGATGGCATCGCGGAACGACACGAATCCCCGTCCCACCACACAGTGCAGGATGTTGCCGGCGCTCCAGACGTCGAAATCTAAGAAGTCCTCGTTCAAGTCGAAGTCGATCCACTTGTATTGTCCGGTTGCGCGCTCGATGAGCAAGTGATCGTTGCGGATGTCCCCGTGGCAGAGCCCCGCATCGTGCAACCGCTGAATCCCCCGCAGGCTCCCGATCACGTGCAAGAGGATCGAAGGGAAGCGCACCTGGAAGTACTCCTCGTGCTGCGCCGGAAGCGAATGAACGTAGCTAAGGAGGTCCATACCGGGGATGTGGTCGATGACACGAACCAGGTTGCCGCGCACGTCATGCGCCGTACGGCCTTGCATGAATCGAGGATCGCCGCGGACCAACTCGAGCACCTGTCCCTCCTTTTCCGGGCTGCGGACGCACTTCACATGAAGGCTTCCCACCTGCGCGTGAAACTCCTCGTGAAAGACGAGCTTGAGAATGTGCAGCCGGCCCGTCTGGAGGTCAATGGCGCGCTTAACCCAGAACTTGGGCTGGTCGTCGATCCCAAACCGTCCTTCATGCTCGTTGCCGCGGATCAGGAACAGAGTGCCTTCCAGCTCGACGACCTGGTCATGATCGATGGCCATGTAGTTGGTCGTGTCGTCCACGATGGACAGCCGCCCCGAGAGGGTGTGGAGCGCGAACTGCAGCGCCCGTTCTTGGATCCACTTCTCACGGATGTCGGGAAGCGGGGGCACACACCAAACATATCACGCCACAGGTTTTCCCCAATTACCTGGGAGGCTCATTACTCGCATGCAACAGCCGCGTTGCTCAACCGATGGGACAGCAGGACCCGAAGGTACCAACCGAGCAGCACTAGGACAGGGAATTCCGGCAAGGCCGCGCAGTCGACACACGGGACCACTCTGGCTCCTCTTGCCGACAGTCCGCCCTCCTTGACAAAGCAGATGAGCTTGTCCTCCCCTTCGCGCCGGAGGCACCATCTGGAGGTCAAGACGTTGCAGGGCCGCCAGGAATAGCGAGCGCCGCTGGCAAAGGAGACGAGACCGCTGCCGGTGAAGCGCAAAGCCAGCTCCGCCACCGGTTCATCGGAATCTGCCGGCCGGATTTTGACACGGGGATGCAGGATGCCAGAGCGCTCGAAGATCCATTCGCGGCCGGCTAGGCTGCCAGTGACAAGAGATCCCGCCTTGTCTTCAAGCTTCAGGCTGCCGATCTCCTGATCTCCCGCCTTCAAGACATAGACGCGACCGGACGGATCCGGGCCGGTCCATATGATCTCGCGCGTTCCAACCTCAGACAGACTATTCATCTCGCTCACCAGGCTGGCGCTGCATTAAAGCATACCTCCATCTTCAGACGCTGTCCCATTGCGAGCTCACTGCATCTGCGGCTCCGATCGCACTAGGTCGCCTCCACGGAATGAGGCGAACCTCCCTCGGTCGCGATCGAGCAGCTCCGCTAGCGTCAGTTCCACCGATTTGGCACGGCGATAGCCCACGATGCCGTAGTAGACCATAAGCGTGCTGAACAACACCATACCTAAGTCAAAAAGCGTCCAAATCGACAAGCCGAAGTAGCGGAAGAACGTGACGCCGGCCGTCAGAAATGCCAGACCCGTCCGAATGAGCGCCAACGACGTCCGTCCTTTCGCCAGTTCTGTGCGCTGAAGAGAGAGCCGGGTTCTCGTCACCGCGACGACCGTTCGGTCCTCGGCGAGGCGGTTACGCTGTTCGGCCAGGCCGGTGCGCCGATCGGAAAGCGAGGTCCTCCGGCGCGCCATATCGGTGCGCTGACTTGCGAGCCTGGTTCGCTCCTCAGCCTGAAAAGTCCTGTCGTGGGCCAATTCCGTCCGGATGTTCGCCAGTTCCGAGCTTCGGGTCGAGAGGCGCGTCTGCTCGCGGGTGAGCGCAGTTCTCTCCAAGGCCAGGCCCGTCTGCTTCTCGGCATTCTCGGCTGTCTTTGAGGAGTAAGAGGCCAGGTGCGAAGTCGTATCAGTGCGCCGTCTGGCCAGATCGTTCTGCTCCTCTGTGGCGGCCGCCTGCTTCTCTTCGAGTTCGGTCAGTTTCGTCAGCAGCGCGATGACTTGGTTCGGATCGCGCCCGCCGTTCCCGCCCTCATTCGGCTCCACCATACTTCTCCTCCCCTATTCTTCGCCTGCCGGGCGAGAACTCAGAACATCGGGCAAACCCGTTCAGGAATGCCCGAACGCCGACGCATAGCCCGGCTCATACTCGATGCTGCGTACACCTGGAACCGACCCAACAATTGAGCGGATCAGGTTCATCTCGTCCTCGGGTAGGTAAGGTCCTACGAGATAGAGGGAACCATCTTTCACTGCGGCCGTGAGTTCCAATTGCGACGTCTTGAGGTTGGTAGCCAGCGATGCCAGCGCCTGCGTCGCAATGTAGTCATTTTCCACCTGCGCGATGGATTCCGGCGTGGGCTGGAAGTCATCCTGTTGCATGACCTTCCGCAGCAGGTCGCAAGCCCCCTCCATCGACAGCCGCTCGATGTTCAGGCACAGGTCGTACAGCGCGGGATCGCGGATATCCAGCCCGTACATCAAGCGCGCCCAACGCGTCCGTTCCTGGTCCATCTGGCGGATGTAGTCGCGCGCTTCGGCTTCCGAGTATCCCAGGCGCTCTCGTGTCCTGGCGACCCTCAATTCCAAAGGGGCAATCAGTCGAATCCGCACGAAATGGGTCACCTTGTCCAGAAGAAGGTGCCCGGAGCATCCAAAATAAGCTAGCCGTCCTTGCCGCGCATACTCCAGAAGGGCCTTTCTCATAAGGATCTGGTACGGCCGGCGGAGTTCGCTGAACCGCTCGTAGGTTTGAACGGCGTTCTCGACTTGGGCGGTCACGCGGGTGGCAAGGTCCCCGTACTGATTTACAACCGCCAGCAGATCCTCCCGGGTTAAGCAGCGGATGCCTTCGTGGTTCGCCAGGCATTCACCGATCATCTGTCCCCCTGACATCGTGCCTCGGGAGATCAGCAGAACCGTTGTGGCATCTATCGACAACTTGCGTGCGATAGCGGTGCGCGCGGGCGTCGCCATCGTCTCCTATCACCGGGAGGTCAATGCCACTCCCATTCGATGAACCCAGGCCGAACGTCGCTCATTGCGTTGACGATCAGCTCGACCAGACCGCCGTACAGAATCCGGTGATCTTCCCACAGGTTGTAGTAAGCCAGCAGGTCTCGAAACTGGCCCTTGCAGTTGCTACAAGGAGCGCAGAGGTACTTGGGGACGGAGGGATCCAGGCAATCGGCAAAGGCGTTGAGCACCTGCTCCAGTTTCTTGCGCCCTGAGACGTGAAAGCGCCAATCCGGAAAGTTGTGGCCGCTCATGATGGCGAACCCGCTGCCGCCGCCGCAACAGTAGTTGTCGACACCGTGGGGTTCCATCTCGCGAAACCTCGGGCAAATCTTGCGGATGACTTCGCGTTGCGGCTCCACGACCCCCATGAGACGCACCAGGTTGCAGGGATCGTGCAGCGTAACGGGGAAGTCGTTGCGGCTGGGGTCCAACTTGAGGCGTCCGCTCATGACGATGTCACGCAACAGCGTCATCGAACTCTCGCGAGGGACGTTCAGATCCCCGGGGAGAACGCGGTCCGCGATGACCGACAGCGCCTTGTGCGCGTGGCCGCATTCGCCCAGAACGATCTTTTTCACCTTGAGCTTTCTGGCCGCCTCAGCATGCTTGATGGCCACCCGGGCGAACTGCGCGTCGTCGTACCAGAGCCCGTAGTTGATTGAGTCGTAGCCGGCCAACTCGGAGGACAAGGTCCAATTGATGCCCGCGGCCGTGAGGATCAGGGCGAAGGCGCCGGGGTTCTCGGGCCAAGCAAGGATCTCGCCGGCGTTGTGGATCAGGAGCACGTCGGCGCCCTCCACGTCCCACGGCGTCTCCACCTTGATGCCAGTCTTCTCAGAGATATCCTCGTCAATGAACGCGATGTTGTCCTTGACCACCTCCGCGTTCATGCCCGTCGAAGAGCCGACCTTGAGCTGGAGCATGGAACCGTTGTCGTGGATCTCCTTGGCCGCAATGCCCATTTCTTGACTGAAGAGCTTTCTGAGCTCGTGAGCCACGAGACCGTTGTCGGCCCCGATCGGGCAAGTCTGCGCGCACCGTCGACAGAGATTGCAGCGGTAAGCAAGCTCGATCAGCCTTGCCACCAGGGGCCAGTTGAGCTGGATGTCACCGTGCTGCCAGGCAGAGAGCAGACCGCCGTTCCTGACGCACTTGAAGTACAGGCGGCGCATGATCTCCGAGCGAAACGTTGGCCGGTAGAGTTCGTTACGCCCGCTCGCTTCGAAGATATGACAGGCCTCCGAGCAGGTTTGGCACTTGGCGCAGTGTTCCATGGTGAGCATGAGAGGCTGGAGGAACGTCCAGTTGTTCTCTCGGGTAAAGAGCTTGTCCAGTCCGGAAAGGAACTTCCCGACGAGCTGATCTTCCTCCTCCTTGCTCTTCGGCCGCGGAATGCTCACGGCGCAGGTATCGTCCAGCGAGCACTCGTACCTCTCCCGGACCTGCTCCGAGAGAGGCGTCCAATTGTGCTCCATCGAAGGATCGTCAAGAGGAGCCGGGAGGGGCATCAAATCCTCGTTCTCGAGGTGTGCCAGGGGGCGCTGGTCCGGACGGGACATGTCTTCCAGCGTGATTCCATTCTTCATTTCTGCACCTCCCGCGCCGGGTTGGTCGTGGCGATCTCAGCCCATGTCCTGGCGCCGTCCGCCCCTATATGCCGCGCCGCCCAGGTGGGCCGGTAGGTAAGGTACTCCGCGATTCTCCTCCGCAGCTTCTCGTTACCAACAGACGGCTGGTCATCCCATCGGATGGAGTGATAGGTGAAGTACTTCCCGATGAAGTGCGACATGTGGGTCAGGGGGATGTAGGCGAGCAGGAGAGCCCCGAGAATCAGGCCCGCGGCGGCCAGGGCCGGCACGTGCAGGCTTGTGTCGAACCTCAACAAGCCCACGGCCAGGTCCAGGCCGCCTGGCGCGCCCGATGGCCGCAATGCGTAGCCAGCGATTAGGAGCCCGAAAGTGACGATGAACAAAAGGAGGTTGAAGATGTCCCCGGGCGCCGTGTAGATTCTCAGATGGTCGTCCGTGATCCGCTTCAGCAACAGGCCGAGGGCGCCGGCAACAACCGAGAGGGCGCCAGCGAGCCCCGCGTACTTATAAGAGAAGTGCAACGCCGCGACAACGGGCCCGGCCATGAGATCCGGCGCAATGATGAAGATTAAGGCAGTTAGAAGGACCATCGCGGCGGCGGCGGCGACCAGGTACAGTCCGAAGTGAAAAGGAAATGAGCGGCGCCACATCTTTCGGTTGAACTCCCAGAGCCCCTTCAGAAAGACCATTTCCGGGACCATGATCCTCAGTTCGCCCCACGGGTTGAAGTGGAGGGGCTTGGTCCACCAATCGGTGGTTTCGAAGTACGAGCCGCCGTGTTCGACCCGCCGCGGCTCTTCGTGAGGCACCGGATAGAGTTCCCAGCGCAGATGCATCGGGGCTCTTGCATACCGAACGGCCCTGGCGATAGAGCCGGCCAAGAAGGCCAGCACGCCCAAGTAAACTACCGAATAAAGGATTGCAGTCACGGCTTAACTCCAGCAATGAGCGTTGTCGTCAGTTGGAGGATCGCATACGGATCTAGCGGCGCCTTCACGCACCCGTCGGCGACTCTTGGGTCAAGCACCTTTTCGGCAATCACGGCTTCGGCTCCAGGCCAAGAAGCTCATTGATTTTTGCCAGGAGCTTCTCGCGGTCAGGCGGCTTGTCGAAGTAACCGGCGGGAGGATGAACCTGCCGTCGCGATTCGATGAAGCGTTTGAAGTCGTGCGTGACGCCCGTGATCATAATGACCGGAGTCTCGGCGGTCGCCGGATCTTGTTGGAGGTCGCGAAACATGCGCACCCCGCTCTCCTCGGGCATCGAGATATCCAGCGTGATCAGGTCGGGATTGTTCGATTTCGCCTTCTCGAAACCTTCCTGGCCGTTTGCCGCCGAGATTACGTTAAAGCCGTTGTCGGCCAACAACGTGCTGAGGTATGTCACCTCGTCGGGTTCGTCTTCGACGACCAGAATTGTCTTTCGTTCAGTCATGGCCTCCCCTATTTCTTGTGTAATGCATCCAGCGCCCTCTGGAGGGCCTCGCGGTCAGCGCCGGACAACGCGCGATCGAGCGAGCGGCGCAGATCTTCCGGCTCGGGTTCCGGCGTGTCAGGGTCATCGAGTCCGAGCAGCCTGCGCGCAGCCGACACATAGGAATCCGGACGCACCGGTTTCTCCAGGTAGATGCCGGGACCGGACATGGTCATCTCCTCGAAGTCGGTCCTTCCCAATTCGTCCCGCGCGTGACCGGTGACGATAAGGACAGGAATCTTCGACAGCTTTCCATCCTTCTGCAACTCCCGGTAGAATCGGGCGCCCGAATGCCGGGGCATGACAAGATCCAGCGAGATCAGGTCCGGTGGATCACGCCTGACCAGATCTAGCGCCTCAAGCCCGTCGCACGCCGTCTGGACTACGAAGCCCGCGTCCTCAAGCGCACATTTCAGATAACCGCGAACGTCTGGTTCGTCATCGACAACCAGCACATACTTCTGGCTCTCACCGGTCATGGGTTCACCCCATTCGTCTGTTTCGGTGCGGCTGCCGCCGCCAGTGACTCCAAGCGGGTCCGCGGCAGGCGGATCCGGAAGACCGACCCCTGATCGGGAACCGAATCCATCTCCATGCGGCCGCCGTGCTCCTGGACAATCTTGCGCGTCGTCAGAAGTCCGAGGCCGGCGCCCCGGCCTCCTTTGGTCGTGAAGAAGGTCGTGAAGACCTTCGCTTTAACCTCCTGGTCCATTCCGCAGCCGTTATCCGCCACCTCGAGAACCAGATCGCCGCCCTCCTCTCGGGTGCGGACGATTACCCTCCCGCCAGACTGCTCGCGCAACATCGCTGCGTCGATGCCGTTCGAGACCAGATTGGTAAGGCAGGCTTCGATTCCGCTGGTGTCCAGCGGCGCTTCGCGGACATTCGCGCCGGCTTCCAGCAGCAGTTCGACTCCCTGCCGCCCGGCCGTAACGCGGTACAGATCGACGATGCCGCGTGCGATCGCGTTCGGATCCGATGGCCGCAGTTCCGGCAGGCGCCCTTTGGCGAAGCTCAGAAAGTCCTTTACCAGCGTCGTGGTTTTCTCGAAGTTGCGCTGCAGGATCTGCCAGCCGTTCGTTATGCGGTTGGCGTCGCCCCGGCGAAGGCCGCTGTCCACCATGTACATGCCGCCTTCCAGCCCCATGAGCAGGTTCTCGATGGTGTGCGCCAACCCGGCTACCGTCTGGCCTACCGCGCCAAGCCGTTCTGCCTCCAGCTTGTCATGCTCGAGTTGCTTGAACTCCCGAAGATCTTGCATGAATGCTGCGCGGCCGAGCGTCTTTTGACGGCTCTTCAGGCGCACCGCCGAGAAGCGTGCGGGGATTTCCTCACCGCCGGCTGCGCGCAGCATCACCTCGGGCAGGTCCAGCGCCCAACCGTTGCCTGCGTCACCGGCGAAGAATTCGGGCGGCAGCATGTTTCGAAGCCGGGCTGGAGAGGGCGGCCGATTGGCGCTCCAACCCAGCAGCGCATGCGTGGCCGGATTCATGATCCGTACGTTGTCCGCGTTGTCGACTGCGAGGATCCCGGTCGCTGAGTTGCGAACCAGGCTCTCATAGAAATCTCGCGCTCTCTTGAGTTCCTCTTCGAGCAGGCGGACCTGGGTGACGTCGACGGCCATCTCGATCACGTGCGCCACCCCGCTCTCTCCGCGCGAGAGCGGCGAGGTGGTGACCACATAGTGTGCCGGAGAGCCATCCTGATGGACGCCAACCTGGCTGGACACATGCTCCGCGCCATCCTGGAACGTCAGCATGGCGGGGCAGCTCGAGCAAGGCGCATTACGCCGCTTGCACACCTGATAGCAGTGCTTGTCTTCCGTATCTCCAAAGGTCGCCCGGAACTTCTCGTTCGCCCGAATGACCCGGAAGTTCCGGTCGATCACCAGCACATAGCAGGGCACCCGCTCGAAGAGCAGGTCGTACTCCCGTTGCCACCGCTTGGTTTCGGTCAGATCCGTGGTCATCTCGATGACATACCGGACGCGGCCCTCGTCGTCCTTGAGCGGCGCCAGGTGTGCGACGTAGTGGCACGTGCGGCCGAGGCGGTCTATGCCGGTCTCATCGGACACTCGCACGCGCCCATCCTCGAACGTAGCCTGGGCCTGGCAGTGGGCGCAGCGTTGGGCCGCATTCTTATATGCCTCATAGCAGCGGCGGCCGCGCCATGGGCCGAAATAGCTCTCGAAACTCGAGTTGGCGGCGACAACCTGAAAGTCGCGGTCGATCACCGCGATGTCGAACGGCACCAGATCAAACAACCCTCGCGCGAGCAGACTGTCGAGTTCGTTTTGCGGCGTTGTGCTCATTTGGAAATCACCGGCAACAGCATACCCCTGCCCGCCACTGGCAGCCCAGCCAGGTCACGGGCATCGGTGATGCTCTGCCTCTCCTTGTGGCAGGTGGCGCAGCGGGCAAAATCCGGCTTGCCCTCCTGCTTCGCCAGTTGCGTGTGACAGGCGATGCAAAGCTCGTGCATCGCCGGCACATATCCCACTGCCTGGTACTGTTTCACCCGGATCATGGCGCCTCCCGGAATTAGGTCTTTGTGGCAGTCATGGCACGGCTTCGCGTTCGCGGCGGCACGCGGCTGGCCCGGATCGTGGCACCGGCGGCATGCCAGGCGGCCTCCCGACGGCGACGAGTGCCAATCGTGGCGAGACGCATCCACGGTCAGGTACATGTCCTGGTGACACTCCCAGCAGCCGGAATCCCGGTCACGGGGCAAATTCATGTGGTGGCATTTCACGCAGGAGGCGTCACCCCCGAGGCGCTTCTCGATCTTTTCGTGCGGAAACGCGACGCCGTAGCCGTTCAGGTTGCCGTCGATCCACAGAATCTCTCGCCCGCGCGCCCCATGGACCGGCTGCGGCTCGATTCCGCGGCTCGCGGCCGGCTGAGGCGCCAGCAACGCAAACCCGATCGATGCCGCAAAAACAAAGGCCAGCGAGTATACGGTGCGGCCGGCGACCGCCGGCACACCCAGCCATGTCGTACCGACCTTGTCGAACTCGGGCAGCTTGAGCGGATCCGCTCCCGGATCGGCGGGACGCTGTTCCCAAATCCGAAAGCGCTCCACCATAAACAGGAACGCCAGCGTCGCCGCCGATACCACTCCGGCGCTGATGGCGACCTCCGTCCACGCCGGCAGATAGAGTTGATTGCCGCGCTCCAGGTGCGCCAATCCGCCGACATCGACGCGGTTCAACACGACGCCGAAGACCCCCAGGCTTGCCGCCGTCCACTGCCCCGCTCGCGTGCGGCGCACGCGCGGCAACGAGAACAGGATCAGGGGCGCCACGGCCATGACGGCTATCTCGAACCAGAACAGCGCGGAGTGCCAGTTTGCGGCCACGAGATACCGGAGCTGCCCTCGAACCGCAAGGTCGCCGAACCGGAGTACGATGTAGATCAACAGCACCCAGCGGGCGGCGCCGCCGAGCGATTCCAGCACCTCCGTCTCCGGTTTGCGGCGGTAAATGTACGCCGTGGAGTGGCTTTCGAGCGTCACCATCATCATGCCCAGGCCGATCGCCGACACGAGGAACAGCAGCGGAAGCAGCGGCGAGTACCAGAGCGGGTGCAGGCGGTAGGGCATGATCAGGAACAACGACCCGAGCGAGGACTGATGCAGGGTAGAAAGGCCGATACCCAGGATGACCAGCGGCAACCGGGCCTTGATGAGGAACCGGCGTACCTTGGCCAGCGCGCTGAACTCCTCGGCCGGCACCGGGAAGAACTCCAGGCTGAGGACCGTCAGGTAAAGCATCACGCACCAGCCGACCTCGAACAGCGGCGAATGCGGATTCCAGAAAACGAGCATGTGCCAGATGTTCCAAGGCAGGCCCAGATCGAAGAGCAGTCCGATCGCGACCGCAAGATAGCCGAGGAAGGCCGTCAGCACTGCCGGGCGCACCACAGCGTGGAGACGGTCCAGTTTGAAGATGTAGACCGCGGCGGTCATGATGAAGCCGCCCGCGGCCAGCGCGACGCCTCCCATCACGTCGAACCCGATCCACATGCCCCACGGCGTCGCGTCGGACAGGTTGGTCGTAGCTCCCAGCCCGTAGACGAACCGCGCGGCAGCCACCGCCGCCGCGATGCCCACCACAAGCCACAGGATGAACTTCAGTCTGTGCGCCCTAGTCATCCGTCCCTTCCGACTGTTTTTTCATGCGCCGGTTGATGATCCAGTTCAGCCCAGCCATCGCCCCGACCACTCCCGTGAAGGCGAATGGCACGGCATGCATGGCGAGAGCGGTTGTCTCCGGAAGCGGGGAGCTTCCCGCCGGGCTTCCCGCCGCGAGGAAAGAGAGATCGACGTTCGAGATATACAACACGGACGTTCCGCCCAGGTCGTGCTCTCCCCACACCTTGTTCACATACAAGCCGGGGCTTACGGCTATTCGGCGATGGGCCTCCGTGAGAAGAACGCCGCGGTCGCCGAAGATGGTGGTCTTGGTCGGACACGCCTCGGTGCAGGCCGGCTGGCCGCCCTCGCGTATGCGGTCATAGCAGAGAATGCACTTGCGAACGTAGGGGACCGTCAGCTCCCAGTCATAGCGCGGAATGCCGTACGGGCAAGCCATCATGCAGTACCGGCAGCCCATGCACTTGGCGCTATCATAGACCACTGCGCCAATCGAGGTTTTAGAAAGGGCGCCTACCGGGCAAGCCGATACGCACGCCGGCTCGAGACAATGGCGGCATTGTTTGCGCGCGAACGTCCGTTTTGGTCCTTCCACGATCGACGTCCAGTTCCGGGCCGAGAGACCGTCGTCCAAATCCCAGCGGCGCGGCGCGTCCGGCGCGAGATGGTTGACTCGCTTGCAGGCGATCCCGCACTGGTTGCAGCCAATGCATTTGGTGGTATCGGTGAGGATGGCCGCGTTCATTTTACGCAGACCTCCTTTCTCTCCCCAGCGGGCCCGGCCGGCTTTGACGCGAGTCGCGCGGCCGGCAGCCAGTTCGGGAGGTCCGCATAACCGAGCGTGGCGGCCACTCTGTCACCGGCGCCGGGGACGAACTTCCACGAAACCGCAGTCACCAACTGCGACAGCGGCGCAAGCACGCAGTGAGCGACCTTGGTGAACGGAATCAGGGCCATGATCAAGTCGGCCGAGTAAACGTGCAGCAACATCGACACCTGGTAGGCCTTCGGCCCGATGGCGGCGTGGGAGCAGATGTATCCGGTCGCGAAAGGCCAGACCAGGAGCAACGGCCACAGATAATCCTGGAAGCGGCTCAGCGCGCGCGCCCCGCGGTGAAGCGTGCGCCCGAAAAACAGGCCGATCCCGGCTGCGATGGTGAGCAACGTCAGATAGTCCGCAATTTGCTGGGGGAAAGCAGACCACGCGAAGCCAACTGAGCGGCGCCACAACAGAACGTGGGCCGCCAGGAAGAAAGGCGTCGAAAGCAGGCCCACGTGAAAGAGAAATGATGTCAGGCTATAGACGGGCCGCTGTCTGCAAAGCCGGCCAAGGGGTACAAGCCAGCCCAGAGTCTGCCGGCCGATTTCCTTCCACGGCAGGATCCTGTCAGAATTGCGCCGGTACGCCTCGCCGATCCCTACGGCGGTTAGAACGAAGACCCGCAGCAGCCCCAGCACCATCACCGAAAACGCCAGCCGGAACAGCGGCCCGCGTCCGAATTCGATCCAGGCTTCCACTCGCTACTCCTCCAGACGTGACTCTCCAGTAACACCCGATTGGCCGTGTTGCCGTTCGTAATGCAGCAGGGCCCCTGCGCCAGAGGCGCACGGCCGCCCTGCCAAGGGCTCTCCGTCGAAAACAATTGCCTTGTACAACAGATCGTGCAACCCGACGATCTGGCAGTCGATGTGATGCTCTTCCACAAGCTCGCGAAGCTGCTTTTTGCAGTTGGCACAGGGCGCGACGCAGTACTTGGCCCCGGTGGCCCGGATCTGTTCGGCCTTCAACCTGCCACCGACCAACATGCGGTATGGCCGAATCTCGTCGATCGATACCGTGCCCCCGCCTCCACCGCAGCATATGTTGTCGCGGCGGTTAGGTGTCATCTCGACGTAGTTCGGGCAGAACGCCTTCAGCAGCTCGCGGGGTTGCTCCACGATCCAGCCGGGGCGGGCAAGATTGCAGGGGTCGTGGTAGGTGACCGGCTCGGCGATGGCGTTCCGGTCCAGCTTAAGACGTCCTTCCTTCCAGGCCTTGTGGGTGTACTCCATGATGTTCAGAACCGGCAGCGCCTCCCTGCCTCCGCAGAACGTCGGATAGAAGTACTTCGCGGTCCGCGACGCGTGGCCGCACTCTCCGATCAAGATCTTCTTTACTTTGAGCCTCTCGGCCTCGGCCTGGATCTTCTGGAGCACACGTTCCAGCACTTGGTCGCTGTAGAACAGGCCGTAATTGATGCCGTCGAAGTAGCCGGTGCCGATGGTCCAACTGTCCCCGGTCGCGCGGAAGACCGCGGCGTTGCCCATCAGGGTGTCCGCTTCCATCAAAAAGTCGGACACCGCGGGCAGGAACAGATACTCGGCGCCCTCCTGATCGATCGGGAACGGAATGTCGATGCCCTTTTCCTCCTGCATCTCTTCGCTGAGGAACTCCAGCCCGTCCAGCAGCGCCGGCACCGGGACCGCGGAGGTATTGCCGGTCGCGCCGCTCAACTGCTCCCGGACACTGACCGCCAGCGCCCGGGGCACGATTCCGATCTCCGAAAGAATGTAGCGGCCCAGATGTGTGATCAGAGCATGATCAATGCCCATGGGACATTCAAAATAGCAGCGGCGGCAGGCGGTGCAGTTGTAAAAGGATTCTGCCATCTCCTGGACGCGCTCGTCGGTCAAGCCCGGGTCGCCGAGGATGCGCCCGCGCAAGACCCCCGAGACCGTAAAGTGACGGCGGTAGACCGAAAGCAGCAGCTCCGAACGATAGCAAGGGATATCCTCGCTGGCGCCCGTGGCCAGAAAGACCTGGCACTTGGCCGAACACCGCGAGCACTTCGCACTGACGCGCACGTACTGATCGAGCGCGAGCCGGTAGTTCGTGTGTTTCAGGATTGCGGCGAAGGCTTCCAGGAACCGGCGCGGCCGGTCGGCCGCCTCGAAGTCCTCCACGTGGTACCGCACCGGCAGACACTGCCTGCGGATGGCCTCCGTCTTTCTGGTGGCGGCGAACGCCCTCTTGTGCTCTTCCGTGGTGAGTGGCTGCATCCGTCCTCACGTCCCGGGCCTTTTCTCCGCCGGGCTGCGCAGGCTTACACCTGCTTCAAATCCACCTCCGCCATTGCCAGGGAAGTCCCTTCCGGCGCAGCCAGATCGCTTAACCTGACTCTCTTCAGCGTGCCAACTATCTCCCTGTTGATCGCGCAGAACGTGCCGAAGCAGTCGCAGGCTTTCACTTTGTCGCAGAAATTCGGGTCGAGGACGCAGTCCATCACTCCGACCGGGCCGTCGACGGTTTCGACAATATCCAGAAGCGTGATCTCCGCTGCCGGGCGGGCCAGAAGGAAACCGCCCTTGTTGCCCCAAACACTCTTCAACAGCGCCGAGTTACGCAACGGCATGGTCAACTGCGACAGGTACAGCTTGGGAAGGCGCTGTCGCTGGGCGACGTCACGGAGGGAAACGGGCCGGCCGCCGCCCGAGTGTTTGGCGACGTCAGCCATGAGACGAATCGCATAGCAGGCGCGTGTGTTGATGCGCACGGAATCGCTGCCCCCTGAGCGTGTATATCGACTCGCTCATCATTAAACCACCAGCCCAACTCCTTGTCAAGGACAATCGCATCCATGAATCTGAAATAGTGTCTCAAACGACATTCCCCGTTACCGGCGCGGAGGCGCCGTTCTGGCTTCCGCCACTGGTGGCCTTCGTGATTTTTTTCTCGCTCCCAGGGGGGTGCCGCTACTTTCGGGAAGAAGACTGCACGCCCAGATGCCCAGATGCACGCTCAGAGTTCGACAGGAGGCAACTGGGTGTATACTGGCGTGGAACCGGGAGGCGAGAACGGGAATTCCGGTTCACCTGTTAGCGAAGGGGGAGGCGTCATGGCCATCGAAAAGCTGGAAAGACACGAGTTGTTCGCGCTGTTGAACCCGAAGGAAATGGAAACGCTCAGCTCCGCATCGGGGATCGTGAAGCTCGAAGAGGGCGAGAGAGTCTACTCGGAGGGTATGCCAGCGAGTCACTTCTTTATACTGCTCAAAGGGAGGGTGGAACTGAGGCGGCCCACGAAGGGAGGACCGAGCCTCCTGGTCGAGGACCTGCTCAAAGGAAGCATCTTCGGTGTCTCCTGTCTGACGGGAACGGAGCGGTACCTCCTGAACGCCGAGTGCGTGGAGGACTCGGAGGTGCTTAAGGTGGAGGGCCGCGTGTTGCGCCATATCCTGGACGAGAACCCTGTAGTGGGCTACACCATCCAACGGAGAGTCTCCCAGCTTTTCTTCAACCGTTATGTGTACGCGATGGAGAGGCTCGAGACCATCATGCAAGCGATGCCCTTAGGGCGCAGATAGCGGAGGTTGGCGCGAACCTGGCGATCGCAGGTTTCGTGCCGAGTGCCTCCCCTTTGCTTGCTGGCGGATCTCGGCTCCTACGAGCCGGGCGGGATTCCAGAAAGAATGAGTTGATAGTTGCCTATGAACTTCCCCGTTTCCGGCGTGGAGACGCCTTTCTGGGTTCCGCCATTGGTGGCTCTTGTGGTGTCCTTCTTCTCTTCAATGGGGGGGATCTCCGGGGCGGTGCTGCTGCTGCCGTTCCAGATGAGCGTGCTCGGGTTCACCAGCCCGGCGGTGAGCTCTACGAACCTTGTCTTTAACATCGTTGCCATACCCGGCGGGATCTACCGCTACGCCCGCGAGGGCCGGCTGCTGCGACCCCTGACGTGGGTGGTGGTGGCCGGCACCGCTCCCGGCGTTGTCCTGGGGGAACTGGTGCGGCTGACCTGGCTGCCGGACCCCGAAGCCATTCAAGGCGTTCGTCGGCTGCGTGCTGCTGTATATCGGCTCCCGCATGCTACTGGAGACCCGTAAGCCCAAGAGCGGCACGGCGCCTGTCCCCAACTCGTCCGACTGGACCGTCCGGTGCTCGGAGTTCAACACGCGGCGGTTGGTCTTTGAGTTCCAGGGTTGCCGCTACGAATGCGCGACGCGGAGCATTTTTCTGCTGTCCCTGGTCGTGGGTGTAGTGGGCGGCATCTACGGCATCGGCGGCGGCGCCATCCTGGCTCCGTTCTTCGTTGGCATTGTCGGCTTGCCCGTGCACACCATCGCAGGCGCGACGCTGATGGGGACCTTCATCACGTCCGTGTGCGGCGTGGGCTTCAGCGAGCTCATTGCGCCGCTGTACCGGGACAGAGGGTTGGAAGTTGCGCCGGACTGGCTGCTGGGTTCCTTGTTCGGCGCGGGGGGGCTGGTCGGCACGTATCTGGGGGCTCGCGCCCAGCGCTTCGTCCCAGCCAGGAGGCTCAAGGGGATGCTCTCGGTAATCCTGCTCGCCGTGGCCCTGATTTACTTGTGGGGCTATCTGAGTTCCCTCGGACAGCCCCGTTGAATTGCCTACGTCTTCGTATCGCCGGTAGCGAACTTGTGGAGTTTTACCTCCACCTTCTCCTCCAGGCTGTCGTAGTACTCCTTGAGGACCGCGATGACCTCGGGCCTGGAGAACTCCGGCGGGACCGGCTTGCCTTCGCTCATGAGCTTCCGGAGCATGGTTCCGGAAAGCAGCAACCGGGCGCCGCCCTTGTATTTGCCATTCTCGTCGATGACCGCCTTGCTCTCGTGCGGGCAAGTCTTCATGGACGCCATGCTGCCGCATTCGTAACAGTAGAACGTCCAGTCCATGCACAGCGGCCGCAGGACCAGGGCGTCCGGCGGAATCTCGTTGAAGATCTTCTGAGCGTCGAAGGGTCCGTAGTAGTCGCCGACGCCGGCGTGGTCACGTCCCGACGATCAGGTGCGAGCAGCCGTAATTCTGCCGGAACACGGCATGCAGTAGACGCCTCCCGCGGACCGGCGTAGCGCATCTCCATCGGATAACCGCCCTGAACCACACGATCCTTGCGGAAATACTTGTTCACCAGGGCGTCGATGGCCTTAACACGGACCTCGGCCGGGATGTCGCCAGGCTTCAGCTTGCCCACGAGCTGGTGGACATAGACCCCGTCACAGACCTCGATCGCAACCCACGCCAAGTAAGCGTGCGAGCCGTGCATCGGGTTCCTCAACTGGAGAGCCGCTACCGTACTCCAGTCGCGCTGCTGGAAGATCTCGCGAGCTTCGGCGGGACGCTGGTAGATCCCAGGGAACATCTCGGGATAGTAGGACTCGGAGGTCACCTTTACGGGACCGGCGAGGTTCACCGGACCCTGCTCCATCACCTTCTGAACCCCCGGATGCGCCCCGTCTGTGGTGCGGAACACCTGCTTGCACTCGTGCTCCTTGTCGATCTTGTACTTCTCGGTCACCTTCATGGTGCCCATGATGGCTTCGGTCTCCGTGTCCCAGAGAGCGACTTCCTCTCCGGAGGAAATGGAAGCTGCAAGATCCTCCGTGGCGGACAAAGTGATCGGGATGGGCCAGAACAGTCCCTTCTTGGAAGGCATGGCGTAGCTGTCGCAACAGCCTTGCCAGTCTTCCTTGCCCATGAAGCCGTCAAGCGGGGTGAATGCTCCGATTCCCATCATGATCAGGTCGCCGCTCTCGCGGCTGGTTATGGGGACCCGCTTGAGGCGTTCTGCTCTTTTTATCTCGGCTGCCCTGGCTTCGCCTTCCAACAACAAAGGCTTCAAATCGGGACTGCCGTGGGGTGGTACAAGTTTGCTCATAATATAGCCTCCTCATTGGCTAGTTCTGCGTTCTCCAACACTTCAAGCTTGTTTTCGCGCGACGCGCGGCCGGCGTGGCTGCGGGCAGCCTCCAAGACGCCCGTAACCCATTCCGGCGTAGCGGCGGCGTGCAGGTGAATATAGCTGGCCAGGACGTTTTCGACGATGACGCCGTCGCGCCCGGAAAAGCACCCCGCGCCGCGCGTCACGGCGAAAGCAGTGGGGGGCTGGGCGCCGCCCAGCAGGATCTTCGAGTAGTGGAACTCGTGGCCTTTCAGGACCGTCCCTTCGGGGAAGAAGGAGTTCGGCCTGTCCACGTGTAAACAGGCGTACCCGTGCCCTTGGGGCGCGGAACAGACTTCCACGTCAAAAGGCAGAACACCGGCCATGGAGAAGCTCTGCTCTCGCCACAAGATGGAGCGGGCAAGCAGCATGAGACCGCCGCACTCCGCGTAGATCGGCAGGCCCCGGCGGGCAGCATCCCTCAGCGAGGCGAGAAAGCTCCCGTTTGCCGCCAGGGCGGCCGCATGGGTCTCGGGGAAACCGCCGCCGATGTAAAGAGCATCCAGGCCGGGCGGGAGTTGGCTGGCGGTCAACGCCTCGATGGCTACCAATTCGGCGCCCGCTGACTCCAGAGCCTCGAGATTCTCCGGGTAATAGAACGTGAAAGCGGAATCCCTCAAGAAGCCGATCCTCAGTCCGCGACCGTCAGCGCACACCAGGGCCGGTTCGTCCGCCGACCGCCAGCGGGGGCGCTTCCCGCGCGATGGCGAAGAGGCGGCCGGTATCCAGGTGGTCCCGGGTCAGTGACAGGAGGCTGGCCCTCAAGCTCTCCCTCTGGTGGTGTTCCTCCGGGGTGACCAGGCCAAGGTGTCTCTCCGGCAGCAGGGTCCCGGATTCCGCCCTTGGCACGGCACCCAGGACGGGCAAACCGCACTCGCACTCGATAGCCTCGCGGATGACCTGCTCGTGCCGACGGCTGCCGACTCGATTGAGAATCACGCCCGCGATGCGAACCTCCGGCTCCAACTTCTGGCAGCCCAGGACGAGGGCCGCCACCGTGCGAGTAACCTTGGTGACGCTCACAACAAGCACTACCGGCGCGCGGAGCGCCCTGGCGAGCGCGGCGGTGCTGTGCGTGCCCTTGGCATCCACTCCATCGTAGAGTCCGCGATTGCCCTCGATCAGGTTCAACCCCGTGGGTATGCTGTGTCGAACGAAGGCTCGTGTGACTCCCTCGAAGCCCATAAGGTACGAATCCAGGTTGCGCGCCGGGTGGGCTGAGGCCCAGGCGAGCCAGGCGGCGTCAATATAATCCGGCCCTTTCTTGAAAGCCCGAACGGGCAAGCCGGATCGGCAAGCTTCCAGGAGGAGCCCAAGCGAGACAAGGGTCTTGCCCGATTCTCCGGAGAGCCCAGCGATGACGAGGCGTGGCGGCACGGTCATTTCTCCTGAACCGAAGCCGGCACTTCCTGCTGCTCCGGCACCTGGAACGAGTAGTTGCCTGCCAGGAACTGCCGCACGAACCATCGCATGACATCCTGGCTGCTCATGAACATGTCAAGCTGGCTGCTGCTGACCAGCAAACGGCCCAAGATGTCCAGCCTGTCCGAGGTGTCCTCGGCCGGTCCCTTCTTGAACCACGCGTTCAGCAAGTCCCCTCGCCGATCCACCTGAAAGCCGTAGTGAGTGAGGCAAGCCTCAAGGAAACACGCCCTCAAGCCGCGGCGCTGCCGCGTGGCGCCCCCGCCGGCGAATCGAAAAGAGATGTAGTTCGCACTGGGGGTGTCCGACAGGCAGGCGTCTACAAGAGAGAAGTGATACGCCAGGCGGGAGTTGAAGTTCAAGTACTCCTCCGCCACCAAGAGGTAGCTTCGTTCGCCGAAGCCCCGCGTGGTACTGCTATGGGAGGACAATGAGCCGGCCATGACCGAGGCCAGATCACTGAAGCTGGCGGGCATCTCGCGCTTCCAGCTCACGGCCGGATGAGTCAGTCCCTTCCACAAGCTCTGGAATGGTCTGGATGTGATCTCCGAAGGCGACACCTCGCGGCGGTGCGGGAGATTGAACGCGATGCCCCCGCCCAGGTCGAGCACATAGACGTGCAGCGGCATAGTCGTCTCGAGCTTCCTGCATCGCTGCTGGTTCTGCTCCAGTTCGATGTCGTCGACGACGAACATCGCCTCGACTGCCTTCTCGTGACAAAACCTGAGCACATCGTGAGCGGACTTGCAGCCCGCCGGGCGGAAGTTGAAAGCCGAGGGATCCAGCAGATTCAGGGTCAACAGCCGCCGGCTGATCGGGTCGCCATTCCGCTCCCGGTTACGATCTTGCGGCCCTGCTCCCGGGCGGCGTGTTTCCCACAACAAGCCGGCATACACCTTCGCCTGGACCGCATCCAAGCTCACGGAGTCTCCCGTCTTCAGCCGCTCAAACGCGCCGCTCATGAGGAAGACCGAGGGGACACGGAACTCCCGCAGCAACGCGGCGGCATGGCCGGTGACATTTCCCCACTCGGCGACCAGGCCGGCAACGCGAGGGAGGATTTCGACGATCTCCGGGGAGGCCTTGCGCAGAAAGACAACGGCGCCTTCGGGCGCCTTGCCGAGGTCTTGGGCGTCCTCGATCAGGCACGCAGGGCCGGCGACCTGCCCAGGAAAGACGGTCCGGCCGCCCGTCAGAACCGGTTGTGTGTGCGGCCGGGATCTGCGCCCCCCGTGGGACTCGGCAAGCGCGAGTGGCCGGGCTTGGACGATCCAGAGCTTGCGCTCCTCGTCCATAGCCCATTCCACGTCCTGGGGCGCGCCAAAGTGCTCCTCCAACCGGAGGCCCCATTCCGCAAGAAGCCTTAATTCCCGCTCCTGGAGGCTAGGTGAGTCGGCTTCTGCGGGGCTCAGTCTCCGGCGCTGAAGTCCGCCACCGGCCAGCGCGGTGATCTCGTCTTCCTTGTGGACGAGGTGACGCTCGAGAACCGGGTGAGGACGCCGCTGGGACAGGATGAACAAATCCGCCGGGATTCTCCCGCTGGCGATGTCCAGCCCCAGTCCTGGCGTGGAGGTCACCCAAAGAACCTTGGCCTTGGGATCGCCTGGGTCCCTGGTGTACATGATGCCAGAAGCCCGAGCGCGAATGACCGGCAGAAACAGAACCGCCATCGGACTGTCTACTTCGAGCAAGCCGGTACTGAGCCTGTAGGCCAGCGCTCTTGAACTGAACCGCCCGGCTATGACTTGCTTGTACGCTTCCACTGCCTGGTCCTTGGCAACGTTGATCAGGCTGAGGTACTGGCCGGCGAAGGTCTTCTCGCCGCCTTCGCCGACCGCACTCGACCGTACCGCGAGCCCTAATTCGCCAGTCTTCAGAGCCAAGGCGCGCTCGCTGATGGCGACTTCAACGGCACGCGGCACAGGCTGGTCCATGACCATCTCGGCCAGCTTGGTGGAAATCGAGTGCAGCGCTTCGAGGTCATCCACGTTGACGCCTCGAATGGCATCGCGAATCGCCTCCCAGAGGGGTATGCCGCAGAACTGCATGTAGGCTGCAGTTGTGAGCACATACCCTTCGGGCACCGGGAGTCCGAGCCGGCGTTTGATCTCTCCGAGAGCGGCGGCTTTGCCTCCGACTTCAGTGGCCGCCTCCATGCCGAACTCCGTGAGCCAGGCCGAAAGCTTCGGGGTCACCAACTCCTGGGATACTGCAATGTATCGCTCAATCTCGCTGCGCTGCTCGCGCAGGGCGTCGGCCAGTTGGGCGTAGCGAAGCCCGGTCAGCGCTTCGAGAGCAGCCGACGATGCCGGAGGCCCTTTCGAAGATCGCGGAAACTCGAGCTCCAATGATGTCGCGCTGGGGGACGACGAACTGGAGGTCCTCCTGAAGTCCGGCAATCAGCTCCAGGCATTCGTTGTTGAGCGAAAGCAGTTCCCGGAAGGACAGATACTTCTGCCGGAGCCTCTCCTCGGAGGCGCCGCCGGACTCGGCGTTGCTAATCGGGCGGCGCCGCCAGGACGCGCGCACGGAGAACAACTTCTTGCCCACACTTTCGAAGAATGACGATGCCCCACTCCGCACTTTGCCGCTCGCCCTCATTCTACGCCGGTCAGTGGGCCGCTCCGCGCCTTCTGCCGAACAGCTTTGCGGCGAGAAAGTCGATCATGAAGCCAGCGCAGGCCGCCGACAGCACGGCTAACACTCCGTAGTACGCGGCGTGTTGAGTCGCCAGGACCGCCAAACTCTGAGGGAATCCGACCTTGACAACTTCCAGAGGGACGGAGGATTCCGCGATGACGGCGCGGTCACGGCACTCCAGAACCTGGACCGTGTAGGACGCTGGCGGGGCGATCTTGGGCCAAAGGAACTCGGCGGAGAATGGTGTTCCCTCAGCAAGAGGCGCGCCCATCTTCAGCCCGCCCGGGTAGATATGATACAGTCCATCTTCGGTCTTCAGCGCTAGAAAATTGGACCGGACCTCCTTCGCTCGATCGGGCGCCTGCTCAGGCTCGATTCGCAGATAGGCCTGGATGGACGCTTCGTCGAGCAGCCTCTGGCCGATGACCTCAGCGTCCAGTAGCGCTCTGACGGGCTCCGGGCTAAAGCAGAGGAACAAGGATGGAGCTCCCGAAATGCGAACGCTGCCGGCGTTTAACCAGATGAAGCCGAACCGCCCCTTCTTGTTGAAGGACTCCCGCTTATCGGCTCCGCGCAACACGACGATGGCTTTGGAGCCGTGGCCGACCAAGCCTTCGATCTTGACCCGGACGCCGCTGTAAAAGGAGCCCATCTCGATTCGTTCCGGGGTGAGCTTCACGCGGGGCTGAGCCGGCCCGGTGGCCCAGGCTAACGCGCAGAGACTGAGCAGCGGAAGCAACAGATACCCGCACACCAGCCGGGAAACGACGTTTCTCACGACCGCTCTCCCCCAACCACGCTACCGCCATCGCCCTGCTGCGCGCTCTGTTGCTCGCCCGGTTGGGAGAGGATCTTCCTTAGGCCATACCGCCACAAGAAGAGTGTGGGGATGAGCAGCCCGAAGAACGTCCTGAGAAAAACGCCGGTGAAATCGGAACTGTGCGCGTTGGCACGATACATCGCTACCGCCAACTCGATGACCATGGCCAAGTCGAACGTGATGGTTGCCGCAACCCGTCTCCGCCCGCTGGTTCCGTCTCCATCCGCCGCCGTGGCTGGCTTGTTCCAAAACATTCTGCTAGCCCGCTTCGAGACCCTCGTCAAAGGACATTGGTTCTGGTCACGTTCATCAGTCTGAGCGCCTTGTGCGGGTCCTTGTAGTAGTAGCGGACCTCGTCGCCCATAGCCCAGGTGTCGGGCGGCAGATCGAAGTACTCGTCCGGAACGGCGAATGTGACCAGTTGCCGCTGTTGGGTCGAGTACACCGTGATGGTCTTTCGGTCCCGGTCGATTTTCGGGAACTTGGCCCCCTTGATAGCGGGATCATCCACAAAAACGCCGTCCCGCTGCCCGACTAGGTCGAACGCTATGCTCTTGAAGGACTGGGTTGGGGGATCGAAAACCACGACCTTTCGGTTCTGGCTGTCCATGGACAGCAGCAGGCCGGCCTTGGGCGCTGGCCCCATCTGGCCGGGATCGTTGGGAACCTGGATCGTAACCGGAGGGAGAACGCCGTACTTCATGGCCGACGCCTCCTGGCCGTAGGCCTCGGAAACAAGGGTCACCAACCCTTTGGCCGCGTCATATGCGATTACTCGCCCCTGGTTGACTTGCCCAAAACCGCTGCACCCCACCAGTAAAGGCAGGCAGGCTATGCACAGGAGAGTGAATCCCGTCGTTCGACTTTTCATTTGCATTCCTCCTTTCGCCGGCCCCGTCTCCTACTTGCCCACCGCGCTAGCTCTGGTCTCGCTCGTCCGAAGGGCAAGTTCCTCCCGCGCCCCCTTGAGAAACTTGAGGAAGATGAACAGGGAGAGACCCAAGATCAACAGAAGGATGAGGACCGATGCGGCTACGTCGAAGAAACGCCTCACCACCGGGAAGTAGGAAGCAATTAACTTGAACGCAATAGAAAGGGCGCAGCCGACTACGGCAACTCCAAAGAAGACCCGGATTCCGTATCCTTTGGCGTACTTGGTCGCCACCGAGCCTATCTGGGCGCCGATGGAGGCGCCGACCAGCATGATCACAGCCGCTACCAGTTCTGTCCGCCCCTTATAGGTGTAAGTGCCCGCGCCGTAAAGGGCGGAAATGACAACTTCAAACAAGTCCGTGCCCACAGCGACGTGAGTCGGAACACCGACCAGATAGATCAAAGCAGGCATACGGATCAGGCCGCCGCCAATGCCCAGGATGCCCGCCAGCCATCCAGTTAAAAAACTCACCGACATCGGCAGCCAGGCCGTGCAATAGATGCCGGCCCGGTTGAAGTGAACCATCGGCGGGATCCTTATCTTCTGAAACGTGCGATACCACTGGATGCCGCCGGAGGGCACCGCCTGTCTCGGCTTACCAGAAGTCAAATCCTCCCTTTGCTTTTTCCTTTGCTGATGCACGTCGGCGAAAACCAGCCAGGCGATCAGTGCCAGCAGCACCAGGTACCCAACCCGGACGATAAGGTCGATTCTGCCGATCCGTTCCAGCCACATGATCATCTGAGCGCCCGATTCAAAGCCGCCCACGGTGCCGACAGCCATGACGATGCCCAGTTTGTAGTCCACGTTGCCGAACTTGGAGTGCCGCATGGTGGAGATGAGGGAATTGCCGGCCATGTGGGTGATGTCGGTGCCGATAGCGAACGCCATGGGAAAACCGAGGATGTTCAATCCCGGCGTGACCATCCACCCGCCACCCATTCCGAAGAAACTGCCGATGATGCCGACACCGAGACCGAGGATGAGCAGGCCCGGCCAGAATATGTGGATCCCCGCAATGGGCATTTGCACGAATAACCAGTCCACGTGACCCTCCTATGCCCTAATGTTCCGCCACAGCTCGCGATTTCAAGTCGATGCCGCTGCGCACCAAGAAGAAGTTCGTGATCGAGCCCAGCACAAGCGCCACCACCGGAATCAGGATCACCGTCAGCAGCGCGAAGTGGAAGAGGCTCTCGTTGTAAAGGTTGGTACACCAAGCACGCCAACCCGTGAGGCCGCGGGAATCCGCGACGAAAACAATTGGGCTCTCGTCACTCGAGGCGCCGAAGCTGAGCGCGGGCAGGAAGGCGAGAGCCAGCGAAGCCAGCAGCGCTGATTTCATCCTTGGAAAGCGCACCATTCAACCTCCGAATCACTTGTCTACCAGAAACGGAAACGGGCGAAGATCCCCCGGCCCCGGCCTTGGACTCGACGCCAAGAACAACTGCTTGCTGGGCCGCACGGAGGCGTGCCCGCTGGCTGGGCTGAGGAGGTTCGTTGGAGTGAGCACAAGGCCGACCAGCATCTTGAACGTCACCGCCAGGGCAAGCAGCGCAAGCACGATCAACAGTTGCTCACCGCGCAGATAGCGTGACACGCGCGCGCCGATCTGAGCGCCGATTGTGGACCCCGCCGCGAGCACCAGTGCCAGGACGAGATCCACTGTCTGGTTTCGCGTGGCCTGCAGGAAGGTCACTCCGGCGCAGGTGAACATGATCTGGAAGAGGTCCGTTCCCACAGCTGCGTGCGGCGGCATGCGCAGCAAGTAGACCATCATCGGCACCATGATGAACCCCCCGCCGACACCCATGATCGCAGCCAGGATTCCGACCAGGGTGCAGAGCGCGAAAGGAACGAAGACGGAGTGCCTCACCCTGGAGTGCGGAAAATCCATCTGGAAAGGAAGTCTGCTCAGGAGACTTCGTTTCGGAACCGGCCGCCGCGTCTTGACAGCGAGCGTTCCCCGGCGCAGTGCCTGGACGCTGCCGATAAGCATGGAACCGCCGACTCCACCCAACACGACAATGTAGGTGACCGTGATCAGCAGATCGGCGTTGCCCAGGGTCCGCAGGGCCTTGATCACTTCGACACCGATGGCCGACCCCAGCAAGCCCCCAAGCAGCAAGATGCTGCCCATCTTGTAATCCACGTTGCCCAACCGGAAGTGGGCCGCGACCCCGGAGGAAGACGCTGCGATGATCTGGCATGAGTCCGACGCGGCTGCGATGGTCGCGGGAATGCCGATCATCATCAGGATCGGAGTGAGAAGAAAACCTCCTCCGACTCCCAGAAGCCCCGAGAGGAAGCCCACCATCGAGCCTGCTCCAACCAGAAGGAACAGGTTGATGCTGATTCCCGCGACCGGCAGGAAGATCGACATACTCCGGCCTCTTTCCCGGCGCTAACCTTACCGCGAAGGTCAACGATGACTGCCAAAGTCATAATTGATACCCGCGCAACTTATTTGACCAAGTACAATTTAAACCCGATTAACTCTTAGCGCAACATCTATTTTGAGAATCGGACCTTAATCGCTGAATATGTTGGAATTATTGTCCGGCCCGATCAGGCCGCCTGGGACATGTCGTGCTTCGGAATGCTAAACGCGCGTGGCGGGGACCAGCTCAGCGAGGTCCAGGTTGGTCACGCCGGGGACGGCGATGGCCACGCGACGCACCTCTTCGATCTCTTCCACCGAAGTGAGCTTTCCTTTGATCCTGACCGAGCCGCTAACAGCGGTGACCTCCACCTCAAGGTGCGATGTGGGGGGATCGAGGGCAAGGTTGGCGCGGATGCGGCTGCCGAGCGCCAGATCGTCCATCACGGCCTGACATTCGCTCGTGAACTCAAAGCACCTTCGCTCCTTGACGACCACCACAAGGGAGTCACAGGCCTCGTCGATGTTGATGTGCTCCAGGTTGATCACCAGGTCGTAGAGAACAGGGTCTTCCCAGTTCACCCCGTACAGAAACTGGGTCCACTTCCGCCGGTCCTCGTCGACCTTCTGGATGTACGCCAGTCCCTCTTTGGCGCCAAGCTTCAGGCGCTCCTGAACCATCGCCAGCCGCATCTCGAGAGGAGCGATGATCCGCACCCGGAGCACCGGGCTGGCTCCCTTCAAGAGCAGGTGCCCCGCGTTGCCGTGGTAGACAACCCTGCCGGTCCTCACCTCCTCTGCGAGAGCGGCTTGAATCAGAGCCAGGTACAAATACCGCTTATGCCTGAACCGCTCCAGGAACGTCGGCGGCTTCAGCAGAGCGTCGAGCAGTTCGTCTTGCGAGACCCCACTGGCGGCGGCCCTCTCCACGATCACGTCCCGGTCGATGCAACGGAACGACAGCTTGGCGGCGAGGCATTCCGCTATCATCTTGCCGCCACTGAAAGAACCCCTCGAGATGGTAATGACCGACATCTCCCCTCCCCCTCTCGTCTAGTAACTTGCGCAGTTTTGGGACCATGATATCATGAGTGCCGAGTCTTCAAGCCATTTTTGTTAAGTGACCAACGATTCCACCAGCATCGGACGTCAGCCCGGCAAAGTCTACATCGTGGGCTCGGGACCGGGTCACCCTGAACTGCTCACGATCAAAGCCGAACGCCTTCTGAAGGCCGCCGACGTGGTGGTCTACGACCGGCTCGTCCAGGAGGAAGTCCTCACGCTCGCCAAGCCTTCCGCCGAGCGCATCTACATGGGCAAGCCGGTTGGAAAGCACGAGTCACGCCAGAACGAGATCCATGAACTCCTGCTGGCCAGAGCGCGAGAAGGGAAGATGGTGGTCCGGCTGAAGGGGGGCGACCCGTTTCTGTTTGGGCGCGGGGGCGAGGAGGCGGAATACCTGGCCGACCACGGCGTGCCCTTCGAGGTGGTACCGGGCGTATCCTCGGCGCTGGCCGCGCCTCTGAGCGCCGGAATAGCGGTGACCCATCGGGATTTGGCTTCCGCGGTGACGATCGTGACTGGCCACGAGGCCAAGAAAGACCACAGCGGGCTGGATTGGGATGCCCTCAGCCGCTCGGGAACCCTTGTCTTCCTCATGGGCGTCAACAACGTAGCCATCATCGCGCAGCGACTCACCGAGCACGGCAAAGACCCCGGCACGCCGGCAGCGATGATTCAGATGGCGTTCTGGCACAACGAACGCGTGGTCACGGGCACGCTGGCGACCATCGCCGGCGAGGTGCGCGCGGCGAATATCGAGCCTCCGGCGACGCTGGTGGTGGGAGAAGTCGTTCGCCTCCGAGAGAAGCTCAAGGATTCTCAGCGTGACCTACGGCCGAGGCCCGACGACAACCCACGCTTCGAACCTGCCCCCTTGCCCGACCAGTTGCTTCGTCTGGCTGCCGCCGGCATTGGCAGCCAGATTCTGCGATTGGCCCTCGCGCTGGGCGTGTTCGACCAACTGGACGAGTTCCGGCAGGCGGCCGAGCTTGGCGGCGCCTTGGACCTCCGGCCTGCCGCACTCGGCGAGATACTGGACAACCTCGTGGCCATGGGCTTGCTCGAAGCTGCGCCGGAGGGATACCGGAATCTCGAGATTGCCTCCCGCTATTTGAGAAGCGACTCGCCTCAGAGCCTAAGGGCGGCTGTCCTTCAGCTGTCCGACCAATCCGACTGTTGGCAGGATTTGGCCAGCTATGTTTTCAGTGGGCGCGGCGATCCCGCTCCGGACGAAGATCCGGAGCTTTTCCGAGAAGCCTGCGAATCGCTGGCTCGTTTCGCGGCCCCGGCGGTCGCCGATAAGTTGAACCTTGCTGGGCAGAGTCCGATCTTGTTGTTGGGCTGGGGGGGCGAGGCTTACGGCGAAATCCTGGCTCGGTGCTGTCCACACGCCGCTTTTCGCGCCGTGAACCCCTTCCTGGGGCAGTCTCCTCCGAATGGAGAACCCTATGGAGCGATTCTACTTTCAGGACTCCTCTCATCCTGCAAGCCGGGCGAGGTGGACAGAATGCTGGAAACGGCCACCTCCGTCTTGAAGAAAGACGGCCTGCTTGCTTTGCACGACAGCTTCCTGCCCGCTGGCGTTCTTCCGCCCCCGGAGGTGACGTGGGGAGCGTTGGCGCGCCGTCTTAGACGGGATGGCTGCCGCGACTGGTCGGTCGACCGTGTCCGGGCTTCGCTGCATGCCCTGGGTTTGACCAACGTGATCTCGCAAGCCCTTCCGGCCGGCACAGTACTGGTGACCGCCAGGAAAGTCTGACGCTGTCGCATCGGTGAGATGACTATGAACAAGAGAGTGCTGGTGGTCGGAGGTGTCGCCGGTGGAGCCACCTGCGCTACCCGGCTGCGGCGGCTTGACGAAAGGGCTCGGATTATCATCTTCGACCGCGGCCCCTTTGTGGCCTTTGCCAACTGCGGACTGCCCTACTATGTAGGAAATGTCATCCAAGAGGAGGCCAAACTGCTGGTCTCCTCGCCCGAGCTTTTCCTTAAGCGCTTCAACATCGAGGTACGTACCGAAAACGAAGTCCTGGGGATTCACCGGGACAGCCGCGAGATTGAAGTGCAGGCGCTGCGCACCGGACAGATCTACCGGGAGCCCTACGACGCCCTCGTTCTCGCGCCGGGCGCCGCGCCCCTCCGGCCCGCAATGCCGGGGATCGAACTGCCCGGGATCTTCGCCTTGAGGACCATCCCCGACAGCCGCCGGATCAGGGAGTGGATCGAGTCCAGAGGCGCCGAAAGAGCCGTGATTGTCGGCGGGGGCCTTGTCGGGATGGAGATGGCGGAGAACCTCACGCTTCGCGGCCTCAAAGTCACGGTTGTGGACAGACTACCGCAGGTACTGCCGATGCTGGATTCTGAGATGGCCGAGCCTGTCTGCCGTCACCTGGAGAAGAATCGCGTGTCCCTTCATCTGGCCGACGGTGTGGCCGGCTTTGAGGACGATCAGGGACGCCTCGCGGTACACACGGAGTCTGGCGCCCGGCTGCCAGCCGATCTGGTCGTCTTGTCTGTCGGTGTCAAGCCGGAGACGACGCTGCCGCGGGCCGCAGGCCTCGAGATTGGGGACCTGGGGGGTATTCGGGTGGACACGTCGATGCGGACCAGCGATCCCAGCGTCTGGGCGGTGGGTGACGCGGTCGAGGTTCGCGACACGGTGACCGGCCAATGGCGCATGACTCCTCTGGCGGGTCCAGCCAACCGCCAAGGCAGGGTGGCGGCTGACTCGATCTGCGGCCGGAGCGCCGCGTTTCGTGGGACTCAGGCGACAATCGTCTGCGGTTTCTTCGGGATGACAGTGGCCGCGACCGGCGCGTCTGAGAAGGCGCTGCGGGACACGGGATTCCCCGGTTATCAGGCGGTCTATATTCACCCCGGCAGCCATGCGAGCTACTACCCCGGCGCCAAGCCGCTTAATGTGAAGCTCATTTTCGCGGAAGGAGACGGCCGGATCCTGGGCGCTCAGGCGGTGGGTGAGGAAGGGGTCGAGAAGCGGATCGACGTGATCTCCATGGCCATCCAGAAGGGTGCGACGGTGTTTGACCTCGAAGAATCCCAGCTGTGCTATGCGCCGCAGTACGGGAGCGCCAAGGATCCCGTGAATCTGGCGGGCATGGTCGCCGCGAACGTTCTCCGCGGGGAAATGGCTCTGGCCCAGTGGAGCGAACTCGCTGAGACGAGGGCCCTGATCCTGGACGTACGGGAGCGCGACGAATACGCCGCGGGACACATCGACGGCGCCATGAATCTGCCTCTGGGCGAGTTGCGGCAGCGGCTGGGTGAACTTCCCAAGGACCGCGAGATCTGGGTGAACTGCGCCGTCGGCCAGAGGTCCTATTACGCTCTCCGCCTCCTGGCGCAGAACGGTTTCAGCGTTCGGAACCTCTCCGGAGGCTACCTCACGTGGTGGGGCTGGCAACTATAATTCCAATCTTTTCAGCCATCAAGGTCTGAATCTCCGAAAAAAGTCTTGCGTTAGTAGTTAATCAGGTTTAAATTGTACGTGGTCAAATAAGTCCCGGAGAACCTAAGTATGACTCCGGAGGTCATGTTTGGCCTGCAGGCGAGAGTAAGGTACGAAATGATTGCTCCGGACCTGAGCAACGAGTTCCTAAGCAGCGCGCGCGTGTTCGCCTGGTCAGTTCGCGAGGTAATCGAGAAGAAGATCCTGCGCGACGTTGCGGGCGAGAAGCTGAGTTTTCCCCAACTCAAGCTGCTGTACCTGGTGGCCCACACAGACGACCACATCATCAGCGACGCGGCTGCCTTTCTCGGCGTCAGCAACGCGGCTGCCAGCAAGGCTGTGGACAAGTTGGTGCGGCGCAGGCTGCTGCGACGCGTGGAAGTCCAAGCGGACCGCCGGTCCAGCCAGCTCTTTCTGACCGAGGCTGGCCGCCGCCTGATTGAGGCCTACGAGGCCGCTCGGGATGAGTTGGTCGCCAAGGTTTTTGCGCAGTTCGCTCCTGGAGACTTGAGGCAGACTGCCGAGATTCTGGACCGTCTTGCCGGTGTCATTGTCAGCCGTGGTGCCGCCCCGGACGCCATTTGCCTGCAGTGCGAAGTGTATGTCCGCGACCAGTGCAGATTTGGGGAAGTGGGTCTGCGCAAGTGTTTCTACAAGCTTCACAGAAATGAAAGGGAGGGACCGGTCGTCAGCCTGGCGGGCGGATCCGAATAGGGAAGGAAAGGGTGGTTGAATGCCAAGTTACGTAAATCCTGAGAAGTGCGACGGTTGCAAAGCACTGGACAAGACCGCTTGCCAGTACATTTGCCCCAACGACCTCATGGTGCTAGATAAGGCCACTATGAAGGCTTACAACCGCGACGTTTCGATGTGCTGGGAGTGCTACAACTGCGTGAAGATTTGCCCCACCCAGGCAGTCGAGGTCCGCGGATACGCTGACTTTGTTCCCATGGGCGCCTCCGCCACGCCGCTGCGCTCCACGGATTCCATCATGTGGACCGTGAAGTTCCGCAACGGCATGATCAAGCGCTTCAAGTTTCCGATCCGCACTACCCCGGAGGGGGCGGCGGCGCCGAATGGCGGCTACGTGACCGGGGGAAATCTTGCAAGCCCGGCTCTGTGTACCGAGCCAGCCTCGCTAGGGTTGCCCGAGGTTTTCACGCTGAAGCACTAGGGGAGGGTTCAGATGGCCAACTTTGAAACTGTAATCGTAGAAACTGATCTGTTGATTGTCGGCGGTGGCATGGCTGCGTGCGGGGCGGCGGTTGAGGCGGCCTACTGGGCCAAGCAGAACGGCCTGAAGGTGACGCTGGTCGACAAGGCAGCCGTGGATCGGTCCGGCGCGGTGGCCATGGGCCTCTCCGCCATCAACCAGTACGTCGGCCTGCGGGACGGCGCCAACTCCATCAAGGACTATGTCGACTACGTGCGCAACGACCTGATGGGCGTGACCCGCGAGGATCTGGTGGCGAACATTGCGCGACACGTGGACTCCAGCGTTCACCTCTTCGAGCAATGGGGACTGCCGATATGGAAGGACCAAGACGGCAAATACGTGCATGAGGGCCGCTGGCAGCTCATGATCAACGGCGAGTCCTACAAGGTTGTCGTCGCTGAAGCCGCCAAGAACGCCTTGCTGCAAGACGGGGCCGTGGGAGAGATCTTTGAACGGGTCTTCATCGTGGGCCCGCTGATGGACGGCGACCGGTGCGCCGGGGCGGTGGGCTTCTCGGTCCGCGAGGACAAGTTCTATGTCTTCAAGGCGAAGGCCACGCTGGTTGCCATGGGTGGCGCCGTGCATGTCTTCAAGCCCAGGAGTTCGGGCGAAGGCATGGGCCGCGCCTGGTATCCACCGTGGAACTCAGGCTCCTCGGCGTACTTCACCATCCAGGCCGGCGCGGAGATGACCTGCCAGGAGGTGCGCTTTATCCCGGTCCGCTTCAAGGACGCTTACGGCCCGGTAGGCGCTTGGTTCCTGCTGTTCAAGTCCGTCGCAACCAACTCGCAGGGCGGCAACTACATGGTGGAGCGCAAGCCGGAACTCGAGAATTGGGTTCCTTACGGCCGGGTGAAGCCTATCCCCGCCAACCTGCGCAACTACCTCGGCATGTTGGACGTGCTGGATGGCAAGGGCCCGATCTACATGCGGACCGAGCAGGCCATTCAGGCCATCGCCAACGAGTACAAAGACGACCCGAAGGTCTACAAGAAGAAGATGAAAGACCTCGAATCGGAAGCCTGGGAGGACTTTCTCGACATGACCATTTCCCAGGCCCTTCTTTGGGCGGCCTGCAACGTGCAGCCCGAGGAGAAGAGCTCTGAGATCGCGGCAGCCGAGCCGTACTTCATCGGCTCTCACTCCGGCGCGTCCGGCGCCTGGGTGAGCGGTCCTGAGGATCTCCAGACCCCCGAGAGCAAGGGCGAGTACTTCTGGGGCTACGCGCACATGGCCACAGTGAAAGGCTTGTTCTGTGCTGGTGATGCTTCGGGCGCCTCCAGCCACAAGTTCTCTTCCGGTTCCCACGCCGAGGGGCGCGTCGCCGCCAAGGCGGCCATCAAGTTCATCGTGGAGAACAACACGATGCCCAAGGTGGACCAGGCTGTGATTGAAACCCTGAAGGCCACGATACTCAAGCCGCTGGACACCTACGAGCAGTACAAAGGCGGTTCCACCGATCCGGAGATCAACCCCAACTACATCAAGCCGCGGATGTTCATGTTCCGGTTGCAGAAGATCATGGACGAGTATGCCGGCGGCATCACGGCTCAATTCATTACGAACGAGGCCCTTCTCAACCGGGCCCTGGAGCTTTTGGTTTACCTTAAGGAAGACTCGGAGAATCTGGCCGCCTCCAACCTGCACGAACTCATGCGCTGCTGGGAGAACATCCACCGCATGTGGCAGGCCGAAGCGCATGTCCGGACCGTCCTTTTCCGTCAGGAGACGCGCTGGCCCGGCTACTACTTCCGCTCCGACAAGCCGAAGATGGACGAGCCGAATTGGCTAGCATTTGCGAACTGTAAGTACGATTCCAAGGCCGGCAGTTGGGAGATGATCAAGCGGCCGATTCTCCGCATCTTACCTCAAGCCTAAGGAGCACTAACTTCTCGGGGGCTAGAGGGCGGCTCTCCATCCTGAGGTCCCCGCTCCATTGGAGCGGGGACCTCGAATAGGCGGTTCTGGCTAGTGGGTGAGCAAATGGCTATCCAATGTCGGCACTGTGACCAACCAATGGTGCGCTGGGAGAATCCTCAGTTGAGCACCTGGCCTGGGGATTTCCAGTACGTCTGCTTCAACGACGAATGCTCCTATTATGTTTGCGGCTGGGACTGGATGCTCAACCACTTCAACGTCACCGCTTCCTACAGGTATCGTCTGAATCCCATCACTCTGGAAACCGGTCCGCTCCCGGTGTGGTCTAGAGAAGCTCTCAAGGGCGGCATTATCACCGATAAAGGAGATCTGTTATGTCCGGTGAAGTCCTAACCCAAGAGACCATCCTGCGCGACTGCGCCAGGATGACGCCGGACGATTGCTTCACCTTCGATTGCGACCGCTCGCTTGACTGTTTCACCCACTGTTGTCGCGACGTTGCCATTGTTCTGACCCCCTACGATGTGCTGCGGCTCAAGAGGGCTCTCGGGATTGACTCCTCGGAGTTTCTCGACAACTATACGCTTTCGCCGTTCAGCAAGGAACAAAAGATTCCAGCCGTGATTCTCCGGATGGATCCGAAGACCAAGAGCTGCCCCTTCGTGACCGACCAGGGCTGCAGCGTCTATGCCGACCGGCCGTGGGCCTGCCGGATGTACCCGTTGGGCGTCGCCGAGCCCAAGAATCCTTCGCCCGCTGATCGGGCTTTCCACTTCCTGGTGCGCGAGGACATTTGCCACGGCCACGGGCAGGGGCAGAATCACACCGTGCGCCAGTGGCTTGCGGATCAGGGCATCGAAGAATACGAGATGACGGGCGCCTCATTCCGTGATCTCATGCTCCACGATTTCTGGGACAAGGAGGAGGCTCTCACACCCCCGAAGATGGACATGTACTACATGGCCTGCTTCGACCTGGACCGCTTCCGCCGGTTCGTCTTCGAAACACGCTTCCTCGGTCTCTTTGTGGTGGATGAGGCGAGGGTGGAAGCGCTACGTACGGATGATGAGGAACTGCTGGAGTTCGGAATTCTGTGGCTACGGTTCAGCCTGTTCGGCGAGAAGACCATGAAGTTCAGGCCAGACGTGGTTGAGGCTCGAAGGACGCAGGGTCCCCTGCGCACTGAGGGGGCTGCTTTGTGACGGGAGAGAACGGGAAAGCGGTTCTGGTCCTCGGAGGCGGCATCGCCGGTATGACTACCGCCATCGAGGCGGCGGAGGCCGGCTGCAATGTCGTGCTGGTGGAGAAAGCCGCGTACCTCGGCGGCCGCGTCGCCCGAATGAACCAGTACTTCCCGAAGCTGTGTCCACCGGGGTGCGGCCTGGAGATCAATTTCCGCCGCATCAAGAACAATCCTGGGATCACAGTACTCACGATGGCCGAACTGGAGAGGCTGTCCGGTTCGCCCGGGGACTATGAAGCTGTCGTGAAGCTATCCCCGCGCCACGTCACCGCCGCCTGCACACTCTGCGGGGACTGCACCCGCGTCTGTCCCTCCGACCGGTCGGATGACTTCAACTACGGCCTCTCCAAGACCAAGGCGGCCTATTTGCCTTACAACGCAGCCTTCCCGGCGCAGTATGTCATCGACCGGAGCGCATGTGGCGAGGCGTGCCACGCCTGCGTCGAGGCCTGCACGTACGGAGCCGTGGATCTCAGCCAGCCGACTGAACGCAGGACTTTCCGGGTCGCGGCCGTGATCGCCGCCACCGGGTGGGCGCCGTATGATGCCACTCGCTTGGACAACCTGGGTTACGGAAAGTTCGCCAACGTGGTCACAAACGTGATGATGGAACGCCTGGCGGCGGCCAATGGACCCACCGGGGGCAAGGTCCTGCGGCCGTCGGACGGAAAGGCTCCGCTCGCGGTCGGATTCGTGCAGTGCGCCGGCTCTCGCGACGAGAACCATCTGCCCTATTGCTCGGCGGTTTGTTGCGGCGCGTCCTTGAAGCAGGCCACTTACATCCGTTCTCAATATCCCGAGTCGAAGATCACGATCTTCTACATCGACATTCGGACCCCCGGCCGGCTGGAGGAGTTCTACAAGAAAGTCGCCGACGGGGGGAAGATCGAGTTCATCAAAGGCAAGGCGGCCAAGGTCGAGGAGGATCCCGCCACCGGGGACGTCCTGGTGACCGCCGAGGACGCCTTGAGCGGCAAGCGTGTCACCCAAAGGGTCAGCCTCCTGGTGCTGGCTACCGGAATCGTTCCCCAAACGGAGGGACTGCCGCAGGGCTTTGCGCTGGACGAATCCCGTTTCATCTTCAACGATCCTGAGAAAACCGGCGTTTACGCCGCTGGCTGCGCCCGTCGTCCCGAGGAAGTCTCCGCCTCCATCCGGGATGCGACCGGCGCTGCGCTGAAAGCGCTGCAATGCGTGGTCAGGAGCGCCCACCATGGCTAAGCGTCTCGGCGTCTACGTCTGTACGGGCTGCTCTATTGGAGAAGCTATAGACGCCGGCAAGCTGGAGAAGGTCGCGACGAAGGAGTACAAAGTCCCGGTTTGCCGCGTGCATCCGCACCTGTGCGGGGCCGAGGGCCTGGAGTCTATCCGGGGCGACCTGGCGGACTCCGGCGGTGGTACGGCGCCGGACGGAATCGTAATCGCCGCCTGCTCGCCGCGAGTGAAAACCGAGGCGTTCGCGTTCGATTCCTCCCTCGTCGTCGAGCGCGTGAATCTCAGGGAACACGTCGCCTGGTGTCAGAAGCCCGGAGACGAAGACACGCAGATGCTGGCGGAAGACTACCTGCGAATGGGGATTGTGCGGGCGCAGAAGATAGGGCCTCCCGAGCCCGTGGCGGAGCCGGTTTCGAAGAAACTTCTGGTCGTGGGCGGAGGAGTGACCGGCCTGACGGCCGCACTGGAGGCGGCTGCAGCCGGCTACGAGGTGGTGCTGGTCGAGAAGGAGGCCCAACTCGGCGGGTTCGTCGCCACGCTGAAGAAGCGTTTCCCCTCGGGTCCGTCCTACACGGCGCCGGCTAGCGACGGTATCGCCGAGAAGGTCCACTCGGCGCTTTACAACCCGAAGATCCAGGTCCTTACTTCCGCCAAGATTCTGAAGACGGAAGGCCAGCCAGGGATGTTCGACGTTACCGTCCAAACGCCTGTTGGCGAGACGGCGGTCCGGGTCGGAGCGGTCGTGCTGGCCACCGGATGGAAACCATACGACGACGCCGGGAGCCTGGGCCGCCTGGGCTACGGACTCAGCCCCAACGTCGTCACCAACGTGGAACTGGAGAAGATGGCGGCACAGGGACGCATCCTGCGTCCCTCCGACAGAAAGCCTGTCAACGATGTTCTGTTCATCCAGTGCGCCGGCTCCAGGGAAGACGGCGCGCTGCCGTATTGCTCGTCGGTGTGCTGCATGGCCACGCTGAAGCAAGTGGGCTACATCCAGGATGGGAATCCCGACGCCAGGATTTACATCGTCTACAAGGACATGCGAACCCCCGGCGAGTACGAGCGGTTCTATCGCACGGCGCAGGACGATCCGTTGGTCTTCCTCACCAAGGGCGAGGTGGCGCGAGTGGATCGGGCCCTCGAAGACAGGCTCGGAGTGACGGTTCGAAACACGCTGCTCGGCGAAGACCTGATCCTGAACGTGGATCTTGTGGTGCTGGCCACGGGCATGGTCCCCAACTCGGCCGACGGCGAAGCCATTCGGGCCCTGGAGGATGCTCAGGCGAAGGCGGCCAAAAGCGAAACGGAAAGCCAAAGGTCCGAGGCCGCACGCCGGGCCGAGGAACTGAAGCACCATGCCGGGACCGAGATCCTGAACCTGCAATACCGCCAGGGCCCCGACTTGCCGGTTCTTCGGGACGGCTTCCCCGACTCGCATTTCGTCTGCTTCCCGTATGAGACGCGGCGCACCGGAATCTACGCCGCAGGCGCCGTGCGGGCCCCCATGGACGCGGTCCAGGCCGAGGACGATGCCTTGGGCGCGGCGCTGAAGGCCATCCAGTCAGTTGAACTGGCATCGCGCGGTTTGGCGGTTCACCCCCGGGCCGGGCGACACGGGTTTCCCGAGTTTCTTCCTGCAGCGCTGTACGCAATGCAAGCGCTGCACCGAGGAGTGCCCGTTCGGCGCCCTCGACGAAGACGCCAAGGGAACGCCTAAGCCGAACCCGTACCGTTGCCGGCGATGCGGGGTTTGTTTGGGCGCGTGCCCCGAGCGCATCGTCTCCTTCAGGGACTACTCCGTGGACATGATCGCCTCCATGATCAAGGCCATCGAGGTGCCGGACGAAACCGAGGAGAAGCCCAGGGTGCTGGTATTGATGTGCGAAAACGACGCCTATCCTGCTCTCGACGTCGCCGGCCTGGAGCGCCTGCGTTACGACGCCAGCGTGCGGGTGGTCCCGGTGCGCTGCCTCGGATCGGTGAACATCGTCTGGATCGCCGACGCCCTTTCTCGGGGGATCGATGGCATCATGCTCATCGGGTGCAAGTACGGGGAAGACTATCAGTGCCATTTCATCAAGGGCAGCGAGCTCGCCAGCCGGCGCCTGGAGAACGTGAAGGAGACGCTCCAGCGGCTTCAGTTGGAGCCGGAGCGGCTGCAAATAACGCAGTTGGCGATCAGTGAGTGGGGCGCGCTGCCAGTGCTGTTCAACGAGTTTGTGGGGCGAATTCGGGACATGGGGCCCAATCCGTATAAGGGATTCTAGTTATGCCGGCGGCGATTCTAGTCAGACCCGACGTGGACCTCATTCGAGGGCTGCTGGCCAGCGGCGGCGGCGACCTCAAGAAGTGCTTTCAGTGCGCCACCTGCTCGACGGTCTGCGAGCTGTCTCCGGAAGACGCTCCTTTTCCCCGCAAGCAGATGATCCAGGCCCAATGGGGGCTCAAGGACCGGCTGCTGAAGGATCCGGCTATCTGGCTGTGCCACAACTGCGGCCAGTGCACTACGTACTGCCCCCGGGGTGCCAGACCCGGCGACGTTTTCGGCGCGCTGCGGCGGGAAGTCATCAAGGGCTTCGCCTTCCCCGCCTTTCTGGGGAGAATGGTTTCCGATCCACGGATGTTGCCGGTTGTGTTTCTCTTGCCGGCGCTGATCTTCGCGGCCATCCTGTTGTGGGCTCCAAGGGGCCTGCCCACCCCGGAGCTTGAATTCGCGAACGCGTTTCCGGTCCCCATCCTCGAGATGCTCTTCTTTGCCGTGGCCGGGCTGGTTGTCGTGGCCTTCGCCATCAGTATCCGGAGATTCCTCGCGGCGATCATGCCACCCGGATCGGGCAGCATCATGCAAGGCTTGTTCCCGGCACTGGCCATGATCGCCACCCATGAGCGCTTCGCCAAATGCGCCGACAATCGGAGCCGGTTCTGGGGCCACCTGCTGATGCTGTGGGGCTTCGCGGGTCTCGCGCTGGTGGGAACGATAGTTGGCATCGGCAGCATGTTCGGGGTGATGCGGACCCCCCTGCCGTTACTCCATCCGGCCAAGATCTTCGCGAACTTGTGCGCGGTCGTGATCCTGGCTGGGCTGGCGTTTCTGTTCGCGCATCGAATCGGCAATTCGCGCGACCGGGTGGCCAGCACCTACTTCGACTGGTTCTTTCTGCTGACGCTCGCCGGCGTGGTCGTCACCGGTGTGCTGTCCGAAGCGCTGCGGCTGTCGCAGTTGAGGTTGATGTACCCCGTTTACTTCATCCACCTCGTGCTGATTTTCGCGCTCTTTCTGTATGCGCCGTACTCGAAATTCGCTCACTTGGCGTATCGCACGGTGGCTGTCGCGGCTCAGGAAGCAGCGGCAAGACGGCCTAAGGTGATGGAGCCGGTTTCGCCCGCAATTGGGCTGGGCACCTGTAAGGTCTGCGGTATCAGCAGGGACCCGAATTGGGAGCAACACCCTTGCCCCTAGCGATCATTGTGCAGTAGAGGATTCAAAGGAGAACTTCATATGGCTGACAACGGAAAGCCGAAGACGGAGATGCTGGATCAGCTAGAACAAGGCCCTTGGCCGAGCTTCGTCACGGAAATCAAGAAGGCCGGCGAGATCCAGCCCGGTGTGCGACGATCTTCTGGGCCAGCTCGAGTTGTCTTACCAGGAGAAGAAGGGACACTGGAAGCACGGCGGCATCGTGGGCGTGCTGGGCTACGGCGGTGGTGTGATCGGCCGCTATAGCGACCTGCCCGACAAGTTTCCCAACGTGGCGCACTTTCACACGCTGCGCGTGAATCAGCCCTCCGGCTGGTTCTACACGAGCGACGCGCTGCGGACGCTCTGTGACATATGGGAGCGGCATGGTTCGGGCCTGACCAACATGCATGGCTCGACCGGCGACATCATCTTCCTCGGTACCAAGACCGACGAACTGGAGCCGACGTTCAAGGAACTCACCGAAGCCGGTTTCGATCTGGGCGGTTCGGGTTCCTGCATGCGCACGCCCTCGTGCTGCGTGGGACCGGCCCGGTGCGAATGGGCCTGCTACGACACCATGGGGCTCTGCTACAACCTGACCATGAACTACCAGGACGAGCTTCACCGTCCGCCGTTCCCGTATAAGTTCAAGATCAAGTGCGCCGGCTGCCCGAACGACTGCGTGGCTTCCATCGCGCGCTCGGATCTTTCCGTCATCGGCACCTGGAAGGACGACATCCGGCAGGATGACGCGGCCGTGGCCGAGTACGCCGCTCAGGGTTTGAACATCCAGAAGGATGTCTGCGACCGCTGCCCCACCCAGTGCATGGACTGGGACGGGCAGAAGCTCGCGATCAACAACCGCGAGTGCGTGCGTTGCATGCACTGCATCAACGTGATGCCCAAGGCTCTGCGACCGGGCAAGGAGAAGGGCGCCACGCTGCTGATCGGCTCCAAGGCGCCGATTGTGGCGGGGGCTCTGCTCTCTTCCGTTCTGGTGCCCTTCGTGCCGGCGGAGGAACTGGAGGAGACCCTGAAGGAGCTCATCTCCCGTGTCTGGGAGTTCTGGGATGAGTACGGCAAGAACCGCGAAAGAGTCGGCGAATTGATCCAGCGCGTCGGGATGGCGAGTTTCCTGGACGCCATCGGACTGGAGCCGGCGCCCGAGATGATTTCGGCCCCCAGGGACAACCCGTACATCTTCTATCAGAAGGACGGGGACAAGTGAGTGCAAGTGGAATGGAGGAGATGAGAACATGGCTACCCAACCAGTAAAGAGAATCACCGACATCGGTCCGCCCCGCTTTGACAAGTTTCTGCACCCTCTGATCAAGAAGAACTACGGGCAGTGGAAGTACCACGAGAGGATTGCTCCGGGAGTGCTGTGTCATGTCTCAGAGTCGGGCGACCGAATCTACACAGTGCGGGCTGGTTCGCCGCGCCTGTTGAGCGTGCAGACCATCCGCTCCTTCGCGGAGTTGGCGGACAAGTACTGCGGCGGCTACCTGAGGTTCACCAGTCGCAACAACGTAGAGTTCCTGCTCGACAAGCGGGAGAACGTAGAGCCCCTGAAGAAGGAGCTTCAGGCAGCCGGGTTCCCGGTGGGCGGCACCAACAACGCCATCAGCAACATCGTCCACACGCAAGGCTGGGTGCACTGTCACTCCTCCGCCACGGATGCCTCCGGCATCGTCAAGAGCGTCATGGATGCCGTCTGCGATCGCTTCACCCAGGAGAATCTGCCCGCCAAGCTGCGCATCGCCTTGGCGTGCTGCCTGAACATGTGCGGCGCCGTCCACTGCTCCGACATCGCCATTCTCGGCGTCCACCGCAAGCCCCCCAAGGTCAACCGCGACACTCTTCCTAAGATCTGCGAGATTCCGACTTTGATTGCCTCGTGCCCGACCGGAGCCATCCGGCCCGCTGCAGTGGACGGCAAGCAGTCGGTGGAAGTGATTGAAGAGCAGTGCATGTTCTGCGGCAACTGTTACACCGTCTGCCCGGCCATGCCGCTCAACGATCCGGAGAACGACGGCATATCCATCTGGGTTGGCGGGAAGGTCAGCAACGCCCGCAGCGCTCCGAAGTTCTCCAAGCTGGCCATTCCGTTCATCCCGAACAATCCACCGCGCTGGCCCGAAGTGGTGGATGCGGTGGTCAACATTGTGAACGTGTATGCCCAGAACGCGAGGAAGTTCGAGCGCATGGGCGAGTGGATCGAGAGGATCGGCTGGCCGAAATTCTTCGAGCTCACCGGAATTCCGTTCACCCGCTACCATATCGACGACTTCAAGCATGCGGGCTTGACCTACGCGCGGTCTACGCACATCAGATTCTAGGGGAGACGTCATGCCAGTGAACATCGAGGCTGTGGCCGAAGAAATGTACAAGCTGGTCGCCGAGTACATGGGGAAGAAGAACCTGAAGGCGGGCGACCTGACCAAGGCCATGATAGAGAAGTTCGGCGCGGAGAACTGCACCAAGGATGACTGCAAGCAGGCCATCCGCCAGCTCATTGACTCCGGCCGATGCGTCTACAGCTACTTCGGCGGCAGTTACATCACGCTGCCGCACAAGGAGGGGGCGGCGCCCGAGTGAAGCGCCTCGGCCGCCGCCGTGGGCCGTTGCCTAGGGAGAGTACTGACATGAAAGAAGACAAGACGACGAAGAAGGAAGCTCTGAAGGCCCTGGTTGTCCTGCTCAGGAAGTGGCAGGGAATCGAGGACGGCAGTGTCGCGCTCACCTCGAGTGTTCTCGAAAAGACGCGCAACCCCGTCATCCGGCTGATCATGGAGATCATCCAGCAGGACTCCGTCATGCACAAGAAGGTGCAGCAGGCCATTCTGGACAGCCTGGAAAAGGAAGCCTTCAGCCTCCAACCCGAGGAGCTGGCCGAGATTTGGGACTTGATCGAGACCCACGACCAAGCGGAAAAGGAGGCCATCCGGCTGGCCGAGGAGGCCAAACAGAACTGTCCTCTGGTCATCCAGCGGCAACTGCTTGACTATCTCATCGAGGATGAGAAGAAGCACGAGCGTTTGATGGGCAACCTCGAGGTCTTCAAGCGCGGTATCCATCCTTACGCCTGACGTCTTCACGGCAGCGGACGCGACTATGGGCCTATTCAAAGAAGTAAAGAAACCGATCATCAAGGCGACGCCGGCCGGGGGCGCCGAGATCAGCCCGTTGCGTCCGAGATATGTCCCCAAGGCGCCGCCTTGCGCAGGCGGCTGTCCGAACGGCAACGACATCCGCAGAGTCCTGACCACGATCGCGCAGGCCGAGGCTTACGGGCGGACGAACGATCAGGCCTTCGATCTCGCCTGGCGTTTGATCACCGAACGCAATCCCTTTCCGGCGGTATGTGGCCGCGTGTGCCCTCATCCTTGCGAGGATGCGTGCAACCGAGGCGCCAAGGACGGGGCTGTGGCCATCAATGCCGTCGAACGGTTCGTCGGTGATTTTGGCATCCAGAACAAGCTGGCGCTCTCGAAACTCACCGAGGAGCGGTTTCCCGAGAGGATCGCCGTGATCGGCGCCGGCCCGGCCGGGCTTTCCTGCGCCTACCAGCTTGCCCGGCGCGGTTATTCGGTGACTGTGTTCGAAGCCTTCTCCCAGCCCGGCGGAATGCTGCGCTACGGCATCCCGCAGTACCGGTTGCCTCGGGAAGTGCTCGACTCGGAAATACAGCGGATCATCGATCTCGGCGTAGAGCTGAAGTGCAGTTTCATCGTCGGCAAGGACATGACGTTGGAACAACTGCGAGCCGAGCACCAGGCGATCTTCGTCGGCATCGGCGCGCACAAGGGCCTGAAGCTGCGCGTGCCGGGCGAAGACGCAGCGAACGTGTTCACCGGGACCCAGTTCCTGAACCAGGTCAATTCCGGTGAATCGGTGGCCATCGGCGACAAGGTGATCGTGATCGGCGGCGGCGACACCGCCATCGACGCGGCGCGGGTCAGCAAGCGACTGGGGGCGGACGTTACGGTGCTCTACCGCCGCACGCGGGCCGAGATGCCGGCCATCAAACCGGAAATTGAGGGCGCTCTGGAAGAGGGCGTCAAGATCGAGTTTCTGGCCGCGCCCGTGGAGATTCTCCGTAGCAACGGCACGGCGGTCGCAGCACGCTGCATCCGGATGGAATTGGGCGAGCCGGACAAGTCCGGCCGGCCTCGTCCGGTGCCCAAACCGGGATCGGAATTCGATGTTGAGGCGACAACCATCATCGCGGCCATCAGCCAGGAGCCTGATTTTGAAGGGTTCGACGGCCTGCATCAAGGCAAAGACTGGATCAAGACAGATAACTGGGGCGCGACGGGCGTTGACGGAGTGTACGCAGGCGGCGACGACGTGGAACTGGGCCTGGCAACCATCGCCATCTCGCAAGGGCGCTTTGCGGCCGAAGTGATAGACGCGCGGCTTCGAGGGAAGACTCTGGAACCCCCCGCGGCGCCCCCTTGCGTCCCATCGGAGAAGGTCAAGCTGGAGTGGTATAAGCCCGCGGAGCGGCACGAGCGGAAACACTCTTCGCTGGCGGAACGGGATCTGCGCACTGAGATCGAGCTTGGGCTCTCGCCAGAGGAAGCCATGGAAGAGGCCAAGCGCTGCATGTCGTGCGGGATGTGCTTGGACTGCGAAACGTGCTGGATGTACTGCACCAATAGTTGCTTTGTCCGGCTCCCCAAGGGGGAGCACTACAAGGTCAAGCTGGAGGTCTGCAACGGATGCAAGAAGTGCGCCGACGCGTGCCCTTGCGGTTACATCGAGATGGTCTAAGGCAATCATGGAGGTGTAAGCAATGCCGATTTTCGAAGTCAATGGGAAACAATACCCGGTGGACGAAGACGGGTTCCTTGAGAATCCCGAGATCTGGAACGAGGCGGTCGCCGGCGATTTCGCCTCCACCGAAGGGGTGGCCGATCTCACTCCGGACCACTGGAAAGTGATCCACTACCTGAGAAACTACTACTTGCAGTACGGGATCGCACCCATGATCCGGAAGCTGTGCAAGGAGACCGGATTCAAGCTCAACCAGATCTACGAACTGTTCCCGTCGGGCCCTGCGAAGGGGGCCTGCAAGCTGGCGGGTCTGCCCAAGCCGACCGGCTGTGTGTAGGGAGGGGCTCGTGGACGTCACGGGTTCGCTGCCGCCAGGGGATCTTACGGAGAAGAAGCGATTCATCGCCGGCGAGTGGCTGCAGCGTGTGCTTGAGACGTATCCGGAGGATTCCTCCCGCTTGTTGCGGCTCGAAAGGGACCCTTTCCGGAACCCCGTGGGACACGCGTTGCGGGAAGGGCTGTCGGTGCTCGTCGAGGAGATTCTGGGCGCCATGGATCGCAGCAGGATCACCCCGGCCTTGGACGGCATAGTCCGGATACGCGCCGTTCAGGACTTCACGGCGGGGCAGGCGGTAGCCTTCGTTTTCCTGCTCAGAGAAGTTGTCCGGAAGCACTTGGGGGACCACGAGGAACTCCTCGGGATCGCGGAGCAGAGAATTGATGAGCTGGCGGTGCTCGCCTTCGACCTTTTTATGGCGTGTCGCGAGAAGATTTACGAAATCAAGGCGAATCAACTCAGGCGCAGTGTGTACGTGCAATCGAGACTCGATCGCAACCGTGCGATCCACTGAGAGGCGCGAGCGATGAAAGCTGTCAGTCCCCTCGCCGCAGTGCTGACGATTGTGGCGCTAGGCTACGCCGGCGGCCAGATCGCCGGACTGCGCCTGGTTCTCGGATCTGCCATTCCTTACGCGGCCATCGCCATCTTTCTCATCGGACTTTCCTGGCGGGTCGTCCGCTGGACCCTTACGCCAGTTCCTTTTCGCATCCCGACGACCTGCGGGCAGCAGGGCTCGCTCGCCTGGATCAAGCGCGCGAAGCTCGAAAACCCGGCCACGACGCTCGGAGTCATCGGCCGGATGGCCCTTGAGATTCTGCTGTTCCGGTCTTTGTTCCGCAACACAAGTGCCGAGCTTCGTCAGGGCCCCCGCCTCGTCTTTGGCGAGGAGAAATGGCTCTGGCTGGGGGCGCTGGCGTTTCACTGGTCATTCCTGATCGTCTTTTTGAGGCACCTCCGGTTCTTCATGGAGCCGGTGCCGGCGTTAGTCGTCCTGATTCAGGACGTGGATGGCTTCCTCCGGATTGGGACGCCGGTGCTGTATCTGACGGGCGTCGTCATCCTGGCGGCCCTGATCTACCTGCTATGGAGGCGGCTTGCGAATCCTCAGGTTCGGTACATTTCGCTGTTCACCGACTACTTCGCGCTGTTCCTCCTGCTCGGGCTGGTGATTTCGGGTCTTCTCATGCGCTACTTCACGAAGACGGACGTGGTCGCCGTCAAACAACTGGGCATCGGCCTGCTGACACTCTCCCCAGTCGTGCCTCTCGACGGTGACTCCGCTGTTCTTTGTGCACCTGCTGCTGCTGAGCACGCTCCTCGCCTACTTCCCATTCAGCAAGCTGGTGCACATGCCAGGCGTCTTCCTCAGTCCCACGCGCAACCTGGCCAACACCAATCGGATGAAGCGGCACGTCAACCCCTGGGACTATCCCGTCAAAGTCCACACCTATCAGGAATGGGAAGACGAGTTCCGGGACAAGATCGTCGCGGCCGGGCTGCCGCTGGATAAGGGTGATAGAGAGATGGCCGAGAGTGTTCCGAAACCCGATGAGCTGGTTCAAATCGACTACACCCCCCCGCGCCGCAGCTGGCAGGATCCGGCTGTCGAGTTCCGCAAGGGCGTCTTCTGCTACAGCGCGCTGCCGAAGAACCTGAGCTACCTTGGGTTGCCCAACCCGCGGGAGTGGCAGCCCTTCGACAAGGACTGGAAGCTGCCGCCGAACTGGAAGCAGATCATCCTCGACGGCATGCGGGACCGGCTGGCCAAGTTCCGGTCCTTCCGGCTCTTCATGGACATCTGCGTCCGCTGCGGAGCCTGCGCCGACAAGTGCCACTTCTACGTCGGTTCCGGAGATCCGAAGAACATGCCGGTGCTCCGCGCCGAGCTGATCCGCTCCGTCTACCGGCGCTACTTCACCCCTGCCGGGCGGGCTCTCGGAAAGCTGGCGGGGGGCCGGGACCTCACCGAAGAAGTGATCAAGGAGTGGTTCTACTACTTCTATCAGTGCACGGAGTGCCGCCGCTGCTCGGTGTTCTGTCCCTACGGCATCGACACCGCCGAAATCACGATGATCGGCAGGGAGTTGCTGAACCTGATCGGCTGCAACATCAACTGGGTGCTCGAGCCGGCGGCGAACTGCTTCCGGACGGGCAATCATCTCGGCGTGCAGCCTCACGGCTTCAAGGACAGCATTGATTTCGCCGTGGACGAACTGGAGGAGCTGACCGGGGTCCGGGTGGAGGCGCCGATCAACAAGAAGGGCGCCGAGGTCCTCTTCATCGTGCCTTCGGCCGACTACTTCGGAACGCCGCACTACTTCACCTTGCTCGGCTACCTGATGGTGCTCCACGAAATCGGCCTGGACTACACCTTCAGCGCCTACGCCTCGGAGGGCGGCAACTTCGGTCTCTTCACGTCCCACGAGATGATCAAGAGGCTGAACAACAAGATCTACGCCGAAGCCAAGAGGCTCGGGGTGAAGTGGATTCTGGGCGGCGAGTGCGGGCACATGTGGCGGGTGCTCCATCAGTACATGGATACGATGAACGGTCCTGCCGACTTTCTGGAAGTGCCGGTGTCGCCAGCTACCGGGACCCGGTTCGAGCACGCCGCTTCCACGAAGATGGTGCACATCTGCGAGTTCACCGCGGACCTGATCAAGAACGGCAAGCTCAGCCTCGACCCGAGCCGGAACGACCACTGGAACGTGACCTTCCACGACTCCTGCAATCCGGCTCGGGCCATGGGGCTCCTCGAGGAACCCCGCTACATCATTCGGAGCGTGTGCAATCAGTTTCACGAGATGCCGGAGAACACCATCCGTGAGCAGACTTTCTGCTGTGGGAGCGGCTCCGGTCTGGGCACCGATGAGAACTTGGAGATGCGGATGCGTGGCGGCTTGCCGAGGGCCAACGCCGTCAAGTACGTCAAGGACGCCTTCGGCGTGAACCTGCTCGCCTGCATCTGTGCCATCGACAAAGCCACTCTGCCGCCGTTGCTCGAATACTGGGTCCCCGGCGTGGAGGTCGCCGGCGTGCACGAACTCGTCGGCAACGCCCTCATCATGAAGGGCGAAAAGGAAAGGACCACCGATTTGCGCGGAGAGGAGCTTCAGCCAAAGGAGGATTCGGTCCATGCGTGACAGGATCCTGGTCCTGACGGGCTTGTTCGTATTCCTTGTCCTGCTCACCTGGCCCATCTGGTGGGATTCCGCCGCCAAGGTCACGTCCAAGGGGCCGGAACCTGTACTGCCTGCCAACGAGAAGACCTGCGTCGCTCCCAAGGAGTACATGAGAACGTCGCACATGAAACTGCTGATCGACTGGCGGGAGCAGGTTGTCAGAAACGACGTCCGGACTTACACTGCTTTTGACGGCAAGACTTACAAAATGAGCCTTACCGGAACCTGTATGCGTTGCCATGCCGACAAGGCTCAATTCTGCGACCGTTGTCACAACTATGCCGCGGTGAATGTGGCTTGCTGGGACTGCCACATCGACCCCAAGCTGGCCCGAAAAGGAGTGGAATATGGCCGTCGGTAGAAAGGAGTTCCTGCGGCTCTCGGGGTTTTCCCTGCTGGTACTGGCGGGCAAGAAGGTGGTGAACGCCGTGGGTGCCAGCGCGCCAGATGGCAATGCGCCTGCGCGCTCCGCAAAGCGGTGGGCGATGGTGATCGACCTGCAAAAATGCCTTCGCGAGACCGGGTGTACCCGGTGTTTTGAGGCGTGCCACGCGGTCCATAATGTCCCGAAGTTTCAAGACCGGCAGGCACGAGGTCAAGTGGATCTGGAAGGAGACATTCGAACGCGTGTTCCCGCCCGATGGCGCGGAATACGAACTGGCGACCGTCCAAGACATGCCGCTGCCGGTGCTCTGCAACCACTGCGATGTGCCGCCCTGCGTGCGCGTTTGTCCCACGCAGGCGACATGGAAGCGGGAGGACGGCATCGTGATGATGGACTGGCATCGCTGCATCGGTTGCCGGTACTGCGTGGCAGCTTGCCCGTACGGCTCCCGCAGTTTCAATTGGCTCGATCCCCGGTCCCGGATTTCGCAATTGAATCCTGACTTTCCCACGCGCACCAGAGGCGTGGTGGAGAAATGCAACCTGTGCGAGGAGCGCCTTGCCGCCGGGCAACTTCCAGCGTGTGTGGAAGCCTGCAAGCCGAAGGCCATGGTGTTCGGCGATCTGGAGGACCCGGACTCGCAGGTCAGAGACCTCCTCCGGACGCGTTACGCAATTCGCCGCAGACCCGAGCTTGGGACGAGGCCCCAGGTCTACTACTTGGTGTGAGGCATAGCCATGTTCATGTTTGAAAAAGCCGTTGTCGGCAGCCGCAGGTACTGGGTCTGGATTCTGTGTCTGTTCGCCGTGATCGGCCTGGGCCTTCTCAGCTACCTGCGGCAACTCGCTACCGGACTGGGAATCACCGGCCTGAGCCGCGACGTTACCTGGGGCCTCTACATCGCCCAGTTCACCTTTTTTGTCGGCGTGGCGGCGTCGGCGGTCATGGTCGTTCTGCCCTACTACCTGCACGACTACAAGGTGTTCGGGAAGATCACCATCCTCGGTGAGTTCCTGGCCATCTCCGCGGTGACCATGTGCATGCTCTTCATCTTCGTGGACATGGGGCAGCCATCGAGAGTGTTGAACATCCTGTTCTATCCGACGCCGAATTCCATGATGTTCTGGGACATGATCTCGCTCAGCGGCTATCTGGTGCTGAACGCCGTCATCGCCTTGGTCACGCTCAGCGCCGAGCGGAAAGGCGTGGCGCCGCCGCGCTGGATCAGGCCTGTCATTCTGCTCTCCATCCCATGGGCGGTCAGCATTCACACGGTCACGGCGTTCCTATACAACGGCCTGCCCGGGCGTTCCTTTTGGCTGACCGCCATCCTGGCCCCCAGGTTCCTGGCCTCGGCTTTCGCAGCCGGTCCCTCATTGCTGATCCTGCTCTGCATGATCATCAGGAAGTTGACGAGATTCGACCCGGGGCGGGAACCGATCCAGAAACTGGCGGTGATCGTGACTTATGCCATGATCATCAATGTATTTTTCGTGCTGATGGAGTTGTTCACGGTGTTTTACAGCGGAATTCCGGAGCACATGGAGCACTTCAAGTACCTTTTCGTGGGTCTGGAGGGGCAATCCTCGCTGGTCCCCTGGATGTGGACCTCGGCGATTCTGGCGGCCCTCTCGCTGGTGCTGCTCATTGTTCCCAGATTCCGCAAAGACGAAAGAGTGCTGGCGGTGACCTGCTCGATCGTCTTTCTCTCTCTCTGGATCGACAAGGGGATCGGGCTGATCGTCGGCGGTTTCGTGCCCTCACCTCTCGGCGCGGTGACAAGGTATGCTCCTACGGCGCTCGAGATCTCTATCACTCTAGCCGTTTGGGCTGTTGGTTTTTTGATGATTACGGTCTTTTACAAGATCACGCTCTCCGTGAGGGAGAGCCTGACCAGTTAGGACTGAACAATGGAATTGAGAAAGTCTCGGATGACGGAAGACTGGCTCGCTGTCGTCATCGGCCTCTTCTTGTTCGCTCTCTCACTAGGGGTCTTCGCCGGGGCCGACCTGCTCGGCTGGGCGGTCACAACCACGGTCTGGACGAACCTCTCGAAGGCCTTGACGACCGCCTCCAAAACCTACGCCGGACTGCCGGGTATCGCCGCCCTACTGCTGACGTACCTGTTTCTGTTGGTTTTGATGACGTTCGGAGCGGCGGCCTTGCGGGCTAACGTGCGGGAGTTCGTGAAAGGCTTCTCCATCGTCTTCCTGATCAGCTACCTGTGTTGGATCGCGGGAAGCTGGGCCTACATAGCGGCCACGCCCGACAAGCTGAAGAGCCTCCACATCGGGTGGTCTATGAACCTCACCTCGGAAGCGGGATACGTCGTGGCGCTCGTGGCGGGCCTTATCGTCGGCAACTTCATGCCCGGGCTGGCGGCTTACATGAAAGAGGCCATTCGGCCTGAGTTGTATATCAAGACGGCCATCGTCATCCTCGGTGGTTTTCTGGGGGTGACCGCCGCCGAGCAGCTAGGGCTGGCCTCCTCCGTCATCTTCCGCGGCCTTTGCGCCATCGTAGAGGCGTACCTGATCTACTGGGCCCTGGTGTACTTCATCGCTCGAAGATACTTCGGGTTCAGCCGGGAGTGGGCCGTGCCGCTCGCCTCTGGCATCTCGATCTGCGGCGTTTCGGCCGCCATCGCAACCGGCGCGGCCATCAAGGCCCGGCCGGTGGTGCCGATCATGGTTTCCTCTCTGGTGGTCATCTTCGCGGTGGTCGAGCTGTTGTTCTTGCCCTTTGTCGCACAGCATTATCTTTATAAGGAGCCGATGGTTGCGGGCGCATGGATGGGCCTGGCGGTCAAGACCGACGGCGCGGCGGTGGCTAGCGGGGCCATCGCCGAATCGCTGATCCTCGCCAAGGCGCTAGCGGTGGATGGCGTGCGGTACAAGGAAGGCTGGATCATGGCCACCACCACGACGGTGAAGGTCTTCATCGACGTTTTCATCTGCATCTGGGCCTGTATTCTGGCCTGGATATGGTCGGCGAAGATCGAGCGCCGGCCCGGTGAAAAGGTCCGGGTCGGGAGAGATCTTCAGCCGTTTCCCAAAGTTCATCCTGGGCTACCTAGCCACCTTCGCGGTCATCATGCTGGTGGGCATTATGCTGCCCGGCCTGGTCGGAAAGGCAAAGGCCGCCATGGGGCAGGCCAACGTATTTCGAGGCATTTTCTTCGTGATGACGTTCTTCACGATCGGCGTGGTCTCCAACTTCCGAAAACTCTGGGAAGAGGGGATTGGCCGCTTGGCGCTCGTGTACGTTCTCTGTCTGTTTGGGTTCATCATTTGGTTCGGGCTGGCCATCTCGTGGCTCTTCTTCCACGGGGTGAAGCCGCCCCTGCTTTAGGAGGATCAATGAAAGAACCGAAGCTGTCCGAAGAACTGAAAAAGATGCAGCACGAGCCGCTCCTGGCCGTCGAAAAGCGGCTCATCATCTGGAGCTTGGGCCTAGGCGTGGTGCTGCTGGTCCTGCTGGTCTGGGTCAGTCACCGCTTCATCTGACGGGGTGCGCCGATGGTAGTTCCCGGAGGCAGTGGGAATTCGGAGCCAAGATGCGCCTTGAAAAAACCCTCCAGGCGTTCGCGATCCCTGGCTGAGATGAGCTCGATGATCCCATCTCGGTACATCTGGGAAACCGCCTCTTTGATCCGCTCACCCTTCCAGCCGAGCGCCATCATCCGCTTTCGTAGCGCGCCGAACACAGTGACGAGTTTGCCGTATTCAGGTCCGTATCGCTCCCTGATTTCGGTCCGCAGCACGCCGGCCAAGCTTGGGCAGAGTCCGCCAGTGGCTACAGCGATGCTCAATTTGTCACGCCGGACGACAGCGGGCAAGGTGAACGTACACAGCGCGGGCCGATCCACGACGTTGACCAGGACGTTGCGGAAGCGGGCTTCCCGGGCAACCCGCGCGTTCACGGATTCGTCGTCGGTGGCGGCAATTGCCAGGCAGGCGCCGTCCAGATCCGAGCTTCTGTACGCCCTCCAGTGGGCGCTGATCAAGCCCTTCTGGGCAAGCGGCTTGATCCGGGCCGAGGCACGAGCGCTGATTACTGTGACCATGGCGCCCGCCGCGAGTAGATCTTCGATTTTTCGGGCTGCCACGGCGCCGCCGCCAACGACGACGGCCGGCTTGCCCTTCAGCACGAGATTGACCATGTAGCCCATTTCGGTAGTATCCCTGATTATCCTATTCGCCGCCATGTTGGACAGCACGAGATCAACGAGGGCCGTTTTGCTGCTGGTGTTGGCGGCCGCTGCGCCTCTAGGCGCGCAATGCATAGCGGAGAATCCCGGGGGGAGCAGTGCAAACACCTTCCGCCCAAGCGATGCGAACGTCCCGGCTGCCGGATTCTCCCCCCTTTTAAGCGCCAACAACGCTCTGCCGAAGTGGCTTTGCTTGACCGCCGGCTATCGGGTCAGACTGGAACGCTATAGTGCCGGGAACTTCCAGGTCGGCAATTCGGACTCCTACATGTTGACACGCTTCCGCTTCGGCGTTCTGATCAAACCTGCGATCTGGTTCAAAGTCTACACGGAGTTGCAGGATGCCACCGCATTCTGGAAGACCCCGCCAGTAGCGCTGCCTTATCAGAGCACTTGGGATCTGCGCCGCGCCTATGTTGATATTGGCGACGTCGAAAAGAGCCGGCTCGCTTTTCGCGCCGGACGCCAGGACCTCAGCTTCGGCTACGGCCGTTTGCTGGGAACTTCCTATTGGCGGAACGCCTCCCGTGGCTATGACGCGGCGATGATGGTCATTCGCTGGAATTGGCTTCGCGTAAACGCCTTTGCCGCCTCGCCGGTCGCCGCTGTGACCAACGGCCTCAGCCATCACGTGCAAGGAAACAATCTGCACGGAATCTACGGCGGCTTGAGGAACCTGATTCCCGGCTCAAACATCGAGCCTTACATCCTTTGGCGTCTTTCATCGGGTGTCAGGACCGAGGCGGGGAAGTTGTCTAACCTCGATGAGAAAATCGTCGGCGTTCGCTGGGCGGGCACGGCATCGCATTTCGATTACGACGCCGAGATCGCAGGCCAGACCGGCAGCATCGGCACGGACAAGATTCGGGCGTGGGCCTGGAGCGTCATTACCGGCTACACCATCGAGTCTTCCCGGCTGAAGCCTCGCGTCTTTGCCAAGTACGACTTCGCGTCGGGGGACCGGAATCTGGCGGATGGCACAGACGGCACGTTCGATCAAATCTACCCCAATATTCACGATCACCATGGCGTCGCCGACCAAGTCGCCTGGCAAAACCTCAAATCAGTTCGTACGGGTGTGAGGATCTCGCTGCGCCGCAATTGGATGCTGGCCGGCATGTACAACGATTTCTGGCTCGCAAGCGCTACCGACGCTTACTACAACTCTTCCGGCACCGCCGTGGCGCGTGATTCGACGGGATTGTCGGGAACTCACATCGGAAGGGAGTTGGACGTGGAAACCTCGTACCGCCTCGACCGGCACCTCGAGTTCGGAGCGGGCCTCGGCCATTTCTTTTCCGGTGGCTTCCTGGTGGGCACGCATCACGCGCGGTCATACACTTATCCATATCTGATGGTCAACTACAATGTTTTCTAAATTGAGTGTGTCGAGCGGCTGCGGAGACGAGCTTTGCTGCGCGTTCTCTACTCCCCAGCGTTTGCCTTCCGGAGCCACTGGACAACGGCGCCATTGTGAAAAGAGTCAACCGATAAAAAGATCCTGAATAGACCCTTGACACGGCCACGAGGGGGGCATAGAATTCAAAGCGTTGTGAGCCCCTGCCCGGCCGACAGCCCCGGCGGCGCAAGGGCCTCCCCGAAGTCGGCAGTGGGCCCGGGGGACGCGCCAAGCTGGAGCGCGGCGCCCGCCGGATGCGGAGATTGGGGGGTATGAGATGAAGGTGCTGGTTCTCCTGCGAATGGTTCCCGACGTGGTCGAGGAGTTGGAGATTGCCCGCGGGCGGGCGGCCCTCGATCCGGGAACGGTCAGCCTGATCCTAAGCGAGTCCGACAGCCATGCTCTGGAGCAGGCGCTGCTGCTCAAAGAGTCCCGCGGCGCTTCGGTCACGGCGCTGGCCCTGGACTCACCCGCGACTGAGGAAGCGTTGTTCAGCGCGTTGGCCAAGGGCGCCGACGAAGCGATCAAGATCCGGCATTCTGAAGAGTCGCTCACCACGCGACGCATGGCCAGCATTTTCGCCGCGGTCATTGAAGCCGAACCGGAGCTGAAGTCCGCTGCCCTGATTCTCACGGGCGTACGGACAATCGCCGACCTGGACGGGCTGCTCGCGCCGGTGCTGGCGCACAGGATGGGGCTTCCGCACTTGGGCCTCGTGAGCAGATTGTCGTTGGATCCTTCCGGCCGTATTGTAACAGCGATCAGAGAGTACCCGGATGGCGTCCGCGGCGAGTTCGAGGTGCAGGTGCCTGCTGTCCTGGGCATTCAAGCCGCCGAGAGACCTCCTCGCTACGTGCCGGTGGGCCGGCTACGCGAGGCGATGAAGACCCGGTCAATCAAATGCATCGCGAGCCCCGCCCTGGATGAAGCTCCCATTCCGTCGTTTCAGGTACGCGAGATGAGAAGACCCCGTGCATCGGCGCACGCGGAGATGCTGACAGGCACGAACGAAGCGACCGCAGCCAAGTTGCGGGACATCTTGGTCGGACGCGGGCTGCTGTAAGGAGCGTGAAACATGGCAGGCACGGTCTTTGTCATTGTAGAGCATTGGCGAGGGAAAGTTACGCAGATTTCTTATGAGTTGCTAGCCTTGGGGCGCGAGGTGGCGGACCAACTGCTCGCGCCCCTCCAGGCGGTTCTGTTAGGACACGATGCGAAGGAACTGATAGCCGCCTTAGGTATAGCCGATTCGGTTCTCTACCTTGACCACCCACAACTGAAAGAACCGGTTCCGGAAACGTATGCCGCGGCTTTAGCTGAGTTGATCCGTCAGAGGCGTCCCCGGTGCATTCTTTGCCCGCTGACTAATATCAGCCTGGGAATTGAAGCTTTGCTCGCTGAGTATTTGGGCGCTCCGTGCGTAAGTATGTGCAAGGACTTGAGGGTCGCCGCCCGTGGCTATGAGGCGACCTGCCTCCTTTACGGGGGCAAGATAGAGGCAGTGGTGAGCGTCGAGGCGAGTCCCGCGGTGTTCGGTGTGCGATCGGGTGCGCGGCCTGCCTATCGCGGCCGGGTGGAGCGGCGGCCTCCGGTCGAGGAAGTCGCGGTCAGCCTGCCCGACGCGCCGCCGGTCCGGCTAAACGGCTACCTTAAACCGCAGGGTGGGGACGTGGACATCACCCAGCAGGAGCTTCTGGTCGCTGTGGGCCGCGGCATTCAGAGCCCGGATAACCTTGCGCTCGCGCGGAACCTGGCTAACTCCTTGGGTGCGGTGGTGTGCGGTTCGCGGCCTACCGTGGACTGCGGGTGGCTGCCACTCTCGCGGCAGGTGGGCTGCGCCGGTTTGACTGTGAAGCCGAAACTCTACCTCGCACTCGGAATCAGCGGGGCGCCGGAGCATGTTGAGGGCATGCGTGATTCGGGTGTTATCGTTGCTGTGAACACCGATCCCCGTGCCCCTATATTCGACATCGCGCATTATGGCATCGCCGTGGATGCGCTCGAATTCGTGCCCGTTCTAACCCGAGTAGTCGAATCCGGGAAGGGAGCGGGCTGAGCCGCCTGATTCGGCGGGCTTTCCGCGCCGGGGGTACTTCCCGTATCCCCCAAGAACGTCAATGAGGAGGGAACTGATGACACAGGCAACCGTTGAGACCTTGCGGCGCCTGCCATTCGGAGAGGGAATGGAGCCCCGCCATATCGACAAACTGGCGGACTTGGCGACTGAAGTGCTGTTTGAGGGGGATGAGATCATTTTCCGTGAAGGGGAGCCTCACAATCAGTTCTACATCGTCTTGTCTGGGAGGGTATGCCTGGAGATCACGACGCCGCACCGCGTCTTCCGGGTGCAGACCGTTGAGGATGGCGAAGAACTCGGTTGGTCCTTCATGCTGGCAGAGACGGGCAAGCACTTCCAGGCTCGCGCCTTGGAGGAGGTACGCGTGCTGGCATTCGACGGCGACCGGCTGCGACGAGCATGCCAGGAGGATTCGAAATTCGGCTATGAAGTGCTGAGCCGCGTGCTTCGTGTCGTCTCCAACCGGCTGCAATCGACCCGAATGCGGATCCTCGACATATACGCGCCCTGGGTCGAGACGCCCTCGGCCTGATCTCGCGAGCTGAGGGAAACGATCCCCGCAGTCTCCCGTGATGTGGATGAGGAACTGGCCTGTGCGCTTCTCTCGCTGTTACCTCGTTTACCTCGTTAACCAGGGTGTCGAAAGCCGCCGCTTGAAAACAAAAGACTTTGTTTACCAGAAAACCGCGCCATGGACGCCTAAGTTCTTTATTTACAATTGAAATCTATTTTCCCAAGCTGGACGTCACCACTGCATCTTGGATCCAACGTCTGGCCGGCGTTCAAACGGATGCCCGTAAGTCAGCGTCGCCCACAAGCTTTTCCCTACAAGGAGCCGGAGCCTGAGCGAGTGAAGGTCGGAGTGTCGGGTCGCGTGGCAGCTCCTGAGTATTGGCGCGATCCATATGAAGATTCTTCAGTGCGCGGCGGATCTCCAGGCAAAACAGGAGCCATCCTTGCGGTCGGGCGATGGACCGGGATGGTCGGCGGCGACTGCTCCGGAATCCTTTGGAGCGACGATGTAACGATGCGTCTCCAGCGACAGGAACAGCGTGTCTCCGCGATGGAGGTCCACCCACTGGAAGGTCTCCGCATCGCCGGGCTTGCCGGACTTGACCGTGACCTCGCCGGACTTCCCTTCGCCTCCGACCGAAACGTATTTCCCGTCGCTTGTCTGGAGCGCGATGCGGCCCTTGCCCCGGTCCACAACCCGGAACGCCGTGGCCTTGCCCGCGCCGCTCACCGATTGCAGCTTTCCGTCCACCGCTGCCAGCGCGTTCCCGTTGGCAAGGTCCGTCAGCGTGATGGACTGTGAAACCGGGATCGGCTTGGTGAGCCCGCGCGACCGCGGCTCATCAACGGTAAATAAGTTGAAGTCCGCCTGCCCGCCGGGCGCGCCGCCCGTGTTGTAGTTGAACAACGCGAAGCGGATCCCCTGAAACGTCGTGAGTTGAAACGCCATCACAAAGTCGGGGCCAATGGGTTTGTAGGTCTTCCCATCGGTGCTGTAGCTGAACTTCGCGATTTCCGTGTCGAAATCGCACTGTGCGCGCAGCCACAGGTGCGAGCCAGGCAGCGGCTCGCGGACGGTCTTCCCGGTGATATGGTCGTACTCCGCGACGGCAAAGCCTTTTTCGTCGCGCATCAGCCCGATCCAAGCATACGGCGAGTTCAGCAGCGCTAATCCGGCGATGTCGCCGGCTTTAAGACCGCTCGCGTCCAACTCCGTGGTCGCCGTCGATTCCGGCCCGATCGCGCGTTGCGTCAGGGAGTTGCGCGCCCACCAGAAATCGGCCGCGGGAAGGGAATGCAGGCGCAAGTAGCCCGGACGCTCGGTGATCGACCACTTGGTATCGTCCGGAACGTGATTCCACTGCCAGACCGCCTGGAGTTTGGGCCCAGAGAAGTTGTCGCTGCGATCGTAAGGAGCAGTGATCGGCTCGACGCGCCCTGTGTTCGGCTTCACCCAGGTCGACGGCGACCGCTTGAGATTCCCAGGCAGACCGAAATAGGGCCAGCCATCCACCCAGGTGACCGGGGATAGAGACGTCAGCCGCCCGACGGAGTTGTGGTCCTGCATGGAATAGCCCCACCATTCGCCGGATGGCGTGTCGATGATCCCGCCCTGATGCAGCGTGAGGCTCAGGCGCTCGCTGGAATCCGGTGGACTGATTTCGTACGGCGGAGCCAGGCGACGGCCCCTCGGTCTGTAGCCTTGGCCGATTCCCAGGCTCTCTCCTTCGCTGATCGTCACCACTTCCCACGGTCCCGCGAGTTTGTCGGCCCGGGCGCACTTCATGGGCACGTGCGCGCCGGGAATCGCGCTGACAATGTAGTATCTGCCCTTGAGTTTGTAGATGTGCGAGCCTTCTCCCATGCCCTGGCTCCGGTCGATCAGCACGCGGTCCGTACCGGGGACCTGTGCGGTGAGGTCCTGGTTCAGTTCGACGATACGTATGGTGGTGGCCCCGTATACCGCGTAGATCTTCCCGTCATCATCGAACAGGACGGAGAGGTCGTGGAGGCCCGGATCGATCCGGTTGTGCTTCCAAGGACCGCGCGGATCGGTCGCGCGAAACACCTGGAGGCCGAAGCGGTTCACGTTGGCGAAGATGTAATAGGTTCCGTTGTGGTAGCGAAAACTCGGGGCCCAGATGCCCCCGCCGTAAATACTCCTGCCGCCCTCGAGGCGGAAATCCGGACCCAGGTCCAGGCGGTCGAAGGCATAGGCGATGATGCGCCAGTTCACCAAGTCGCGGGAATGCAGAATGGGCAGACCCGGCATGGTGTGCATGGTGGTGCCCGTCAGGTAGTAGTCCTCGCCCACACGAATCATGTCTGGGTCGGAGAACTCGTCGTAGAAGAGCGGGTTGGAATAAGTCCCGTTTCCGTTGTCGGCTGCCCACGACCGGCTCGGGGTCTGGGCTGCTCCAGGAAGCGCCGCACACAGCAGCGCCAAAACTAGCGGGAGAATGGCACCTTCGCGCCGAACGACCGCGCCGAGCGGCCTCGCCGCGAAATGAAGGGGGGCATTCATCCCATCTGAACCGTCGCCGTCACGACCGACATCGGGGGTAGGTCCAGCTTTACCGATGTCCCCGCCGCCTGGATCGGATGTGATTGGGGCACGATCGCGTTCGGGTTCCCGAACGTGTTCGCGGCGTTGAAGTCCTTGTGCGTCAGAATCTGCGCCGTCGCGCTCCTCGCCGTCCGGCCGTCCAGCGAGCAGTCGATCCGGAGATTGGCGTCGCTCTTCGGGTTCACGAAGCTGATCACCAGTTCCGACCCGCTCTTGGAGGCTGACATCGAAAGATCCAGCGGATTCGCGCCGCCGCCTTCCACCTTCACCGCCATCTTGGAGCGGTGCGGCTTGAACAGGGCGAACGCGTGGTAGGTGGTCGTCTTCACGCAGTTCTGACCCGTGGGGCCGTCCGTCAACAGGAGCGACTGAAGCACGTTCACGATCTGCGCGATATTGCACATGTACAGCTTGTCGGCTTGCCGGTTGAAGATGTTGAGTCCGAGACCCGCTGCGACAGCGCTGCGCATCGTGCTCTGCTGCCACAACTGGCCGTATTTCTTCTGCTCTTCCCCGTTCAGTTGATCCCACACGCCCCATTCATCCAGGAGCAGCGCCACGCCCTGTCCCATGCCGCCTCTCCCGCCCGTCGCGCCTCCGCGACCGCCTCGGCCCGCCGCGGCGGGAGGATTGTAGCTGTCGATGAGCGTGCGCTGGTAGACGATGGCCCGCTCCACCGTCTGGTACGTGGACAACTGCTGGTTCATGGCGTCCACCGTGAACGCGGTCGGTGGGAGGCTGCCGTTCTGGTAGTAGTGCATGGCGTAGCCAGTGGGCCCGCGTCCGCCTCCCATGCCATTGAAGAAGCCGCGGGTCCAGGCCGCGTCGTTCTGGCTGGGGCCGCAGGCGATCAGGAAGGGACTCGTTCCGCCAAACGCCCGCATGTAGTTCGCATATTGGCGGTAGATGTTGGCGTAATACTCCGGCGTCATGCGCCCGCCGCAGCCCCACGCCTCGTTCCCGATGCCCCAGTAGCGGACCTTGAACGGCTCGGTCCCGCCGTTGGCGATGCGCTCGTCGGAAAGCGTCGTTCCTTTCGCGAAGTTGCAGTACTCGACCCAGTCGAGCGCCTCCTGCGGCGTTCCGCTGCCCACGTTGACGGAGAGGTACGGCTCGGCGCCGATCAGGCGGCAAAGGCCGATGAACTCGTGCAGGCCGAAGCTGCCGTCTTCGAGCGCGTTGGCCCAGTTCATGTTAACGCGCTTGGGCCGGTTGTTGACGGGGCCGATGCCGTCGCGCCAGTGGTAGTTGTCGGCAAAGCACCCGCCGGGCCAGCGGAGCACCGGGATGCCGAGTTCCTTAAGAGCGTCGATGGCGGCCTTCCGATAGCCATCCACGTTGGGGATGCGCGAGTCCTTGCCGACCCACAGCCCGCCGTAGACGCACGATCCGAGATGCTCGGCGAAGTGGCTGTGCAACTCCGGCCGGACGACGCCGATCTCGACGCCAGGCCGTACGACGACGCTCTGGGGAGTGGGACCTTGAGAGAATACGCTTTTCGGCAAGAGCGCTGTAAGCGAAGCGGCTGCGGCGCCGCCAACGAACTGCCGTCGGCTGGATTTCGATTGCATTGACGAGTTTCTCCTTTAGCTTGAACCGGAATTCCCGTTTTGGCCTATCGGAACAACCGAGGCGCAAAATCGTTGAGGCACCGGCGCCAGGTCAGCCATTCGTGGGCTGTGTCCGGCGACTCGAAATAGACGTTGTTGATGCCCGCCTTCCTGAGCTCATCGCTGAAGGTCTTTGTCGCTTGACCTTCCGCCGAGCCGATTCCCAAGAAGAGTACCTTGACCTTCTTGTTGAACGCGGCTGCATCGGCGTAGACGCCGCCGCTGGCGGTCTTGGGATCGAATGTGCCTCCTCTGCCGGGGCCGCCGCTGCTGCCGCTGAATCCGCCGATGTAGGCAAACTTGTCCAAATTGGCCAGCGCCGTCGTGAAGGTCTGCATCCCACCCATCGAGAGCCCGGCCATGGCACGGTTCTCGCGCCCTGGCGCAACACGGTAAGTCGCTTCCACCATCGGAATCAGGTCCGTGAACATCATTTCGCTGAACACCGAACTGGCCATGGGCCCTCGGCCGCTGGCCGGGGCTGCACCAGGAACTCCGCCCGGCGCTCTGCCCGCTGCTCCAGCAGCCGCAGTCGGCCCCCTGCCGGCAGGCGGCCCTGCAGGTTGCGCCACGGCTTGCGTGAGGGTCCCTCGAGCGCCATACAGAGCCGCACTCTCGCCCGGCCGCACCGCGTTCAGGTTATCCATGACGATGATCATCGGCTTGGCCTTCTTCCCCGCTATCAGGTTGTCGAGAATGATATCGACGCGGCCCTGCGTGTGCCAGCCCTGCTCGTTTTCGCCCCAGCCGTGCAGAAGATAGAAGACGGGGTAACGAGCCCTGTTATTGGTCAAGTAGTCCGGCGGCGTGTAGACATACGCCCGACGCCAGGCGCCCGTAATTTTGGAGAAATACCACCGCTGGCTCACCTGCCCGTGGGGAACATTCTTGAGAGTGTAATAGTCCACGCTGGGTTCGGGTATCTCGATGGCACTGTTATCGTAGCCGGATCCAAAGAAGGTCCTCGTGGCCGGATCGGCCACCACGGCCCCATCGATCGAGAGGGTGTAGTAATGGAAGCCCACCACCTGCGGCGTGCTCGTGACATACCACAGCCCGTCGGCTCCCTTCGTCATGTCCAAGCCCCGCCCCACCCGGACGGACACCTTCTGCGCATCCGGCGCCGCGACGCGAAACATCACCCGGTTATCTGGAAAGATGCAGGGGTAGGGCGCATTCGGAATATTCAGCACGTTTGGCTTGCAATCTGCTGGAGGTTGTCCCCAAGCGCTGACGCATGCCAGAACTGCCAAGAGCATCGTTCGCTTCATAGATCCTCCTTCAGTACTTAACACCACTACGGCTGCCCCTTCCACGAGGCTCCCGCGCCAGATCGACGCCGGCTGTCAGAAGCGCCGCAGGCTACTGATGCACGCGCTTGCAAAGCCGCAGCAGAAAGCGACCTGACCGGTATTCTGTACCAGCCTGACGGCGCGTGTCAAGCATTTTGGACACTACGGGGTAAACCCACCGTCGTGGTCAATGTCCTGAGTCAGTTCCGGTGGCCGGTTTTGAGGCGTCCTGCTACTTGCCGTACTGCGGTATGTTCAAGTCCTTTTCCGAGCGGGACTCGCCGTAGCTCGTGCAGTAGATCCCGGGTTCATCCTCCACCGGACACCTGTTTTCGCAGATGCCGCACCCGATGCACAACGATGGATCCACGATCGGCACCTGAATCTGGATCTTCCCTTCCGGCGCGGAGAACTCACTATCCACCATCACGATCGCCTTGGGAGAAGTCGGGCATTTCTGCTCGCAGACGCGGCACGGCTCGCCAATCGAAAACGTCAGACAGCGGTCCTTCCGAATCCAGGCTGCGCCGATCCTGATTTTCTGCTTCTCCTTCACGGTCAGTTCCCGGATGGCTGCGGACGGACAGACCTGGCCACAGAGCGAGCAGTAGTATTCGCAAGATCCGATACGGGGCACCAGCACCGGGGTCCAGAGCGCCAGCATGCTCCCTTCGTCGAATGCGTATTGGAGTCCGTTGGTCGGACATACCTTCATGCATTCGCCGCACCGGATGCACTTTGACAGGAATTGAGACTCCATGAGTGCGCCGGGAGGCCGGATCAGCTTCTCCGACGGGCGCTCCGAGCCGGAAACGCTCAGCAAAGGAGCGGCAACGATCCCGAGAGTGGAAGCGAGGACAATCTCGCGGCGCGACAGGTCTATCCCAGGAGACTTCTTCGTCTGCGCCGCCAGCGGAAAACGGATCGCGTCCTGCGAACAATCGGAGGCGCAGTTGTAGCAATGGAAACATTCGGCCTTCTTCCATTTATCGTCAGGATAGGGGCTTGCCTGCGACGGGCAGCGGAGAGAACAGAGCTGGCAGCCGTTACATTTATCGGCGATCTTCAGTTTGACGGGATGCCAACGGGCAAGAACGCCAAGCAGGGCCCCGGCCGGACATATGTATCTGCACCAGAACCGCGGCCGCACGAGATTGAGAAGGATGACTCCGAGAAAGACCAGCCCGATGACCACTCCCTGGCGGAACATGGTTTGGATCATCAGACTTTGGAAGAAGTCCGTCCAGCGCTCGCCGGGAAACGGCGCGCCCGTGCTGCGGAGGAGAGTCGCTACGGCGCCTGCCGAGTTGGAGGCCACGGGAAGGACCGCAGTGGAGAATGAGCGGTAGAGCAAAGAGAGCGGATCGAGAAATCCGGCAAAATCGAGCGTGAAGACGCTCGCCACAAGGACGAAGAGCAGGATCAGGTACTTCCAGCGGAGGTGCCCGGCTGCTTCAATCCTGGGTTTGACCCACCTCAATTTCGCGAACAGAAAGGAGAAGAAGTGGAGCAAAGACCCCAGCGGACACACCCAGCCACACACGTAGCGGCCGAACAGAGCCGTAACCACGATGGTGACGAGGGCAAACCCAAAGGCCGCTTGAAAGGTCCGGGAAGCCACGATGGTTGTCACGCCAAGCAGCGGATCGAAGTGGAAGAATCGCTCCACCGCTCCGATCGTTTCTTTTCCCGAGGAACGCGTCCCGAGCAGCCCCACGAGGAACAGGGCAAAAAACGAAACCTGGCAAACGATCCGGACGAATCGTATCCGGCCCATTGAATGGGATGACTTGGTGGTCTCTGATCCCGCAGCTCCGAGCACGGTCTGGTTCACTCTACGATCGCGTCAGAACGGACAGGTTCCTGGTCAGAATCGGAAGTACCTCTTTTGACGCGGTAGCCGGAAACTGTCTGAGCTTGCGCTGCAGCGATTTAACCAGCGCATCATCGGCCACCCCTTTCAAAATCTTCCTGGTTTCATCCTCGGAGACGTCTTCCAGCATCTCCGAGATTTCGGCATACCCGCCATCTTCGGGGCAGGAGTCCTGACAGCGTAAGCAACCCATCAACGCGGTGTGGCTGCTGCGCATCATCCAATTCGGAAACGCCCCCGGTATCTCGTTATAGAGCGTGACGCACCTGTCAATGTTGATGGGGAGAGCATTCTGCAAAAAACATGCCGTGGGGCAACTCCGGTCGCAGCGGTCGCAGCGCCGGCAACGTTCCAAGATTCTCAGTTGCGTCCAGTTATCTTCAGCGAACGCATAATCGGTCAGAAACGCATAGAGCAGGTTATAGCTTCCCATGCCATCGACAAAAATCAAGTTGTTCTTGCCATAGAGGCCGAGGCCGCTGCGGGCCGCCAGAAGCTTCAGAGGCGCGCTTTCGGAAATGTCGACGATCCGGTTGTTCGTGTTCTTGATGACTTCCTTCTGCACGATGCCACGGAGCTTCGCCGCGTTCATGTCATCCGCGTAGTACTGGGGCGGGACGAGGAGCCGAAACTGCGCCCCGTCCAAGGTGAACCTCACATACATCGATTTCGTGAATGCCGCCACGACAATGGCCGACTTCGCAGTCGGAAAATCCGCTGGGATCTTGAAGCTCAACTTCGCCACCTGGTCGCGAAAAGCCTTCGCTCGGCTGTAAAGCGGGCTCGCGAGCGATTTGTCGTATTCCGCCTGGAGTTCCCGAAATCTGCTTACCGGCAGTGTCTTGTACCGGTAGACGGGAATCTGGGACGGATCCACATAGCGGCGACCACCTCGCCCGCCCCGCCCGCGTTGACCAAATGCTCGGGGAAGGATTAAACCCGCCAATAAAGTCCGCTTCAGCGTCTCTCGGCGGGTTAGCCGGGATGGAACGCTGCACTCGGGTGTGATTCCAGCATCGGGGTCTTTCAATTTACGGGTTTCCTTTCTGCGCATAATGGAGAAAACTCCATCTTTGTTGTGGACGAACGACAAGGGTGGCCGCGTTACCGGATTGGCAGAAAAAGGCGCAAGCCGAAATAGCCCATACACGGGCGGTGGATTGAACCTCGGAGATTGCCGCTTGTCCGGCAGTCGTGCATCTTCGCGTCCCGTACGCGGGTGCACCTTTACGGTGTTGCTCGCCGCCACACCGTTCCCGAAGAACTCCTTCTGCCAGCGGTGGAAGACGGCCGGCTTAACGCTCAGCTCGTCGCATAGGGTGGAAACGGCCACGCCTTCAAGGCGGAACAGACGCAGTACGTCCGTGATGCCGCAAATCCGGTTCAACGCTTGATGTCGTAAGCGTAGAGATTGTCCTGGTCGCGAAGATAGAGCCTGCCGTTGGCAATCACCGGCACCGTCCACATATGCCCGCTTGGCGCCCAGAATGGGCCGCCCTCCTGTGCCGACTGGAACGCAAACCGGGAGATTTCCTTGTATCCCGCCGGTGACGGATCGATCAGTCCGATCTTGCCGCTTTCGCCCTGGCAGTACAGCAGGTTCTCAGCGAAGATGCAGTTGCCCTTATCCACGCTGCGGTCCTTCCATGCCACCTTGCCGGTCTTGAACTCCATGGCAACGAGAATGCCCGGTTGGTTGCCGCTGAAGCCGTACAGGTAATCACCTACCTTGATCGAGGTGGTGTAGTGGTTCTGCATGTCGCGGCTGAAGTACACTTCCGTAGCCGTGACCTTGCCGCCTTCGGCCGTGAGTTTCAGCAACGCGCAGCCGTTATCGTAGTCGCTCGAGTAAAACACGTGTCCGTCCGCATACACCGGCGTGGGAATGTTGATGCGGGACCGGTTGGCCGCCTTTTCGTAGCGCCAGAGCAGGGAGCCGTCCTTGGCGTCCACTCCAATGGCGGCCGACGCCATCAGTACCGTATAGATGTGGAGGCCGCCGAAATCCAAGGGCAGAACCGAGGAATAGTTGGCCAGGTCGTCCTGTGACTGCCAGACGACAGCCCCGGTGGTCTTGTTGAGAGCGACAATTCCAGCTCCTTTTCCGCCCGGATTAATAATCACGCGGTCGCCGTCAACCAGCGCGGACTCACTGAAACCCCACTTGGGTATGGTAGAACCGAACTTTTCGATGTAGTTGAATCCCCACACACGCCTGCCTGTTTCCGTGTTGAGACAGACAAACGTTCCATCACTGGCGAGCGCGTACAGCCGGTTGCCGTCCACCGTCGGCATGCCGCGCGGGCCGCCGCCCTGGTCGCTGCCAAAAGCCTTGCCGGTCGGCGTCTTCCAGACCTGTTTCCCGCTAGCCACATCCAGAGCCAGGACGAACTGCTGGTCACCCTCCTGACCCTGGGTATAAATACGATTGCCCACCACAGCCATGGAAGAGTAGCCTTCGCCGAGTCCCGTCGCCTTCCATACGGCCTTGGGTCCGCCTACCGGCCATGACGTCAGCAGACCCGTTTCAGTTGTTTTCCCATCGCGGTTGGGCCCTAGCCATGTGGCCCAATCGGCCGCCAGCGCGGGGATGCACAAGAAGAAGAGAATAGAGAAAATTCGGCTCAGTTTAGACATGTGAAATAGATATCCTTCTTTTACTCAGATTTGAGAGAAGCCATATCGATGGAGAAGCGGTACTTCACATCGGACTTGAGCAGTCTCTCGTAAGCTTCGTTGACCTTCTGGATAGGGATCACTTCGACATCGGCGGTGATGTTATGCGCGCCGCAAAAGTCGAGCATCTCCTGGGTCTCGGCGATGCCGCCGATGAGCGAGCCGGAGAGGCTGCGGCGTCCGAACGATGAGGCTGAAGGCGGCGACGGCGAGAGGCTTCGCAGGCGCGCCGACAAGGGTGAGGTTGCCGTCGACGCCAAGCAGGTTGAGATAGGCGTTGATGTCGTGCTCGGCGGAGACGGCGTCGAGGATGAAGTCGAAGCTGCCCGCGTGCTTCTGCATCTCGTCGGCATTGCGGGAAACGACGACTTCGTCGGCGCCGAGGCGGAGTGCGTCCTCCTTCTTGTTGGGCGAGGTGGTGAAGACGACGACGTGGGCTCCGAGCGCATGTGCGAACTTCACGCCCATGTGACCCAGCCCGCCGAGACCGACCACGCCAACCTTCTTGCCCTTGGTGACGCCCCAGTGGCGCATGGGCGAGTATGTTGTGATGCCGGCGCAGAGGAGCGGTGCGGCTCCGGCGAGATCCAGGTTGGAGGGGACGCGCAGCACGAAGCGTTCATCGACGACGATGCTATCGGAGTAGCCACCGTAGGTCACGCCTCCGAGATGCTTGTCCGGGGAGTTGAAGGTGAGCGTCAGGTTCGGGCAGAACTGCTCAAGCCCCGCTTTGCACTGGGGGCAGGTGCGGTCAGAGTCGACCAGGCAGCCGACCGCGGCGAGGTCGCCCGGCTTGTACTTGGTAACTGCCGAGCCGACCTTGGTGACACGCCCGACGATCTCATGGCCGGGACAATCGGGTAGACAGTGGGCATGAACTCGCTCCACTCGTTGCGGACCGAATGGAGATCGGAGTGGCAGATGCCGCAGAAGAGGATTTCGATCTGCACGTCGTGTTCGGTTGGATCGCGACGCGCGATTGTCGTGCCCGCAAGCGGCGAGGTCGCACTGGCAGCGGCGTAAGCCTTCGTGTTGTACATGGGTCTATGCTCCTGTTGGATTCTCCCGAACCGAAAATGCCGGCACGCATGTTGCTCCTCGATTGCCCTTAGCGGTTGATCATCCTTTGCGCGGCCTCCGGGTAGCGAGCTCCTTGCACCGTGATCTTGGATGTGGCGCTCTCAATTTCGCGGAGATCTTCATCGCTGAGTTCGATGGCGGCTGCCGCGATGTTCTCCTCCAGGCGATGGCAGTTTCGTCGTCCCTGGAATCGGAACCATCCAGGGCTTCTGGGCGAGAAGCCAGGCGAGCGCGATCTGAGCCGGTGTCGCCTTCTTGCGCTCAGCGATTGTCTCCAGCAGATCAACTAGCGCTCGATTCGCCTTCACGAGCCTCCGGGCGTGAAACGAGGCACGGTGTTGCGGAAGTCGGTAGCTGTCGAACGTCGTATTTTCGTCGATCTTGCCCGTGAGGATAGCCCTTTGCCCAGAGGGCTGAAACGGAACAAAGCCGATTCCGAGTTCCTCGAGAGCCGGAAGGATCTCCGCCTCAGGCTCCCTCCACCACAGCGAGTACTCGCTCTGAAGGGCGGTGACGGGCTGAACCGCGTGTGCGCGGCGGATAGTCTGCACGCCTGCTTCTGAAAGGCCGAAGTGCTTGACCTTGCCTTCCTGAATCAGGTCCTTCACCGCTCCCGCCACGTCTTCAATTGGCACGTTCGGGTCAACACGGTGCTGATAGAACAGATCGATGACATCGGTCTTGAGTCGCTTGAGCGAGGCGTCGGCGACCTCCTTGATGTGCTCGGGCCGGCTGTTCAGCCCGGCCTGTTTGCCGGTGTTCGGATCGAAGTGGAACCCGAACTTGGTGGCGATCACCACCTGCTCACGGAAGGGAGCGAGGGCTTCACCCACGAGTTCTTCATTGATGAACGGGCCGTAGACTTCCGCGGTATCGAAGAACGTGACGCCGCGTTCCACGGCTGCCCGGATAACCGGGATCATCTCCTGCTTGTCTTTGGCCGGACCGTAGCCAAAGCTCATTCCCATGCAGCCGAGCCCGAGAGCCGAAACTTCCAGGCCGCTCTTTCCAAGTTTGCGCTTCTGCATTGCTTCTCCTTCGAAACCGGTTCTCTCATCTCCAGGTTAGGGTCGAGCGCCGTGGAGGCGGTATCCTGATCCTTCCGATTTATTGCCTATTTCTCTTGCACTGTTGATCCACGCACAGAGCCGGCAGTTATCCTGGGGTAGAGGAGAGCGAAACCGTTACCATGAAAAACCACAGGGAACACGCCACTCCGCTGCCAGATCGAGCACGTGAATTGCGGGCTGAGCTGGCTCGCAAGATTGCCTTGTTCATGGGCTCCGCAGAGAACCGGGCAACGGATATTCCCGGGCTGACGCTCCACCGGCGGACCGCCCCGACCGCTCCGTGCTCGATGACCTACGAGCCGAGCGTGACCGTGATCGCCCAAGGGCGAAAGCGGGTAGACCTCGGCCGCAACCACTTTCATCTACGATGCGTCGCGATTCCTGCTGACGTCGGTCGATCTGCCGGTCGTCAGCCGGGTGATCGAGGCCAGTGAAGAGGCGCCCTGCCTGGCCTTGTCGCTCAAACTCGAAATGCCCGTGGTCCGGGAGCTTCTCAGCCGCGAGGAGATTCAGGTTGCTGAGGCGCCGTCTGACAGTCCCGCCATGGCCACCGGTGAGACCACCGTGGAGTTTCTCAGTGCATGCTGCCGGCTCGTGGACCTGCTGGACACGCCGCAGGACATTCCCTTTCTCAGTGGCCTGATTGAACGCGAGATCATCTACCGGATCCTTCGGGGGGCGGAGGGGGCACGCCTTCGAGCGATTGCAACGCTAGGAGACCAGAGCCACCGCACGGCAAGAGCGATCGCCTGGATCAGGGCGAACTACGCGAAGCCGCTGCGGGTGGAAGACCTCGCGGAAATCGCGGGCATGGGCGTGTCCACGCTGCACCACCATTTCCGGGCGCTGACCGCCATGAGTCCTCTTCAGTATCAGAAGCAGCTTCGGTTGCAGGCAGCGCGGGGACGCATGCTCATGGATGGTCTGGACGCCGCAAGTGCGGCCTTTGAGGTCGGATACGAAAGCGCCAGCCAATTCAACCGCGAATACAGCCGTCTCTTCGGCCAACCACCGATGCGGGATATTCGGACCCTTCGTGTTTGAGAACTCGCCGGAAATGAGGCACTTCCAGATTCAAACATCCACGGTCAATGCTCAATGCGGCAACCGGCCCGGCCTGCTAGCGGCGCCCAAAGTCAGCGTTATTGTGGTGAATTACAATCAGGGGCGTTATCTTGCCGGTGCGATCGAGTCGGTGCTAGGCCAGACGTTTGAGGATCTTGAAGTTATCCTCGTGGATGACGGATCTCGCGATGACTCCATTGAGAGCATCCGCAGGCTGGTCGACCGTAGCCCGGACAGGCTAAGCTTTCACCATCATCCGCAGCATCAGAATCTGGGCATCGCCCGCAGCTATGCCCTGGGTATAGCTGCCTGCAAAGGCCATTACATCGCTTTTCTCGAAGCCGATGACCGGTGGGACAGGAAGTACCTGGAGCGGAAAATGGCGCTGCTGGACCGCCATCCGGAAATAGGGGTGATTTTTTCACCATACAAAATCGTATCCGAGGGCTGGTATGGCTGCGACATGGCCTTCCGGCAGTGGATTCTGGGGTTGTTCGTGCCGCGACATGTCTCATTCCGAAACCTGGGAAACCTGATGAGAAAGAACAATGTCGCCACATTTTCTGCTTTCGTGACCAGAAGATCCCTGCTGGCGGATATCTCCCTGAACCTCTCCCCGGATATTCTTTATGTCGACTGGTGGATACTGGTCCAACTGAGCATGCGATCTGAATTCTTTCTCGACCGCAGCAGTATCGTCTATTGGCGGCATCATAGCGACAGCACATTGGGAAAGCAGACACTGAAGCAGCATCAGAAGACGCTCGGCGAGTTTATGCGCGCGCTGTACGAGGAGATCGACCGGAAGATCGGGACCTTGGATGCAAGGGGCAAGGCCCTGTTCCTGAAGAACAAGTCCATCCTGCCGCATTTCATCGGGTTTTACAGCCATCCGTGCCGCAGGCGCTTCCTGGCCTTCTTTCGCCGCGACCCCGTGTGGGCCCTGGAATCCCTGACATCCTATTGGATCAATCGCTGGAAATATTGGCGATGAACCACGTATTGAAATCGACCTGGGCGAAACTCGCGAAGCATCTGCCTGGCCGCACTGCGGAGCGGTGGGAAGACTTTCCGCTCAATCCCATTCGCTTGGTCGAGAGGCTGGAGGTCGGCAACGCCGTACGCTCCGGTCCCCCATATCGGCCATCGCATCGAAGGATCATCATTGATATCACGTCTTCGTGTGATCTGCATTGCAGGGACTGCAACCGGTCCTGTGGTGAGCGGCAAGCGCCGGCAAACGAACACATGTCCGTCGTCCAGATCGAGAACTTCGTAAAGGAGAGCGTCGAGCAGCGCAGATTGTGGAAAGAGATCGCCCTAGAGGGAGGGGAACCGACGCTTCATCCACAATTGAACGATATAGTCGCACTCCTGCTGAAGTATCAAAGAACTTCTTCGCGCCGGACCAACATACGGCTTTCGACGAACGGGTACCGGGAGCAATCCCGCCCGCTGCTCGATTCCCTGCGGCGGCGCGGCATCCTTGTGGTGAACACCCGGAAACAGTCCAGCTTTCAGCAACATCATTGTGCATTCAACATCGCACCTTGCGATGTTCCGGAGTTTGCCGGCGTCGAGTTTTCGCACGGGTGTTATCTGCCTGCATGTTACGGCTTGGGACTGACCCGGTACGGGTATTATCCTCATCCCATATGCGGAGGCATTGACCGTGTTTTCGGCTTGGATATAGGGAGAAAGCGTCTGCCCGATAGCTCCGATGACATGCAGGATCAATTCACCCGGCTTTGCGGGCTGTGTGGCTTTTTCAGGCCCATCTTTCTCTCGAGAGCAGATGACGCTATTGGCCGAGTATCGCGCACATGGGAACTCGCCTATGCGCGCTACAAAGAGGCGAGGCCCGTGCTGAAGCCATATTGAGAAGAACGTAAACCATGCGCCTGGATAGCAGCGAAGCCCTGCTCTCCGTTATTGTCGTGGCCGGCGACCGGAGAGACAGAATGCGGAAGATGTTGGCGGCGCTCGCTGCGCAAACCGGGAGGGACAAGCTGGAGATCATCATCGTCGATGCGGCGTCGGAAGGTGCGCCGGCGCTTTCGCTTCCACTGGATTTCCAGGTCCGGGTTCTCCGCACCGATGCGGGAGTGCTGCCAGGAAAAGCTAGATTTGAAGGGACCAGGAACGCAACAGCTCCCTATGTCGCATTTCTTGAGGATCATTGTTATCCCGAACCGGACTGGTCGGATGCCATCATCAAGGCTCATCGGGCGGGCTGGGCCGCGGTGGGGTATGCATTTAGCAACGGGAGTCCCGATAGTTATCTATACCGCGCAATTTTCCTGGCCGAATATGGAATGTGGTCCCACGCCCGCTCAGGCGGGCCAACCACCCGCCTTCCCGGCTGCAATGTCTCCTATCAAAAGGCGGAGCTCCTGGTGTTCAACAACCGCTGGGTGAGTTGCTCGAAATGGATTACCTTCTCCACGAAAGTCTTCGCGAACGTGGACTCAAGTTCTATATAGAATCCAAAGCGCGGGTGGCCCACGAGTCTTACGCCAGCTTTTTGGAATTGCTTTATTGCCATTTTCTATTCAGCCGGCTTCAGGCCGCCCGTCGCGCCCGTGTCTTTTCATGGGGTTTCAATCGCCGCCTGATCCTGGGTCTTGCCGCTCCGTTTGTGCTCCCCATGCTACAGCTCTTTCGCGCCGGCAAGGCCTTGCGCGCCACCGAACGTAGGGCCGCGTGGTTGATCTCGATTCCCATCGTCCTCCTGATCCATCAATGCGAGTCTTTGGGCGAATGTCTCGGCTTCCTGGCCGGACCCGGATCAGCCGAGCGCATTTTTGCCTTAAGAGAATTGAACGGCGCCAGGATCGGCCGGTAAATCGGGCAATTGCGGCCAATCTCTGGACAGAGAATTGAAGATATCCTCTTCGGTTGCCCGCCTTATGACCTACATCAATGCCCTGTTGGCGAGGAAATCATGGAGATCACCACGCGTGCGGGAGACAAGGAAGTAGTGCGCACCTTTGGCTGGTACATGCGGAAATACATCGCCGACGTCTACGAAAAAACGGGGCAAGAGAAGGTCAGGGAATTCTTCACCATTGACCATACCCACACCAGCCAGGCGGGTGCGGATCTCAACGCCTCGCTTCCGCCCAGGGTCAGGCGATTACGCCAGTCGTGCGTTAGAAGCTAGAATTGCTTCTCTTTGACGCTATCAAGTTTCGCGTCGGGCACCGATGAGTTGCGCACGATGAAGTTATCGACGTTCTTCAACACGAAGGCGGAGACGCCTGGGGCAGTCTGCGCCTTAACGTTGTTCAGTTCCACGCCCTTCACGTCATCCAGGACGAACGCGGGCCGAAGGTCCTCTTTCAGGAAGCTGACTTCGACGTTGTTCAACTCGATTCCCTTCATATGGCGAATGAAGAAGCCGTAGGAGGGCATGTCGCCAAACATGGCGGGCTCGGGGTACGCCTTCTCATTCTCTGGTGGGACCCGCGCCGCCTGCTCCTTGGTGCCGCCGCCCTTATAGTAGATCCGGATGTCGTTCAGCTTCACGTCCTCGATGTCATATCCGGGCATCCCGCTGATGATTGAGCCGTAGCGCGGGTCGGAATTGTAGACCCTGACGTTGCTGATGGTCACCCGCCGCAGCGCGCCGACGGGGACGCCGGCGGGAGCGCGCATCCGCGCACCCAGCCGCATGAATATCGGAGAATTCACAACGTCGCGCATTACGAGATTGGTGATCGTCATGTCCTCGAGAATGCCGCCGTCCACGGTCTCGAGCGCAAGGCCCCGGCAGTGGTCGAAGACGATGTTGGAAATGGTGACGTTCCTGAAGCCGCCTTCGGACTCCGTGCCGAACTTGATCCTGCCCGTCGGGCCCCACCTGTCGGGGGCGCTGGCCTCCACATACTTGTAGGTGCCGTCGAGGAACGAGCCCCGGTCCCAGCCGCTGACGATGCAGTTGGTGATGGTCAGATTCTCTACCGCGCGCGCGAAGCCCAGCGCGTGGGAGCTCTTCATGACAATCGCGTCGTCGTAGGGCGAGTTGACGCTGCTGTCGGAGATGTGGACGTTGCGGCAGGAGTCGATGTTGAGCCCGTCGCGGTTGGTGTCGATCTTGATGTTGTTGATGGTGAGGTTGTCGACACCGGTGGCCAGAAGGCAGAAATGGCCGCACATCAGGAACGAGACGTCCTTGATAGTGACGTTGCGGCTGAGCTTGAGAGCGATGGCCTTGTTGCCAACCTTGCCGCCCTCACCGCGCGTCAGGCCCTTCCCGTGGATCAGACCGCTGCCGGAGATGGTTATGTTCTCGACGTTCTCGCCCCACATGAGGCTGTTGTGCCAGTGGCTGTGGCCGAAGTCCTGGTATTGACTCCACTGGTTGGGCTCGGCTTCGTCATAGGCCGTTGGGTCGGTTGTGGCCTCCAGCGTGGCGCCCTGGTCCAGGTTGATGGATACGTTGCTCTTCAGACGGATGGTCCCGGACACAAAGGTCCCCGCCGGAAAACTGACCGTGCCTCCGCCGGCCGCGGACGCAGCCTCCACCGCTTTGTTGATGGCGGCCGTGTCGAGCGTCTTGCCGTCGCCCGTGGCGCCGTACGTCTTCACATCGAACACGGCCGCTTGAAGCCCGCCATTCACCGGCACCGATGCTATGAGTGCGCCGAAAAGAAATGCTGCAACTCGCTCTATCATGATGTTTCCCTCCTATACCGGCTCTACTGGTGGGCCACCACAACCATCGCGTACAGCCGGGTCGTGGGCATCGTGAAGGCCACTTGATCGCCCGACTCCGTGAATGGAAGCGCGACCGGATCATCCCTGTCCGGGGAGAAGCACGTCACGGATTTCACGCGCCCCGCGAACTGCCTGCGGACGGTTACCGGGAAAGGCGAGAGATCCTCTTGCCGGTCGAAGTTGATGAAGTGGACAATCGTCTCCAGCGTCTTGGGCCGGTTGAGTATTTCCATCACCGTAGTGAGCGGCGCTCCGCTGGTGATGGAAAGCCCTTTCGGTAGACCCGCCACGATGGCATTCCGGATCTCCGCATGGTTTTTCGGTAGCACCCACTGCGCCGGCGTCATGCGCTGAGCGGTCTGTGCCGCGGCGCCCGGTTCGGGATCTTCAGCCGCTTGCGGCCTGGCGGTCCCAGTGGCTGCCTGGATTATCTGGGGGATGTAAATGATGCGCCCCTGACCCTCGTTGCGGGCCGGCAATAGCGGATTCACGCGCCGCCGTTCCCGCCACTCGTTGTACTGGCCGGTGTTGCCGGCCAGTACCAGGGTCCCGCCCTTGCGCACATATTGCAGCAGGATCTCCGCTTGGGTGTTGGAGATGCACTCCTGGCCCGCCAGGATTACCGCGGCGTAGCGTCCAATGCGCTCCAGTTGCTCTTCGAACAACAGGTCGAACGGAATCTTGTGCTGGATGAGCACCTGTTCCATCAAATCCGCGGGTACCGAAGTGGCGCCGATGCTGTAGGCCATGGAAGCCCAGGTGCGAAGCACCGCGACGTCTGCCACGTTGTCGGCTTCGGTGAAGTAGCGGTCGTTGTACTCGCGGAAGAACTCGAGGATCGGGGTGAAGACGCTGGCGGCCAGAAACGGTGCTCCGGGGTAGCCGGCCACGGGCTTCTGGTAGCCGAAGGCCATGTGGACAGCGGCCCGCAGCTCGTCCTGTAGCGCTTCATCGCAACTGCTGTTCAGCCGCCGCGCCATCTTGTAGGACCGGATCTGCGACACCAGCGCGCCAGTCGCCCGGTCCAGGCGCGCCTCGTAGCCACCGGTGTCGAAGGAGATCACGTCGACCCGGTTGACAAAAAGAGGGTGATACACGGCGTTGGTCCAGTAGCGATTGAAGCTATAAATGCCCTTGATGTTGAAGTGCACCGAGATGTTGGGGTTCAGGCTCTTCACATAGTCGTACAGGTCGTTCGCATGCCTGGCCAGGGACTCGCAGCGGAACCGCACCCATTCCTGAAGCACGGGGTCGTTCAGCACCGTCAGGCTTTCGGGCCGGGCGGAGGAGTCCCATTCGTTGGGGATGATCCAATCCACGTCAGGGAGTCCGAATCGCCGCATCACGGCTTCCTTGGTCGGATACTTCCGTCGCAGGGAATCATGGAATGCCCGGATGCACCGCGCGCAGCGGCAGGACTTCGGCTCAGGCTGCAGCATGACGTTATCGAAGGCGATCTCGTCGGCGCGCAGCTCTTGGACGCCGATCTTCAGGATGCGCTTCAGATACTCCCGATAGGCCGGCTCGTTCGGGCAGGCATAATGCCTGAACGTCTGAATTCCGTACGGGACCCAATGATCGTACTGGTCGCGTTGCTCCCAGCTCCTCGCCTCGGGGATCTCGCGGTACAGGGTTTCGGTGAACATCGTGCCGGCAAAGTAGAGGCTGACCTTCATTCCCAGTTGGTGCATCAACTCCGCGGCAGCCTTGCTCTTCTCGATGTCGGGCTTCTCGTATTCCAGGCCGAAACCCTTGTAGAAGTAGAGCCGGCCGAAGCGCACTCCGGCTGCGGCCATGCGCTTCAAGTTCTCGGGCTCATACATGCGCTGGTAGCGCTCGGATTCGTCATCGAAGTGATCGCCGCGCCGCAGCAGGAAGGCCAGCGGTTCATGGGTCAGCCAGGTGACGTCCCGGGTCAGCTCGACTTTCTTCTGCGCGCTGCGCTGCCAGCGCGTCTCGGTGGCGGAGTCATGAGCCGCGAGCACACTCGCGCACAGCCCCGGCAAGAGCACCAGCGGTAGAAACCTGGTGAGTCTCATTTGACCCGCTTGGCGGTGAGCTCCATGTTGCCGAAGTCGCCCACCGTAACCATGAACTTCAGTTCGTCGCCCGCAATCTTGCCCTTGTAGATGATCTTGAATTGGCCTTCGCCGGCCAGGACGACGAACGAGACCTCATCTCCCTTCACCGTTCCCTCCGTGATCTTCTCTTCGCCGAACTGGTTGGTGACCTTACCGGTGAGTTGCTCTCCATTCACCTGGAAGTCGAAATTCACCTCCATCGCCTGCCCGTCAGGGGTTTTCATTTCCCCCTTCCACTTGCCGCCCACGTCAGCAGCCATGGCAGCAGACAGAAACGTGACCAGCAAGATTGCGCCGAAAACGAATAGACGGTTTCGCATGGTGATAGTGCCCCCTCGATAGGGTAGTCTATCATCAGGCGGCTTCGCATGATCGCGCACTCGGAATTGGCATGGCCGGTAAAAGGAGCACAATGAAGGGGGGGAACTATGATGAACCAATACGGATGGATGGGTGGTGGGATGTGGCTTTGGACGGTAGTCGGCGTACTAGTGATCGTCCTGCTGGTCGCCCTGGTTATCAAGGTGTCCAAGAAATGAGTGTGCCTTCACAACCCGCCTTTGAAGTGAACTGTTAAGCATGAAAGGAAGAATATGCTGGTCAAAATATCCACGAACAAGAACGTGAGTGAAGCTGCGGCTGCCTTGCAGACTGCCGTCCAGGCTAACCACTTTGGCGTCATGCAGGTTCACAACCTCAAGGAAACCATGGCGAAGAAGGGCGTGGAGTTCGCCCGTGAATGTTTGATCTTCGAGGTCTGTCAGCCGCAACAAGCGAAGAAGGTTCTCGATCAGAACATGAGCGTCTCCACCGCATTGCCCTGCCGGATCTCCATTTACGAGGAGGACGGCAAAGCCGTTCTGGCTACTTTGAAGCCCACCACTCTGCTGGCGATGTTCAACGCGCCGCATCTTAAAGGAGTGGCGCAGGAAGTGGAAGACTCCATTATGAAGATTATGAAGGAGGCGGCATCCGGCTGAGAGAAACCGGTATGGCCATTGACCCGATTTGCGGCATGACGGTGGACGAAGCGTCCGCGCTGCGTGCCGAGCGCGACGGACAGACGTTCTACTTCTGCTGCGACCACTGCCGTCAGAAGTTCCTGTCAGCGCCTCCCGCGCATGAGCAGGGCCTCCCCTCCGCGGCCAAGCGCATTTATACCTGCCCGATGCACCCGGAAGTCGAGCAGGACCATCCCGGCGCGTGTCCTAAGTGCGGCATGGCATTGGAACCGAAGACGGTGACCGCGGGCACGGATGGCGAAGAGAACGCCGAGCTGCGCGACATGACGAGGCGCTTCTGGATCGGCGCCGCGCTGGCCTTGCCGGTGTTTGTCCTGGCGATGGCTCACTTGATCCCGGGCCTGGGCAGGCAGCCCTGGGTCGATGGCAACGCCTCACGCTGGATCCAATTCGCGCTCGCCACACCCACAGTCTGGTGGGCAGGCTGGCCGTTATTGCAGCGTGGTTGGCGCTCCGTCGTGACGCGTCATCTGAACATGTTCACGCTTATCGCCATGGGCGTGGGCGCGGCATTCGTCTTGAGCGCCGTGGCAATGCTCATGCCCGGCATCTTCCCCGGCACGATGCACCACCAGGGCAAGGTTGCCATCTACTTCGAATCCGCCGCGGTAATCGTGGTGCTGGTGCTCCTCGGTCAGGTGCTTGAACTCCGTGCCCGCAGCCGCACGGGCAGCGCCATTAGAGCGTTGTTGAACCTCGCACCGCCCACGGCGCGGCGCGTCGCACCGGGGGGCGATCAGGAAGTCCCGCTGGACCAGGTGAAGGTCGGCGACATGTTGCGCGTGGTTCCAGGCGACAAGGTGCCGGTCGATGGCGTGGTGGTCGAAGGTCACTCCAGCGTGGAGGAGTCCATGATCACCGGCGAACCGCTCCCCGTGGAAAAGGCCGTCGCCGACAAAGTGACGGGCGGCACCGTCAATGGTCCCGGCAGTTTCGTCATGCGCGCCGAGCGAATTGGCAGCGACACGTTGCTCGGGCAGATCGTGAACATGGTTGCCGAAGCCCAGCGCAGCCGCGCGCCAATTCAAGGCCTCGCCGACAAGGTCGCGGGCATCTTCGTGCCGGTGGTGCTGGCTGTTTCGGCGCTCACCTTCGTCCTCTGGATGTGGCTTGGGCCGGAGCCAATCCTAGCGCACGCTATCGTCAACGCAGTCGCGGTTCTAATCATCGCCTGTCCCTGCGCCCTGGGCTTGGCCACTCCCATGTCCATCATGGTCGGCGTCGGACGCGGCGCGCAGGAAGGCGTGCTCGTGAAGAACGCCGAGGCGCTCGAGCGCTTGGAGAAGGTCACCACGCTAGTGGTGGACAAGACGGGCACTCTCACCGGGGGTAAACCCAAGCTCATGGATGTCCTGCCGACCGGCGGCGTCGATGCGAAGGAGTTTCTGCGTCTCGCCGCGTCACTGGAGCAGAACAGCGAACACCCGCTCGCCGCCGCGATTGTTCAAGGCGCGAAGGATCAAGGTATCGGTCTCGAGGCCGTGAAAGACTTTCGTTCAGTGACGGCGGGCGGTGTCGCCGGCGCCATCGATGGCCGAACGGTTATGGTAGGCAAACCGGATTTTCTGGCTAGCGAAAAGATCAATGGACTGGAGCCGCTCGAAGCCTTGGCCGTGAAACTTCAAGAGGAGGGCAAGACCGCGGTGTTCGTCGCGATCGATGGCCAGCCATCTGGAATCCTCGCCGTCGCAGACCCGATCAAATCCACCACGGCTGAAGCCATCGGCGAACTTCACGCGCTCGGGCTGCAGCTCGTGATGCTCACCGGAGACAACCGCCGCACCGCCGCCGCGGTGGCCAAGAAACTCGGCCTCGACGCGGTAGAAGCGGAGATCGAACCCGCCGGAAAGGTCGCTCATGTCAAGAAGCTGCGTGCCGAGGGGAAACATGTTGTGATGGCCGGCGACGGCATCAACGACGCGCCCGCCCTCAGTGAAGCTGAAGTCGGCATTGCCATGGGCACCGGCACCGACGTGGCCATGCAAAGCGCGGGCATCACCCTGGTAAGAGGCGACCTTCGCGGCATTGCCAAAGCCATTCGCCTTAGCCGCGCCACCATGCGGAACATCCGGCAAAACCTGATCTTCGCGTTTCTCTATAACGCGCTGGGTATTCCGGTGGCGGCTGGGCTGCTTTACCCGTTCTTCGGCTTGCTGCTCAGCCCGATCATTGCCGGCGCCGCTATGAGCCTCAGTTCCGTCTCGGTCATCAGCAACGCATTGCGGCTGCGGAAAGTCAGGTTGTGACCCGCGGGTTAGACTGCCGGGTGGGCGACATAAAAGTGGAATCGCCGGCGTACTTGTGGGGCAGCCATTTCTGGCTGCCGCCGGGCTTCGGCCCGGCGTCTTAGTGTGCCCAGCCCGAACAAACGCCCCCTCAAAAGCCGGCGGCTGGCTGAAAGCCAGACCCCACGTGGGCATTCTGTCTTTGCTGCTGAATCACGTCGGCGTCCACTTTTGGGTCGCGCACCCTGGACTGCCCAAAGGTTTGAGTTGGCGCGAACTCGGGAGCGATAATGAGGTTGCTTCCCCCATGCAGACCTTATGTCGACCCTGAGTGAGAACGCGGATACGGGCGCATCGCGGGAACCTGTGGCGCCCTCGAGCAAGCTGCGCTGGTTGTTCCTCTGCGTGTCCGTATTGCTGCTGGCCCTCTGGCTGGTGTCCGGCGTTCTGGCTGTTCGCTTTCTCGAGGAAATGCGGACCCAAGAACTGGCCGCCACTAGCGCGCTGGCGGAGCGTACGCGGGCGCTATCCGGACTTTGGCTTTCCATACGCAGCTACGACCAAGCTGTACAGCAATTCGTCGTGCAGACTGCCGCCGACCGGGACGCCGAGGCCCGCCGCCTCCTGGATCAACTCACCCTGGCAATCGACGCCGACTTCGCCCGCTACCCCAGCGCTCGGGACTCCGAGGAAGACGCGTTGGTGAACGGTTTGCGGCAAGTCTTCTCACAACAGCGGACTCTTTATGTCACGATCCTCGCGGCGAGGCCCGAGGAACGCAGGCGCCAGGCGGAAAGTATGCTTGCCGAGCAACTCGTACCCGTCCAGAAGCAGATCCTGGACTGGTCCGAGAAACTCCAGGTGTGGAATGGAGAGCGACTCCAACACGCCGATACCGCGCTCGTGACTCAGTTTGCGAATCTGCAGGGAAGCCTTTCCAGGGTGCTTGCCATCGGATTCGGAAGCGGTCTGCTGCTCGTGCTGGGCAGCATGGCGTATATCGTGCGGCTCGATCGGCAGACTCGCGCCCGCTACGTCGAACTCGTGCGAAGCCGGCACGCGCTGCAGGAACTCTCGGCGCGCCTGGTGGACGCTCAGGAGACCGAACGTCGCGCCATCTCTCGTGAATTGCATGACGAAGTCGGGCAAGCACTGGGAGCCCTTTTGGTGGATATCGGCCGGCTCTCGAGCACGCTCTCCGGCGGCCAGCCCGAAGTGAAGGCGCAACTGGACAATTTGAAGTCGGTGGCCGAGCGAACCTTCCAATCTGTCAGAAATATCGCGCTCCTGCTCCGGCCTTCCATGCTGGACGATCTTGGGTTGGCTGCGGCCCTGGAATGGCAGGGGAGGGAGGTATCCCGGCGCAGCGAGATCGAAGTCTCCGTGGAATCGGAGAGCGTGCCCGAGGACCTGCCCGATGAATACAAGATTTACATCTACCGGCTCGTCCAGGAAGCCCTGAATAACGCGGTGCGCCACTCCGGCGCCAGGAACGCGCAAGTTGTGGTGGAGCGGCTGGCAAAATCCATCGTGGTGCGGGTTACCGATGACGGCCGCGGCTTCGATCCGGGGCGTTCGCGCGGAATGGGGATACTGGGAATGGAGGAACGGGTGAAACGGCTGGGCGGAGCCTTGCGCGTGGAATCTCAGCCGGGAAAGGGCGCAACCGTGACGGCGGAACTTCCCATCCCCTCCGGGGGTAACACGTGAAGAAGACCAGCGTCCTTCTTGCCGACGACCACACCCTGATTCGCGCGGGGCTGCGTATGGTGGTGGATGCCCAACCCGACCTCACGGTTATCGGAGAGGCCAATGACGGGCGTGAAGCTGTGGCCATGGCCGGGAAACTGAAACCGGACGTAGTGGTTATGGATATTGGCATGCCAAGCTTGAATGGCATCGAGGCGTCCCGCCAGATTCGCGCTGCGCTGCCGGATACGCAAGTTGTCATGCTCAGCATGCACTCCGACGAAGGCTATGTGCTCCGGGCCCTGAAAGCGGGAGCCAAGGCCTATCTACTCAAGGACTCCGCCGAAGCCGATCTGGCGCGAGCCATCCGCGCCGCCACTGTCGGGAAGTCGTTCTTCAGTCCCGCAGTCGGCCAAGTGCTGTTGCAGGACTACATGCGCAGGCTGCAGCGCACAGGTGGCGAAGATTCCTACGAACTGCTTTCGCCCCGCGAGCGCGAAATCCTGCAACTGGTGGCTGAGGGCAACTCCAGCAAAGAGATCGCCAATCTGCTCAGCCTAAGCGTCTACACGGTCGAGACGCACCGCGCTAAACTCATGCAAAAGCTGAACTTACGCAGTGTTCCCGAGGTCATCCTCTACGCTGTGCGCAAGGGCGTCATCTCCTAGCCGCGTGGGGACATACCAAGCTTCCGGCGCCACATTACCGACTTCCCGCTACAAACGGAAAACCCCCTTGCCCCATCTCAATAAGTGGAGCCACTTGATGCACGGAAGCTCGGTGGTGAAGTTAAGACACTCTTTGGAGGGAACATGAAGATGCAAGGGATTTTGAATAGACCGAAGAAGACCGCCGCGGCGCTGCTGGTGGCGCTCGGGTTGGGTGGCTTTGCGATAGCGGGTGCGGATCGCCTGATGAACCCGCCAGCCACGTTTAAGTTTGCAAGTGCGAACGAGCCGGCCAGCCGTAACAGTTTCGCCCCTGTGGTGAAGACGGTATTGCCCTCGGTCGTAACCATTACTTCGTCCCGTATGGTGAAGACCGGGTTTCAGGGAGGGGACAACGGAATCCCTCCGATGTTCCGCCAGTTCTTTGGCGATGATTCGGGCAGCGGCGGCGGGATGTTCGGCATGCCGCAGCAACAGAAGGAAGAGGGTATGGGCTCGGGCGTGATCGTCAGCTCGAATGGCTACATCCTGACCAACAACCATGTGGTGGACCACGCCACCTCCGTGACCGTGATCCTGCCCGACAAGCACGAATACAAAGCTCAAGTGGTGGGCGCCGATCCGAAGACCGACATCGCCGTGCTCAAGGTGGATGCCGGCCCCCTGACTCCGATCACCATTGGCGATTCCAATAAGGTGCAGGTGGGCGACTACGTGCTGGCCGTCGGCAACCCCTTCGGCGTCGGCAAGACTGTCACCATGGGCATCGTCAGCGCTACCGGCCGCGCCAACCTGGGCATCGAAGACTACGAAGACTTCATTCAAACCGATGCGTCGATCAACCCCGGCAATTCGGGCGGCGCGCTGGTGAATGATCGCGGCGAGTTGATCGGCATCAACACCGCCATCCTGGCCCATGGATCGGAAGGCAACCAAGGCATCGGTTTTGCCGTTCCTGTCAGTGTGGCGCGCAATGTGATGGACCAGATCGTCAAAGACGGCAAGGTGACCCGCGCCTACCTGGGCGTGATGGCTCAGGAAGTGACGCCCGACATCGCCAAGGCCTTCCATGAACCGGAAGTGCGCGGCGCGCTGATCGGCGATGTGACCCCTAACAGCCCGGCCCAGAAGGCTGGCTTGGAGAAGGGTGACATCATCCTGGACATCAACGGCCAGCGGGTAAACAACAGCGCCGAACTGCGCATACACGTTTCGCTGATGACTCCTGGAACCCAGGTGAACGTGAAGGTGTTCCGCAACGGCGCGGAGAAGACTTTCCCGCTGACCCTGGCGGAAATGCCCGGGGAAACCGCCAAGAACCAACAGCCGGCAAACAGCACCGAAGATGCCCTGCAAGGGATCACGGTAGAGAACGTCACCGCCCGGACTGCCCAGCAGTTGGGATTGCCGGCTACCGCTGCCGGAGTTGTGGTGACCAACGTGGACCCGGCCAGCAAAGCTGCCGATTCCGGCTTGAAGCGCGGCGACGTTATTCAGGAAGCGAACCACAAGCCGGTGCGCAACACTTCGGACTTCGATTCCGTCATGCGTACCGCGAAGGACCCCACTCTCCTGCTGGTGTACCGGCAGGGCAGCACGATGTATCTGGCTGTCTAACCGGCTATCACCCCTTCAGGAAAAGGCCGGCCCCGCCCTCCACCGGCGGGACCGGCCTTTCTTTCAGCCCTGGTGGCTCTCCAGATAATGAACGCTTGAGACCGAACGCAGGCGCGCGGCCGCCAGTTCCGGCGGGATATCGCGCTGGGGTGTGGCGAGCATTTCGTAACCAACCATGAACTTCCGAACTTGAGCGGAGCGCAGCAGCGGAGGGTAAAAGTGAGCGTGCAGATGAAGCGACTCGTAGGGTCGTCCATCGGTCGGACGCTGATGGAAGCCCATGGTGTAGGGGAACGGCGCTTCGAATAGATTGTTGTAGCGCGTCGTGATCTGCTTCAGAATGCCGGCCAGCGCCTCGCGCTCGGCTTCCCGCAGTTCATCCATCGCGCCGGCATGGCGCTTGGCGATCAACAGCGTCTCAAATGGCCAGACCGCCCAGAACGGAACTACCACCGCGAAGCCGTCGTTCTCGCAGACCAGGCGCTCGCCACCTGCTTCCACGGCCAAGTAATCGCACAGCAGACATCGATTTCGGGAAGAGAGATAGTTCCTTTGGGCGCGCTCTTCCTTGACCAGTTCGTTCGGCAAGCTCCGGCTCGCCCAGATCTGACAGTGCGGATGGGGGTTGCTGGCTCCCATCATTTCACCGCGGTTCTCGAATATCTGTACGTAGTTGATGTCGGGCAAGCTCCCCAGTTGCGCCTGCTCGGCGCACCAAGCCTCCACCACGAGCCGGATCTGGTCCGGTTCCATGCGGGCCAGGGTCAGATCATGCCGAGGGGAGAAGCACATCACCCGGCACACGCCAGAGTCGGGCTCCGCCACGAGCAAGCTCCCCTCGTCCATCTGCTGGGGCGGACTGTCCGGTCTGAGCGCGGGGAAATCGTTCTGAAACGTGAACACTGTCGAGTAGTCCGGATTGCGCTCTCCTCCAGCCCGAGGGTTTCCCGGACACAGATAGCAGTCCGGATCATACGCCTCCAGCGCCGGCGCGGAAGCCCGGTCGATGCGCCCCTGCCAGGGCCTTTGCGTCCGGTGAGGCGAAACCAGGACCCATTCGCCCGTGAGCGGATTAAGGCGGCGATGCGGGTGCTGCTTCCAGTCAAACATTGGCCGCCTCTTCGGAGGCGCCGTCCATCGCCGAGCACACATAGATCGCCGGCTCGATTCCGGTTGCTTTCCGGTATTCACTGGCAAGCGTATTGCGGAATACATCCGCCCGGCCGGATTGCACGAGGCTGATGGTGCAGCCTCCGAATCCAGCGCCCGTCATGCGCGATCCATAAACACCATCCACCCCGCGTGCCAGTTCCACCATGAGGTCGAGTTCGGGACAACTGACCTCGTAGTCGTCCCGCAGGCTGCGGTGAGATTCATACATCAGGCGTCCGAAGGCCTCCAGGTCGCGCCGTTCGAGCGCCTCGGTCGCTTCCAAGACGCGGCCGATCTCTCCCACCACGTGCCGGCAGCGCCGGTAGACGACTGGATCGAGACGCTGCGAACTCCGCTCCAACTCCGCCATGCTGATATCGCGTAGTGAGCCGATCTCAGAGCGGTCGCCCGCAATCTGACGGACTCCCAGTTCGCACTGCTCCCGCCGTGCGTTGTACTCGCCGGAGGCCACCTCGTGGCGGACCATCGTGTTCGCAATCACCAGCGCGCACTCCTCGGGCAACCGCAGGTGCCGGTACTCGAGCGAGCGGCAATCCAACAGGAGGGCATGCCCGGCACGGCCGCAGCAGGCGATGAACTGGTCCATGATGCCGCAGCGCGCGCCCACGAACTCGTTCTCGGCCCTTTGACACAGACCCGCCAGGCGGACAGGGTCCACTTCCAGACCGGCGTTTCCGAGCAGCGCCCGGGCCGCCGCCACCTCGATAGCGGCCGAGGAGCTGAGGCCGGAGCCAATAGGGACCGTTTGGTCGATCAGCAGATTCGTTCCGCACAGTCGAAAGCCGGCATCTTGCAGAATCACGGAGACGCCGCGAACATAGTCGCTCCAGTGGCGGGTGGCGGTTGGGGCCGCTTCGTCGATCGAAAACCGCACCGTTTCGCCGTAGTGCCGCGAAATGACCTCGATCTGCCGGTCACCCCGAGGGGTGCAAAGCACACGGGTCTCGCGGTCGATGGCCACCGGCATTACAAAACCACCGTTGTAGTCCGTGTGCTCGCCGATGAGGTTTACCCGTCCCGGAGCGCGGAACGCGCGCACCGGTCCTTGCTGAAAAGGCATGAAGTCCTGTGTCAATAAGGTCACCGCAGCATCTGGTTGATCTCGCGCACAGCCTTGCTGTCGAATTTCGGTTTGCGGTCGTAGGTCATCAGACCGTTCACCTCCTGCTCGACATCGGTCAGTTGCGTGTAGCAGATGCCGATGAATGCGGGAATCTTGCGCAGAGCCTCATAGAGGCCTCTCATCCTGGCCAGAGCATCATCGGCGGTCTTTTCGACGCCGGAGTAGCCCCAGGCCTCGGCGGGAACATTCGCCCCTTCCGGAATGTAGGCGATGCCTCCGAACTCGGAGAGGTAGAACGGCGAGCCGTTATAGACCGAGCCGGGCACTAAGCGTGGCACGCGCTCGCCGGGCTTGCCGCCGATGTCCTTGTATGCCTCGTAGAGGAGGTCGCCGGTGCGGGCGTAGTTGTGCACCGCGTAGAGGTCCGTCAGCGCGGTGTGCTCCCAACCCTCGTTGTCGATTACCAGCCGCGTGTTGTCCAGGGTCTTGGTCAGGAGGTAAAGCGACTTGATGAGGCTCTGTTGCCGCGGGTCGCGCGCCACATCGCTCACACCCCAGCTTTCATTGATGGGGGCCCAGATGATGATTGAGGGGTGGTTGTAGTCCCGCTGGACCACGTCCATCCACTCCTTGGTGAACCGCTCGACGGTGGCTTCGCCGAACACCTGTGCGTTGGCCATTTCGCCCGAGACCAGCAAGCCCAGCTTGTCGGCCCAATAGAGGTAGCGCGGGTCCTCGACCTTCTGATGCTTGCGAGCACCGTTGAATCCCATCTCCTTGGTCATCTTGATGTCGTACTGGATGGCTTCGTCGGTGGGAGGCGTAAGCACGCTCTCCGGCCAGAAGCCCTGGTCGAGCACGGACTTGAAGTAGATGGGGCTGCCGTTGAGTAGCAGGCGGCCGTTCTCAGTCGACACCGATCGGAAGCCGAAGTAGGAGCTGACCCGGTCCAGCACCTCGGTTCCGCGACGCAGTTCGAAGACGACGTCATAGAGAGATGGCCGCTGGGGGGTCCACAGCCTTGGCGCTGCGACGCCGGTGATCAAAGTGGGAGTCTGGCCCCTGCTTCGAGTCATCGCAGAAACCACGACTTCTCCTGCCGACTGTATCGTGACGTGGAACTCCAGGGCCGGCTGCGGGCTGGATGGCGGCCCCTGCGGTTGGAGCGGCTGTGGTCCCGCGATGCGGGGCTCGAAGCGCACCACGCCGTCAATCGCGGGTGTGATGCGCACGCTTTCGAGGTGCGTTTCCGCCACCGGCTCGATCCAGACCGTCTGCCAGATGCCGCTCGATCGGGTATACCAGATGCTCTGGGACTGGGGGCCCCAGTACTGCTTCCCCCGAGGAATGGAGCGATCCGTGGGCGGGTCCTCGGCGCGGACGACGATCACGTTATTGCGGGAGGCCGCGAACGGAGTGATGTCGAGCACGAACGGCGTGAAGCCGCCCTCGTGGTTTCCGGCAAACTTGCCGTTGACCCATACCATCGCCCGATAGTCCACCGCGCCGAAGTGAACGAGCAGGCGGCGGCCCTTCCATCCGGCGGGCGTGGTGAAAGCGCGGCGGTACCAGGCCCAGGGATGATAGGAGGTATCGCCGATGCCGCTGAGCTTGCTCTCAAAACAATAAGGCACCACAATGCTGCGGCTGAACTTCCTCGTACCGGCCGCCCAGTTCTCGGCGAGCCCTACGTTGGCGTCGTCGAATTCGAACTCCCAAGGGCCGTTTAGGTTGAGCCACTGCTCGCGCTGGAACTGCGGCTCGGGAAATTCAGGGCGCGGCACGGGTTCCGCCGCCCACATAAACGCAGCCGAGAAAAGTAAAAAGAGGGCTTTCTTCATCACCGATGAGAATACCAAAGAACGGGGGCGGGCCTGAATCCGCCTGATTCACTGTTGTGTGTTCAACGGGAGCAGCCCCCCAATTGAGGGTGAGCTTGTGCTACGTTTTGTGAAGCCAATGGCTAATCCCTAAGAGACACGGTTTGAGGAGAGGTGGATATGTTGTCAAAACGATCGGCGCCGCCGATGATCATTGTCTGGCTGATTCTCTTCGTCGGGCTGGCCCCTCTGCCGGCGCAGCAGAGGAGCCTGAAGGACAAGGTGATCGAACGCACCCTTAACAACGGGCTCAAGGTCCTGATGGTAAAAGATCCCAATACGCCTCTGGTGACCTGCCTGCTGGCCTTTCGCGTGGGTTCGGTGAACGAACGCCCCGGCATCACCGGCATGTCCCACTTCCACGAACACATGATGTTCAAAGGGACCCAGACGATGGGCATTAAACCCGGAACGCTCGAAATAGACAACCAGTACAATCGCCAGATTGATGCCTTGGAAGTCGAAATCGCCAAAGAGGATTCCAAGGTCAAAGGCCGGGACGAAGCCAAGATCGTGACGCTCAAGAAGCAGGTGTCCGAGCTGATCAATAAGGAGAAGGCCGAGACGATTGTAAGCGAAGAGATCTGGGGCGCATATCAGCAGGCGGGCGGTACTGGTCTCAACGCCTCAACGAGCAAAGAGATGACCCACTACTATGTGACCCTCCCCAAGAACAAGGTCGAGCTCTTCCTGGCGCTGGAGGCCGACCGGCTGCAAAACCCGGTCTTCCGCGAATTCTACTCGGAACGCGACGTGATTACCGAGGAGCGCCGGATGAGCGAGAACAGCCCGGGTTATTTCTTCAACGAGCAGCTCAACGCCGCTTTCTTCGGGGCCAGCCCTTATGCCTGGTCCGTCGTCGGATGGATGTCCGACGTCAGCCGCATCACCAAGGAAGAGATGATCGCCTATCGCAATCAGTATTACCGCCCCGACAACGCCGTGCTGGTTCTGGCGGGCGCCGTGGATGTGGAGCCCACAACGGCCCTGGTGACCAAATACTTTGGCTCGATCCCGAACCCTCCGGGGGCAGCGCCGCGCGTGCGCACCGAGGAACCCTCGCCTGAGTACTACAGAAAGGTGAACGGTCCGGATTTCAAGGTGCCCTATATCGAAAAACGCGTCCTCGGCAAAGCGGCAACCAACCCGTACGTTTCCATCATGTTCCACATTCCTCCCGTCTGGCACGATGACGTTGCCGTGCTTGCCATGCTGGGCCAGGTGATGGGCGCCAGAACCGGGAAGATGTACCTTGACCTGGTGCTGAAAAATGAGCACGCTACCAGCGTCTTTGGTTCCGCTTCCACCTCGGAGTATGACGGCAGCTTTACCGTGCGCGCCTCGGTCAAGGAACTCAAGAATGAGCCGGTCGTGCCTTTGGAGCAGCTCGAGAAGGAGTTGTGGAACTACATCGAAGACGCCAAGAATACCCCGTGCGATGAAACGGTCCTCCAGCGGGTGAAGAACTCGACTGAAGCCTCCTACCTCAGAAACCTCGCCGGCTCGGACGTCGCCAGCGCTCTGGAAAGAATGGAAATCATCTACCGGTGGCAGTTTCTCGAAGAACAATACCAGCAGCGCATGGCCGTGACACCGGCCGATCTGATGCGGGTTGCGAAGAAATACCTTACCCGGGACAACAGCGTCACCGGTGTGCTGGAGCGCGAAAAGTAGAGAAGGAGATGACCATGCTCAAAAGAACATTCTATGCATCGCTGATTCCGGCTCTGCTCGTGCTCGCTGTGCCATTCGCGGCGATCGCCCAAGCCCCTGCCAGGGCGGCTCAGACCCCCAAAGGTCCGCGTCCGGAACAGTTCACATTTCAGCCCCTGAATTTCAAGCCTCCGAAACCGGCGGACTACCGGAAGACGCTCTCCAACGGCCTCGTGGTCTATATTGCCGAGGATCACGATATCCCGTGGTTCAATGCTTCGCTGCTGCTGCGAACCGGCCCGTTTCTCGAGCCCAGGGACAAGCTGGGGCTGGCGGCCTTCACCAGCTCCATAATTCGCACCGGCGGGACGACCTCCATGACCGGTGAACAGATCAACGAGCGTATGGACTTTCTGGCGGGATCCGTCACTCCGACCAGCCTGTCCGTCCATACCCGGAATCTCGATGAAGGTCTAAAGATCTGGATGGATCTCCTGAACAATCCTGCTTTCCCCGAAGACAAGCTCAGACGGGAGAAGGATCTGGCGCTACCGTCCATCCGGAACCGCAACAAGAACGTGGCCAATGTCGCCAGCAGGGCCTACAGCCGGCTCATCTACGGGGAAGACTCCCCTATCGCGGCCGAGATGACCGAAGCCGGAGTCAACAGCATAACCCGTGACGACCTGATTGCGTGGCACAAGAAATACTGGGGCGCCAACAACGCCATCCTGGTGGTCACCGGGGACTTCAAGATGGCTGAAATGCTGCAAAAGCTGGAGGCGACCATCGGCCAATGGCGTACGGCCGAAAAAGCGGTGCCGCCGATTCCCAAAGTGCAACAGGTAGCCAAGGCCGGCGTCTACATGGTGCAGCCGGAGGTCGTTCCAAACCAGGGCATCATCCGGATTGGCCACCTGGGGATCATGCAGGATGATCCGGACTATCCCGCGGTCGACCTCATGAACTACATCCTGGGAGGCGGATCGTTTTCGTCGCGCATCACGAAAGTCGTGCGGACGGACAACGGCCTGGCCTATTCAGCCAGCTCCAGTTACCCGGGCGGAGTGCTTTACCCCGGCACATTTGGGGCCTTCTGCCAGACCAAGAACTCGACGGTCGTCTTCGCCGCCCAGCTCATGTTGGACCTGATCGAAGGCATGCGGGCCGGCGAGGTGACGGACGCGGATCTCGCCATGGCCAAGAAGGCGCGGCTCAATGCATTCCCGGCAATGTTTCCTGATATCAGCGCCATCGTCCGCAATTTTGCCAGCCTCGAATACAACCACAGGCCCATGGATTACTACGACGTCTATGAAGCCAAGTACGGCAAGGTAACGGTCGCGGATATCAAGCGCGTCGCGCAGAAATGGCTGCAACCCGATAAACTCGTCATCCTGGTCGGCGGCAACATCGACGAGTCCAAAGCCGGCGCCGACAAGATGCTGCCTAATCAACAAACCATCGATGCCATGGCAGCCAGGTTCGGCGGCCGCACCATCGACGGTCTGACAAAGAGATACGGAGACGGCACGGTCCACGTGATGCCTCTCAAGTAGAATCGTTTCCAACGGATCGGCGCTGAAGTTGGAACCGCAGCAGTCTGGCCGGGCTGGATCGTCTCCAGCGCCTGTATGATCGCGTGGACGAGAGGCAAGAAGTCTTCGATCTTCTAGACCCGCCCATGGTTGGGAAAGCTGCGCCGGAAATCGAGTGGCAGACACTCGTCGAGCAGAATCTTCATGCGATCTTGGCTAGCAGAGAATCCTTCGCCTCCTCAAGCGCCAGGACTGCCCCAGAGAATCGCCGCCCTCGAGGTAGTCGATCAAGTTCTTGAACGGAACTCGCGTGCCACGAAAGCAGTGGTCTCGTCTTAGGCCGGTCCTCCTTCTGCCGGCTTTTCCGAGGGCGAACAATCCCGGATCTGACCGGGAACCTGGTTTCCTGCGGCTCTTGGATGCATACGGCCAGGCTCTACGAAGATTATGCGCGGCCTACCTGAAGAGCGATGGAGACCGGCAGGACCTGTTCCAGGAGATTGCGGCGGCACTATGGTCGGCGCTGCCGGGTTTTCGAGGCGCTGCCAGTGAGCGGACCTGGGTCTACCGCATTGCCCACAACGTCGCATACTCTTGCGCCAAGAAGCGCCGGCGGCAGTATCAGTCCGAGCTGCAAATGGGCGCATTACCCGGCGACAGCTTGGCGCCCGAAGACACTCGGCGACGGGTCTTGCTGGAAGCCGTCCAGCAGTTGGACTCAATCGATCGCCAGGTGGTGCTGCTCTATCTCGAAGGTCTCTCCGCGCGAGAGATCGAGCAAGTCACGGGCCTGTCCGCAAACAGCATCAGCGTCCGGCTCAGCCGGTTGCGGCGCAGATTGGCATCAATCGTCATCCGTCATTTCGCTGAGCTTTGCGCCCATTACGGCGATGGCTGCCTGGAAAGGGAGGCAATCGCTATGGCTGCTGTCCGGTTACCTGCTTACGGCCGCTACCCTGTGGTATGCCCGTGTTTTTTGGTGCGGAATTGGTAGGTTATCCGATTGGTTTGGTGTCTGGCATATGCACGATGTTCGTGCAGTCGGGGACCTGCGCCTAAGGCGGGAAGAGGTTCAGCAGTTGCTCGCTGAAATGGTCGGGAATGAACAAGCCCTCACCATCTTCCCCCGAATGAGAGATAATACTCTCCGCTATGCAACCAACCGCATTTTCCCGTCGCGACTACCTCAGGCTGATGAGCGCCGGCGCCGCCGCAGCCGCCGCTCCCGCAATGGCCCTGCCGGGCGACGCCGACCGCGAGCGCCGCATGAAATGGTGGCACGAGGCCCGCTTCGGCATGTTCATCCACTGGGGCCTGTACAGTGTGCTCGGCCGCCACGAATGGGTGATGGAAAACGAAGGCATCCCCGTGCCCGAGTACGAGCAGCTCGCCCGGCGCTTCACCCCCAAGCCCAATGCCGCGCGCGAATGGGCGCGCCTCGCCAAGCGGGCTGGCCAGCGCTACATGGTGATGACCACCAAACATCACGAGGGCTTCTGCCTCTTTGACACCAAGACCACGAACTACTGCGCCCCCAAGCAGGCTTGCGGACGCGATCTGGTCAAGGAGTACGTCGAGGCCGCCCGCGCCGAAGGTTTGCGCTTCGGCTTCTATTACTCGCTAATGGACTGGCATCATCCCGACGGCGCCAACTGCGCCAAGGACGAGGCCGCCCGCAAACGCTTCGTCGAATACATCCACACCCACGTCCGCGAGTTGATGACCAACTACGGCAAGGTGGACGTGCTGTGGTACGACGTCAACTGGCCGCTTGACGCCAAGGGCTGGGAAAGCGAGCGCATGAACGAGATGGTCTTCAAGCTCCAGCCGGACATCGTGGTGAACAACCGCAACGGCCTTCCCGGCGATTTCCAGACGCCGGAACAGCGCATTGTGGCCGCTAAGGACCTCTCTTGGGAATCCTGCATGACCATGAACGATAGTTGGGGCTACCACCAGACCGACGACAACTGGAAGTCGCCGACGACCGTGGTCCGCAACCTGATCACCTGCGCCCGCCAGGGCGGCAACTACCTGTTAAACATCGGCCCCAAGCCGGACGGTTCCATACCCGAGGAAAGCGTTAAGATCATGACCTCGGTGGGCCAATGGCTCGGTAAGAACGGCTCTGCCGCGTATCAAGTGGATACGGCGTCGGTGAGCCGCTCCACCTTTGCCGCTTTCGCGCGCAAGGGGAATACGCTCTACGTCTACGCATACTACTGGCCCGGCGAGACCCTCAGCATCGGAGGGCTCATGAACAAGGTGAAGTCGGCCAGCTACGTCGCTACCGGCAAACCCGTCAAGGTCGTCCAGGACGATTTCCGGGTGCGTCTCACGGGCCTGCCGGCGGCAGCGCCGGATACGCCGATCACGGCCTTCGCCCTGGAGTGCGACGGCGAGCCCCGGCAGGATATGAACCGCGTCCGCACTGACCGCCCGCGCGCCGGCGTGTAAATTGTATAATCGCTTGGTTCAGGAGGAGAAATCGATGACCAGAAGGTCTCTGCTGTCCGGTCTGGCCGTGGCGGGAGCCGCCGCGGAGTCCGCCCGAGCCGTTCAAAGCGCGCCGCTCAAGGGCCGGCTGAAGCAAGGCGCTACGATGGGCTGTTTCGGCAAGTTGAGGTCGGACCCCGAAGCGGTCGGTCAGTTGGCGTCGCGCCTGGGTTTGAAAGGCATCGACCTGGTCGGCCCCAATTCTTATGCGATGCTCAAGAAGTTCGGCCTGCTCCCGACGATGATCTACGGGACCAACTCAATTCCCAACGGGATCAATCGCACCGACTATCACGACGTCTGCGAGAAGCAGGTCCGCGATGGTATCGCCCAGGCCGTGGCGCAAGGCGGACCCAATGTGATCGTGCTGGCGGGCAACCGGCGCGGGATGGCGGACGAGGAAGGTATCGCCAATGCCGTGACCTTCTTCGGCAAGGTGAAAGCGGAGGCCGAGGACAAGAACATCACCCTTTGCCTCGAACTGCTCAACAGCAAGGTGGACCACAAGGACTACCAGTGCGATCACACGGTTTGGGGCGTGGAGGTCTGTAAGCGGGTTAACTCGCCGCGCGTGAAGTTACTCTACGACATCTACCACATGCAGATCATGGAGGGCGACGTGATCCGCACCATCCGCCAGAACATCCAGTGGATTGGCCACTTCCATACCGCCGGGAATCCGGGCCGGCACGAACCCGACGCCACCCAGGAACTGAACTACCGGGCGATCGCGCAGGCCATCGTGGACACCGGCTACACCGGTTATCTCTGTCACGAATACGGCCCAGTGGGCGATCCGACGAAGGGTCTCGAGGAGGCGGTCCGCACTTGTGACGTGTGAGGGAATCCCCATGGCCCTACTGGCCGCCGAGAGCCATGAAGACGCGCTGGGCGGCTCCCGGCGCACGCGCCCACGAGCTCCTTAGCCACCATGGCGGGCGTCGTACAACGAAGTTGTTCTAATTGCAGGGTACTCTTCAAGCTGCGCAAATCGGTTTCGATATACCACCGCCGCCCGTAGACCTCCAGGATTGGCTGCTGGTCCGCGTCCCAAGTCGTGAACAGCGCCAGCAGAAAGGGCGCGGCCTGATTGGAAGGTTGGACCTGACACACCAGCAGCCGGCCCCGCACACAGGCGTCCTGCGGCAAGCCGGGATGAGTCATACGATCGTGGCGAGTGGGCCTCCAGGTGATGCGGCGGTCGATCCCGTCGCGCCAGCCTCCGCCCGCCAGATGCTGGGCGCGTTGGGCGGTCAAGCGGAGCAACACAGCATGTCCACGCTGGCTGGCGGCATAGGCCACCGAAAAGACTCCGAAGTTGGCGTCTCCCACCACCAGCGCCGCAGGCGGCAGCCGGTCGATGGCCTCTTCCAGCAACTGCTGTTCGCTCACCGCCTGCGGGCCGTTGAGCGGTCCCCAGTGCGGCCGCAGGGCCAGCCCGGTTTCCAGATCGTGCGCCACCAGCATCCGCAGCAAGGGCCAATGCGAGGCGCCGTGCTGATTCGAGCCTGGGGGATAGGCTTGGCGCAGGGCGGGGCTGGAAGCCAACTGGACCGAAGTGCCGTCGAAGAAGAAAGCACGCCGCCCCAGGGCCGGCAAGATCCCGGCGGTGTGGGCCGTCAACTGCTCGAAGATGTGGTCACAGCAATGTTCCACCACGCTGAGCGGCAATCGGTGCCGCGCTTGATTATAAGCCGCGCTGTTGCTGGACAAGGACCGCGTCTTGCTCTGCCAGGCTTGCCGTCGTTTGCAGGGCCGGGGCCAAAAGCTGGCGGGTAGGCCACGCAGCAGCTCCAGCACCGCCTGCCCCAGCGATCCGTGGCCTTCGAGCCACTGGCAGATCATCAACCACTGGACGACGGCCAGGGTGTAGATGCGATTGTTCTGGCGCAGTCCCGCCTGCCGGCCAAGGCGCTCGAAGAAGGAGGCGGGGACCAGTTGCTGATACAGGGAAAGCACATCGGCCTGCAAGAAAGGGCTTGACATATTCCTACTGTAATACTACAGTAGGAATGAGCTTTGAGCTCGACATTTTATGTCCCACAACCCCGCTTCGACAGCGGCGGCGAATCGCCACGCGCAGCGTTTTGCCCAACTCCGCCAGCAACTCCAGGAGTTGGGCTACTTCTGCAAGGGAACGGTCCTCGAGAGGAGAATGAAGTGCGGCCAACCCCGCTGCGCTTGCCATCGGGATCCCTCCCAGCGCCATGGCCCGTATTGGGAATGGACCTACAAGGTCCGCGGCAAAACGGTCAACGTGAGGCTCAGTTCTGAGGCGGGCCCGATCTACCAGGCGGCCTCGCGGCAGTACCGGAAGCTGAAGGCACTGTTAAACCGTCTGGAACGAGTTGCCCACACCGGCTTGGCCGCGCAGGCGAAGAAGGCCAAAACCGATTCCACGGTCTGAGCCAGATGCGCAGTTCACCGCACCTCGCTTCCGCCGCACGCAAAAAGTTTGCGGCATTGCGCGCCCACGCGTGCCGCGTCGACACTCCTGTCGACGCCTTGGGGATTTGGGCCGCGTCTTCATGGGAGCGCCCCGCTCGGTTTACTGGAACAACTGCGGTGCGAACTCGATCAGGTAGTTGCGCCAGTTGATCCAGGTGTGCGCGCCGGGACTCTCCTTGAAGACCGGGTTGAACCCGTGCTTCTTGAGCATCTCGACCGTAGTCTTGGTGTTGGCGATAAGCCCGTCATTGACGCCCGTGCTCAGCCAGACCAGCTTGGTGCCCTTCTTGAGAGCGGGGTTGCCCAGATCGGCCGCGTGAGTCGTCTCCCAACTTGGCGGCGCGGGCTGCGCCGGTGTGGTTGTGGCTGGTGTCGCGGCGCGGCCGCCGCCTCCCAAGCTCGCTCCTGAACTGAAGACTCCGATGTAGGCGAACTTCGCCAGATTCAGGAAGGCGATGTTCATGGTCTGGCTGCCCCCCATCGACAAGCCGGCAATGGCGCGATTCGGCCGGTCGTTGAGGACCCGGTAGTTCTTCTCGATGTACGGCATGATGTCGGTCAGGAAATCCCGCGCGAAATCGTCGAGCGGCGATGTCCCGCGCGCTGCCCCGCCGCCGCCGCCCGCGGCGCTAGTGTGCCCGGCGGGCATCACCACCACCATCGGTTTGGCCTTCTTGGCCGCGATCAGGTTGTCCAGAATGAATCCAGCCCGGCCCACGCTGCTCCAGGAATCGTCACAGTCGCCTGAGCCGTGCAGCAGGTAGAAGACCGGGAACTTGCCCTTGCCCAGCTCATAGCCCGGCGGCGTGTAGACGTGCATTCGCCGGAACCGCTTCAGCGCCGTCGAATAGTACGTCACGCTGGCCACCGCGCCGCGTGGCACCTCCTTCGTGTCCATGAGGTCCGAGCCGGGGACGACCACCATGCTCCAGACGTTGGTGTTGGACTCGCTGACCGAGGGGCTCCGCGGGTCGATCACCGTAATTCCGTCTACGTTGAAGTTGTACCTGTATGCGCCGGGATCGACCGGACCGACGGTGACCTCCCAGACGCCGTTCGCCGCCTTCGTCATCTGGCCCGGAGGCGGTCCGCTCGGTGCGGCCGCGCCCCGGCCGGCGCCGGAGAGGTTGGGCATATCGCCGCCCGAGACCCGCACATTTTGAGCCTGCGGGGCCAGAATTCGAAATGTGACCCGCCGGTCGGGCAAGACTTCCGGCGAGACCACTTGCGGACCCGCCGGCCCCCGGCCTGCCGCCGCCCTCCCTGGCTGCGCCGCCGCTGGAGCCGCCGCGGGAGCCTGGGCGGATAACGTAAATGTCAGAACGAACGATGCCAGTACCGTGGCGGTAACAATTCCGATCATCTTCTTTTCACGATTCATAGCTTCTCCTTCCCACCGGTCGAATTCTCCATAACTTCCAGGAAGCTGGCCAGCCAGGCTGGGTGCGCGGTCCAGGCCGGCCCGGTCACCAAATTGCCGTCCACATGCGCTTCCGTCCATCCGAGCGCCAGATACTTGCCGCCCGCTCGTTCGACCTCCGGGCTGCAGGCGGGATAGCACGAGAGGGATCTGCCTTTGACGACATCCGCCGCAGTGAGGATCTGCGCGCCATGACACAGCGCCGCGATCGGCTTGCCAGCGCCGGTGAAATGGCGGACTATCGCGAGCACGCCCGCATCGAGCCGCAGGTATTCCGGCGCCCGCCCACCCGGCAGCACCAGCGCGTCGTAGTCCTGCGCTTTCACCTTGTCGAAATCCGCGTTCAGAGTGAAGTTGTGCCCGCGTTTTTCGCTATAGGTCTGGTCGCCCTCGAAATCATGGATCGCCGTACGGACGCTCTGGCCCGATGCCTTGTTCGGGCACACCGCGTGCACCGTATGGCCGACCATCTGCAGCGCCTGAAACGGCACCATGACCTCATAATCCTCCACGTAATCTCCCACGATCATCAGAATCTTTCGAGCTTTCACGGTTCATTCCTCCTTGTAGTGTTCGCCCGTCACTTTCAACGGAACAATAAGGGCGCCAGTTCGCTTATATGGATACGCCAGACTGCCCAGGCGTGTCCTCCGGGAGTCTCCACGAACTTGCTGTTGAAGCCGGTCTTCTTTACCAGTTCATAGATTGCCTTGGCGCCTGCGTTGGCGAAATCCGTGGTCCCCGCGCTTACCCAGTACAGTTTCACCGCGCCGGCTGCTTTCAGAGCGGCATACGCCTTTGCCATCGGCTCGTCCGCCGCGGGTCTGGAACTGAAAATGCCGATGTAGCCGAACATAGCCGGGTTATTGTTGGAGACGGAAACCGCGGGACCGCCTCCCATGGACAATCCCACAACCGCCCGGCCTTCCGGTCTGGCGTCGGCACGATAGTTCTTCTCGATGTAGGGGATGATGTCCTTGGCGATGCTCTCCGCATAGGAACCCGGATAGGGATCCAATTGCCAGGAACCCGTTCCAGAGGTTCGCGCCGCCGGCGCGTTGGCCGCCGATGCTGTGCGCGGAGCAGCCGGCGCCGCAGTCGCGGCGAGCGCCGAACCCTGCGCCACGTACTGGTTGGCGTTCATGTTCGGCATCACCACGATCATCGGTTTGGCTTTGCCCTGCGCGATCAGGTTGTCCAGAATCTGCGGGGCGCGGCCGAGGCTCGTCCATGCGTCTTCGTCGCCGCCGCCGCCGTGGTGCAGGTACAGCACCGGGTAGCGGACGCTGCTCGTCTCGTAGCCCGGCGGCGTGTAAATGTACAATCGGCGCGTCAACTTCAGCGTCGGTGAAGGATACCAGGCCTGGGTGACGTTGCCGTGTGGCACATCCGTTCGGTGCTCGTACAGCGACGACTCCGGTCCCGGAATCAGCAGTATGTTCTCGATCCGGCGTCCATCCCGTTTGTTGTCGGAGTTGCCGGGGTCCAGCGCACGCACGCCGTCCACGCCGAAGGTGTAACTCCACAACTCAGGCTTGAGCGGCCCGACAGTCACCGACCATACGCCGTTGGCATCCTTCTGCATCGCGACTCCGCTCCCTCCCTCCCAGTCGCCGGCCAAGGTGACTTCCGCGGCCTTTGGTGCCGCGAGGCGGAACGTCACCCGCTTATCGGGGAGGATTTCCGGGGAAACCGGAGAAGGGGCAACGGCCGCCCGCGCGGGCGCCGCTGGAGGTGCTGGTTGTGCCATTCCCCAGCGAGCGAACACCAGTGAGACTGCCAGCATTCCGAGTCGCAGTGTCTGCTGTGATTCCACAATCATTGCCTCGCTTCGGTCTATCGGAACAGCATGGTCGCCATATCGGCGAACGAGTTCCGCCAGACCTTCCACTCATGCGCACCAGGGTAGCTTTTAACGGTAAGCGCAATCTTGTGGTTGCGCAAGTCCTCGACCGCCTTGGTCTGGAAAGGCATCCGCGGGTCCGCCGCGCCACAGGAGAAGTAGAGCAGCCTGAGCCTCTTGTTTGTGGCTGCAGGGTCCTTATAGAAGCCCGGGAAGAGCTTCTCGAAGTCGACCGCTGCGGAGGAACCGCCTGTGCCGCCGAACATCCCCGAACTAAACTGGCCGACAGTGGCGAAGGTGTCCAACCGCTTCAACCCGACGTTGATCGAGATGCCGCCCCCCATGGAGAGGCCGGCAATGGCCCGGTTCTGGCGGCCCGCCAGCGTGCGGTAACTCTTCTCGACGAACGGGATGATGTCGCCGACGATCTCCTTCTCGGCCCGGTCATAGTTCTGCACGCCCCCGCCTGGTGCACTGGGCGCAGCCGCTTGGCCGCCGGCGTCGAGGGCCGCACTCTCAGTCCAGTTGGCGTTCGGCATCACCACAATCATCGGCTTGGCCTTGCCTTGCGAAATCAGGTTATCCAGAATCACGTTGGCGGCGCCCATGACATTCCACGCCTCTTCGTCTCCACCGGCGCCGTGAAAGAGGTACAACACCGGGTATCTCGCCTTGCTTCCCTCGTACCCGGCCGGCGTGTAGACCAGCATTCGCCGGGCCGTCTTCAGCGCCGTCGAAGGATACCACACCGCCCCGACAGTTCCGTGCGGCATCATGCCAGTCTGATACAGCGCCGACGCCGCGCCGGGAACCAGCACCGAATTCATGTATCGCGTGCCATCCCGCATGACGTGGTAGTTGCCTGGGTCGAGCATGGTGCTGCCGTTCACCGAGAAGGTGTAGTTCCAGAGCTCCGGATCGAGCGCACTTGTGGTGACAGACCAAATCCCAGAACCGTCCTTGGTCATCGCCAGATTGCGACCATTCTCCCAATTCCCGTTCACCAGGACGTCCGTCGCATTGGGCGCGGACAGGCGAAACGTGACACGTCCGTCAGGGAATACTTGCGGCGAGCGTAGCGCGGCCCCGGCCTGGCCGCCCCGCGCCCCGCGCCCTGGCTGCGGCGGGACCGCCGGCGGTTGTTGCGCGAGCACGGCGGAGGAAAGACCAATCAGTACCACTGCAGTCTGAATCAGCTTCACAATTGTTCTCCCCTCCGTCGAGGTTCTATCTAGCGCCCAGCGACTGGGCAATCGCCTTTTCGGCCAGCGGTTCCATGATCGCGTAACCCGCCTTGTTGGGGTGGACGCCGTCTCCGCTCAGTTCCTTCTTCATGCCTTGCTGATCGTTTACCAGCGAGGAGTAGAAGTCCAGATAGACCATTCCGTTCTTCGCCGCGTAGTCCTTTATCCAGGCATTCAGCGCCGCGATTTTAGGGCCGGGTTCCAGCCCCGGTTTCCAGGCGTAGTCGCTCGCCGGAAGGATCGACGCCAACACCACCTTGATCCCGTTCGCGCGGGCCAGATCCACCATCGACATCAGGTTGTCCTCGATCATCTCCGGTGTCGCCGGTCCGGTGTTGCCGGCGACATCGTTGGTTCCCGCCAGGATCACGACTACCTTGGGCTGGAGCGCAATTACGTCCTGCCGGAACCGCACCACCATTTGCGGCGTCGTCTGGCCGCTGATGCCTCGGTCCAGATAGGGCTTGCCTTGGAAGAACTCGGGCGAGGTCCTGATCCAGGCGTCGGTGATCGAATCGCCCATGAAGACGACCCTATTCTCACCGGCCGCCGGCGGCCCCGCCTTCGCGTTCGCGGCCCGGTACCTGGCCAGGTTCGGCCAGTCCTGCAATAGCCGGTCTTGCTGAGCCAGGCGCCTCTGGTCGATCTGCTCCTGGGAAAGCGTCTGCGGGGCCGCCTGCCGGCGCCTGGGCGAAGGCGCCAGCCGCGATCGTCAATGCAATGGCGAAATGAGAAATGAAGCGACGCATGGGGCTATTCTAGTTCACCCGACCAATCTACGCTGTGGTCTTGAGAAGCGAGAAGCCGGGCACGAGGCCCGAGAGTTCCTTGTCCTGCAGCGCTCGGGCCAGATTCCTCCGGGACACCCGCGAGTGCTCTCGCGCCAGGCTCTCCGCTCTCGCCCCCTCCCGGTTCTCGATCGCTTCCATGATCGAGCGGTGATGCTCCACGGCGATCGTTCCCGCCTGAGGCGATTCGGCATACTCCGCCCGGCCGAAAACCAGCGCGTTGGGGCCGGCGAAGGGCAGCGATGCCACTGACTCCAGCGCACGCATGAGCACGGGGCTCTTTGCCAGCCGCCACATCTCATGATGGAACGCACCGTTCATTTCGAGATATCGAGCAAATGCTTCCGCGTCCTTCGTTGGAGCTGAGTCTTCCGCTGCCCAACAACACCGGCGCAGTTCCGCCAATTCATCCGGGCTGGAAAGGCGCTCCGCGGCCAAGCGCGCCGCCGTCCCCTCCAAGACGCCTCGGATTTCGATCGCATCCCAGATGTCGGCGAGAGTAAACTCGCGCACCTTGAATCCGCCTTTGGGCAGAGCCACGAGGAGTCCCTCGTGCGCGAGCCGGTCCAGCGCCAGGCGCACCGGAGTCCGCGACGCCTTGAGGAGCGGCGCCAGTGTCAGTTCGGCCAGTCGCTCACCTGGCTGGAACTTTCCTCGAAGCACCATTTCGCGAAGCGCGAGAACCACCCTTCCGATCTGCGAGGTCGCTTCGGCAGGGCAGGGCCGAGGGCATCGGGCCTCAGGTTTCATGTGAAGAATCCTACCACAGCCTGCCCCAGCGAGGCAAGACACTGCATGCAGAAAGCGTCTCTCCCCTCTTGTGCTTTCTGCTGGCCTGCTGTAAAATCACCACGATAACAACATGCCCGCGAGCCATCTTGCATGCAGGCCTATTCCGCGAACACGTTTGGTCATCACACTTTTTTTTGCGCTTTTGGGCGCTTCAGGCAGGCTTGCAGCCCAAGGACTCACGCCTAAGACGGAGTGTGCGGCCATGAAGGACAAGGCCATACCTGTCACGGCGATCGGCCTGCCCACCAAGGGAGCGGTCATCACCGCGGCGGCGCTCACCGCCGCTTCGGCGGCTCCCGCGGATAGGCCCTGGGCCGGTGCTCCGGAATACTGCGATCTGACCGGGAGCATTGCGCCGGTGGATCCCAAGGCGCCCAACATCCTGTTCCGGATCTCGGTTCCGACTACCTGGAATCAGAAATCCTGGCACGTGGGAGGCGGCGGGCAGAACGGATCGGTTCCCATGACGGCCAACGCCCGCGCCCAATCGGCTCCGCCCAAGGCTCCCACTTTGCTGGCGCAGGGCTACGCGGTTTATGGCAGCGATTCGGGGCATCAGGGCGGCGGTATGGGCGGTGCCGGCCGCGGCGCGGCGTCGAATGAGTGGCTCCTCAACCAGGAAGCCTGGATGAACTTCGCTTACGAGCAGTTGAAAAAGACTCATGACGTCGCCATGCAGGTGCTGACGATCATGTACGGCGCAAGAGCGAAGCTTTCCTATTTCGCCGGCTCATCCCAGGGCGGACGCGAGGCGCTGGAGGTCGTGAGCCGCTATCCGGCGGACTACGACGGCGTCTACGCCACCGTTCCGCTGGCCTACTTCGCGGGGTTGCTGATCGATCCCACCGTGAAAGGCGTCAGCCAGCTTGCTCCTGGGACCTGGCTTCCGCCGGCGAAGGCGACGGTGGTGAGAGACGAGATTCTGCGCTTGTGCGATTCGCTGGATGGCGCGGCCGACGGGGTCATCAACAATTACGTCGCTTGCCACAAACTGGTTGACCCCGCCGTGACCAAGGACCCCTTCGCGAAGATCCGCTGCGCTGGCGGCGCCGATGCGGGCAACGATTGCCTCTCCGATTTGCAGTTGACCACTCTAGGCTCGTTCTATTCACCGGTGAAGTTCGGCTACCGCCTCGCCAACCGGGGAGACGGACTGGCTTGGATGGGGCGTCGGTATGGAAGGCGGCAGGGGCTGGCTGACGAGTTCCACCCAGCCTGATGTGAACAATCCCTCGGCATTCAACGCCGGCATCGGGACGACGGCGCAGAAGGGCCGGCTGGGATTCAGTCAGGGTTTCAATCTGCTGACTCTGGACTTCGTCAAGTTTCAGAAGCAGATTCAGGCGTTATCTAACGAACTGGATGTGCGGGAAGACTGGTCGGGCTACCTGAAGAAGGGCGGCAAGCTGATCATCGTAACTGCGGCGTCCGACTATATATCGAACCCGCGAGCGCAAATGAGACTGTACGACCGCGTGGTCGCGCGCAACCGGAAGGCGGCCGTGGAGAGCTCGGTGCGGCACTACGTAATGTCCAACGCCGGGCATGGCCTCTCGGGCTCGAGCGCCAAGGGCGAGGCTCTTCCCGCCAGTTGGGACGCCGCGGCGGCCCTGGTGAACTGGGTGGAGAACGGCGTCGCTCCTCCGAACGCCGTAACGTTGACCCGCTACGACCGTACGAATGAAGCAACGGGCACGCGGTTGATGTGCCGGTATCCGAATTACCCCAAGTACAAAGGCAGCGGCGATGCCTTCGCTGCCGGCAGTTACGCTTGTGCCGCGCCGTAGCCATGAGGAGATCGAACATGCAACCGAGTCGCCGTGCCGGTCTTTGTACGATCGTATTATGCTTGGCTGTAGCCGCTTTGGCTCAGCCCCCGGCGCAGGCGCCGGCAGTCCAGCCGGGCGGAGGAACGCCAGGCCGGGGGATGTCCCGGGGGATGTCCGGCATGCCCAAGGCGGGTGTCTGCCCGCTTCCGATCCTGCCGGCGCTGCCCGCGTTCTCGGATACGGCCTTCTTCGCGAAGACCGATGTCCTCCACGGAAAAGTGGAGCAGGCAACGTATAAGAATTACGCCGGCCAGGATAAGCGGATGCACGTCTACCTGCCGCCGGACTATGAGAGGAATGCGGACGCCAGGTACCCGGTCCTGTACCTGAACCACGGCGGCGGCGACGACGATTCCAAGTGGTCCTCGGGCGGCGGCAACGCGAATCTGATTCTGGACAACCTGATCGCCGCGGGCAAGGCCAGGCCGATGATCGTGGTGATGCCCACCACTCGCGGTTGCGCCAGCGCCACGCCTTCCGCCCCTGGAAAGGACGACGCCTGCACCGAGGAGTATCTGAAGGACATCATCCCCTACATTGACAGCCACTACCGCACCAAGGCGAGCCGCGAATACCGGGCGCTGGCCGGCCTGTCAATGGGCGGCTTCGTGGTGATGCACACCGGGTTGCCGCACCTGGACACGTTCAGCGAGCTGTACGTTTACAGCTCGGGGCACACCAGCGCGGAAGCCCTGAAGCAGTTCGATGAGAACTTCGCGCCGATGCTGAAGGATCCGAAGACCAACGATTTGTTCCGGGTGCCATACTACATGGCTGCGGGCGAAACCGACATCGCATTGAACAATGGCCAGAAGGTTATGGCGTTGTTCAATCAGTACGGCGTTCGCAACTTTTGGGTCTTGAGCTCCGGTGGGCACGAATGGCCCAACTGGCGCCGGTACTTGAACCAAACCGCGCAGATCATGTTCCCGGATTGCGGCGGGAAGTAGCAGGAGAAGGATTATGAGAATGAGAAAGCTGATCGCTATCGTTGTTTCGGCGGTGTTCGTTTGCGCCGCCTTTGCCCAGGAACGCCGGGCGTGGCGCTGCCGCGCCTCCCGCGGCGGGCCGCGGCATGGGGGGCGGCAGGGGTCCCGCCGTCGTCTCGCCGGAAGTTCGCGCGGACCGCACGGTCACGTTGCGTATCCTGGCGCCCCTGGCCCAGTCGGTCACGGTGAGCGGCGAGATCATGGGCACGAACCCGCCCGCCGCGCTGACTCCCGACGGCAGCGGGGTCTGGAGCGTCACCCTCGGGCCGCTCGAGCCGGAAATCTACTCTTACGGTTTTAGCGTGGACGGCATGACCGTCAACGACCAGCGCACGTCTTACGTCAAACCCAGTTCCAGTTACACCAGCCAGGTGGTTGTCCCCGGCGACGGCCCCCAGTTCTACGACGCCCGCCCGGTTCCGCACGGGGATCTGCGCATCGTCACCTACGAAGCCAAGACCCTGAACGGCATGACCCGGCGCATGCGCGTTTACACCCCGCCCGGCTACGAGTCCGGCAACACGAAGTACCCCGTGCTCTACTTGTTCCACGGCGCCGGCGACTGGGACGTAGCCTGGACCGACGTCGGCCGCGCCAACCTCATCCTCGATAACCTGATCGCGGACCGCAAGGCTAAGCCGATGATCGTGGTGATGCCCTCGATCTTCCAGCAAGCGGCGCTAGGTTCGGGCGCCATGGCCCCTGCCGCGGCGCGGGGCGCGGCCCCCGCCACTCCCGGTCGTGCGGCTGCCCCAGCCGCCGCCGGACGAGCAGCGGCGCCCGCCGTTGTCCAGGATGACAACTTCACCAAGGAATTACTGGGCGATATCATGCCCTTGATCCAGAAGAAATACCGAATCCTGACCGGACCCGACAACACGGCCATCGCTGGGCTTTCGATGGGCGGCGGGCAAACGTTGCGTACGGGCCTCGCGCATATGGAGACGTTCCACTACGTGATCGGGTTGAGCTCCGCGGTCGGCATGGGCGGCGGCCGGGGAGCCGCGCCCACGGCTGCGCCTCCCGACCCCACTGCGGCCTATCCGGCTTTGATGGCGGATGTGGCCGGCGCCAACAAGAAACTGAAGCTGTTCGCCATGTACTGCGGCAAGCAGGATGGGCTGGTTTACGGTGGGAACAAAGCGCTGTCGGACGCCTTTCTAGCTAAGGGCGTCAAGCTGAAGTACGTCGAAACCGACGGCGGCCATTGGTTCATTGTGTGGCGGCGGAATCTGCGGGATTTTGCGCCGCTGCTGTTCCAGTAGGAGTACTAAGGAGTCAATGTCATGAATCTTTCTAACATGTTCAGGTGCGGATCTGGGGCTCTGCTGCTGCTTTCCGCAATGACGGCCTTCGCTCAACCAGCGCCGAACGCGGCGCCGGCCCAGGCCGCTCCCGGCAGGGGTGCTGCGGCTCCGGCTCTGCCCCGGGTTGTCTCCCCCGAGGTCCTGGCGGACAAGAGGGTCACGTTCCGGCTGCGCGCTCCGGATGCGACGGCGGTTCTATTGAATGGCAATTGGGATAACGGAACCAACATTGCCATGACCAAGGGCGATCAAGGGATCTGGTCAGTGACTGTCGGGCCTCTCGGCGAGCAGTTGTGGGGGTACTCGTTCAGCGTGAATGGCATCAAGGTGCTCGATCCCGGCAACGGCGAATTACAGCGCGACGGCAGCCGGTACGACAACCTCCTCATGATCTCCGGTCCGGCCTCGGCCATGTGGGAATTCAAGAACGTTCCGCACGGCGCCGTCCAGGCCGTCTGGTATCCGTCCGAGATCCTGAAGCAGGCCGGACGGCGGATGTATGTCTACACCCCGCCGGACTACCTCACCAGCAATTCGCGGTATCCGGTTCTTTACCTTCTCCACGGCGGCGGCGGCGACGAGGACGCTTGGACCACCATGGGCCGCGCCACCGTCATCCTGGATAACCTGATCGCCGAGGGCAAGGCGAGGCCGATGATCGTGGTGATGCCGAACGGCAACGCCACCCAGGTGGTTTCCCAAGGTTACGGCTTCGGCCGCATTCCGCCTCTCGCCGCGGCCACGGCTCCGGCGCCGCCGCCGGTTCAGGCCGCGCAAGGGCAGGGTGCCGGCCGCGGCCAGGCCGCCGCTGGAGCCGCACCGGCGGCTGCCCGCGGCGCTGGACGCGGGCAAACCTACGAAGGCTCCTATCCGCACAGCCTGGTGAAGGAGATCATTCCCTTCATCGACAGGAACTTCCGCACCATCCCCAACAAGGACAACCGCGCCATTGCCGGTCTGTCCATGGGCGGTGGCCACACCGTGAGCGCCACCAACAACAACCCCGGAGTGTTCGGGTGGATCGCGGTTTGGAGCGCAGGCGGTCAGAATACTGAGGCGTTCCAGAAGCTGCTCCAGGCTGTCAAGGACGCCGGTGTGAATCACTACTGGATCGGAGTCGGGACCACCGACATCGCCCGTCACGGGTTCGCTGACGCTGTTCGAAGTGGCGAAGAAGGTCGGCCTGAACACCACGTATCACGAATCGCCCGGTGCGCACTACTGGTTCATCTGGCGCCAGTTCCTGACTGAGTTCGGATCGATCATTTTCAAGTGATCTTCAGGTTAGGTATAGAATCGGTACGGTGAGAATATGCGAAGAACATCATTTTTCTCTAGAATACGTTTGCTTTTGAGTGTTGCCGTGCTCCTCGTTCCGCTTGCCTGGGGGCAGGCGCCCGGCCGCGGCGGCGCGATAAGGTCGCCCGAAGTGTCAGCCGACGGACGGGTGACCCTCCGTGTGCGCGCTCCCAACGCCAAGGAAGTTTTCGTCACCGGCCTCGGCCAGCGCCTGGCGATGCAGAAGAACGAACAGGGCGTATGGACGGCAACCACCGAGCCGTTGAAACCCGACATCTACACGTATTCATTCTCCGTTGACGGCGCAACGTTCAACGATCCCGGCAACTCTAGCTTCAAGACTTCCTACGGAAGCGCGGGGCAAAGCCTGGTCCACGTGCCCGGCGCCGTAAGTTGGGAGCCGGCGGCTGGCGTGCCGCGGGGCGCGATCGCGCGTCACTTCTACCACTCCGCGGTGGCGAACGACGACCGTGACTACTGGGTCTACACCCCAGCCGGCTATGACCCGAAGCGCAGGGAGGCGTACCCCGTGCTCTACCTGCTGCACGGCTTGGGCGACGAGGCTTCCTCCTGGATCTCGACCGGCGCCGCCAACGTGATTCTGGACAACCTCATCGCCCAGGGCAAAGCCAAGCCCATGATCATGGTGAACACGCTGGGCTACGGCAACTCGGGCGGGTCAGGTGGCGCGATGTCCGGCGACATGCTCCCGACCTACACCCGGACGCTGCTCGAAGAAGTGATGCCTCAAGTGGAAAAGGCCTATAACGTTTCCAAGGATCGCAACCAGCGCGCGATCGCCGGCCTGTCCATGGGCGGCGCGGAAGCGACGCTTACCGGGCTCAACAACTTGGACAAGTTCGCTTGGATCGGCTCCTTTAGCGGGGCTTATGTGATGTGGCCTCGGGACAGGGCCGCGGCCCCCGCGGGAGCCGGACGTGGCGCCGCTCCGGCCGCCCCGGCGGCTCCGCCAACTCCGCCAACTCCGCCTGCTGCCCCGGCTCCGGGAGCTGCGCGTGCTGGCGCCGGCCGCGGCGGTGGGCAAACCTTGGGCCCGGATGTTATCGCCAAGAACTTCCCGACCCTCGACGCCAAAGCCAACTCGCGGATTCGCCTGCTATGGATTGCTTGTGGGACGGCGGACGGCTTGCTCGGCGTAAACCGTCAGTTCAAGGAATACCTGAAATCCAAGGATGTTAAGTTCACGGATGTTGAGATTCCGGACGTGGGACACGTCTGGCCGCTGTGGCGCCAGAATCTGACCGATTTGGCGCCGCTCTTGTTCCAAGCCAAGGCCAAGTAATAGAGGAGTAATCCATGATCATGCGAGGATTTTTGCCGTTTGGAGCCGTGCTTCTTGCGCTCCTGTTGGCGTCAGCAGCTTTCTCCCAGCCAGCTCCCGCGCCCGGCCGGGGGGTTGGCGCGATGGGCCAGGCAGCCGGCCCGCCTTCTCCCGAGATCCTTCCGGACAAGCGGGTCACGTTCCGTCTTTCGGCCCCGAAGGCGAACGAGGTCGTTCTCAATGGCGACTGGCCCAACGGAAGCGGAGTCGCGATGATCAAGGACGATCAGGGGATATGGTCGGTCACCACCGGCCCTCTCACGCCCGAGCTTTGGGGCTACACCTATAGCGTGGATGGCGTCAGGACCCTGGATCCCCGAAATCCGAACACCAAGCGGGACGGCGCCAGGAGCGACAACATTCTGCTGATCTCCGGCCCGGAGTCGGACCTGTACGAGTTTAAGAAGGTTCCCCACGGGACCGTATCGATGGTCTGGTATGACTCCTCCATCCTGAAGCTGACCAGACGCATGTATGTCTACACGCCACCGAATTATGAGTTGGGCAAGGGCAAATACCCGGTGCTCTACCTGCTGCACGGCGGCGGCGGCGACGAAGACGCCTGGAATACGCTCGGCCGCACCAGTGTGATCATGGACAACCTTATCGCGCAGGGCAAGGCCAAGCCGATGATCGTGGTCATGCCCAATGGAAATGCGAATCAGTCCGTTTCGCAGGGCTACGCGTACGGCGCGCCTCCGGCTGCACCGGCTCGCGGAGCAGCCCGCGGAGCAGCCCCGGCGGCAGCCCCTGGAGCGCCGCAGGCCGCTCGCGCCGCAACTCCACAACCATACGAGGGAACCTATCCGCACAGCCTGGTGAAGGAAATCATCCCGCACATCGAGAAGCACTACCGCGTGATCGCCAACAAAGATAACCGCGCGATCGCGGGCTTGTCGATGGGCGGAGGCCACGTGCTGAGCGCAACCAACAACAACCCCGCGTTGTTCAGCTACATCGGCGTGTTCAGCTCCGGCCCTGGGCAGACGACTGACTTACTCGAGAAGCAGTTGACCGCTGTCAAAGCCAGCGGCGTGAAGCTGTACTGGATCGGCGCGGGAGCGACCGACATGGCACGAGCCGGCGCGATGAACCTGTCCACCGTTGTGAAGAAGGTAGGCTTCGCCAACAACGTCTACCGCGAGACGCCGGGCGGCCACACCTGGTTCAACTGGCGCATCTATTTGGGCGAGTTCGCGCCGCTGCTATTCCGCTGATTCCTGTCTATCATAGAAGGCATGGCGGAGCAGGTGTGCGCGAAGTGCGGCGGCAGCGGTTGGATCATCGTCGAGCGGGACGGAATCTCCGGCGCGCAGCGTTGTGACTGCGTCGATCAGGACCGCGCCCGGCGCCTGGAGGACAACGCGGGGATCCCTCCGCTCTATCGCGACGCCTTCCTCGGCACCTTTCGCGACTTGGGCAACCCGGAACTGGTGCGGGTGAAGAACGACGTGGCGGCCTACAGCCGCGACTATCCCTTCGCGTTGCAGAAGCCGGGGCTGATGCTGATCGGCGATCCGGGAACGGGGAAGACGCATTTGGCCGTCGCGGCCCTGAAGGCGTTGCTCGCGCGCGGGCATGAAGGGCTGTTTTGCGATTACCAGACCCTGCTCGACCGGATCAGGTCCGGCTACGACGCCAGTTCAGGTGCGAGCGACCGGGAAGCCTACCGCTCCGCCCTCGACGCCGAGGTCCTGCTGCTCGACGATCTGGGCGCGCACCGCGTGACCGACTGGGTCGAAGACACCGTCACCTCCATCGTCACCCACCGCTGCAACAACAAGAAGGCGCTGATCGTCACCACCAACTTGCCCGACCCGGATGCGGGCGACGCCCTCGCCGAGCGGAGTTCCGCCTTCGCCCGGCAAGGTCGAGTACCGTATCTCGCTGGCCGAGCGCATCGGCGTCCGCGCCCGCTCCCGCCTCTTCGAAATGTGCCGCGTGGTGCGCCTCCCGGCCGTTGGCGATTACCGCACTCGCCGGGCGTGATGAAGCCCTCAATGCCCGAGCGCTTCGGCAATCTGCTTTTTCGAGATCGCGCCTTCTTTGATGACGCGCCACATCGCATCGGTGATGTCCACGGTGGTGCTGCCCTGACCCGAGCACAATCCGCCGTCCAGCACCAGATCGATGCGGCCGTCCATCATGCCGAAGACCTCGATGCCGCTGCGGCAAGTTGGCTCGCCGGAAATGTTGGCGCTGGTCGCGATCAGCGGGTGCTGGAGTTTCTCCAGTAAGGCGGCGGCGGTCTTGGAACTGCTTTGCCTCACCGCGAGACGGCCCGTATTCCCGGTCACTCTTAGAGGCACTCTCGCCGAGGCCGGCACGATGATGGTCAGCGGCCCGGGCCAGAACTTCCGCGCCAGAAGCTGAAAGGCGGCGGGCAATTCCTTGGTCAGATCCTCCGCCATCAGGATGTCGCTGACCAGCAGGGGCAGGGAACGGTGGATCTGGCGCCCCTTGGCGCGAAACACCAGACCGATGGCGTGCAGGTTGAAAGGGTCGGCGACCACGCTGTAAAGCGCGTCGGTGGGAATCGCGACCACCCGGCCCCGCCGGATCGCGGACGCGGCCCGCTCGATCGCCGCCGGGCTGGGCGCCGCCTGGTCAATCTCGATGAGGTCAGTAGCCACGGCCGATTGAATTACTCTCGCTCGCCGGGAGCGCCTGGGCAACCTCGATGGCCAAATCGTAACGGCCAAACGGCGCGCTCAACTGCACTCCTTGAACCAGCTTGTGAACTTTCAGCAGCATGTCCCGCGCGATCGAGACCCCTTCCTTGCGGGCCTTCTCGGCGGTGTCGGCGCGGCTCATGCGCTCCATGTATTCTTTGGGCACCGCCACGTTCAGCTCGTTCACCATGAACTCGGCGTTGCGGTGGCTGGTCAGCGGCCAGATGCCCGCCAGGACCGGGATGCGGAACGCCTCGATGCGCTTCAGAAAGCGCTCGAGCAAGGCCAGATCGAAGACCGGCTGGGTGATGGCGTACTCCGCGCCGGCCTCGACCTTCAGCTCGAAGCGCCGGATCTCATCGTCCAGATTCAGCGCTCCCGGGTTGGCCCCAACTCCGATCAGGAGAGATGTCTGGGAGCCCATGAAGTTGCCGCCGATATCCAGACCCTGATTCAAATTGTCCACGATGTGGACCAACCCGATGGCGTCCACGTCGAAAACGGCCGTGGCGGCGGGGTAAGCGCCCATGCGCGGCGGATCGCCGGTGACGCAGAGCAGGTTCCGGACTCCCACGGCGTGCGCTCCGAGCAACTCCGATTGAATTCCGAGGATGTTGCGGTCGCGGCAGCAGAAGTGGAGCACGGCTTCGATGCCCGCCTGCTGCTGGATGAGCTGGCAAGTCACTTGCGCGCTCATGCGCGCGCTGGCGCGCGGTCCATCGGGCACGTTGATGCCGTCGATGCCGTTTGCGGCGCAAAGCTTCGCGCCGGCGATCTCCCCGGCGGCGTTCACGCCTCGCGGGGGGACGATCTCCACCAGCTTCGTGAACCTGCCTTCGGCCAGCTTCGCTCCGAAGCGTGATTTGGCGGTCACCGGGACTCGCGTCAGGGCCTGCGCCGCCGCGGCCGGCTCGACTTGAATGACTCCGGACTGGCGGCGCCCTCCCTGCAGCGAACGGGCCTCGGCGGCCAGCAGCCGGATGTGTTCCGGCGTCGTGCCGCAGCAGCCGCCGATGATGCGCACGCCGGCCCAAAGGAAACGGCGCGCATACTGCGCCATGTACTCCGGCGAGCAGAGGTAGAGCTTGCGCCCTTCCACCGTGGAGGGATGGCCCGCGTTGGGCATGGCGCTCAGCGGCTTGCCGGTGTACTGGACCATCTTCTCGATGGTCTCGAGCATCACCTTCGGGCCCGCCGAACAGTTGCACCCGGCCACGTCCACGGGCCATTCGTTCAGCTTGCGAGTGAAGGTCTCCGTGTCGGTCCCGTCCGGCAGGTTGCCGTAGTCGTCGATCGTGATTTGCGCGGCGATCACCATTTCGTCGCCGGCGGCCTCCCGCGCGGCGTGTACGGCCTCGCGGAGTTCGTTGAGCGCGGGGAAGGTTTCCAGGATCAACAGATCGACGCCCGCTTCGAGCAGCGCCTCGATGTGCTCGCGAAATAGCGCGCGCGCTTCCGCGAAAGAGGTTGGGCCCAGCGGTTCGATGCGCACGCCCAGCGGCCCGACGGAGCCCGCGACGAAGGCGGCGTCGCCGGCGGCCTCGCGCGCCAGCCGCACGCCCGCCTGGTTGATGGCTTTCAGTTTGTCGGCGAATCCGAACGCGGCCAGCCGGGTGCGATTGGCCCCGAAAGTATTCGACTCGAGAATCTCCGCGCCGGCCTTGACGTACTCTTCGTGGACTTCCCTGACCAATGCGGGCGAGGAGAGATTCAGCTCATCGTAGCTGCGGTTGATGAAGACGCCCTTCGAGTACAGCATCGTCCCCATGGCCCCATCGGCCACAAGGGCGCGGCGTGCGAGCTCTTCGCGAAACTCCTTTGCTCTGGTAACGGGCATGCAGCGTTGAGAGGGCCCTGGCGGGCTGATACGCTAAAGGCCGATTTTAGCGTACTGAGTCTGAATTCGACAACAGGCAGCCGGCCTTCCGGGTGTGCCACATAAAAGTGGAATCGCCGGCGTGCTTGTGGGACAGCCATTTCTGGCTGCCGCCGGGCTTCGGCCCGGCGTTTTGTGACAGCCCGAAGAAACGCCGGCTCAAAAGCCGGCAGCTGGCTGAAAGCCTGCCCTACTCGGCCCGGTGTATACTTGCCTGGAGTCCGAAGGCTCCTGCCATGATCAAGATCGACACCGGCGTCGAGGCCGGTCACCTCGTCCGCGGCATCGAAAGACTTTGGGATCTTTCCGCCGCGAAGATTCGCGCCCTGGAACGCCGCTGGCCAGGCTCGGATGGCGCGCCCGTCTACACGGCCGGCGGCAAGTACACCTCGCGAAGCTGGACGGAGTGGACCGAGGGCTTCCGCTATGGCTCGGCCATCCTGCAATTCGACGCTACCGGCGACCCTGAGTTCCTCGAAGTAGGGAGGCAGGGCGCCCTCGATCGCATGGCGCCCCACCTGACCCACTTCGGAGTTCACGACCACGGTTTCAACAATGTCAGCACCTACGGCAACCTGCTACGGTTGGCGCGCGAGGGCGGGCTGGATGCCGGGGAGTGGGAGGAGCGATACTACGAACTCGCGCTGAAGTGCTCCGGCGCCGTGCAGGCGAAGCGCTGGACCCGGCTGGGCGAGCACCGCGGTTACATACATTCGTTCAACGGTCCCCATTCTCTCTTTGCCGACACGATACGAACGCTGCGCGTTCTGGCGATCGCGCATCAACTGGGCCACGTCTTGCGCGATGAGCACGACGAGCCGGTCTCCCTGCTGGCCAGGCTGCTCGAGCACGCCCGGGCCACGGCTGAGTACAACGTTTATTACGGCGAGGGGCGGGATGCGTACGACGTCCGGGGGCGCGTGGCTCACGAGATCCTCTTCAACGTCACCGACGGCCGCTACCGCGGCCCGAGCACGCAGCAGGGGTACTCGCCGTTCTCCACCTGGACCCGCGGCCTGGCGTGGATTATGTGCGGTTACGCGGAGGAATTGGAATTCGTCGAGACCCTGGATGCCGCCGAACTCGAGCCCTACGGCGGCCGGGATCTTGTGCTGGACTACATGCTGAAGGCAGCCGAGGCGGCCTGTGACTATTACATCGCCTCCTCGCCGGCGGATGGAATCCCGTACTGGGACACCGGAGCGCCGGGCCTCCGCGAGATCCCGGACTATCTGGAGCGTCCCGCCGACCCGTTCAACGAGCACGAGCCCGTCGATAGCTCCGCAGCCGCCATCGCCGCCCAAGGCTTGCTGCGGCTGGGGCGCTACCTCAGCCGGACGGAACATGCGCCGAGAGGAACTCGATACTGGCAGGCTGGCCTTACCGTGCTCAAGACCCTGTTGGAAGAGCCTTACCTTTCCACCGACGCTGCCCACGAGGGCCTGCTGCTCCACTCTGTCTACCACCGGCCGAACGGCTGGGATTACATCCCCGGCGGGCGGCGCATCCCTTGCGGGGAATCGAGCATGTGGGGGGACTACCACCTGCGCGAGGCGGCGCTGTATGTTCAGCGCATCGCGGGCGTGGGACCCTACCTGAAGTTTTACATTAATATTTGAGGGATAACTTTATGATAATTGCGGACTTGAATCGCATAGAAGGCAGGACCTACCCGGCCCGCCGCCGGACCCAGAACGTGGCCGGCGGCGCATCGCCGATACAAGCTACTCACTTCAGCCTGGGCTACGTCACGCTGGAGCCCAACGGCGGTCAGGTGCCCTGGCACAACCAGGAACAGGAAGAGGTCTATTTCATCCTGGAAGGCGAGGGTGAGATGTGTCTGGGCTCGGAGCGCCAGACCGTGACCTCGGGCCAGGCTGCCTATATCCCGAACGGGGTTTTTCATCAGATCACCAACCTCGGCGCAACGCCGCTGAAGATGCTTTACTGCTACGGCCCAGCCGGGGACGTGGCCCACTGGCGGCAGGAACTGAACGGCACTCTGCCGAAGGCCGGCGTCGAGGCGCCGCCGCTCCCGGCCGGGGCGCGGCCCCAGCACACCGGAGGAATCGCGTTATGAACGGCACCAAGGAGCACCGGATCGGCATCATCATGAACGGCGTCACCGGACGCATGGGCACCAATCAGCACCTGATGCGGTCCATCATGGCCATCATCCGGCAAGGCGGCGTGAAGCTCGCGGACGGCTCCGTGATCATTCCCGATCCGGTGCTGGTGGGCAGGAATACGGCGAAACTGGAGAAGCTGGCGGAGATGTCGGGCGTCAAGCGGATGACCACCGACCTGGACGTGGCGCTCGCCGACAGCCGCGACGCCATTTACTTCGATGCGCAAACGACCGACCGCCGCGTCGAGAGCGTGAAGAAGGCGATCGCCGCCGGCAAGCATATTTACTGCGAGAAGCCCGCGGCGCTGAGCACGGCGGACGCAGTCGAAATGTACCGCCTGGCCGAACGCGCCGGCGTCAAGCACGGAGTGGTTCAGGACAAGCTCTGGCTGCCGGGCCTGCTGAAATTGAAGAGCCTGGTGGACGCCGGCTTCTTCGGCCGCATCGTCAACGTGTTCGGCGAGTTCGGCTACTGGGTTTTTGAAGGAGACACGGTCCCTGCCCAGCGTCCCTCGTGGAACTATCGCCAGGCGGACGGCGGCGGCATCATCTTCGACATGGTCAGCCATTGGCGCTACGTGCTGCATCATATTCTGGGCCAGGTGAAGTCCGTCTCCTGTATGGGGGCGACCCATATCAAGAAGCGCTGGGATGAGCAGGGCAAGCCGTACGACTGCACCGCCGATGACAGCGCCTATACCACCTTCGAACTGGAGGGCGGAGCGATCGCCCATTTCAACTCGTCATGGGTGGTCCGTGTGCGCCGCGACGACCTGCTGACGATCCAGGTCCATGGCACCAAGGGCTCCGCTGTCGCCGGTCTCCGCAAGTGCTGGATGCAGCCTAGCGGCGCGACGCCGAGGCCGGTCTGGAACCCCGACGAGGATCAACCGCTGAACTTCTTCGAGGGATGGCAGGAAGTGCCCGGCCAGGGCGCCTACGAAAACGCCTTCAAGGCGGAGTGGGAGCTCTTCTTGCGCCATGTCGTCGCGGGAGAACCGTTCCCCTGGAACCTGCTGGAAGGCGCCAGGGGCGTGCAACTGGCCGAGAAAGCCATGGAGTCGTGGTCCAGGCGCGCGTGGGTGGAAGTCCCGCCGTTAGTTTGAGGAGCATGTTATGAATCGGGTCGCTCTAGTTACCGGCGGCAGCCGCGGAATCGGGCTCGGGATTGCCAGGTGTCTCGCTCGGGAGCACTGGGACCTCGCCATCTGCGGCGTGCGCGCCGCGGCGGAAGTGGATGCGTCTTTCAAGGATCTTCGCGCGGGCGGCTCCGGCGTGCTGTACTGCCAGGCGGACGTGGCCGTCCGCGAGGACCGCGAACGCCTTGTAGATGCCGTGCGCCGCCACTACGGCCGTCTCAACTTACTCGTGAACAACGCGGGCGTCGCTCCCCTGGAGCGGAAGGACATCCTGGAGGCCACCGAGGCCAGCTACGAACGGGTGATGCGAACCAACCTTCAGGGTCCCTATTTTCTCACCCAGGCCGTGGCGAACTGGATGATCGAACAACGCAAGGAGGCGCCCGATTTTGCCGGCTGCATCCTCAACGTCTCCTCCGTCTCGGCCAGCATGGCCTCGATCAACCGCGGAGAGTACTGCATTTCCAAGGCGGGCATCGGCATGGCCACGAAGTTGTGGGCCGTGCGCCTGTCCGAGCACGGCATCCCGGTGTACGAACTGCGGCCGGGGATCATCCTGACCGACATGACCAAAGGCGTCAAGGAACGCTACGACCGCATGATCGAGGGTGGCTTGATGCTGCAAGCCCGTTGGGGAACGCCCGAGGACGTAGGTAAGGCCGTGGCCATGCTGGCGCGGGGCGATCTGCCTTACTCCACCGGCCAGGTCGTCACAGTGGACGGCGGCCTCGGCGTCGAGCGCCTCTGACCTAGTAGCATCTGAAAAGATGAACAGCCTATCTCTCGGAAGATTCTCGCTTGGGGTTGGAGACCGTTTCGGGCGGCAGGCCGGGGCGCAGTTGCAGGCCTGCCTGGCGGCGGCCCGCCTCGGCGTGACCGTCATTCCGGTTTGGAATAAGTCGAACCGCGAGCACAGCGTGATCGGCTCGGAACCGTCGAGCGTTAGGGCGGCCGCCGATAAGGCCGTCAGCGAACTGGGCTGGCGCCACCCGTACTTCGTCGATGCCGACCACGTGAATCTTGCCACTGTCGACCGGTTTGTCGAATCGAGCGACTTCTTCACGTTGGACGTCGCCGCCGCTATCGGCTCCCGCAGCGACTCGGTGGACGCCTTCCTGGCCCGGCATCCGGAACTGGTGGGAAGGCTGCATATCGCCGGGGTGGCTGAGCCGCTCACCACCACGCTCGAGTCGGTGGCGCGGATCGGGGCGAAGTACCTCTTTGCCGTCGAGCAGGCCGGGCGCATTTATCGCCACATCCTGCAGAATCGCGGCGAGCGCCCCTTCGTGACCGAAGTCTCCATGGACGAGACGGACGAGCCGCAGACTCCCCTGGAACTGCTGGTCATTCTCGCCGCCCTCGCCGACGAGAAGGTCCCGCTCCAGACCATCGCCCCGAAGTTCAGCGGGCGCTTCAACAAGGGCGTAGATTATGCTGGCGACGCCGCCCGCTTCGAGCGGGAGTTCTCCGACGACCTGGCCGTGGCCGCGCACGCCGCGGCGCGTTACGGACTGCCGGCGACGCTGAAGCTGAGCGTGCACTCCGGAAGTGACAAGTTTTCGATCTACGGTCCGATTCGCAGGTCGCTCGGCCGATCGGGCGCCGGGGTCCATATCAAGACCGCGGGCACCACGTGGCTCGAAGAGCTGATCGGGCTGGCGGAGGCGGGCGGACCCGGTCTCGACCTGGCGAAGGAGGTGTACGCGGGGGCCTACGCCAATCGCGAGGCGCTCTCGGCGCCTTACGCCACGGTGATCGACATCCGCGAGGACAGGCTGCCTTTGCCGTCCGAAACCCGGTCCTGGACGGCGGAGCAGTTCACCGCCGCGCTGCGCCACGACCCCGCCAACCCGGGGTTCAGCCCGGACTTGCGCCAGTTGCTCCACGTGGGCTACAAGATCGCCGCCAACATGGGTGAGCGGTATCTGAACATGCTCGAGGAGTGCCGGGAGCCGATCTCACGCAACGTCACCCACAACCTTCTTGAGAGGCACATTCGGCCGTTGTTCCTGGAGGAAGTAGCGCAAGCTTTAGCTTGCGACTGACTTTCACCACGGGCTGCTACGCGCGGATCATCTGCATCCGCCCCAGCAGCTTGTGGACGACCAACAAAGCTGTCAGGTGCAGCAGGCCCATGCCGAGGAAGACCGGTGTGTAACCGAAGTGGGTCACCACGAAGCCGGGGATCAAGGAGGCGATGAGGACCGAGCCCAACCCCCCCAGGCACCCGCCGATTCCCGTCACGGACCCCACTGCCCCTTTGGGAAACACATCCGAGGTGGTGGTGAACAGGTTGGCCGACCAGCCCTGATGAGCGGCGGTGGCCAGGCCAACCAACGCCACGGTCAGTATCGGACCGGGAGCGAAGACCGACATCGCCGCGATCGGCATCAGCCCGGCGCACAGGCCCATGGCCATCTTTCGCGCCCTGTCTAGGCGCCAGCCGCGGCGGATCAAAAACCCCGACAGCCACCCGCCCCCCACGCTGCCAAAGTCCGCCATCAGGTAAACGACGGGCAGCGCCCATCCCACTTCCTTCATGTTGAACTTCCTGATGTCGTAGAGATATGGCGGCAGCCAGGTAAGGTAGAACCACCAGACTGGATCCGTGAGGAACTTGGCAAGGGCGAATCCCCAGGTTTCCTTGTGCTTCAGCGCCGCGCCCCAGCCCATCTTCCGGGCGTCTTCAGCCGCGTCCGCCCCGCTCCGGATGTAGGCCAGTTCCCCAGGGCTGACCGAAGGGTGCGCCTCCGGCAGGCGGTAAGCCATCCACCAGAACAGCGCCAGCACTAAACCCGTGGAAGCCGTAATCAGAAAACAGGTGCGCCAGCCGTATACCGCCGCCATCCATACGAAGATGGGAGGGCCCACCATGGAAGCCACGTTCGTCCCCGCGTTGAAGATGCCCGTGGCGAAGGCGCGGTCTTTCTTGGGGAACCACTCGGCCACCGCCTTGATCGCGCACGGAAAATTGCCGGATTCTCCGAGGCCCAATACCGCCCGGTAGCACCCGAGCTGAAACGCCGAGCGTCCCAACGCGTGCAGCGAGGCGGCGACGGACCACCACAGAATGGAGACCATGTAGCCGATCCGGGTTCCGAACCGGTCCACAAACCTCCCCACGAAAAGGAAGCCGATGGTGTAGGCCATCTGGAAGGACGCGGTGATGTAGCTGTAGTGCTCGGTAGAGATGTGCAGGTCGTCCCGGATGATAGGGAACAACACGGAGAAGACGATGCGGTCCAGATAGTTATTAGTCGTGACTAGAAACAGCAACGACAGAATCAACCAGCGGTAGCGCGTTATTAAAGGGTTCGCGGGCAAAAGGTATTGTACCGCAGCGCGGCGGGATTGGCTTCCTCGCGTCGAACCCTGTAGGATACCCTCAAGGAGACTAGCGATGCACCAAACCACCGGACTAACCCGTAGACACTTGCTAGCGGCATTGAGCGCGGCGGGCGCAATCCCGGCTGTGGCTCAGGTAGGCGGCTCGCCCGAAGACCAGGCAATCGAAAGGAACGACGCGGCGGTGCGGAGGATGCTAGACGCCCAGGTCACGGACCCCGCCAGCCCGTGGCGCGGAACAATGCCGGACGGGTTTGGCATGCACTCGGCCGGATCGGCGGGAGGCATCGCCGAGGTCCTGACTGCTTCGTTCCTCCATCCCCGGTCCAAGTTCCACTCGGACCCTCTGCTAGTGGAGCGCATACGCCTGGCGGCGGGATTGATGGAACGGTTGCAGCGCCGCGAGGGAACTATCGATCTGCTAATCACGAACTTCAACTCTCCGCCCGACACGGGCTTCGTGGTGCACAGCGTGGCGACCGCAGCGGCGATCGCCAGGCGGAACGGAGCGGAGGAGATCGCCCGCATCCTGCGCCCGTTTCTGGTGAAGGCCGCCGCCGGCATGGCAGCGGGCGGCATCCATACCCCCAACCATCGCTGGGTGGTGTCGTCAGCGCTGGCTCAGGTGAACGAGTTGTTCCCCGACGCAAGCTACGTGCGCCGCATCGACCAGTGGCTGGCCGAAGGGATCGACATCGATGGCGACGGGCAGTACATCGAGCGCAGCACGCTCACCTATAACGTGATCACGGACCGCGCGTTCGTGGTGATGGCCGCCAAGCTGAACCGCCCGGAACTGCTCGATCCGGTGCGCCGCAACCTGCGTTCGATGCTCTACCTGCTGCATTCCGACGGCGAGGTGGTTACGGAGATCTCGCGCAGGCAAGATCAGTTCACGCTCGGCAACGTGGGCGCGTACTGGTTCCCGCTGACCTACATGGCCCTCCGCGATCAGGACGGGCAATTTGCCGGACTGGCGCGGCAGTACTCCGCCGAGCGCGCCAGGCTTTCGACGTTGCTGGAGTACCCGGAACTGTCGCAGTCCCTTCCCGAGCCCCAGGCGCTGCCGGAGGATTTCGAGAGGCAGTTCCCCGAGGTCGGGATCGCGCGCATCCGGAGGGGCGCGTTGAGCGCGATATTGACGCTGGGCGGGGCGAGCCGGTTTTTCACTTTGCATAACGGCGAGGCGGCGGTCCAGGCCGTGCGCTTCGCGGCGGCGTTCTTCGGGAAAGGGCAGTTCGTTCCAACGGCCGCCGAAAAGCGCGGCGACAGCTATCAGTTCCGGCAATCGCTGGAGGCCGGCTACTACCAGCCCATCGGCCGGAGCGTGACCTACCGGAACTGGAGCGCCGTTCGCGGCGAAAGAAGGCAGACCGAGATCTGCCGCCTGGAGCATTCCGCTGAGGTCACGGAGGTGAAGGGCGGGTTTCGACTCCGAGTGCAGTCCCGTGGAACCGACGGGGTGCCGCTGGCCGTGGAAATCAGTTTACGCGCGGGAGGGCAATTGGAAGGCTGCCGGCCGGCGCCGGACGTTACCGACGGCTGGCTGCTGGAAAAGGGATCGGCTCTATACCGCGTGGGGCCTCGCGCGATCCGCTTCGGGCCGGGCGTTGCCCCCCACAGTTACACTCAGGTGCGCGGCGCGGAACCGAAACTGCCGGGGCAAAGCGTCTATCTCACCGGCTTCACGCCGTTCGACCACACGATTTCGTTCGAGTGCCTGGGGAGCTAACCTTGATCTTATGAGAAAAGCACTTGCCGGCTTGATCCTGATCGCGGCATCCCTGCTGGCAGCGGATGTCAGCGGAACCTGGAACGCGAAAGTCGAAACCGACGCCGGTGGCGGAACGCCGGTCTTCGTTTTGAAGCAGAGTGGCGAGAAGCTCAGCGGCACTTACACCGGCGCCCTCGGTGACGCAGAAGTGAGCGGATCGGTGAAGGGCGAGGATGTCGTCATCCAATTCGACGTGCAAGGGCGCGAAGATCATCTATACCGGAAAGCTCGACGCCGCCGGGCAGACCATGAAGGGCAAAGTGGACCTGGCGGGGATGGCCAGCGGGACTTTCACCGCTGCCAGGAAGTAAGCGGTCCACTCTTTACGATCGTGACTGTCAAGCTGGCGTCTTCGATTAGGTACAGTATCCGGTAGTCGCCTTGGCGGATGCGATATTTTTCGTCGCCAGAGAGCTTTTCGGAGCCGGTGGGACGTGGAGTGGTGGCGAGGCCTTTGATCCTCGCTGCGAGGCGTTTCCGGTCCTTCTTCGGCGTAGCTTCCAAATCTTTGGCCGCCGAGGCCTTGATCAAAAGGCTATAGTTTGCCACGCCGCTTCATGTCCTTCAGGACTTCCTCGAACGACAAGGCGGGTTCCTTCGCGCGGCGCTCAAACGTGGCCAGATCTTCGGCATCTTCGGCGAGCGTTCGCCGTACGGCCGCATTCACCAACTCGGAAAGACTATGGTCGGTGTGGGCAGCCTTTATGCGGAGGGCTTTGTGCAAACTCGGTTCAAAATAGACGGTGGCGCGTTTGACCTCTGCCATGACGCCATTATAACGTCTTGACGCTTTGACGTCCAGCCTCTTAATGCTTGGACTTCGACGGCGGGGTACTAGGCTAGCGATGCATCATCGCATGATGCACTATGCGTCATTGTATGCTACATTTAGTTCATGACTATCTCTCTCAGGAACCTGCCTAAGGAAGTCGAAAAGGCGATTCTTGAGACAAGCCATCGCGAAGGAATCAGCCTGAATAAGGCGACCCTTAGATTGCTGGAAGCCCAACTGCGCAAACCGGCCAAGAACTCCGATTTTGAGGAGTTCTGCGGAACATGGTCAAGTGCGCAGGCTGATGCGTTCGATGCGGCCTTGGTCAAGATGCGTCAAGTCGATCCTGCGGACTGGGAGCTAGCCGGGTGAACGTATTGCTCGACACGTCGGCCTACTCGGCGCTGCAGCGGGGACACCGGCCTATTCTCGAGGTGCTGCGGCGATCGGAGACTGTTGCTGTTTCAGCAGTTGTTTTAGGTGAGTTGTACAGCGGATTCCGGGCCGGAAAACGCCGGGCGGAGAACACGGCACAGTTGGCACAATTCCTGAGTAAGCCATCGGTTCGCGTCTTGAACGTAACCGAAGAGACGGCGCTGCGGTATGCGGAGGTGGATGCATACTTGCGAAAGAAGGGCCGGCCCATTCCGCGCAACGATGTCTGGATCGCAGCCGTTGCGCTGGAGCACGGGCTTCAACTCCTCACGCTGGACGTTCACTTTCGTGAGATTCCGCTACTTCTGATTCAACCGTGAAGTTTGAACCCTGAATTGGTCGGGGCGCAGAGATTTGAACTCTGGACCTCCTGGTCCCGAACCAGGCGCTCTACCAGGCTGAGCCACGCCCCGACTCCTCTAGTCTAGTGCCTGGGCACTTCCCGCGCAACCACAGCCGCCTATATCGGCACGTACTGCCGCAGGTACTCGTGCGCCACACGGAAGCCGGCCATGTAGGGCTCGGTGAAATTGTCACCCGCGTAGCTCGGGTAGTAGAACGCGTCTTCGTGCTCGATGTTCATCGCGCCCTGGTAGGCTGCTTCTTCCAGCACCGTGAAAAAGCCCTTCCAGTCCACCTGGCCTGAACCGGGCAACCGGAAGCGCCACCAGCGCGAGCCATCCGGAGGGTTGATCCCCGTCCGTCGCAAAACGTGCCAGAGGATCTCGCAGTCCTTCAGGTGGACGTCCCAGATCTTGCTCGAGAAGTCCCGGGCGCACTGAATCGGGTCCATGAACTGCCAGAACAGATGCGACGGATCGAACAGCAGCCCCACGTAGGGCGAGTCGCCGAAGGCCTTGAAGAGCGCTTCGTACCCCACCGGACCCGTGGCGATGTTCGGCCCGCCGGCATACGGCTCCCAGCAGATCTTCACGTTGTATTTCTGGCACAGCGGAAAGTACTGCTCGGTATAGACCCGAACGATCTCCGTCACTTGCTCCGGCAGCTTGCGCCCGGGCATGTTCCCGGACATGGTGCCGATATAGGGGACGCCGAGCTTGGAGGCCAGTTCCAGAGTCTGCGTGAACCGCTTGTTGATGGCGGCGCGCTGGGTTGGGTCGGGCGCGGTGTGGTTCTCCGAAATCATCAGCGAGGACACGTAGAGCCCGGCGCGGCCCACCTGGTCCTTGACCTTCGCCACCAGGCTGTCGGGAGCGTCGGCCGGCAGGCCCCCTCCCACGTTGAGTTGCAGGCTGGTGAATCCTTCCTTGCGAGCGAACTCGACGTTGGATTCCGAGTAGCGCATCAGGATGCCCACTTTCGGCTTCCAGTTGCGAGGTCCCCTGGACTGCGCGGCGGCCACCGACGCGGCCGCTGCGCCAAGCATAACGCGGCGAGTATAAGTCATAATCAGGCCCTCCTAAAAAGGCTCTACCATTGTATGCGGCTGGCAGCGAGGCGTGAAGGGGTCAGAACTGTTTGAGCTCCGCCACGATGGCGGCGAGGCCCTTCTTGCGGTAGAGTTCCGTCAAGCGCTGTTCCTCGGGCGAGGGCGCCACTACGCGCGCCAGCGCCGGATCGCTCAACGCGGCGCGGCTGGGAATCCATATCGACCCGTCGGTGAACTCCACCTGGCTCACAAAACCGCTCATCCCGGCGATGGAGAGCGGCCGGCCCGGCGCGCTCGAAAAGCGCAGCGAGACGTCCTGCAGCACCCTGCTGGTCTGGCCGGGGGCCAGTTTCAAGCTGGGGTCGGAGGCCGGAACCGAGCCCGCCAGGAACTCACGCCCGGAGGCATCGCGAATGATCCAGCCGACCTCGAAGTACCGTATGGTCTGGCGCGAGCGGTTGCGGACCTCCAGGCTCGCGGCGCGGGCCTCGTTGCCCGCGATCCGCGCCGTGCCCTCCAGCGGCTCTATCGGCGCATCCGGCATCCGCAGGAATGCAAATTGGACCGGGCGCTCCGTCTCCAGGTTCGTGGCTCGGCCTCCGCGCGCCACCTGCACGTCCAGACGCGGCAGGTCGGCCTGCCGGGCTATGCTCTCCAGCAGCGACTTTCTAAGGCCTTCCTCGCCCCGCGCCGCCAGGACGCTCTTGAAATAACGCCGGTCGCGCTGTGACTCCATTTCCCAGGCGGTCATCGTGCGCCGTGAATCCAGCCGGTTGGGGCCGAAAAAGGAAAGGTCGTCGAACAAGACCCCATCCAGGCTCACCTGCGCCAGCGGCCCGGAAGTGAACAGCGGCCGGAGCAGCCGCAAGTCGATGCGCACCGGAAAGGTTTCCCCAGGGCCCACGTTCAGGCTGGGCACCGCGACCGAGGCTTTGCCCCCGGCGGCGGCTTCCTGTGACGTCACCAGGATGGTGACCCCGCGCACGCGCTGCTGACCCGAATTGCGCAGGCTCAGCGCCGTGTGCAGATCGACGATCATCGCGCTGCCCCGCGTGGACACGACCGAATCGCCCAGATCCGCCGCGACGACGGTCAGCGGAGAATCCTTCGGGAAATCGATCTTGAAAGCCGTGTGCTGTTCGGACGGGGCTGGCTGGGCCAGGGCCGCCGCGAGGCTCAACGCCAAGAGAATCGCGATTCTATTCCGGATAGACATTGTGAATCGTGATCTGACCGGTCTCGGAGTCCACATAGCGGGCCCGCAGCGTGCCCTGGGTGTTGACCAGATAGGTCACGTCTCCCGCGGAGGGGTGCTGCAAGCTCAGCATCTGGTCCCCGCGTCTAAATTCGATACCGCTGGCGGTGCCTTCGACGACGGAGCCGTCCACCCAATTTGCGACGTTCGGGACCGGACGCCGCATTTCCAACCACGCCCCCGCCAGCACCAGGGCGGCAACCGGCAGGGCCACCGCCGCGGCGCGCCAGTTAAACCGGTGGGCTACCGGTTCGGCGCCTCCGACGCACTCGCCCGCCGCCAGGCCCACGTGGATGTTGGCTTTCATCTCGGCCGCCAACCGGGTCCAGTTCACCTCCTCCGGCATTTCCGGGCAGGCGTGGCGCAACTGGTCCCGCACGCCGCGGAATCCTTCCACCTCGCTGCTGCATTGCGGGCACCGGCTTATATGGCGCGCGGTCTTCCAGCGGGCCCAGGGGCCGATCTCGCCGCCCGCAAACAGCGCCAGGAGGGCTTGGTCCGGATGGGTCATGCCTTCCTTCTTTCGATATACCGCCGGAACTTGACCCGCGCGTTGGCGATGTGCGAGCGCACCGTCGCCTTGGAGCAGCCCAACCGGTCTGCCACCTCTGCCGCGTCCAGGCCCTCGACGTCCCGCAGCACCAGAGCCAGCCGCTCGCGCTCAGTGAGCAGCCGCAAACCGCCCTCCAGATAGGATCGGCGTTCCGCGGCGAGCAGCGTTTGCTCGGGATCTTCGGCCCGCGGGCTGGTCAGCGGCACGGGCGCCTCATCGAGGGGAGTGAAACTGACGCGTCCGTGGCGCCTCAAGAAGTCGATGGCGGTATTGGTGGCGATTCGCGACAGCCAGTGCGTGGCTTTGTCCACGTCCTTGAGCTGTCCCTCCCGCTGGAGCGCCTTGATGAAGACTTCCTGCGTCAGGTCCTGGGCGTCGGCCACGTTGCCCACAATGCGGTAAACCATCAGGAAGACCCGGCGCAGGTTGTCCGTGACAAAACGGTTCTGCCGCTCCAGACCATCCTGGACCAGACGTTCCGGGGCCTCGCTCATGGCGTCTCGCCAATCTTGGACAGCGGTGAGCATACCTCTACCAGAGATGACGCTAAACCGCTCAAGACGTGGAGCCGAATCCCCCCTATGCGAGTCATTCTCCGCAACCTAATTGAAAGCCGCGGTTTGAGGAACCGGCTCCGGCCGGAGTTGCACCGGAGCCGATCTCGCGCATCTGAAAGTTCAGGCGACCTGCTGAGCCCGGTATCGGCTCAGGATTCCCTCCATCTGATCCTTGAGGTGAAGCTTCAGCTTCTTCAGCTTAACCTCCTCCAACTGCTCTTCCGGCGTGAGGTAGGGCCGCGTGGACAGGCCTTCCAGTTTCTTGCCGTAGTCGGAGTGTTTCAGGGCCAGACGGCGGAATTCGTCGTTGGTTTCAATCAGATGCGCTTTGATGTCATCTTGGGTGATTCCCATTCCGATTTTCTCCCCTTCGGAGTTGCATCGCAGATCGTAGGTTTGGCAGGTGTTGTTCAATTCGCTCATTTCAACGAACGTGTCGCCCCGGAACCTACTGCCGGAGCTTCCATTGCGACGTTAGCACGATTGCAGCGCCATGACAATACCGTCTTCAGGGGGGGACTGGTAGTAGCCACGCCGTAGTCCCACCTGGCTGAAACCCAGCTTCTCGTATAGCTTGCGCGCAGCGGTGTTGGAGAGCCGCACTTCCAGAAAAACCTTTCCTTTCGAACGCGCCAGCATCTCCTCGGCCAGTGCCGTCGCGACTCCCGTCCGGCGAGCCTCCGGCGCCACGGCCAGGTTCAGGATTTCCCACTCGCCTTCCCCGGTCGGGCGATAGGCCACGAAGCCCGCAATGAGCCCCCAGGACTCCGCAACCAGGCAGCGCTCAGCCAGATAGCTGGCCGGCTCCCAGACCGCCGCCTCCGGGGATGCCGCCTGGATGGCCGCGATCGCCTGCGTGTCCCCCGGGAGAGCCTCGCGCACGGCCGGCAAGCCCAGAAGTTCGGCCCAAACCGCGCGCTGTGCTGCGCCCAGCGCCCGCCAGTCGAACTGCCGCTCGGCGTGTTTGCGGGCCGCACTGGCGATCTCAGCCCGCAGAGCCGCGTCCGCAATCAGCCGGCGCACGCCGGCGGCGAAGCCTTCGGCGCCGTCCGCTACCCAGACGGTTTTCCCGTGCTCCAGGTCCAGGCCCGCGCAGCCGGAACTGGTCGAGACCACGGCGCGCTCCATGGCCATGGCTTCCAGCACCTTTACATTTGTGCCCGCCGAAGCGAGTGTCGGCACGATGACCAGGTTAGCTTCCTCGTACAGCGGGCGCACGTCCCGGACGAACTCGAGCAGCCGGATGCGGCCGTCGGGAGCGGGCGCGGCCGAGCCACCGGAGGCCCTCCAGTGAGTGAGCGGTTCGGGCCCCGCCACCACCGTCAGCGTCATTTCGGGAAACTCGCCGCGCAGCAGCGGCCAGACCTGCTCGATAAAGAACCGATAGGCGGCGATGTTGGGAAAATGCCGGAACGAGCCGATGAACAAGAGCCGCTGGCCTGGCGGATTCGGGCGAGGGCCGGTAGCGCTCCAGATCCACTCCATTGGGAATCACGCGGGAGTGCGGCGCACCCAGCATGGCCGCGTCCTTGCCGGACATGACGACGACGCGCCGGTAACGAGCCACCGCCTTCCGCTCGTACCGCTGCCAGCGGACGAGGTCCCACCAGGAGGAGAGAGTTCGTTTGCCTGCATGGATCTGCTGGTACAAGTCCATGGTGACGTCGTGCTCGACCAGCACGTCGCCGCGGTATGCGGCCAGTTGGGTGAACTCCACCTGCGTCAGCTCGATCGATTCGGTGCGGCGCAACTCGTCCATCAGACGGTGCATGGTGGGAGAGTGATACTCGCACACCAGGGGGGGCGGGAGGCTGGCCCAGTGCGGCTCCCGGTAGCGAGGCTTGGGAACGAGGATGGCCTTCGCGCAGAACTCCAGCACCGGCCCGGCTTCGGCCGCCTCGTCCGCTTCGGTGAAAGCGAACAGGTAGATGTCGAACCGGCGCGCCGCCTCACGCAGCAGGTTGAAGATGCGGACCGCGCCTCCGTGCGACAGCGGATACGGGAAGTAGGGCGTAAGGACCGCGACCCGGCGACGCCGGGCGGACGGTGTCCGCCCCTCCAGAACACGGTGAGTTGACGGGATGACCGAGCGATCCCGCTTCCACGGGCACAGCCACGAGGGCCGCAGAAAGATCCTGTCCAGCGGCACGCCCCGCAGGAAGAGCCAGGAGGCAATCGGGCTCCGCAGCCGCAGGTGGAACCGTTCGAGGCTGCCGTTGTATGCCAGGATCTTGCCCGGCGCGAGCAGAAACGCCGCCAGGCGCAGGGCGCGGTGCTGCCTGTCTAGCGAGAACATCACCGCCGCCTGGCCTATGCGCAGCCGCCGAAAACCGCGGCGGAGTTGCCGGTACAGGTCCCAGGCGGAACCGGGCTCCAGCCTCACCACCGGGCAACCCTCCCAGCCTCTCGCCGCTCCCACCCGGACCACGAAATGGCGCCGTTCCGGAACCAGCCGCCGGAACTCCTCCGCCATCGGCCGCGTCAGAGTCTCATCCCCTGACAGCACACTTACCACCACCGCCTCGGGGTCTTTGCCCAGGACGCCGAACGCCAGCCTTTTCAGGAATTGTCTGATCCTATTGCCTCATCTCCGGCGGAATCGGCAACGTCACCGCGCCCGTCGCGGCCCACTCGGCCCCACGCGCAAAAACGGTCGCGGCGCCAACGGTGTTCACCGCGGCGACATCGTGTCCCAGCATGTCGGCGAAGACCCGTCCCTGCCCATAGCTCAACGTCCAGAGACTGGGTTGATTCAGGCCCGGCCCTGGGGTCGGCTGGCGAGCTTTGCCCAGATAGAGGGCGTGGTCATCGTAGGCCGTGGCCAGCACGTGATAAGTCTCGGCGGGCTGCCACTTCAGGTTGGCGTACAACTCGTCCTTAGGCTGGGGGAAGGATTTCTTCAGGCCCCGGGTGATGGGGTGGTCGGAATCCTTGATCTCCACGGTAAAATCGTGGGCCGCCGAGTGGTGCCCATTGCTGGGCCGCCAGTTGCCGCCGGACATCTTCTCGTACTCTTCCCAGCCGACGAAAGCGGCCACCGCAAAGTGGAACATGACCACGCCCTTGCCGGAGCGTACGAAGTCCAGCAGGGCTTTGTCGGCCCGATCTCCCCAGCGCTGCACGGGCTGGCGGTCCTGATAGTTCAGCACGACCAGGTCGTAGGGGGCGAGCGTCTCGGGTCCGGCGCCGCGGAACTCCTCGGTGACGCGCACCTCGAAGCGGCCCGTGGCTTCCAGAACTTTCCGTAATTCGGGCGAGACTGCCTTCCAGTCGTGGCCGCCCTGCTGACCGGTGATGATTAGCGTCTGGATCCTAGCGGGCGCCGCCGGCTTAGCGGGCGCCGCCGGCTGTGCCAGAAGCGTGAAGGGAATAGCCAACAACAGAAACAGGAGTGTCAACTTCTTCATGGGAGCCTCCAGAGATGGAGTATGCCATAAGCGGCGAGCGGCAGGGCAGCCACGGCGACGAACACCGGCGAGTAGCCGAAGCGGTCGATGGACGCGCCGATTACAGGCGAGACCACGGCCTGCATCGCGCCATACGCTCCCGTCAGCAGCGACACGCTGAAGGCCGCGCGGGCGCCTCCGAAAGCGTCGAGCGGCATGGTGTAGAGGTTCACGCTCCAGCAGGTGATCGAAAAGAAGCTGAGCGAAATGAGCGCGACGGCCCAGCCCGCGCTGGGCATCAGCGGCACGGCGGCGGTCAGCCAGCAGCGCCACGGCGCTTACCAGGCAGGCGCGGCGGCGCGCATCCAGGTCCCGCATCCCCTTGCCGATCCAGCGCAGCGACAGCCACCCGCCGAACAAACCGCCGGCGTAGGCGAAGAAGTTCGGCAGCGGCGCCAGCAGGTTGGCCTCGACCAGGCCCATCCCGCGCCCGTCCTTCAGGTACAGCGTCATCCAGTTCGACCAGAGCGTGTAAACCGGCATGCTCACCACGTTGGCGGCAACGAAGCCCCACAAACGCCGGTCGCGCAAGAGCGATGCCACGCCGGCGCGGCTGGCCTCGGGGGCGGCCGGAGCCTTGCGCGACATCCACAGCCATAGCGGAATCCACATAAGGCCGGCGACGCCGGTGAAGAGAAACGCCGAACGCCACCCGTGGCGCAGAGCGAACCACATGGCCAGCGGCGGCGCCAGAATCGCTCCGATGCTCAGGCCGATCTGGCTGAAGGCGTTGCCCAGCGCCCGCTCCTTCGGCGGAAGGTACTTGTAGATCGCCTTGCCCACGGCGGGGACTCCCGCCGATTCGGCCGCTCCCAGCACCGCCCGGCACCCCACCAGGCCCGGCAGACTGCGCACGAATCCGGTCGCAATCCCAGCCAGCGACCATAACCCTACTCCCAGGCTGATGCCGCGGTTCAGGCCGAAGCGGTCGATCAGCAGCCCCGCCAGCGGCGAGGAGACGGCGTAAGTGATCGAGAAGACGGCCAGCACCCAGCCGTAGTCCGCGTTCGAGAGGCTGAACTCCTGGCGCAACAGCGGCGCCAGCGCCGCCAGAATCTGCCGGTCGAGGTAGTTCAAGGTGGAGGAAAGCACGAAGACACCTATCACCACCCAGCGCAGCGGAACGGGGTTTCTCACTCAGAAAAACTCTAGCACGGGCGTCGCAGGCTTTGATCTGGAGTTTCTATATTGCAGGGACGAGGGATCCGCGACATTAGGAGTGGAATCCCCGGCGTGCTTGTGGGGCAGCCATTTCTGGCTGCCGCCGGGCTTCTGCCCGGCGTCTCGGTGTGCCCAGCATGGGCAGAAGCGGTGGAGCCGCAGTGAGCCGGAAGGCGCAGGTCAGAAGGCGAAACTTCCGCGGACCTTTCGACGGAGAGCAATGTACGAGACGTTGATGGAAGCAGCCGTAACAGACGAGAACTACCGGCTGGCCCTGGGGGCGGTGCAACGCAACCAAGGAGCGGCAGGTATTGATCGGATGACTACGGTGCCCGGTACGCGGATGACTGCAATATCTACGTAGGCAGTCAACGGCAGAACGTATGCCCCCTCCGTTCCAGTTCCTTATCGAGCGCATCCAGATAGATGTTGGCAAGCATGGGCGAATCTGTTGCGATCCGGCCCATCAGGATGTCGTGATTGACCTCGTCGAAAAATTTGATGATGTCAAAATCCACCACCCAATCCTTCCCTCCCTGCGCATATTGCCGCCAAGAGCGGAACGGGGAGGGTCTGGGAACGCAAGTTCCTGGGCTTTCGACTGGATCGCCAAAAGCGGATCGGGATAGCACCGGAGAGCTTGCAGAGATTCCAGGCAAAGGTTCGCGAGATGTGGAATGCTCGCCGCAGTCGCACCAGTACGCAACTGCGGGACGAGTGGAACCGCTACGTCCGAGGCTGGTGGGGTTACTTCCGGCTGGCCGAGGCGCGGCAGCCCGTCCGCGAACTGGAGAAATGGGTCCGCAGGCATATCCGAAAGTGCTTCTGGTTGAGATGGCACGGCCGACGAGGACGGTTGCGCAACCTGCGCCGGTTGGGGCTTACAGGGTACCGCTCTGGGTGTCGCGACAAGTGGTCGTGGCGCCTGGCGGGTGGCCGCCCAACCGCAATTGCATCAGGCCCTGAGCAACTCAGTCCTACGCCGGTACGGCTTTCTCTTTCCTTCAACCCTTGCCGCGCCTTAAGGCGGCTGGGTTCAACCGCCGGATGCGGAAAACCGCACGTCCGGTGGTGTGGGAGGGTGACGGGGCGTAATCCTCGTCACTCGACCCGATGTGAAACCCTGGCCCCACGTGGGCACTCTGTGTTTGCTGCTGAATCACGTCGGCGTCCACTTGCTTGCGCACGGCGCTGCTCGACCGCTATAATCGACCTTTCGATGCTGCTCGCTTATCCCAACGCGTTCATCTTTACGTACCGGGGCTACTGGCCTCGGGCACGTTAGAGTGGCGTTGGTCTAGGCGGCAACTTTCAGGCTGATTTGAACCGACCCACTCGAAAGAGTGGGTTTTTTGTTTTTTGTGCCGGCCTCGCCGGAGAAAAGGAACGAACATGATCATCTCGATGGGGTCTCATGCCACCAAGGAGCAGACCGAACAGGTCTGCGACCGCATCCGCGAGTTCGGCTACAAGGTTCACTCCATCCAGGGCGAGGAGCGCGTGGTCATTGGCGCCGTCGGAGTCGGGGATGTGACCGCCTGCCTGGAGCAACTCGAAGCTATGCCGGGGGTCGAGAGCGCCGTGCGTATTTCGGCCCCCTACAAGTTCGTCAGCCGCGAATTCCGTTCCGAGCGCACGCGCGTGCGAGTCAATGGGACCGAGATCGGCGGCGGCGAGTTCATCGTCGCGGCCGGCCCCTGCTCGGTGGAGAGCGAATTGCAGATCATGCGTACCGCCGAGGCCGTGGCCCGCGCGGGCGCGCACCTGCTGCGCGGCGGCGCCTTCAAACCGCGCACCTCCCCTTACGAGTTTCAGGGCCTGGAGGAAGCAGGCTTGAAGCTCCTGCGGAAAGCCAAGGAGGAGACCGGCCTGTCGATCGTCACCGAGGTAATGAGCGAGATCGACGTGGACCTGGTCTCCGAGTACGCCGACCTTTTGCAGATCGGCGCGCGCAACATGCAGAACTTCTCTCTGCTTAAAGCGCTGGGGCGGACGACGCGGCCGATCCTGCTGAAGCGCGGCATGAGCTCCACCATTCGCGAACTGCTGATGTCGGCCGAGTACATTGTGGCCCACGGCAACCCTAACGTGGTGCTCTGCGAGCGCGGCATACGCACCTTCGAGACCGCCAGCCGGAACACCTGCGACATCGCCGCGGTGGCCATCCTCAACGAGTTGACCCATCTGCCCGTGGTCGTCGATCCCAGTCACGCCACGGGGAGGCGCAGCCTGGTCACCCCGCTGGCCAGGGCGGCGGTGGCGATCGGCGCCGACGGCATTCTGGTCGAAGTTCACGCCTGGCCCGAGAAGGCGTACAGTGACGGGGCTCAATCGCTCGCGCCCGTCGAGTTCGAAGGCTTGATGCGGAGCATTGCCCCTTACGTCCGGATTTGGCGGGAGAGCCGAGTAGCCTAAAGGTCCGCCACGTTGTAAGCTACCTGGATGTGAGCTTCCGTCTGCATCCGATCCTGCTCGTGCTGTTGGTCGTCGCGGTTTGCGGCGGCCTGATCCTCGGCGTCGGCGTTTTGAGAAACCGGCGCGCCGCGACTCCCCAGGCCCTGGTTGCCCACCTTCCGGCCCAGGACGGCGTTATTCTGGCCATCGATTTCGCGGCGTTGCGCGCCGCGGGCATCCTCTCCGCTCTATCGGGCAGCCAGTTCACCCAGGAGCCCGAGTACAAAGGCTTCATGGTGGATACGGCGTTCGACTACGAGCAGGATCTGGACTACGCGGCCGTCTGGTTTGGCAAAGATACGACCTACATGCTGCTCCGCGGCAGATTCGACTGGACGCGCCTCAGCTCCTACGTCCGAAGCGCGAACGGCGAATGCCGCAACTCTTTTTGCCGGATGGGCGGTAGCACCCCGCAGCGGAGGATCTCTTTCTTTCCGCTAGCCAGAGATGTTATGGCTCTGGCCGTGTCTCCCGACTCGTGGGCCGCGACGAACCTGAACAAAGTGAAACCCGAGCGCCAGGCCATGGCCATTCCCAACCAGCCCTTCTGGCTGCTGATTCCGGCTTCCGTCCTGAACAGCCCCGGAAATCTGCCCGCCGGGGTGCGTGACGCCGCCATATTCATGCAGGGCGCCGACAGCGTCGTGCTCGCGCTCGGCGTCGCGGGCGCCGGCCTGGATCTCCTGCTGGAAGCGACCTGCCGCACCCCCGAGAGCGCTTCCGCGCTGGCCGCCCGGCTGGAGGCGGCATCGAGCTTGATGAAGGCGCTCAACGCGCGCGAGAAGAAGACACCGGACCCTCACGATCTGAGCGAGGTGTTTTCCTCCGGTGTCTTTCGCCGCGAGCAACTGCGTGTCATCGGACGCTGGCCAGTCGATCGGGCCTTCCTGGAGAGTATACTTAGGAGTCCGTAGCAAAATCATGGCGAACAACAGGACTCCAGGTGTTCTCTGCACGGGGAACATCGTTTTTGACATGCTGGTTCACCCCGTCGACCAGCTTCGCTGGGGCGCGACGACGTGGGTGGATACCATCGGGCAGAGCATGGGTGGCAACGGCGCTAACGCCTGCTACGCCCTCGCGCAGCTCGGCGTCCCCGTGCGCCTCCAATCCGTGGTGGGTGACGACGACTACGGCGACCAGATACTGGCCGGCCTGCGCAGCGCGGGAGTGGACACGGGTGCGGTCAGCCGGGAGTGGGGCTCCACGCCGATCACCATCGCGCTGATCGATTCCAAAGGAGACCGCCTTTTCCTGCACAAGCCCGGAGTGACTTTGACTGCCTTCCCCAATCCCCTGGATTTCGAATCCCGCCTTATCCAGGGAGTGTCCTGCTATTTCCTGGCCAATCCTTTCGCTCTGCCGGCCTTTCGGCCCCACGCCGCCGAAACCCTGCGCCGCGCCAGGGCTGCCGGGCTCGCAACCTCGCTCGACGCCGCCTGGGACTCGCAGGGCCGCTGGTTCGAGGACTTGGGACCGTGCCTCCCGTACGTGGACATCCTCTTCGTCAACCGGGAAGAGGGCCACATGCTTACCGGGCTATCCGATCCGCTGGAGGCCGCCAGGAAGCTGCGCGATGCCGGCACACCCACTATTGTGGTGAAGCTGGGAGGGGAGGGCTGCCTGGTACTTTCCGGCAACGAGCACCGGTTTGTGCCGGCCTTCGATGTGCAGGTGGTGGACACGACGGGTGCGGGCGACTGCTTCGCCGGGGCCTTCCTTGCCGCGGTCCAGCGGGGCTGCACCATTTGGGAAGCCGCCCGCTTGGGCAACGCCGCCGGTGCGCTGTCAGTGCGCAGGGTCGGCGCGGTCGGCGGCATTCTGTCCTGGGACCAAACCCAGGAATGGATGGAAACCGCCAAGGTCCGCCGCGCGGCGTCATAGCGACAGGACGGCCGAGTGGGTGTGCTACGATGCCCATCGTGAGCCAGACGCGATCCGGTTTCAAGCAGCGTTTGGTGGCCGGTGCTACGGCCGTGACCATCCTGCTGGCCTGCGCTTACGGAGGACTCTCCTGGTGGGCGTCGGGACAGTCCTTCAAACCATGGCGGAATCCGGCTGGAGACCGGGGGCAGCAACGCGCGCTCGGGACCGAGGACGTTTGGCTGACGGCGGCCGACGGCGTGCGCCTGCACGGGTGGTGGACGGCATCGGCCGGGAGCAAGTTCGCCACGCTCTACTTGCACGGCAACGGTTATAACGTCCTCGGCAGGGACGCCGATGCGGGCTACGAATTCGTACTGATGACCGGCAAGCCCGTGATCATTCAGGGTCAGTCGCTGGGCACGGCGTTGGCGGTCAACCTAGCGGTGCGCCGCCCCGGCGCGGGGCTGATTCTGGAGATGCCCTTCACCAGCGGCCGCGACACCGCGAGGCGCGTGTCACCACTCGCGCCGCTGGTGGCATGGGGATTTAATTGTAAGCGTAAAACAGCCCTAGAATTGACCCTGCATCTGACCTGTATACGCACTGCAAGCATTGACCGACGGAATGAAGGCGAGGACTTAGCGCAAGTTGTGACTCCGCCTTTCACTAATTGGTTTGTCGATATAGGAGATCCGTGCTGCACAGTTTCTGGACAGGCGTGGCCGGCTTAACGCGGTGGCGCGGAGCGTCTGTTACCTTTTTGAGTCTGGCATTGGGTGTTGGTGCAACAGTCGCGGCGTTCTCTGTGGCCAACGGCGTGCTGCTCCAGCAATTGCCGTTTCCGGCAGCGACGCGGCTGGTGATGATTTGGACCTCGAATGCGTCCCAGCAGATCAGTCGGGGCGATGTTTCCGGCAGAGATCTTGACGACTGGAACAGCCGCACGAGGTCGCTCGATGGAATCGCGGTATTTCGGGCATCTGAAGTTATTGTAAGAGCAACAAACGGGCAGTATGAGCGCCTGCTTTCTGGGGAGGTTTCACCCGAGCTGTTGTCTCTGCTGGGCGTCCGAGTACTTCTTGGGCGCAACTTCGTTGAAGACGATGAGCAACCAAATAGCCCGCCCGTAGTCATCTTGAGCCACACTTATTGGAGCCTTCACTACGGGGCGGACCGCCGTGTCATCGGACAGACCATTCTCGGTGAAGGAGTTGCGTACACTATCGTCGGGGTAATGCCGAGCACCTTCCGATTTTTCTCGTTGACTGTCCGCGACGAACCGCTGTTGTACTTTCCGACTAGACGTGATGAAGGTTGGAGATTCCGGGTGGTCCGCATTTACCGTGCCTTGGGACGATTGAAGGACGGATCATCGCTAGAAGAAGCGTCTTCGGAAATGCGTGCGATTGCGCGAACGCTGGAGCAGTTGTATCCACGCACCAACGCCGGGCTCACTGTGCGGCTTGAGCCTCTGCATCAGGAGGTCGTTGGGTCTTGGGGCACACCACTATGGGTTGTCTTTGCTGCTGCGTTCTTGCTGATGCTAGTTTCTTGCTCAAACACATCTGTTCTGCTCATGCTGCGAGGTATCAAGAGGCGAGAAGAGATGGCTGTACGCTCTGCGCTCGGAGCCACGCGACTACGTCTTGTTTGTTTGATCGTCTCAGAAACGTTGGGGCTGATCCTTGCTTCCGGGGCCCTAGGCTCGCTGGTCGCGTTCGCGGCGCTTCGAGCTGTTCGCTCCCTCGATATAGTGAGTCAGCTCCGTGTTCCGCGAATACAGGAAGTTGGTGTGGACTCTGTAGTCGTGGCCTTCACTCTGGCCATAACCGCGATTGTCGGAATATTGTGCACAGTGGTCCCAGTTGCTGATGTTGCTAGAGTTGAACCTGGTCAGACGCTTAGGAGGGAAGTAGGGCGGTCTTCATTTAATACGCTCATTCTTAAGTCTATTAACGTGATAATAGACCCGCTGGAAAGCGGGTCCGGCATTAGGCTGAAAGCCTGCCCCACCGGCCTACAGCGACAGGACGGCCGAGTCGATCTCGTCTTCCGCGGGCAGCTCCGCCAGACGCCGGTGCAGCCGGTTTTCCGGGTCGAACTTCGGAAACCGAATCTGGCCGATGGCGAATGGCGTGCCGAATCCCCGTCCGGCCGCCGAGAACGACTTGACGAAGCGCCCGACCGGCCCTGCATTGAGAATCGCGCACAGGTAGCGGGCTTCCTCCACCGTTCCGGTTCCGATGAAGGCCGTGGTCTCCAGCGGCAGGACGATCTTCCGGCCCAGCGGCCCTTCCCAATCCGAGATGACCGCCGCCGTCAGTTCGCCGCTCATCCGCTTCCAAACGACCTTGAACGGCGCAAACGTCTCACGGGCTGACGTTGAACTGGCTGTAGAAGGGATGCCGTCCTTCCTCGTGATACTTCCGGTAGAGCGCGCGTCTCAGCAGTTCTTCGCGAAACTGCTCCAGGTACTGCATGGTCCGCGGCCAGCGCTGCCGCATGACGTCCTCCGGAAAGCCGCGCCGGGTTGCGGCGTCCTGGACCACGAGAACATGCACGCCCGGCTGCGCTGCCCGCGGCCGGATGTCCGACCCGCGCACGGCCGGGTAGACCAACTCGGACTCGATCACGGCCGAAACCGGCGGGATCGGCCTCTTTCCCATCTCCGGCAGATTCCGGACTGCCACCAGCCCGCCCGGCAGAACCTTCTCGATCTCCAGCCAGAAGACCCCGTACGGGTTCGCGTTGGCCCCCAGCCTCGCCCGGTATGGATTGGATCCCGCCAGCCGGCTGGTATCCTCCATGACCGTCTGCCAGGGGCCGTATTCCGACCCGACCGGCCGCGCCGTCCACGCCTGCTTGCGCCGCACGCCGTCCTCGCCCGTGTCCCAAACGTAGTAGGGGACCGGATAGACGGTCGGCTCGCCTTTGGTGAGAATGATGGCGGCGGTCTTGTTGGCGGCGCTGTGGAACGGCCGCATCTTCACGAAGTCGTGTACGCAGCGGACCTTGAGCGGCGGTCCCTCCGCGCCCAGGCGGAACCGGCGAAATCCCTCCCCCGCTCCCTTGCTCTTGAGAACTTCCTGGGTAATCACGAAGGCTAGCGTGCCTCCGTCCTTGAGATAGCGATCGGCGGCCGCGTAAGTGAACAGCATCGACAGATCCTTCTTGCCGGCGCCCAGCCGGGCCTGAAAGCCCTTGAGGGAGAAGAGCCCGTAATGTTTCCACAGCGGCAGCGTCGCGTCCCGGTACTGCGTCGGGAGGTAGTCCCAGCGGACCCAGGGCGGATTGCCCACCACGTAGTCGAACTGCTCGCACCCCTCGGGATGAAGGATGGCGTCCAGGCAGCGGACCGGAGCCTCGCAACCAGGAACTTCGTCGCGCAGCTCGCCCATCGCCTCCAGATAATTGGCGCGGGCCGCGGCAGCGGAGTCGGGATTCAGCTCGAATCCGTGGATGTCGGCCAGAATCCGGCGGGCGGTATCGCGCTTGGCTTCACCCGCGGCGCTGCCCTGGCGCCGGGCGCGCTCAATGGCCAGCACCAGAAACACCCCCGGTCCACAGGATGGATCGAGCAGCCGCCTGCCGGGAGCGCCGTCGTAACCGGATTCCTCCAGAACCAGCCGGGCGAGCCACTCCGGAGTATAGAACTCGCCAAAGCTCTTCACTGGAACCGGGCCGTGTACAACGTGTCGCGCTGCACCGGTGCGAAGCCCGCGTCCTGGATGATCCGGCGCAGGTCCGCTTCGGTGGCGCGAAAGTGCGCGCCCGCCGCCGCGACGACGTTCTCTTCGATCATGATGCTGCCGACGTCGTTGGCTCCGAAGCGCAGCGCGATCTGGCAGAGTTTCAGCCCCTGCGTTACCCAGGAGGCCTGCACGTTCGGAACTTCCTCCAGGTACAGGCGCGAAACGGCTAGCGTCTTCAGGTACTCGACCGCGGTCGCCTCTTCCTTCACCGTCCGGCCGAGCGCCGTGTTCTCCCGCTGGAAGGTCCACGGAATAAAAGCGGTGAAGCCGCCTGTCTCCTGCTGCAGTTGTCGCACGGCTTCCAAGTGATTTACGCGTTCCTCCAGCGTCTCGCCGCAGCCAAACATCATCGTGGCCGTGGTTCGCATTCCCAGTGAATGGGCCGTGCGGTGGACCTCGAGCCACTCCCCGGCCGTGCACTTGTGTGGGCTGAGGCGGCCGCGCACGCGGTCGTCAAGGATCTCCGCGCCGCCCCCCGGAATCGAATCCAGGCCCGCGTCTCGCAGCCGGGCGATTGTGTCGCGCACGGTCAGGCTGCTGACCCGCGCGATGTGCACGATCTCCGGGGCGGAGAAGCAGTGCCGGTGGATTCGGAACCGTTCCTTGATCGAGCGCAGCAGATCTTCGTACCACTCGATCTTGAGGTCGGGGTGCAGCCCGCCCTGCATCAGGATCCCCGTGCCGCCCAGTTCGATCGTCTCCTGGATCTTCGAGAACAACTCTTCTTTGGAGATGACGTAGCCTTCCGCGTGTCCGGGGGCGCGGTAGAACGCGCAGAAAGCGCAACCGCTGGTGCAGATGTTGGTGTAGTTGATATTGCGGTCGATGACGTAGGTGACGGCGCCTTCCGGATGCAGCCTGCGCCGCACGTGTGTCGGCCGCCATGCCCGTGCCGATCAGGTCCGGATCGCGCAGCAGATCGACGGCTTCGGCGGGGCTCAACATGCCGCCTGCTCCGCGCCCAGCTCGGCGGCGTACCGCAAGAACAGATCGAGGCCCTTGTACTCGGCCTCGCCCAGCTCCAGGCGGAGATTGTGGGTCAGGTATTGGCGAATGAAGGCCGGAGGGAAGCCGCGGCTGACGGACTCGGCGCGGACGATGTCGTCCAGGTGTTCGATGCCGAAGCGGCAGGAAGCGAGGAACGGCTCGGCGAGCTCCGGAGTCACGCATTCCTTGCGTCCGGCCCACACGGCGAACACCATGGGCAAACCCGTCGATGAGGTCCACTCCGCGCCCAGATCGGACCAGTAGTAGTGCAGCCTGGCGATGTCCACGCGCAGAGCCGGGTCGCCGATAATCAGCGCTGCGTCGGCCGCCTGGAGCATGGCCGCAAGGTCGGGCGCGTGCGGCAGAAGACGCGGCCGCGCGCCGTGGCGCCGCGCCAGCAGGATCCGCGCCAGTTGGACCGACGTGCGCGAGTTCGTGTCCGCCGCCAGGAGGCGAATATCCTCGAACGGCACCTTCGAGATCAGCAGGATGCTGCGCACCGCTTCGCGGCAGGCGATGCCGGCGCCGGGAATGATCTGCAAGCCCAGCCTGGGGACCTCGACCGCCGGCACGATACCTATATCGGCGGCGCCGCGCTCCAGACGGTCGGCGCATTCGGATGGAACGGCCAATTCAAGATCGAACAACCCGCGCTGATCTCCGTGCAGCATTCCCCACACCAGCGGAACCGTGTTGAGGTAGCTGACCGCGCAGACGCGCAGCCTGGACGGTGACGTGGAATCTTGAGTCAAGCCCCATTCTAACGCCCGTGCTGAGCTGCGGGTGAGGGGAGGTGCGCGACATAAAAGTGAAAGACAGAGTGCCCACGTGGGGTCTGGCTTTCAGCCGGCCGCCGGCTTTTGAGCCGGCGTTTTTTCGGGCTGTCGCCAGACGCCGGGCCAAAGCCCGGCGGCAGCCAGAAATGGCTGCCCCACAAGCGCGCCGGCGATTCCACTTTTATGTCGCGCACCCCACGATGTAGCGTAGATCAATAGGCCGAAAACATTCGGCAGCTCAAAACACCCGGAACAGAAGGCTGAAGCTGAGTGCGGCATAGCGCCAGTTTGGGGCCGTCGATACGCCGGCGGGGGCAAAGGGCGCGCTGTACGCCTCCACTTCGCCCCTCAAGGCGACGGCCCGGGTCAGATCGACATCCCACATTCCCCAGGCGCGCAGCGCCGGCTTCCATGCGCCGACTGCCTGTTTCTGGATGGCGATGCGCTGCATCCCCGCGCCAAGGTCCACTTCCGCGCTCCAGCGCCCGTCGCCGCCTATCTGCCAATAGCTTCCTCCTTCGACTGTCTCCACGCGTCTAGGAGCGAAATAGCCCGCGAGCGACGCCCGCTGAAACCCGATCCGGTGATACTGAGCTGAGAATTCTCCGCGCCAGCCCACCGGGAACACTAGTGCGGCGTCTCCTTGAAGCTTTCGATTCTTGTCTTCGACCGCCGTCGCTATATCAGCGCCGCGCCCGCCGGCCCTGAGCCGTACGGGCCCCAAGGGCACAGTGCCGGACAGGCGAAGTTCGTTGCGCATCGCCCGATTGGCCACGAGTAGCGGCGTCGTTCCCAGCGGCGTTCTCAGACCCCGGAGATCGAAAGACCAGGCGTTACCGGCCGAATTCCACCGCAGGTGAACATCCCCCTCAGGCGTACTCCAGGCACTGGCCCTGGGAGGCGCCAGTCTCGCCACGCCGCCGCTGAATTCGAACCGCAGCGCCATCCGAGGCCGGCCCTGCAGCCGAAACAGGCCTTCATCCAGGGTCGCCGTAGTCAGACCGTCACTGATGCGTGAACGCGAAGCCCTGGCTCCGATGCGGAAGCCCGATCGGATCGCCGCATCCCCGCTCAAACCGAATTTCCAGGTCAGGTTTCCGTCTGAATCGCTCGTAAACCCACCCAGCGGCTCCAGTACAGGCGCCGCCCGCAGCCGTGCCCTTTCCAGACGCGGCGGGATCTCCTGGGCTTCCGGCGCGAGCTTCGCCGCACGTTGAAAAGCCGCGCGAGCTTCGACAACTTTTCCGACCCGCAAGTACTTGTCACCTGCCGCGATCCATCCCCAGGCATCATCCGGCTCCAGTTTGACGTACCGCTCAAACCAGGCCAGAGCTGCCTCGTCGCCATTCGCCAATTGCCCGAGGCGGTAGACGGAATGCGACTGCTCCGGATTCAGCGCGACGACGTCCAGGTACAGTTTCTGCGCCAGATTGCGGTTCTCATCCTCGAACGCCGCATCCGCCTGGCGCACCAGATCGGCGACTGGCGCCGGTCTGGGCCACGGCCGGAAACGCACAAGTGACGAGAGCGAAGAAGCAAACGGGCAAGCTGTTGAGCCGCTTCATTTTCCCCATCTCTTCCTTTGAATCAGCCGCGCGAGCTGCACGGAGAGTAGAACGCCTCCGAGCAAGACAACCGAGCCCAACAGAGAGGCCCAGCGCACAATGTTTTCAGTTCCCGGCCGATAAAAGGACGGAATGTCCCGCAATCAGAGGAGGTTTCGCGACCGGAGCGAGCAGTAACCCGAGGAGCCAGCCGGTGGCGAAAATCCCCACGAGCACCCCGAAGGCCAGAACCGCGACGTAGGCGGCGCGCACGCCTGCTCTCAGATCTGCGCAGTGGCGCGATCAGGCCAGCCACGACATAGAACAGCCCTCCGATGCCGGTTCCGGGAATTCCGACCGTCATTCAGTGCCCCTTTTCATAGGTCTTGAGTCTTTGCCCGCGCACTACTTCAGCCCATACAGCACCCAAGAAGAAAACTGCATTGAGTGTGCGCAGCACGAAAAAGCTTGGCACGCTGACCAGCGCCCGGCAGCCTTCCTTCCGCGGCAAGGCGCCTGCCAGCACCGGAATCACGATTGCCGGCACGTCGACGACGTATCCGAGCAGCCAGTATGGGTTTCTGAACAGGACAGCAAGTACCGGCAGGAGCATCAGATACACTACGGACGCAATGATCGCGTCCCAGCAAGCGACCGCTACAGCCGAGCGCAGAAACGGCACTTCGAGGAGGCCGCGCCAGTGTAACTGCACGTTCTGAACGAAACCGTGCGACCAGCGCCGCAGCTGTTTCCTCAGGAACGCGTAATCCTGCGGCTCGCGCGGATAACACACCGCTTCCGGAATGAACCGGACGCCATAGCCCTGTTGGTACAGGGTCCAGGTCAGATCCATGTCCTCCGCCAGAGTCCGGTTGGACCAGCCGCCCACTTTCTTCAAAACCGCCGTGCGATACAGCGAAAAGCAGCCGGAGCTGATCAGAGGAGCACCGTAGGCGTCCTGAACCCGCTTGTAGAAGGTGAAGGCGAATAGGTACTCAATGTAGCGTCCCCGCTCCCACAAGGTGCGTGTGAATCGCGGGAGGACCATGCCACAGGCGGCCGCGACTTCCGGGTTGGCTAACGCGGGAAGGAGTTTTTCCAGGGCATCGGGAGCCAGCGTGGTGTCGGCGTCGACCGCCACCGCAAATTCCGTCTTCACATAGTCCAGCGCGAAGGTCTGTGCGCCGGCCTTGGATCCGGTATTGGCGGGAGGCCGGATTACAGTGACCCCAAATGTCCTTGCGATGTCACCGGTGTCATCGGTAGAACAATCATCGACTACAATAATCTCGGCCGGACGAAATGTCTGGGTGGTCAGGCTTAGCAGGGTTTCGGCGATGCATCCCGCCTCATTGAACGCAGGAACAATAACGGTAACGGGTACGGTATCTCGTTGGGTCCCAGACAGCAAAGGCATCGTGCCCCATTTCGCGATCACCCCAGTCCATCGGGCCCGGACATTAAGGCTTCTGTTCAGTATAGACCCAGCCGCCTCTTGATCCTGCGAGGGTGCGCGGGCTGTGCTTCGTTTTCAGCGTCCTTCGTTGGTAAGATACGTGAATTGGAGATAAACAAGCCATGAGCTTCTGCACCAACTGCGGTTCCAACGTGGCAGACGGCGTCCGGTTCTGCTCCTCCTGTGGCCAGCCTGTGGGCGGCGGCGCGCCCGTGGCTGCATGCCCAGCCGCTCGATTTCACGATTCAGGGAGACAATCTTCAGGTGGTCCGTATCCGGCTGAAGCCGGGACAGCAGATCTTCTCCGAGGCCGGAAAGATGGTCTACAAGACGGCTAACGTGCAATGGGAAAGCCGCATGACCGGCGCCAGCCTGGGAGAGAAGCTTTTCGGCGCCCTCAAGCGGAAGCTTATGGGGGAATCGCTGTTTTGGACCTACTTCCGCACCGACACTCCTGGGGAGGCGGGGTTCGCGGGCAGCTATCCCGGGCGCATCCAGTCCTTCGATCTCAAGCCCGGCCAGAGCGTTATCGTGCAGCGCGACGCCTTTGTCTGCGCGCAGGATAGCGTTCAAGTGAACATTGAGTTCGTCAAGAAGATCGGCGCGGGCTTCTTTGCGGGCGAGGGTTTCATTCTGGAGCGCCTGACTGGGCCCGGCACGGCTTTCATCCACGCCGGCGGCGACTTCATCGAGTTCGAACTGAAGCCCGGTGAAACGCTCCAGGTGGACACCGGCGGCGTGGTGGGTTTCGACGCCTCGGTCGACTACGACGTGCAACTGGCCGGCGGCATAAAGACCATGATGTTCGGCGGCGAGGGGCTTTTCCTGACCACGCTCACCGGCCCCGGCCGCGTAATAGTGCAAAGCCTGACCCTGGAGAAGTTGCGCCGCGAGCTGGCGCCTACCCGCACCGGCGGGGACGAGCGCGGACCGCTGGGCGCCATTACGAACATTCTGGGCAGCGAAGACCGATAGGCGCGGCTCTGAGCCATAAACCTTACCCCGTCCTCCGCCGATTGTGTTCCTGGAAGCTGACTCAATGCAGACGGAGAGCCCAACCGGTCCCACCAACCCGGCCGAGGAATTCGGCAGTCTTAAGACTCACTTCCTCGCCAGCCTGAACCACGAGATCCGCACGCCCCTGACCGGCATCCTGGGCATGACGGAGCTGCTGATGGAGACCCGGCTCGACGAGGAACAGAAACAATACCTTTCCACCGTGCGGGTATGCGCCGAGGATCTGCTCTCGATCATCAACAAGACGCTGGAGTATTCGAACCTCGCCGCTGGGCAGGCGACAGTTCAGCCGGGGGAGTTCCATCTTCCGGAATCGATCCGCAGCGCGGCGGCGCCTTACTCGGCCAAGGCCCGGATGAAAGGGCTAGGTCTGGTTTGCCGGCTGGCGCCGGGTCTCCCCGATATCGCGATTGGAGACGTAACCCGGATTCGACAGGTTCTCGCTCTCCTTATCGAGAACGCGATCAAGTTCAGCGAACGGGGCCGGATCGATGTCGGCGCCGAGGGTCACTCCGAAAACGGCGCGTTCCATCTGGTGCTCAACATCAGCGATACCGGCATCGGCATTCCGCGGGACAAGCTGAAAACGATCTTTGACTCATTCCGGCAAATTGACGGCGGCCTTGCCCGCAGCCACACGGGGCTGGGGTTAGGGCTATCGCTGGCACACGCGCTGGTCCAATTGATGGGGGGAGAACTCTCGGTGACAAGCCAAATGGAGCACGGCAGTACGTTCTCGGTCGTCCTCCCTCTGAACCTGCCGCCGGATCGGCCTGTAACTCAATCGCCGGTCATGGAAACGAGGGGAAACGGCCGCCGCTGCCGAATTCTGATGGTGGAGGATGACAGCGTGGCGCAGAAGATTGTCACCCACCTGCTGGGGCGGCACGCCCATGAAGTGGACTGCGCTTCCAGCGGTCCGGAAGCTTTGCGGATGGCCTCGACCGGGCTTTATGGCCTCATCCTCATGGACATCCAGATGCCCGGCATGGACGGCCTGCAAACCGCCGCGAGGCTACGTGCCATCGAAGGCTACGCTTCTGTCCCCGTCGTCGCTCTTACCGCCGAGTCGAGTGCCGAGACCCGCCGCTTGTGTCTGGAAAGTGGGATGCGGGGCTTCGTCGCCAAGCCCATTCATGCCGAGGAGCTGCTTCACGCTATCTCGTTTGCTCTCTCATAGTTGTCGCGCTATCTTGACAGGGTGCGAACCGATTTCGTCCTCTTTGGGCCGGCGCACCTGCTGATCCTGGCTTCCATTCCCGCCGCGGGGCTCCTGCTCGCCAGGCTCCAACGCCTCCGTCCGGGTTGGGAGAACGCGCTGCGCCGCCGGCTGGGTACGGTTCTCCTGGTCAACGAACTGGTCTGGTACGCCTACCGGCTGGGCTGGGAGCGGGTGCGGCTGGTGGATGCTTTTCCGCTCCAGTTCTGCGATCTGGCTCTCTGGTTGACTATCATTACTTTGTTTTCGCTCAATTACCGAGTTTACGAACTCGCCTACTTTGCGGCGCTGGCCGGAAGCAGCATGGCGGCGCTCACGCCCGATCTGCACTCGCCCGCCTGGTCCTATCCCACGTTCTACTTCTTCCTGGCGCACGGAGGCTCCATCGCCGGCGTGCTCTACCTGACCTGGTCGAAACGTCTGTGGCCGCGGCCCGGTTGCCTTTGGCGGGTTCTCGTCGAACTGAACCTGTTTATGGTGCTGGTGGGGGCGTTTGATGCCGTCTTTGGAACGAACTATATGTATCTCCGGGCCAAGCCCGAGGGAGCGTCTCTCCTGAATTACATGGGACCGTGGCCGGTATACATCGCCGCCGGGGAAGCTGTAGCGCTGGCAGCCTTCACTCTGCTGTGGCTGCCGTTCAAGTTTTCAGCTCCGCGACGATCTCCGCAGCCGCCCGCCGCGCCTCCTCCACCCCACCCAAGCCGAAGCTGATTGCACCCACCCGCGCGTGGCCGCCGCCCCCGTAGCGCTCGCAAATCGAAGCCAGGTTGTGCCTGGGCTCGGACGGCGCCCAGGGGTTGGACCCCACTGAAACCTTGGTGCGGAAGCTGGACTTGCTGACGGCCACGGTATAGATCGAATCCGGGAAGAGGTAGTACGGAATGAACTTGTTGTAGCCTTCCATGTCGCGGTCGGCCAGATCGAAGAACACCACGCCGTCGTCCTTGACGGTGCGGTTGCGGATGATGTCGATGGAGGTCACGTGCCGCTCATACAGCGGCGCGTAGACCCTCTGGATCTCGTCATCCGCCATGATGTCGTCCAGCGTCGACCGGCGCATCAGGCGAATCACCTTCTCCACCAGCGCCGAGCCTTTCACGCACTCGATGACCAGCGTCAACTTCATTGCCGGCGCCGCCAGCGCCACGGCCGTCTGGGCGTCGGCATACTGGGCGCCATCGATGATGCCGGCCCACTTCACCAGTTCCGCCAGGTCTGGAGCGTCGTAGCCGAACTGCTCCCTGGTCTGCGCCGCTATGTACTCCGTACAGGAGCGGAAACCCGGGTCGTACATCTTCTTGCCGCTGGCGTCGCGCTTGAAGTGCGCTTCGTCATCGGGCGTCAGAAATGCGCTCTGGTGGTGGTCGAACCACCAGGTCAAGCGCGGATCGGGAGAATACTTGAAGTCCACGATCGCGTTCTCGTCGCCGTCGAACATTTCCGGCTGGAAGAGCTGGGAGGCCGTGTGCGCGAGGCCCGTAAACTGGAACTCCGCGTCCGGGATATAACTTGTCTTGAACAAACCGGCTGAAGAAAGCCGCGGCTGCGGCGCCGTCGAAACAATGGTCGTGATATAGGACTCTAAAACGCATTAGACCGCCTGCTAAAGGAGGAAAACCATCCAGCTTGCCTCAACTCGGGGGGCATTTGCAAGCGCCCCTCCCGCCGTCTCGTGATTTGACACCACCCCCACCGTGTTGTTAGGCTGGAATTTTCACGGAAGCGCTAGGAAAAGGGTAAGTCTGTCCATGGGTACGATATTCCCCTCCGGGAAAGACATCAAGAGTGACTGGTTCGTGCTTGACGCGCAGGACGCGGTGCTGGGGCGGCTTGCCAGCCATGCCGCCAGGCTGTTGATGGGCAAGCACAAGCCGTCTTACACGCCATTCCTGGACACGGGCGATCACGTGGTGGTCATCAACGCCGCCAAGGTGAAGCTCACCGGCCACAAGGAAGAGCAAAAACTCTACCGCAGGCATTCGGGCTATCCCGGCGGACTTTCGGAAGTGAAGGCCCGGGATCAGCGCGTCAGGCGCCCGGCCCGGATGGTCGAGCTCGCCGTAGCCGGCATGCTTCCCAAGACCAAGCTTGGAAAGCACATGATTCGCAAGCTGAAGGTTTACGAGGGCGACAAGCATCCGCACTCGGCCCAGCAGCCGGTGGCGATCCCGGCGTACGACAAATAGAACGGAAGCACCAGAGAGGATTCTGAGTGGCAGCGAATTTGATTCAACATTTGGGCACTGGCCGCAGACGCCGCGCAGTGGCGCGCGTCATCCTCAGGGCGGGGAAGGGCCAGATCACGGTTAACAAGCGCGCCTTCGAGGACTACTTCCCGACCGAGGCCACCCGAGCCCTGGCTCGGCAGGCGCTGCTGGCGACCGAGACCGTCGACAAGTTCGACATTCATATTCTGGCCGACGGCGGCGGGATCAAGGGGCAGGCAGGCGCCGTTCGGTTAGGGATCGCGCGCGCCCTTTCGGAGTTCAACGCCGAGCTACGGCCCAAACTCAAGGAATTAGGTTTTCTTACCCGGGATCCACGCCAGCACGAGCGCAAGAAGTACGGACAGAAGGGCGCTCGCAAACGGTTCCAGTTCTCGAAGAGGTAGTCGAAATGGGTGCGGAGGCCGGCCGTGCCCCATTCCATTTGGCTCTTTGGATGCGTACAAATCTCGTTTGGATCGTGCGCGTTCACTGAGTACGAAGCAAGGAGGCTTTTTGCCGTCGATATCAATGAAGGAATTGCTCGAAGCTGGCGTTCATTTCGGGCACCAGACCAAGCGCTGGAATCCGAAGATGAAAGAATACATCTTCGGAGAACGCAACGGGATCTACATCGTAGACCTCCAGAAGACCCTCAAACTTTTCAAGGACGCCATGCGCTTCGTCGGCGAGATGGCCGCGCAGGGCAAGACCGTGTTGTTTGTCGGCACCAAGCGCCAGGCGCAGGAAGCTATCGCCGAAGAAGCCAAGCGCTGCGGCATGTACTACGTGAACCAGCGCTGGCTGGGCGGCCTGCTCACCAACATGGTGACCGTTCAGAAGTCCATTAAACGGCTCAAGGAACTGGAAGTCATGGCCACTTCCGGCGACTGGGCCGGACGCCCCAAGAAGGAAATCATCCGGCTGGAGCGGGAACGCAAGCACCTGCTTCAGAACCTGGAAGGAATCAAGGACATGGGCCGCCTTCCGGACGTCGTTTTCGTGGTCGACTCCAGCAAGGAGGCGATCGCCGTCAAGGAAGCGCGCAAGCTCGGCATTCCGGTCGTCGCCGTGGTGGACACCAACTGCGACCCGGACCAGGTGAACTACGTGATTCCGGGCAACGACGACGCGCTCCGCGCCATCCGCCTGTTCACCAACAAGATCGCTGACGCCGTCATCGAAGGCAAGGCCCTGGCCACCGAGCAGGAGTTCACGGCCGAGCGGATCATCACCGACGAAACTCCGCCCGAGGAGATCCCCGAGTATACCCAGTACGTCGATCCCCGCTACTCGGAGCAGTTGATGGCCGAGAGCATCCCCGACGAGGATCTGCCATCCGTGTCGCTGCCGCATGCTGAGCCGCCCGCCGAGGGCGCGTCCGAGCCGGCGATGGAAGCGGAAAAGTAGCCCGGCAACGGGAGTCTTAGGAAATCAGAATATGGCGGAAATTAGCGCACAAACAGTGAAGAAACTGCGCGAGCAGACCGGCGCCGGCATGATGGAGTGCAAGACCGCGCTGGTCGAGGCTCAGGGCGATCTGGTGGAAGCCACGGTCATCCTTCGGAAGCGCGGCATCGCCTCGGCGTCCAAGAAGGCCACGCGAGCCACCCGGCAAGGCGTGATCGCCAGTTACATCCACCCCGGCTCGCAGCTCGGCGTGCTGGTGGAAGTGAACTGCGAGTCGGACTTCGTGGCTCGCACTAATGAGTTCCAGGAACTGGTCCACGACGTCGCCATGCAGATTGCCGCCCTGGATCCCAAGTACGCGCGTCGCGAGGACGTCCCGGCCGAAGTGATCCTGAAGGAACGCGAGATTCAGCTCGCGCGGGTCATCGGCGAGGGCAAACCTCCGCAGGTGGCCGAGAAGATCGTCGAAGGCCGCTTGTCCAAGTATTACGAGGAATTCTGCCTTTACGAGCAGCCCTTCATCAAGGACGGCACGGCCACCATCGGGCAACTGATCGCCACCCAGATCGCCAAGATCGGCGAGAACATCACCGTGTCCCGGTTTATTCGGTTTAAAGTCGGCGATACCGCGGCCGAGTAGAGCCGCGCGGGGAGAATTCTCTTGCCGCGGTACAAACGCATCCTCTTGAAGCTCAGCGGCGAGGCGCTGGCGGGCCAGGCCGGCTTCGGCATAGACGCCGTTCGCGTAAAACAATTGTCAGACGAGGTGGCGGCCGTTGCAGCCGCCGGAACCCAGGTTGGCGTGGTGGTCGGCGGAGGCAATATCTTCCGCGGAGTGGCGCCCGCGGCCCGGAAGATGGACCGGGTGTCGGCCGATCACATGGGCATGCTGGCCACGGTCATCAACGCCCTCGCGCTTCAGGACTCTCTGGAAGCGCTCGGGAACCCCGACCCGGGTCATGACCGCCATCGAGATGCGGCAGGTGGCCGAGCCTTACATCCGGCGCCGCGCCCTGCGGCATTTGGAAAAGGGCAGGGTAGTCATCTTCGCCGCCGGCACTAGCAATCCATATTTCTCCACCGATACGGCCGCCGCGCTGCGCGCCTTGGAGATTCAGGCGGACTTGCTGGCCAAGGCGACGCGCGTCGACGGCGTCTATGACCGGGATCCGCTGAAACACCCCGAGGCCGTCCTGTACCGCGACGTCACCTACACCGAGGTCCTTTCCAAATCCCTGGCGGTGATGGATTCGACCTCGATCGCCATGTGCCGCGACAACGGCTTTCCCATTGTGGTTTTCAATCTGAACGTTCCCGGCAATATAATGCGAGTATCGATGGGCGAGCCCGTCGGCACTATGATTCATCCGTGAGGCGACATGAAACCAGCGACCCCGAGTGCTTCCAGCGTTCCCAGCTTCCAGTCGATTAAAGAAATCGAGGCCCATGCCAAGTCGCGCATGGATAAGGCCGTCTCGGACCTTCAGCACGAGATGGCTTCCATCCGCACCGGCCGGGCTTCGGTAGCGCTATTCGACCCTATTCGCGTCGATTACTACGGCACGCCGACCCCTCTCAACCAACTGGCCACCCTGCACGTTCCGGAGCCGTCCCTGATCACTATTCAGCCCTGGGACGTTTCGCAGATCGGCGCTCTCGAGAAGGCCGTCCGCAGCGCGGATCTGGGACTCAACCCCAACAATGACGGGAAGATTATCCGGGTCCCCATTCCGCCGCTCAACGAGGAACGGCGCAAAGAGATCGTCAAGCGTTTGCACGCGACCGCCGAGGAGCATAAGGTCGGCGTCCGCAACCTTCGGCGCGAGGCCAACGAAAACATCAAGCGGCTTCTCAAGGACAAGCTGATTAGCGAAGACGACGATCGCCGCTCCCACGACGACGTGCAGAAACTTACCGACAGCTACATCAGCAAGCTCGAACAGGCGGCCAAAGTCAAAGAGAAGGAAATCCTGGAACTGAAGTAGGGGCGGGGAAGAGGTGAAGCTAAGAACGCTGATCGTCGTTTTCGGCGCGGCGGTTCTAAGCGCGCTCGCCCAGATCCCAGCCCCGGCCCCGACCTACGCCAACCTCGATTACGCACCGCCGGAGCCCTCGACCAGCAACGGCCACAGACTGGACCTCTACATCCCCTCCGAAGCAGTCCGGCCCCTGCCCGTGGTGATCTGGACCGGCGGCTCAGCCTGGAGGGCCGATACCGGCAAGAACGGCGCCGGCGGTCTCGCCGCCCAGCTCAACCCTGCGGGTTACGCGGTCGCGGGCGTCTCCATCCGATCCAGTACCCAAGTGCTGTTCCCGGGCCAACTGCACGACGTCAAGGCGGCTATACGCTGGCTGCGGGCCAACGCGGCCAAGTACAACCTCGATCCCGGTCGCATCGCTATCATGGGCGATAGCTCCGGAGGCTGGACGGCCGCCATGGCGGCGCTGACTGGAGACGCGCCGGAGATGGAAGGCTCGGTCGGGATCACGGGCGTTTCGAGCAAGGTGCAGGCAGCGGTCGCCTTCTATCCTCCGACCAACTTCCTGACGATGGATGCCTGGGCGCTCCGAAAGTGCTCCGGGGGGGCGGACTGCCACGACCACGAGGCTTCCCCGGAATCCCGCCTGGTCGGTTGCGCCATCCAGACCTGTCCGGACAAGGTGCAGGCGGCCAGTCCCTTGCAGTACATCACCGCCGCCGATCCGCCGATCATGATCCTGCACGGCGATTCGGATCAGTTGGTGCCGCATAACCAGGGCGAACAGCTCTACATGGCGCTCAACAAGGCCTGCAAGGACGCTATCTTTATCAGCCTGCCCAAAGCCCCGCACGGGAATTGGAACGGCTTCCTGACCAGCGATGCCCTGCGCGAGGCTGCGACGATGCGCTCGACCTCCGCCGCCGGCTGCACGGTGATCAACCCGACCCCCAACACACCGTCCTGGAAAACGGTGATCGATTTCCTCGACAAGTACGTGAAGGCCGGCTAGCCCCCTCTTCTCATAGCGCGGCATAGCCGCAACCAATCCCGCCGGCAGAGACACGGAGCCAGCTTCTGGCCAATCTCTTTGCTTCCCTGTGCCCTCCGTGCCTCTCTCCAGTAACACGCGATTGACCGTGTTGCCGTTCGAATGCAGCAGGGCCGCTGCGCCGAGGCGCACAGCCGCCCTGCCAAGGGCTCGGCAACACGCGATTGACCGTGTACCGCTCGTAATACAGCGGGCCGCTCCAGAGGCGCACAGCCGCCCTGCCAAGGGCTCTCCAGTAACACGCGATTGACCGTGTTTCCGCTCGTAATCGAGCGGGGCCGCTGCGCCAGAGGCGCACAGCCGCCCTGCCAAGGGCTCTGTGGTGAACTCTTACCCCAGCCGTCTCACCGCCCTCAAAACCCCGGGGTATGGACAAGTCCCATCGGCTCGAAGCCGGTCCACCACAAGGGCCTCGTCCTGGCCTCCGAACGCCACCCGGTTGACTTTCTCTATGGCTTCGCGATCGCACGGCGTCTCTGCTCTAATCATTGGCGTTGTTCCGCTCTTCCAAAATAAGCCTGTCATGCGTGCGCCGTCATAGTCCCCCGCTCTGATATGATTCGTATTCTATGGCCAAATATTCCATCGGCGTGGACCTGGGCGGCACGAACTTCCGCGCCGCGGCGATCGATCAGACGGGACAGCTCATCGACAGAATCTCGGGTGTGACCGACTCCGCCGCCGGACGTGAGGCCATTGTGAGCGCGCTTTGTGGCGCGGTGATCGGGCTGCGCGACAAGCGCGCGGGCGACGAACTGGCCGGCATCGGCATCGTCGTGCCGGGCTTCATCGACATGGCCAAGGGCTTGGTGCTGTCTTCGCCAAATATCCCGCCATTCGAGAACTTTTACGCCCGGGACGCGTTCCAGGAGAGACTGCATACCGCGGTGATCCTGGAGAACGACGCCAACGCGGCGGCGCTCGGCGAGAAGTGGATGGGCGCCGGGCGCGATGTCAACGACCTGGTCCTATTGACCCTGGGAACCGGCATCGGCGGAGGCATCATCTCCGACGGCCGTGTGATTCACGGATTCATGGGCATGGCCGCTGAACTGGGCCACGTCACCGTGGATCCGACCGGCAACCCCTGCGGCTGCGGCAACCGGGGCTGCCTGGAGAAACACGCCTCGGCGACCGCAATCTCCACCATGGCCAAGCACCTGAGCCTCGGCGACAACCTCACCTCCAGAGAGGTCTACGACCTTGCCGCGGCGGGCAACCAGCACGCCCGGAGGGTGTTCGAGTGCATGGGACAGGCGCTCGGCATGGGCCTGGCCAACTACATCCAGATCTTCAACTTTCCTTTGTACCTGTTGAGCGGGGGCGTCCTGCCGGCATGGGACTTTTTCGCGCCGGCCATGTTCCGCGAGATCGAGCAGCGCTCGGCCACCTACCGCTACACCAAAACCAGAGTCGAGAAAGCAGCGCTCGGCAGCGACGCCGGGCTATACGGAGCGGCGCGCTTGCCGTTCCTGCAATAGGAGTCACATGTTCTGGCTAGGCATTGATATCGGCACGGGCGGCACCCGGGCCTTGCTGATTGACGCGAAGGGCGCGGTCAAGGCCGGCTTCACGGCGCCGCATGAAGACGTCAGGATGGAGAAGCCTCTGTGGGCCGAGCAGCGCCCCCAGGACTGGTGGGAGGCCGCGCAGAAGGCCATCCAGGGCGTCCTGGCTGAAGCCAAGATCAGCGGCAAGAAGATCCAAGGAGTCGGCCTCTCGGGGCAGATGCACGGACTGGTGCTGCTCGATAAGGAGAACGCCGTCATCCGCCCCGCGTTGATCTGGTGCGACCAGCGCAGCCAGCCGCAGGTGGACTACATCAACCGGACCGTCGGCAAGAGCAACGTTCTGGCCTACACCGCCAACCCGGTGCTCACCGGCTTCACCCTGCCCAAGCTGCTGTGGGTCCGCGACAACGACCCGCAATCGTTTGCGCGCACCAAGCAGGTGCTGCTCCCCAAGGACTACATCCGGTTTGAACTGACCGGCGAGCACGCCACGGAAGTGTCCGATGCCTCGGGCACGGCGCTGTTCGACGTCGTGATGCGCCGCTGGTCGCACCAGATGCTGGACGCCCTGAAGCTGGATCGCGCGCTACTTCCCCGGGTTTACGAGTCGAGCGAGGTAACGGGCCGCGTAACCGCCCGGGCGGCTGAGTTGACGGGGCTCGCCGAAGGCACGCCGGTGGTCGGCGGCGGCGGCGATCAGGCGGCTAGCGCGGTCGGCAACGGCGTCGTCGAGCCCGGAACGGTTTCCTGCACGCTGGGCACTTCGGGAGTCGTCTTCGCACACATGGAAAAGGCCAGCTACGATCCGGCGGGCCGTGTTCACACCTTCTGTCACGCCGTCAAGGGAGCCTGGCATGTGATGGGGGTCACCCAGGGGGCCGGTCTCAGCCTGCAATGGTTCCGGCGCCAGTTTGCGCCGGACTTGGACTACGACGCTCTGACGGCCGAAGCCGCAACCTCTCCGCCCTGCGCCAACGGGCTGTTCTGGCTGCCTTACATGATGGGCGAAAGAACACCGCACCTGGATTCCACGGCGCGCGGCGGGTGGATCGGCGTTACCGCCAGCCACACTCGAGCCGACCTGATCCGCGCGCTGCTCGAAGGAGTCTGCTACAGCCAGAGAGACTGCCTGGATATCATCGACCACCTGGGCGCGGCCTTCAGTTCGGTGCGGCTGTCGGGCGGCGGCGCCAGGAGTCCGTTCTGGCGCCAGCTTTTCGCCGACGTGTTCGGCAGGCGCGTGACGACGCTGGCTTCACAGGAGGGTTCAGCTTACGGCGCGGCGATCCTGGCGCAGACCGGCACCGGCGAATTTGCCTCGGTCCCCGAGGCCTGCCGCGCGGTCATCCGCGAGGTGGATGCGATAATGCCGCGGCCTTTCGAGTCTCAACTCTATCGCCGCGGGCACGAAGTCTACCGGGCTCTGTACCCCAGCCTGCGCCCCATCTACGGGCTGATCGAGAACCTGCGGTTCTAAATGGGGACAGTACCAAATTACCCCATTTAATTTACCTTTCGGGCACGCCGCCGGCGTGCCCCTACTTGTAGGTCTTCGTGACTCCCGTGCGGCCGTTGGTGACCGTGAACGTCCCGTCCTGTTGCGCGGACACCTTGATCCACTTGCCGTCGGGCGAATCCTGCAAGTTGGCCAGGAACTCATCCGGCGGATTGGCGTCCGCTGCCGGAACCGACCAGTGCATCTGGTAGGCCGCCTGCAGGCCCGGCGACTCCTGGATGGTCTTCAGCGCGGCGGGCGCTCCGACCTTCCGTGCGCCGTTATTCATGATGGTCACCCTCGGCCTGAGCGCATGCACCAGAGCCGGCGAGTTGGAAATGTCGTTGCCGTGGTGGCTGACCATGAAAAGATCCACCGTGCCGATAGGGTTGTTGGGGCACATCAACGCCAGTTCCTTGTTCCAGGTAAGATCCGCGAGGTCGAGCATGCGGAACTTGCCGAAGGTGAACAGCAGACCTACGGAGTTGGCGTTCTCCGAGACATCCTCATTAGTGCGCGCCCAGGTCTTGGCAGGCGTCGACTGGCACAGCGGATTCGCCGCGCCCCCTCCCGCCACGGGGGTCTTCATCACTTCACCGGCCGAGGTCACCACCAGAACGTCAACGCCCGCGAACGGAATCTTATCGCCAGGCTTGACTACCACGTGCTTAGCCTTGGCCCACAATTCGTCATAGGCCGCCACGGCTTTCGTCGTACCCGCATTATTGACCGCGGCGGGTCCGTGATCCACGAAGGTCACGGCCGGAATCCGAGCCACGGTCGACGGCACGTTGTTCACATGGTCAAGATCGTAATGGGTGACCACCAGAAAATCGAACTGCTTTACGCCCGCGGCCTTGGCGGCCTCTTCGATGCGGTTAGTGTCACGGTCGTTGTTACCCGGAAAACCGGTGTCGATCAGCATGCTTTGGCCGGAGGGGGAGATAAGCAGCAGCGCCTTGCCACCCTCCGTATCGATGACGTACATGTCCAGGGTGGCGGCGGCCGGCGAAACAACCGCAGCCCACAAAGCTAGAAAAGCAGACCAGAAGATTCGCGCCATGCCGACATGGTAGCAGTTCCAGAGTCGTCCGGAATATTAACTAAAGTTAGCATCGTACTGCACAACCGGACCAGACGAACCCCTGAGATTAATCCTTGAATTCTACTTAAATACAAGGTGTTTTGTGTTATATAGATAAGGGGTCCCTTTATCTGATTCCGGATCCCCTAAGGCCGCATTTCAATGGGACTGTTGACCGACGCGCTTGGTGTAGCCCGCGGCGCCCGCGAACACGAGGCTTCCGAGAGCCAACTGCGCCTGCTGAAGTCCGTGGTGGTCAGTGCCAACGACGGAGTTCTGATCGCCGAGGCCAAACCCCAGGATCATCTGGGCGGGAAGATCGTCTACGTCAACGAGGCTTTCTGCCAGATGACCGGTTACTCCGAGAAGGAAGCCGAAGGGCGCACCCCGCGCATCCTGCTGGGGCCGCAGAGCGACCGCGATCAGCTCAACCTGGTGCGCGAGAGCCTGTCGAACCTGGAACCGGTGCGGGTCGAAATCGTTAATTACCGGAAGGACGGTTCGGCGTACTGGGTGGAAGTGAGTTTCGCGCCGATCGTGGACGAACGCGGCAAGTTCACCCACTGGGTGGCTGTCCAGCGGGAGACCACGGATCGCAGGCGTGCCGAGACCCTGGAGTTGGACCGCAACCGGGTGCTCGAATTGGTGGCCCGGAACGAACCGCTGGAGAAGATTCTGACCCACCTGTCCCAGATGGTGGAGCGCCAGTGCCCTGACCTGCAGTGCGCGATTCTTCTGCTTCGGGACGGGCAGATGGTTCAGGCCGCCGGCACGAGTCTGCCGGCGAGCGCCGTCGAAAGCATTCAAGGCGTGGGCGGGACAGAGCTGTCCTGCACCCCGGCTCCGATCGGCTTTCGGGAGATGCTTCCGGGGCCCCACTTGGGAGCGAGTTGGTCGGTTCCCATCCTGGCCGGCTCCGGGGCGGTGTTGGGAGCTTTCGCCGTCTGTTGCGGAATCAGCCGGAAGCCCGCCGCGCACGAACTGGACCTTATCGGAAAGACCAGCCGCCTGGCGGCTATCGCCATCGAGCAAAGGCACCTTACCGATAAGCTCGCGCACCAGGCTCAGCATGACGCGCTGACCGGCCTGCCGAACCGGGTGCTGTTCGAGGATCGCCTGCAGCAGGCGCTGCACGCCGCGCGGCGCCGCGGGTGGCTGATTGCCGTGCTTTTCGTGGATCTCGACCGCTTCAAGCAGATCAACGACACTTTGGGCCATCCGGTGGGCGACGGCCTGCTGCGGCAGGTAGCCCGGAGACTGGGTGACTGCATTCGAAAGACCGACACTCTGGCCCGCATGGGAGGCGACGAGTTCACGCTCCTGCTCACTGAACTGCAGGATTATCAGTATGCGCTTACGGTGGCCGGCAAGCTTCTCGACGCGCTGAAGGCCTCATTCCATGTGGACGGCTACGAGCTGTTCGTGACCGCCAGCATCGGCATCAGCGCCTATCCGCGCGACGGAAACGACGCCGCCACGCTGCAGCGCAACGCCGACACCGCCATGTACCGGGCCAAGAGCGGCGGCCGGAACGGTTTTCAGTTCTTCCGGCCGGAGCTCAGCGCCTCGGCCCTGGAGACGCTGGAAATCGAAAACGCGCTCCGCAAAGCCCTGGAGAACAGCGAATTCCAACTGCGTTACCAGCCGCAGGTGGACACCAATGGCGCCATATCCGCGCTGGAAGCGCTACTGGTGTGGAACCACCCCAAACTCGGGGTGATCCCGCCGGCTCAATTCATCCCGGTCGCCGAAGAGTGCGGTTTGATGATTCCGATCGGGAGTTGGGTCCTGTGGCAGGCATGCGAGCAGAATGCGGCGTGGCAGCGCGCGGGATGCCCTCCGGTCAAGGTCGCTGTCAACGTTTCCGTCGCCCAGTTCAACCGCCCCGGCTTTGCCCAAGTCGTAGCCCAGGTGCTCAAGGACACCAGACTCGATCCTTGTTTCCTGGAACTGGAGATCACCGAGAGCGTGGTCATGCGGGACGTTCAGGAGTCCGCCCGTCAGATGCGGCGTCTCCGAACCCTGGGCGTAAGCCTCTCCATCGACGATTTCGGCACCGGTTACTCGTCGCTGAGCTATCTGCGCGATCTTCCCATCGACACCCTCAAGATAGATCAGACGTTTCTGAAAGACGTCGATACCGATCCCAACACCCTGCCGCTGCTCAACGCCATCGTGGCGCTGGCCCACAGCCTGAAGCTGTGTGTCGTCGCCGAAGGCGTCGAGACGGAGGGCCAATTGGAAGCCCTCCGCAAGATCGGGTGCGACCGGATCCAGGGCTACCTGATCGGCGAGCCCGTTGCGGCCGAGGCCACAGCGCAGCTCCTGAGGCAGTCGCTCAAACTGGGGCCCGCCGGCGGAGCTTCCGAACATCCGACATCCCCCAACGCCGGCAAAGCTCTTCGCGTGGCAGTCTGAACCGCCGCCGGGGCGCTTCCTCGCCGGAACTTTTGTACTAGTAACGATCCAGGCGGGCCTAGTACAATTCCACCGCAAAACCCCTAGTACAAACCTTTACGCTCCGGCCCATGACTGCTACACTTCCTGAGAGAACAGATGAAGCGGCTGCGTGAATCTGTTGGACCCGGCCGCATTCGCACGTGAAATGACAGGAGGCAATCATGCCAGGCACTAAATTGGGTTGTCCACACTGTGGTCATGATGGGACCAAGGAAAACACTAAGTCTTCGCTCGAGTCATACGGATTTAACTATCTGGCCGACGATGTGGTCTGCCGCGATGTCCGGGGTTACGACGAGAGCGGGCGCTTGCAGATCTCGAGCGACTTCCAATGCGAGGGCTCGAGCGGCGTCAACCCGCGCATCGAATGCCGCTCTTGCTGGCAGACGTTTTCCGTCCCCGAGGGCTTATCGTTGATCGTAGCCGCCGAGCCCGCGGCCGGCACGCGCGACGAGATTCACGCGGTCGGCGGCGAGGCCACCGGGAACGCGGCCGATAAGATCACTCGCGGGCTGACCGCACTGCTTCGCTCGACCCTCGAGGATCTGGAGGAGTCCAGAGCCGTGCAGCTTGCGTCTTTCCGAACGGAATTCTCCGCGGATCTCGCCGGCCTGCGGGAGGAGTTCGCCGCGGTGCGCGCTCTGGAGGCCCAGCAGAGCTCACTGGATGATCGTGTGGGCAGCCTTGACGGCGGGGTTCAGGCGCTCCAGGAACGGCTCTCCGCCCAGGCCGACGCTATCCGGCGCCTGCACGCGACAGTCGAGGAACAGACGAAACGGCGGGATGACCTGCTGTCCGCAGCTCGAAAGCTGCAGGAAATCGCTGGCGCAATCGGGCCTTCCGAGCCTCTGCCGGAGGGGCTATAGGTAGAACTATTTCGCCGTGGCAACCTTCGACTTCATCGCTTCCGACGAATTGAGAATCGTCCTGGAAAAGGACGCCGCGGATCTGGTCGCCTGCATGAAAGCCGGCGCGTGGAAGTCGGCTCAAGTCATGGCGTCGAGCTTGATCCGGGCGACGCTGGTGGACTACCTTGCCTCTTCGGGCAGGGCGGCCGCCCCGCAAGTGTTGGCGGCGCCTTTCTCCCGCCTGCTGGATATCTGCCGGGACGAGCAAGTTCTCACTCCTAGAACAGTGGAGCTGGCGACGTTCATCCGGCCTTACTCCGACTTTCTGAGCCCGGACAGCCGCGCCAGGCTCCAGGCGCCGGCTGATGAGACCGGCGCCAGAATCTCTCAGGCGCTGCTCGAGATCATCATCAACGAAGTGTCGGCCCATAAGAAGGACGTGTACCGCCACACCGCCGAGCAGATTGTCGCTAAGCTGCAATCGGATCCTTCCTCGGCCTCGATCATCGGCCACCTTCTCCGCAAGATCAGCCGCGCCGAGCTCGAGAGGCTGCTGGCCGAGTCGATCCCCCAGGCTTACTACGAAGCCGCGCGGACCTCCGAGCCGCCGGCGGGCGAGACCCTGGCCATCCTCGCCCAGTGCTTCCGGCAGGCATTGGACCTCGCTCCGGCGGATCTCAAGAGCGTCATCGCCGGAAGATTCCTTTATGTTTTGGAGAATGAGAGCGAGTATATCGTCAACTGCTACGAAGGCGCCTTCTTTCGAGGATCGGATCTCGCCTTCCTGGACGAAGAATCACGCACCGTCGTTAAGACTCACTTTTTCTCCAGCCTGAGCAAGCAGGTTACCATCCAGCTAGTAAACGCTTCCAGCGGAATGGGGGAGTTTCTGTTGACCGAAGGAGACGCCCGCGCGTTCTTCGTGCCGCTGGTCATGAGCCTGATCGACATGAAAGACGAGGCCCTCGCCGCCGCCACGATTAAGCGCGCCCGCGAAGAATTCAGCCTGCTCACCAGCAGCCGCCGCAAGAGCATCGGGAGCTGGATCGGCAGACTGAGCTGGTCTCTGGGCAAAGAAGACCGCGGTATAGCCCTGGCCGCCCTCGAGCGCCTGGCATCCGAACTGGCCACGCTGCCGGCATAGCGCCGTTGAGATTGCCCGCAGTCTGAATAGCCTGGCCCACGGTCAACTGCATACTTGTTGATCCGCTTGCCTCAGACCACTAGGATGTAAAGGTGCCCGAAGGCAGTCCTCTCTATTGCGATGTCAGTTTGCCGGTTCCCCTCGATCAGGCGTTCACCTATTCTCTGCCTCTTACGCTGCGCCACCGGGTGGCCGCGGGTTGCCGCCTGATCGTGCCGTTCGGATCGCGCAAGCTAACCGGAATCGCGTTGCGCTGCCACGACCAGCCCCCGGACGCGGCGGCCAAACCGGTGTTGCGCCTGGTGGACGCCGAGCCGGTGCTCGACGAAGAGCTCCTGGCGCTCGGCCGCTGGATCGCACAATACTATTGCGCTCCGCTGGGCGAGGTCCTGCGGGGCATGACCCCCCTGGGCGGAGAGATCCGCCAGGGCCGCGTCTATTCCCTCACCGATGCCGGCCGCGACGCCACGCGGCAACTGCTGCTGGACCCTTCACCGGACGACCCGGCGCTCCAATTGCTGCGCATGCTGGAGGCGCGCCCGCTGTCGGCCGCCCACCTTCTGCGCAAGGTCCCGCTTGCCGCCAAGGCGATCCGGTCGCTGGAACGCCGGGGCTTGATCGCCGCCGAAACGCTACACGGGGAGCGTGACCCGCTGCGCGCGCCATCCGAACGCTTGCGCGTGGAGCTGGCGGGGCAGCCAGAAGGCGTCAAGCTGCCCAAGGCCGAGCGCGAATTGCTGGCTTACCTGGGACTCCATCCGGGCTCGCACAACCTCAAGCAGGTGGAGCAATCCGTGAAGAACTCGAGCGCCGCCGCCCGCTCGCTGGCCCGCAAGGGTCTGGTGGCGCTGGTTTCGGCGCGGCGTGAAATCGACTGGCCCGCCGCGCCCCCTCCGCCGGTGCTGAACTCGCACCAGCAAACCGCTCTCGACGCGATCCTCCAGGTTCTCCGGCTGGGCGGGTTTCATGCATTCCTGCTTTTCGGCGTGACCGGCTCGGGCAAGACCGAGGTTTACCTTAGAGCGATCGAATCTACGCTCGCCGTGGGGCGCGGGGCGCTGCTGCTGGTGCCGGAGATCGCGCTGACTCCCGCCATGGCGGGCCAGTTCTACCAGCGCTTCGGGGACCGCGTCGCCATCCTGCACTCCGCCTTCTCCAACACCGAACGCGCCGAGCAGTGGCGCAGGATCCGCGCCGGTCAGGCGCCCGTCGTGGTCGGGACCAGATCGGGGGTCTTCGCGCCGGTGCGCAACCTGGGCCTGATAGTGGTGGACGAGGAGCACGACCAAAGCTATAAGCAGGACGAGACGCCGCGCTACAACGGCCGCGACGTCGCCATCGTGCGGGCGCGCGGCGCCGGAGCCTGCGTCATCCTGGGCTCGGCCACGCCCAGTCTCGAAAGCCGTTACAACGCCGGACGCGAAAAGTATACCCTGCTGGAGCTGCCGGAGCGCATCGAGAAGCGGCCGCTGGCGGAGGCGTCTCTGGTAGACATGCGGACTGAGTTCCTCGTGACGCGTAAGCAGTCCACTTTCTCCCGCAAGTTGCTGGACGCCATTCGCGAACGGCTGGAACACGGCGAACAGACGATGCTGCTGCTCAACCGCCGGGGCTTCGCCAGCTTCCTGGCGTGCCGCGCTTGCGGCGAGCGTCTCCAGTGCGTCAATTGTTCGGTCACCATGACCTTCCATCGCCGCGACCGCCGCATGCTCTGCCACTACTGCAACTACGCTATGGCCGTGCCCCATGAGTGCCCAAAGTGCAAGAGCGACAAGATCCACTTCCTCGGCATCGGCGCGGAGCGGGTGGAGGAGGAGTTGCACCGCGAGTTCCCCAAGGCGCGCGTCGCGCGAATGGACCGCGACACCATAACCGGCAAGCGGCAATATGAGACCATCCTGCAGTGGCTTCCGCGAAGGCCACTACGACATTCTGGTCGGCACCCAGATGATCGCCAAGGGCCACGACATCCCCAACGTCACGCTGGTGGGCGTGGTGAACGCCGACATCGCCCTGGGCATGCCGGACTTCCGCTCAGCCGAGCGCACATTCCAGCTCATTACCCAGGTCTCCGGCCGCGCGGGACGCGGCGACGCTCCAGGAATCGTTATCATCCAGACCATCGCCCCGGATCACTACGCCGTGCGCTTCGCCGCCGCGCAGGACTACCAGAGCTTCTATGAGAAGGAGTTGCAATTTCGGCGAGCCATGCGCTACCCGCCCTTCAGCGCGCTGGCCAATATCCTGGTGCGGGACGAGACGCAGGAGAGGGCCTTCCGCCTGAGTACTGAGATCGGGCATCTGCTCACTCCTCCGCCTGACGGGCTTAAGATACTAGGGCCGGCCGAATCCCCAGTGGCGCGCGTGCAAAAAGAATACCGCTACCAACTGTTGATCAAAGCGGCCAGCCGCGGCATTCTGGGAGAGACGCTCCAGCGCGTGCGCCGCTTCGCGCTGGAGTCGAACTGGGGCGCCACGGCGCTGGTGATCGACGTCGACCCGCTGAGCCTGATGTGATGGAACCCATGGACGAAGCGCAGGCCGTGGAAGCCAACATGGTGGAGTTCTTCCGCCACTTCGCTCGCGCCCGCAAGGGCGGCGAGGTCACGGAGTTGGAAGGAGTCTCGATCGCCTCCTGCGGGATCGATTTCTACATGTTCAACGCGGCCTTCTTCTCCAGTCCGGTGGCCCCTGCGGGCAACGAGTTGGAGCGGCGCATCGACACGGCCGCGAGGCATTTCGCGAGCCGGGACTGCCGCTGGGCTTTCTGGGCCGCCGAGAGCAAGCTCGAAGCGTGCACACTCCACCAGGTCCGCAGTGCCTTTCGCGGCCAAAGCCTCCATCCAGCTTTCCGTCACCCCGGGATGGCCTGCGACGCGCTTGCGCCTCTCCAGCCGGCCCGGCCGCTGCCCAATCTCGAATTTCGCCCGGTAGCCGGCCGGCCCAGCCGCCTGGCTTTCAGCCACGTCAATGCGGTGGCGTTTCACCTTCCCTTCCACTGGTGCGCGGAGTTGTACGACGTGGACGAAATCTGGAACCGGGACTTCACCGGATGCCTGGGTTGCGTCGACGGCGAACCGGTTTGCACGGCGGCGACTCTGGTTGCCTCCGGTGCGGTGGGCCTGTACTCGGTGGCTACGCTACCCGGCCACGAGCGAAAAGGCTATGGCGAAGCAATCACCCGTCACGCCGTGGAGCGCGCGCGGGCCAGCTCGGGCTTCACTCGTCTGATCCTCCAGGCTACGGACGCGGGGCTGGCCCTGTACCGCCGGCTCGGCTACCGGACGGTCACCCACTTCGGGATCTACAGCACGTAGCTTGTCCCTGGATTTGCTAGATTTCAGGCTGGGGCTCGGTTGTGGAGTGCGCCGCCAAGCCCGCAATGCCGGCGGTCTCGCCGGCAGCCTTGGCAACGTACCAATACTCCGCTTTGGACCGCGTCATCAAAGGAGCGGTCCCGTACTTTCAGTGGTGTCTCGCTGAGCCAGAAGCACCTAACCGCGACCGTTAGGGAGCGGTCCCGTACGTCCGCCGCCACCGGTCCAACTCCTTCGACAAGACGTCGCGGACGCTGACGAACTTCGGGTTCTGGTATTGATTCGTGGACTCGCTCGGGACTTCACGGAGGTCGTAGAGCTCGTTCGGCCCGCCGCCGTTATTGCGCAACACGAGCTTGTAGCGGTAGTCCATCACCATCTCGGCGTTTCCCAACTGGCCGAACGCCAGGTTGCGCCAGGGCTCCTTCTTGGGTAGCGGCTTGTTCAGTGCGAGCAGCGCGTAGCTGCGGCCGCAGAGGCTCCTGCCTCCAGGCGGCTTGAGGCCCGCCGCCTCGCACAGGCTCGGCAGCAGATCGTAATGACTGACCACCTCGGGACGCACGGCCTCCACGGGGGTGTGCCCGGGCCAGTTCCAGACCATGGGAGCCTCGATGGCCTCCTGGTAAAAGTTAACGGGGGCGGAGGCGTGGCCCGCGCCCCACAGACCGTGCCGCCCGGCCAGCGATCCTGTCGCGGCGGTGAAGACCACTAGCGTCTGGTCGCGCAGCCCGGTCTTGTCCAGCGCGGCCATCAAAGAGCCCACCTGTTCGTCCAGAGCGCTGATGGCGGCGGCGTACTTCCGCAGGTTCCCGACGACGTCCCGGAAGTACTCCTTCCCCTGCGCCCCGCTGGGCGACGCCGGCCGCCAGCCGACGGTCTCGAATGTCGCGCGTGAGTACATCTCGTAGAACTTCCGCGGATAGCTGTCGTAGGGCTCGACGGGGTCGGAATAGGCGGCGGCCAGAAAGAACGGCTGCTCCGCCTTCTGACCCGCCAGGAATTGCGCGGCCTTGGCGGTCACTTGCTCCGCGGCTGCCCGGGATGCGTCCCAGGTACGGAAGCCGTGCTGCGAGACCGCGTCGCCGCCCATGTCCCACTTGCCCGCGTAGCCGCAGTTGTAGCCGGCTGAAGCCATAACGTCGGAAATCATGACCTCGCCGCGGAATGATGCCGGCAACGCGGCATTCGGCAGAAGGGTGTCCCGAATCCCGTGCTGGCTGGCGGCCCGGCCGGTGAACAGCGTGGCCCGCGCCGCCGAGCTGACCGGCGCCGAAACGTTGTTGTGCAGAAAGCGGGTTCCGGATCGCGCCAGCAGGTCGATGTTCGGGGTGCGGATCTCGCGGTTCCCGTAACAGGCGAGCAGCCACGCCCCCAGCCCGTCGGCCAGAACCAGAACGATGTTGGGAGGCCGGGGGGCGGCCTTCCTTTGCGCCAGTGCGGGCGCTGCGCTTGCCATCAGGAACGTACGACGCGTTAGCTGCATGTCTATTCCCCCGCCAAAGCCTTAACATCGTAGGTTAGCCGATCCGGAACCTTAGCGTCATGGCCGGTGTCCAATGGAACATGCGCGCACGACAGGTGGTGCTCGTCTTGGTCTGCGCCCTGTCGCCCGCTCGCGGCGCCGGTCAGCCATCCTATCAGTCGCTGAAATCCCTGAACCCCCCGGGCATCGCTTTCACGCTTCGCATCCCCAACACCCATCCCTTCCGCGAGGGCGAGCTAATCCCCGTTGAGGTGGGATTCCTCACGCCGGACTCCGGCGCCGGCCGGCCGCGTCAGACCGAGTATCAATTCGCCGGCGCGATCCTCGATCCTGTTCAGATCTGTGGGTCCCTCCAGAAACCTTGTTGGCTCATGTTTGACATGCTGACCTTCAACCAGATGGACCCCATGCTGGGCCTTGAAAGCCACCTGGGGCCGTTCTCCACTGACCTGAACCTCTATCTGCCGCGTTTAGGGCCGGGCCGCTACCGGGCGGCGCTGCTGGTGCGACAACTCACGCGCGTCTCGACCGGCCCACGTTCGGCAGTGTATCGCAACGCCGACCCGCCCCAGTACGTCGTCTCCGATACCATCGAGTTCGAGATCGTGGAGGCGACGCTCGAATGGGTGAAGGAGTCCATTGCCCAATCCGTCTCGATCCTGCGTGCTGTTCGGCGTCCGAACGAAGAGTACGCGACGCGCCAGCGCGCCGCCCGGCAACTGCGCTTCCTGCAGCACCCGCTGGCGTGGGAGGCGTCGCTCGATTGGCTGGCGCAGGACGAGGGCGAACTCCTCAGGGGACTGGTCGAGACGCCCGCACCCGACGCGGTTTGCCGCCTGATGCAGTCCCGCATTGCCTCGCCCGGCCAATCCGTCTCGGGCAATTACCTTTCGCGGATGAGCTATATCTGCCGCCGCGCCGAAATTGGAGGCCCGCCCGTTGGCGAGGAGGCCCTCCGAGAATGGCAGCGGAAGTCTCAGGCGTTCGAGTCTCAGCTTCTGGAACGATCCTCGGCCTTGCTGGCTGCGAGCCTGAGCGCGAAGAGACCGGAGGTCAAGGCCGACGCCATCGAGGCTCTCTTCCAACAGGTTCAGGACGTGGCCGACCCCGCCTGGCTGCCCGCAGTCCGCATGGAGGCCGTGCGAGCCTTTCCGGCTCTGCAGGAGTACCGCCAGCGCCAATTGCTCGGTGGGGGGTGGAGGTATCTTAGAAACTCCGGAATGATTCCATCTCTGGAATCCATCGTCGACAAACAGCCGCCAAACTACAGCAGTGCCGAGCTCTGGCGGATCGCCCTGAACAGGCTGCACGATCTGGACCCCGAGGCCGGCCGAGCACGGCTGCTTGCCGCCTTGCGTAACGCCGATCCGCGCCTCGACGATTCTTCGTTTGCCCTTTTGCCGGCCAGCGTGGCGCCTCCGCTCGATTCAGTGCTGCAGGATGCAATGGCCGCGGCCGCCCGGCGCAACGGAGGGGGAAGCTCGGCCGTAGTTATGACCGCCGTCGCTCGCTATGCGACCGCGGACCTGCTTACCCGCCTCAAAGCCGTTTACGAATCCAGGCCCGAGCGGTGTCAGCCGGAATTGATGGCGTACTTCCTGCGGGTCGACCCAGCTTACGCCGCCAGCGTCTTCCATAACCATGCGTGGGACATGCAGACTGCGCCCCCGGCATGCACCTTGAGCTACTTTGAGCGAACCGCGCAACTCTTCATGCATCCGGTGCTGGAGGAGTACATGACCACCTATCTGATGCACGGCGACGTAGCCGTCAAGCAGCGGGCGGCAATTTCGCTGGGCAAGTGGGGGTCGAAAGCGGCCGAGCAGCCGCTCTGGAGCGCCTTGCGCTACTTCCACGAGTACTGGAAAGAACGCCGCGCCGAGCTTCCCGGCTTCTCCGACAGCCTGAGGTTTGAAACCGAACTGCGCAATGCGGTCGCGCGCGGAAGGAACTGGCTGGTCACCGAGGACGGACTGCGCACCATCGATGCCCTCTGCATTTCCGAGAGTTGCCACCACGAGACTCAGACCGACCTGAGCGCAGCCAGACAGCCCATCCGCCTGGAGGCGCTCGTCTCTGGAGACATGCAGTTTCGAGGCGCCGCAGCCCAGTATTACGGCCTCGAATCGCTCGACGCGCTCCAGGCGAAGCTCGCCCAGTTCCCGAAGGGCTCGCGCTTCCTGTTGAGCGTCTGGGGCCCAGGCAAAGAGCAGACCGCCGCTCAGTTGAAGCAATTCGCGTCGCCCAGGGGCCTGGTAATCCTGGAAGCCGCGCAGTAACCCCCGCGCGGCGCCCGCTCACGTCCCATTGAGCGCCGTCATCTTGCGGGCGATGAGCAGGGCCATCTCCAGGGCCTGCTCGTAATTCAAGCGCGGGTCCACTTCGGACTTATAAGCGCGGCCCAGGTCTTCTTCGGTAAGGCCGCGCGCGCCGCCCAAACATTCGGTGACGTTCTCCCCGGCCAGTTCGAAATGCACCCCGCCCAGGCTGCCGCCGCCGGCGGCGTGGATGTCGAAGGCCTGTTCCAGTTCGCTCAGGATCTCGTCGAAGCGGCGGGTCTTGACGCCGTCGGCGGTCAGCCGCGTGTTGCCGTGCATCGGGTCCGCGCACCACAGGACGCGCTTACCCGCGCCCCGCACCGCTTCGATCAGGGGCGGCAGACAGTCCGCGATCCGTTCGCAGCCAAAGCGATGGATCAGCGTGACGCGGCCCGGCTCGCCATCCGGATCGAGCAGATCGAGCAGGCGCTTCAGCGTATCCGGCGTCATCGCCGGCCCCACCTTCAGCGCCACGGGGTTGGCGATGCCGCGGAAGTACTCCAGATGCGCGCCGCCGGGATCGGACGTGCGCACGCCGACCCAGGGGAAATGCGTCGAGAGGTTGTACCAGCGCCCGCTCCGCTCGTCCTGGCGCGTCAGCGCTTCTTCAAAAGAAAGGTGCAGGACTTCGTGGCTGGCGAAGAAATCCACGCGCTCCAACTCCGCGGCATGAATATCGAGAACGCTTTCCAGAAACCGCAGCGACTCGGCGATGCTCGCCACCGTGCGCCGGTACTCGGCGGCCAGCGGCGAATGCCGGACCCAGGTTAGATCCCAGTACTCGGGGTGATGCAGGTCGGCGAAACCGCCCACCGACAGCGCGCGGATGTAGTTCAGCGTCATGGCGGCGCGCTCGTAGCCTCGCAGCAGAAGCTCCGGGTCGGGTCTGCGATCCGCTGCGGTAAACGGCGGACGGTTGACCAGGTCGCCGCGATAGCTCGGCAGGGTGACGCCGTTCTGAGTCTCGGAATCCTCGCTCCGAGGCTTGGCGTACTGGCCGGCGAAGCGGCCCACGCGGATGACGGGGCGCTTGCCGCCCTGCACCAGCACCAGGCTCATCTGCAGGAGGATCTTCAGCTTGTCGGTGATGACGGCGGGATCGCAATCGGCGAAGCGCTCGGCGCAATCGCCGCCCTGGAGCAGGAACCGCTTGCCTTGGGCGGCCTGGGCCAGTTGCGCCTTCAATGCCTCGATCTCCCAGGGGGTCACCAGCGGCGGCAGCTTGGACAACTCGGCAAGCGCGCGCTCGAGCCCGGCCTTGGAAGGATAGACGGGTTGCTGCGAGGCGGGCTTCCCGCGCCACGAACCGGGCGACCAGGGGCTCATCCGCGCGCCCCTCTCACGATGCGCAGTAACTCGCGGGCGGCGGCCTCGGGATCGGGGGCGGCGCAGATCGCGGAGACGACCGCGACGCCGTCCGCGCCCGCGCGTATCACCTCCGCCGCGTTGGCGGCCGAGATCCCTCCAATGGCGACCAGCGCGTGGCGCGAGAGCGCCCGCAGCCCGGCGAGTCCTTCAATCCCCCACGCGCCGGTCAATCCCGGCTTGGTCGGCGTCGAGAAGATCGGGCTGACGCCGAGATAGTCCACGTCGAGGGAAGCCGCCTGTTCGGCCTGTTCCATGGTTTCCACCGAAAGGCCGATGATCGCATCCGGCCCCAGGAGCCGGCGTGCGTCCCGCGGGTCCATGTCCGACTGTCCGAGGTGTACGCCGTCGGCGCGGGCGGCGAGAGCCACGTCCACCCGGTCATTCACGATGAGGGGGACGCCCGTGTCCGCGAGGAATATCTTCAGGCGCCGCGCCAGCCCGATGAACTCCCTGGCGCACAAATCCTTCTCTCGGAGCTGCACCGCGGTCACGCCCCCGCGAACAGCGGCGCGAACCAGATCCTCAATGGGCCGCGGGCCGGCCAGTTGCCGGTCGGTGACCAGGTACAGGCCCCAATCGATGGGGCGCCTCACTCCTCCTCCATCCTGAGCCGGCGAATATCGGACTGCGACAGGTTGTAGAGGGCGTCCAGAAAACGCACCTGAAGACTGCCCGGACCGCGGGCGCCCTCGGCCGCGATTTCGCCCGCGATGCCCATCACGGCCATGGCGTGGGCCGCCGCCCGGAGAGGATCGGGGTTCACCGCCGCAAACGCGCCGCTGAGAGCCGACGCCGTGCAGCCCAAGCCCGTCACGCGCGGCATCATCGCATGGCCGTTCCGGACCCGGATCACGGACTTGGATGAAACGATCAGGTCCGTCTCGCCGCTCACGCTCACCACGCACCGGAAGTGCTCGGCCAGCATGCGAGCGGCTTTCAGTGCATCTTCCGATGCGTGCGTGCTGTCGACGCCCTTGGTGCCCTCCTCGGCATAAAAGAGCGCCCGGATCTCGGAAGCGTTTCCCCGAATAATTGCAGGGGGCGCCTCGAGCAGCAGCCTTCGAGCCGTGCTCGTGCGCAGGTGCGTGGCCCCCGCTCCGACCGGGTCAAGGACGATCGGCGTCCCCTTCTCCGCCGCCTTCCGGCCAGCTCGAAGCATGGACTCGATCCACGCCGCGCTCAACGTGCCGATGTTGATTACCAGCGCCCGCGCCATCCCCGCCATCTCCTCCACCTCTTCGATGGCGTGCGCCATGACGGGCGAGGCCCCGATCGACAACAAAGCGTTGGCCGTCGTGTTCATCACCACGTAATTGGTGATGTTGTGCACCAGTGGCGCTTCGGCGCGGATGCGCTCGACATCCTGCCAGACGCTCAGAGCCTTGTCGATGGCCAGCCTCCTCGTTCCCAGTCCCGAATACCGAGGATACAACACCGGGTCCTCAGATGTGAATCACCCGTTGAATGGCGGTATTGCAGATCGAGATTATACAGTTTATTTTATCTTTATAATCAATTGTTTAAAATGATTATCCAGTTTTAGACTTGCGCTCACAATGGAAATCTGTATAAACTCGATCAAGAATATACAATTCAGTCTTTGGAGAAGGAAAGCTCAACATGTTTCGCATTGGAAGCCATCAAACCACCGGACGGACGGCGCCGGCCTACGCCTTGGCCGCATCGATTCTCTGGCTCGCCTCGGGCAGCGCGGCCTCGGCGCAGAGCCTCAACTGGGAGGGGCAGACGGGCGTCTTCGTGACCCCCCTGGCATACACGGCGGGATCGCCGAAGAACAACATTGGCAAGCCCATTGTGGCTTACCACTACCTCAATGCCGGCGAAGCGCTCGGCGGTTTCCACACCGCCTCGGTCACGGTCGGCCTCTTCAGCCGCGCCGAGTTCGGATACACTCGCGCATTCCACCAGGCCGGCAGCACGGCGGGTCTCAGCTCGCTATGGAAGGGGCAGTTCAACATCGTACACGGCAAGGTCGGCATCGTCCCGGAGAACGCGGGCAAGAACAACTGGCTGCCGGGGATTTCGGCGGGCTTCGTGGCCCGCACGCACGACCAGCACGTCAGCGGCGTTCTGGCCGGTCAACGACCAGGATTACAACAATTACGACTTCTACGTCGTCGCCACCAAGCTCATCACCCAGTCCCAGCCAGTGCCGGTCCTGCTCAACTTCGGTGTCAAGGCGACCAACGCCTCGGTCTTCGGGCTGGCGGGCAACGCTCCCGCTTATAAAGGACGGCTGTTCGGCGCGGCCGCGTTCATATTCAAGGGCCCGAAGCGGAGCCAGCTCATCTTCGGTTCCGAATTCGCCCAGCAGCCGAAAGAGGTCCTGAACCTCCCCGGCGCGGACGTGCCTACCACCATCACCTATGCGGCCCGCATTGTCCCGGCGCCGGAGAGGGCCAAGTTCAACCTCGATTTCGGCGTGGCGCAGGCCGCCGGCAAGATTCTTCCCGGCGTTGACTTGAAGGTGCGTCACAACTTCGCCTTCGGCGTCTCCTACGGTTTCTGAGCGAAAGGACTACCAACCAACATGGCAAATCATAGAGACAAAACCCGGCCTAGGCACGCTGGCCTTGCACGCGGGACAAACGCCCGATCCGGCTACGACGGCGCGCGCGGTCCCCATCTACGCGACGACCAGTTACGTATTCAAGGACACGGACACTGCGGCGAACCTATTCGGCCTGCGGGAATTCGGCAACATCTACTCGCGGCTGATGAACCCGACCAACGACGTGCTGGAGAAGCGTCTGGCCGCCCTCGACGGCGGCATCGGCGCGCTGGCCTTCGCTTCCGGCCAGGCCGCCATCACCGCGGCGATTCTCACCATCACCCACTCGGGGCAGAACTTCATTGCGTCGACCAGCCTGTATGGCGGCACCTGGACCCTGTTCACCCAGACTCTGAAGAAGCTCGGCGTCGAGGTTCGCTTCTTCGATCCGGACCACCCGGAAGAGATCGGCAAGCTGGTGGATGCGAACACGCGACTGGTGTTTCTGGAGTCCGTGGGCAACCCGAAGAACGACGTGCCGGACTTTCGCCAGATCGCCGACGTCGCGCACCAGCACGGATTGCCGGTCATAGTAGACAACACCGTTCTGACCCCGGCGCTGTTCCGCCCCTTCGAGCACGGCATCGACATCGCCGTTTACTCGACCACCAAGTTTCTGGGCGGGCATGGAGTTCACATCGGCGGCGCCATTGTGGACAGCGGCAACTTCCAGTGGGCCGGCGACCCGTCGAAGTGGCCCGAATTCACGGCGCCCGACGATGCCTATCACGGGATGGTTTTCACCGAGGCGTTGAAGCCCCTCGGCAACCTTGCCTACATTATCCATATCCGCACGCACTGGCTGCGCGACACCGGCGCCGCGCAGAGCCCGTTCGCGGCGTTCCTGCTCCTGCTCGGCGTCGAAACCCTGCACTTGCGCCTGGAGCGGCATGTGCAAAACGCTCAGGAGCTGGCGGAATGGCTCCAGAAGCACCCTGCCGTGGCGTGGGTCAACTACCCCGGTCTGCCCGGCCATCCCCATTATGCAAACGCGAAGAAGTACCTGCCCAAGGGCGCGGGCGCCATCCTCGGTTTCGGGATTCGGGGCGGGAAGGCCGCCGGCGTGAAGTTCATTAACAGCGTGAAGCTGGCGAGCCATCTGGCCAACGTGGGAGACGCCAAGACCCTGGTAATTCATCCCGCTTCGACCACGCACTCGCAGCTCACCGAAGAAGAACAAGCCGCCGCCGGCGTGACTCCGGACTACATTCGCGTCTCGGTTGGCATCGAGGACATAGAGGACATCAAATCCGACCTGGCCCAAGCCCTATAAAAGGGACAGACGCATTTTTCATATCATCCGCTCCCAGCAGACAGCCTGGCTTACTGGCCGGCGCCCAGTCCCGTTGCGCGATCCATCAGGCAGAATGCGCCTTGCCAGCAATTGCGCAGGCGACGTTGGGAAACTAATGCGTCTGTCCCCTTTTAGATGGCGAGGGGCTGGGGCGCGTGAACGATGGCGTCGCCCATCTTCGCAAGCTGAGGCCAGTTCACCAGCAGCGGGTTGCCGGCCTCGGCGAGCCCGCCGCGATGAAGTTCGGTGAAGATTTCAACCAGATGTGAGTCCCGCCAGCCGCGCGCGGCCTCTGCGTTCAACACCTTGAGCGCGGCGTCGGGGTCGAGGGCGGGCTTGTAGGGCCGCTCGGTGATGAGAGCGTCGTAGATATCCGCCAACTGGAGGATGCGCGCCACCAGCGGAATCCGCTCGCCGCTAAGGCCGTCGGGATATCCTCCTCCGTCCCAGCGCTCGTGGTGGTTGCGAATGATGGGCAGCACGCTGGCCAGGCTCTTCATAGGGCGGCAGATCTCCTCCCCCTTGACCGGGTGCATGCGCATGATTCGCCACTCGTCCTCGGTCAGCCGCCCCCGCTTGTGCAGAATCGAATCCGGCACGCTGATTTTCCCGATGTCGTGCAGGAAGCCGCCGCGGTGGAGAGCAAGCAACTGGGGGTGTGGCAAGCCCAAGGCCGTCCCCAGTGACACGCCATACCATGCCAGCCTCTGACAGTGGCCGGCCGTGTACCTGTCGCGCTGCTCAACCGCTTGCGCCAAAGCGAAAAGGATTGTTTCGGCCTCTTCCAGAGAGTCAATGGCCGCTTTGCTGCGAAGCATCGCCCTGACCCGCGTGCGCACCACGGCCGGGTGCAGCGGCTTGATCAGAAACTCGTCGGCGCCGGAGGCGATGCTGGCGACTTCGTTCTCCACTCCCTGGACGCTGGTGATCATCAGGATGGGGATGAGCTGCGTCCGGCGGCCGGCTCTGAGCGTACGGCAGAAATCCGGGCCGCTCATGCCCGGCAGCATGAGGTCCAGGATGACCAGATCGATCTTCTCGCGCGCCAGCACCGACAGGGCCTCTTGCGGGCGGCTGGCTTCCAAAATCCGATAGGGCGCCGCCTTCAGAATTGCCTTAAGCAGGCGCCGGTTGACGTCCACATGATCGAGAATCAGGATGGCCGGCTTGGCCTCCGGCTCCAGAAGCATCTCCCAGGGGGGCGTCACCAAACCTGGCGCCATGACGCCTCCTGGCTCTTGAATGGCGAGTCTCGTTTCCATCATACCGGTGGCACTAACCGACAACTGCCCTCCGTGTCTCTCATCGGCGGAAAGGATCAGAAACTTAACACGCCGGGGTTAATTCCCTTGGGGCTACGGCTAATCCCTTAGTTGCGCTACGCTAGCGTAATTGTATGCGGAACCCGTCTCCCTCCTCTGCCGGCCGTCTCCTGTTCGCCGACTGGCTCCGCGCCTGGGCCCTCCTGGTAATGATCGAGACCCACGTCTTCAACGCCGTGCTCGCCGAACAGTTCCGCCAAACCCAGTGGTTTCGTAATCTGAACTTCCTCAACGGGCTGGTGGCCCCGGCGTTTCTTTTCGTTTCCGGGTTTGTTTTTCTGGTGGCGAGCCAGAAGAGGCTGGAAGAATTGCGCCGCTTCGGCAAGCCGCTTTTCCGGCAGGTGTGGCGGGTGGTCACGATCTGGCTGATCGGCTACGCCATGCACCTGCCCTCGTATTGGATTCCGCGGATGATGGCGGGCGTGTCTCAGGAGCAGTGGTCGCTCTTTTACCGGGTGGACATACTCCAATGCATCGCGATCACCTGGCTGTTGCTGCTCGCCAGCCTGGCCGCCATCCGGCCGGAGCGCTTGCAGCGGGTCTGGCTGCTGGCATTGGCGGCCGCGTTTTCGGCGTTCGCGCCGGCGCTTTACAGCGTGGACTTCGTGCGGTTTATGCCGGGACCCCTGGCGGCGTATTTGAACGACAAGACGGCGTCGCTGTTTCCGTTGTTTCCCTGGAGCGCCTTCATGATAGCCGGCGCCGCCTGCGCATCCTGGTTCCTGGCAGCCCGCGCGGCCGGCCAGGAGAAGCGGTTCATGGCATGGCTGTCAGGCGCCGGCATCCTCCTGCTGCTACTAGGGTTCAATCTTCCTCCGCTGAGCTGGCTGCCGGGCGGCGCCACGGCGGGCTGGCGGGCCGATCCCCGCACGCTTCTGCAGCGGCTGGGAATCGTGCTGCTGTTGCTCTCGGCCTGCTGGCTATACGGCCTGGCGCGGACGCCGCGCAAGAGCCTCCTGCTGGGCCTCAGCCGGGAATCGCTGTTCGTGTATGTAGCTCACCTGCTGATCATCTACGGGCCGTTCTGGAAGGGTGACAGCCTGGCTTACCTGATAGGAAGGACGCGCGGGCCCGCCTGGTGCGCCGCGGGCAGTCTGGGGCTGGCCGCGCTGATGCTGGTTAGCGCGAGAGGCTGGACGGCCCTCAAGAGCCGCCGCAGCCCCTCGCCAAAGTAACTTCTACTTCTCCGACTCGATCCGCATGCCGTAGAAGCTGCGGTAAACGAAGACCATCGAGATCAGCAGGAAGATGGCCGACAGGACGTAGGTCAGCGTGGACCCCTGCGAGGCGGCCGTCGAAACAGCCAGCTCAACCGCCAGCAACCCGAACAAGGTCGTGAACTTGATGATCGGGTTCATCGCCACTGAACAGGTGTCCTTGAACGGATCGCCAACCGTGTCGCCGATCACGCAGGCCGCGTGCAATTCGGTGCCCTTGGCATGCAGTTCGGTCTCGACCACCTTCTTCGCGTTATCCCAGGCGCCGCCGGCATTGGCCATGAAGATGGCCTGGAAGAGGCCGAATAGCGCGATGGACATCAGGTAGCCGATGAAGTAGAACGGCTCCAGAAAAGCGAAGGCCAGCGTCGAGAAGAACACCACCAGGAAGATGTTCAACATGCCCTTCTGCGCGTACTGAGTGCAGATCTCGACCACCTTCTTCGAGTCGGCGACCGAGGCCTTTTCCGAGCTTTCCAGGTTGATGTTGCGCTTGATGAACTCGACCGCCCGGTAAGCCCCGGTGGTAACGGCCTGGGCGCTGGCGCCGGTGAACCAGTAGATGACCGCTCCACCGGTGATCAGGCCCAGCAGGAACGGAGCGTGCAGCAGCGAAAGCTTGTCCAGGTTGGTGGTCAGCCCATTGGTCAGGGCCACGATGGTGGCGAAGATCATGGTGGTGGCGCCCACCACGGCCGTGCCGATCAGCACCGGCTTGGAGGTGGCTTTGAAGGTATTGCCCGCGCCGTCGTTCTCCTCCAGGTGGTCCTTGGCCTTGTCGAAGTTGGGCTCGAAGCCGAACTCTTTCTTGATCTCCTGCTTGGCGTTGGGCAGGGTTTCGATCATGGAAAGCTCATAGATCGACTGGGCGTTGTCGGTCACCGGTCCGTAGCTGTCCACGGCGATGGTGACCGGCCCCATTCCGAGGAAGCCGAAGGCGACCAACCCGAAGGCGAACACCGCTGGAGCCAGCATAAGGATGTCCAGCCCCGTGGTGCTGACCGCATAGGCGATCCCCATCAGCAGCAGCATGGCGAAGCCCAGCCAGTAGGCGCTGAAATTGCCCGCCACGAATCCGGACAGGATATTGAGCGAGGGCCCGCCTTCGCGCGAGCTGGTCACGATTTCGCGCACGTGCCGCGAGTTGGTCGAAGTGAACACCTTCACGAATTCGGGAATCAGAGCCCCGGCCAGAGTGCCGCAACTGATCACCGTGGCCAGCTTCCACCACAAGGAGGTGTCGCCGGCCAGAACCGGGATCATTTGCGAGCTGAGCACGTAGGTCAGCCCGATGGACAGAACCGACGTCAGCCACACCAGCGAGGTGAGGGGCTGCTCGAAGTTCATCTTGTCCGCGTTGCCGAACCTCGCCTTGGCGAGGGCGTGGTTGACGAAGTAACCGACCGCCGAGGCGATCACCATCATGACGCGCATGGAGAAGATCCAGACCAGCAACTGCACCTGAACCAGCGGATCCTTGACCGCCAGCAGGATGAAGGTGATCAGCGCGACGCCGGTGACGCCGTAGGTTTCGAATCCGTCGGCCGAGGGGCCCACCGAATCGCCCGCGTTGTCGCCCGTGCAATCGGCGATGACGCCCGGGTTGCGCGCGTCGTCTTCTTTGATCTTGAAGACGATCTTCATCAGGTCGCTGCCGATGTCGGCGATCTTGGTGAAGATACCGCCCGCCACGCGCAGCGCCGCGGCGCCCAGCGACTCGCCGATGGCGAATCCGATGAAGCACGAACCGGCCAGGTCGCCGGGCACGAACAGCAGGATGAACAGCATGATCACCAGCTCGATCGATACCAGCAGCATGCCGATGCTCATGCCCGCCTGGAGCGGAATGTCGTAGCACGGGAAGGGCTTGCCGCGGAGGGCGGCGAAAGCGGTGCGCGAGTTGGCGAAAGTGTTGACGCGCATGCCGAAGGCCGCCACCGAGAAGCTGCCCGAGATGCCGACCAGGCTGAAGAACAGAATGATCAGCACCTTGTAGGCCGGGAAGCTCAGCAGGAAGCCGTAGTAGAACGTGATGATGACCGCGATCAGGGCCTCCAAGATCAGCAGGAACTTGCCCTGCGTGATCAGGTAGGTCTTGCAGGTCTCATAGATCAACTCGGAGACTTCGAGCATGGCCTTGTGCACGGGCATCTTGCGCAGGCGGGTGAAAATCACCAGGCCGAACAAGAAACCGAAAGCGCTCACCACCAGGCCGCCCATCAGCAACGTGCGCCCGTCGATCCCGCCCAGAAACGTCGCCTGGCTCAGGTCGGGGAGAACCAAATTCGCCTCACCGCCGCCCGGGCGCTCGGTTTGTCCGAACATGGGCGCCGTGAGGAACAATAAAGACAATAAAACCAGGGCCGCACGCAGCGCCCTTCCACCCACAGAACTCGAAATCATTAGAAAAAGCCTCCCGCTATATCATTCTTGGGGCTCCCCGCGCAGTGGGCCAACCCGGCGGAGAACTAGATGTGTGAATGCAAACGAATAGTACTGAACTCCAGCCCACCCTAGACTATATCGGACCCGCCCGTCGGAATCAACGTCCCTGTGCGGCGAAAATGCGCTCGGTCTCCTCCTGCAACAGGACCCACAACCCGTAAATGCCCAGCGCGGTGCCGAAGGGCACGTGCAGCAGGTTGAGGGCGGAGAGCACGATGGCCAGGGTACGGGCCCAGGGACGGAGGTTTAGCAACCCAACGCCCGCGATCAACCCAGGCAGGGAGAGCAAAAGCACCAGCAAGCAGATAACGGCTGCAATCAGGCCCACGATCGGCACCGCAAAAAGCCCCACCACCGGCAGATGGCCGCTAATGAGGGCCGCCAGGCCGGCCACGCCGCAAATGGCGATGACGGCAAAGAGGCCTAGCGCCCCAAACACGATGTTGAGCCAGGCCAGAATTCGGATGTGGTCCCGCATCAGCCCTCCCCGGTAAGCCGTATTCTATAACAGGTACGTCCGGGAGTGCGAAATTAGCGTAAACTAGGAGATCGAACTGGTATATAATCGTACTCGCCCAGAAAACTAGCCTGGATCGCCCTAAAGAACTGAAATGATCGGTTTCCCGTACAGTGTCGCGTTGTTCCTGGCCGTCTCGCCGATGCAAAGGGCGGCGAACGCCCTGAACGACGACACCTTCTCGGGCATCCACCTGCTGACCCCGTTCGACTGGTCGCTGCTCATCCCCTACTTCAGCATCATGGTGGTGCTGTCCATCTACGGGCTGTATCGCTACGAGGTCATTCGCGGCTTCCTGAAGGCCCGGAAGAAGCTGCAGGCCGAGCCGGCGGTTCGATTCGAGCAACTGCCCCGGATCACGGTCCAGCTTCCGCTCTACAACGAGCGCTACGTGGTGGAGCGGCTGCTGGAGGAAGTGCTGAAGCTGGACTACCCCAGGCATTTGCTCCAGATTCAGGTTCTGGACGATTCGACCGACGAAACCCACCCCTTCACCGAGGCGCTGGTGGAGCGCTACAGCGCGCTGGGGCACCCGATCGAGTACCGCCACCGGGCCAACCGCCACGGCTTCAAGGCCGGGGCGTTGCAGGAGGGGCTGACGACGGCCAGCGGAGAGCTGATCGCGATCTTCGACGCCGATTTCATTCCGCCGACGGACTTCCTGACGCGCACCGTGCATTTCTTCACCGACCCGAAAGTGGGCGTGGTGCAGGCCCGCTGGAGCTACCTGAACCGCGGCTATAACGTGCTCACCGAAGTCGAGGCCATGCTGCTCGACGGGCACTTCATGCTGGAGCACGTGGCGCGCTGCAGCCAGGGCCTGTTTTTCAACTTCAACGGCACGGCGGGGATGCTGCGCCGGAAGATGATCGAGGACGCCGGCGGCTGGCAGCACGACACCCTGACCGAGGATTGCGACCTCAGCTACCGGGCGCAGCTTAAGGGCTGGCGCTTCGTCTACCTGCCCGGCCTGGATTGCCCGTCCGAGCTGCCCGTCGAGATGCACGCCTTCCAGGTGCAGCAGTCGCGGTGGGCCAAGGGCCTGACCCAGGTATCCAGGAAACTGCTTCCGGCGATCCTGCGCGCCCCGATTCCGTGGCGGGAAAAGGTCGAGGCGTTCTTCCACCTGACGCCCAACCTCTCCTACCCGCTCATGATGGTGGTGTCGGCGCTGCTGCTGCCGGTGATGATCGTGCGCTTCTACATCGGCTGGTGGCAGATGGCGCTGATCGACCTGCCTCTGATCATCGCCTCGTTCCTCTCCATTTCGGCTTTCTACCTGACGGCGCAATGGGCAGCGAACCCGAAGGGCTGGAAGCGGTCGATCTTCATGCTGCCGGCGCTGCTGGCGGTGGGCGTGGCGCTCACGGTGATCAACACTCGAGCCGTGCTGGAAGCGCTGCTGGGGATCAAGACGGGCTTTGTGCGGACCGCCAAGTACGCCATCGGGGGCGACCGGGTCCGCCTGGCGGATGCCGAATACCGCCGCAAGAGCGGCTGGCTGCCTTACATCGAACTGGCGATCGGCAGCTACTTCCTGCTGATGATCTACTGGGCGATCGACACGCTCAACTTCCTGGCCCTGCCGTTCCTGGCGCTCTTCGTGACCGGCTACTTCTGGGCGGCGTTCAGCACGCTTTACCAGGAACATCAGTCACGTCTGCGCTGGCAGCGCCAGCGGCGGCTGGAACTGCAAACGGCGAAGCCGGCCGCCCCATAACGGGCACGGCGGCGCCGTGCCCCTACATTTTCAGACGCCCCAGCAGTAATCCTCGACGGCCTTTTCGACGCTCTCGTCCTTTTCGATGAGGCGCATCAGCTCCAGGCGAATGGCGTCTATCAAGGCTTGCCAGCTCGCCTCGATCACGTTTTCCGAGACCCCCACCGTGGTCCAGTTGCGGCGGTGGTCGCTCCAACCGATCAGCACGCGGACCTTGGCGGCCGTGCCCTTTTTGGGCTCGAGCACGCGCACTTTGTAATCCATCAAGCGCACATCGGCGATGGACGGATAGAGCGCGGAGAGGCACTGGCGCAAGCAGACGTCGAGCGCGTTGACCGGCCCGTGGCCGCTGGCCGTGGCCGAGTGCACGCCGTCCTGGGCCTTAATCGTCACCGTGGCGGTGGTCTTCGAGCCCTTGGTTCCAACCATGTTCGTGGAAACGTCGAAACTGACGAGATCGAAGAAGTGCAGGCCCGGGTGCAGGGCTTCGCGGACCAGCAGTTCGAAGGTGCCCTCGGCGGCCTCCAGTTCATAGCCCTGGAACTCCATGTGCTTGATGCGCTCCAGCAACTCGCGGCGGGCGTCTTCCGTCAGCCGGTCGGCGACGCCGTGCTGCTTCAGCTTGTAGAGAATGTTGGCTCTTCCGGACAGGTCGCTGAGCAGGACGCGCTGGCGGTTGCCGACGCTTTCGGGAGTGACATGTTCGTAGGTCGCCGAATCCTTGAGCACCGCGCTGACGTGCACGCCGCCTTTGTGCGCGAACGCGCTATGGCCGACGTAGGGCTGCTCGTTGCGCACCGGCAGGTTCGCCAGTTCCGCGATGTAACGCGCCGCCGTCGTCAGGTTCGCCAGTTTCTCGGGGCCGATGGTCGAGTGGCCCAGCTTCAACTCCAGATTGGCGATGACCGAGCAGAGGTTGGCGTTCCCGCAGCGCTCGCCATATCCGTTCACGCACCCCTGGACGTGGGTGACGCCCTGCTGGACGGCCGCCAGGGTGTTGGCGACGGCGAGGTCGGAATCGTTATGGGCATGGATCCCCAGCATGCCGTCAAAACGCCGGCGGACCTCGGCGACGATCTCCGACAGCTTGCCGGTAATGGTTCCGCCGTTGGTGTCGCACAGACAGAGAACGTCGGCGCCCGCCTTGGTGGCGGCCTCGAGGGTCCGCAGGGCGAAGGCCGGGTTGGAGATATAGCCGTCGAAGAAGTGCTCGGCGTCGAAGATGACCTCCTTGCCGTGGTCCTTCAGCCGCTGAACAGTCTCCGAAATCAACAGGATGTTCTCGTCCTCGGTGATGCCCAGGGCCCGCTGGGCGTGAAAATCCCAGCTCTTGCCAAAAATCGAGATGGCCGGCGTGCCGGCTTCGAGCAGGGCTCGAACGTTGGGATCGCGGTCGACCGGGTTCTTGGCGAAGCGGGTCGAGCCGAAGGCGGTCAGCTTGGCGTGCTTGAGCTTCAGGTCCCTGGCGCGGGCGAAGAATTCCTTATCCTTGGGATTGGAGCCAGGCCAGCCGCCTTCGATGTAGTCGATGCCCAACTCGTCCAGCTTGTGGGCGACGAGCACCTTGTCATCCACGGTGAACGAGACGGCCTCGCCTTGAGCGCCGTCTCGTAAAGTTGTATCCAGGGTGAAGACTCTCATGCTGGGTGGCGCGGACTACACCTGGTCTTCCGGTACGCCCGCTTCCTTTTTCTTCTTGAGGAACGGCATCATCTCGCGCAGGGTGCGCCCCACTTCTTCGACGGACTGATGCTTGGCGGCCTCGCGCATGGCCAGGAAGTTCTTGCGTCCGCTCTTGTTCTCGTCGATCCACTCCTTGGCGAACGCGCCGCTCTGGATCTCGCCGAGGATCTTCTTCATTTCCTGGCGGGTCTGGGGGGTGATGATACGCGGGCCGCGGGTGTAATCGCCGTACTCCGCCGTGTCGGAGATGGAGAAGCGCATGTAGCCGAAGCCGCCTTCCTGGATGAGGTCCACGATGAGCTTCAGCTCATGCAGGCACTCGAAGTAAGCGATTTCGGGGGCATATCCGGCTTCCACCAGAGTTTCGTAGCCGGCGCGAATCAACTCGGTGACGCCGCCGCACAACACGGCTTGCTCGCCGAACAGGTCGCTCTCGGTTTCCTCCTTGAAGGTGGTCTCGATCACACCGGCCTTGAGGCAGCCCAGCGCCAGCGCGTAAGCCAGAGCCGTCTCGAGCGCCTTGCCGGAAGGGTTCTGATGAATCGCCACCAGGGCCGGCACGCCGACTCCCTCGGTGAACAGCTCGCGCACGCGGTGGCCCGGCGCCTTGGGCGCGATCATCGAAACGTCCACATCGGCCGGAGGCACGATCTGCCCGAAATGAATATTAAAGCCGTGGGCGAACATCAGGGTCTTACCCGCGACCATGTGCGGCGCGATGGCGCTCTTGTACAGGTCCGCCTGATGATGGTCGGCAACCAGAATCATAATGACGCTGGCGAGCTTGGCGGCCTCGCTCGCGGTCAGGACGCGCAGCCCCGCGGCCTCCGCTTTAGTCCAGTTCGACGTGCCGGGCAGTTCCGAAACCACCACGTCCACGCCGGAATCGCGCAGGTTCAACGCGTGCGCGTGCCCCTGGCTGCCGTAACCGATAATGGCCACGGTGCGGCCCTTCAAGCACTTGAGGTCTCCATCTTTTTCGTAGTAACGCTTAACCATTGATCACCCCGTTGTTTCGTTCAAGTTTATTAGCCGTCCCCGTGGGGATCGGCGGCGAAAGGCGAAGCTTCCTGGGTTCGAGCGACATGGCGACCCTTCCGGAGCGGATCACATCGTATTCGCCGTAGCTTCGCATGACTTCGATGAATTCGTCCAATTTCTCCGGGTCGCCGGTGGCCTCCAGGGCGAAACCCTCCACGGAGGAGTCGATGACCCGCGCGCCGAAAATCTCGGCTTCCTTCAGGATAGCTGTACGTTTGTCGAGTGGCGCGCGCACCCGGATAAACACCATCTCCCGCACCACGGCGCGGCTATCGGTGAGGTCGGTGGCTTGCAGCACGTTAATCAACTTGTTCATCTGCTTGATGACCAGGGTGCGCAGGTTCGACTCCACGTCGACCACGATGGTCATGTGGGAGAGTTCGGGCTCCAGGGTCCGCGCCACGGTGAGGCTCTCGATGTTGTAGCCCCTGGCGGTCAGCACGCCGGTGATGCGCATGAGAGCGCCCGGCTTGTTCTCGACGAGAAGTGAAATCACTTGTAGCATGGGATCTCGTTCCTCCTACTTGGGCACCGCCACGGGTTGCGCCGGGCCGAACACCATTTCGTTGATGGCGCTGCCGGCCGGCACCATGGGGTAGACGTTCTCGAGGGGGCTGACCTTGATGTCCAGCAGGTATGGCCCCGGCTCGTTGACGGCCTCTTGCAGGGCGGACGCCAAATCCTCGGGCCGCTCGACGGTCCTGCCCTTGAAACCATACGCCTCGGCCAGTTTCGGAGCGTTCGGGAAGGAGTCCAGTTGGACCCCGGAAAGCCGGTTGTTGTAGAAGAGTTCCTGCCACTGGCGCACCATGCCGAGGTACCCGTTCCGCAGCACGCAGACCTTGACCGGCAGCTTGTAGTTGACCAGCGTGGCCAGCTCGGGGAGAGACATCTGGAAGCCGCCGTCTCCGACCACGGCGAAGACCAGCTTGTCGGGCCGCGCTATTTGCGCGCCGATCGCGGAGGGCATGCCGAATCCCATGGAGCCGAGCCCGCCGGAGTTGATCCACAGGCGAGGGGCGTTGAAGCGGATGTACTGCGCCGCCCACATCTGGTGCTGGCCCACGTCCGAGCACACAATGGCCTGGCCGCCCGAGATGCGGTCGATCTCCCGCATCACGTGCTGGGGTTTGATTTCCTCGGTGGAGACGGCGGGGACTAGCGGGTGTTCCGCCTGCCACTCCTTTATCTGCCGCCACCAGGCCTGGCGCGCGGCGGCGTTGCGCTCGCCCATGGCAGGCTTGGTTTCGGCCAGCAGCGCGTTCAGCTTTTCCAGGGTGCGCTTGGCGTCGCCCACGATGGGCAGGTCCGGAATGCGATTCTTGCCGATCTCGGCCGGATCGATATCGATGTGAATCACCTTGGCGTGCGGAGCGAAGGCGGAAAGGCGGCCCGTCACCCGGTCGTCGAAGCGGACGCCGACGGCCAGGATGAGGTCGGTCTGGGTCAGCCCCATGTTGGCGGCGTAGCTGCCGTGCATGCCGGGCATGCTGATGAAGTTGGGGTGGTCGGCCGGAAGCGCGCCCAGGGCCATGATGGTGCAGACGCCGGGCATATCGACGGTCTCGACCAGGGTTCGCAGCTCTTCGGAAGCGCCGCTGCTGACGACACCGCCTCCGGCGTAGACGATGGGCCGTTGCGCGTCCCAGAGCATCTGGGCCGCGCGTTTGAGCTGGCCGGTGTGCCCCTCGTTGTAGATCTTGTAGCCCGGCAGGTGGATCGAGGAAACCGGCGTGTAGCGGGCTTGCCCCTGAAACACGTCCTTGGGCACGTCGATCAGCACCGGACCGGGACGGCCCGTGCCGGCGATGTAGAAGGCCTCGTGGACGACCTGGGCCAAGTCAGCCAGATTCTTGACCAGGTAGTTGTGTTTGGTGCAGGAGCGGGTGATGCCGAACGTGTCGGCCTCCTGAAACGCATCGCTGCCGATGAGCTTGGTGACTACCTGCCCGGTGATGGCCACCACCGGTGTGGAATCCATCTGCGCATTCATCAGGCCGGTGACCAGGTTCGTGGCGCCCGGCCCGGAGGTGGCGCAGCAGACGCCCACCCGGCCGGTGGCGATGGCGTATCCCTGTGCCGCGAAGCACGCGTTCTCCTCATGGCGCACCAATATGTGCCGGATGGGATCTTCATATATAGCGTCGTAGAGGGGGAGGGTGACGCCGCCGGGGTAGCCGAAGATGCAATCGGCCCCTTCCCGCGCCAGGCACTCCAGCAACATCCTCGCGCCGCTCGTCGAATTCGGCATAATCTTTGGTATCTCCTCAATCCTTCAGCTTGGATCCACGGCCCGCGCGGCAGCCTAACAGCAAAAAGGGCCACCGGCTGAGGTTGCTTGCCCCGCCAGTGGCCCTTGAGAATCTCTTCCGGGCTCTAACAGGCGGGGCCGCGTACGGTGACCCGAATAATAATTGCGATTACGGGAACCAGAAGGTTTGCGGGAAAGATGGCGGCGGGCAGGGGCAGATCGCCCGGTATGGCCTGTGCCCGTGCTGTTGCCAACATCTCCACCTCGTCAGATTACCGCAGGGATAAATGAAATGCAAGCGAAGGCGGTGGCGCGGAGATTTCACGCCAAGGCGCAAAGACGCGAAGGAGCCCTGGGCAGGGCGGCTGTGCGCTTCTGGCGCAAACGGGTTCCTTGGGGGGAAAACGAGTCCGTTTGTCATTTGGTTAGGGTTCGGCGTCGGAAATGGGTTTGTTCGGTTATTCTTGCCGCAAGGCTGCAGGTAGTTGCGGCTCTGGGCGCGGGTGATTTCGAAATCGCCATCACCGGCGAGTTGTTTGCGGGAGAAAACGAATGGTCTATTTAGTTGTGATCGTGGGAGGGTGAAGAAGGTCTCATCACTCCCGCGGCCACCAGCCGCGCGGACCGGCTTGCACCACGCGCTTCTAGGGAGTGGCAGCCCTCATCCACACAACGTAGTCGGAATTGCGGAAAATCTCCCGAAACTCAGACTTGAGTTTCTCGCGGATCGCGCGGGCCACCGCAGGTTCGCGTTTGTCCGCACGTTCGAGCCACTCGCGCTGCCAGCTGTTGGTGATGAACAGGTCCGGGCGCCGCCCGCTGTAGTAGCCGAGCCGCAGGTCGTCACGCAGCGCGCCCTCAAAACCCAAAGCGAAAGCGAATTCCGCAGGCCCGGTGACGGTCAAGCCCTGATGCCGCTGGACAAGATCCACGACCGGCAGATACGCGTTCCGCATGCTGCCGCGGCGGAGCTCCTGGAACGCGGCCGTCACCTGCAGCACAACCAGGATGGTGACAAACGCGAGCCTGGCGCGCGGTCGCGCTTCAAAAAGATCGGGGCTCGCCAGGACCACCAGAGTGATCCAAATTGGCAGGACGTGGACCACGTAATTGGGGAGCTTAAGTCCTTCGAAAAGCCAGAAAAAGGTGAAGTGTATGCCGGCCAGCTTGAGGAGCAAGCGGACTCGGGAGTCGTTGCGCAAGGCCGGTCGCATAAGCGTCCAGATAACGCCCCCCGCGTATGTCCACAGTACTGCCAAGCCCGCCCATCCCCCAAAGTTCCGATAATAGCGGTACTCCAACTCTCGGAGGAGCGCCGCCCACGGGCGAGTCAACCCGCCGAACCGCTCCGCGCCACTGGATTCGCCAGCGATCCCGGAAACGTTTCCCCAGAACTGCCGCACAAAGGACGCCCAATCCTGAAGGGCCCACGCACCGAACGCTGCGCCGAAGACGACGTACGGGGTTATGACCCAGAACCATCGTTTCCACGTCGGGCGCCATCCATCCAACAGGATCTGGAGCATTACCAGGTCGAGAGCGTAGACCATTCCGCAGGGATGCGTGAGCACGCTCAACACCACGCCCGCATGCCCCGCCATGGCGGCCACCCTCGCCGAGCGGGTGCGCAGCAGGAGGTAAACCGCCAGGCCCGTCACGCCCAGCAATGCACAGAGGGTGTCCATACGTCCGTTGGCGGCAGAGCGGGCCATGGGCACATCGATTGCGAGCAGGCAGGCGGCAGCCAGAGCCAGGGTTCGATTGGCCAGCAACCGGTCGGCCACCAGGAACCAGGCCAGGACCAGCCCCAGTCCCGCCGCGGCTGAGAGCAGCCGCATGGAGAGCAGGCTGAATCCGAACAGGGAATACCAACCCGCTTGCGCCAGAAGGTGAACCGGCATCACCCAGTAGGTGTGGCGATCTATTCCCTCTAACCAGGTTCCTTCTGCAGAGAGGATTGTCGTCCCGAGATGGCCGTGCGCCAGCAAATTGCGCGGCGGGTCAGCAAACCAAGCCTCATTGGAGTTCGGCTGCACCGCCAGGGCAAACTGCACCGCCAAAACGACAAAAGCCAGCCCGGCTGCGGTGAGCCAGGCTGGCCCGGTCGTCAGTAATGGAAGCCTCACCTACTTCTTGTGGTTGCGTCTCCAGGCGGCATACGCGACCGCAGCCAAGCCGATACTCAGCACGACAATCGAGGACGGCTCAGGTACTTGTACACCGTCAAAATCGGAATCCGCGAACGCCGTCATCCCCATCATGAGGAAAACGATCAACGCCAAAACGAACGTCAGCTTCCTATTCATGTCCACTCCTTTCACGCCTCTCGCACTTTGGCCGCGTCGATGAGGAAAAGATTTTGCTGCACGCCGTATGCCATCGGGAACACATTGAAAACGCGGACTTTTGTTGTCTACGAAGGATGTCAGGATCCAACGTTGAAGGACTTCTTCCCATACTTTATCCAACGTCGAAGGATTTCTTCCCATACTTTCGGGGGTGCGGCCGCCGCCGCGCGCACAGTATCGTAATCTTGCCGGACTGGCGCTGGCCCCGCAGCCGAAGTACTGTAGTACTAGACTGCGCCGGTACTGGAGCGAATTAACCCCCGCATATCTTGATTTGCGTATCACTTGCCGCATACGATTATTTCATGCGAGTGAAATGCGCTCTTCTCATTTTCATGCTGTGGATCTTGGGAACAGGCTCCGCGGTTGCCGACCCAGTGGAGGTCACCCTCACGGGGGTCAACGGAGTCGAGGCCTTTGGCTATTTCGTTGGCCCGTACTACGGAACTCTGGATGGAAAACCGTATGAGCTATACTGCAACGATTTTGCTAATGAGGTTCATCTCGGCCAGACGTGGTGGGCGAATCTGACACCGCTGAGCAGCGCGGATCTGAGCAACACTCGCTACGGCGGCTTGCCGGACGCTCAGAAGCTGTACTGGGAGGCGGCCTGGCTGACAACCCAATACGCTTCAAGCCCTGCAGCCTATGCTGACATTCAAGCCACGATCTGGCGGTTGTTTGTTTCCAGTGCCCCAACGCCTGGTTCCAACGAGTGGCTCAATCTAGCTGCTGCAAACTACACAACGATAGACCCGAACAAATTCATGATCGTGACGAACTTGAGTCCTGTGTCTCTAAGGGGAGAGGGGCAGGTGCAGGAGTTTATCATCGACCCACCACAACCCGTGCCGGAACCATCTTCGATTGTCCTGTTGGGAATGAGTGTCCTATTGGTGGTCTTTTGTTTGAGAAGGTTCCGCTCGGCAACGCTCTGAACTCGGGAAGAAGCGGGTTTGGCATAGTCCGACCGCATGCGCACCAAACCCGGTCGAGCGATCCGGGGCTGCTCGCCGTGAGGGCGGGCTCCGAAGGAAAGGGAGAATGAGTATGTGCGCCGTAACTAGGACCTTGGCTCAAAGACGCGTGCTCTCGAGGATGACGGCGATCGGATTGTCGCTTGCGCTGCTATGCTGCTTCGCCGCAGCCGCCCAGCAGCGAGCTGCCCGCAGCAGCCCGAGGTCCGAAGACGAGAAATCGCTCAATACCGTAGGAGCCCCGGTCGATCCCAAGACATATGTCATTGGGGCGGAGGACATCCTGAAGATTGAGGTGTGGAGAGAACCGGACCTCTCAAATGCCGCGTTAGTTCGCCTCGACGGCAAGGTCTCACTGCCCTTGCTGGGGGATGTGCAGGCAGGCGGCCTCACGCCTGAGACTCTGGCGGAAAATCTTAAGACGGCCTGGTCCAAGTACGTGACCGTCCCCAACGTGATGGTATCGGTATCCGCCGTGAACAGCAAGAAGTACTTCGCTATCGGACAAGTCACGCGTCCGGGCTCCTACCCCCTGGTGGTACCCACGACGATACTGCAGGCGCTCGCCATCGCTGGCGGCTTCCAGGACTACGCCAACAGCAAGAACATCACCGTCCTGAGGGGCACAAAACGTTTTCGATTCAACTACCAGGACTTCATTCACGGTAAGAACGAGTCGCAGAACATCCTGCTCGAGAGCGGCGATCAGATCATTGTTCCCTGACGTCGGTGCGCCAGCGCTCCGCTGGGGGCATCTCCAACTTTTCGGCTAAAGCTCCAAGTTTGTGGGAGAAACCGGGGCTAGACTTTCAGCCCTGGGTCAATCTTCTCAAACACTTGGGGTCTGGCAGGGGTATTGCTCGGAAACCCGACGGCCCAACTCGTTGCCTCCTAAAGGAGAAAAGGTGAAGAATATCTCAAGTCGTCGCACGGCGCTCAGCGAGGACTTCAGGTCATCTGTCTCGGAGGACCGCCGCGGGAGGCAACGGTTCCAAATCCAGAGAAGCGTTCGCTTTCGGGAGCCAAGAGGTGTAGTCCGAGGCGGGACCAGTTTGGACGTGAGCAGCGGGGGAATCTCATTCACCACCGAGGATCCGCCGCCCCTGGGTCAATCGCTAACCCTCGCCCTGAACTGGCCGGCCAGGCGCAGAGGCGGGATCCCTTTAGCGCTTGTCGTCGTGGGGCGGGTGGTCCGGCACGAAGCCGATAGAGCAGCGATGTCATTCACCAGGTATGAGCTCCAGACGCAGCCATGTGCATCCCTTGACGCCGGTGCAGACGATCTGCAGGCGACCGACATTCCCCCACTCTCTGAACCCGAGATCGTGGGCGACGACACTGCCTGAACGTAGTTCTTTCCGCGCCAATAGGAGGGTCACGCTTCCCCGCGACGAAGTGACCTGGGCTCAGGTCAGAGCCGGCCGTCCCGTGGCTGGCCTACGGCCTCGGCTGAAACGCTCGCCCCACCCAGAGCTTCCAGGAGCAGTTTCAGAGCCATGGCATGCTGCACCTGCAACTCGCTGAGTGAGCGAATCGCATCCGCCTGCCGATCAAGCCTGTCGCCCATGCCGTCCAGGACTCTCCGCACCGAAGAGAGGGTCTCGGCCTGCTGCCCGAGCCGCTCAGCAAGAAGTTCGATCATGCTTTCAACACTGTCTCGCTGCTTCTCAAGCTCCTGGCGCAGGGAAGTCCCCACAATCTCCGCCTGACTTTGAGCCTGCCGCTCCGCACCCACGAAGTAGTCTGCAAAGGCCTCCATCAAAGCCCTAGCCAGTTGGGTAGCAGCCTGCTCCTTTTCCCCAGCGGCAACAATCCGAGGACCGGGTTTCAAGGGAGGTGCTGCTACCCCGGTGAGGCAGTCATCGCGGTTCCCGGTGGATTCTTCGGGGTCACTCTCGTCGGGTTCCGCCTCAGCCATAAGTATCCTTTGCTTGAGCGTACGCTTTCTGATGCTGTCGCGAACCGTGGCGAGCTCTTGACGGAGCGCCCACACTTCGGAACCGGATGCGCCACCTGTCATCGCGCCTCCTCGTCCCGACGCTCACAGCGAGATCCGGCTGCCGGGTTACTGATCGAGATAGCGATCAACACGCCCTCCATCTTAGCAAGGACGATCAGCGGAGGAGTCGTGCTTTTTCCCCACGTCCCTACTCCCTGGCCTCGCGCTTTCGGGTTTTCTGATATGCTTTCCCAGGAGTGTTTAGCCGGCATAGAAGAAAAGCGAAGGTTCTTTTCGGTCTATCCGATATCCTGGTCACGGCGCTGGCTTTCGAAGCCGCTTACCAGAGCCGGATCTGGCTTTCTTTCGAACACGTTTTCTACCTGATTCTCCCGGTCAAAGTACTGCTGCTGGGCTTCTCAATACTGGTTTGGATACTGATCGGGTCCTGGCTCAACGTGTACGACCGGCTGGACTCCGGGAACCCGCTGAAGGTGGTGCGTGACAGCTTTAAGCAGACCGCGCTCGGCACACTCTCGCTGGCCGCTTTCCAATATCTGCTGCGGCTGGAGTTCCCGCTGAGTCGATCGTTCCTGGCGCTGTTCGCGCTCTACTCCTGGGGGCTGCTTTGCGCCTTTCGGCTGGCCGCGACGAACCTCGCGCGCGTCACGGGCCGGGAGTTCGGGGCGCCGCACAACGTGCTGGTGGTGGGGACGGGGGCGAGCGCGCGCCGGCTGGGAGAAGCGTTGGAACAGTCGGCGCGATACGGCATACGGCTGGCGGGGTTCCTGGCCGGCGAGCAGGGCAGCCTGCGACTGAAATCCGAATACCCTGTGCACCATTTGAGGGAGTTGCCGGCCCTGCTTCGCGGGCAGGTGGTGGACGAGATCATCCTTACGGTGGAAAGCCAGAACCTGGCGGAATTCGAGGACATCTTCGTGCTGTGCGACCAGGAGGGCGTGCGCACGCGCATTGTCCTGGATTTCTTCCCGCACGTCAACAGCGAGATGTACCTGGACCGGTTGGGTACGCTCCCGTTGCTGACGTTCTCGGCAGCGCCGCATGACGAGATCCGGCTGCTGGTCAAGCGCGTAATCGACGTGGTGCTTGCGGGGGCCGCGCTGGTGCTGCTGTTCCCGTTCATGCTGCTGGTGGCGCTGCTGATTCGGTTGACCTCGCCGGGGCCGGTGGTCTTCAGGCAGGTGCGGTGCGGTTTGAACGGCCGGCGGTTCACTTGTTACAAGTTCCGCTCCATGTGCCAGAATGCCGAGGAACTCAGGGCGCAGCTCGAACACCTCAGCATGAGATCTACGGCGTTCAAGATACAAGACGATCCCCGGTTGACGCCGGTTGGCCGCTGGCTCCGCAAGTTCTCGATTGACGAGTGGCCGCAACTCTGGAACGTGCTCAAGGGAGACATGTCCCTGGTGGGCCCACGTCCGGCGGTTCAGGCCGAGGTGGACAATTACAAAGGCTGGCAACGTCGGCGGCTGCGCATGCGGCCGGGCCTGACCTGCTCGTGGGCGATCGAAGGACGGGACAACCTGGATTTCGAGACCTGGATGAGCCTGGACATGCAGTACATCGACAACTGGTCGCTTACGCTGGACTGGAAGATTCTGCTGTTGACGATCCCTCAAGTGCTGACCGGCCGAGGGGCGCACTGAGAACCCAAGACCTGGCGCACCAGACCTGCCCGATTCGCCGGCGGTCCCGCCGACAGAATCGGCCGGCGGGGCCCGCATGGTCCAGAGAAGTCCCGTGGGCCAAGCCTGGACCGGGGGCGGCAGGAGAGCCCCAGGGGTAGGACCTTCGCCTCGGGGGGGCCGGGATTCGCAGGCACGAACGGAAGTAGGCGTCCGGCCCGAGACAATCCCAAAAAGGTTTTTCAGAGTCTCTAAGGCTAGGTCGGGCGGACTGCGGCGCTCCTGCCACTGCTGGAGCTGTTCGATGCTGGCCTCGACCAACTTGCGACTGATGGCGCTCCGCGATACTCCGACGGTGGCCGCCATCTGCGGCAAGACTTCCTGGTATTCTCTGGTGGAAACGCTGCGCATCAGCGCTTTGGAATACGCCAATGTCCGCCGCCGGGTGCCGCCATGCTAACGAACTCACCACGACAGGCCACTAGTACCGATAGACCGACCCAGCCCTTCACCGCGCATACCAACTGTGATAGGGTTTGAGGTTGAGATAACTGTCGCTCGGATGGGCGTTGCCGAACATCAACCAAAGCGGCATCACGAACGCCTGTGCTAAATCCGGGCCACTGAATGGCATCCGAACGAGGAAAGGCTATTGTCGCGTCAGCCGTCGACCAGCGCGGTGGCGGGTCGGCGACGTGGCGGGACCTGCCGGGTCCGCAGCGGTTGCGGATGGTCGGCTGCGCTGGCTACTTAGTTTTCTTGACGCTGGCGTTCATTCAACCACTCATCAAGCTGACGCTGTACGCCGCCCAGAGCGAGCTGCATTCGCACATCCTCCTGGTGCCGTTTATCACCGGTTACCTGCTTTACATCCGGCGGGGGCGGCTCTTGGCTGCCTATCGCAGTTCGATTGCCGGAACGGTCACGCTGGGTGGAATCGGAATCGCGGCACTGGCTGCAGGGAGCGTGTGGCGTGGGAGCTTGAGTATCAACGATGGACTGGCCCTGATGGCCCTCGCGTTTGCGAGTTTCGTCGCAGCCGGTGGGTTTCTGTTTTTCGGCTCGAAATGGATGGTCGCTGCGGCCTTTCCCTTCGCGTTCCTGATTTTCATGGTTCCGTTGCCGGACGCTGCGGTGGATTGGCTGGAAAAGGCTTCCGCACTCGCATCCGCGGAGGCCGCCGCCCTGTTTTTCGCCGTGGCTGGGACCCCACTGTTTCGCCAAGGTACGGTGTTCCAACTGCCCGGGATCGTGCTCCGGGTGGCCCAGGAGTGCAGCGGGATCCGCTCCAGTTGGGTGCTGTTCATCGCCGGTCTGCTGGCGTCCCATCTCTTTCTGAGAACCCGGTGGCGAAGGATCGTGCTGGTGGCCTTCGTGATTCCGCTCGGGATCTTGCGGAACGGGTTCCGGATCCTCGTCATCGGACTGCTTTGCGTGCATGTTGGACCCCACATGATCGACAGCGTGATTCACCGCCGGGGTGGCCCCTTATTTTTCGCCCTATCCCTGGTTCCCCTGTTCCTGCTGTTGTGGTGGTTGCGGCGCCAGGAGCAGCGGCTGAACCCGCCAGGCTGAGAACACGTGACGCTCTTCTCCTTACTGCCGTTGGCGGCTGCGATCTTCAGCCTGATCCTGGCTTTCCTCAGTCTGTTGCCGAAGAAGCCCTCGCTCGTCACGTGGTACTTCTTTGCCGGGATGGTGGTTCTCGGCTTCGACAGCCTGTTCACGGGCCTCATCTTGCACTCTGCTCAGTTGTCCGAAGTGCTGCGCTGGCTGACACTCGGATTGATCGTCAAGTCCTTCGTACCCGTGGTCTGGCTTGGCTTCAGCCTGACGTACTCGCGCCCTAATTACCACGAGTCTCTGGCGCGGTTGAGACTCCCCCTGGCAATTGTCGCGCTGCTGCCTGTCGTTCTAACGCTCGGATTCCAGCGCCAGCTCCTCGAGAACGTGCCGGCAGGGCTCGCGGGCCAAGAAGTACATCTGCGCTTTGGTGCGGTGGCCAATGTCTCAAACGTCATCGTTCTCCTTGCGTGCTTTTGGATACTGGTGAACCTGGAACAGACCGTCCGATCGGCGGTCGGAACGATGCGCTGGCGGATCAAGTTCGTGATCCTGGGCCTGGCGCTGATCTTCGGCACGCGCCTGTACATTCGGATCCAGGAACTTCTCTATTCCGCGTACGACGTGCGCTGGTCAGGCGTGGAGTCGAGTGCGCTCCTGATCGGATGCGTCTGCCTGGTCGTGGCCTACTTACGCGCCGGATTAGCGGAGATCGACGTGTACCCCTCAAGAGCGGTACTGCGGGCGTCCCTGACGGCCCTCATCGGCGGTGGCTACCTCTTCATCGTCGGGGTCATCGCCAATATTGCCAGGCATTTCGGCGGAACGGAAAGCTTCCAACTCGTCTCCTTCGTCGTGCTCCTGGGAATGGCCGGACTGGCGGTGCTGCTTCTTTCCGATCGCCTGCGGCAGCGCATTCACGGTCTCGTCGGCCGCCATTTCACAAGGGCTCAGCACGACTCCGCTCAGATCTGGACCGATTTCTCGCGCCGGCTGGGCAACGTCAAGGATCAGGCCGGCCTCTGCGCCGTGTCCGCGAGGTTGATTTCCGAAACCTTTGAGGTGTTGTCGGTGAGCATCTGGCTGCTGGATGAGCAGAAGGAGCAACTCATCGTCGGTGCGTCGACCGCGCCGCGGGGAGGCGAGGCCAGCGCCGGTCCTGCGCTCGCGATAGCGTCAAGTGACGTTGTGGCGGGACTGCGGTTGAGGTCGTCTCCGTTCGATCTTGAAGCGGTAAACGAGCCTTGGGCCGGGGAATTGCGGCAACTCAATTCGACGGTGTTCCCGAACGGTGGCAACCGTTGGTGTGTTCCGCTGCGGTCAGGGGAACAGAGCCTAGGCGCCCTCGTTCTGGCCGACCGCGTCAATGGTGCGGATTACACAGGCGAGCAGTTGCAGTTACTGCGTTGCATCGCCGACCAGGTGACGTCGGTGCTGTTGAACCTGCGACTGGCGAACGAGGTGGCGCGTTCCAGGGAAATGGAGGCGTTCCGGACGATGTCGGCGTTCTTCGTGCACGATCTGAAGAACGCTGCTGCGTCGCTCAACCTAATGCTACAGAACTTGCCGGTGCATTTCGACGATCCGGCATTTCGCGAGGACGCCTTGCGCGGCATTGGCAATACGGCGCGACGAATCGACGAGATGATCGGCCGCTTGACCGCCCTGCGCCAAAGGCCCGATTTCAAGCCCGTCGAAGCCGATTTGAATCAGATCGTGAGCGAGGCCCTCGACAACCTGGACGGCATGCCGCACGTGGAGCTGACGAAGGAGCTACAGCCGCTGCCCATGGTGCTGGCTGACCGCGGACAGATCCAGAGCGTCGTCACCAACCTGCTGCTCAATGCGCGCGACGCGCTCGGGCCGGGAGGTCGCATTCTGGTCCGCACCGAGGACCTCGGGGGCAGCGTCGTTCTCTCGGTCGCGGACAATGGATGCGGGATGAGCGCGGCGTTCCTGAAGGACTCCTTGTTCCGCCCCTTTCAGAGCACAAAGAAGAACGGGCTCGGCATCGGCATGTATCAGTCCCGGATGATTGTCGAGGCGCACCGGGGCACAATCCGGGTGGAAAGCGAGACGGGTAAAGGTAGCACGTTTCGGGTAGCCTTCCCTGTCAAAAGCGTGAAATGACGAAAACCAGGCTGCTGATCGTCGATGACGACGAGGACATTTGTACGCAGATGAAATGGGCGCTGTGCAACGATTACGAGCTGCTCACGGCCGGGGACCGCGCAGGTGCATTAGCCGCATTCACTGCGAGTCGCCCCACGGTGACCCTGCTCGATCTGGGACTGCCGCCCCGCCCCAATGATCCCGATGAGGGACTGGGGGTGCTCTCGGCCGTTCTCGCGTTGGACCCGCTGGCGAAAGTAATCGTCGTCTCCGGCCAGGGCGACAAGCAAAATGCGCTGCGTGCCGTCGGAGCCGGTGCCTACGATTTTCTCTGTAAGCCGGTGGAGATGGACGAGCTCAGGCTCGTGCTGCAGCGTTGCGTGTATCTGGCGGAACTCGAGCAGGAATACCGCGCCATGCACTCGAGCGCCCCGGCCGATGTCTTCGAGAACATGCTGGGCGCGAGTCCGCAGATGCAGGCCGTGTTCGACTTCATTCGCAAGGTGGCCCCCACGAGCGCCCCGGTGCTGATTCTGGGCGAAAGCGGCACCGGCAAGGAAATGGTGGCCCAGGCGCTTCACAGGCGGAGCGCACAGCAGAGCGGCCCGTTCGTCGCCATCAATTGCAACTCGATCCCGGAGAACCTGCTCGAGAGCGAACTCTTCGGCTCACGAGAAAGGCGCGTTCACCGGGGCAAACACGCAGCGCCGGGGGCACATCGAAACCGCCGCGCGAGGCACGCTCTTCCTCGACGAGATCGGTGAGCTGCCGGCGTCGGTCCAGGTGAAGCTTCTGCGCTTTCTCCAGGAGAAGTGCTTCCAGCGCGTCGGCGGCCGGCAGGAGATTCAGAGCGACGCCCGCGTGCTCGCGGCCACGAACCGGGACCTGCGGGAGTGCGTTGCCGGCGGCAAGTTTCGCGAAGACCTGTATTTCCGCCTGGCCGTACTAGTAGTCAAGGTCCCGCTTCTGCGGGAGCGCGGGGACGACGTCAAGTTGGCGGCCAAGGCGTTTCTTCGCAGCTGTGGCGCCGAGTACGCCAAGCCCAGCCTGACCTTCACGCCAGACGCGCTGCGCGCCCTGAGCCTCTACCACTGGCCGGGAAATGTCCGCGAGCTACAGAACCGGGTGCGGCGGGCGGTCATCATGGTGGACGGAAAACGGGTAACCGCCCGGGACCTGGAATTGACCGATACCCTGAGTGCCTTGCCGCCGCAGACGCTGAAAGAGGCGCGGGAGAGTGTGGAACGGGAGATGGTCCAGGATGCCCTACGGCGTCACCAAGGTAAGATCACTTCCGCCGCCTTGGAACTTGGCATCAGCCGGCCGACGCTTTATGAGTTGATGACCACCAGCGCTTGGGAGCATTGTTCCCGTTCGTTACGCAATCGGTGTGGCAGGTGACCGTGCACCTGGCCGCGGCTATGCCGAGCATTCACCGAACCAGATGAAGGAGTGTGCAGGACGCGGTCTGGGAGAGTCACTGGCGCGGAGTTTCCGGCGCAGAGTCTCGAGACCAACCAGAGCGGCGCCGAGGAGCATGAGCGTCACACCACCGTCGGGAACCCCAAAGCTTGTGGTCGTCGCCCGAATATCGGCAAGCTCGAACGAATACGAGGGGTCGCTGATGATGGTGACATCCGTGAACATGGCACCAGGAGTGATCGCCACATAAACGCTACCATCCTCAAATTGGTTTCCGTCAGCGATGGCACCAGCAGCCGTCGCAGCCTGAGTACCTGTATAGAATTCGCCACCGGCGAAAACAATCTTGTTATAGGCATCGACGGAACCCCACAGGAAAGAGATTGCGCTTTGCGGGTTAGTGAAATGGATCTTGATCGAGCTGCCCCCATCACCCGATGAAAGATATTCCGTTTGCCAAGCATCTCCAGCAGAGTTGACGTACGGGGCCGCGTACTTGCCACCCAAGGAGCCCATGACGACGCCCGTATCGCCGTCCGTCCCCGGGTCGAAATCAATCCCATAAAGGGCTGTCAAAATATCGACAGGTCCCGGTGTGGCCCCACTCAGGTTGATAAGTGTCAGAGCCCCTGGAGTCGTTCGATACGCCGTGGTGTCGGCTACGATGCTCGCAAAAACCGGCGATCCAGCAAGCACAAGCACAAGCAAAACAGCAATTCCGAGAATGCGCATGTTAAATTCAAAACCTCCAGTCGAAGTGCTGGCACGCCATGTACCACACGACGTAACCCCAAGAAACAACGACCCATTCGAACCTGCCGGCGCCGGATCCCGGCGGCTATGCTGTAAAGGATTTCGACATCGCCGTTCACTCCTCGTTTTAAGCTTGGCGGTAAGCCTTTCTGCACCTGTGGTTTACGGGTGGGGATTTGTCCCATTGTGATCGTAAGTGAATCCGACGAAAACTGAGGCGCCTGGCGGCAGGCGCTCCATCGCCTGAGCGCACAGCAGAGCGGCCCGTTTGTCGCCATCAAGAAAGGCGCGTTCACCGGGGCAAACACGCAGCACAGGGGGCACTTCCTCGACGAGATCGGTGATTTGCCGGCGGCGGTGCAGGTGAAGTTCCTCCGCTTTCTCTAGGAGAAACGCTTCCAGCTCGTCGGGGGACGGTTCCCCCCTTGCGAGAGCGGGAGGACGACATCATCATCGTGGCGAAGGCCTTCCTGCACAACTATGGTGTCGAGCACTCCAAACCCGGTCTGACCTTCGCGCCCTGGGTCTTGACGGATGGGAAGCGCGTCACCGCCAAGATGGTCCAGGACGCCCGACGGCGTCACCGAGGTAAGATCACTTCCGCCGCCTTGGAACTTGGCATCAGCCGGCCGACGCTCTACGAATTGATGGAAAAGCTCAAAATCGGAAAGGAAGCATGATGGGCACCCCAACGTCTCGCTAGGCGCCCCAGTTTTCGTCGGTTCCTTCCGATCACAAGTGAGACAGAATCGCCACCTATAAACCACGGGTGCAGACAGGCTTACCGCTAAGCTTACATCTTCGCCTGGTACCGGCGCTGTCTCCACAGCGCCAGCTTTTTGTGTTCGGGCGATTCGGTTTGGCGCCAGGGGCGCAGCATCAGTTCTGTGAAGCAACCGCTCGACCGAGCACTTCACTGCTCACTGGCTTGGGTGCGGCCGCCTTCTCCCTCTTGATCGACAGCACCTTCATCTTGTACAGCAGGGCCTTGTAGTCGATCTGTAGCAGCGCCGATGCCTGCCTTCGATTCCAGTTCGTGGATTTCAGTGCGGCCAGGATAGCCAATCGCTCAGCCTCCCGTTTTGCCTGGGCCACCTGCTGAAGCACGGGAGTCACCCCGGCGCCCGCTTCGTTCAGACTCCCGGCGTCATCGGCCCATTGTCCCTGAACCTCGAGCGGCGGCGGGAAAGTCGCCACGGTCTGGTCAGGCAGCGCCGCGCGCTGGACGGGCTTCCGTGCCAGCCTGAGCTGAAAGTCCCGTTCGATCACCGTCGCATCCCGGAAGATCAGAAACTTGCGAATCACGTTCTCGAGCTCGCGGATGTTTCCGGGCCAGTCGTACGCCAGAAACATCTCCTGCAGCGATGGCTGGCATCGGCGGGGGCGCCGCGCCCGCCGTGGCGTGTTTCCGGGTCAGAAACTCCGTCATCGCCGCAATATCGTCCCTGCGTTCGCGCAAAGGAGGCACGCGGACGCTGACTACGTTAAGCCGGTAGAAGAGGTCCTCACGAAACCTCTCCTCGGCGATGTCCCGTTCAAGGTCGCGGTGGGTGGCAGCAATCACGCGTACGTCCACCTTGATGCAGCCCTTTCCCCCGAGGCGCTGGAACTCGTGGTCTTGCAGTACCTGCAACAGCTTGGCCTGCAGCTTGAAATCCATGTCGCCGATCTCATCCAGCATGATCGTGCCGCCATCGGCCTGCTCAAACATCCCCGGCTTCCGCTGAAAGGCCCCGGTGAAGGCCCCCCGCTCGTAGCCGAACAGCTCGCTCTCCACCAGTTCCGAAGGAAGAGCAGCGCAGTTAAGCTTAAGAAATGGCCGTTTCGCGCGCGGAGAGTGCGCGTGCAGTTCGCGGGCGAACACCTCCTTGCCGACCCCCGTCTCTCCCTGGATCAGCACGGGCGCTTCAGACCAGCCGATCTGGCCGATCAGGCTCTGCAATTCCTGCATGCACCGGGAAGAACCAAAGAACACCTTCCCGTTCGCCGGCGCGGCCGCAGGCTCATCCCGGACGCCCGCGGCCGGCGGCCTGCGGCTGAGGGCCGTCTTCAATGCTTTGCGGAGATCCTCCGGGTTGATCGGCTTGGGGATGAAATCGTTCGCGCCGTTCTTCATCGCCTCGACCACATTAATCGGCGATGACGTCCCCGACATCATGATCACCGGGACGTCCGAATTGAAGCGGCGTATCTCCTTCAGCGCGTCGATCCCGTCCCGGCGCGGCATGATGACGTCCATCACCACTGCCGCGACGGGCGTGCGGCTGGACTGCAGGTAAGCCAGCGCCTCTTCTCCGTCCTGCGCGATTTCGACCACATATCCCTGACACCGGAGGGCCGTCTCGAGGTAGGTGCGCACTTCCAGATCGTCTTCCGCCAGAAGTATCGTGGAGCCATTTTGGGGCACAGGCATCAGTCCTTCACCGATCCAATCCCGGCACGCGCCACTCCGATTTCCGTCCCGGCGGAGCGCGCTTCGACGTGCTGAAGCGGGAGAACGAAAGAGAACACGGCGCCTTCTGGCTTGCAGTCGGCCCAGATGCGTCCGCAGTGCTGATGCAGGATCATGCGGCAGATGGCCAGGCCGAGTCCTGCCCCAGACCGGTCCTGGCCGCCTGCATAGGACGTGTACTCCTCAAAGATCTTGTTGATGTGCGGCGCGGGAATTGCCGGGCCGGAATCGCTGATGTCCACCCGGAACGAGTTGAAAACCTCGTTCTGCTTGACGCGCCGGTCGGACGCCGAGTTCAGCGACGCCGTCTGCCCGCCCCTGCGATCCCAGAAGAAGGGATATCCCTTGATCTCGATTGTGCCGTCGCGCGGAGTGAACTTGCACGCATTGTCCAGCAGGTTGACCAGCGTCTGCTCCATCTGTGATTTCGCGAACAGCAGGCCATCCGGCGGAGGTTCGATGTCGACCGTAATCGAAATCCGCTTGTCTTCAATCCGCAGAGCGACCTCATGCAGCGCTTGCTCGACGCAGTTGCGAATGTCCGTCTTCTCCAGCGTCAGCGTCTTACCGGCGCCCTGTGGGATGCTGAGCTGGAACATCGCGTCGCTGAGACGCGACAGCCGGATGGTGCTGTTCTGCATCCGTCCCAGCACCTCCCGCTGTTCCTCTGTCAGCGGGCCGAGTTCCTCTTCCAGCAGCAGACCGCAATAACCGCCGATGGCGGTCAGAGGCGCGCGAAAGTCGTGCACCGAGCGCGCCAGAAAGTTGTTTCTCTCCTGATCGTATTCCTGCAGCTTGAGATTGGCCTGAATCAGAAACTGCAGCATCAGGTCCCGCTCTCCCCGTAACGCATCGATGCGGCCGGCGGACTCCTCCTGCGGTTCTGACGTTTGCTGCTTGGCGCCGCTCAGAAAAGCCCGAAGCGTGGCGCGCGCCACCGGCTTCAACAACACGTTGAGATCGGAGGTGCCCATCAACTCGCGAAGCTTACTCAGGTGTCTTCGCTGCAGAACAAACCAGTGCCTCCACAGGTGTGACGGTTCCAGGTCCTGAGGAAGGACGGTTGCCCCGGGGATGAAGTCCCAGACGCACAGGTCATCGCCCTCGGGCACGTGGCCGGGTGTCCCCGCGGTGAGCGTCCACTCCGAGCCGAATGTCTCGGACAGAATCTCGCGGCAAAGCCTGAAGAGCGCTTCGTCATTCGAAAAGACGCTTACCCTGACACCCACCTGGCTTCTCCTATACCGGCCTACGAATAGCCTTCCAGCTGCGAATCCAGCTGAGCCAGGATCGTTGATTCTGGCGCTATGTTTCCTCTAAAGTTTCCACCGTAACCCAAACATTGTCAAGATCCTCTAAATACCGGCTTTCATGAACTGAGTACTAGGACTGTTCCTTAAGCGTCCCTCGGTCGCGGTTCGGCGCTTCTGGCTCAGCGAGATTCAGGAACCACGCGGGAGAATGCCGCGCCTGAGCCCTTTCCCAACGCGGACCGCGTTCACAGGCGAATCGCGGCGGATTCGCTCCAGTCCGGGCAGCGTCTTATGGCAAATGAAATGCAATGTCCTTCGCGGCCATCTAAGTATGCGCTCCGCCACACCCTCTGAGTCGTCGGTAGCCGCGTTGCGGAAGGACCCGGCTGAGCATCACGAGGGCAGCGAGAGACGAAGACACACCCGCGTACCGCTTCATTGGAACCTCAATCTGGCGTGCAGCCACTCCGCTCACCCATTCTGTACCAAGACGCAGGACATTAGCCGCGATGGCTTCTACTGCCTGCTGGATCAGCCGCTGGTGCCCGGCGAGCTGGTGGAATGCGATATCGTCGTGCCAGCTCATCGCTCTCAGGACCCCGATGACGTTATCCACTTGCGATGCCACGCCCGGGTGGTGCGGGTGGAGGAAGTCGCAGCCGGTATTGCGTTCGGTGTGGCGTGCCGGATGGAGGACTACTCTGTGATTCGCGGAACCCCCTGGGGGCACGTTTGAGTGGTGAAGCGGCCCGCAAATTTGCCGAAAAGTAGCAATCGTCGTCCCCAATCTTCGCACTTTCGGTAAGGCAATGGCAGAATCGTCGCCCCGCGTTATGCTGAACATTCCAGTATCCCCGGAACCGTCCGATAAGCCGGAGTGGACTGAAGCTTGCTCAATTCGCAGTCTGACCCTCTGGTCGCGGAGGCTTGAGGAGATTCATAAGGATACGTCATGCGATTCGAACGAAGTGTTGTGTTACTCGCCGGGGCACTGATTCTATCCAGTTGCTCGGAAACGCCGCTCGCGAAAGAGTCCCGCTATCTGGATAAGGGTGCCAAGGAATTCGCGAAGAAGAACTACTCGGTGGCGGCGCTGCATTTCAAGAACGCCATGGCGGCCCAGCCGAGGGACGCCGAGCCGTACTATCAGCTCGCGTTGGTGAACCTGGCGTCCAATGACGTTAGCACCGCTGCCTCCTACCTGCGTAAGGCCTGCGAACTGAACCCCAAACACACCGGCGCGCAGTTGAAACTGGCGGAACTGCTGGCCGCCACCGCCAACAAGGGGCTGCTCGAAGAGGCGCAGAAGCGTGCGCGGGATGTGCTTGCCCTGCTGCCGGAAGATCCCGACGCCCTTTACATTCTGGCGGTTACGGAACTGCGCCTGGGCAACCGCCAAAGCGCCGAGGAGTTTCTCCTGCGGGCTCTTCGCAAAGCCCCCTCCCACCTGAAGTCCTCGGTCGCCCTGGCTCAGGCCCGGCTGGCGCGCAAGGACGTCGCCGGCGCCGAAGAGGCGCTGAAGCAGGCTGCCGCACAGGCGCCTAAGTCCCCTGACCCCAAGGTCTATCTCGGCGAATTCTATCTCTCCCAAAACAAGACGGCAGAGGCCGAGCAGCAGTTCCGCCAAGCCCTCGCCGCCAACCCCAAACACGCTCCCTCCCTGCTGGCCCTCGCTTCTCTGCAACTACGGAGCGGACAGACCGCGCAGGCCGAGCAGACCTTCCGGCAGATTTCGGCGCTTCCGGAAAAGCAGTACCGATCCGTTCACGCCCAGTTTCTGTTTCAATCCGGCAAGCAGGCTGAGGCCGTGGCGGAACTCGAAAAGCTGTTTGCCGCCGACCTGGAGGACCGTAATCTCCGCACCGAACTGGTGAGGGCATACCTGGCGCTAAACCGCGTCGCCGACGCCGAGAAGGTCCTGACCGCCGCCCTCAAGAAGAACGGGCTCGATACCGACGCGCTGCTGCAGCGCAGCCGTATCTACTTAGGTTCGAAGAAGTACAACGAGGCGCAGACCGATCTCAACCAGGTCCTGCATTACCAGAGCGAGTCGGCCGAAGCGCACTACCTGCTGGCGCAGGCCCGTAAAGGCCTTGGCGATACCGCCATCCAGAAGCAGGAACTGGGACAGGTGCTGCGGATCGACCCCAAGTTCCTCGCCGCGCGCATCGAACTGGCTCAGGCCCTGCTCACCGGTGGTGGTGCACAAGCCTCATTTAATCTTCTGGAGGAGGCCCCAGCGGAGCAGAAGGACGCTGTTGCGCTCCGGGTTCAGCGGAACTGGGCCCTGCTCGCCCTCAACCGGAAGGCGGAAGCGCGTAAGGAAATAGACCGCGTTCTGTCCGGCAGCCAGGTTCCAGAGGCGCTGTTGCAGGATGCGGCGCTCAAGCTGGACCAGAAGGATTACACCGGAACGCGGGTCGCGGCCGAAAAGGTCCTCGCCCAGAGCCCCGACGATGTTCGAGCACTCAGCCTGCTGGTGCGAAGCTACATCGCCCAGAACCAGACTCCGGCCGGCGTCGCCAAGGCGCGGGAATATGCACAGCAGCGGCCTGCTTCCGCCCCGGTGCAGGAGTTTCTCGGGCAACTGCTTCTCGCCAGCCGGGGATCGCCCGGGCGCACGCAAGGCCTTCGAGGCCGCCCAAGGAGCCAGTCCCGGCCTGCTGTCCGCCGAACTCTCGCTGGCCGAGATGGATGACATGGAGGGCAAGCGGAACGAGGCCCGCAAGCGCCTCCAGGGTGCACTTGCCTCCCAGCCCGGCAACATCCCCGGCCGGTTGCTGTTGGCGCAGGTGGAACTGACGGATGGAAAACCCGCGCAGGCGATGGAACAGTATCGCAAGGTGGTGGAGCTCGACTCCGAAGAACGCGTATGCCCTGAACGGACTGGCCTACCTGCTGGCCGACAGCAAGCGCCCGGACGAAGCCTTGAAATACGCTCAACAGGCCAAAGAGCTCGATCCCCGAGAATCCGGCTGTCGACGACACGCTGGGGTGGACCTATTATCAGAAGGGCATGTATTCGATGGCTGTGACGCACCTGGAAAGCGCCGCCGCCCGCGCGGGTACTGCGGTGCACAAGTACCACCTCGCCATGGCCTATCTCAAGGCCGGCGACCCCGCCCGCGGCCGCCAGAACCTGGACGCGGCGCTGAAGATGAACCCGAACCTCCCCGAGGCGCAGATGGCCCGTCAGATCTTCGGCAATACCCAAAGGTGACTATGGCTGTCGCTCAGATTGCAGCTCTCACGGCGGCGGAGACTCTCGCCGCCAGAATCCGCTCCCGCCAGGCCCATGTCGGCATCGTGGGTTTGGGATACGTGGGCCTGCCGCTGGCGGTGGAGTTCGCCAGAGCGGGATTTCCGGTCACGGGAATCGACCTCAACCAACAGAAGGTCGCACGTGTCAACTGCGGGGATTCGTACGTCGGCGATATCCCCAGCGCTACATTGGCCCCCCTGATCGAGGCCGGCAGTTTCCGCGCCAGCTCCGATTTCGACGAGTTGTTGGGCCTCGACACTGTCAATATCTGCGTGCCCACCCCGCTGCGCAAGACCAAAGACCCGGACATGAGCTACATCGTGTCCTCTTGCCAGGAGATTGCCAAGCGGCTCCACCCCGGCATGCTGGTGATCCTGGAATCCACCACCTACCCTGGGACCACCGAGGAACTTGTACTCCCCATGCTCAGCCGGTCCGGCCTGGAAGTGGGGCGCGATTTCTTTCTCTGCTTCTCTCCCGAACGAGTGGACCCCGGAAACCCGCAGTTCCAGACCGCGAACATCCCCAAGGTGGTGGGCGGATGCACGCCGGCGTGCACGGAAATGGGCCGTCTGTTCTACTCCCAGGCCCTCGAGCGCATCGTCTCAGTGAGTTCGACGCAGGTGGCCGAAATGGTCAAGCTGCTGGAGAACACCTTCCGAATGATCAACATCGGGCTGGTGAACGAGATGGCGCTGATGTGCGACCGCATGGGCATCAACGTCTGGGAAGTGGTGGACGCCGCCGCCACCAAGCCGTTCGGCTACATGCCGTTCTATCCCGGGCCCGGACTGGGCGGCCACTGCATCCCCATCGACCCGTTCTACCTGTCCTGGAAGACCCGGCAGGCCGGCATCGAGGCGCGCTTCATCGAACTGGCCGGCTACATCAACGGTCAGATGCCGCATTTTGTTGCGGATAAGGTGCGGAACGCCCTCAACGACGCCGGCAAGCCGGTGAAGGGCTCGCGGATCCACGTGATGGGCGTGGCCTACAAGCGCGACATCGACGACATGCGCGAATCGCCTGCGCTAGACGTGATGATGCTTCTGAAGCAGCGGGGAGCGGTGCTCACCTACAGCGATCCGCACGTGCCCACCCTACGGATGGATGGCCAGGAACTCACCGCCAGCCCGGAGGAAGCGGCAGCCGACGCTGACTGCGTCGTCATCGTGACCGATCACTCTGCCTTTGACTACGGGGCTCTGGTCCGCCGGTCGCGGCTCATCGTGGACACGCGCAACGCGCTGCGTGGCATCGCATCAGAGAAGATCGTGCGGCTTTAGCGGCCGGAATGGCTCCCGGGCACCGGCTATACGCGTGGCTTCGAGTCGTCAGTTCCGTACATCCCAAATATTGGCACACTGTCGCGTCCCCGCCGGAAGTGGGCCCGATTCGATCCCCCGAACCAGCCGCTAGTGGTTGCAGGGATTGAATCTCGCCGTTTGGCCCGTATATTGCTCTAGAATAGCGACATGGCCAACGAAATCCGATCGAGGGCTGAGGAACCCGAAGCCGGCCACCCCGGACTTTCCCGTCTCTCCATTCTCCGGACGATCTGGAAACGAAAGATTATCATCATTGCGGCGTGGATCTTCTTCTTCGCTTGCGCGGTCGCCGTGGTGCGCTTGCTGCCGGTGGTGTACCTGGCGGAAGCGGTGGTCCTGATTGATTCGCAGAAAATCCCCGAGAAATTCGTTTCGGCCACGGTCGCCGACGGAGCGCAAGACCGCATTGCTTCCATCCGGCAGATGCTCCTCAGCGGCGGCGAATTGAAGAAGATCATCGACGATTTCGGCCTCTACCAAGAGGAGCGCAAGACCCGCTTCGAGGAAGAAATCCTTGACATGATGCGGAACAACATCAGCGTCACGCTGGATTCCGCGGGCTTGAAGAGCAGTACCAGCGGCAACGCCATCAACACGGCACGGCCCGGGGCCTTTCGCATCGGGTATCAAGGGTCCGACCCGACACTGGTGATGCGCGTCGCCAACCGCCTGACTGATCTCTACGTGGATCAAAACTTGAGGACGCGCGAGGGGCAGGCGGCGGGCACTTCCGGGTTCCTCAAGAGTGAACTGGAGCAGGCCAAGAGGCGCCTGGATGAAATGGAGGCGGCCGTCAGCGCCTACAAGCTCCAGCATAACGGCGAACTGCCGCAGCAGGAGCAATCCATATCCGGCGTCCTGTCGCGGCTGCAGACTGAATTGGAAGTCAACCGGGACGCCAGTAACCGAGCCCAGCAGACCCGGGTCATCCTGGAAGGCAGCCTCAATGCGTTGCAGGCCACCGACTCCGCACAGACGAGTGCCTGGGAACAGCAGTTGCGTCTCAGAGAATCGAGCGGTGGCTCACCGGTTCCGGACGATCCCGCCATGGCCCAGAAGCTGAAGGCCCTGGAGGATCAGCTCGAAGTGCTGCGCGGGCGCTACAGTGAGAACCATCCCGATGTCGCCGTTTTGCGTGACCAGATCACCAGAATGAAGCGGCTAGAGGAGCAGCGGCGGGCGGCGAATGCCGGAGCGGATGTGGCGGATCCGAAAGCCGCAGCCACCGCGCGCACGCAGACGCTGCCGCCCGAGTTAGCCCGCATCCGTCTGCAGGTGGCCGGGATTCAGGCACAGATCCTGGCAACGGACAAGGAACTGGAGAGCCGCAAGGCCGAGCAGCAGCGCATTCTGCGAGACCTTGGACTCTACCAGCGGCGCCTCGAGCGGCTCCCGGTCCGCGAACAGGAAATGGCCCAGGTTACCCGCGACTACGAAATCTCCAAGGACAACTACAAGACTCTACTCGACAAGAGAATGGCTGCGGAAATGTCCTTGAACATGGAGCGCGGGCAGCAGTCGGAGCGTTTCATCATCCTCGACCGCGCCCAAATACCAGCGAAGCCGATCAAGCCCGACCGGCCCCGGTTTTATGCGGTGGGGGCGGCGGCGGGGCTGCTGCTCGCCTTGCTGCTGGGGTTTGGCATCGAGTTGCGGCAGAACGTGCTGCTAGGTGAGTGGGAGTTGCCGGCGGGGACACCGGTGCTGGCGCGGCTGCCCTACATCGTGCTTCCGGTCCGTCCGGCCGAGGCAAAGCCGAAGTCTCGTGGCTGGTTCAGCCGCAGAAAAGAACTCGCGGATTCCTCGGCCGCGCTGCTGCTGCTGGCGGGCCTGACGGTTTCGGTCGTGTGTACGTTTGTCGGTCGGTTCTAGCCATGTACAAGGCGTTTTTCGGATTGCGTAAATCTCCGTTCGACCTCACGCCTGACCCGAGCTTTTTGTACTTGACCGCGCCGCACCGGGAGGCTCTGGCAGGATTATCCTACGCCATCCTCGCGCACAAAGGTGTTTTCGTCCTCACCGGAGATGCCGGCACCGGCAAGACGACTCTGCTGAGGAGCACTATGCAGCACCTGCCGGAGTCCCAGGTTCTTTGCAGTGTGATTGTGAATCCTACCCTCTCTCCGGCGGAGTTTCTGGAGGCCGCTCTAATCGATTTTGGGTTTCGCGATATCCCCGCCAGCAAGGCGCAGCGTGTTTCGTCGCTGCAGGACTTCCTGTGGAAGGCGCATCTGGAGAAGCGGACCTCGGTGCTGGTTGTGGACGAGGCGCATAAGCTCAGCCTTGAGGTGCTGGAAGAGATTCGCCTGTTGGGAAATTTCGAATCGACTGACGAGAAACTGCTCCAGATCGTGCTGCTGGGGCAGAATGAGCTCGACCTGTTGCTGAACTGCGAGCACCTGCGCCAGTTCCGCCAGCGGATTGCGCTGCGCATGCAGATTGGAGCCCTACCGCCGGGAGAGGTGGGGCTCTACATTCAGCACCGCTGGACGACGGCGGGCGGAGCGGATGCCCCGTTCTCGACGCAGGCGCTGGCTGGCATCGCTCAGAGAACGCAGGGGATCCCGCGCCTTATCAACACCATTTGCGACAACGCCTTGCTGGAGGCGTATGCGGACGAATCGCGCACGGTTGAGGCGCGGCACGTCGCGACCGCCTGCCGGGATCTCCGTCTGGCTGCCCCGGTTCTTGATAGCACGCCGGTATCGCCGCCGCCTGTGCTCAATAGCGCGGCAGCGGGACCCGCGCCCGCAGTCGTGCCCGTGGGTGGACCGTATCCGGTGATGGAGCTCGGACTTAAGACGCTGCAGCGTTACAACAGGGACTCGCGCCCTTCGCTGCTGGACGGGTGGGTAGGAAACTCGGATTGGTGCAAAGGAGCGAAACCGCGTGAGCCGAATCTTCGAGCTGTTGAACAAGAGCAGGGGAGAGGTCGCGGACCTGGTCCGGCCGCTCGTGGATGAACAAACCCGGCGGACACCGCTAACCGACGGGGAATCCCACGGCAGCGAAGTTTCTTCCGCGGCGCCCGTCGCGCCCGTCGCGAAGGAAGCACCCGCGGCCGAAACGCCTTCCCTCGCAAGCATTCGCACGCTGAGCTTGCGCATCCCGGCGCCGTCTCCGCTCTTGCCGTTCGAAGGCGGGCAGTGGCGGCCAAACGAACAGTACCGCATCCTGAGGACTAAGATCAGCCAGTGTCTTGCTCAGCCCAGAGTGATCGTCATCTCCAGCCCTGCGTCGGGAGACGGCAAGAGCGTCACCGCCATCAACACTGCCGGAGCGCTGTCGCTCAAGAGCGAAGCCGATGTGCTGCTGCTCGACGCGGACCTGCGCAAGCCGGTGATGCACAAACAGCTCGGGCTGCCGCAGTCCCCCGGGCTGGCGGATGTTCTGGCCGGCGCGTGCACACTGGAAGATGCCCTGGTGCACACCAAGGAATTCCCCAACCTGTACGCGATTGTCTTCAGGCACGACGTCCGCGAATCCCGTCGAACTGCTGGACAGCCAGCAATGGCGGGCCGTCTGCACGAGGCTCCGCGGCATGTTCCGCTACGTGATTATCGATTCGCCCCCGGTGGCGGCGGTCGCGGACTACGCCCTGATCCAGGACGTTTGTGACGGCGTCATCCTGGTGGTCCGCCCCGACTGGACCAATCGCGACCTGTGCCGGCAGTCGCTGGATCTTGTGCCGAAAGCTAAGTTCCTGGGCGTGTTGCTGAATTGCGTGCCGGATTACCCCGCTGGTGGGACGAGGCGGCGCGGACTATTACTATTACGGGGGCGGCAAGCGGTACGCGAACAAGGGGGACGGCGTGGCCGTCTGAGCGCCGCCGCTGCGATGAGCAGATCGAATTTGGGCGACCAACTGGCGGCGTACATCAGCTTGCGCGATTCTCCTGTGAAACATCAGTCGGTAAGCCCACCGCACCACCGGATTAGGAAGATATACTCTGGCCTCTGGTAGCAACACGGCCCTTCCCCCGAATCCTATATTGAACATATGACGGCTCCGTTTCTGTTCCGAGGAGAGTGGCTCTCCCTGGCACATCCGAATCGCAATGTCGATATCAAGAGCCGTGAAATCAGCGATTCTGTAACGCCTGGCATTCGCCCATTCCAGCATCTCGTGCGTAAGGAGCTCATTCGGATGGAGTTGTCGATCCGGGGAGTCCCAGCCTTTCTTGTAGAAGGAAGCCGTTTGACCAAAGAGAATGCAGATCAAACCGCCCACAGTCCGTCCTTCGTGCTCTGCGAAAGTGAGACGGATGCATCCAGTGGGCCACGCAGCGTCCCACAGCGCCAGCAGTGTCCGCTCATTCGATGGATTGGGCCTGACCCGTTGCCGCCGGCACGTGGACAGCATTAGCTTAAAGAATGCTTGTAAGTCGGCTCTTCCTCCCTCCCGTATACTTACATTCCGCTTTTTGGCTTGTCTGATGCTCTGGCGTGTCGGCCTTCTCATTCGCTGTTCGATTACTTCAAAGTTCCCTCCCAAGTCATTGACCCAGGTGGCTTCATTGACGCCAGTCAATACATTGAACATGAAGGCATCGGCCGCCAGCTTGAGTAACATCTCCTCACATAGGTCAGGGAGCTGGACGATTAGCGCCCCTAGCCTCTTACCTCGGGCGACCTTCTGTAGGATCTCCAGGACGTATTGGGCAAGCGGCATCCTACCAGGTAGAATTACCGGACCTTTGCTGACATAACCTATCCTTCCCCACAACGATGACTTCTCCAAGATTTGAAAGCCACCGACGAGTAAACCTTCTACTGTGAAGAGCACGCGTACCGGTCTCCAGCCTTCCGCGTGCTTTGCCCGTGCCCAAATGGTTGACTGCGGGAATTGTCCCAAGGGCGTTTGACTCAAAAAGTCGTCCCAGCGCGTGTCAGTGCCGTCTCTCGAGATCCAGGCAGTAATCGTTCCCTCTTCGAGGATTCTCTGGTCCAGCCTCTCATGATTGCAGGATTCTGCAAGGCTTAGGCGGCCACTCGCCAAAGGGATGTCAGGTTGTTCTTTCACAGCTATCGGGTCTTCGTGGACTTCCCCCATGTCAGCCCGAACTCTGCCATGCGAACCACTGATCCGGATACTGGCGCACGTGTGCCTCCAGCGTCGCGGCGTAGTAGTGTATGGCCTGCTCCTGCAGCTTCCCGAGGCGCTCGCCGTCCACCATGGGCCACGGCCGCTCCAATCGCATGCGGCGGCGTCCGGAAGGATCGCGGTAGCAGAGGGCTGGAATCAAGGCGGCGCCCGTCGAAATCGCCAGGCTCGCAAAGCCCGTGGCAAAGCGCTGTTTCCGCCCCAGAAAATCCACCTCCACAAAGCGGCGGCCCAGCGGTCCGAAGCCGTTGATGCAGACCAGGCCATTCTGGCGCAGACGCTCCGTCAGCAGCTCGATATAGGCGGTCGAGTTCTCGTCGACGTCCACAACCTCGACGGGCAGCCGGGATTCGGCGGCCCGGTGTAGTTTCCTTATCACCAGTTGCCCCAAGCGCGTTGAGCTTGCTCCATGGCTCGTGGGCATGCAATGCTGTGACGCGGAAGCCTGCCGCCGACAGCGCAAGCCTCCCCAGGCTCCGGTTGCCGAGCGGGCATTCCAAAACAACAGCGCCTCGACCTGCTTCTAGCGCCTCCCGCAGATTCTCAACTCCTTCCAACTCGACGAGATCCTTAATCCGTGACAGGGCGTCCGGCTCCGAGGCTAGGAGCCGCAGCCAGTAGACCTCCCGTTCTGCCCAGGAGTTTTGAAAGACCCTCCTGGCCATGCGTCGGCGTGCATCATCCTGCGGATTTCCGCCCAGCACGGCTGAAAGGCTGGCCAGCAAGATTCCTCGGGAGCCTGGCCCAAGCAGGTAGTTCAGGTCCCCGATACCGCGGCGCAAGCCCTCACCTCGACCCCACCATGAGTTCGCTCGCCAAGCCAGCAGCGAAAGCCCCAGATCGCCAAAATCTCCGAAGTTCGCCAGCTTCATGCTCTTAGCCTTTAGAGAAAAGCCGTCGGCCGGCTGCGCGCATGAAAAGACGCAAAAAGGGATTGGGAAGCCAATCCAGGGTGGGCGGGAGGTTTCTGATCTCGCCGCCGAAGCCGAGCTTGAAAAATGTGACACCTGAAGTAGGCGTATTCAATTCTTCTCCTCGCTCGATGCGTGCCACATCGTCCGGATGGATCTCCATGAGATCAAAGAAATGATATCCTGCCTCCTTTGCTGTCCTGATGGCCCGGGCGTATACGGCCTGCGTCGGATAGATCTTTGCCGAAGCCGGCGCCCAACCGATGCGCCAGAGATAAAACCACTTCCCAGCGCCGAGACAGATCAGCGAACAGAGAACTTCTCCATCGAGCATCGCATTGAACATCCAGGCCCGCCCGTGCTGATGGAACTCGTGCCAAACCCGGCGCGCGTAGTCTAGTCCGGGCACATTGGAGACCACCCCTCGTCTACGACACAGATCTTGGTGCCTTAACCAGAAAACTTCCAGGTCCTGCGCTGTTCCGAGCTCGACCTTTAGCCCTTTCCTCGCGGCACGATTGATCTGGTTTCTGATTGAGCTCCGGTATCCTCGTTCAATTTCCGCGGATCCCCGTCGCAGATCAATCGTGATCGTCCCCGGCGGAAGGCTGCGGGGAGGCAACGAGGTGGGATGTTTCAAGAAACCCCTATCGAGAAGAGTATTCGCCAACCCCTCTCCATCGTATGCCGGAACGACCACGAGAACCACCAGGCGCTCATCGCGCGAGAACTGCTTCAGCGCGGCGGCGAGGGCGGTGCGCGCCCTTTCAGGAGCCTGCAGGTTACTTCGGATCAAGGGCCCCCGGAAGACATATCCAACCCTGCCGATCCGATTCTGCCGCCGGACCAGCACCATCGCTCCGGCCACGATCCGGTCCGCCTCTCTGCCTACTACATATCTCGCGTTCCAGCCGTCTTCGGACTCCACGCCGGCCCACCAGCTCGTCTGCTCGAAGTGGGACGGTTCGCACTCCATGACAAAGTCGTCCCACCCGCGCGGCAGATCGGCCTGGCACGTGACAGCCACCGGGGATTCGGCCTTGTCAATTTCCCGCATCTATCCCCGGCGTCCTCACAAGTAGCTGTATATCCAATCGCCGATAGCGGCGGTTGTTTTCAGAGGAAGTCTGCGCCACGCTGCTCTTGCAGTGTTTCCCAAGAAAGTGAAGTGGTAATCCCCAACGGAATCAACCCGTTCAGGATACTCGTAGCGATAGAGTTGCACCGCCGCGGATCCCCATTTCTCCTTGTAGCGCGCCAACTGTTCGTGATCTCCAGGCACCTCGCCGAAATCGTAAAGGGTGTAGCCCCTTCTCCACGCGTCGTTCATCGCGTGCCACTGCAGTAGATCGTTCGGACGCAGCGCACGCGCTTCCCGGGGACAAGCGCCGTAGGCGTAAAAGGCTTGCCTGCCATACATCAGCACGATCACCCCTGCGATTATCTTGCGGCCGACTCCGGAGTCCTGCTCTGCGACCCACAGCCGCATCAGATCAATAGGCTGCAGATTCTTCCAGAGACGATCGAAGAATCGGTACGGCCGCGGAGGCACCGCGTTCTCCCGCATATTGGCGAGGTACAGGTAATACCATGCCTGCAACGAGTCAACTGTTTCCGCGGCTCGAACCCGGACTCCGAGCTTGCCAGCCCTGTTTACCGACCATTTGATCCTCAGATGTCTGCGAGAATTGCCGAAACGGAGCTCCTGGCCGAGAGCCGGATCAGAGGCGCTGCTCGGGTTACCGGCTGGACATGGGGGGAACGAGTACACATAGCTGGTCCGCCATGGTTGGCAGCTCATACCCTCCACCTGACTCTCGATGCCTGGTGTGCGCATCTTCAACTGCAACTGGACGCCAGGGCTGGTTTGGGTCCGCTGTATGGCAGTCTGTAACAGGGCCCGAAGCGCGGGCGCACCGTGGCACAAGGGCCCCGCCAGCGGAGTACGCGGCAAGGACGAGAGACGCGCATCCAGCCCAGGGCTTAGTCCCAGCGGTAGTCCCCGCGTACTGAGCAACGGCAATACACCCTGGAAACTGCCTTCAGGGTCTACGCAGGCCAGCGCAACGCACTTGCGGCCGTACTCACTCTCCAGAGCGTTCAGCCATCCAGGGTGGTGGTAGATCGAGGCGTCGGGGTGCGATTCGAGGAACTGAAGCCAGCGGGGGTCACTCTGATAGTCGGCCTCGAGAACCCGCAGTTCTGTGCCGTACACCGGCACTGTTTTGTTCTCGATCGCGTTCGAAATCATCAGCGGTATGAGTTTCTCGGGAAACTAAGGAAATTGCGCGTTATCCCGCTGCGCCAGCGGCGAAATCATTACGCTCCCCTGCGTGCCCCGCGCGGGACTCCAGCTTTCGCAACATCCAGAGCGAGAGTAGCAGGACGAACAGCGATATCAGAGAAAACAAAATCCCACCGTGGCGGTGGAGGTTGCCGTACAGGAAATCCATGTCCACATGAGTGGCCAGGAACCAGATGGTCACGATGCGCACCGAGTTGGTGAGTATCGCGATGGGAACGGTCAACAGGCTCAGGCAGACTTTCGCGGGGAAGGACCTCAGGAAGAAATGGCCCACCAGAAGGCCAACGATGAACAAAGCCCAGGTTGAGTGTATGGAGGTACATTCTTCGCTGACTATCATCCCAATGCCGGGCAGCTCAAACGTGAAGCCGTGCCTGTAAAGCGGCGTGCCTGCCAGCCGAAACAGGGCATTCACCACCTCGCTAGCTCCGACTTGAAGCACCAGGATGACTTTGTCCATCAGAACCCGTGGGATCGGGATCATCAGCAGGAGGAACAACAGCGGGAACCTCGCAGGCCTGAGCGCCCGTGCACCGTAGAAGAGGACAAGAACAGCCACCCAGGAGACGATAACCATCAGGATTACAAACGACAGCCCGTAATCGTCGGGGGCGGACAGAAGGCGCAGAGAAAACCACCAGCCGGACCCGACGGCGGCCAGAACCAGAGGGATTCCGATCCACAGATTATGCGCGGTTGCGCGAAATATGTCACGCCGTTTCCAATACATCAGGCACGCGCTGATGAACGGTACCACCACCAGATGGGAATACCGGTCATGACTCAGCGACAGGGACAGGAGCTGACGCAATGGGCCCCAGAATGTGCCTATCGACAGCAGCCAGAATGCCAGGCAGAACAAGTACACCAAGAGCACCGGGCGGGCGCTCGAGGAAGGCGTGGCGTGGTCGTCTTGAGTCACAATGCCTCTACCTTTGCAATGCGGGGCGCGGTCAATCCGGGGCGGTCGCGGGCCTGCGCGTCTCCAGTCCGCGCAGCATCGCCAGAAAGCCCACCAAGATGGAGAGCGAGATCAGCGAAAACAAGATGCCTCCGTTCCGGTGCAGGTCTCCATACAGGAAGCCGGGATCGACCCGCGTGGCCAGCTCCCAGATCGTCACGATGCGGACCGCATTGGTGAGCATCGCGATCGGTACGGTCAGAATTGTCAGGCTGACTTTCGCCCAGAGAGATTTCAGGAACAGGTGCGCCACCAGCATGCCGGTGATCAGCAGCGCCCAGGCCGAGTGGATGGAACTGCATTCTTTGGCGATTTCGATCCCCACCCCGGGCAGTTCGAATCGCGACCCCGTCCCGAAACACCGGTTGGCCCACCAGTAGGAATAGCCGGTACGTGGCCTCGGCCGACCCCCACTGCAGAAGAGCAATCACCTTGTCCATCCAGGGCGACGGCACTGGCGCCGTCAGCAGCAGAAGTCCGAGCGGGAACACAGCGGACCGCAAGGCGCGCGCCCCGTAGCACAGCGCGAATCCGCCCGCCCAAGCCAGCACAATCGCCAGCATGGCCAGCGAGAGCCTGTACTCCGGCGGGCCAGAGCCAGGAGGGCATACACCGCCAGCGCAGCCGCCACCATCGGCAGCCCGAGTCTTGGGGCAGAACCTGGCGCCGGAGAAGATCCGGCGCCGCCCGAGGTACAAAACGAACGCGCTGATGACCGGCACCAGGATGATGTGCGAGTAGCGTCCGTCGTCGAGCGACAGAGAGATGAGCTGCCGCAGGGAGGCGTAGAACACCGCGCCCGAGATCAGCACGAACGCCGCAAACCCTGCATGAGTGCGCAATGTAGGAGACATGTTATTCAGCCGAGAGCGAATCCACCAGCTGGAAGTAGTCCTGCTTGCGGACCTCCCAACTGTTCCGCGCCACATACTCCTTGCCGTGGGCGCTGAGGGAATCGCGCAGGTCCTTACGCCGGATGAGTTCGATCATCGCATCGGCCAGTGCCTGGGCGTCCCCGGAGGTGAAGAACCGGACGACCGAGTCGTCGAAGTAATACGTGTCGATCTTGGTGCGCGAGGCGATCACGGGCACGCCCTGCGACATGAATTTCATGATCTTGGTGCTGTAGGCCTCATTCCCGAAGCCCTCGGCGCGTTTGGGGACGAGCCCAAAATCGGCATTCGCCATCACCTCCGGCATGCGGTCCAGCGCAACACTGCCGCAGAATCGGACGCTGCCGTTCAAGTCCAGTCTGTTCGGCGAGTTGGCGCAGATCGCCCTCTATTCGCCCACTGCCGTAACTTCAATGAGCCTGTCGCGGAGCTGGCCGGAGCGCAAACAGCAATCCATCAATGAATACAATCATGCCTGACATCTCAAATACCATCTCGGCGAAATCGGCTCCAGCGTATGCCCTCGACTCGGCTCCGTATGTGACCCAGGACCATTCGCTAAACCATTCCATGCCTATCGCGCCGAGCAGGAAAAGCGAGCCGCCAGCGGCAAATGAATAGCGCAGTCGAGGTTGCAGCTTGACCAGGAATCCGAGCAGGTAGAACCCAGATCCAGCCGCTATGATCAAACTCGCTGCAAGAAGAATTGACGACGAGAACAAGCCGCCCGCCGTAGCGTCTATGCGGCGAAGCAGTCGGACCAGACCACTGTATATCGGCAAGATCTTGATGGCGGCCATCACGGTGAATAGGCTCGCCAGAACCTGCCAGTAGCGCCGTAACGCGTCCCCTCGGCCCGTCGCTTGCCTCGCGACCAGGATGAGCAGCGTGGCGCCGATCAGAAGCAGGATGCTCGAGAAGTGACTCTCCACTCTTGGCGCCAGGGATCGGCCGAGCGCTCCGAGGAACACCCCGCTCGATACGAGGGGAAAGAAGTGGCCGCTCTGCGCAACACACAACACCACCAACCCCGCGCCAGCCAAGATCAAGGTGTACCGTCGTCTGAGGCCGTCTGTGGGCCGCAACGCAGTCCCCAATTCCCTCTTGCTACAGCAGGACCTTCCTGACCTTCGCTCGAATCCGCCCAGTATCCTTGGCGAAGCAAACCACGGGCTCCGCTGCCCATCGTGGCGATCCAAGCGCATACAACCCACGAAAGCCCAACCGTACGAGCTTCGCCTTCAGCGGTGAACGCGCCTTTAGGGCCAGGAACTTCGTGCTCTCCTCCGGGAGCGGCAGGTACACCGCCTCCGCAACGAAGCCATGGCGCCCGGCCAGTTCAACCATAGTGCGGTAGGTGAAATAGCGCACGTGTGCGAAGAACTCGTATCGATCGGCGTCGTTCATTGGGTCGTGGAACGTCCTGCCTGAGATCAGAAATGGCAGAAGATACGTCAGACCGCTGTAATTCGGAGCGGAAAGATACAGTCTGCCGTCGTCCGTGAGAACGCGCCGGACCTCGTCCAGAAAATGCTCCGTGTGGATGAGATGCTCGATAGTTGCGAGCGATACCACCGCGTCAAACGCGCCATCCCCAATTGGGTACGGCTTCGTGGCGTCGTCGAGGTCAAACGAGATCGTTTCCAGTCCCGCGGCTTTCAGCGAAGTCAGGCACTTTGGACTAACCTCGTTGCAGACCACCTCGGCATCCGAACGATCCTGGATCCGCTTGCCCACCAGACCGATTCCACCTGACATGTCGATCACCCGGCGGTGGCGGCGCGCCTCGAACAGGGCGGGGAAGATCCGGTGCCGCTCGTGAAACGCGGGGTAATCCTCGATCCCCTGTACGCTTTCCAGCCTCTTCTCTTCCAAGGCAATGGCATCGGGTCTCATCTGAGCTCCAAAGAGTGCCGGCGCCCCAGCGGCGCGGCAGTCTGCTTCCTTTCGGCTACTGGTCCGACGGGCCCGGCTGGCTTTGCGCCGCGTCGGCGCTCCCGCTGACGGGGAGGCTCGCCAGCACCGGCGCTTTCGGTTTTCGAGGAGGACGCCGGACCAAATCCGCGCATCGCTTCGCCCACGGCCCCAGATCGTGCCTGTCGAGCACCGCAAATACCTTGGTGCCAAAATACGGACGCACCAGCTCCGAGAGGGTATAGCCCTCCCTTCGGTAATAGCGAACGCTGTCCACCAGGTCCTTCACGTCGTCGATCCAATAAACCCCCTCCCGGAACCTCCTAGGTTGCGGTTTCCTTCCCGATGCCAAGTAATCGTATTCGATGAGGGGGAAGTTGATGCCGCACCGGATCGCCAGCATTCCGGACCGGTTGTGGCGCCCGTTGACTTCCATGAACTTGTAGACCCCGGTCCGTGCGTCTCGTTTGAACTCCGTACAGGCGAAGCCGCTGAATCCCAGTGCTCGCAAGATCGCGCGGCCCGGTTCGATCACCTCGGGAATCGCCTTACTCACGGCTACCCGCGGCACCCCTAAACCCGGAGGCGAAAGCCGCACCTTCTCCGCCGTGAATTCCACCACCGCCTCGCCGTCGATCATGAAACAGTTGTAGTTCACCCCGCAGTCGTCGCCGCCCGGAACCAGCTCCTGGATCAACACCGGCAGACCCGCCGCCGAGGCGGCCCCATACGCCCGCAGCAGTTGCTCCTGGTCCCCCACACGCACCATCTTCTGCTTGAATACGTCAAAGAACAGATGGCTTTCGCTTGGCTTCACCAGGCACGGATACCCGATCTCCTGGGCTTGCGCCACCGCCTCTTCGCGGCACGTGGGGACAAACGTCAACGGTCCCGCAACCCCCGCCAGCCTGGCCGCTTCATAGCTGTGCTGCTTGCTGATGATCTTGCGAACGCTCTCCCAGCCTGAGGACGCGACGCGGAATACACCGCACAACGCTTCCCTGTTGCGCGCAACCGCCGACAGAACCGCGTCATCGGCCGGAAACAGCACCGCCCCTGGAATGCGGCGCCCCAGCGCCAGCAAAGCCTCGACGAAGGAGGCCTCCTGCCTCCCCGGGTGTGGCAGCGCGATCACCTCCTGGGCATACCGTGAAGCCGTACCCATGTCTCGCTTGTCGTAGGATGCAACGAAAACAGGAACCCCCGCCTCGCCCAACCCCCGAATGACCGCCAAGCCAATGACATGAGCGGATAACACAACCGCCGGGGTCACTGCGGCCCCTTGCGGTATGCTGACACCCATCTGTTGGCGAAGAAACCGAACCAGTGAAACCCTCGGACGCCACAGAGCGCATCGAGCCGCCCGCTCCAGCGCACGCAACCCTCTTCACTGCCAAGTGGCCTCTGCCAGAAGGTGAATGGGCCAAAACCGACCGGATCGCGCGAAACCAGACGGTACCCACGCTCGCGCAGCGTTCCATCGAGGTGCCCTCGAAGGAACCTCCGCACCACGAAGCTCCGGTTGCCGTGCACATCATCGGCGTTCGGTGAGTGGTTCCTTCGGTTTCCTAGCGTGTGAACCGCGAAGTCAACCCCCCGCACCAAGTAGTAGTACGGATCCAGCAGATAGCACAGCTTAGCCAGATTGGGCAGTGTCAGGACCAACAGCCCCCCCGGCCGTAGCAAAAAGTCGATCTGTTGCAGAATCAAGCGGTCCTGTTCTAAATATTCCAGCAGTCCTAGGCAGCAGACGACATCAAATGAGTTGTTCCTGAAGGGCAGCAACTCCGCATCCGCGCGTAGGAAGCTGACTGCTTCCCTGTTTCGCCCTCCTCTGGCGGGCAGAGCCCTTCGAAGCATGGCTTCAGACAGGTCCGCGCCGACCACACAATGCCCTCTCTCCGCCAGGGCCTGAACCAGCTTCCCCGCGCCGCAGCCAAGGTCAAGGACCCGCAGGACCTGCTGCCCCGCAAACGAGTCGCACGCATCGAGGACCAGGCGAACCCGCTGCCGCATGAAGACCCGGTACTGGACAGGTATAGCTCGAGAATCGTCTTCGTAGAGTTGGTCCCACAACTCCGCAGAACGGTCGAAGTGGTCAACAACCGCCGTCTTGCGGGACTCATCCCTCACAGGGTTACAGGTGGGCATAAAGTCGAAATGCAGCCGCTATTTCACGCCGTATGATCGTGGACCACTCTCGTGCCGGCGCCTTGGCAGCGAGATGAGTCTCGACGCGGCATGCATGAGTGGTGTACGACCCGTGCGCGCTCGGTCCCCGAACCCTCGGCCCGCCACGTGCCGCCCTCGCACACCAGTCTCATCTCGCTCCGCGCCGAAGATGTCTCCACATCGTGAGTCATAATGGCACAACTGGGAAGAGCGTCCGGCCAGATCTCCGAGTTCGTCCCGGTTCTTTGCCGGATACACTGGAGAGCTTTCACCTAATGTCCCAGTTCAGGCGGTCTGTAGTGCCTCAGCCAGCCCGCCGACCGTGCCATCCGACAGCCGCCACAAAGGCTCCCATGGTCTGCTATTGCGCCTCCCGCCCCAGTGGGCCGCAGCCCCATCCAGTAACGGGCCATCTCGGCCGGAGATGCGAGCCACACCTCATTGCCATAGCGCTCGCGGACGTAATCGAGAAGGCCGGCATAGAATTCGACCGGGTAGTGATCGTTGCGCCCGTCCTCTTTGCCGAAGGCCATGTAGTCGGGATGGGTCTTAATCAACGCCATCCCTCCCTTCTCGGCAATCCAATCCAGCTTTGTGCGCCAGATGTCGTTGCTCAGCTCACGCATCAAGATGAACAGGGTGAAATCTTGCGGTAGCGTGTAGGGCAGCTCCACGAAGCCGCGGCCATCGCCATTGGGCGGTTGAACCCAAAACGGGAAGATGCGGCCCACACCGCAGGACTGTGGTTCGAAGGGGTCAACGTCGAACGTGGAAGTATCGTAGTCGATGTCCAGTTCACCAATCCAAGCCAGATTGTGCAACGTGGCGGCGGAGGCGAAGCCGCGCGTCTTCCAACGTTTAAGAACTTCATTAACCGGACCGCGGCGTTCCTCGAAAATGCGCCGGTTGCGAAACAGCTTCCCGTCGTGATTGTAATCGTGGACCGTGATCTCGCAGCCGCGATCCACCAGTGCTGCGACGAAGCCGGTCTGGCGTCTCATAACGAAACGGCACAAATCCGAAGGTGGAGTGGAACCCTCGCTCTTCCTCGATGTCCGCTAGCTGTTCACAGCGCGACACCCCTAAGTTGCTCTCGACGTCGTGTGTCAGGACCAGGGCAAACCGCTTGCCCGCCGGCCAGCCTGGCCAGTTGGGAGGAGCCGCCCCCGCGGCCTCCCACAGCGGCCAGCAGTAACCATTCTGCTGACGTTGGTGACGCACGCGCCAACGGCGCAACATGAGTTGCATCCGGCGCGGAATGAGCGGCCTGAGGCTGTAGTAGGCGTCGGGGATCATAGACAAAGTTGGCACACTAAGACCGAACGTTCAGCCTAACCCATATGCCGATAGGCGAGACTGCCCAGCAGGCGCAATACCGGCACTGGCAACTGCTGCATTATCCTGGAAGCGGCGCCGGCCCCCTCGGCGCGGATTGTCTGCTTCAACCGCACCTCTTTTCTCAGGCCGATTCGATAGTAACACAGGGGAACCTCTTCGGCCCCCCATCCCCGCTTGAATTGAAGTAGGCCGGCATTGGCCGGATCAGTCCGGCCGAATGAGAATTGCCGCATTCCCGCAACGCGGAAATAGCGGATCGCCTCCCACATCAGAAGGCTGTTGGCGCGCAGATGTTGAAAAGACCTGTCAGAGGCCCCGAACTTGTAGAGTGCCCTGGACCCATGGAAAAGATAGACCGCCCCGGCGATGAGCTGCCCCTTGTGGCGAGCCAGTAGCACAAACCCGCTCCCAGCTTCGATCACATGCTCGTGGATAGCATGGAAGAAGCGGCGCGGCTGCGGCGGCAACCCCTGGCGCCTGCGCGTCACGCAATGGAGAGCATAGTAGTCGTCGACGGATGCCCGGGTCTGGAGCCGGTGAATCTCAACGCCCTCCTTGAGCGCTTTATGAATGTTGCGCCGTTGACAGCCCTGGAGCTTCTGGAACTGGATCTCCTCACTCCCTTCGAGTGCGAGGTAATGCATCTTGAACTCCTCGCTCCGTACGGCGCCGGTCGGAGGGCCGCTCCCGCCGCGAAGTTCCAGGTAGTCCCAACCCCGCTGCCGGCCGAGCGCCCGCGCCGGCTCGACGATCGACTCCAGCATCACGCCTTCGCCCAACAGCGGCTGGCACTCGTCGGAAAACGGAAGACTCACCCCCCGGCGGCCGGTCAACAGGCTGTCTACCTCCATCATCGGGAGCAGCGCTACGACCCGGTCTGCCTCCTTGAGGACACCGTACCGGGGAACATACCCATAGCACCCGGCCAGCACGCGAGCCCACCCGGCAGTGTGAAAAATGCCGGCATCCGGTGCCGGAGTATCCACTCGTTCCAACCCGGTTCAAGTAGCGGATTAACGACTTCGAACGTCACGATCCTCTTAAATGCCCGGCGCGGCCTAGCTGGGGGCGGGATGACGAAACCGCTTGGTCAATTCAGCGCGTCAGCGGCGTTGCACGCGAACAACCCATCGCGTCTCCTTAGACCACGCAGAAGAGCCCACGAGCACAGGGCGTAAGCGACGACGCAGCTTCCGAGGCAAAGCGCTATATATACCGCCGGCCTGATCAGCCAAGCCAAGCCGGCGGCTGCCCAGGACGACAACCAGCATGCCGGCGGATGCCAGCGCTGGTCGCACAAATGCGCCTCCATATCGAAGCAGCTTGAGGCCGGTGACCGCGGGCATGCGCATAAGTTGAAAGATATATCCAACGGCAATCGCAAGCAGCGCTGCGACCTGTCCTCCGACGGGCCCCAGGAACTTGCTGGCTGGGTAGATCGCGACGAGCATTGTGGCGGCAGTGGCGGCAACCGCGTAGCGATGCAGTCCCGGACGGCCTTTAGCGAATAAGACGCACGTTATTACGGCATGCAGCACGGTCAGAAGCACTACGGCGCATGCGACGGACAACGGTCCCACGGCGGCAACATACCGAGGCCCGTAGGCGACAGTGAGAAGGTATGGCGCACACAAGCATATGGAAACGGCGGCTGGCAACCCTAGCAAGGCAAGCCACGAGGTCACCTCCACAAGGATACGGTTGAGGCGTTCCATATCCTCCTGAACGCTGGATAGCGCTGGGATAAGGGCCTGAGCCAGCACGCCTGTAAGGAACACCGAGGGAGTCGCGACCAGGGATATCGCCATGGTATATAGGCCCAGGGCCATCGAAGAGTACAGCCTGGCTAAGACGAAGATGTCCGCGCGTGCGATGATAAGGTTCAGAAACCCCAAACCGAATATTCCTCGCGAGAACTTCAATAGCTCTCGGGCAGCATGCCAGTCCCACCGGAGTGACGGCAGCCCTGGGCACAGGGCATATGACAGAAGACAACGGAAAGCGTGCTCGCCGCAATAGCCGATTGCCAGAGCCCACACATCACGAATATAGAAACTAAGAACCACCGTCAGAATCACGCCACAGATGCCGCCTCCATTTGTAATTGCTGCCCAGCGTGCGAACTTCAACTCCTTCTGCGCGAGAATGGAACGAGGACTGATTGCACCGTTGAGTAGAATGCCCAATAGTGCCACTCGAAGCAAACCGGACAGTTCTGCGCGCCCGTAGAAGCTGGAGATCCAGGGAGCCACTGCGAAGATGACAGAGTACGAAAAGATCGCTCGCCCCATTCCCAGCCACCAAGATGCGTTTAGGTAGGCCTCCTTCCCTCCCCGCGGATTTTGAATGATTGCCGCCTTGTGTCCCACATCGGTGAGAGTGTCAACAAGCGATGCGGAGGACAGGACAATAGCCATTGTCCCAAAGGCCTCGGGTGCCAGAAGTCGCGCCAGCAGGATGTTACGGGCAAACCGGGCAGCCTGCTCAGCCACGCTTCCCGCTCCCAGCCAGGCGCCGCCGCGCATAGTCTGGCCCTGAGGCGGTCACTTAGCAAGAGGCCGCAGATCACCACCTTGGCGCGGTCGTAGCTTCGCATTAGATCCATCTCGGGCCTCCAATTTCCGAGACCTCGCGGAGGGTGAGCCCGGCGTGCTTTCCGGTCTCAACACGATTCCCTAGCCGAATCCACGGCGCGGGACAGCCCATAGACGGGTACGTTGCGCCCATAACTGAGATTCTCATATGAAAGGAGACGAATCCTTCCTGCTTTCCTGGTGGTGCCGCACAGTTCGGAGCGCCAGTCGGGGACTCATCCACGTCAGCAGCCATTTCACCGCGACGTTGAACGTCAGGTCCAATCGCGCTGCTCTCGAGACGGCTTCGCGCGCCTTTCCGTACTGTCCGGTCTCCAGATACCAATTGGCCCACCCGCTGTGGACCGAGCCAAGCTGCTCTCGAATTAGCTTGCGGACTTTCCCGGCAGGCCTTCGCTCAAGACGCAAGAAGTCCCTCAAGTCGGAGCTGGCTATCCTGAAGAAAGAATTCCATCTTGTTCCAATCTGAGCTCACTCCCACATGGCGAAGTTCCGCGGGCGATCGATCGAACCAGACGAGCGGACGGTTGACGTAACAGAAGCCCGTGAGCATAGCCAGCCGGAACATGAATTCGCTGTCTTGGCTATACAGCAGTTTGGGATCGAATCCTCCCGTTCTTCTTACCACATCGGCGCGAGCCAGGAGAGAGGAGAGGCAGACGACCATACCTGCGCCCCCTGGTCTCACCAGCAGCCTCAGCACGTCCGTGTTGACGCCCATCGTTCCTTCATGCCGATAGCTCTCTTCCGCCATCTGGAATAGGGTCCGTGTTTCCGGATGGTTGAAAAACCGCGCGTCTGTATAACACCCGCCGCACTGGGGACCAAATCGCTCCAGGGCCTTGAACTGCCACTCGAGCTTTTCCTTTTCCCAGAGATCGTCGGAGTCCAGGAAAGCGATCCACTCGCCCCGAGCTTCCTCCACTCCCTTGTTCCGTGCCACGCTGACGCCCTGATTGGCCTGGGAGTAGTAGCGGATCCGATCGCCAAAAATCTCCCTCAAGGATCTTTCCCGTGTCATCCGACGATCCGTCATCCACCACGATGACTTCGAGGTCGGAGAATGTCTGCGCCAGGACGCTTTCGATGGCGTTCCGGACCTTGGCTGCCCGGTTATAGGTCGGGATAATGACGGATACCTTGGGATTCATGAAACCCGCTTGCTGCCGATTTGTCTGCTTTGATCCACCTGGAACCGGTCGAGCCATTAGGGAAGGTGAAGACAGGCTTATGATTTGACGCAGACGGCCTCTCGAGCCCGGCCGGTCTCCGCGGCGCTCCTGCCCTGTGGGCCGCAATCGTTTCCCGGTATACGTCAAGGAGCTTTACTCCCGGCCGCGGTCCAGGTGATCTCTGGGACGGTTCTCAGGGACGCAGCGCGCAGCCTCTCCAGCAGGGCGCGATCTTCATGCAGCATCGTGATATGTTGGGTCAGCGCTTCGACGTCTCCCACGCGATGCATGAGTGCGTTTTCCATGTGCTGGCAAATCGCGCCTGCGGCTTCCGAGACCAGCAGGACGCATCCGCTGGCCCTGGCGTCTGAAGTCACGAGAGCGCTTCCTTCCTCGATGCTAGGAAGAACCAGAATGTCGCTCTTCCGCATCAGCTCCGGCACGTCGTTTCGGTGGCCCAGCACCTTCACGCTCGGATGCGCGAGCATGGGCGCGAGCTTCTCCCGGTAGGCCGGCAGGAACTCCCCGGCGATCAGAAAAGTCCCGTCCTTCGAAGCCGGAGACCTGAGCCATGCCTCCAGGGCGTAGTGCACGCCCTTCCGCACCGCGCACACCCCCACAAACAGCATGCTCAGCCCGCGCTTGGGGTCCCGCGGCTCGCTGCCGGGGTAGTACACCGTCTCGTCATATCCGTAGATGTGCCGCGCCAACTGCTCCCGGGCATATCCTTTGTCGAGGTAGGTCTTCACTACGAAATCCGAAGGACACAAGAGGCGCGTGGCCAGCCTGTATTCCTCCTCCTCTTTGCGCAGCTTCTCCGCGTTGTAGGCGTGCTCGTGATCCGGCGGCAGCGCGACCCCCAGGCGGTCGCACTCCTTCTGCACCACCTCCATGGCAAAGCCGGTATGAGCGTTGCACCTTTCCAGTACGGTGGGGATCCCCAGCCTCGCGGCCGTCTTGAGCGTTTCGAGCGCTCCCAGTGGCCAGGTATGGATGATGTCAATCTGTCCCGCCAATTTCTCGATTCGGCGGGCCACGATATGATCGTGCAACGCACACTGCCCGCATCGTGCCGACGATCCTGTACGGGAGGCGCAGTTTCCCTCTGGCCAGCGTCGGGGAAACTTGCACCCCCGGGGCACCGGCCGGCCAAGAGAAGCGGGGAAAACGAGCAGGTCCGCTCCCGCCGCCGCCAGGCCGTTCACCTGCTGCCAGGCCGTGTAGCAGATCCTATCCGCGCCCAGCCGGAGCGGGAAGCTGTACACCACCCGGACGCGCTCGTTTCTGTCGCTCATTGTTTCTCCTTGAGGTCTGCTTCTGGCCCGTTTCTTCTTCAGGGGGTCAGGCCTCCAGCCATGACATACTACCCGCCGCGCCGGGAGCGGATGCGAACTGCTCCTGACTCGGCGCCTCCACGCTTCGGAACCGTCGCCTGCCTTGCCTCGAAGGTCGCCACGGAAATGCAGGCCAGCAAGGGAAAACAAGCCCATCACCATCTGAGCCATATAGTTAATGCCGAAAGCGCCACCACATTGGCAAACAGGGCTGAACCCAGGCACCAGAGAAACCATTCCTGCCCGCGGTCCCCGTCTCACCTGCTTCCTTGCCGTCCCGATCGCACCAAAGCTCCGGCTGAAAATCGCGACATAGAAAACCAGGGTCACCAGACCTCCCGTCAACGCAACGGCAACAAACTGGTTGCAGAGATCCCACATGCCCCATCCCCAGTCGTTGTAATACTTATATCCGAGTAGCCACCAGTCGCTGAAATGCCGGATGCAGTTGTCCACCAGATAATAGCGGTGCCAGCCCGAAGAAGATCCGGTCAGGTCCACGCGGGCGATCAGGGCCCAAACCGGAGCCTTCATCACCATGTGCAGCGCCACCAGGGTCAGCGCGAATCCCCAGCGAACGAGGCGCATCTGCTTGCGCAGAGGCCAGAAGGCAAGCCCCACGAGGCTCCCGCCATAGGCCAACAACGACGTGCTCGAGTACGACGTGATCACCATGGCCGTGGCCCCGGCAAGTCCTGCGAACGCTGCCATCCGGGACTTTCCTTCTGTCCACAGCCAGAGAAACAAGGGAATCAAGACGCCGGCGAACACGCCGGCGTAGAGACAGCCCATCGCTCCCGCGAACGTATGTTCCCGTCTCTTACCGTCACCCCGATCGGAATCCCTCCGAGTAAACCGAATACATTCATGTGAGTGATCTGCTCGTTGATCATGCAGACGCCCTGGATTGCACAAATCACGGCCAACACCTTGATCGTGCGCCGGATTGCCTCGCCGTCGGGAATTAGAAACCTCACCACCAGGTAGCCGCCCAAGGTGTCCACGAAATCCCCCAGGTTCTTGATCAGTGCCGCCATCTCCATCCACTGGAGAGAAAAGACGGTCAGCGCCGACACCGTCCAGAGCACCACCACCCGGTCTACGGCGTTGAATCCCCCCGCAAACTTGCCTCCCGATGAAGACCCTCCGACAGTGAGCCTTCGAGCCAATCCGGCCAAAATCAGGATGCGCAGCGCCGTAAAGTGCAGGCCTCCCACCAGCACTACCTGTCCGACTGGGATCGTGAAAAAAGCCAAAAGAAAAGGCACAATCACCTTCTTGCGCGGAAGGGTCAGGATCAGCACGATGGCAATCAGCAGCCACACCGCCACCAGCGGATTCAGCAGCGTTTCAGTCGCGCCGCCTCCAAATCGAAGGTTTGCAGGTTCCATGGCGTTCAGACCCGGCGTGCATTCGCCGTCTTCGGGCCTTAATGGTCACGCCAGGCCTTTTTGACCTTCTGCAGGAGATTCGTGCGCGCCAGCACGTTCTTGATGGCTTGATCCATTCCCCCTACGACGGACCGGACCAAGTTGAGGCTGATTCCCTTGAGAGTGGGAGCAAAAATGTAGACGGACGTCTCGCACCATTGCTGATTGGACAGGACCTGCTTGTATTGGGCGTGTCCCGTGCCAAAGTCAACCTCGGTCACTCCCTCACGGTGACCGTCGCAGAAGCCTTCAATGACTCTCATGACCAGATACATTCCAGGGGATTCGCTGGCGAATTCCGCATCATAGCCAATGTAGTCGCTGCCGAATGTGCTCCCGTTAATGTCCCCGATCCAGAAGGCGCACGGGCGCTCGGCAAGATACAGGACGTAGCCGCGGAGCCAGCCCTTTTCTGCCTTCAACCGCAACTGCTCTCTCGTGTGAGGGCAGTCGAAGAACCCCACCCCCAGGCCGCGCTGGTATGACCTGCCTGCGCTACTCGCTCCACGTCCGCGACAGGTTTCAAGTTCCCGCTACTTCTCGAAAACAGCGAACCGTTACCTTCCCCGAGAAATCGCTGACAAGCCTCTTTCGCCTGCCATTTTCCTGATTCTTCCGGACCTTGGGCGACAGGCCCCGTAGAACCCATCAACGCTGGCCGGCAGGGCGCCGCAGCATAATGTTGCAGCGTCACGTGGACGTAATCACGGCTCAGCAGCGCCGGGCTTCTGCACCGCCAAGCCTGCATAGCTCCGAATCCTCTCTGAGGAAACTCATGTAGGCAGCGTCCGCTTCCCCGGCCGAGAGCGATTGCATAACGGCGCTCACAATGAGATCACAGTTTTCCTTCGACGGGTTCCCCCGCAGCGCCCCATGAACAAAGCACAGGATCTTGGCTGGCAAATTCAGCCGCAAATAGCCCAGCCGGCAACTGATGTGGCCGAGGTCATCCGACCGACCAGAATGGCCTCCGGTCTCGCCGCCGCGATAGACCACCAGCACGTGCGGGCGCACGGTCCTGGATTTGACCGCAGAAACGTCAAGTACGAGTCCATCTCGGAATCGCGATTGCCTGGCCATGACTCCCACGCCGGACGGACTCTCTTCAAGTTCCGGCAGCGTCATCAGAACCTTGACATGTGGTGCTGAGTCCATCATGACTTCGAATTGAGCGACTCGCTGCTTCCTCTAAAGCAAAAGATCGTAGGGACTTGTTCGAGCTGTATGTTTCGCCAAGTCTGTCCAGTGTACTGCGGCGCAAATATTGATCACTCGCTCCTTATCGTGGTTCAGCGGTATCTCGCTGGGATTGAAGCACCAAACCGCGACCGGGAGGGAGCCCTTAACGTGCGTTGCCAACGACGCAGACCGCTAGCAGCCCTAGCCTCGTTCACTGGACCGTGGCCCCGAGTTCTGTCGGAGCGTTCGGAGGCGAGGCCTCTGTCGCGGCGTACTGAAATGCCCCGACATCCCAAGCACCGCCCGTGGGCCGTGCGGGGCCGTGGTCGCCGGGCAAAAGGCCGTGTGATTCGACACGTTGTAGGTGCAGGCGTAACTGGTGCCTTCCGGCAGGCCGTGGCCGCGTCGAAAAGGCCCGCAGACAAAAGCGCGTCACAGAAAGATTGCCCACTACTTCCTTTGCCACGGTCGCCCCGCTCGCTAACGTCGGGGAATAGGCAAGGCCGCGAAGCCGTGTAGCCCTGTAAACGCAGCCGTCGCATGGCTCATTGCCACTCGCTCGCAAATGTACCATCCTACAAGGAGAGAGTATGGAGATGTTGTCCAAAATGTAATGGTTATTCGCTGCCGTAAAAGGATGCGCATAAACGATAGCACGAAAGCACCATGCCACTACACTCCTGCTCGAACGTGTTGTTAAAGATGACCAGCGTGCCCTGGTCTCCCGGAATTCGCATTTTGGCCGATATCGAAGTAATTGCCGCCGTTGTCGTTTACGTCGTACACCACATTGTTGAACAAGTAGCTTGTCGTACCAACAGCGGAAGGGCCAGATTAACACTTGCGTCGGCTTTCCGGTGAGACGTGGCGTATCACGTTATTGTAGAAAGCATTTGTGCCCGGAGAATCACCAACACTCTCCCATACGTTCCCGTGGGCTGCGGCGTCGCTAGGTGCGTACCAGTGCTCAATCAGATTGTCGTGCCAGATATGAGGTAACCGAACAATTGTCTGTGCTGCATATCGAAACACTGAGTACGCCACGTCGTACCCATCGGCATAGAAGCACCCCGGCGCCTCCCGGATCGGAATCCGAGCCATCCACAACGATATATCGAAAGGTGCTCCCTGGAGGACTTGTGGCTCCGCCCCTGAACATAAAGGTATTGAAGCACGGACCTGCCCCACAATTGAATTGAACATGCGTCCAGCCGTGAAAATAGAGATTCTGAAAGCTCAAAGCCGCGAACCCATACGAGACATAGATATCAGTTGCTGCACCATTTAGATTCGCCGAGCAGATACCCTTGAACTCAAGGTTGTCGATGGTAATATAGACCATCGAGGGGCCTCCTATGTTCATGAATACATTATTAGTACCTGACTGGTAATCGCAGTGGTCAAGAGTGGTGGATGTGCTGGAGCGGATTGTCGCCGTCCAGGATTGGGCGGCACCAGGATGTCCGCAACCGAGACGTTATACCAAGTCTGGTCAACTCCGATGTAGACGCTTTTCCCGCTAGTGCCCGGCCATTCCCATACCCATGTCCCCCCCGTATATGGCGATAGGCACGATTGCCGAAATGCCAAATGTCTCCCCCTCTGAAGATGAACCGGTCGCCCGCCCTTGGAGTCACCGAGGCGCATACGCCAGAGCAGTTAGGCATCCCAGGCGCATGTAGCCAAGCGGTGCTCGGGCTCGTTCCATTGCTCGAGTTCGAGCCGCTAGCCGCGATGTAGTAGGTACGTTGAGCGAGAGCATTTGCAGACATCACGAGAAGCGCACTGATGGCCACCAGTAGGGCGGCGGTGCCATGACCTGGCAGATGGGAGTGTTGTTTCATTCCTGCCTTCCGGGTGCGCCAGGCGCATCTTCCGCAACAGACGCAACCACTAGAACTCTATCGGAAGAATTGCCGGAGGTCAATAGTGCCGATAGTTAACATCGCCCACCGCTCACATGATTCACCCAAGTCACTGATAAACAAGGTCTTGGATTTTCAGATGGCCAACGCGAGCCTACGCCACACAAAGACTCCCGGAACCGTGATGCCTGGCTCCCGCTGGTGGCGGGATTCAACGTGGAACATCTGACCGGGTCCGATAGGCCGCTGTTGTGGACCAGGGTTCGCTACGTCCCGTGCGATGTTCGTTGTCAAGTCCCGTCCTCAGTCCAGCACACGATGGTGCGCCTAAAGATCGTCCACTTCCTGACCCAACCCAAGCGACGAAATGGAGTCTTGTTAAGAGACGACAACTGCGCCTGGTTCCACTCCGCTGCTTCAATGAACGCACGCTCCCCACCATCGGCTGCCAGGCTGCGAAGGATCGTCCGCGACCAGAAGCGGATTCATTCCCCGACCCCGATACTGGGGGAACACGTGGAAATCGAAAAGATGCACGTCATGCTGGCCAGGGGGAAGTAGTGGGGCTCGATCGTGCGTCCCTGCAAGGTCCAGCCGTAACCCGCCAGCCCGTCTTCGGACTTGATCAACCACAGCAGCGCCCCCTTGATCGAATCGCTCCTCGATGTTTCGGTGGGCCAGCTTGGGATTCCAGACATGGATGATCTGGCTGCAAGTCCGGCGGACTGAGTTCGGCATAGCTTCTCAGCCGCTCCACCTTCAGAGAACTCGGGAGATCCGCCGGAGGCGTGGTCTTCCCGGCCAGATCACAGTAGAAGACGGCCATGCGGTTTGAAAACAGCGCCCGTTTCACGGCCAGAGCGGTACGGCGGATTGTCGCCCCGAGGCCGTGGCGTGTGTAATAATCCGCGAGGCGCGAGATCGAAGCGGGAATTGCCATAACGTCGGCTGCCAGGCTGCCCCTCAGACCTTGTTCGGAACGCCGCCGGAGATGAGCAGCCGCAGGCAGGCGCCGCTCACCTGTTTCTTCGTTTCCCGCTGCGCGCTTCCCTGGGAATGCGCCAAGCCAGAAACAACGGCAGACGTGTACCGCAGAAGGTGATGGAGAAGCATTATGCTCCGGATTCCCAATACCCCGAAAAAGCTATGATGTTTGGTCCAATAATGCATCACCGACCGTTGTTGCGCGATTGCAAAGCGAACGGGATACGGGGCCGTGATGCGGCCCCGGTCATGAATTGCCTGGGCGCCCGGGAAGAAGACTACCTCCCATCCCGTGTTCCAACTACGCCGGCACCAGTCGACATCATCACCATACATGAACAGGTCTTCATCCAGCAGGCCAACGGCCTCAAAGGCTTCGCGACGCACCATCGAGAAACAACCCACCAGGACATCGACGGCCAGAGTTCTGTCATGCGGAAAGAACAACATGTGCTCGCCCGCGAAAAAACGGGAGCCCTTGAAAACGCTCGTTAGGGCGGTTGCCGAACAGAAGTTGTTCCACAGAGTCGGAAATCGCCGGCAAGTACTTTGCAGTGTCCGGTCGGGATTCAGGACGCGCGGACCCACATTTCCCACCTTGGGGTTCTGATCCAGGAAATCCGCCAGTGCATCCAGGCAGCCCGGCAGGACGATCACGTCGGGATTCACCAGGGCGATATAGCGTCCCCGGCATTGCCGGATCCCCACGTTGTTGCCTTTGGCAAAGCCGAGATTCTCGGTGCTCCTGATGAGTTTGACGTGGGGAAATCGAGCTTCGATCATTTCCGCGGAGCCGTCGCTCGAGGCATTGTCAACCACAAGGATCTCCGTGGTGCGGCGTGGCGGCGCTTCCGCCAGACTTTCGAGGCACAGTTCCAGATAATGCCTCGCATTCCAGCCCACGATGACAACCGAAATATCCATAAAGTTAGCTGAACTGGGTGTCCTCAGCCTTTGGCCGTAGAGTGTGTGAGGCCCCACCTGGGACGCGCCGTGCGCCAGCCGCGAAGCACCCGATCCATTAACAGGCCTCCGCGCACGACCATGGAAGAGACAACGCCGTTGGATGCCACCAGAGGGCTTATTTGCGAGACGTCCGTGCCGGACAATCCTTGCTTGAAGTGGTGGACACCTGGGTTCCGTTCAGGATCGATGCCTCCCAGGTCGTACCACCTGACCCCCTGGCGATTTCAGCCACTGAATCAGGGTCCACTGCAGAAGATAGGCGCCTTTCGAATTCAGCCCTTTGTCGGCAGTCGCGCCAAGCAGATAGATCGCCGAATCGCCCATCGCCGACGCGACCAGTCCCGCGACCGGACAACCCCCATCCTCGCAGATCAAGATGCGCATACGATGACGCTCCGCGAGGTCCGCTTGTATCCGGCCAAACTCCTCAACGTCCACGGCCGTTTCGAACGCCTTCCGTCTCCGCATCTCTTTGTAGATCCCGCAGAACACCCGGTATTCGTCGCTCCCGCTACCCGCAACCACCTTCAGGCCGTAATCTTCGGAGCGCGACAACTGGTTTCGCCATTTCTTGTCGAGTCTCTTTCGCAATTCGTCAAGCCCGGGAGCGAGATCGAGAAGAAACGTTCTGTAGGTATTGTGCGAGGCGCTAGCCTCCTGAGTGAAACTGCAAAACGCCGATTGCATGATGGCAGCCCGCGATGATCCAACAAATGCGTTCGGCAGCACTCGCAGGAAGAGCTTCCTCTTGCGGACATACTCTTCCTCGAGGGCGCGGGCCATGCGTTCCGCGACCTGAGGATCAGGCGGCCTTCCGCGCCGTTCGTACAGTGGACCCCATCGCAGGTACGCCATGCCGAAGTTCAGTCTCGCCGGCCGAACAATCCTCAGTTGTGCGATTCCGAGGACCTGCGCCACCTCGTCTCAAAACCAGATGGCTCAGGTTCCTGTCACCCCATCGGACTCGACCATACGGCCACGTCTGGTAGATGTTGGCATCGCTGAACAGGTCCATCATCCGCGCCCATTCATCCGGCGTCGAGCCATCCACTTCAACCTGCCAATCCCTGTCGCACATGGATTTCAGTCGCCCTTATCGGGTTCCGGCGAGACGGTCAATACGGGCGGCGCATCGAAGTCTTGACGCACTTTGCCAAACAGCCCGTTTCTCATTGCCCGCAAACGAGGCAACACCTCGATCTGGGAAAACAACGCCTCTTCGCTTTCTCCATGGATGCTCACCCTGTCAAGCTGGGAAGCCTTGGCGTCTCCACGATTGGCAACGCTCCCGCTAAGGAAGACCGCCTCGTGGCCGGAAAGTTGAAGATGCTTTGCCACGGTGCTCGTCAGATCCTCCGACGACCCGTAAGGCGTGCTGAAGGACCGCACCCGCCTCCCGCACAGCGCCTCCAATTCCCCCTTGTTTCTGTCTATCTCTTGAAAGCAGGTCTCAGGTGTTAAGGACCTGCAATGCACATGCGAATAAGTGTGATTGCCAATCTCGCAATCGCCGGCCGCGAGACGCTGAAGCTGGCGGCTCGTCAAATAGAGCCCCGCCTGCCGCGCCAGATCGGATGCTTCGGCCCCGGCCAACTCCAGTAGAGCGCCTCGGAACAGTTCTCTAGCCCGCAGTGACATACCCGGCAGAACGGAAGTGAAGACTTCGGCCATCGAGCGCACTTCCAGGTCTTTGCGTCCCGTAATAGCGCGAGCCACGTCAGCGATTCTGTTCAGGCCGAGGACGTTGGCCACATAGCAGATGAGATTGTCCAGCGCCAACTGCCTGTTATCGAGACAGGCTGCGTTAATGAAGAAGACCGCCGGCACGCGGTATTCATAACAGAGCGGCGCTGCAACTTCGGCGATCGATGCGTAGGAGTCATCAAAGGTTAACAGCACCGGCCTGGGTGGGAGTTTCCGGCCGCCGGAATCCGCCAGAATGTCCTGCAAGCGGATGGGCGTGTAGTGTTTAGTAATAAACTTCAGCGCCGCCTCGAAACCGCCGCGCGGCGTGGAGACACCAAGGCCCCTCGTAAACGGCGACTCTCCATCCGAGATGTCATGAAAGAGAACGCAGCGCAACGAATCGCGCGGCCCAAGCAGCCGAACCAGGCCAAAACGGCCGGGAATGTGCCACAGGGCCCTCGCGGCGAGGCTCAGAGCTGACCGCCGGCGGCCGGAGTAACGTTCTGTCAATCCATATTGTGGTGACACTGTCGAGTTGAAGAATCCCGCTCGAGCCACGCGGCTAGACTCGGACCCAAGTCCGAGAGGTCGGGTCGTATTGCCTGACCAGCCTCGCTGGGTTCCCGGCGATTATGCTATACGGAGGGAAACTTCTCGTGACAACGCTGTTCGCGCCCACTATGCTGTTGCGCCCCAGGCACAACTCCCCTGCGTTGCATAGGATGGCACACCCGTACCCGAGCCAGCAGTTCCGCTCAATCGTGATGCGGCCTCCTGTTGTTATCCCCTGCAGGCTGATTGGGATGTCCGGGTCGGCGTACTCGTGATTGTGATCCATGATTAGCACCGACGGACCAAGCAGCACATTCTCCTCGAGGGCGATCCTGTTCTTCGCGGAAATCGTGCACCGTCTGCCGATTCCACAGCCGCTTTTCAAGACGATCCTGGCTTCTTCCGCTCCCGCATCATCTGCGGCATTCAGCCATACATCCCGTCCCAGGTAAACATTGTCGCCGATATCCACATATGCGGCTCCTGTCACAGACACCTCACACGAGTAGTGGATCGATACCCTTCGGCCGAAACCGGCGAAGGGATACATGGTCCTGAGCCACATCGTGTTAGCTTTCGTCGCAATTCGCGGGAGTAGTGCCGGCAGCGTACGAAGCCATGTCATATGAACTTGACGGACAGCCACTTTACGCCTCCATACCGGGTGTCGAGGTGTACGCCCGTTCCGCTAGTACAACGGGGTCTCTCGTCACCGGCCCGCGGCCGATTGGCAGAGGAGGCCGTTCGCCTTCCAGAAACACTCGGAACCAGAGTTCGAGAGTTAGCAGGGAGAAAATCTCCGCAGAATAGTCGCTGTCGCGTGAGTTGGCCTGGAGCAACTGTTGGACAGCCTGCTTATTAAAATACCCACGGTTTGTCGTCTTGGAGTCGGTCAGCACCGCCCACACCATGTCTTTCAACTCGTGTCGGATCCAGCCGCTATATGGCACCGGGAAGCCAGCCTTTTTCCGATTGCGGATTTGCTTCGGAATTCGCTTCGATAAGGCTTTCTTGAGAATGTACTTGGTTCTAAAATCTTTCAGTTTGAAGTTCGGGGGCAAGGACGCCGCGAATTCCAGAACTCGATGGTCTAGCAGCGGCACACGCAGCTCGAGGGAGTTCGCCATCGTCATTTTGTCGGCCTTGATGAGCAGATCATCGGGCAACCATGTCTTGGTGTCGATGTAGAGCATCGCGTCCAAGGTGTTTTGCCCCCGGACGTGCGCCTGCAGGCGCCGCACAGGTTCAAGGCTGTGCTCGCGGTCGATTGTTCCGGCAAAGTCGGGCGAGTATAACGTGCCCAACCGGTTCCCAGTAGTGCGGTACGGGTTTGACGTGCGGCTGTAATAGTAGCTCGGGAAAGGCGCTTTCATCAAAGGCACGTACTTCGCCACCCTTGGCAAGTGGAACATTGAGGTAGCCAGGCGAAGCCCGGCGGCCACGGCGCCGTTCAGTGGGGAGAAGCCGCGTTTCATTCGTTCAAGCCAAAGCAGATTGCGATAATTGCTATAGCCGGCAAAGCCCTCATCCCCACCCTCTCCCGACAGGAGCACCTTGACATCATCCCTCGCCAGTTTTGAGACGTAGTACATGGCTATGGCCGGCGGCTCGCATACGGGCTCTTCCATGTGCCACACGTACCTGGGCATGAAATCGAAAAAGTCCGCCGCCGTGATCGTCATCTCATGGTGCCGCGTCTTGAAGGTCTCTGCGGCCAGCTTGGCATAGGGCCTCTCGTCGGCGACTCCAGGGTTTGAAAACCCGACGGTGTAAGTGTTGACTTCCTCTTTCGTCTTCTCCACGGCGAAGCTGAGTACTGCCGTAGAGTCCACTCCTCCACTCAACAGGACACCCACGGGAACATCTGCGATCATGTGCAAGTCGACCGTTTCAGCCAGCAGGGTCTCCAGTTCGCGTTCGGCCTGCTTAAGGCTCCCCCTACGCCGAGGCTTGGAGAAATCAAGGTCCCAGTATTGCCGCACTTCCGTTCTGCCGTTCTTGCTGAGGAGATAACAACCTGGGGGCAGCTTGTTGACTCCCTTCACCAGCGTCTCTTCGCCGGGCAGGTAACGGAACGTCAAGAAGCGATCGATGATCTCTGGCGCTATCTCGTTAGGAACAGAGGGGTCCGCCAGGATGGCCTTGATCTCGGAGGCGAAAATCAGGGATTCGCCGTTGCGGTAGTAGTAAAGAGGTTTTATGCCTACGCGATCCCTCGCCAGAAAAAGCGTCTTCCTTCTTTCGTCCCAGATGGCGAAGGCAAACATCCCGCGCAGCTTCTCCAGGCAGTCGGCGCCTAGTTCCTCGTAGAGATGGACGATCACCTCGGTGTCAGTCTGCGTCCTGAGTGTGTGCCCCTTGCTCAACAGAAGACTACGCAACTCGCGGTAATTGTATATCTCTCCGTTGAAAACGATCCAGACCGTACCGTCTTCATTCGACAAGGGCTGATGCCCGGTGTTTAAGTCAATAATCGACAGCCGCCTATGTCCCAGGCCAATCCCGGGGTTCACGTAAACCCCTTCGTCGTCAGGGCCTCGATGCCGAATCGTCTCCAGCATGCCCTGAACCAGACCGCGATCCACGGCGGCCCCCAGGTCGAAGTTCAGTTTCCCGCAAATTCCACACATTTTAGTCAGAGCCGCGGAGTCACTTCCAAATGGTCTCCAGGCCGCAGAGCCGTCGCAGTTGCTGCCTCCTCACGTAGTTCACTAGCCGTGCGTCGGACAGCCGGGGGGCGCCAGTGATATAGCCTTTCACAAAGCCCCAGCAGACTGCGGCAGAGCCGACAAGATAGGGTTTTTGGGCGAGTCGACGGAGGCAACTGGCGGCGACAAAAAGGGGATGGTATCCGGTAACGTAGCAAGCCAGACCATGCTTTACCCTATCCCGCCACCACCCGTCGGCCAATCCCGTAACGCGGTGGTGAACCAACCTGAGATCGGCAAAACTGTAGCTCTTCCAACCCAGCATGTTGGCCTTGATTTCGTCGATCGCATCCCACCCTGGAGCCTGCAAAAGCCCGCCAATCGCCTCCCAGCAGGCCCTTCGATAGATCTTCGTCGCTCCCCTGACGTGAAACCTTGGATTTACCTCGAGTTTCAGTTTTCCGGCAACCTCGTGATAGATCTCTCCGCCGCCGATTCCGAGTCGCGGTTCGCGCCGAAAGTGCTCAAAGCACTTCTCAAAGTAATCCGCACCGAAACTCAGGTCGCCATCGAGCTTAACGATGAACTCCCAGTCCTCGCGGCGCAAGACGCTGTACCCATCGTAGAAGGCCTCGACGACACCGCCGCCCGACTTTCGAAAGCCCCGGTTCGGCCTATGGACCACCTGAATCCACGGTTCCTGATCGGCATATCGATCAATGATTCCTGCGGTTCCATCCGTGGAGCCGTCATCGACGATCACCCACTGCGCCGGCCGGACCGTCTGCCCGCAGACGGTCCTGATCGTAGCCTCAATATGGTCTTCTTCATCGCGTACTGGCGTGATGACGACGTATTTGACGTCTGCTACCATGCGGTGTTTCGATTCCACTCTGCCGGCCCGGCTTGACTATCAACCGCGGCAGCCGCCACCTTTACTTCGCAGCGGCGCCCACCATGTTGTGGATCTTGATCCCGTTTTCCAGTGCGCGGAAGCATTCTATGTTGGAGTAGGCTGGATTGTCCCAATCGTCGCACTTGTTCATGTTGTCGATTAGGTTTCCCACGATCGACCTGACGTCTCCGGCAGGATGGAAGCTCAGGACGTTTTGTGCCTTTTCTGTTGCCACCTTGTAGCTTCGCAAGTCCTGCAGATGCTTGATGCAGAGGCTGAGGCCAATGGACTGGCGCTCCTCAATCGCTTGCTTCACCAGATCCCCTATTTCTCCCACCGTATAGTTACCGGAAGCGATGTTGAAAATGCCGCAAATCCGATGGTCCGCTTCGACAGCCCGAATGTACGCGGTCGCGGCGTCCTCGATGCTGAGAATGGGCCGCCAGATCGACGGATTGTTGATCGTGATGGTGCGGCTCTTCATTGCGGCCTTGAACATGGTGTTTATGATGAGATCGAAACGCATTCGCGGGCTGTATCCGGAAATGGTTCCCTTACGTAGAGCGATGACCGAAAAGGTTGAGTCAGTTAACTGAATTGCCGCCTGTTCCCCTTGGAGCTTCGATATCCCGTACGGATACATCGACCCAACCGCGCGGCTTTCATCGTAGAGTTCGTTTTCCGTGTAGCCGTAAACAGAGCAGGATGACGCATAGATAAACCGCTTTACTTTCGCGATCTTCGCCATGTAGGCCAGGTAAGCGGGCGCTGCGGCGTTGAATATGAAGTTCTTGTGCGGCGAGTACTCTGCCATTGGGTCGTTGGAGAGACCTGCGAGAAAAAGTACCTGGTCGTAGGGCTGCAGGTCTTCTTCGGAAAGTTCGAAGATATCCTTGCTGAGGACCCCCACACCTGCTGGAAGGTGGTTTCCAAACCAGAATAAGTCCACGACGTCCACCTTGTATCCTCGGTCGATCAGTTTCGGGATGAGGACTGAACCTACATAGCCTGCGCCTCCGGCGACGAGAAGCTTCATGTTATCTCCTTACGAATCAGTTGAAGTGGTACGAAAGCTCAGAGTGCGGCTCACCGGGGTGTGGGAGAGCCTTCATCGTACTGAAAACGCTCTGAGAGTGGAGACCCCAGCCATTGCGCCAGGGTCTGAGCCTTCGCGTCCTTGGCGGAAAGGATTGGATCGGTCACCGGCCAGTGAATCCCAACGGCCGGGTCATTCCACAGGAAACCGGACTCGGCCTTGTTGTTGTAGGCGCCGGTGCACAAGTACTGGACCTCGGCGTAGTCGGAAAGCACGCAAAAGCCCCGGGCAAATCCCGCTGGCGCCCATACCTGCTTCTTATCCTGCGCCGAGACCATGGTTCCGTACCAGTGGCCCATCGTCGGCGAGCCTTTTCTGATGTCCACCGCGACCAGAAAAGCTTCGCCTTGGGTGACACGCATGAGTTTTCCCATGGGCGGATCCCATTGGAAATGCAGGCCCCGCACCACATTCTTGGCAGTCCTGGAGTGGTTTTCCTGGACAAACTCGTGTGGCAATCCCAGTTGTTTGAACTGGTCGGCGCGGAATACCTCCATGAAGAATCCTCGATCGTCCTCGAACACTTCCGGCACGATCACGACAATTCCATTTAGATGTTTAGACTCGATTCGCAATTGCATAAGTAATCACCGTCAAGATCGGCCAGCGGCCGTGCGCCCTTTGATGTAGCATTCCAGCGCCTCCCGCCAATGCGGCAGGTCCGAATAACCGGCATCACGCAGGCGCCGGTTGTCGAGGACCGAATAGTTCGGCCGCCTTGCCTTGGTGGGAAACGCGGCCGAGGACACCGCGGTCAGGTCCGGATGGAGACCGGCCAACTCGAAGGTTGCGGCCGCGAATTCGTACCAACTGCACTGCCCCGCGTTGGTCAGGTGGTAGAGCCCGTAGTAGTCTGTATCGGCTAGCCGGCGGACAGTGCGTGCCACGTCCATCGTTCGGGTCGGCGTGAGGACTTGGTCATCGACCACCCGGATCGGCTTGCCCTGCCGTGCCAAACCGATCATCATCTCAACGAAATTTGTGCCTTTCTCCCGGCTTCCGGAGTAGCCATACAAGCCGCTGACACGAAAGATGAAATGTTTTGACCAGGTCGATTGCAGCAGGAATTCGCCAGACACCTTCGAGGCGCCGTATAAGCACTTCGGACAAGGCAGGTCTGTCTCCACATATGGGGTCCGGCCGGGTCCGTCGAACACGTAATCCGTGCTGAAGTGAATGAGCTTTGCGCCTGCCTGGGCTGCCGCCCGGGCCAGGTTGTGGACCCCGAAGACGTTGACCTCGAACGCCCGGCCGGCGCAATCCTCGCAGTCGTCCACGCGGTGAAAGGCGGCGCAGTTCAGAATCACATCCGGCTGGGCCTGCCCGACTACCGCGTCCACACGCGCGGCATCCTCGACGCGCATCTCTTCCTGCGTGGTCAGAATTAGGTCTTCACCCTCGAATACCTTGCGCAAATCGCTGCCCAATTGCCCGCGATGACCGATCAGCAGGACCTTCATGAGACAGTCCCCCGCCGGTCAGCGCTGCGCCGGCCGGCGCAGTCGATTAGAATCGCAGCGATTCTGTGCGCGGCCCTGCCATCCCACTTGTGTGGCACATCGCTCGCAAAGGTCCTTCCAAGCTGGCGTTTCACCGCTTCCCGGATGCCTGCTTCTTCTACCCCAGCCAGCGTGTTTGTGCCGGTCTCGAGCGTAACGGGCCTTTCGGTATTCTCACGGACCGTGACGCAAGGAACGCCCAGACAGGTGGTCTCCTCCTGGATGCCCCCTGAATCCGTAACGACAAGTTTCGCGTTTCTCATTAAACAGAGAAAATCCAGGTACCCCAGCGGCTCGATCATGCGAATGGCGCCCGATCTCCTTCACCGCAAAATAGCCGCTCCAGACCCAATTCCTTGATGCGCTTCTGAGTTCGAGGATGCGCCGGGAAGATAACGGGACATTCCTTCGCCAAGTCCTCCAGACCATTCAGGATGTTCAAGAACGCATCCCGACTATCGACGTTCGCGGGGCGGTGAAGCGTCAGCAGCGCGTAGGGCGTTACGCAGTCGCTGGAGCCGCCGTTGGCCGTGCCATTGCGAAGGCCGAGATCTTCGAGAATGGTGGATGCCTCCGCCCTCTCCTTGCAGGCCAGGAGCGAATCAATCATGGTATTGCCCACCAGGTGCACCTTTTCGGCGGGCACACCTTCGTGGGCCAGATTGCGCAGCCCGCTTTCCTCGGTCACAAACAGCAAATCCGAAAGCTGGTCGGTGAGAATCCGGTTGATCTCCTCCGGCATCGTGCGGTCAAAGGATCTGAGACCGGCTTCGACGTGAGCGATGAGCGGCCGAGCCCCAGAAGCATCAAAGGAGATCTTGGCCGCCACTAAAGCGCATGCCACGGTCGAATTCACATCGCCCACCACGATCAGGACATCCGGTTTCTCCCGGAGCAAGACCTCCTCGAACTTCCTCATGATCTCCGAGGTCTGGAAAGCGTGAGATCCGGAGCCAACGCCCAGGTGAACGTCGGGCTTGGGGAGGTTGAGGTCCGCGAAGAAAGAGTCGGACATAGCTTGGTCGTAGTGCTGGCCAGTATGCACCAGGACATGCTGAATGGCCTCGGAGCGGCTCCCAGCCGCCTGGCTGTTGTGCGCGTTGATCGCCGAGATGATGGGAGCGGCCTTCATGAAGTTCGGTCGCGCCCCTACCACACTCATGATTTTCATTTGCTCTGACCTCGTATTCCGAACCGCGACCGATAGGGAGCGGACTTAGCTAATTCCCATCCCGCCCGGCGAAGGCGTACAGCAGCCAGCCCAGTTCATATGGACGGCATTCGAACAACACCTTGAGATCGCCACCCGCTCCCGCGCTCTCCGCGGGCCTTAGGAAGTTCACAAATTCACGCAGGTACATCGTCCAACCCGTGCGATAGATACACCTCCAAATGAGATTTGAAGGGGTGTCCCTCAGGTCCAAGCCCAATTCATTGTTCTCTGTCGATCCACGCAAGCCCTCTATGAACTGGCCCACTGTAGTCCGATCCGGTCGCCTCCCCTAATGCCAGCAGCGCCATCGGCGCCATGCCATGTTGATGAACGGAGTAGACTGGATACTTCTGAAAAACCCTGCCGCTTGACCCGTCATAATGCCACCACCACTGTCCCAGTTCGCCCTGTGCATGGCAGATGGCGTCTGCACATCTCCGGGCCAAGTCGAAGGCGGGTGAGATCGCATATGCCTGGGCGAATCGAGTCAAGGCATAGATCGGGTACACCTGATCCGCGAAACTCCCGATGCGGCCTCTCAGCACGCCGCCGACGCTTCTCCCGGCTGCCTGGTGCCCAAAGATGCCGTGCCTTCCCTGATTGCGCTTGAGCGATTCGAAGGTCGCCATGGCGAGGCCTTCCAGTTTCGGGAGCTGTTCGGACTTCGCCAAAGCCACGTGCGACAAGCCGGCCAGGAACCAGGCCAGTTCCATGGTTCGTCCCTCACGGGCCCCTTGAAACCGGGCCAGGGCGGATTCCACGTGAAGGCCGGAACAGAGCCCGCTGAGTCGTTCCGGTGCAGCCAGCGCAGCCAGCCACAACAGCAGGCCGGCATCACCGATGTTATCTACCCAACTGTAGTCTCGGAAGAGCGAATCCAACGCCGTTCCGATCTCGATCGGAGAAACCCCACCCGTCGTCTCGTAACGGTGAAGCCCGAGGAGCGACATCACGGTATACCGGTGAGAAGTTCCTTCTCTGGCTAACCCTTCCGGCCCCAACTTGAGCCGGTGACAGAACAACTGGGTTTTGGGGTCGAACATCGGCGTCAGTCCGGCGGCTGCCAGGCTATTCAGTTCCCGAATGTCCGGCCGGGCCGAACACGACAGGCTGGCCTGGCTTCTCACCGTGGCTGTCACAGCGCCTTCTCGCAGCGGTGGTATCCCGGCTTCTCCACAATTCCAACTATGTGGTCCACAATTGCCCCCAGAGCACCCTTGCTGTCGAGCTGGGCTCCAGTCGGCTTGCTGCGCCTTCTCACCACGAGCTTGGATTCCACGTCTTTCACGCTTTCCAGAAGCACCAGGCGCCCGCAACCTGCCAGGTATCGATCGACCGCGCCGATCGTGCCCCGAAAGACGCTGTAGACGGGGACATTCAATGCCGCGGCTTCGCGATTCATCGTTCCACCGCCGCTTACCACCAGGTCGGAGTGCCAGATCAAATTCAGCCCGTCGATTGCGTGCTCCGGAATGATTATCGTCCTGTTCGAGCAGAGCTGCGGCCAGGACTTCCGAATGGAGGATGCTTGTCGGGCATTGCGCGGCAGCATGATGATCCTGACCCCAGGCGCGAGGCTAATGAGGTCGATTGCAGCCCGAAACAGCGTGGAACTTTCTGGATTGTAGTAATGGGCTTCGTCGGCGGGAGGGCGTGCCGTCACAACTATGCTCGCGTCATCTATCCCGAGCTCCGCCAGGACTCCGGGGTCCGGCTTGAAAGCTCGGGACATACACATCCTCCTTGATCCCCGGATAGCGAAGGACCGTGTTCTTATCGGTGTCGATGGCCGAATCGGGAATAACCTCGGGGGCCATTACCCAGGTTGGCCTCAGAAACGGAAGAAACCTCGCGTACTCATAGTCGAGGATCGTGATCGACGGAATGCCAAGCAGCGCGGAGACCATCGACTGCGAGCGGGACCCGTGCGAGAGAGACAGGCCGGGCTTTTGCCGCAGCGCCGTCGGCAGAAGCTGGATGGCGCGAACCGTCAGGCCCAAGCCTTTCAGCAGTCTGTGCTTTCCATAGTGCCGTCCGATCCGTTTGTACTTCAACTGAAACAAGTCCGCCAAAGCACAAACCTGAAAACAGTCCCGCGCGGTGACGATCACGGAGAAGCCGCGCTGCTGGAGCTGCTCCATGATGGGCACAAAGAAGGGGATATGAGGTGTGTTATCGAGATCGATCCAAATCTTCTTCACAACTTCCTTCAAACTCGATTTGCCGTGTTGTCAATCACTTGACGGCAACCCTGCCCGCGGCTCTTGGTGGCCTGTGGTGTACTTTAGTCAGAGGTGATGCGCTGAGCCCGGCCGGGCCGTCATCGTCATCTGGTGTATTCGCGCCGCCGAACCCGTGTCCCGCGGACAAAGGCGGCTTGGCGCTCCGACCATATTGAGAGAGGAGCGTGACAGGAGAGAATCGATTCTCCAAGCGGGAAACGTGAGGCCAGCCCTGCTGGTTGATTCGGATATGCACGAAGGTCAAAAGGCTGAAGTCCCCGGCGATTCGGGGGACGGGTAGGCAAACCCTTCTCCGCTGCCTCTCTAAGACCGGCCCGTAAGCAGCCCACGTTGTCCACACACCCCGATGGGCGCCCTGGCGTTGGGGCGCCCACCGGTGACGGTGTCTCGCAACCGTACTCAGGGACTGCCTCCATTTCGCGTAGTGAGCGAAATGGCTGGCTGTACCCATTTTTGTCTGCAGTTTATCATTCTCGCAAGAAAGGAAATTACTATGCCCGTTATTACTCATTTCCCGAATCCGCCCGACCCGCGCATGCCGGAAAACTCCCGACGGCGTCGACGAGCTCGGCATTCGTTACGAAGGTCCCGTGCTCAGGGGCCTTCTCGGCGTCCGCGAGGCCTTCCGGGAGCAGACCTACAAACTGCTGTGGCCCCCGCGAGTCGAACCTTCCTGACTTGGGGCCGGACGTCCGCATAGAACCCGTGCCTCTCCAGCCCCAATTCGCCAACCGCGCCGACGCCCTCGTCTCGGTCGACCCGGTCGTGGCCGCTTACCGCTCGCAGTTTGGCCCGCCGCCTTCCACCACCTACTCCAGCCCCGAACAGTACGACGCCGTCCTCCGCTCTCATCTCCACATGGGTCCCGCGCCTGACCCCTATGAGGACCAGCGCCGCCGCCAGGCCCACCGGCAGAGCACCGAACCGCGACCGTAGCGCACGCAGCCTAGCGCGTGCCGTGTCCGGCACTCCTGCCGACGTATCCTTGGCGACCGCAGTCATTCGCAGCAGGTCCTTCATCCACTACGCCCCAACAGCCCGCGCGGCGATCTGATCCGAGGCATAAAGGAAATCAACAATGCCGCTCACCACATCTACCTGCTGATCGGCCGTCAACTGCGGGAACATCGGCAGCGACACGATCTCTCGGAGCGTCTTCTCTGCGACGGGGAAGTCCCCGGGCCGGTAGCCGAGTCCCGCGTACGCCTTTTGCAGGTGCAGCGGCACCGGGTAGTGAATCGCCGTGCCGATGCCCGCCTTCGCCAGGTGGCGCATCAGCCCCTCGCGGTCCGTTGTGCGGACCACGTACAGGTGGTAGACCGCGCGCGCCCAATCTGGCTCGTATGGCGCCATCTCGTCCTCGCCCGCCTCGGCGAACAACTCGCGGTACCGCGCGGCCGCTTCCCGCCGGCGCTCGTTCCACTCCGCCAGATGCCGTAACTTCACCCGGAGGATGCCCGCCTGAATCGCGTCCAGCCGGCCGTTGTAGCCTTCCATGTCGTGGTAGTACTTGCGGTTCTGGCCGTGGTCGCGCAGCATGCGGATCTTCTGCGCCAGGCCGGCGTCGTTCGTCGTCACCGCGCCCGCCTCGCCGCAGGCTCCCAGGTTCTTTCCAGGATAGAAGCTGAATGCCGCCGCTGCGCCCATCGAGCCGGCCTTCTTCCAGCGTTGTCCGCGCTCGGAGAAGTACTCCGCGCCGTGCGCCTGGCAGGCGTCCTCGATCACCACCAGCCTGTAGCGCTCCGCCAGTTCCAGAATCGGGATCCATGTCCGCCGGCTGGCCGTACAGGTGTACTGGCACGATCGCCGTGACCGGCAGCCCGAACCTTGCGGTGCATCAACTGCCCGCTGACGCTGTCCACCGCGCACTCGGTGTCGAGGTACTCGTGCCAGCTTCTCGGGATCCATGTTGTAGGTGCGCTCGTCGATATCGACGAAGTCGGGTCGTGCGCCGGCCTGCGAGATCGCCTCGGTCGTCGCGATGAAGGTGTTCGGAACCGTGACGACGATTGCGCCCGCGCCGATCCCGGCGGCCATCAGCGCGAAGCGCAGCGCGTCCGTTCCGCTGCCTACCCCCACGCAGTGCTCGGCCCCGCAGAAGGCGGCGAAGTCGCGTTCGAACGCCTCCACCACCGGCCCGCCGATAAACGCCGCGGACTCCAGCGCCCGGCTGAAAACGTCGGCCAGCTCCTCCTTCAGTTCCCGGTGGGGAGTCACCAGGTCCAGAAACGGTATGTGATTTGTATTAGTCAAGGATCGATTCCTCCGTTTTGGCTTTCGACATGCTTCTCAGCACCCGCGCCGGATTGCCGGCGACAATCGCATTCGCCGGCACATCCCGGGTCACCACGCTCCCGGCTCCCACCATGGCGTTCTCGCCGATCGTGACATTCGCCAGGATGGTGGCGCCGGACCCGATCGATGCCCCGCGCTGGATCAGCGTGGGCGCCACTTTCCAGTCCTTCTCGGTCTGCAAGCCCGCCGCCGGATGCGGTGGCGCGCGGGTAGATGTCGTTGATGAACGTCACGCCGTGGCCGATGAAGACGTCGTCTTCGATCGTGACGCCCTCGCAGATGAAGGTGTGACTCGAGATCTTGCAGTTGTTGCCGACCGTCGCGTTCTTCTGAATCTCCACGAACGCGCCGATCTTGGTGTTGTCGCCGACCTCGCAGCCGTACAGATTGATGAACTGCGACAGCTTGACGTTTTCGCCGAGCTTGACGTCGGGCGCGATACAAAGGTGCGTGTTCATAGTTCTACTGGTCTCCCCTTCTCTTTCAGGGAGCGGTCGGCCGCTTCGAGCAGTCGTACGACCCTCAGACCGGCCTCCCCGTCGTTGAACGGACGTCTGGTTCTTCCGCACGCAGTCGACGAAGTACCTGGCTTCTGACGCCAGAGCCTCGGTCTGCTCGACCTTCGGGGCCCACATGTCGCCGGAACGGTAACTGACCAACAGGTCGTGAACGCCTTGGCCGTTCGGCGAGGTCAACACCCTTGTCGTAAACCTTCACCTTCTCGTCCGCGTCCAGGTCGTTCCAGACCACCATCTTCTTCTCGCCGCCGATCAGCGTGGTACGCACCTTGACCGGCGACAGCCAGTTGACGTTGATGTGGGCGATTATCTTGTCGGAGAAGAAGACCGTGAGTAGGCCAGGTCCTCGAGGCCGTTGAGGTGGATCTGGCCGGCGGCGCTCACGGCCTCTGGCTTGGCGTTGATCAGATGTCCCATGATGGAGAGGTCGTGCGGTGCCAGGTCCCAGACCACGTTGACGTCATGCTGGAACAGACCCAGGTTGACCCGGGTCGAATCGTAGTAGTAGAGCTTGCCCAACGCCCCTTCATCGATCAGTTGACGAATCTTCCTGACCGCCCCGGTGAACAGGAACGTGTGGTCCACCATGATCTGGAGGTTCTTGCTGGCGGCCAGTTCGATCAACTGCTCGGCTTGCGCCGCGGTCGAGGTGAAGGGCTTCTCGACGAAGACGTGCTTCCCGTTTTCGAGCGCCGTCTTGGCCAGTTCGAAATGGGTCCAAACCGGCGTGATGACCGCCACGGCATCGATTTCCGGTGAAGTCGTGACCGCGGCCGCGTCGGTGGTCACTTGCACTCCGGGATGAGCACGTTGCGCGCGCTGCAGGGCCTGCGGGCTCTGGTCGCAGATCGCGGTCACCTGGCACCCGTCCACAGCCTGGAAGTTGCGGGCGATGTTAGGCCCCCAATAACCGTAACCGATAACGCCGACTCGAATCACATAGTATCCTCCGCTAGTAAGCGCGCGTCGTGCTTAGTAGCGCGCCGTTCCCGGAAAGAACGGCCCCGGGCGTTCGAAGCAGAATCTTCAGGTCCATCCACGGCGACCACGACGCGGCGTAAGCGAGGTCCAGGCGAACCATGTCATCGAACTTCACCCGGCTTCTTCCTTCGACCTGCCACAAGCCGGTGATCCCCGGTTTTACCGATAGCAGCCGCCGCCGGTGCCAAATGGCGTAGGACTGGAACTCGTACGGAATCGGCGGTCGCGGTCCGACCAGCGACATCTCCCCCCTCAGGACATTCAAGAACTGAGGCAGTTCATCGAGGCTCGTCCTGCGCAGGAACCGTCCGATACGCGTGACTCTCGGGTCGTTGGTCAGTTTGTACACAGTTTGGCGGCTTTCCGCCTGCTGCTCGCAGCCGGTCTTTCCCGATATCAGCCGTTTCACGTACTCCTGGTGAACCGCCTGGTCGTTGTTGGAGTACATTGAACGGAACTTCAGGAATGTAAATCGCCGGCCGTACTGGCCGATTCGCGTCTGCCGAAACAGAATTGGCCCCCTGGAAGTCAGCTTGATCGCCACCGCGATTACGGCCAGCACCGGAGAGAGGAACACCAGCGCGGAGATGCTTCCGGCGACATCCATAACCCTCTTCAGCAGGCGGGCCCTCTTCTTCGGGTCCGGAGTGAGCATGAGGTCGGGGTACAACACGGGATCCAACCTCTCCCCCGGAGCGGTCATTTTCCTGGTCTTCAGGAAAGAAATGGAAAGAGAGTCGGATCTCGTTGATCTGTTCGATGCTCAAGGTGCGGCCAAGTGCTTCTAGGGTCTTGGCCAACAGCGCGTCCGCAACGGATTTTCCCTCAGCCAGACCGATCTCCGTGAACACGACGCCGATGACTGATTCGGTGTTGTACCAACCCTTGATGTCCGTCTCCCGGGTGGAATGGCACAGCGCATCGAGGACCTTCTCGACAATCTGCACCTTATCGCCGCCATTGAACAGGCTGGCAGACTCGAGGAGCATCAGCACGAAGCGATGCTGGGATCGCTCGGTTCTCTTTCGCTCCAAAGCGAGCATTCGGAGAAAACGTTGTTGGCCGAGAAACCACCCATCTGACAAAGCGAGGTCTTCTGTACTCAATCGGGAGCGCGCCTCGGGGCGTATTGTGCTAGACATGTCCCCACGCTCCCTTCATTAGCCTCGGTCTGAGTTGGGTTGCGGCCACGAAGCCGAATAGCACCCCGGCAGTACTGGCCGCGATGTCCCCAAGCTCAAACAGACGGTCAGTGAACAGAACCTGACCGAATTCAAGCGCCACGCCGAGAAGCGCAACTGCAAGTGCCAGCAGCGCGGCGACTGGTTTCTTCTCATGCAGCGCCGGAAGCAGAGCCAAGGCCGAGTAGGCCAGGAAGTGCTCCAGCTTGTCGTTTACATCGAGCGCGTCCAGGGCTCTCTTGGGTTGCGAGTTAGTCGGCAAGAGCGAGCCCACAACCACGCAGCCCAGCATGCACAGCCACGCAATCCGAAGCAGACGATGCTGTAGCTTCCTGGTCACGGCTTCTCGAGCAGTAGTTTCAGCCGCCGGACCTCACGGTCCAGCGCATCGAGTCTCGACGTCCAGTCGTTCCCAGGGGATTCCTGCGGCAGTTGGGGCGCGCTGCAAGCTATCTGTCGTACAAAAACGCGGACGAAATCCGAGAGGCTTCGAGCCTCCTGAGCGTCGCACAGTCTCTGCAGAGCCTGGTATTCGCCCTCAGAAATCCGAAAGCTGATTAGACGACTCATGGGATCGCGAACGGGCATCAACCTTGTCCTCTACAACCGCTTTCTTTGCAAGCTACCGCCCTTTTAGTCCCATCCATTTCGGTAACCCCCGAAACTGGGCGTCTACAATTGTGAACTGGCTATACAGCACGTTCGCTGCCAACGTGATGCCCTGCTTCTGCAGTCAATCCCACCGAAATCCGGCTTAAAGTGGCTTGCTGGCTCGCTGTACGGCTGTATACGGATTGCTGCCAGGCGCCAAGGCGAGGAAAGCCGCTTGGTTTGTGCCGAAGTTTGGCATGAAAACCGGAGTCTTTCCGACTCTTTGGGAAGTCTCGGTGAATTCCCCAACATGTTAAGATGAGCGGTGTCGCGCTCGGACACCATGACTGAACCTGACAAGGACGCTGACGCGGTGGATGGGGCGGTTGCGCCGGTTCAGCTTTGGTACGCCTTGCGGGTTAAGTCCAACTTCGAGCGGGCCGTGACAACCTTTCTCAGCAATAACGGGTACGCGAACTACTCGCCAACCTGCCGCGAATTGCGGACTTGGTCCGATCGCAAGAAGATCACGGAAGTACCGCTGTTTCCGGGTTACGTGTTCGCCCAATTCGACGTCCATCGCAGGCTTCCGATACTGACGACGCCTGGCGTGGTCCACGTCGTCCCCCCGGGCCGGCTGCCGGAGGCCGTGGACGAGGCTGAACTGAATTCAGTGCGCGTGGCGGCTGCCTCCGGTCTGCCCATGGGGCCCTACCCGTTTCTTCAGGTTGGACAACGGGTGGTCATTCGGAAGGGCTCGATGACGGGGCTGGAGGGGATCCTGGTTCGAGTTAAGGAGAGCTTTCGGCTAGTGGTGTCGGTGACCCTGCTGCAGAGGTCGGTGGCAGTCGAAATTGACCGCGATTGGATCCGTCCCCTCGGCTAGATTCCCCCAAGCCTTTCAAGATCCGGCTAAGTCTTTTTGAATAAGCACCTTACGCGATTGAGCCAGCAAGGTACTCAAGATCTCCAGGGCAGCGCTCAAGCGCACGAATGCTGGGTTGATCTGGGGGCGACTTCCGCTCGAGACTTGGGGTCGCTCAGGAACCGAGGATTGCCCCTTCGTACGACGGATCTGGGGGGCACAGGGTGCGCCTATTGCCTCTCTGAGAGGTGAGGGGACGCCGCCCGCGTGCTCCGCAAATGTCGTTGTGACCTCCGCCTCAGAGGCCTCTAGGTCGGCGTGCTCAAGTGGCATCGCTGTCCCGAGAGTCACCAGTTTGCCCAAAATTGCCCAAAGCCTGAGGAGGCCGCTCTGTGAGACGGCAAGATTCCCCCCCTCCCCGGTTTATTACACACATGTGTTATAATCGGTTTGAGATTCAGATCGTGGCCCAACTCGAACTGAGACGCGCTCGCGAAGCTCGCGGCCAGACGCAGCAGCAGGTTGCCGACACGCTGGGCGTGTCGCAGGCCTACTGGGCTCTTCTGGAAAGCGGCAAGCGGGAGCTCACCACAGTATTGGCCGAGAGAGTTGTCATTTTGCTGGACCTTCCCCCAACAGGGTTGCCGGTCGACCGCGACGCTCTGTCAGCAGCTAGCTCTGCGTCCCTCGCAGGGCAACTAGGGGCGCTCGGTTATCCGGGTTTCGCCTATATGCGACATCGAAGGAAGCGGAACCCGGCCGCAGTGCTGGTCTCGGCGCTCCTTTCCAATGACCTTGAGAGCCGCATAGTCGAGGCTCTGCCATGGCTCGTGCTTCAGTACCCCGACCTCGATTGGGAGTGGGTGCTCATTGAGGTCAAACTCCGCGACCTGCAGAACCGCCTTGGCTTTGTCGTGGGCTTGGCTCACGAGCTTGAAGCGGCGAGGGAGAGTTCCGGAGAGACAGCGGCCGTATTGAGGCGGGTCGCTGCCCGGCTGGAGCGTGCCAGGCTAGCAAGAGAGGACACCCTGTGCCAGGAGAACCTGTCGGCCGCTGAAAGGGAGTGGCTGCGGAAAACGCGGCCCGCAGCGGCTGCCCACTGGAATCTACTTAGCGACCTGCGACCGGAGGCTCTGCCCTATGCAGCATAACCTCCCTCCCGCGCCGTGGCAAAGATTTCTGTCTGAAATAGACGAGCGACTCACCGAGCCCGTCGAACTGCACTGCATCGGTGGATTCGTGGTCTCCTTGCTTTACGGCATGCCTCGCCCAACCGCCGATGTGGACTTCCTGACAGTCGTACCTCACACGGAGATGAGACACCTGCTTGAGCTTGCCGGCCACGGCTCCGCGCTTCACAAAAGGTTCGGGCTCTATCTGCAACATGTTGGCGTAGCGAGTCTCCCGGAAGCGTACGAAGCAAGACTAATCCCCATGTTCCCAAGCGCGTATCGGAACTTGCGGCTCTTGGGTGCCGAAGCATACGATCTCGCGCTGTCGAAGGTGGAACGAAACCTGGGGCGCGACCGGGACGACATCAAGCATCTTGGCCGAACCGTGCCGCTCGGTGCGGACGTGCTGGAGCAGCGGTACAAACAGGAACTCCCCCCTTATCTCGTGAACATCGAGTGCCACGACCTAACGATCAGGCTTTGGATCGAGATGCTCTGCGAGCAGGGCCAGCGGTAGATCGCCAGCCGCCGCACAAGCTCCATCAATACTGGATCCTCGGCCGTGGGCGGTTTGAAAGCGCCGATATCCGCAAACTCCATGGTACGTTCTCAGTTTGCCACAGGTTCGAATGGGATTCACCAGAAAGGCACAGGAAACCTCTGGGCTTCCAGCGGCGACGAGGTTGTCGATCCCGATAGTTGACACAGTAACCAGATCTGGTTACTATTGAGGTGTGACGGCGAGCGAGCTGAGGCGGTGGCTGAAAAAGCAGGGCTGCTCGTTCGTCGAAGAATCTCGCCACACGCGCATCGTTCTCGGCTCGAAGGTCTCACGCATGCCTCGCCACGCGTCGAAGGACATCAAGACGGGAACCTTACAGAGCATCCTCAGAGATTTGGACTTGAAGCTGTGAGGGCCGCAATGGAAAACTACTTGGCATTGTTTGAACCGGACCTGGAAGCAGGCGGCTATGTCGTCACCTTTCCGGATTTCGGTTATGGCGTCACGCAAGGCGAAACTGATCAGGAGGCGACGGAGATGGCACAGGACCTGTTGATGCTCACGATCGGCGACTACATGCGCAAAGGTAAGTCACTGCCCGCGCCGTCGCGCCGCCGCGGAGCCAAGTTTCGTCCGGTTCCGTTGCCGACCCTGCAAAGTGCGAAGGTGGAACTCTACACTGCATTTGTCAACTCAGGATTGAAGAAGGCCGAGTTCGCCCGCCGCATCGGCATACCGAAGACCCACATCGACCGCCTGTTCTCGTTACGGCACCACTCGAGGTTCAATCAAATTGAAGCTGCATTCTTCGCTCTCGGCAAACGTCTGAAGGTCGAAGTCCGCGACGCTGCGTGAACAAATGGGGTGTTTTGACGCTTGCTGATGACGTGCCGATTTCTTGGTCCGTAGACCGGGGTAGCCTGGCCTGGGCATAGCTCGCGGGCAACTGGCCCGTCCATCGTGGTCTTCTCGGTAGGCTTGTCGTCGAGCACGGCGTCGGAGGCGGTGGCGTCCACGAGGCTACCAGGCATGACGCGGATCCTGAGCGACTCTGGCCGCTGCGGCCCATCCCGCCACAGTCCGAAAGCCGTTCCTGGGGGGCGTCTGAAGGGGGCGGTCGAGCCTCCGCATGTCCCCCACAGGCCCGCCCGCGCCGCCTGCACACGCCCAATAGGTCGCGACCGAATGCCCGTCAGGCCAGATCTCGCGCCTACAGCCAACATGGAGAGTCCTCAATCGCGGATTTGGTCTGCCGGGGGGCAGGTGATTGGCATCGGCTTCCTTGGGACCAGTCGACCCCTTTCAGGACAGCCGTGAGTACTGGGACTCACAATTCTGGCTCCAACCGTTGCAAGAGAGGCAGACTGGTGTATACTGCGGTCCAGCAAGGAGTCCACGATGGACATTCTAGTTGAGATGTCTTCCCAAACAACTCCTGCGAACGGTTCGCCAGTCAAACCGTTCGATACGATCGAGAGCGCGCAGGACTACATCGACCTGTTGCTGGAAGCGATAGAGGAAGAACGGCGCGACGTCGGCCGCGAACTCCGGCTTTCCGCTGGGTCGGTCGGAGAACGCAAGGCGCAAGCACTGCAACTGGTGGCCCTGAACTTGAGCAGACTCTCCGACCACGTGGCCGGGAGCCGCCGGATCCTCAATGACCTTCGGACCCTGCGGCGACTTCTGTTCGAGGAGCGCAATCCGGCCGCAGGGGGAGCCGCGGTAAAGGCCAAAGCGGCCAAGGTAGCCTAGGGACGGCACCTAGAAGTCTTCTTTGGCCCTTCCTGCGAATACTCTGCCTGGTGCCCTTGAAATCTACACCAAGTCGCCCGCGTTGAAGCCGCTCCTTTCATCCCTTTCGTCGAGAGCGACTCCAGCAACCCAGGAAGGGGCCAGCGCTGACACTTCCCGCTACGGCACGCCCGCCCTCTTTAAGTGTCAGGTTTTGTCAGTTCTCCCAACGAGACGCAGCACGATGCTCCGGCTTCACGAAGCACGGGCTTTCATGCCGACCGCTGTTGTTGCCGCTGTGGCAGTCCTCGGTTGGGGTTGTCTCGCTGGTCGGCGCTGCTTGTCCTCAGCGGTGTCCGCGAGGAGTTGTTTGAGTGCTGCGAGTGTGTCCTCGTGGTGCTTCGCCAGATAAGCGCGGAGAGATCGAGCGGTTGAGTAACTTGTGAACTGGGGGAGGCATGCGGAACCAGCGACTATGGATGGGTCTCGGCTGGCAGACGAGTGAGGATGGCTTGGTGCACCTGCCGGGCCAAAGCGCACGCCACCTCGACTTCCTCCGAAGACGGCTCGTAAGGCGGGCCAGGATAGCGAAATCATGACGCGTACTTGGTCAGACAGTCAGCCCGGTCGACCAGATCGGCCAGGGTGGAATCGAGGTCCGCGCATTGTCCGCCGATTGTGTCGAGTTCGTGAATTCTCCGAAAGGGAACATCGTGCCATGTGAGGAAAGCCTTGAACGCTTTCTCGGCTGCTTGCTGGCAATGGAACAGGGCGTCTTCAGAATCTGAAGGCGCTGCCAGGAGGACTTCCACGCGACGGAGGTCCTGGCTGGCCTTCGCCAGCCAAGCCTTCACGTCCTCGACACGAGCCGTGTCAGCCTGCATATAACAACCTGCCCTCTCGTACGACCGTGGAAGGCAGGGATGCCTTCAGATGGAGGCGCCGTTCGAACTCCGTCCGTGTCCACACTAGGATGTCCTTAGCGATCCGCAGCCCACGAAGCGCCCTGTAGGCCAGATCGCAGTCCCTCTGTTCCGGCGGGGCGTCGTCAGAGACGAGCAGCAGCACATCGTAGTCGCTGTCGGGGCCGGCGTCGCCTCGCGCCGTTGAGCCAAACAGATAGATGCTCAAGGGGTGGTAGGCTTCCACCAGCCGCCGCACAAGCTCCATCAAAACTGGATCGTCGGCCGTGGGCGGTTTGAAAGCACCGATGTCGGCAAGTTCCATGGTCCGTTCTCAGTTTGCCACAGGTTCGAATGGGATTCACCAGAAAGGCACAGGAAACCTCTGGGCTTCCCTGGCACCCTCCCAGTCCAGCACCATCTGTCACACAATAACCGCAACCTGGGGCTCGGACACGATTTGGACCTGATCGGAAGGCTCGGAAGGAACCGCCTCACCCTTCTCGACGAGACTGTCGACCACCATCCGCACCACGTCCTGGATGTTCCGCAGGGCTTCCCGGCTGGTGTATCCCCAGCTGGCGGCGCCAGCGGAGACCAGGGCTGGACAGTAGGCATGCCAGCGGTTCCCGTCGGGCTTTACGACCACCTTGAAGCTGTAGGTCATATCGGCTGCCCCCCCCTTCCCTGACCAGGTGATTGCTCTCAATTCGCAACGCTCGAGGAGATCAAGGCTTTGCGTCGTCTGGCAAGCGGCCTAGAATACCCTCGACAAGGTCCTGGACTGCGGAGAGGGCGGCGGCGTTTTCCTCCGGCGACGGTTCCTCCGGGTCTCCAGGGTAGCGAAACGCCCATGCGTACTTCGTGAGCCCCACGATCGACTCGACAAGACGTGTAAGGGAGTAATCTAGCGCGACCAACTGAGCACCAAGCTTCCTCAGGTCGTGTGTCCTGGCGAATGGCTCATCGTGCCACGCAAGCAGAGCCTTCAATGCCTTCTCGGCGGCCTGCTGACAGTGGAACAGGGCGTCTCAGGCGGCAGGCGGCTCGGCCGCAAGATCGATCCGGGCCCAACGCTAGTCATCGAAGGACTTACGCATCCAGGAGACCGTGTCCAACTTGCGCAGGTCTTCAGGTTGCATAGAGGAGTCTGCCCTCCCGAACTATGGTGGCCGGCAGAGAGGCTCTGAGCGGCAGTCTGCCGTCAAACTCGGCACACGTCCAGACCAGCACGTCGGATGCCGCGCCCAGGCGCCAGATGGCGCGGTAGGCCCGGCTACTATCTCGCAGGGCGGCGGGCGTTCCGTCAGCCACGACGACCATCAGGTCATAGTCGCTGTCTGGGCCTGCGTCGCCGCGGGCAGCAGAACCGAACAGGTAGATCCTCAAGGGATGGTAGACGTCGATCAGCCGCCGGACTAACTCCCCCAGAATAGGGTCGCCGGCGAAGGGGGGCTGGGAGTTCTCTGCGCTGTCGCTCGCCATGGACGTCTCCCAGTTTGCCACAAGAGCGGCATGGGTGCGGCCCCCTCAAAGGCAATCGCCTCCAACTTGGGTGTGCGAAGGAGTTGCGGCAGCGGAGGCCTCGTGTCACCGTCCAGCTGCCGGGTGAGGAAAAGTGCAATGACGCCCCGTATGGACCGAAGTCCAGGATACACGCCGCCGGTTCTTCCCGAAACATCTGGCCTTCCGAAGACTTCCCGCGGCGCCGAATCCGGCGTAGTGCTGTCAGAGCATGGTTCAACGCTCCGCTGAGTTCCGGCGGATCTCCATGCTTCAACCCGCGATGAGTTCGGACGGGAACTCAGCGTTTTGGGATGAGGTTGAGCCGGACCAGGTCGTTTTCGGCCTAACGTGCCTGCCACTCCAGCATGGAGCGCAGAGTCCTGGGCCCGAAACTCCCTCCGGCACGGTGAAATGAGACGGTTACGCGGGGGCCGTCGGGGTGGCGATGGAGGCGGTTGCTGGAAAACGCCCATTTCACGGGCATTTCCAGCGTCGGAATTCGAGGCAGATTCAGTCGTTTCCGGCAACCAGCTGATTCTGTTTGACTCTTAGCCAGATGCCAGTGATATCGCATAAAGGCGGCATTTGCTTGGCGCGGTCGCGCTGGTTGGCCGGAGCCGTTTACGTTTAAGTACTACCCGGATTCTTCTGCTGTGCCAATGGGCAATCGGTGGCAAGTCGTCTTGTGCTTCTTCACCGTGATCATGCACCCCTGGAACAGTTCGGCCTCGTAATGGGAGAGCGCGGCGCGGAGGACGCGCGCGAATGCTGCGCCCTTCAGCCCTTGTTGCCGGATTCTGATTACGGATGGCGCTTTGGCGCCGGACACGGCGAGGATTGTGTGAAAGTCCGCGTCAAGGGTGACGACCACGGTTTCCCGCGTCCGGGCTGCCTCAAGAATCTCGGTGTCCGTCGCGGCTGACATGCCCAAGTCGCCGACGTGAAGGGCATCGAGGCCTTCCGCGCGGAGTTCTTGAGCCGTGTCTCGTGGCACTCCCTGGTCGAGCAGCAGTCGGATGATGTCCTTCACGCGGCTGGGGACTCCAGCGCACTGTCCTCAAGATTGGCGGCCGCGAAGGCCAAGGCCTGACGCACGTCTTCCGGCTCCAGCTCCGGATAGTTCCGGTAAAGGTCCTGCGGATCAGGGTAGAGCGCGACGGATTCCACAACTCGCCGAACCGTGAGACGCATGCCCCGGATGCACGGTTGCCCGTTCATCTGGCCAGGATTCCAGGTGATTCGATCAAAGCGCTCCATCGCCATATACTCTCCTACGTCCTGCCTCCCGATGGCCACCCCCAGAGCAACTCCCTCTCGGATGGAACACCGCCCAAGCCCTGACTCCATTGTGACTCAATTCGCGCACGTCCTGCGGAAACTGGGGAAACACCGTGCACTCCGAGACGTAGCAGGAAACTCCATCCGCTTCAGGAAATGAACTGCGGCCATCTTCTTCCCAAGCTAGACGTCGAATGTTCGAGTCCAGTCCTCGGCTGAAGCACTCGAATCACTCGATTGTTCCAGTAAGCTCTTCTGGTCTCCCTATCCGAGATTTCCCTGGAACAAGAGTGGTCGGGATCGAGTGATTCGAGTTCCCGTCTTCAGTTGAGGTTTGGCGTTTCAACGTAATCCCCGCGTACACCCAGCGCTTTCTGCCCTCCACCAGGCGTTGGCACTCCCGAATGTCCGGCCTCCATTGCTTCACTCGGCGTCCGAACATCTGCCGAGTGACCAGGGGTCGATTGGCGGCAAGACAGGCTTGGGCAAAAGCCGTGTAAAGACGAGTCTTGTGGCAGGAACGCCGACGGGGAAGAAGCCGTCTCGGAATCAAGCCACAGCAAACAGGGATCAGTCGACAGTCTCCACGCCGCCACTTCACCCCGGGTGATTTGGCTTTCCGTGAACTTCCCACCGCGCCGAATCCGGCTGGAGCGCCACCAGGGCATGGTTCAGCGCCCCGCTGAGTTCCATCGGATCCGCGAGGCTCGCATCGAGCACCGAGCGCGGGATTTCGCGCGCGGTGTTGCGGAAGGAATTCTCGAGAGGGACGATCAATCCAGCGGTCAAAGTACGCCGATGAGGCATCGCGGCTGGAGGGTAATTGGTTGGCCGAGAAGACCAGCCGCACGAAGGGGGTGAATTCGAACGAGTTCCGGTATTTAAACTCTCCGGTGATGCGATCACATCCGGTGATGGCTTTGAAGATCGAGCTGTCCGTCACGCGCTCTCCCGGCAAGTCCGGGCAGATATTGGCAAGCTTGCCCTGCAAGCGGGCCACGGCGAACCGATCGTTCTCCAAACGCTGCAGGCTCAGATGGGCGACATTCTCGACCCCAACGAAGTTGGTTGCCAACTGCGAGAAGACGCCTTTACCGTTCCCGCCTTCTCCGACCAGGCAGATCGCCTTCTGGATGGAGCGGTCGGTTGTGACCAGATCTCCCAGGATCTCCCAGGCTAGCTCTACGGAGTGGGCCGGGAAGACTTCCTGGAGGAACCTGTCGATTCGTGGACATGACTGCCCAGGACTAAAGCAAATCGGGATCCGAAGGGTGGAGCGAAACTGAGGGGAGTGGGGGCGAAATTCCATGGTCTGGATGTACAGGAGCCCATTCTCCAGATTGAGGATGTCCGGGGACGGCCGGGTGAGAACTTCCGCTGCATCCAGAAGAATAAACTCTTTGACCTCGTCGGCCAGCTTTCTCGCCCACCTGCCGGCTTTCTGAAACTCCACAAGAACGCTCTTCACTTGCTGCCGGAGGAAGAACTCTCCATCTACGTACACCCCGGCATGGTAGCGGAAGAGCCTCCCAGAAGCATCCCGGGCGAAGGAATCCCGCTTGGTAATCAAGGCCGCCAAATCGGCGACGAGAGTCTTGTCACTGATCACGCGGTCCCCATTTGTGCTTCGGCTTCAACCCCCAAGTACTCCGACAGGCTCACGAGAATTCCGTGTCATTCCTCTTCCAGACGCCCCCGCTTCGGCTATTCCCGGTCACTTCCCGATAAAGCTCATTGAGAGCCAGAACCAGTGCTCGGAACGCAGACCTGGTGCGCTTCGGCAAACGCTCGCTCCCCCAGCCTGTGATACGAATCGCGGCTCCCCTGATGGTGGCAGTAGCACAGCGGGATGGCCGAAAAATCAGAACTTCGTTGCCCCAAACCTCGAGGTCCGAGGACACTGGTATGCGCGGCTTCGATCCGAAAGTACTCCGACGGCGGTTTCAAACACACCGCGCAGCGCAGGGTTCGGATCCAGGCCAGATATGCCGAACTGCGCTCGGGACCTCGCCGGGCCCTGCGCCGTTTTCGTCGAGCTGGTGTTCGACTGAAGCGGCCGGCGTCGACAGATACGGTAGCGCAGATGGGTCTTTCCCCAGCCATTGCTTTCAGAGCTTTCGCATCGAGGGCCATGCCTCAATGAGAAAGGCCAACCGGAGAATTCCGGTTATGCCGAAATCGTGCCGCCGAACTCCTTCTCACACTGCCGCCAGAAGGCGCAGTGTCTGCGGCTGCACAACGTCGACTGGCGGTTGGGGAAGTAGAGCCCGCTTTGAATCCCCTCCTGTACCAGCGGATAGACGACCTGGGTCGCCAGCAGATCCTGATCACTGACGGTGTAATCGTGTCGCACCAATTGGACGGTCTTGGTCCGGACCAGGGTATCCAAACGCGCGACCCCCGAGGCTCCCGGGGTGATCTGGCGATAGGTCGCCAGCTGAAAGGCATAATCCGGCGACACACATGACGGCCGGCGGGCCGCGGTTTTGACGTCCGTCACCCTTCCCTCGATGTCCATGAGGTCTATCCGGCCGCGGACCTGAACTCCCGCCACCTGTCCCTCGACCGCCAACTCCACGGCCGCGGGCTCAATGGTGGGGGCGGCCTCTTCCATGTACTTGATGATGAGCTGCTTGCCGGCCTCCCCCAGTTCCTTGGGATCCTCGTCATCCCGGAACTCGGTTTCCCCTACTTGCTCTTGCCAGGCGTCCCGGAAGATCATCACCATGCCAGCGGTCTCCAGGTCTTCGTGGGTCTCGAGCTTCTCGCGGAAATTCACCTCCAGGGCGCTGTGAACGGCCAAACCGAGAGCCAGCGAGGCAGTCTTCGGTTCAGGCAAGTGCAGTCCATACTTGAACCACCACTTGGCCGAGCACCCCAGGAAGGCGCGCACCTGACTGGGCGACAATACCACCCCATCTTCCGTAGGAATCACATTCCTGCGCACCGCCCGGTCGCCCACCGGAACCAAGTCCGTGACTCCGGGAGGGATGAGCTTCGTCGCAGTGCCGAACAAGCCCAACTGCGGCCCACGGTCCTCCAGCACCGCGTTCAGATTGTGCCGGATTTGGATCAGCTCCTCGCAGCCCAAGCGCTCGAAGAACTTCAGGTTGAGCCGGCTGACGGTGCTACTGACGACCTCACTCAAGCCTCCCATCGGACACCTCCCTCACGGGTGGCCTGAATGAACATGGTCAAGCCGATGGCGCGGATATCCTCGCTGGTGAACTGCAACGCGGACTTCCGCAGGGCGGCACGGCTTTCGACGCGCTGCGCGATCTCAGCGGCGGCGTGGAGAGAAACTTCCATGGCTGTAACCCCGGCTCCAGACACCGGAACCGGAAGCAGGGCCCCGTCTGAGGCCGCCTCAAGTCTGGTCCAACCATGGCCGTTGGAGCGGCCGTTGGTGCTACCATGGCGGTGGTTCTGAGCTTCGCTCGGGGCTGGAGCCGCAGCAACCGACGCGTTTCCCGACGAGGACGGTTGCTGCGGTTCATCCAATCTGCGAACCTGCCACTCGATCCACCTGCGGTTCCCGCTCTTCACTTCGGTCTTGCAGATCTCGAAGGGTTCGCCATGGCGGATGTCGAGCTCGCGGATGCGGTCCGCGACGATGAGCGGGACGTACATTACGCGGTCGTTGGTCAGCGCATACAGCATCTGATCGCCGTAACGACCTTCCACCCGTCGGCCGGTCTCGCGCCACAGCGCGACCTCGACGGGCATGTTGGTGCTGAAACGTAGGATTTCACTCATTGCTACAGGTCCCGTTTCTTCCGTGTGGTTCCTCGCACAGACTTCCTCGCGGCCGATTCGCCAGCGATCGAGGGGGCCGCGCTGGATGCCTCAGTATCCATCGACTATCGACTAGTATGTCATGCAGGTTATCTTGAGAGTCTACCGCATCTCGGCCTATACTCGTTATAGTCATTATGCCGCTCCGTCGAGCAGAATCCTGCGGCTGTCGATCTCCGAGAACTGAGGATGCGTGAAGCTATGTCTGCCAGCGCAGCGCTAAGGAACGTCGCGAGCCGTCGGCGGGTCAGGCTGAGGGCTGATCGCCTTGAGTCGCCGACGAGCTGCGTCAGGATCGCTCGAAACGCAGGCAGCGGCCGGCGGCAAGGCCCGGGCTCAGAAGCTCAGCCGCAAGCGCCGCAGCGAGATCGCCCGAAAAGCGGCGGCGGCTCGGTGGGCCAAAGCCCGAGAGCGAGGACAAGACATAGCAGGGGGCTCCCTAGGACCGTCTGATCAGCTGGGATTCAGAAGCAACCTGGGCCGTTTCGTCAGTCAAATTCCGCGGAGCGACCGTGCCGAGCTCCAGGGGCAGAGACGCAGCTTACCTGAAGAAATCAAGTAGCGAAGACCTTGACCCTGAGATCAGAGATGATGACAAGCAGTCCTGCCTACACCGCGCTTGCAGTGTAGCCGGTCATTTCGCCGCAGACTGCGCCCCGCCTACACCTGCTGAGCCAGACGATGTTCCGCTACGATCCGCTTCGCGAGCGCCCTTCTCCAGAGCGAACTCCAGAGCGACGCAGATCGATTGTAGACCGCTTCTTGCTCGGGTGTAGGTTGCTGAGCATCATAAATGGCGTCAATACAACCGTAGAGCAGTTCCCGGTCCGTTGGCGTTATAGCGCCTAAGCATCTCAAACCCGACTCGATCCCCCAGTGGCATCCTGGGGGGGATTTTGTCATCCAGCCAATCCAGTCTGTTTGCAAGGCTCTTCATTGACTCTTACCTCCAGTTCTCGGAGACGTGACTCCAAATTCGACTGTCTCAATGACCTTGCGCTGAACTTCCAACATTGATACGAAGCCCTGCGCTTCCGTCAGCGTGAGCTTCCCTTCCAGCGTAGCTTCCAGGACCGTTCTGAACGGCCAAGAGCGTTCCGTGAGGCGTCGATAATTCTTCTGGCAAATCAACGCTTACGGTCCGCTCTTTTGCCGGTGGAAGAAGTCGTTCGATACAGAGGCGCAACGCCGATTTGTCTCCCTCGAGGGCCAGTCCCAATACTTTCTTCATGATGGCTTCACCCTGGCCTTCCAAGAGGGCTTGTAGGACAACCGTAGCCTTGTTCTGGCTTCCCGGGGGCCGACCCTTGCCGAGCTTGTTTCCCGGTTCGAATGGTTTTCCACGCGTTTTTTCCCGGTTATTTGACGCAATCGCTGCCATTTTGACCTCCTTGCCGGAGCCCGATTCCTGCAGGACTCGACCTCCCTACCCCCCATTTAGACGAAAACGGTCTCCGCCGTCAAGGTTGCCGAATGGTAGTACCGGCAGGTTAGGAGGAGGAGTATCAGGACAAGCTCGGCGTCAGGTAGGCGAACGGCTACGGCTGCAGGAGTTCTTTCACGAGACTCTGTTTTCCGACACAGCCCGGTGTCGCAGTTCTCTGCCACAGTTGAGCAGCGATGTGGCAGCCTTCTGCCCACCGCGCTTCCGGTCTGCGTTCTTAACGACGCTTCCGCCGCGTTCACGTTGCCCCTCAACCCGGGCCTGCCCCGGATCTCAGGCGACCGTAGCTCAGTCAATCGAGATTGTTGGCACCGAGGTGAAAGAACCAAAGGGGCTGAACCGCAGACCCAGCACATTGATCCGGCTACCTGCCGAGTAGCTTCGAACCTCGATCGTACCCTTGCGACCCGAAATCACGGTGTACTTGCCGCCCGTTGGGAAAGAGACGTGGCCCCGCGCGGGCAATGACAAAAACTCGGTCGAAAGCGTGCTGCCCGCTTCATCGCGCAAAATCAGCGTCAGATCCGCCGGCGAGTCCGGGGACTGGTTAGTGACGGCGATGCCGGTCTCAAAACCGTTGCTGTTGTCGTATGGCAAGAGAAAGGCCGAGCCCTGGCGCTGTTCGAAAGCCAGCATCGCTTCGGCATTCTTGTCTGGCGCCAGCTTCACGCTGAGGACCGCAAAACCAAGGACTTCTTTCGCACCCTGGAGTTCTACCCAGCCGGTTTGGGTATCAAGCGCGTCAGGGGCTTCCGACTCGACAATGAAAATCGCGCCTGGATTGAGCGAAAACTCGATCGAGGAGGCCGTTGCAGGAGGGGGGCCGCCGACTCCCGGAGATGCAAGCGGTAAGAGAAGCGGCTGACCGTCGGATCCCCAAAAGTTCAGCTTCCCTGCGGCGGGGGCGCCGGAAACGTTCACTAGCGTAAGGGTTGTTTTCCAGGAACCGCCGGATACCACCTGGCCAAACGCAGCTGCACGCTGCACCCCACCGCTTTCCAGCAAGGTCACGCTGCTGTTGGTCGTCGCCAGCGGAACGACGTTGCCATTCGGGTCTACGGCGATCGCATCAGTGAGCCGCAAATCGTACGATCCCGGCACGCCTGAAGCAGCGGACACCGACAGGGATACCACAACCCCATCGGCAATCACGGACTGATTGAATCCGTAGAGCAGAATGCGCTTCCTTCCGGGGGCTACATCCGCCGAGGCGATCACCTTTCCCTTCGCTGTGGCCTCAGGGCCCGCAACCGCGGAGATCCTCAGACTCGCCGCATCGTAGTTCAGGTCGAGTTGAAGGGCGGCGACCTGACTGCCCTGCGCAGCATACCGGATCTCGGTCACTGCCTCCTGGCCTGGACCGAGCGCCGTATTGGGTATCCAGAGCTCGGCTGCATTCAAGGCGAAGCAGCTCGCCAGCAACCCTGTAATGCACAGTATCCGCACCGTCACTCGTCTCCTCCGGCTATCGCACGCCTGAATGCACATCACTACCTGCACGTGTGGTACCATACGTACCCGGGAAGCAGTTCGATTCGCCTCACCCGTTCAAGGAAGGTCTACACCAAGCTCAGGTTGGATATACTGTCAGTTCGCCGGGGTGGCGCCCGGCAGGCAATTGGGGAGATCCCAAAAATCCTGTACGGATTGTCTGAATTTTTGGGAATCTGCCTGCCCGGCTTCCCAAGTCTCGTGGCATGGCGAAAGGTTAGCAGGACTGGGCTATCCATCAGCAATCTTGTCTCTTCCTGGCCTTCGTGGCCTGATTGAGGAGTGCCTGCGCTCCCGGACTCTAGTTGCTTTTCGTGTAGTCAGCTGGAGAGAAAAGCGAAGACGGTCGATAAGGAGTATGGGCCTGCTTGGCCTCGGGTCAGCAGACCATAGGAGGAAGTGCCCTGTGAGGGTCGTGTTTCGTATCCGCTGGCTGGTCTTTCAGCTAGCACTGCTGGCCGTAGCTGGGCAGGTCGCCCGGCCTCAAAGCGCCTGTGACCTCAACCTGGACGGATCGGTCAACGTTGTAGACGTGCAGTTGGGGGTCAACATGAGCCTCGGCCTGGTGCCCTGTACTGCCAACATCAACGGAGCCGGAGTCTGCAACGTGGTCACCGTGCAGAGGGTGATCAACGCCGGTCTGGGCGGAACATGCCAAACCGATTCTGCGCACAGCGTATCGCTGAACTGGACGGCCAGCGTCTCCCCGAACGTGAGCGGCTACAACGTGTACCGGGGGACATCCTCGAGCGGCCCATACACGAAGGTGAACCCGACCCTGATAGTCGGCACCAGCTACCAGGACACTGCCGTCCAGGCCGGTCAGACCTACTACTACGTAGCCACGGCCGTGGACAGCAGCGCCATCGAGAGCGCCTACTCAAATCAGGCCCCGGCGGTCATACCTTCGCCCTAGCAGCTTTCGGCGAAACCCTCAGAGTACACCTGAATTCAAGAGGTCGTCCCAGCACGAATCCGAGCCTCCCGTGTTTACGGGGACAGGAGGCTGGAGGGCTCAGGCTCTTCCGGGATTCTAGTGGGTGGGAGTTCTGGACCCGCAGCGAACCGCGGGCGACGGTTGAGCGGTTGCTCTTCCGGTTGCAGGCACCGGATGAGTTTGGGGCAGCGGCATCCCACTCCTCAGCCATTTCCTGAAAGCCCCGTCCCCTCCTATGTAGAGATAGCATTTAAGGGCGACCCGGAGCGTCGAAAACGCGCCGGAGCGGACCCTGCACGGCGATGACCGTACTGGAAGCGTGGCTAGGAGGGTGTTGGACTCCGCCGTCCTGCGTGTCTCGCAGGACTTGGCTTCACACACCAAAAGAACTCGATTTCCCAGCAGTTGAGCGGCAACTTGCCGCCGGACGGCTTTCGACTTCAGCCCCAGCCGTGCCGCCACTCGAAGGCCCATCTCGCGGGAGGAGCAAAACTCCGGTCGCCTTCGATCCCCCCACGCGGGCATCCGTCACCAAGGAAGGCGTCCGAGTCTGCTACCGTCTCCGTCGGATGATAAAGGCGCCACAGAGCGCCAGGGCGGCGTTAAGCAGGGTCAGTGAAAACGCGCCCGGTTCCGGGACCCGTGCGAGCGAGGCGTCTATCAGCCCCGTGTTGCCGGTGCTGCTGATGACATCGGCCGCGAACTGGGATCCGGAAGTACCCGGATCATTGAAACTGGCCAGCGTCACGCCGTTTACGGTAAAGTCCAGAGGCGGAGGCATAGGGTCGCTGCCACCCCAACTACAACCGGCCGAGGGTGATCCCGACGAGGGATAACACGAGAGTGCGTACTCGAATTGGCCCGCCAATCCATCGCCCGCATAGGACCCGGGAGCCTGTTGGTTTGTGGGGATCACATTGGGTATATACCAGCCGTTGGTAATGCCCGAGTACGTAATCGTAGGGTTGCTGAGAAGCCTGAAGAAGAACGAGGGACCGCCATCTTGATTGCTACCGCCACCTGCCCCGGTAGCTACGAATCCAAAACCGGCTGCGAGTTCCACGTGAACGTCTACATTGGCGCCGTCTTGGGTCAGAGTGATGGATCCCATGTTAGAGGCTCCGGCGGGGAGGCAACCGCCAGTGCAATGGTCCGAAGTGAAAACGTAGGTGACAACATCTGCCCTGGCTGACACGACCGCCAATGCACAGATAACCACCGCCATGCAAGCCACGCGCATATAACAACCTCCCTCACAAAGGCACGTGCACGTTCGTCGCCAAGTGCCAAATTATTGAAAATAAAAGATTTCCTGGTCAGCCATCTGGCTAATCCAGCCCAAACTTCCGCGAATCACTGCCAATAGTTGGGATAACTGCAAGAAATCCTGTCATAGTCCTCCATCCCCCGTGACATCTATTACGGAGAGCTTTATGTTGTCGTACAGGATCGACTGCGGCACTCCCTGAGAGTAGGCGAATACCCGGTTGTGGCGCCCGCAGAGAGACTCGGCGTTCTCCGCCGGAAATCGCACACCCGGTCGGCTGCAGTGGGTGGCAGCGACGATGTTCGCCGAAGGAGACCGGAAACTGGAGGCCAAAACCGGCGGCACCGCCAGCGCCATTGCGAAGGCGCTTCCGAGGCGCCCTTCCCCAATTCGTCATCGGATCGACAGACCCCCTTGCCTTGAGAATTCCCGCCCGAGCGGCAGAAGAGTATCGGCGTTGCTCTGTTTCCATCTGAGGCGGGACACTTGGATCTTCTACACCCTGAGAACCTCGTTGCGTGTCAAGAACGGGGGGCTGTGGTTGTGTGCTAGGCTATTGGAAAAAATGAGCTTAGACGGAATGTGGTGCATCGTCCAGGAAATGAGGATCAGCCGATCGGATTGTCTGCGAACGCGAGCTGTTGCCTCAGATCCAGGCGCGAACGGCCTTCAGTATCATCGGGGGGGACACCCCAGGCTGCGCTGTAGGCGCGGTTCTTCCTACGGTGACGAATACGCAACCGCGGCAGGGGCACCGTCCTGGCCCCTGATGCACAGCTCTGTTTTGAGCCGATTAGACCGCGTTTCTGAGAGGAGCCGCCGCTGGTTGTTGGGCTGGTTCCGTGCGATTCGCGATTTGCGCGATCCTTGTCGGCCAGATGACGAGCCAGGCCAGCGGACAGCAAGTTGCCCTCTCCCTCGGCTCCGGATCGGGCACGCCTGGTTCGATCGTGACCCTGAGTCTGTCCTTAACTGCAAGCGGAGGGGCTCAGCCGGCCGGCCTGCAGTGGACGATTGGGTACTCGGCGAACATAATCAGCGTGGTGGAGACCATTGGTTCGGCGGCCTCGGCCGCCGGCAAGAGCATGCAGTGTAACTACCAGAGCGGGACTGCAACGTGCCTGGTGATTGGGTTCAACACTACGACAATTGGAGACGGGACCGTGGCCACTGTCGCCTTCACCATAGCCCCAGACACGCCCAGCACTAGCGTGCCGGTGACACTTAGCCGCATCTCAGCGACAACTGGCGGAGGGACCTCGATTCCCGCTTCAGGTACCGGCACGGAGATGCAGATTGGGGTTCCCAGAGACGAAGCAGCTATTTTCACGGCACGTAACGCGGCTGATCTCGAGTCCACGGAGTTCTGCAGCCCCGGAAGTTGGGCCAGCTTATTCGGAGTTGCGTTTACGACCATAGATCCCATTGCGGCGGCCACCGTCCCGCTGCCCACCAGTCTCGGGGGGGTCGAAGTCAGGGTAGACGACATGCCGGTTCCCCTCCTGTACGTATCAGAATCACAGATCAATTTCCAATGTCCGCGGCTGCCCGGGCCCATGGACTCGGCCATTCAAGTGACGGTGAAGGCGGAGACTGGAGTCACAACCAGTCCTTTTTCGGGTTTCATGCGTGAAACGACACCAGGGCTTTTCACTCTGAATGCCTCCGGAACCGGTCAGGGCGTCGTGCTGATCGCCGGCTCGTACGAAGTCGCCATGCCGACGACGAACGAGATTCCGAGTCGGCCGGCACGGAGGGGAGAATTCCTCTCCATTTACGCGAACGGGCTTGGAGAGGTGCAAGAGGAGATTCCCGTCGGCTCACCCGCGCCGTTGGACCGTGTGATTCGGCTAAAGAATGTGGTCCGGGTGTTCCTTGGCGACATCGAAGTCCCGCCCGATTTCGCCGGCCTCGCGCCCGGGGAGATCGGACTGTACCGGATCGACGTCCCGGTGACAGCCGCGGTACCGAGCGGACCGAATGTTCCACTGCGCGTCGAGGTCACGCGAGGTAATGGAAGTGTTGTCACTTCCAACGAAGTGACGGTCGCGATCGAGTAGCCCCCACTCTCGAGCTGCACCCCTATACTAACTTTTGTCAGCAGTATTCCGCTTCCCATTTACAGCGTTGAATCCCACCCCTAGAGAGCTTACATTGTAGGTCGCGGAGGAATTCGCGCAGGGCTCATTCCTCGTATTTACGTCTTTCAGGCGCAGGCTCCGCCGGTGAAAGGCGTTCAAGGACAGCAGGGAGAAGATATTGGCAATTAAGGCACATAGCTTGCGAGAGAGCAGTCCCGCCTCGGATCCAGTTCGGCCAATAGAGATAGCTATCGCACGAGGCTTCATAAGTGCTCTTATACGCTAATACGTCCGCCAGTGTGAAGAGCTCTTCTTCACGGTAATGACTCGCTGTGCAAGGCAAAGACAGTTGGTGTGTCCCTTATCCGTTCTTTGTCGAGCGGCTTGCTGCGTGTTGTCGTTTGCGCCGTGCTTGCCGGCCTGATTACCACCCAGGCCAGCGGACAGCAGGTCTCGTTGTCCCTCGGCTCCGGATCGGGCACGCCTGGTTCGACCGTGACCCTGAGCCTGACCATGTCGGCGACCGGAGGCGCTCTGCCGGCCGGTCTGCAGTGGACGATGGGGTACTCGTCATCGGACATAACCAGCGTGGTGGAGACCGTTGGCCCGGCAGCCTCGGCCGCGGGCAAGAGCGTAACGTGTAACTACGGGAGCGGGACTGCAACCTGCCTGGTGGTTGGGTTCAACACTACGACAATTGGAAACGGGACCGTGGCCACGTTCGCCTTCACGATAGCCTCGGGCGCGTCCAGCAGCAGCATACCGGTGACGCTTAGCAGCACCTCAGGAACAACTGGCGGAGGAACCTCGATTCCCGCTTCAGGTACCGGAGGCACAATCACCGTAACCCAGATCTCCGGCCCCCGTGACATTGAGCAGTCTTTCGTGCGCGCCCGGAAGCGTAAATGCCCCCGGGTCGTCCTCATGCACGGTCACGCTCAGCGGAGCCGCACCGAGCGGCGGATTCGCCGTGACGCTGTCCGACAACAACTCCAACGTGACGGTTCCGGGGAGTGTGACGGTACCGGCAGGATCCAGCAGCGCCCAGTTCACTGCAACGGTGTCGTCGGTGACCAGCGATCAGACGGCGGTGATCACGGCCAGCGCCAGCGGGGTGACGCAGACGTTCACCTTGAACCTGGTGGCGCCGGCGCAGTTGTCGGCATTGAGTTGCACGCCGGGGACTCTGGGGACCGGGCAAAGCGCCACCTGCACGGTGACGCTGAGCAAGGCGGCGACCAGTACGGCGACGGTGACGTTGTCCAGCAGCCTGGGTGTGTTGAGCGTGCCTGCCAGCATGACGATCAACGCGGGGTCCAGCAGCGGGACTTTCACCGCCACGGCGGGGACGGTCAGCAGCGACCAGACGGCCACCGTGACCGCGAGTTGGAACGGGCAGAGCAGCAGCGCATCGGTGAACCTGAATGCGGCCACGACGCTGAGCGGTTTGTCCTGTACACCGGCGAGTGTAAACGCGCCGGGCACCTCTACCTGCACGGTCACCCTGAGTAAGGCCGCACCGAGCGGCGGATTCGCCGTGACGCTGTCCGCCAACAACTCCAACGTGACGGTTCCGGGGAGTGTGACGGTAGCCGGCAGGCTCCAGCAGCGCCCAGTTCACTGCGACGGTGTCGTCGGTGGCCAGCGATCAGACGGCGGTGATCACGGCCAGCGCGGGCGGGGTGACGCAGACGTTCACGTTGAACCTGGTGGCGCCGGCGCAGTTGTCGGCATTGAGCTGCACGCCGGGGATTCTGGGGACCGGGCAAAGCGCCACCTGCACGGTGACGCTGAGCAAGGCGGCGACCAGTACGGCGACGGTGGCCTTGTCGAGCAGCCTGGGCCTGTTGAGCGTGCCTGCCAGCATGACGATCAACGCGGGGTCCAGCAGCGGGACTTTCACCGCCACGGCGGGGACGGTCAGCAGCGACCAGACGGCGACCGTGACCGCGAGTTGGAACGGGCAGAGCAGTAGCGCATCGGTGAACCTGAATGCGGCCACGACCCTGAGCGGTTTGTCCTGTACACCGGCGAGTGTAAACGCGCCGGGCACCTCTACCTGCACGGTCACCCTGAGTAAGGCCGCACCGAGCGGCGGATTCGCCGTGACGCTGTCCGCCAACAACTCCAACGTGACGGTTCCGGGGAGTGTGACGGTAGCCGGCAGGATCCAGCAGCGCCCAGTTCACTGCAACGGTGTCGTCGGTGACCAGCGATCAGACGGCGGTGATCACCGCCAGCGCGGGCGGGGTGACCCAGACGTTCACGTTGAACCTGGTGGCGCCGGTGCAGTTGTCGGCATTGAGTTGCACGCCGGGGATTCTGGGGACCGGGCAAAGCGCCACCTGCACGGTGACGCTGAGCAAGGCGGCGACCAGTACGGCGACGGTGGCCTTGTCGAGCAGCCTGGGCCTGTTGAGCGTGCCTGCCAGCATGACGATCAACGCGGGGACTAGCAGCGGGACTTTCACCGCCACGGCGGGGACGGTCATTAGTGACCAGACGGCCACCGTCACCGCGAGTTGGAACGGCCAGAGCAGCACCGCGGTGGTGAACCTGAGTGCGGCCACGACCCTGACCGGTTTGTCCTGTACAACGGCGAGTGTAAACGCGCCGGGCACCTCTACTTGCACTGTCACCCTGAGTAGGGCTGCATCGAGCGGCGGATTCGCCGTGACGCTGTCGGACAACAGTTCCAAGGTGACGGTTCCAGGGAGTGTGACAGTACCGGCAGGATCCAGCAGTGCCCAGTTCACCGCGACGGTGTCGTCGGTGACCAGCGATCAGACGGCGGTGATCACCGCCAGCGCGGGCGGTGTGACGCAGACGTTCACCTTGAACCTGGTGGCGCCGGTGCAGTTGTCGGGGTTGAACTGCACGCCGGGGACTCTGGAGACCGGGCAAAGTCGCCACCTGCACGGTGACGCTCAACAAGGCGACGAGCAATGCGGCGACGGTGGCCTTGTCGAGCAGCCTGCCGGTATTGAGCGCGCCCGCCAGCGCAACGATCAGCGGGGGATCCGCGAGCAGGTCGTTTCAGGTAAGTGCCGGCCGACCGACTTCGCCTGTCAACGTCACGCTGACCGCCTCCCTGCCCAACAGTTCCCTCCAATACACGCTCACGATTCTATCTACCGGGGCGCCTAGCATTACCTCCCCGCAACATGTTGCAGCAAGCGCCACTGTCCCGGTTTCGTTTGATATCACGGTTGACGATCCGCAAGGGCTGCCCGTGACTCTGTTGGCAGAAGGGGTGCCTATGGGCGCCGTCTTCGACCCGACAACGGGCCGCTTCAGTTGGGTGCCAAACGTGGCGCAGGCGGGCAGCTACACCCTGACGGTCACCGCGACGAACAGCGCGGGAGCATCCTCCACCAGAGCGATACAGATTGAGGTCCTGAAAGCGAAAGTTGAAATCCTCACGGCACGGAACTCGGCTGATCTCCAGTCCACGGAGTTCTGCAGCCCCGGAAGCTGGGCTAGCTTGTTCGGAGTTGCGTTCACTACCCTCGATCCCGTTGCAGCTGACACCGTCCCGCTGCCCACCAGTCTCGGGGGCGTCGAGGTGAGGGTAAACGACATTCCGGTTCCCCTCCTGTACGTATCAGAATCGCAGATCAATTTCCAATGTCCGCGTCTGCCCGGGCCCATGGACTCGGCCATTCAAGTTACTGTGAAGGCAGATACTGGACTCACAACCAGTCCTTTTTCGGGTGTCATGCGTGAAACGACACCAGGGCTTTTCACTCTGAATGCCTCCGGAACCGGTCAGGGCGTCGTGTTGATCGCCGGGTCTCACGAAGTCGCCATGCCGACGACGAACGAATATCCGAGTCGGCCGGCACGGAGGGGGGAATTCCTCTCCATTTACGCGAACGGGCTTGGAGAGGTACAAGAGGAGGTCCCTGTTGGCTCACGTGCGCCGCTGGACCGTGTGATTCGGCTAAAGAATGTGGTCCGGGTGTTCCTTGGCGACATCGAAGTCGCGCCCGATTTCGCCGGTCTCGCGCCCGGGGAGATCGGGTTGTACCGGATCGACGTCCCCGTGGCAGCCGCGGTACCGAGCGGACCGAATGTTCCACTTCGCGTCGAGGTCACGCGAGGTAACGGCAGTGTTGTCACCTCCAACGAAGTGACGGTAGCGATCGAGTAGCGTCCGTATACAGAACCCCATCGCATTGTGAAATCAATAGGTTGGGAGCACCCCTCGCCTACCTCTTGAAGTTGCCGGGCTCTAACGCAAACGGCCGCGCCCCAAAGCTGAACACCTTTGACCGGCTGTGCTGGACCACCCTGCACCGTGCGTGGTCCCGGTAGGCCAATGTCTTCGTCGTCGCGAAATCCGAGACCTTGATCGGCTGGCATCGCGCCGGGTTTCGGCTGTATTGGAGGCGGCGATCCCAAGGACACTGCGGCCGGGATCTGTCCGAACCGTTTCCGTGAGTGTTCGCGGAATTCCGTGCCCGCCGTCTGCCCGCTCCCCCCTCCACGGCTCTGCAATCCCGGGATCGCTGCGCGCTGCGGATTCGATTCTGGCTGCTGACAGGCCTTCCGGGCCGTGCTGCTCCTCTTCAAGCTATTGGCCGAGTTCCAGCGAGCGGGCGGTTTGCCCGGCTCCGGTGAACCGGCCACGATTAAGCCGAAGTTCCAGGGTCTAGTCGTGGAGTGGCCCCCGCCTGAGCGATCCTGGTGGCGTCGGGCGCACCGAAACGCCTCCCCCGTCCTCGCGATTCTGGAAGACAGCGCACTGGTCCCCGCCTTGCGGGAGTGGGACGAGATCGTACTCAAGTGGGAGGAACTTGGCATCCTCCCGATGCGCTGGAAGTCCGCGCTATCCGAATGGTGGGGAATCTACTTCATTTTCGATGCTTCCGAGGGCAAAGGCTACGTCGGCTCCGCCTACGGCGAGAGCAACCTACTCGGCAGATGGATGAACTACGCTGTATCGGGGCGGGCTCTCGAACTGCGCGATGCCGCGCGGCGAATGGGCTCCTCCTCTCTGAAAGGATTCTCGTTCTGTGCTTTTGAACACTGGCCATTCTACTCTCATCCGGCGGCCACAAGCGTCTAGTAAGCCCGCGGCGACCCTATAGTGGGAGCCGGTGACCATAACGGCCAGTGCCCTCAATCTGGATAGCCACCTGGGAAGGGCCCGCAACTCAATCAGGCGACGTAAAGTGAACTCCAGGCGGCAATTACCCGTGCAGCGTAAGCGGCATCCGTGTGACGTGTCAGTAGATGATTGGCCCCCGCAAGGGCCACAAAGCTTCTGGGATGGCGCGCCGCACGGTAGATTTTCGCCGCTTCGCTGATGTCCACCACTTGGTCCTCGGGAGCGTGCAGCACCAGCAGAGCCGCATCCAACCGAGACAGCTTTCGGGAAAGGCTGTAGCTGGACACGTCATCGACGAACTCGCGCGTGATTGTAATCTCGCGGCCGGCCAGCCTCACATCTGAAGCTCCGTGAAGCCGAATCTTCTCTACCTCAGCCTCAAACAGCCGCTGGACGTGGCCGGGCTCGCTCGGCGCACCGATGGTAACCACGGCCCGTACTGGCTCGACTGACCCAGCGGCGGCCAAGACAGCAGCACCTCCCAGGCTATGGCCGATCAGGAGGCGTGGAGGCCGATTCTTTTCCTGCATCCATCTGGCGGCGTGCACGACGTCGGAAACGTTCTTCGAGAACGTTTGACGCGAGAAATCGCCCAGGCTTGCTCCGAGGCCCGCGAAATCGAAACGCAACACGGCAACTCCATGGCCGGCCAGTTCCGTCGAGATTCGGACCGCGGCCGCAAACTCCTTGGTGCAGGTGAAGCAGTGGGCGTACAAAGCGTAGGCATGAGGCTCCGAATTCGGCGCAACGAGAATGGCATCCAGTTCCAAACCGTCGGAGTTCAGGATCTTCACGTGAGACCGTTTGGACATCGAGGCCGAGTATTCAGGGAATCCGAGTATACACCGGCAGGTACCTACCAGGCACAAAACTCAATCTCCGTTGAGACGCGGTGATTTTGCGTAGGAGACTGATCGCCAGTCTGGCTTTGCAGTGGCCGAGGGCACTCATGTCTCAGAAAGCCGTTGGACCGGCCCTATTCTGCGCGCGCCCGGGCCAGGACTACGACCGATTCCGGCGCCGCGTCCTGGTAGTAGCGCAGAAACCGCTGCGGCTCCTCCGCGTTGTAGCCCTTCAGATTCATGGCCCAGCGGTAGCCGATGGACTGGTAACACAGCTCGGCTTCGAGCCGGAAGGGCCCTTGCGCACCACCGAGGTCAATCGAGTAGCGCACCCGGTCGCTGCCGCCGCCGAAATCACCGTCTTCCAGTGCGCCGCCCGCCACCCCAATATCTTTGTCCGCGGTCCGTTTATCGAATCCGCGCGGTAGCAGGCGGTTGTCCTTCAGATAGCCGATGGCGGTGAGCAGGCCCGTTGTCACCCCCTTTACGCTGTCGCCCAGAATTGCTTCGTAGATCTGCACCTGCTCCGCATTACGGATCTCCGTGTAGTGCGGTTCGAACCGTCCCGCATCGGCGTCGTTGTCGTTGCCCAGGATCGCACCCGCAGCATTCACCGCTCCAGATTCGAATACGGCGCGGCCATCCTTATCTCGCACGGCTACGTGCAGCCACGTCCGCCGGGAAGGATAAGCCGTCGGCAGTTTGTGCCCCCCCAGGTTCTCGACGGCGACTTCAGTCTCCAGCCGCCCTCCGCGCATTTCCAGCTTGCCGACTGAGATCCTCGCCGCCTCCAACTGAAGATGCGCAATCGTCCTCTCCGCCGCTGCCGCCAACTCCTGAGGAAGAGCCGTCACACTCAGCTCGCTGCGAAAACGGTTCAGGATCCGCTGCATGAAGAAGTTGCCGCCTACGAATACATGCCGTGAAACGCCGGTTCGTGACACACCCAGCACGCTACTGATCGCTACATTCTCCGGTATCTCCGGCATGTGGCACGACTGGCAACTCCGCTTCTCCCGGTATTCGCTGTGCAGCCATTCCTGATAGGGCACCTGCTCCGGCAGTTCGCCGATCTCCTTGCCGCCTGGCCCAAGCGCCTTCGTCAGGAGCGTGTGGCAAGTGGCGCAGATCTCGCTCTCCCGGATGTGCCCCGACTCGGTGGGCCTGAATCCGCCCGTTGAACTGCGCATGATGATGGCGTGGCCAGTGTCGGGTGCGTAAGGGCCGAATTCCAGACGCTCGCCCTGCGCATTCGGCCCACCAATCACGAATCCTCCAACGAAACTCTCCCTGGTCCCCAACTTGTCCTTCCCAATCTGGTGACAGAGCGAGCAGGAGACACCGTCGGCGGCCAATTCGTCGCTGCGATCGCCGGGAAGGAAAGCCAGGTGATTGAAAACCGTCCCCTCGTGGCCGTCCAGCTTTGATTCGAACCGGGCCATCGGCATGTGGCAGATTGAGCATTCGTCTTCAATCGCCGCGCGCGATTCCGGATGGTCGATCGTCTCACGCCGCACACCCGCATGCCAGTAAGGGTCCAGCGCCGCGTTGGCCATCATCGTCGGCCGCCAGGCTATGCCGATCGAGACATCCTCGCCGGCCTTGGTCGCGAGGCCATTGTGACAGGCGACGCACCGGTCGGAAGTTTGAAAATGAGGAACCGCGGGCTTTCCGGCAGGTTCTGCGCTCAATGCGGACCACGTCCAGAGCATCACCGGCGCGAGTAGGAGAAATAGCTTCCTCATGTCATTTCCACCCATCGAGAATTCCGCCATCGAACGTGTCCCAGAGCAGATAGAACAGAATCTGCGTCGACCTGGGCCCGAAGTCGTTCACCGGTAGCTTGATGCCGATGTTCGCCCGTATGTGCTGCCGGCGGCTGAGCGTTACCTGGAACTGAGGTACGACGTCCCAATTGACTCGCTCACCGGTCACCAACTCGCGATCCGCGAGCAACTCCACCATGGGCGACCACAGCCTCCCGCGCCCGCCATCTGGCGCAAAGCTCTTGCCCAGCACTGTGCGCCAGAACACCGCACGATTGACCTCATCGGTGTGCGTGGGCAGTTCCACGCCGCTCTGGAACTGCAGGAAGCTGCTCTTCGGCAGGACTTGCCCGAAACTGGCAAAACTCTCGAACACCGTCACACCCTTGCCCATGCCGCGCGCCGCGTTCCCCGTCGGCCAGATCACCTCCCCTGCCAGGCTTAGGATGGAGCCAGTGTGCAGGTTGGCCAGCACCACGCGCTTGTAGCCCGTGACAAGATCGCCAACACCACCCAGCCAGTTGCTAGAACCGGGCTTCTGAAAGCGGAATGGAAGGCTGACATCAAGCTGACCGCGCGCTCCGAGCCGCTTCTCGTACACGACCTTGTCGGTGAGGCCCGCGTCGCCTTCTGCGTTGACCGCGAAGTCCATCACCATCTCGTCTTCCGGAAAGGCCTTCTCGGTGACGAGGGCTCGAGGGAAATTCAGGTTGCCATGCGGCCAGGCCGGTTCGCGGCAAAAACTGCGGATGTAATCCAGGACCTGCGCGATCTGACCGGAGGTCAGTGCCTCGCGAAACGAGGGCATGATCTCCGAGAAACCCCGGTCCGGCCCGCCATTGTCCACGATCGCACTCCAGAATCGGTCGGGCTCGCGGGCAGTGGCGACGCAATTGGTGAAATCAGGAAACGTGCGCGGGGGGTCGAATCCTCTCGTGCTGTCTGGCGCTCCCCTGCCGTCGGCCCCATGACACGCTGTGCAGGATGTGCGGAAGATGTCCCGACCGGCTGCTTGGCCGGCAAACTTGTCCTGCCCTACCAGGACCCCGGCAACAGCAAAGAACAGAGCGAATTGCCCTAACCAGATCCTCGGCATATTCTTCACCACAGCTTACCAGAACCCCTTGGACCAGGATTCCTCGCGTGCCGCAGGGGCGGCCGAACGATACTGCCAGCCGGCACGCCTGGGGTGGCAAAGAGACGAACTGAGGCAGGGGGCTAGACTTCATGCAAGCACAGATGAATGTCATCTAATTCAGCTCGGTGGTCGGCGTTGGATCCTTTGTGGCGGGTTTTTTGGGGGCGTTGACTGGATTGGGAGGTCCGTGACGCTCGCCTGATCCCGGTTTCCGAAAATTCGGACCCGATACCCTTGAGATCCAGTTTCCCCGGGATGGTGACAAGCTGCAACCCATTTCGCTTCGAACTGTCGCTCGCTCAATCCCGTCTGAATTCAGCGTCAACAACTTCTCGTCTCAGCGCTCCATGCTGGACAGGTACAGGCCGGATTCGACGGTGGTTTACGGGGAAGGAACTGGCTCTCGCCTTTGGCATCACTGTGACCGTGGGCCGCCTCGGCACGTTCTTCACCCACAACACCATGGCCTTGCTGGCTGCGCGTCTCGACTTCCGCGGCTCCTTGCGGGTCGCCGCCGCACTCTGCGGCTTCGGCCTGCTCGCCAACTGGGTCTACGTTCTCCTCGACCAGCATGCACAGCCTATCGTCGGCCTCCACGAAGCGGGAGCGGGCGACAAGATCGTTCTCGCCGATGTCAGGAAATTCCAGGTCTCCTACTGGTTCGTGGCTTTGCTCTGCGTAACCTTCTACTCCGCCATCTTTCCGTTCACGGCCCTCTCGACCGACTTTTTTCACGATAAGTGGGGACTACCGCAAGCTTCCGGCGAAGGCATGGGCGTCGTGGCCGGTGTGTTCTACAACCTGACCCACATGTTCACCACCGCGCAAGGAACCACCTCCATACTCATCGCCGCCTCCATGTTCTGTGCTCCTTTCGCGGGGAATCTCGTGGATAGGATCGGGCGGCGCGCCAACCTCATGATCCTCGGCTCGCTCCTCATGATTCCGGCCCACCTCGCCATGGGACTGACTTCCATAGTGCCGGCCCTGCCGATGATCGTCCTGGGCGCGGCCTTCGTCCTGGTGCCGGCGGCTATGTGGCCGTCCGTGCCGCTGCTCGTCGAGAAGAAACGAGTCGGTACGGCTTACGGGCTCATGACCGCCTTTCAGAACGCCGGCCTCCTTTTGTTCCCGTTCCTGAACGGGCAGTTGCGCGACGTTACGCACGGCTACATCGGGTTCCTTCTGAACCTTTCTGTTGGACTGGACTACAAATCCCTTCTTGGCCTTGCAACCAGCGCGAGTGCACCATGATCGGGGTGCCTCAACGGAGAGCCCTTGGCAGGGCGGCTGTGCGCCTCTGGCGCAGCGGCCCTGCTGCATTACGAGCGGTAACACGGTCAATCGCGTGTTACTGGAGAGCTACTGGTTTCACTTCGGGGATTGACCGGGGCTGACCAGCGACTTCTACTCGTTCATCAGGAACTCGCGCAAATCTGTGTATTCGTTCGGCCCGATCTTGGCCTGAAGGAAGGCCAATTGGTGCCGGAGTATGGTGGCTACTCCGTCCCCTAGGCAGAACTCAGGTTCGTACCTGTGGAGCGATTCTCGGCCGTGCCGGCCGCCGTCTGGTTGTCCACCTGTCGGAAAAATGGGGCGGACTGAGAACAAGAAACTCCTTGTTGGACAACATCTTGAACTGGCAAATCCCAACTTCGCCGAAGTTGGCCCCTGTCCTGCGAACCTGAGGCTTCTCAACGTTCACGGCAGCCCCAAAACCTTGTGAAAATGAGGTCGATCAGCGCTCAACTTCGGAATTCAGGATTAGTTGCCGTGAATGCTCGATTAGGTATTGACTTTTGATCATCTTCTGCCGCAGAATATTCCCTGTTCGCCTCGCACGAGCGCACGTCAGACCTGAAAAGGCACGATCTCCTGTGATGTTGAGGCAATGCAGGCCCACCTTTCTTAGGACCTCTCCAAAGGAACCATGCTAGCTGTCCGCAATCCTGTTCTCAGTTTCCCCGCCCATGGAGGTCTCACATGCCAGCAAACGCTTTCAGATTGCCTTTGATCCTTAGGCGATCCAAGCGGATCGTCGCAACCACCTCGGGCAGAAATCCGAGTGCGGCATTTCGTTGTTTCCTTTCGCTGACCCTGACATTCCTACTCGCCGTTCCACCGGGCGTGGCCGTCGCCGCGCCGCCGCCGGCCAAACTCAATATCGTGATTCTGAGCGGCGACGGAGCCATCAACAACATCCGGCAGCGGACGGCGCGCGAGACCATCGTTCAGGTGGAAGACGAGAATCACCGTCCCGTGGCGGGTGCGAGCGTCCTGTTCCTGCTTCCCGATAGCGGACCCGGCGGCGTGTTCGCCAACGGCAGCCGCAGCTTGCAGGTCCTCACAAACAAACAGGGCCAAGCCATGGCTACAGGGTTACGCGTGAACAATGTCCCCGGCAAATTCCAGATTCAGGTGGAAGTCTCCCACCAAGAACTGAGCGCGACCGCAAGCATCACGCAGACGAACGCTGTGATTACGGCGGCGGCAGCCGGAGGGATTTCCGGCAAGCTCATCGCCATCCTCGCCGCCACTGGGGCAGCGGCAGCGGTCGGAGTAATTGCCGCAACCCGTAAAGGCGACAACGATGACAAGGGAGTTCCCACTACCGTCTCTGCCGGCACGTCTTCAGTCGGCGGCCCTCACTAGCCCCCTGGGAGGAATACCATGATCATGGCGAAGATCTTTCGATATGGCGGGTGTCTCGCAGTCCTCGGGCTCCCTGTCTATCCTGTGCTGGCCCAAGACTGGCAGCCGGTCCGCGGTCCGGTGATGGGCTTCGTGCTGGATGATTCGGCGGCGGTTCGCCCGATTCTCGGCATTCCCGGGGCGGCGACTCTCGGTGGTCCGGCCTTTTCCCTTGCCGGTTTCGACAAAGTGGTGTTCTCCCCCCAGCGGGATTACGCCCTGGCGCGTACTCGGAGTGGCGCGCGGCCTGCGCTTCTGAAGGACCTCGGCCGGCTGCTTGACGCGAGTTTGCTCGATCTTCCACCCGGACCGGACCGGATTGTGACCAGCCCCTCGGGGGATACAGCCGCCTTCTACTACACCGACTCACGCACGGTGATGGTAGTCGCCGGTCTGCCCGGCTCGCCGAGTGTCTCTTGGACCATCGAGCTGCCCGACCTGGCCGGCGGCCTGGTCGCCTTGGCTGTGAGCGACGGAGGCGTCGCGGTTTTGGCGGCCGGCGGTGAGCAAGTCATCTTGCTGACGCCAGACATTGGGCCCAGGCACTTGTGTGCCGTCGACGGTTCGCCTAGCTTGGCATTCTTTGTGAACAGCCTGGATGCAGTCGTGGCAGATGGAGTGTTGAACCGCGTCATGACTGTGCGCGATCCGAAGGGCGCAGCACAGATCACCCAGATTGCGGATGCCTCGCAGGGCGTCTCGCAGCCGGTCGCGGTGGCTGTCACAGGAGACAACCGCCGAGTGCTGGTTGCGAACGCGGAGCCGGCTGGCGTTGTCACCTTGAGTCTGGCTGGGGAGAGCCCCGTGACTCTGCCGTGCAACTGCAAGCTGACCGGCTTGGAGCGCCTCGCCGGTAGCGCGGCCTTCCGGCTCAGCGAACCTGGGGAGGCTCCCCTCTGGCTGCTTGATGCCGGCGATTCGCCTCCGCGTCTCGTGTTCGTACCGAACCAGGCGCCAACCCCGCGCCGGCCTGCGCGCTTGCCGCTTCCGGTTCGCAGGGGAGGTGAGCGATGAGTTCCTCGCGCCTTCTCCTGGTGGGATCATGGCTGCTGCTTGCATCTCTCGCCGCGGCCCAGGTGCCACTTACTATTGCCACGACTTCGCCGCTGCCCAATGGCTGGATCTACGGACCCTACTACCAAACGCTCGCGGTTGTGGGCGGGGCCTCACCGTACACGTGGTCCATCTCATCGAGTACTCCGCCGCCGGGCCTGACGCTCGGCGCCGATAACGGAGTGATCAGTGGCACCCCGCAAGCCGCCGGCTCGTACAGCTTTGTCGTGCAGGTCAGGGACTCGGTCAACGCGACGGCTTCGAAGAGCTTCACACTTAACATCTCCCCATCGGGAAGTACGTTCTTTTCCGCAGAGGTTGGACAACCGTTCAACCTGACGATGTTCACGTATGGGGGAACCGGGCCATTTACCTGGAGTATTATCGGCGGCCAAATCCCTCCCGGGACGCAACTCGGCATCACCACAGGCCGCATCACCGGGACACCCACGGTGGCGGGATCTTACTCGTACACCCCCATGTATACCGATAGCCTAGGGCAGCAGTTCGTCGATCCAGAATTCACCATCAATGTCTACCCGCGGCTTAGGATCAACACCGTCACCCCCCTTCCAAATGCCACAATCGGGGTCCCTTACTCTCAACTGATCTCGGTCACCGAAGGAAAGCCTCCCTATGAGGCTTCCATCAGCGCGGGATTGCTGCCGTCTGGCTTGACTCTCAACCCTGCGGACTTCATCATCAGCGGCACGCCCAAGGTTCTCGGAACGTCCACCTTCACGTTCAAGGTTAGCGACAGCTATCCGGCAGCGGAAGAGAGAGAGTATACGCTCACCGTGATTTCCGCCCTCGCCATCTCCACTGAGTCCTCCCTGCCGGCCGGCACGGTGGGCGTGGCCTATTCCCAGACGCTAGCCGCGACGGGGGGCACACCACCTTACGTCAACTGGATGCGTGTCTCAGGGCTTCTGCCAGCAGGATTGACCCTCAATTCCGCTACCGGCGTCATAAGCGGGACCCCCACCGTGCCGGGCTCAGGTACATTCCAGGTTTCCGTCAACGACAGTGCCGGGGCGTCCGCCTCGAAAGGTCTTGGCTGGACAGTCAACCAGGCAGTGCTCACGATCACAACCAACTCGCCGCTTCCCACCGCGACGGCGGGTACGTCCTATTCGCAGACGCTCGCAGTTGTGGGCGGGACCTCCCCGTATACGTGGTCCATCTCATCGGGTACTCCGCCGCCGGGCCTGACCTTTAGTGCTGGAGTCCTGAGCGGCACACCGACACAGGGTGGTACATCTGACTTCACGGTGCGCGTGGCCGATACGTCGGGCTCGTCCACGACCAAGGCGTTCAGCCTCACCGTGACGGTGCCTACACTCTCCGTCACTGGGTTGACCGACACCGCGACTCCGGCCCAGCAGCCCACCTTCGACGTGCAACTCGGTGCGGCCTATGCCGTGCCCATCACCGGCACAATCACACTGACCTTTACCCCGAACGCGGTGAACGCGGCAAACGATCCCGCGATCCAGTTCTCGGCTGGGGGCAGGACGATGAACTTCACCATCGCCGCAGGCCAGACAAGGGCCTTCCCGACCGCGCTGCCATCTATACAGGCGGGGACCGTGGCGGGCCAGATCGACCTGACGCTCAGTTATTCAGCCGGCGGCCAGAACATCACACCCACGCCGGCGCCTGTGAGGTCCGTGACCATCGCCCGGGCAGCGCCGAAGATCATCTCCGTTCAAGTGGTGAAGGTCACCGGCGGGTTCAACATCCTCGTGACCGGCTACTCGACGCCGCGGCAGGTCACGCAGGCTGCCTTCACCTTCACTTCCGCAACCGGCGCCAACTTGCTGACCACCCAGTTGACCGTCCCCGTGGACAGCGCTTTCACCACCTGGTACGCCGGGAATTCGTCGCCCCAATTCGGCAGCCAGTTCTTGTACACGCAGCCCTTTACGGTTCAGGGAGACATCAACGCCATTGCCTCTGCCTCGGTCACCCTGGTCAACATAGAAGGGAGTTCGCAATCGATGCCCGCCAGCTTCTGAGTAGCCGCGGTTGGCAGAGAGAGCCGTAACTACACGGCTAGGAGAAGGAGTGGTGCTATGACAACGAATGGAGATGAGGTTTGTCGATTCATCGTGACGTGCTCCCCCATTGAACTGAGGAGGCGCGAATGAGAATCTTGCGTCACGGGAGTCGGGGTTTCGAAGTTAGGTTCTTGCAGCGTCTTCTGAACAGAGCGGCAACGAGCGACCGGACCGGTGGTGTATTGCTGCAAGTCGATGGGATTTTCGGGCCGCGGACAGAAGCTGCTCTCCGCGCCTTCCAGGGTCGCCACAGACCTCTTCTCGTCGATGGGGTCGCGGGGAGTCAATCTTGGAATGTGCTAGGCCTTCGTACTGAGAAAGAACACATTCACGTCACCTTGTCCGGTCAGCCAAGCGGCACCAGCTGCTGGTCTGCGGCAGCTACCATGATCCTGGGGAATCAGAGCGTTGGCCTTGGCGGAGCGAACCTCGGTCTGGACGGAGGCCTACTCGGCACCATGGAAGCACATCGAGCATTTGCTGGTAGTCTCGGTTGGCAGATGCTTAACCATTCTCCCGGTGTAAAGGAGATGATCAGTCTGGTTCAGCGGACCCCGGTGTGGATTAGTGCCGGCGGGTCAGATTGGGCCCACGCCGTGGTTCTGAGTGGCGTGTATAGTGACGGCGATGGGAGTGGAGATGGTACGATGTTCCGCATCCACGATCCGTGGCCTCAGGGAAGAGGCCGGATCTACGGATCCTTCGCCAACCCGATCACCATGTTTGCCGCAAATGGTATCACGCGTGTGCCCGCCTCTCTGGAGTTTGTGCTCGTCCCGCTCTGAGCGCGAGGCGCTCTGTTCCGCATTGCCGAATGCACGGATGTCGTCAGGCAGCGTGCTGGCACTCCGCCGAAGCCATCCGCTGGCATCACATATTGGAATCAGCGGCGTGCGGTCCGAGGCCTTTGGCCGGCCGAGGCAACGTTACGGCATGATACGAGCGTGTGTTCATGGTCGAATTCACCCTTGCACTCCCCGGCACGCTCCGAGTCTTTTCCCGCAGTCGACATGACACGGCAATTGAGATCCTCGCCCTGCGGCAGCAGATCTCTCCAGTAACACGCGATTGACCGTGTTGCCGCTCGTAATCGAGCAGGGCCGCTGCGCCAGAGGCGCACAGCCGCCCTGCCAAGGGCTCTCCAGTAACACGCGATTGACCGCGTTACCGCTCGTAATGCAGCAGGGCCGCTGCGCCAGAGGCGCACAGCCGCCCTGCCAAGGGCTCTGTGCAGTAACACGCGATTGACCGCGTTACCGCTCGTAATGCAGCAGGGCCGCTGCGCCAGAGGCGCCCAGCCGCCCTGCCAAGGGCTCTGTACTCAAGCGGAAGCGGCCGCGCCCGCGGTTGAATCAGTTGGACCGGCCGTGCTGGACGACCCTGCACCGTGTGTGGTCCCGGTAGGCCAATGTCTTCGTCGTCGTGAAGTCCGAGACCGTGATCGGCTGGCATCGCGCCGGGTCTCGACTCTATTGGAGACGGCGATCCCAAGGACACTGCGGCCGCGACTTGTCCGAACCGTTTCCGTGAGTGTTCGCGGAATTCCGTGCCCGCCGTCTGCCCGCTCCCCCCTCCCCGGCTCTGCAATCCCCGGAGCGCCGCGCGCTGCGGATTCAACAGCCCCCGGGATACATCACCGAAGTTCCGAACCGGGCTAATTAGTCATCAAGCGGAAGGTCCCCCTTAGCGAGGCACGAGTAACAACTACAGGTAAACCGCCCCGGCTACTTAATGAGAAGACCGATAGAAGCCCACGAGGTTCCTCCGAGAAGATGCACAGGCCATGCGTATTTCGAATCCAGGCCGGCTGCGGGGCAACGCCCCTAGAAGGACACCTAAGTGGTGGTTCGCGCCAGGGTACAGGCCCATATGAAGAGGCTGCCTCTCATGGACGGGTTCCCGTGCAGAACAAGGACATATGTTATGACCCGTTCACATCCCGATCCTCAAGAGAACCTCCGTCCCTTGCTGAGCGGGTTTGTGCGTGTCGCAGTTCTCGCCGTCCTTGCCAGCCTGATGACGAGCCAGGCTAGCGGACAACAGCTCTCGTTGCAGCTCAGTTCCGGAACGGGCACACCCGGTTCGACGGTGACGCTGAGCCTGTCCTCGCTGGCGACCGGCGGCGCCCAGCCGGCCGGTCTGCAGTGGACAATTGGGTACCCGGTGGACATAGCCAGCGTCGCGATGACGATAGGCTCGGCGGCCTCCGCATCAGGCAAGAGTTTGCAGTGTGTGACCGGAAGCGGCTCCACCACATGCTTGGTTTTTGGGTTCAACACCACGACAATTGGGAGCGGCGAGGTGGCCACGGCTGCCTTCACAATCGCGGCCGGTGCCACCAGCACCAGCGTGCCGGTGATGCTTAGCAGCCTCTATGCAACAACTGGCGCAGGAGACTCGATTCCCGCTTCAGGCACCGGAGGGACAATCACCGTCAACCAGTATCAGCCCCCTGTGACCTTGAGCAGTCTGTCGTGCACTCCGGCAAGTGTGAACGCTCCGGGGTCGTCCACCTGCACGGTGACGCTGAGCGGGGCCGCAGCGGCGGGCGGAGTGGCCGTGACGCTTTCCGGCAACAACGCCAATGTGTCCGAACCGGCGAGCCTCACGGTGGCGGCGGGATCCAGCAGCGCCCAGTTCACGGCAACGGTGTCGCCGGTGACCACCGATCAGACGGCGGTCGTCTCGGCGAGCGCCAGTGGGGCGACACAGACGTTCACGTTGAACCTGGTTGCGCCAGCGCAGTTGTCGGGGCTGAGTTGCGCGCCGGGGACCCTGGGGGCAGGGCAGAGCGCCACCTGCACGGTGACGCTGACCAAGGCGGCGACCAGTTCGGCGACGGTGGCTTTGTCGAGCAGCCTGGGTGTCTTGAGCGTGCCGGCCAGTGTGACGATTGACACCGGATCGAGCAGCGGGACGTTCACCGCGACGGCGGGGCCCGTAAACAGCGACCAGACGGCGACCGTGACCGCGAGTTGGAACGGCCAGACCAGGGCCTCGTCAGTGAATCTGAGTGCACCCGCAACCGTGAGCAGTTTGACCTGCACTCCGGCAAGTGTGAACGCTCCGGGGTCGTCCACCTGCACGGTGACGCTGAGCGGGGCCGCAGCGGCGGGCGGAGTGGTGAACGCTCCGGGGTCGTCCACCTGCACGGTGACGCTAAGCGGGGCCGCAGCGGCGGGCGGAGTGGCCGTGACGCTTTCCGACAACAACGCCAATGTGTCCGAACCGGCGAGCCTCACGGTAGCGGCGGGATCCAGCAGCGCCCAGTTCACGGCAACGGTGTCGCCGGTGACCACCGATCAGACGGCGGTCGTCTCGGCGAGCGCCAGTGGGGCGACACAGACGTTCACGTTGAACCTGGTTGCGCCAGCGCAGTTGTCGGGGCTGAGTTGCGCGCCGGGGACCCTGGGGGCCGGGCAGAGCGCCACCTGCACGGTGACGCTGACCAAGGCGGCGACCAGTTCGGCGACGGTGGCTTTGTCGAGCAGCCTGGGTGTCTTGAGCGTGCCGGCCAGTGTGACGATTGACACCGGATCGAGCAGCGGGACGTTCACCGCGACGGCGGGGCCCGTAAACAGCGACCAGACGGCGACCGTGACCGCGAGTTGGAACGGCCAGACCAGGGCCTCGTCAGTGAATCTGAGTGCACCCGCAACCGTAAGCAGTTTGACCTGCACTCCGGCTAGTGTGAACGCTCCGGGTTCGTCCACCTGCACGGTGACGCTGAGCGGGGCCGCAGCGGCGGGCGGAGTGGCCGTGACGCTTTCCGACAACAATGCCAATGTGTCCGAACCGGCGAGCCTCACGGTGGCGGCGGGATCCAGCAGCGCCCAGTTCACGGCAACGGTGTCGCCGGTGACCACCGATCAGACGGCGGTCGTCTCGGCGAGCGCCAGTGGGGTGACACAGACGTTCACGTTGAACCTGGTTGCGCCGGCGCAGTTGTCGGGGCTGAGTTGCGCGCCGGGGACCCTGGGGGCCGGGCAAAGCGCCACCTGCACGGTGACGCTGACCAAGGCGGCGACCAGTTCGGCGACGGTGGCTTTGTCGAGCAGCCTGGGTGTCTTGAGCGTGCCGGCCAGTGTGACGATTGACACCGGATCGAGCAGCGGGACGTTCACCGCGACGGCGGGGCCCGTAAACAGCGACCAGACGGCGACCGTGACCGCGAGTTGGAACGGCCAGACCAGGGCCTCGTCAGTGAATCTGAGTGCACCCGCAACCGTAAGCAGTTTGACCTGCACTCCGGCAAGTGTGAACGCTCCGGGGTCGTCCACCTGCACGGTGACGCTGAGCGGGGCCGCAGCGGCGGGCGGAGTGGCCGTGACGCTTTCCGACAACAACGCCAATGTGTCCGAACCGGCGAGCCTCACGGTGGCGGCGGGATCCAGCAGCGCCCAGTTCACGGCAACGGTGTCGCCGGTGACCACCGATCAGACGGCGGTCGTCTCGGCGAGCGCCAGTGGGGCGACACAGACGTTCACGTTGAACCTGGTTGCGCCAGCGCAGTTGTCGGGGCTGAGTTGCACTCCGGCGACCCTGGGGGCAGGGAAGAGCGCCAACTGCACGGTGACGCTGACCACGGCGGCGACCAGTCCGGCGACGGTGGCCTTGTCGAGCAGCCTGGGTGTCTTAAGAGTGCCGGCCAGTGTGACGATTAGTTCGGGCTCCTACCGCACGAAGTTCCTGGCCTGGGCTGGCAACCCGGACGTCTCCCTGGAAGTCACTCTCACCGCCTCGTTATCGGGCAAATCTGTACAACAGACTCTGACTATTGTGCTCGCCGCCCGGAAGGTCAAGCCCCCGCGGAACCTGAGAGCGAGTGTCGCTGTTCCCGTCGAGTTTAGCGTCTCGTTGACCGACCCGCAAGAGATCGCCTTTGAATCTATCGGTAGAAGGGCTGCCCGCAGGCGCCGGTTTCGACAGGAGAACTGGCCGGTTCACTTGGACCCCAAACGCGGCCCAGACCGGCGTCTTCACTGTGGCCGTGACGGCGATCAGCAGGGCTGGGGATTCTACAACTGAGGAGGTGTTAATTCGAGTACTGCGAGACAAGGCAGCCATAATTACGGCCCGGAACTCCGCCAATCTCGAGTTCAGAGACTTCTGCAGCCCGGGTAGTTGGGCGACCCTGCTCGGCGTTGCCTTCACTGAGCAGGATCCGATTGTAGCTCAAGAAAATCCCGCTGCCCACCAATCTGGGCGGCGTTGAGGTGAGGGTCAACGATTCGCCGGTCCCCCTCCTGTACATGTCAGAATCGCAGATCAATTTCCAATGTCCGCGGCTGCCCATCGGCTCTGAAATTCAAGTGACCGTGAAGACCGAAACCGGATTCACAAGCCTTCCTTTCGCGGGGGTCATGAGCGAGGCGACACCCGCGCTATTCACTACGGGCTACTCCGGGTCCGGCCAGGGAGCCGCGCTGATCGCGAGCTCGTACGAAGTGGCCATGCCTAAGACCGACGATGCTCCCAGTAGGCCGGCACGCACAGGAGAGGTTCTCTCCATTTATGCGAACGGACTCGGGGAAGTTGTGGAGTTGGTCCCAGTCGGTTCCACTGCCCCGATGGACCACGTGATTCGGCTAAAGAATGTGATCCGGGTGTTCTTCGGTGGCATTGAAGTCTCCCCCGATTTCGCCGGCCTCGCGCCCGGGGCGATCGGACTGTACCAGATCGACGTCCCCGTGACAGCCGCGGTACCGAGTGGACCAAATGTTCCCCTGCGCGTCGAGGTCACGCGAGCTGACGGAAGTGTGGTCACTTCCAACGAAGTGACAGTTGCGATCGAGTAGCTTTCCCCGGCTAGCTGAGCAAGCAGCCTCAAGCATGGCAGCGCTTGAGGACCTCCGGGTGCGGTCGAACCACCGCCGGATGAGTTGACGTTTCCCGTCCTCCTGCCAGCCGCTGCACCGCGGCTTCGGGCGTATCCTCCGGAGGCCGTCGTGGCCGAGAACCTGTACGCGATGGTTCTGCTGGGCAAAACGCCGGACCCCCACCAATACCGACATCTGACACGCCGTGAAGGCCGCTGTCGGGTCGGCAAGTCCGCCAAACGGGGTCACGGTTTTGAAACACATGCGCACTCTATGCTTCCGCCGCTCGCCGTTCTCGATCACGCCGCGTGCTCCATCGACCAACGGATGCGCTCGGCGGTGAAACTCGGGAACGGAGCTACGTCGAGATCGATGCTGGCACTGTCCAGCGCAGCGAGATATGGCGTTCGGTCTTCGATGCGAGTGACCGTCAAGGGATAGCCGCCCGACGCGAGCATGGCGTTCATCAGGAAACGGGCTATCCTCCCGTTCCCGTCGGGATAAGGATGGATGCAGCCGAACATCCAGTGGCCTAGAACAGCGCGCACACCCGGCTCCGGTTCGTTTCCCAGTAGATTGAACAGGGCGTCGCATCGCTTACGGCTTCCCAGCGCGGCGGCACCCACCTCGACATGCGCAGATAGGCTGCGTCATTGCGGTAGCCGGCAAGGGCCCCCGGAGCGATCAGACCGGCCAACACGCAGGGCCGGAAGAGCCCGCGATACCATTCGCGGTGGCTGTTCCGGACGAGGCCGGCAGGATTGGCGCCGTCGATGATCTCCGCCACATTACCCTGTTGTCCGGGTTCGAGTTATCCACCCTCACCCGCTCGATCATCTCGGGCGTGACCGAGTATCCCTCGATCGAAAGCGAATGGTAGGCGTCACTGCGATAGATTTCGTCGAGGAAAGTAAGATAGGCGTCTTTGTCCTGGGGCAGGCCGGGAGGCTTTGGCGGGTGAGTCACAAGGATGTTCGGAAGTCAGCGAAAAGGATTGGCTCCTCAGGAGAAACAAAGGGTATTTCACGGTGCAGAGACACTGGCAAAACCATTGATTCTAATTCAGGCCCTCCAAATCTCTGGGGCAACCGGCTTTGCTTCGTAGGGTGCGGAGAGGATGGAATCCTCGGAGGAGACGTACGCTCTCCGTGAGTATTATCAAAGGGGCCGGCGTAAGGGCCGCTTGGGTTGTGCAGGACCCAGCCGCTATACCCAAGGTCCAGGAGGCGTCCAGAGCCGAAGCGGAGAAAGCGTACCGTCTGCGGCCTCTGTCACGGGTAGAAGGAAGCCGGCGAGGATACGGCCGATGTCCTTCAGTACTGCCGGCGCCCCAGCCAGACCTAGCCGGGCGACAAAGGCACGCCACTGCGTTTGCTTGGACGCGTCCTCCAGAAACTCGGCGGTGAATGCGAAAGGAACGCTCCGTGGCAGGCCGGTTCGCCGGCGCTCGAACGTGCCTCGAATAGAGCGAGCTAGTGGGTCCATCTCGAAGGTGTAGGACGAGGCGAGCAGCCAGACGTCGTAGAAGTCTTTCATCCGGCTGTTCGCGATACCCAGCAGCACCATCGCATGAAACTTCTCAGCAACCACGGCTTCCGGCGGATACGCGCGGACCATTGCCGCGTCCATTGGAAGCAGAACGGGGAATTGGAGCAGTTTGGGAGCGGGTTCCACGAGATCACCAAAGCCGATGTCGATCTGCATTTGAACCCGGGCGCCGTCGAGGCTCGCGGGGACTTTGACGCGAACACCCTCGTATTCCGCGTCTTCCTTGCTGCGCCAGCCCTCGACCGCGGCCAAGTCGAACTGCAGACCGTCATCAACCGCTGCGGAGCAGACCTCGCGCACCGTCTCGACCACGTGGCCCACGTCGGGTGAACCGTAGCCGAGCAGGTCGAGGTCTTTGGTCGGCCGGTGCAGCTTTCCCTCCCAGGCGATGAAGAGCATCGCGCCTTTCAGGACGAACTGGTCCGCATGTTCGGACTGGCTCAGCCGAAAGAGAAATCGCTCGACTACCCATCTGCCAAGCAGGAACTGGAAACCTTCCTTCCGTTCGTGTGCAAGCGCGAGAAGCTTCGCGCGATGGGAGGCTGCGATGTTGCGCGGCTTGCTCAGTTTCATGCGACAGCCTCAAGGTATGGCCGCATGACCCGTCCAACTCGGCACGTCTTGGCGAAGCGGTGGAGTTCATCGATACTCGCCTTCTTCTGGCGGAGAATGTCTCGAAGGGCTTCGATCGCGATATCGATGCCGATCTTGTTCCTGTACTTGAAGCAGTCCGCCACTGCCTTTGCGGCGCTGTAGACCTTCACCTCCACCCCCTCACGCATGTGCTTCTCGACGCCGTTAGTGAGCGCCTGACCAGAAAAGCGCACGATCTTGAGTGGCGGCCACGAAACGGCCGGGCGGTGCGCTTTTACGTCGATCGCCATCCAGATTTCGTGCGGAGTTTGGGTGGTCAGGCCATGGAACTCAAGAGAGGAGAGCAGGCAGACCACGCCGCGCGGAACCTGCGTTGCCGCCACGGCAAGGCTGTGGTGTTCCGTCACAGGGGCGCCAGCAAGCACGTACACACCGCGAGCGCTCCTGGCCAGGACGCCTTTGCGGAATAGACGAAGGAGAGTCTCTCGTGGAATCCCTTTGTTCTCGACGTCCCTGGGGCGTATGATTCCGAGACGGTGCACAATTCGAAGAATCCGCTGGGCTGGGTTCTGCATGTTGCTATACCTCGGTAGTTTTACATATTTACCGATACATTGCAACACAAGAAAAGCGGCAGGGCGCGCCTGCTTCACCCGTAGCGTCCAACGACTGGAGCTCTTGGAACGCCAAACTGGGCGGTTCCGGATAACTGACAGGCCAACCCAGAAGAGCCGATCGAAGGGAGTCAACACCAGTCGCTTCCGTTTGCGCCAAAAGCCGCCAGTTGAAGGCGGGGAGCGGCGTTCTCCATGGCGACGGCCCCATGACCGCTCAGCATGAGTCGAACGAATCGAAAGCTGAACAAAAGGACGACTGGCATGTCTCTCGATTGTTCGCCTTCATCCTATTCCAAGTCAAACTGCTACAGACGGACGGAACAATGGCGAAGCACACCGAGCGGTTTCTGATCACGGGCAATGTCAAGCGCTATCTTTCGCTGATCTTGCACCTTCGCGGCCCGCAGTGAAGCCTCCGGAGAAAAGCGCAAGGAATAGCATAAGGCGCTTTGCTCAGCCTCCACAGTGCTTCAAAGGACATACCACGGTGTTCCTACCTACATCTAAGGTACTAAGGTGGAAGATACCTCACTCAGGGCTATTCAGCAGGTTAGTAACTCCTGCTGCAGAACGTGCATTCGTTAGTGCACGTATTGCTGTTTGCCTGCTGCCGTCTGCGACCCCGCCGTGCGCGGCGGCGCAGGGTGAATAGCAACAGGGTCCATGATGTGAAGCGCTTTCAACGGCACTTTGTCACAGAGAGACGCTTGGCCCCTGCCGTGCAATAGCGACAGTGCGAGCCCGGCCGCGCGCAGGAGTCGGCGTGGCTACAGGCCGAGGGCGATCTCTTATGCGGCAATGGCTTAGATTCGCGCTGGTGCTACTGCTACCAGTAAGCGGAATCGGCGATATTCAAACTACGACGCAAACACTCTCAGCGAATGTGTCGCCGAACGGGACGCTGTCACTCCCGGCCAGAGTGGATCTACGGTCGCCGGACGCGCGCTTTGGGACGCTGGCAGGGAGCCTGACAATCAGCTATTGGGCCCGAACCTCAGCTTCAGGAGGAGGGGCGGTAACCGTGCAGGCCAATTCCGATTTCTCGCCGGCGGGGGGGCCATCGGTTAACGCCGTCACTTTTACTTGTAGCGGCGCGACACTCGGAGTGGGCTGCTCGGGAAGTCAACCTCTCGCTACTTCTACGCAGACGTCCGTAGTGTCTTTGCCGGGCGGCGCGTGCACGGGCGGGGGCGGCGTATGCAGTGCGCAGGAACCGAACACGGTCCTGCTAACGTTTTCAGTGCTGAGTAACCCCAGATATAAGACAGGGACCTATTCGGCCCAGATGACGGTGACGATTAGCACGATGTGACGAACGTAATGAGGAGAGTAAAGAAGATGAAACGCAATAGAAGTCTCGCACTGGCAACAACAGCGCTGGCGATTGCAGCGATATCGTTTGGCGCAGACATTTCCACCCTAAGTGTAAGCGTGGGGCCGGAAGCGTCTTTTACGGCCGTCGATGCCACGACCAGCATGACCAAGGCCGACACGGCATTCGGCGCCTACACTGGCACAACGAATTTTACGTATAAGATCCGGACCACGCAGTCGGGCGGCAGTGGCTCCATCACCGTACTGGTGACTTCGTTCTCCGGAACCGGTGGCCCGGCAATCGCAGATCTAGCCTATACTTGCACCGCCCCGGCGTCGGGATCTCCTTGCGCAAGCAGCACGGCGGCGAGCACCAGCACAGCCAGCAGCGTGGTGTCCTTCGGCGCAGACGCGCACTCCGCTGACACCGGTGACGCGGGCGCAACCGTCTGGACGCTGGCAGACCAGCCGCAGATCAAAACCGGCAACTATACTTTAACGGCAACATACACGATTAGCGCGACCTAGGAGCGGAACGTGGGCAGGAGGATATTCGTTCTCGCGGCTCTGTCCGCCTGCGGCATGGGGCTGGTCCATGTGTGTGAAGGACGCGCGGCCCTGTTCCGGCCTGCGCGTCTGCATTTGGCGCCCGGCGCCGTGGCAGCGCTGACGGCCACGCCGGGGTTGATCAGCTTTCAGGCGACCAACCCGAATTCCGGCCAAGTATCGGGTTCCTCCCCGGGTTCCCTGACCTGGACGGTTCGCGACGGTTCACGTCTTCAGAACTGGACGCTGAGCGTGCAATCGGGGTCCAGCTCCTTCACCGGCTGCCCGACAATTCCGGTCGCCGCGGTACGGGTGAGCTGCGGTAGCGCTTCCGTTTCCGGAGGCCAGGGGACCGGAGCTTGCAGTACTTCATTCCCGCTATCCACAAGCCCCCAGCAGATTGCCTGGGGCGCAGAAGGCAGCGGCAACCGTGCGTATTCGGTATCGATCAATTTCACGCTGGCGGAGAGCTGGCGCTATGTGGCTAACCCGGCATGCACAATAATCCTCACCTATTTCGTAAATGCGCCGTAGGCAGGTTCGCCGCGGCGATACTGCTGATATTGTCCTGGCCTGTTGCGGCCCAGGTGGATCTCGGACTTTCCCCGATGCGCGTAGAGTTTCCGGCTGTACCGGGGAAACCCGTTTCCGGTCCCCTCATTCTGAGCAACGCAGGGACCGCGAAGAGCCGCGTGCGAGTCGAATTGTTGGACCTCTACGTGGACGAAACCACAACCCCTCAATTCCTGGCGAATGCGCCCGCCGAAGCTGAATATTCCTGCCGGACCTGGTTGAGCGCCAATCCCATGGAGCTTGAGATCGACCCTCGGAGCCAGGTTTTGGTCCGTTACACGGTTCGGGTTCCGGCCACCGCATCGGAACGCAGCTATCACTGCGCGTTGGGTTTTCGGACGCTGCCAGCCGTGGGCGAGGCGGCCGGAACGGCCATGCGCACCGCAGTGCGCATGATTGCCGTCTTTTACGCGACTGTGGGGAAGCCGGAGATTTCCGGAGTGATCAAGGATCTGAAGTTGGAGCCGATCGGCAGCCCTGCCGGACCCCTGTGGCGCGCAGTCGTGATCATGGCGAACTCAGGGTCCATGCTTTACCGCCCGGTGGGCGATCTTGAGATTGTGGATTCGAGTGGACATCTCATCGAGTCCAAAACACTGTCTTCATTCCCGGTGTTGCCAAAACGGCAGCAACGCTTTGTGTTGCCGCTCAAGGACAGGCTAGCCCCTGGCCGCTACACCTTGAAGGCGCGCATTGAGGTGGGGGGCGAAATTCAGGAGGCCTCGGTGTCTGTGGTTGCGGAGGCGCCCGTTACCATGGAATCGCCACCGCAGTAGTCATCGTGCATCGATTTCGATCACCAGTGGGCCGGCTTGTCTTCTATTGTTTAGGCTTCAGTAGTGTTGTCGGCGCGCAGGAGGGCTCAGGGCAAGCCACAGTCGGGTTTCAACAATACTATTTGAGCTTTGGGTCGCAACCGGTCGCGAACATTTCCGGCCTGACGCTCAGTTTTGACCAGTTCGTCCCCAACGTTGGACTACTGAGTGCCACCTTTGTCCCGGCATTGAGCAATCACAGTTTTCGGACCGGTGAAGCTTCCTTGCGGCTGAAAGGTTTCCCTTGGAAGGGGCAGTACTGGACTTTTAGCGCCGGCGATTTCCGCGTCCCGGGCCAATTGTTGACGGTGCCGTTTACGAACGTCTTCATACCTGAAATCGCCGGGCGCGGGGCTTGGGTAGAGGCGACTCACGGAAGTCGCACCATTGGGTTCTTCTATGGGACGGGAACCATCTCGAATACTCCCAGAGTGGTACTGCGCTTGAGGGCGCCGCAGTTGTTGGGGGGCTTCTACTTCCGGCAAAAACTAGGAACTCGCTTGCTGTTGGGAGCAAGGACGATGCAGTTCTCCAACGATCTGACCGCCTTGCGAAAACAGGACAATCTCTTCACGCAGAGTAAATTGAAGAGCGCAACCACATTGAGTCTAAACTCCATGTATAGGCTGGCCGGCCCGCTCACACTATACGGTGAAGCCGCCTGGTCAATGGCGCAACGAGATGGCCCTCAATTCGCTACGCGTAAGGTGCCGGTCTCCATGCTGGCCGGTCCTAGCTTCGATACGAGGCTGCTCACGATTCGCGCTAATTATATGTTCCAGAATTCCGCCTATTTTCCGCTGTTGGGAACCTATCTCGGGGACAGGGCAGGTGCTTTTGGCGAGGTGGTGTTTCGTCCGGCCAAACGGCTGGAAGTTTTTTGGAGCGCCAGCGAATACAGAAATAACATTGAGAACGATCCCACGGTTGCTACTTTCCGAAACTCCAACGAGTCCGCGGGCGTCTCGGTCCAGTTGCCAGCCGGGCTTTCGCTAAACGCGCAAGTCACGCTCCTCAACCTCTCGACGCGGACCAATGACGCGAGTCCTTGGAACCGGTCTAAAAACCAGCAAGAAACTGCAATTCTGACGATGACGTTCGTGCGCCATAATCTCCGGTTTACGGCGCGCGAATACAAACAGACCTCACCGCTGGACTCCCAACGGCAGCGTTCCGGAGAAATTGACGACACCTTTCATATCGGGCCACTGACGCTGGGCGCCGGGTTCAGATTGCAGCGCGTGCTGGCCCGGAAGCCGCGCACAAGCGTGTTTTATCGTGGCTCGGCGCAGTTTTCCCTCCGGCGTTTCTCGGCGTACGGAAACTTCGAAACGGGCAACGACCTGCAGACGAAGACTCTGTTCGCAACCAGTACGGTGAACACAACCGTGATCGGCGCGAGCATGACCGTAGGCCAGAACTGGGAATTCCAGTGTGAAGCTTATCGTAACAACCTGGTCACCGAATTGAACCCGCAGAGTATTTTCGTTCTGCAGGGACAGGGCGTGTTCATCCCCGGAACTGTGGCGGCCTTGAATCAATGGAGCACGTACTTGCGCATCAGCCGGAGGTTCCACTGGGGCCAAACTGGTGGGGTGGACGACTTGACCCAATATGCTGTCGCACGAGTTCCGCTCAAAGGATCGCTGGATGGATTCGTGATGGAGCGGCGGATGGAAGGAAACCGTCCAGCCGAAGGAGTACCGGTCAGCCTGGACCGTAGTCGCACCGTCCTCACGGACGCGGAAGGCCGCTTCCACTTTTCGGATGTCCCCGAAGGCTCCCACAAGGTGGCCCTTGCACTGCAAGAACTACCGGCGGAATTCGATCCGGGACCAATCAAGGAAGGAACCGTTGCAGTCTACCCCAGCAAGTTGGCGCGCAGCGACTTGGATGTAATCCGGCTGGCTTTCATTCAGGGCAAGGTGACCGGTCCGCCGGGCGTGCCGGTCGAGAACATCGCCATCCGGATGGTGGGGACCGAGCAATATACCACCTCGGATGCGGAGGGCAACTTCTACTTCTACAACCTCCGCGAAGGCGACTACGGCCTGGCGGTGGATGAGCAGACGCTGCCTGAATTTGCCGTTATCAGCAAACCAGACCGCGTTTCGGTATTGGTTCGGGTGGGCCTACAACCGAAGCTCGTAGACTTCCAGTTTGAAGTCCACAAGCCCGAAAAGCCCGTCCGTAAGGTTTTAGTCGGAACACAAGACTAGCGTTCTCTTCTGCGGTGGTCTTGGGATAGGCCATTTTAAGCTTACTGAACACTCTCGGCTGCACCGGCTTCCGCCAGCTCGTAGAACGCCTGGGAAAACGGTGGTAGACTCCCTGCTGTGAAGACCGTCATCGAACCGTTTCGCATCAAGAGCGTGGAGCCGCTGCACTACACCAGCATCGAGGCAGCGCGAGGAGTTCCTGCGGTCCGCGGGATACAACCTTTTCCTGCTCGACGCCAAAAACATCCTGATCGACTTGCTGACCGATTCCGGCACCAGCGCCATGTCCACCGAGCAGTGGGCCGCCATGATGCGCGGGGACGAGTCTTACGCCGGCAGCGAGAGCTTCTATCGCCTCAAGGCCGCGGTCGAAGACCTGACCGGTTTCCGGCACGTGATTCCAACCCACCAGGGGCGCGCCGCGGAGCGCATCCTGTTTACGGTGATGTGCCGCCCAGGGCACGTCGTCCCCAGCAACACCCACTTCGACACCACCCGCGCAAATATCGAGTTCACCGGGGCCCGGGCGGTGGATCTTCCGCTGGCGGAAGCCGCGGACACGCAGGCGCGGCTGCCCTTCAAGGGCAACCTGGACGTGGCGGCGCTCGAGCGCCTCATCGGCACCGAAGGCGCCTCGCGCGTCCCTCTGGTCATGCTGACCGTCACCGATAACTCCGGCGGCGGCCAGCCCGTGTCGATGGCGAACATCGAAGCCGTGCGCGCCGTAACGGCTCGCCACGGGATTCCGCTGTACCTCGACGCGTGCCGTTTTGCGGAGAACTCCTGGTTCATCCGGGAAGGGGAAACGGGCTACGAGGGCTGGTCGCCTAAGAAGATCGCCCAGCGGATGTTCCGTCTGGCGGATGGCTGCACCTTTTCCGCCAAGAAAGATGCCTTCGCTAACATTGGAGGGTTCCTTTGTACCAACGACGACCGTCTGGCGGCTCAGGAGAAGGATCTTCTCATCCTTACCGAAGGCTTTCCGACTTATGGCGGCCTGGCAGGCCGGGATCTGGACGCCATCGCCGTGGGGCTGGGCGAAGTCCTGGATCCCGATTACCTGCGGTATCGGATCGCCTCCACGGCTTACCTTGGCCGGCACATCGCCGACCACGGCGTGCCGATCGTCGAACCGCCCGGCGGCCACGCCATCTATATCGACGCTGGGCGGATGCTACCCCACATTCCGCGGGGTCAATTCCCGGCGCAGTCTTTAGCGGTTGAACTCTACCGCCACGCGGGGATCCGTTCCGTGGAGATCGGATCGGTTATGTTTGGGCCGCACGCCAAACACGAGTTGCTCAGGCTCGCCATCCCGCGGCGGGTCTACACCCAGAGCCACATCGACTACGTGGTGGAGGCGATCCTGGAGGTCAGCGCGCACAAGCATGACTTGCGCGGTTTCGAGATCGTGGAGGAACCGCAGTTCCTCCGCCACTTCAGCGCAAGATTCAAGCCGGTGCCCGGAAGCTGAAGGCCGGGCACCGGCGTTGCGCCGCCTTCGCGCGCCTGCCCTGAATCCCGCGCCTACCGCTTCAGTTGCACGATCGTGTAGTCGCCCGTCACGCTCACTGTGGCGCGTCCCGGGATCTTGTGCGCTTCGATCATGCTCAGGAATTTGGAGAATCGGAATCCTCGCCTATTCTGGCGGTTGCCAACCGCGTCGAACTGCTAACAACGTTCGGCGCACCTCACCGTTCGCGCATCTCCAATGGGCGCCGGTGGCGGTCTTCGAGTGTTCACACGGCAGTGGTCGCGCCGGCCGGCCGGCGCGACCATGGCAGGGCGGGGGCTAGTTCACTTCGACATTACAGAGCGTGCCGGTGACTTCGACGTTCCAATAGCCTATCACCGGCCACCCTTTATCGTTCACTAAGAATGTCCCTACCATCGAGAGGTTGCCTGTGGCGTTCTCGAACCATCCCGACGAGGACCATCCAGGGTAGGGCGGTACCGTAGCCGGCGGGACTGTCTGGGGGACGACTTTCTTTGTTAGCTCAAGAAGACCGTCTTCGATTTAGCGGAATGAAGCCTGCGGGGGGATCGTTAATGAATCGGCAGGCCCCGCGTGCGGAACTCCCACTTGTCGAATCGGACGGCCGTGTGCGAGTTCTCACACCAGACAACCCTGCCGCGCGTCACCAGCTTCAACGGGACGGCAGCGTCCAACAGCACCGGCCAACCGACTTCCAGCGTAACCGGCTCGCCTTCCGGCAGAGATTGGTCAGTGGTGAACAGCACCCCCCGACGACTCATGTTGACGGTGGTGCCGGATCCAATCAAGGCAGACTCTGAGCGCTGGGACTTGAACTGAAGCTGCCTTTTCATCGGAAAACGCCGGCTCAGGCGCCGGTCGTCATTCTGTTCCATCTCAACCTAGTTTTTCCTTAAGTGCCTCGTTGACCTTACGTACCAGGAGCGAGGTAGCGAATGGCTTGGGCGAGAACGCGGCGTCCGGATGCAGCCCGGTATCGAGATCGCCCGACATGAAGAGGGTCGCAGTCCCAGGGCGCACGCTTGTCAGCCTACGGTGCAGTTCCCGACCATCCAAGCGCGGCATCGACAGATCCGTCAACAGCAGGTGGATCGGCCCCGGATGCTGCGCGGCCAGTTCGAGAGCTTCGACGCCGTCTGCGGCTTGCAGCACATTGTAACCGTGGGTTCGCAAAACCTCCCCGGCCAACATGCGAATCCCTGCTTCGTCGTCCGCAATTAGGATTGTGAATCCGTCCGCACCGGCGGCGTCTTGTGGGCCGCAGGCCGTATCCGCGAAGTGGCCCGCCCCGACCTGCGCGTCGATGCCCTCCCAGGAGGCAGTGTGCGCATGCGCGGCCACGCCACTTGAGCGGCTCTCCGCTTTGTGCTGGTAGAGCACAGCATCCGCCCTGGCGAACAGTTCCTGAGCCGACTCTCCAGGCTCACGTTGCGCCACGCCGACGGAGGCTGAAACACAGATGTTCACGGCCCCATTTGGGGATTCCATCGCGTATTGCCCGCTCACGCGTTCGGCTGCCAAGCCGGCCTTTCCGAGGGCATCCGGCATCGTGCAGCTAATTAAAACCAGAAACTCGTCGCCGCCCCAGCGGCAAACCACGTCATCGGGCCGAAACTGGCTGGCCAAGCGATTGGCGAAAGCCTTGAGGAGATGGTCCCCGACATCATGTCCGTGCCAGTCGTTCACCTGCTTGAAGTTGTCCAAGTCGAACAGTAGGATGCAAAAGGGCCGGTCCGCCTGAATTCTGTGGACCATCAGCTTCTCCGCTTCGCGGCGGTTGGCCAGACCGGTCAAGCAGTCGCTGGCGGCCAGGCTCTCGGCTTCGTGAAGGCGCCCCTGGACGGCACGAAGTTCACTCTGAATCTCCTCCGCCGACGTGGCCTCGTCGTGCTCTACGGAATCCGCGCAACTCCTAAGCCAAGCGACGCTCTCGACCAGGCGGGCCCGTATCAGACTCAGGTTGCCCAGTTCCAAGAGCAGCTGCAGTTCTTCGGCCAACTCCCGAAACTTGGAGGCGGGGCAGTCGTCCCCGTCGGTCTGCGTCCGACCGACTAAGCTCAGTCCGGTATGTTCTGTCTTCGTGGCCATCCCCTTCGCCCGTACGGGCCGAGTGTTCTTCTGTAGCACGCGATGGTCCAGAACGGAAACCCGCCATTTGCGACCGCAAGACACTGAGCCAGCGTGGAGTTAGCGGAAACTCACCGGATCCGAGATGCATGTGCTGCACCTGGAATGCGAAATTTGCCGCCCCGCAATCTGCGAAGCCCGCTCCCAGCAGTAATCGTTTGAATCTCACCGCGCTCCTGTCGGCACGAATTCAGAATGTCCTAAAACGCCCGCTGGCGAACCGCGATGTGGAGCTATACTGCGACTGGAGGACGCTACATGCCCGCAGCGAAAAGGAGCACATCCAGAAGAAGCACATCGAAGACGAGTTCGCCGGCCAAAGGCATGGGCAGAGTCGGGAAGGTCATGCGCGAGTACAAGCTCGGCACGTTGAAATCCGGCAAGGGTGGCATAGGCGGGAAGGTGAAGAGCCGCAAACAGGCTGTGGCCATCGGCCTCAGCGAGGCGCGGAAGGCAGGGGCGAAGATCCCGCTCAAAGGAAAGAAGAGTCGTTGATCGCGAAGCCAGCGCGGCCAGCGGCGATTGCGCGAACTCCGGCGCGGGGGAGAAATCAGGCAGGACGATCCAACCGGCCCTCCGCGGCCCGGCGCAGAGAATGGGTTCGATCCGAAAGTGTTTGGCTTTGTTGGGGATAGTACGCGAGGAGGGATGGACTCAACGGAGGCGTTGGTGTCAACTACTGGCGACTGTCGGTAGTGGTCGAAGTTTTCGACGATCCGCTGCTTGGAGAAAGACCCTGACCCGTACGGGAGAACTCTTTGGCAGGGGTTGGCGCCGGTTCGCGTCGGGCATTCTCGGTGTGTTGCACGAGCTTCTGTTCTGGACTAGGGTTGTGCCGCCGGAAACCCGCCGAGGCCGGGAAGCGGGGTATGGACGGAATTGCTGGAGGATCCACTCGGCTGGGGAATGAAGCTCTAGTCGTGATGAAGATTGGCGCGGCCGCGTTCAGGCCGCGCCGTGGTTCGGTATCATCTTGTAATCGGTCTTTCCGGTGTTCGTATCAGAGTTCATTCGGAGAAAGGACGTCCGATGGTAAATCGGAGATCATTCGCTAGACAGGTTGTCGGCTATCTGCCGGTCTATGCGACAGTGGCATCGATTGCGAAAGGAGCCCAAGCTCCTCAGGGCGGCCAGCAGTACCCGCCGGGACGAGGCCCGTTTGATGGCAGTCCGGTGGGCTCCCCGTTGCCCGGCCAGAAATGGCTGGTTCATGACCATTCGCGGCCGCAGCCGCGCAAGGTCACTCCCGGCCAGCCGATTCCCACGATGTCGGCGCCATCCGACGCGATTGTGCTGTTCGACGGGAAGGACCTCTCGAAGTGGAATGCCGCCAGCTTCGGCCGTGGGGGCGCTGGCGCTGCCACCGAACCCCAGTGGAGGATCGTGGATGGTCACGCGGAAATGCGCGGAGGCATTGTCACCAAGGAGAGCTTCGGCGACATTCAGCTCCACCTCGAATGGACGACCCCGCCGGTGGAGGACCGCATGCGCGTCGGACAGCAGCGCGGCAACACCGGTGTTGTTTTCATGGGGCGCTACGAGGTGCAGTTGCTCTCAGGCTATGACAACATCACCTACGCCGACGGCGGAGTGGCCTCTATCTACGGCGTGTATCCGCCGATGGTGAATCCCTGCCTGCCTGAAGGGCAATGGAACTCCTTGGATTTCGTCTTCGAAGCGCCCAAGTTCGACGGGGATAAACTGGTCAAACCGGCGTTCCTCACTTTGTTCTTCAACGGTGTGATGGTGCACAACCGGGCGCAATTCCTGGGATCAACGAGCCGCGAACCGATCGCGTCCTACACTCCCCACGCGGCGGAGCTTCCCTTTCAGTTGCAGGGGCACGTCGGACCCGCGTGGTATCGCAACATCTGGGTCCGCCGCATATTAGGCTACGACGGCTGATCGGCCCAGCCGCAAGGTCCAGTGAGCTTCAATGGCGGGATTCCGGGCATACAACACGCCGGTCGCCAATAGGACGAGCACAGCAAGTGACGGAATAGTCGGGCTGCCTTCATCAAGCGCTCAATCTGGCCGAACTAGTGTCAGATCGGACGCGACCGCAATTCGGCAGCTATCGCTTCGCTATTGGCCTCTGGAAGTCGTCAGGCAGGATTTCCATTGTGGCTTCCGGGCCACGATCGATTGTACATCCGACCGCGTCTGTTGGAGCCGTGCCTTTCAGAATGCTCATCCCGAGCGCCTCCGGCGAGGCCAGGGGAGCGGCCAGCCTTAGCTGATCCGGGTACGAAAATTCCAGAAGTGTTGAATGCGCGAAATCGGACCACTGTGGTGACTTCGCCTTCAGCGACTTCATAGTGCGGGCACTGCGGCTGCGCGATGGTGGGCGAGTTCAAGAAGCAACGATACGTCTATTGCCACTGCACTGGCTACAAGGGAAGGTGCCCAGAGCCGTAGCCCCGGGGAGATCCTGGATTGGATCGCGACGGCGTTGCGCGAGAGCCGTTGGGACGGGGCCCAGTTGTTGCACCCGGGCCAGCGTGCGCGCGGGTTGTTCGAACCCCAAAACGTAGTGGATGAGTTGCCGGAAGATCAAGCGGAACTCGCGCGCGGGTGGCTCCAGGACCTCCGCGACGCCGCTGATGAGGACGGGTCACCGCTCGACGCCGAGGCGCTCGCCTCTCTGGATCGTGGTCTCGCAGATCTTGCGGTGGGGCGTGTGAAGCCTCTCGCGGAATACAAGCGCGAACGCGGCCTGTGAACTTTCGAGTCAGCGTCGCTCACGAAGCCGAGAAGATTCTTGATCGCCTTGATCGGCCGACCGAACAGCGTATTCGCGCTCGGTTTGGGCAACTTGCTGTTGACCCTTTCGATCCGCGCCTGTCCGCGCCCCTCACCGAGAGGCCCGGAATTCGAAAGTCCCGCGTTGGCGGCTGGCGCATTCTGTTCTCTGGAGATATGGAAGCGCAAGTGGTCTATATCTTCACCGTTGATACCCGTGGTCAGGTCCGAATCCGCCCGGAGTCGGAATTCCAGATCACTTCCTTGACGGAATCCCCGACGACCTGGTGCTGCGCCGTGACGTTCAGGATTGGAAAGATTTGGCTCAACGCGTGTAACGCCGCCAGCCAAACGGGCGGTCTCCCGCGTCGCGGTGGGAGGATTTCAGCCGGGTTGCGAAAGCCACTCGTGCCGGTTCTGCGAGGTGCGATTGCATCCGCGCAGCGCTGGAAAGTGTCTTGGCTCACGATCGGCTCATGCACCGCTGGCCGCGTGCCAGAGGCGGCGCGGAAGCGACCTGTGTAGGCGGGATTCGACACGGTATCCAGCACCTGTCGAGCGGTCCAGGGTCGGCCGTTGCGCGTCTGCCATCCCCGGTCCGCGGCGAGCTTCTCGACTTTGGACGGCAGGACGCCGGATGAGATGAGTTCGAATAACTCCTGCACAATCGCTGCTTCCTCCGGCTTGGGAATCAACTGCTTTGTACCGCGATCAGCAGAGTAGCCGTAGGGAGTCCGTCCCGCGATTCTCCTGCCGCGCGCGATCAACCCGGCGCGCCGGTCGGAGATCCGGCTGGCGATCAGTTCCCTTTCGAATTCCGCGAAACAAGACAGCAGATTTAGCAGCAGTGTATCGAAGGCGCCGCCGAGCAGTTCGGGCATGGCGGCAATGCGCAGTTCGACGCCGGATTCCCTGAACTCCTCCAACAAGGAGGCGCAATCGGCAATGCACGACAACAACGTCGATACGCCCACTTCGGACTGGCGCCAGCAACCGCTGCATCGCCGGGCGTTTAAGGCTGCCGCCGGATTCGCCAACGTCATCGAAACGTTCCTCAAGTCGAGCGGACGAAATCGGCGCACATTTGGCGCTACACCTCGCACGACGTGAGGTCGCCTTCCGTCTTCACCGATTGCCGGGTGTAGACCGCGAATTGCCGTTAACTGTGTGCCGCGTGGGTTCGAGTTGTCCGGCTTGAGGCTGGACATGTTTGGCCAGCCATGGCGAACGCGGAGACCGCACCGGGGATCAAACCAGTAGCTTTGCAGCTCATTTTAGCTGGTAGACTCCGTGCATGGGTTCAGCCTCTCTTGCCCCGACCTTGACCCCGCACGGCCGTCTGGCATTAGGCGAAGCCCCTGACGCGCCGCTCCTCGATATCGAGGTTGCTCAACGCCTGCGGAATGCCTTCGAGCGCGGATCGGGCCATGGTCTTCTGCAACTCGGAGCGGCTGAAGCCGGGACCGCACTTCCTCCTGTTTTCTCCTACTGGAGAGAATTCGGCGCATGGTACGTGACCGCCCTCTGCACCCGCCCGGATACCGATGCGCCGCCACGGAAAGTGCGCGTCCCGGCGCCCTCCGCAGCGGAGTTGGACCGGCTGGTCCTAGCGGCGCCACCCATGACTGGCGCGGAGTATCTGACGGCGGAGGTCCTTGACGCCCTCTGGCAGGAACTGGACGCCGCATTCGGCATCGAACTGGCAGAGTCGAAATGCGGGATACAGGAATTCCTGAAGCGCCGGAACCCTGCGTGGAACCTGGTCGGCCGCGTGCACTTCAATCTGGCCGAAAACCGCAAAGACCAGGATGCGCCTTTCGCCTTTCTCGCAACCTACACCACCCGGTTGACGGCGAATGCGAAGGCTCAACATCTTCCACTGGGGAAGGCTCTCGGCGAATATGCGGGCGCGGCAAACAAGGACCGTCTGCTGTCTCTGCTTCTTCCTGTGCAGAGAGCGTCGGAGACCTGCCAGTGGCTGAAGACCCTGGTCGATGCGGGCGAGATCTTCCACCCGCTCCGGTGGACCCCCAACGAGGCCATTCAGCTTTTGAGAGACGTCCCACACCTGGAGCGCGCCGGGGTGGTAGTTCGAATGCCGGCGACGTGGCGGGCCAATCGGCCTCCCCGCCCGCAGGTGTCAGCCCAGATCGGTGGCAAAGCGCCAGCGGGACTGGGCCAGGACGCCCTGCTCGATTTCCAGATGGAAGTCACTCTCGATGGCGAGCGCTTGACCGCTGCCGAGATCCGGGAGTTATTGGAGAAATCAGATGGGCTGGCTCTGGTCCGCGGCCGTTGGGTCGAAGTGGACCGCGAGCGGCTGCGCCGCATGTTGGAGCACTTCCGTGAGGTCGAGCGCACGGCAGCGGAGCATGGGATCGGCTTTCGGGAGGCCGTTCGTCTGCTCGCCGGCGCCGATGTCGCAGCCGGCGATGCCTCCGAGGATGCCGGTGCAGAGTGGTCTCAGGTGGTCGCCGGCCCCTGGCTCGCAGAAACGCTGAAAGGCCTCCGTAGCCCGGAGGGATTGGCCCAAGTCGATCCCGGCGCCGCCCTCCACGCGACGTTGCGGCCCTATCAGCGGGTGGGGGTGCGCTGGCTCTATCTCATCGCCAAACTTGGTCTCGGGGCGTGCCTGGCCGATGACATGGGGCTGGGCAAGACCATGCAGGTGCTTTCGCTGCTCCTCGTCCTCCAGCGCCAGACGGCCGGCCAACGGCAGCCCAGCCTGCTGGTAGCCCCGGCTTCGCTGCTAGCGAACTGGGCCTCGGAGATCGAACGATTCGCACCTGGTCTGAAGGCTCTCATCGCTCATCCGTCCGCCTTTCCGGCCGCCGCGCTCAAGAGCCTTTCGCCGGAGCGGCTGGACGGTGTGGACCTGGTGATTACCAGCTACGGCTCGCTGCTCCGCGTGCCGTGGATCGCGGAGGCTAGCCTGGCATCTGGCCGTCCTGGACGAGGCGCAGGCCATCAAGAACCCCGATGCCAGGCAGACCCGCATCGTCAAGGCGCTGAAGGCGAATGCACGCTTCGCGCTGACCGGCACCCCCGTCGAGAACCGGCTCGGCGATCTCTGGTCCATCTTCGATTTCCTTAATCCCGGACTGTTGGGATCGTCCAAGGAGTTCACCAACTTCGTGAAGGGCCTTGCCGACAGGCCGCACAATTCCTATGCCCCCCTGCGCGAGCTCGTGCGGCCCTACATCCTGCGGCGGCTGAAGACCGATAAGACCGTAATCGCGGACCTGCCCGACAAGACCGAAGTGAAGGCATTTTGCCAACTCAGCCGGAAGCAGGCCGCCCTATACGAGCAATCAGTGAAGGATCTGGCCGCGCAGCTCGAGGATGCCGAAGGGATCCAGCGCAAGGGCCTGGTATTGTCCTTTCTGATGCGGTTCAAGCAGATCTGCAACCACCCCTCCCAGTGGCTGGGAGACGGCGCATGGGCCGAAGACGACAGCGGCAAGTGGGCCCGCTTGCGGGATATCGCGGAGGTGATTGCCGCGAAGCAGGAGAAGATGCTCGTCTTCACCCAGTTCCGGGAGGTGATCGCTCCGCTGGCGGCTTTCCTCGGCTCGATTTTCGGGCGCCCCGGCCTGGTTCTCCACGGCGAGACCGAGGTGAAGCGGCGCAAGGAAATCGTAAGCCGCTTTCAGGAAGACGAGGCCGTGGGGTTCTTCGTTCTTTCGCTGAAAGCCGGTGGTGCGGGCCTGAACCTTACCGCCGCCTCGCACGTGGTGCACTTCGACCGGTGGTGGAACCCGGCGGTGGAGAACCAGGCCACCGACCGCGCCTTCCGCATCGGCCAGACCAAAAACGTGCTGGTGCATAAATTTGTGTGCCGCGGTACCGTGGAAGACAAGATCGACGAGCTCATTGAATCGAAGCGGCGACTTTCTACGGATTTGCTCGAAGGCGGGGCCGACCTGCTCCTGACGGAGATGAAGGACGAGGAACTACTCAAGCTGGTAGCGCTCGACATCAACAAAGCACTGAAGGAGACGTGATCGATGGATTACTACGGATGGAGACCCTACGTCTCAGTGGCCGAGCGGCGCCGGAAGGCGGCCGCCGAGATGGCCAAGCTCAGGAAGAAAGGCCATCCGGTCTCGCCGGTGGAGGTGGAAGGCCGCATCATCGTCAAGACCTTCTGGGGCAAGGCGTGGTGCGAGAACCTGGAACGCTATAGCGACTTTGCCAACCGGTTGCCGCGCGGCCGCACCTATGTCCGCAACGGATCCGTGATCGATCTTCAGATTGCGCCCGGCGAGATCAAAGCCATGGTGAGCGGCTCGGAGATTTACAGGGTTGCGGTAAAAGTGGCGCCGGTGGCGAAGGCGCGTTGGCAATCCATCTGCAAAGACTGCGCTGGCGCGATTGATTCGCTCATCGAGCTTCTACAGGGACGGTTGTCCAAGGGCGTCATGGACCGTGTCTGCCGGCAGAAGACCGGCCTTTTCCCGTCGCCGGACGAGATCAAGCTCTCGTGCAGTTGTCCGGACTGGGCCGAGATGTGCAAGCATGTCGCGGCGGTGCTCTACGCTATTGGCGCACGGCTGGACCAACAGCCCGACCTCCTCTTCCGGTTGCACAACGTGGACGAAAAGGAGCTCATCGCCGGGGCCGGAAGGGCGCTTCCCCAGGCCAAAAGGGCGCCAGCTGCAAGCAAGGTCCTCGGCGACGAAGACCTTTCGGCTCTATTTGGACTGGACATCGCTCCAGGCGCCGGCCCCGATACCGTGTTGTCCAGGGCCACCGCCGCGGAGCCGAAACGCTCGAAAGCGCGGGCCGGCAAGACGGCCCCGGCAGTGCTCAGTGGAAAAGGTGCGGTCCGCGCAAAGGAGCAGCAGCCTGGCGAGAGGACCGCCGACCGTGCACCGAATACCACCGCCGCCCGCCCCAGAAGGAAACTATCTGCCGCGGGGCGGAAGCGCATCGCAGCAGCGCAGAAGAAGCGATGGGCAGCATTCAGGAAGGCAAATGGTTGAAGGAGCATCGCAGAAGACAGCGGCTCTGTTCCCAGCAAGTCGACTTCGTGGCTGGCTGGATCCGGGAAGAGCAGCCGGACGAGCACATCGCCGAGGATGACAGCGACTTCGTGAATGTGCTGTGGAGGGCGGCGTCGCGATCGCGCATGAGCGGCCTCCTTGGAAGACCACCCACGACGATCTCCGCTTGGCGGTCGACGCGGTGTCTGGTGGATGTGATCGACGCGGCGTTGTGCCGTGTCCGTTAACTATGTACGCCGCGTGGGTTCGAGTTGTCCGGCTTGGGGCTATACATGTTTGGCCAGCCGTTAACCAATTCCGATAATCGGGGGGGAGACGTGGAGAAATGGGTTGCAGAGGGCGTGTGGGTGCGATTCCTGGGGTTCCAAGCCGGAATCGGGAAACAGCCGGAGAGACGGAGAACGCGCGGAGTGTCGGCCAAACGGAGACTTGGGGAGACTGCGATGCCGTCAACAAACTGCGGCGAAATCGTTGCAGGGAAAAGAATTGGCTCCCCAAGTGAAACGAAGGGTATTTCACGCCGGAGAGACACTGGCACAGTCATTGATTCTAGATGGCCTACTCAAATTCGCAGATTCTGTGGGTGGCAGTCAGCAGGCGAGTGGAGTGGTCGGCATCAGAGAGTCAAGTAGAATTCCTCCAGGACCCCGAAGGCCTCACCGGCGGAGAGCGCAAGGCGACATTCCGCCGCCAGCATCGCAAACGGCGCGCTCCAATCCTCCGGAGGCGGATCGAGGGCTTTGGGAACTGGGTGAGTCGCTCGAAGATCGAAGGTCGCATGAAGGGCCTGGACGACACGGCTCGATTCAAGCGTGTCGGATTGAATGAGGAGGACCATATCGACCAGATCGCGCACTCGGCTGTTGGGTGCCCCCGTCCGAGGCAGCGTGTATACGTGAAGCTTCTCCGCAAATTGCTGCTCACGCTGGATCATTGAAACGGAGGGCGGAGAGATACCCGCGAATCCAAGCCAATCACGCATCAGGGCCTGTTCCAGTGGATCAAGAACGACGTCACCGACTCCGACATCCAGGTGGAACTTCACGAATGTGCGCCCGTCCACGATACACTCGACCGGATATCGCGCTCCGCCATATGGAGCTCCGTCCAGATCCATCGTCGCCTCACCGATGCGGTAGGAGAAGAAGTCACCGAGGTCCGCGGCTCCCGCATCCTGGAGTTGCTTGAGCAGCCTGTCAACGCGTCCGGTCGACGGAATTCGCGCCGTGAAATCGAGATCCTTGGTTGTGCGGGCGGTCTGGAACCTGAGTTCCATCGCATAGCCGCCCTTCAGGACCCAGTCTGTGTTCGGCCCTCGAAAAAGCCGGGCGAGGAACCGGTCGAATGCTACTTGACGACGCAGACGCTGCAGATCGATTGCTTCATCGCTGGACGCCCGCTTGAGGCGTTCCTCAAGTGCGGTGCGCAGCGCGGTGCCGGAAGCGTATTTCCTTGCAGGGATCACTTGGGTCCTCTCCGAAGCCCAGCGAGCACCGCCGCGCTTTGCTCATCCTGCTGAAACACGGCGATCTGCGTCTTGGTGATGCGGCCTCGTCTCACCGCCTCGTGAAAGGCTGCCCGAAGAGCGGGCCTGGGGAGTGATCCTTCCTGCCAGACATCCAGAATTGTCCGCATCGCATTCGTCACAGGAACACCAGAGAGGATTTCCCGATCTTCACTTCGGAGGTCGTGGTAGTGAAGCCGAAGCACCTTCGGAATGGGGACTCCGCGGCGGAAGCCATTGGGGACCGTGAGGTCTAGCTTGGCCGGGTTTGCGTCTGTGAGTTCATGGAGGCTGAGCGCCGTCTGGTGACTAAATACCCCAGTCGGCCGGTCGCTCCGATCACGCGACCAGAGCCACCAGAGGACGAGGTCCGAGCGCTCGGGTCCGGGAAAGCGGGCCAGTCGATAGATTCCGCGGTGTTCCCGAATCCAATTGCCCACACGGACGTGATAGATGCGTTTGCTGCTCGTGTAGCCCAGCGCGGCCGCCTGCTTCGTTGTGAAGTAGCCACTTTGCGATTCCGCAAGCTGGTAGAGCTCCATCTGCCGTTCGTGTGGCGAGGGAGACATTAGCATAAAAGGTTAACTTTCTAGACCTATTATGTAGCCGCGTGCGCTTCAACGCAAGTGCTCCTTGGGCCGACGGCAACATCGACTCGAGGGGGGCTGTGCGATTCGTGGTCAACGGGAACGTCTGGCTTGGACTGCCAAGGGAAAAGAATTGGCTCCTCAGGTAGGACTCGAACCTACAACCCTTCGGTTAACAGCCGAATGCTCTACCATTGAGCTACTGAGGAGTGGTGGGCCTCTCCGCCATTACACCAAACGCGGTTTCCCGCTGTCAAATCGCACACTCCGGGAGAAGCCTCGGATGCTGTATGATACCCCCATGGCACACGAAGGCTTCTCGAGAAGGCATTTCTTCTATGGCACCCTCCTGGCCGGTGCGGTTCCGGCGGGTGGCTTTGGCAGCGTACCCTCGCTGAGCATGCTGGGGTACAAGTCCCCTAACGAAAAACTGAATCTGGCTTCGATCGGCGCGGGCGGTCAGCCCTTTGGCGACCTGCGCGCCGCCGAGGCAGGGGTGGAAAACGTGGTGGCGCTGGCCGACGTGGATTGGAACCGCGGCGCGCAAGGCTTTGCCACGTATGAGAAGGCGACGAAGTACAAAGACTTTCGGCAGATGCTCGACAAGTCGGGCAAGGAAATCGATGCGGTGATCATCGGGACACCGGATCACAACCATACCTACTGCGCGCTCACCTGCATGCAGCTCGGCAAGCACGTCTATGTCGAGAAGCCGCTGACCCGGGTTGCGTGGGAGGCGCGTCTGCTGGCGGCGGCCCAGGCCAAGTATCCGAAGATTGCCACGCAGATGGGCAATCAAGGCTATTCCCACGAAGCGACACGCGTAGCCTGCGAGATTATCTGGTCGGGCGAAATCGGCGAGGTCAGCGAAGCCCATTCGTTCCGGGGCATGCCCCAGTGGCCGCAAGAGATGCCGAGGATCCCGGCCCCGACCCCGGTCCCGGAATCGCTGAATTGGGATGCGTGGCTGGGCACCGCGCCATGGCGCGAATTCACGGCGGGCGACCAGGCATACCGCGACTTCGCCCTGGCACGCAGCGGAAGAGGCGCTGCGGCCGCAGCCCCGGCAGCCCCTCCGGCCGCTGTGGCTGGCCCTGCAGCCGCGGCTCGCGGAGGCGCCGGGGGAGGAGGAGGACAGCAGGATTTTGGTTTCTACCTGCCCTTCAACTGGCGCGGCTTCGTTGATTTCGGCAGCAGTCTGATTGGGGATTGGGGAGTTCACCAACTCGGGCCGGCCAACTGGGCGTTGCAGTTGGACCCTAAGTACCTGATCAGCGTGGAGTGCACCAGCAAGTCCATGGCGCCGAACTTCACCTTCCCCAACTACATGACGATCAAGTACGAGTTCGGTCCTCGTCCAGGCATGCCTCCGGTGAACGTTTTCTGGTACCAGAAGGCAGGTGGCGATGCCTACTTGCCACCGGGTATGACGGCTGAGGAGGCGCGGCAGATTCCGGGCACTGGTCCGACTCTGACACCCCCAGCCGGGGGCGGCGGGCGCGGCGGCGGCGCTGGTCGTGGCGCGGCTGCAGGCGGGGCCGGTCGTGGCGCGGCTGGTGGTGGGGCGGGAGCGGGACGCGGAGCGGCTGCGGCTGCGGCTCCAGGCGCGGCGCCGGCCCAAGCGGCTCGCGCTGGTGGCGCTGGTGGAGGTGGCCGAGGCGGAGGAGGACAGAGCAGCGGCTATAACCTTATCTTCGTCGGGTCGAAGGGGTACTTGGGTACCAACGGCCGCGGCGAGGGTGTCGGGCTGCTTCCGGGTAAGCGATGGGCAGAGTACAAACTCCCGCAACCGTACCTCACCCGATCACCCGAGCATCATCGCGACTGGGTCCGCGCCTGCAAGGGCGGAGCGCCGGCGTGCTCCAACTTCAGCATCGCCGGTCCCTACACCGAGTGGCTGGTGCTCGGATCGGCTGCCCTCCACGCCGAAGGCAGGTTGATGTGGAACAACACGACGGGCGAATTCACCAACGGCAAGCAAGTCTTGCAGTGGGTGAAGCCGACCTACCGCAAAGGTTGGGAAGTCAAGCTGTAATGCAGACGGGGCCCGCGAGCTGAGAAGGCCGCGGGCCCTGGCCTACCAGAAATACGTCGCCACGACCCGCGGAGGATCGGGTTTTTCGCCGCTGGTCTTGAGGGCCAGGACAACCTGCAGGTTCATTGTGCTCCAGTCCTTTGGAGCCTGCCGGGTGATTTCTTCCATCTGCTCCGGATTGCTCAGGAATTCGCCTGCCGCGAGAGTCGCGGAGCCTGAGATGCCGGCCGCTACCACCGCGACCCTGTCTGTCCCCGGATCCAGGATTCTCGAAATGATCGCGTAATCTGTATGCGCGGTGCGGGAATTTGCCAGTCCTCTGTTCAATTCCCATTGTTTGCTCGAGGGGTTCTGCCGGTCCCTGATCCAGGGCAGATTTGTGTCGGGATCGCGCGCAAAGGTGAACCGGGCCTGGCTCATCAGGCGCAAAGTAAGCTCGTTGCTGAAGGCCCCGATTAGAATGACCGGCCCCCCCTTCAAGTCGGCCAGGGTCGTGGCGCTTTCAGCCAGGATGCGAAACTCCTTGCCCTTGGATTTCAGCACCGGGGTCAGACTGGCCAGGGCCATGGCGTCAGACAGCGCTACCCGAGGCGACTGCGCTCGCCCGGGTTGCGCCGGAGGTTGGGGTTGGGGTGCAGTAACCGGTTGCCTCGCCGGCAGTTCCGGCGGTTGCCGTCCTGGAATGCTGATCACTACCGTGCCGGGGGAATTCCAGACGGGCGCCCAGAACCGGGAAAAGGCGTCTGCCGGCGGCCGCGCCACCAGCCACATAGTCAGGCCAATCAGCCCTAGGGCGGCTACAGCGGCGACCAAATACGCCGGCTTCATCCGTGCCAGCCGGCTAGCCACCGGCGGTGCTGGAAGGGCAAGGGGCTCGGGGGCGAGCGCCTGCAGCGGAGACGGAGATCGAAACTCCGGCACGTACGATCCCGGAAGCAGGTCAATCCGGAGCTCACCGTCCCGTCCAGGCTCGTGGTAATACTGAGCGATCCTCTTCCGCAGCTCACCAGCGGATACCCGGACGACCGGGTCCAGATTGCTGTCGTACTCCGGGGCCCGCCCGAAAACCTGGACCCCGACCGTGCGCTCCTTAAGCTGCGCGGCGCGTCCGTTCAGGGCCTCCTCAACGATGTACCGCAGGAAAGACGAATGCCTTTTGCTGTTGCGGAACGACGGGCTCAAGAGGATGCGCTCCATCTGCTCGCGGACCGCCAGCGGGTCTAGTTCCGGGGCCGGATTGTGATTGCCGTTAGCCACGTCTAATGAGCAAGTTGAGTATACCACTCTCCGACCGTTAATCACCCCGTATCGTACGGGGCAGGGACCCCGGGCGGGAGGCCTCTTACCGTATGGTACTTGAGATGGCCCTCGCCTGCCGTTAGAATCTCACCTTGCAGAGTCTGGCTGAGAGCTGTGGGACGAAGTGGTGCGTGTGTCCGCCGGTCGCTCCTTCCGGAGGGGTCGCGGTGGCGCTCCCGGCGGGACTGGCGGCGCACCATGCCAAACTCCTATCTGCCGCGTTCGCCTGGGGACGCCAACAAGTGGGTGAAGCCCGTATTTCGCAAGGGTTCGGAACTCAAACTGTAACTTCATGGAGCTGAAACTAATGAACAAACCAGACAACGGCGCCGGCGCACGCGACCGGCGCACTTTTTTGAAGGAAATGGCGGCGGTCGGCGGCGCATTCATGCTGCCCGGAAGCGTTGGGAATCTGAGGGCCCAAATCGCCCCCAACTGGAAGAACCAGATTGGAATCGAGCTGTACACGGTGAGGGGCCTGCTCAACACCGAGTACGAAGGAACAATAGCCAAACTGGCGGCCATGGGGTACAAAGAAGTCGAGCCCGCCGATCCGTACAACAAGATGGAGCCCGCCCAGTACAAGGCTCTCCTTGATAAGTACGGATTGAAGATGTACAGCACGCACTCGGGCGCGAGCGATGGCCCGGGGTTGGAGAAGCAGCTCGAAGGCCATCGGCTCATGGGCATCAAGTACGATACGATCAGCGGCCCAAGGCCGGCCGGGGCTCAGGGCGGTGGCGCTCCGGCAGCAGGCGCGCCGGGCGGCGCTCGGGCGGCAGGGGCCGGGCAGCAACAGCCGCGTCCTCCCCAGACGGTCGAATCCGTTAAACGCCAGTGCGAGCAGTTGAACAAGTATGGCGCCGTGCTGAAGAAGTTCGGGATGAAGAATCACATCCACAACCACGCGGGTGAATTCGATTTTCTGGACGACGGCAAGACCACGCAGTACGACGTCTACCTGGCGGAGACGGATCCCGACCTGGTGGCGATGCAGATCGACATTGGCTGGGCTACCATGGCCGGACAGAACGTGCTGCAGATGTTCAAGAAGAATCCGGGGCGCTACGAGCTGTGGCACGTGAAGGACGCGAAGTACAAGCAAGCCGATCCGAAGTTGGGCGCAAGCGCACGCGCGCGTGCCAGCCAGATCGTGGCCATGGCCGAAGGCGAGATCGACTATAAGACGATCTTCGCGAACGCCAAGCTGGCCGGTCTGAAGTACTTTGTCATCGAGCAGGACACCGCGGGCCAGGGCGGCAGGGACACGCTGGAAGACTGCAAGATCGCGCACGACAACTTGCGGAAGATTCTCTCGTAGGTATGAGATTTGGTGGAAAGGAATAAAACAGGATGTCAGATCAGGGGTTTTCAAGACGGCATTTCTTCTATGGCACCCTCCTGGCCGGCGCGGTTCCGGCGGGAGGCTTCGGCAGCGTACCTTCGCTCAGCATGCTGGGGTACAAGTCGCCTAACGAAAAACTAAACCTGGCTTCGATCGGCGCCGGCGGGCAGCCGTTCAGCGACTTGCGTGACTCCGAAGCTGGCGTCGAAAACGTGGTGGCGCTGGCGGACGTTGACTGGAACCGGGCCCAGCAAGGGTTTACCACGTATGAGAGGGCCACGAAGTACAAGGACTTCCGGCAGATGCTGGACAAGTCGGGCAAGGAAATTGACGCGATCGTGGTCGGGACACCCGATCACAACCACGCCTACTGCGCAATAAACTGCATGCAGCTCGGCAAGCACGTCTATGTCGAGAAACCGCTGACCCGCACGGCCGGGGAGGCCCGCATGATGACCCAGGCGCAGGCGAAGTATCCCAAGGTGGCTACCCAGATGGGCAACCAGGGCTACTCGCACGACGCGACCCGGGTGGCCTGCGAGATCATCTGGTCGGGCGAGATCGGGGACGTTACCGAGGTTCACGCCACCCAGGGCCGGCCCAGTTGGCCGCAAGGCATGACCAAGATTCCGCCGCCGACGCCGGTACCGGACACCCTGAATTGGGATGCGTGGCTGGGCACTGCGGCATGGCGGGAATTCACGGACGGGGATCAGGAATACCGCGACTTCGTCACTTCGCGGAGCGGGCGTGGTCGTGGCGGCGCGGACGCCGGGGCTCCAGCCGGCGCTGCGGCCGCCGCGGCTCGCGCGGGTGCGGCAGCGGGCGCACCGGCGGGCGCGGCGCAAGGCGCACGGGCAGGCGCGGCACGCGCCGGCGGCGGTGGCGGCATGGGCGGGGGCAATTTCGGCTTCTACCTGCCTTTCAACTGGCGTGGGTTTTATGATTTCGGCAGCAGTCTGATCGGCGATTGGGGCGTCCATATCCTGGGGCCCGCAAACTGGGCTTTGCAGTTGGACCCTAAGTACCTGATTAGCGTCGAATGCATAGACAAGGATGGGCTGCCACCCTTCACTTTCCCCAACGCGATGACGATCAGGTACGATTTTGGTCCTCGCCCAGGGATGCCTCCAGTATCGGTTTACTGGCACCAGGGCGGCAGCTACATGCCCCCGGGGATGACGGGGGAGGAAGCCCGGAAGATCCCTGGGACCGGCCCGCAGGTGGGGCCGGCACAGGGTCGGGGCGGCTTCTTCGTAGGCGGCGGCGCTGCTGGCGCTCCTGGGGCGGCCGGCCGCGCGGGTGCTCCTGCCGGAGCTCCTCAGGCCGCGCGTGGCGGGGCTCCTGCTGGAGCCCCTGGCGCTCCTGGCGCTCCCGGTGGTCCTCAGGCCGCGCGTGGCGCTGGCGGCGGAGGGCAGCAGCAGGGCACCGGTTACAACTGCATTTTCGTGGGGTCCAAGGGCTACCTCGGCACCACCGGGCGCGGCGAAGGCGTCGGGCTACTGCCGGGCAAGAGGTGGGCGGAATACAAGCTACCCAACGCCTATCTGGCCCGCTCGCCCGGAGCGAGCATTGGCGACAACCATGCCGCGCACACGCGCGACTGGGTCCGCGCCTGCAAGGGCGGAGTGCCCGCCTGCTCCAACTTCAGCATCGCCGGTCCATACACCGAGTGGCTGGTGGCGGGCTCGGCTGCCTGTCACTTCCAAGGCAAGCTGATGTGGGACAACGCCAGAGGCGAATTCACCAACGGCAAGTCGGTTTTGCAGTGGGTGAAGCCGACCTACCGGAGAGGCTGGGAAGTTAAGGTATAGGAGAACGGGGCGGCCGAAAGGCCGCCCCCTTACTCAGGGGGACATTAGTTATGTCGGACAATCGATTTTCCAGACGTCACTTTTTCTATGGCACGATGCTGGCCGGTGCGGTTCCAGCAGGAGGCTTTGGCAGCGTACCCTCGCTGAGCATGCTAGGGTACAAATCCCCTAACGAGAAGCTGAACATCGCTTCCATCGGCGCGGGCGGGCGGCCTTTCAGCGACCTTCAAGGCGCCGTTGCAGGCGTCGAAAACGTCGTCGCGCTGGCGGACGTGGATTGGAATCGCGGCCAGCAGGGCTTCTCCACGTATGAGAAGGCGACGAAGTACAAAGACTTTCGGCAGATGCTCGACAAGTCGGGCAAGGAAATCGATGCGGTGATCATCGGGACGCCGGATCACAACCACACTTACTGCGCACTGACCTGCATGCAGCTCGGCAAGCATGTCTATGTCGAGAAGCCGCTGACCCGGGTAGCGTGGGAGGCGCGTCTGCTGGCGGCGGCCCAGGCCAAGTATCCGAAGATTGCCACCCAGATGGGCAATCAAGGCTATTCGCACGAAGCGACAAGGGTGGCCTGCGAGATTATCTGGTCGGGCGAAATCGGCGATGTCACCGAAGCCCATTCATTCAATGGCATGCCCCAGTGGCCCCAAGAGATGCCGAGAATCCCGCCGCCTACCCCGGTTCCCGATACGCTGAACTGGGATGCGTGGCTGGGCACCGCGGCCTGGCGCGAATTCACGGTGGGAGACCAGGCATACGCCGAATTCTCGCAGTCACGACGAGGAGGTGGTGCAAGGGCCGCGGCCCCGGCAGCCGCTCCGGCCGCAGCGGCGGGAGCCCCAGCCGCGGCTCGCGGAGGCGGAGGGGGCGGCGGTGGCCAGGATTACGGCTTCTACCTGCCCTTCAACTGGCGCGGCTTCGTTGATTTTGGCAGCAGTCTGATTGGCGATTGGGGAGTTCACCAATTCGGGCCGGCCAACTGGGCCTTGCAGTTGGACCCCAAGTACCTGATCAGCGTGGAGTGCACCAGCAGATCCATGATGCCGAACTTCACCTTCCCCAACTACATGACCATCAAGTACGAGTTCGGCCCTCGTCCAGGGATGCCTCCGGTGAACGTTTTCTGGTACCAGAAGGCAGGTGGCGATGCCTACTTGCCCCCAGGCATGACGGCTGAGGAGGCGCGGCAGATCCCGGCACGGGCCCGCAGCTTACACCCGCAGTCGGAGGCGGCGGCGGCCGCGGCGGTCCTGGCGGTGGCGCCGGTCGTGGCGCGGCTGCCGGCGGGGCTGGCGCGGGAGCAGGTCGAGCTGCTCGCGGAGCTGCTCCGGCCACTGCCGGCGGAGGAGCGCCGGCGGCCGCGGCTGGACGCGGCGGCGGGGCGCAGCAGCAGAGGAGTGGCTACAACCTCATCTTCGTCGGGTCGAAGGGTTATTTGGGTACCAGCGCCCGGGGCGAAGGTGTCGGGCTGCTTCCAGGCAAGCGGTGGGCGGAGTACAAGCTCCCGACGCCATATCTTCAGCGATCCCCGGGTCACCAGCGCGATTGGGTCCGCGCCTGTAAGGGCGGAGCGCCGGCGTGCTCCAACTTCAGCATTGCCGGTCCCTACACCGAGTGGCTGGTGCTCGGATCGGCCGCCCTCCACATGGATGGCAAGCTGATGTGGAACAACACGGCCGGCGAATTCACCAACGGCAAGCAAGTCCTCCAGTGGGTGAAGCCGACCTACCGCAAGGGCTGGGAAGTTAAGCTGTAGAAGAACGGGCCGGCCGAGAGGCGCCAGCTATTGCGTGGCGCCCTCTTGGCCGGCATTGACGCCGCCCCCCAGCAAGTGTAGGCTAGTTTTGGTGGGTGCTTCATTGATCAGGTACCTCCCCTCCCGATGCTGCCTCTGGGGCGCGCTCGGTTCATATGCCCTGGCGGCGGGCTTCGGCTGGGTGGCGATTAGTTGGCCGCCCGCGGCCATCGGGGTAGTTTTATCCCTGCTTCTCTCTGGCCTTTTCCTCTATCTACGTCTAAGGCCTGCCATTGAACTCCGGCAGGACCACCTGCTGCTTGGCCATCGCGCCATCCCCTGGGCCGACGTCCGGCGCGTCGACCGCACTCGCTGGCGGCGGCCGCTGGTTGTACGGCTGACGCTCGCCGGAGGCGAGCGCATCCTGGTCATCTACCCCGGCGATAACGATTCAAGCAACAGCCTTCTGCGTCACATCCGCCGCGCGGCGCGTATGGCCCTCATCGACGGCCGGACCTACCGCGAGTTCTGGGGTGAGGCCGCGTCCGTCTCGCAGGAGCGCGGTCAACTCTCGTCGCCCCGCTACCGGTTGTTGCGCCCCGAAGACGAAGATGAGGTCGAGCGGCTCTACCACAAGTTGCGCTCGGTTGGCCGCCTTGACTCCAGAAGCTCCACGGACGAGTCCTAGTTCGTGCGATTCCTCAATCCGCCGTTCCGCAAGTGGATCATCGGCGCGGCCCTGGTCGCCATCCTCGTTCTGTCCCATCCGATCTGGCTCGCCGCCCTCGGCCGATACCTGGTGAGCACGGACAGTCGCAGTCCAGGCCGACATCGTTGTCGTGCTGGCGGGCGACGGCTACGGCCATCGAATTCTCCGGGCGGCCGAACTCGTGCGGCAGGGCTTGGCTCCCACCGTCCTCGTGAGCGGTCCCGAAGGCTTGTACGGTTACTACGAATCCGAACTCGCGATTCCTTTCGCCGTCGAGCGAGGCTATCCGCGCTCCTGGTTCCTGCCGTTCCGCGAACAAAGCGCTGTCTACGCGTGAGGAGGCCAGCGCCATTGTGCCTGAACTCCGGAAACTGGGCGTCCGCCGCTGTCTGCTGGTGACCAGCGATTACCATACCCGGCGCTCCGGCCGCATCTTCCGCTCCGCGGCGCCGGAGATCGACTTCCGCCTGATCGCCGCCCGCGACGAGTTCTTCCGCCCTGACGACTGGTGGCGCACGCGCCAGAGCCAGAAGCAATGTGTGCTGGAATGGATAAAGACCATCTCCGCCTGGTTCGGATTCTGACGCGATGCGGGAAACCCTCACCACCCTCAAGCCGTATCTCTGGCGCTATCGCCGCCCGCTGGCCCGCGGCGCCGCCGCCCTGCTTCTGAAAGATCTGCTTGCGGCTGCGCTCCCTGTTTTCATTGGCCGGGGCGTCGATTCCATTCGCTCCAGCGGCTTCAGCCTCGAGACGGTGTTCTGGCTCTCGGGCGCCATCGCCGGTTTTTCGGCGGTCAAGGGAGTCTTCCAGTACTGGATGCGGGTGATCCTGATCGGGGTCTCCCGCGACATCGAGTACGACCTCCGCAACGACCTCTTCCGGCGCCTCACCTCGCTCTCCTCCGGCTTCTACGGACGGATGCGCACCGGCGACATCATGGCGCGCGCCACCAACGATTTGAATTCCGTGCGGATGATGCTCGGCCCGGGCATCATGTACTCCGCCGAAACCAGCGTCACCGTCGTCGTCGTCACCTCCATCATGCTCTACATGGACTGGCGGCTGACTCTGGCCGCGCTCCTGCCCGCGCCCATCGTCAGCCTCGTCGTCAGCTACTTCGGCCGCAGGATTCACGCCCGTTTCGAGCACATCCAGAAGATGTTCGCCGACATCAGCAGCCGCGTTCAGGAGAACATCGCGGGCGTTCGCGTGGTCCGCGCCTACGTGCAGGAGGAAGCCGAGCAGCGGCAGTTCGAGAAGCTCAACCAGGTCTATGCCGCCGAGAACATTCGGCTGGCTCTTCTCACCGGGGCTTTCATGCCCGTGCTCCAGGCGCTGGTGAGTCTGACGCTGCTGATCGTGTTGTGGGCGGGGGGCACGCAGCTTCTCGCCGGGCGCATCACCCTGGGCCAGTTCGTCATGTTCAACAGCTTCATGATGATGCTGGTCTGGCCCATGATCGCTTTCGGCTGGGTGGTGAACCTGGTGCAGCGGGGAACCGCGTCCCTGGGCAGGATCAACTCGATCCTGCGCGAGCGGCCCGCCATCGCCGAGCCCGCCGCGCCGGTTCCGCTCCCGCAGCCCCTTCGCGGCGAGATCGAGTTTCGCGATGTCGCCGTCGAGTATCCGGCCGGCCGCGCGCTGGACGGCCTTAGCCTGCGGATTCCAGCGGGCGCCGTGGTGGCTGTTGTCGGTCACACCGGCAGCGGCAAGACCACGCTGGTGCAGCTTATCCCCCGTCTCATCGATCCCGCCTCAGGCAGCGTGCTCGTCGACGGCGTCGACGCACGGAATCTCTCGCCCTTCGCGCTGCGCCGCGAGATCGGCTTTGTTCCCCAGGAGACCATCCTGTTCAGCACCACGCTGGCCGAGAACATCGCCTTCGGCGTCGATGCGGCCAGCGAAGACGAGATCCGCCGCGCGGCCGAAATGGCCGGCTTGGGGCCCGACCTCGAGACTTTCCCCGACGGCCTCCAGACCCTGATCGGCGAGCGCGGCATCACCCTCTCCGGCGGTCAGAAGCAGAGGGCCGCCATCGCCCGCGCCATCCTGCGCAATCCGAAGATCCTGATTTTGGACGATGCGCTCTCCAGCGTCGACACCGTGACCGAGGACCGCATCCTGCGCAGCCTGGCCGATCTCATGCGCGGCCGCACCACCATCCTGATTTCCCACCGCGTCTCCACCGTGAAGAACGCCGATCGCATCTTCGTCATCGAGCGCGGCCGCCTCGCCGAGGAAGGCACCCACGACGAACTGCTCGCCCTGGGCGGCTACTACGCCGACCTCTACCAGAAGCAATTGCTAGAAGAGGAACTCGAAGCCATCTGACCTCGTAGGGCTTAGCGGGTGCGCTCGGGGCGGCGGCCGGTCTCCAGCGCGATGCGGTCCGCCAGGAACAGCTTCAGCAGCGATTGGTAGGGCACGTCACGCTTGTGGGCAAGCATTTTCAGGTCCAGGATGACGGACTCGGGCAGCCGCAAAGAGATGGTCTTGAGGGCTGGTTTCAGGTTGGGAAAAGCGCCACGTGTGGCCCGGCCCCAATCGATGTACTCGGTCGAGTCATGTGCGGCCCAGAATGCCTGCTCTTCCTCTTCGCTGCGAAACGCCGGCAGCTTCTTACTGGGGCGGTTGGCTTTTATCATGATCGGTACACCTCCTTTTCCTTTCGGTTCATGTCCCTGGCCGAAATGACCCGGATCAGATTGCCTCGCACGGTGAAAACGAGGAAAAGCATCCGGCCCGCATCCGTGCTGCCCAGGCAGTAGCGGCGTGGCTCGCCGGCGGAGTGCTTGGGATCTGGTCCGACGACAAGCGGCGAATTGAAATAGACCTCTTCACACTCCCGAGGCGCTACGCGGTGCTTCTCCCAGTTCTTCAGGGCGTTGTGCTCGTCCCATTCGAACCCGACGCACTGAGAGAAAACCCAGGCCTCAGCCACTCGATTCTAGTATACTACAGCAATATACATCTCTGTGCCTCTGTGGTAGAAGGGACAGAGAGGATCATCGCATGCAACGCATCTGTTTTCTACTGCAGGTCCGGCCGGAGCGCCTGGCAGAGTACAAGGAGCGGCATAAGCGGGTGTGGCCCGAGATGTTACAGGCGCTGCGGCAGACCGGCTGGCACAACTATTCTTTGTTCCTCCGGGACGACGGCCTGCTGGTTGGCTACCTGGAGACGCCCGATTTCCAAAAGGCCGTGGACGGCATGGCCGCGCTCGAAGTCAACGAGCGCTGGCAGCGGGAGATGAAGCCCTTCTTTATGGACCTCCCCGGCCGCCCCGACGAAAGCATGAAGCCCCTCGAAGAAGTGTTTCACGGGCTCCCGCCGGAGTGAATATCGGCCGCGCTTACGGCTTAGCAATTTCGACCGCGAAGACATGCGTAGGGCCGAGCATATTGGAACGAAACACGACCCATTTCATGTCCGGCGAAAACGTGACATTCGGCTCGAGGCTGTAGTTATGCTTCGCCAGATTGACCAGACGCTCGGACTTGAAATAGCCAACGTCGATCAGGTCCTTCTTGTCGCGGAACGAACTTCCGCTAACCATGACCGGCCGGAATAGGTAAATCCACTGGCCGTTGCCCGGAGGCTCCAGAGTCTTGTTGTCCGGAGACCGCGCGGCAACGCTGCTCGGGCCGCCCCCGTCGCCGGCAAACAGCTTCCCGTCCGCCGAAACATTGAAGTGTACCGACCATTCGTTCCGCTCGAGGTTATACCAGGTGCGATGTCCAGTGGCGAGCTCCACGCCCGCGAGCCAGAACACCGTGCTCTTCGGGGTCTGCAGATCGTACCAGACGGTCTTGCCGTCCGCGCTGAAGAACTCATGCCCCGAGATTTCCATGTTCATCGTCCGCTCGTGCATCAAGCGCAGGCCCGTGCCGTCCGTGCGGATCGTCCACACCCGGTCGTTATAGTGCCACGGCCCTTCATGGCAGAACATGATGAGACCGGGGTCGGTGGGTGACATCTGGAGATGGTTGGTCCAGTCGTTCTCCGTGTAGATCTTCCGGAACTTCCCCGTCTTTAGGTCGATCGTGTAGAGCATCTTCGGCGTGCCCGCCGCCCAGTTCGCCTCGAGGCTTCCGCCCTGCCCGCCGGGCGGTGGGGTGCGAGGCACAGTCTTCCCGTCAGGGTCGGCCGCGATGCCCACCAACATGGTTTCATCCGCGTTGACGGCGATGGCGCCGCCCCGGCCCGCCTCGGCCGGGATCTTCGCGACCTCATGTGTAGCGTGTGTGTCCAGATCCGTGGCGAAGATGGCGCCGTCTCTGGTGTAGTAAACCTGGCCGGTCCTATGGCCAGTCACCAGAATGTTCACCCGCCCCTCGACCACCTGATCGATTTCGCGTGTAGCCAGGTTGATCGTGGCGATCCCGTGGGAATTGGTGACGACGAGCTTCTTGCCGTCGGCCGAATACGCGTTCTGGTGGAAATAGAGCGAAGCGGTGCCCGGTTCGCGCGAAAGACGGATCACGCGATGGCCGGTGTCGGGATCGATCCATTCCGTTGGCAGCGCGGCCTGCGCGGATAGTAACCGCATCCCGGCGAGGGTCAGAAACAAGAGTTTGCGAACCATTTGGCTACTTTAGGTCCCGCGCGATTCGGAACCCGACGTCCCAACCGTTGCCGGGTCCAGCGCCGTGCGTGAATACGCTGGCATTATGCACGTCACCGATGAAGCTGGCACCGCGCAATACATGCTCCTTACCGGACTTGGGTGGCGCCGGGTCGGGGAAGAACTTCTCGTTGTAGTAGTCCGCCACCCACTCCCACACGTTGCCGATCATGTCGTACAGCCCCCACGCGTTGGGTTTCTTCCCGGCTACCGCGTGAGAGGTGGGCTTGTTGTTCTCGCCGGTCCAGGAATAGTCCCGGTAGCCCGCCACTTCCTTATCGGAACCCGCGCGCGCGGCGTATTCCCACTCAAACTCGGTGGGAAGGCGGTACACCTTGGTCTTCTCCAGCGCGTTGAGCTTCTTGACGAACGCCTGCGCGTCTGCCCAGGTGACGCTGTCCACGGGATGCAGATCCGCATCGTCCTTCACCTTGTCGCCCTGGAAGAAGGACGGGTTCGTGCCCATGACTTTCTTCCACTGACCCTGCGTGACTTCGGTCGTCCCCATGTAGAACTGCTTCGCGATCTTCACGGTGAAGCCCGGCAGCGAGGCCTTCTTGGCCATTTCCTGACAGTCGGCGTAGTCCTTGTCGGTCCACTGGTTGCGTGGATCCGCGGGACCGCGTCCTCCGCGTCCGGCGGGAACCGGATTCCGCCCCGCCGCCGCGCCCGGCGCTCCTGGAGCGCCGCCGCCGCGTCCGCCTCTAGCGACCGGACAGCCGGGCTCGTACATACCCACTACCATGCTGCCCGGTTGAATCAACGCGAATTCCATCCCGACGGTGTTCTTGTACCCGGGCTCCTGGCCGAACAAAACAGCCGCCCCCAGCGCAAACATGAAAGGAACTCCCCTTGCGCCGGTCATCTACTTGAGCTCCTTGATGGCGATGTTTCGGTAGCGGTGCGCCGCGTTGGGCTTCCACGAACTATTCATTGTCATCGTGGCGCCGATGGCTGTGTTCGATGAGACCCAGTGCGACTGCAGAGCGATCATGCCTTCCTTGGCATCGGCGATCAGGTCATTGCGCTCGCAGGTGACGTCGTACATCTGCACGTCGTTCAGCCACAGGGTGACGTGCGGAATCTCGCCGGACACGCGTAGCCGGATGGAGTTCCACTGGTCTTCCTTCCATACCTTGTCGGCCTCCGGCGCCGTGGCGCCTTTGGTCACGCGGAGCACCTCACCGAGCAGCGCCAGATTATTGTTCTTTGGATGCAGTTCAATCTGGTAAGCCGTGCCGCTCTCCGCCGAGCGGAAGAAAATGCCGCCATTGCAGCCCCAGTCGGGGTTGGTTTCAAGGTACAGCTCGAAGTCCCTGTACTTCTTGTCGGTGAGCAGGATGCCGCCCATGCCGAAAGGGTTCTGCTTGAGCATGATCGTCCCGTTTTCGACGAAGATGTTCGGCGTGGAGCCGTGGTGATTGGTCCTGCTGATGTGCCATCCCTTGAGGTCCTTGCCATTGAAAATGGGAGTGAAACCGGCTGGAATCTGAGCCGGGAGCACCGCCGCGAAGCTCAACGCCCACGCGGCGGCTATATGGATTCTCATGCGAGCCTCGCGACGAGGTTCTTCTCGTCCCAGATCACCGCCCGGCGCTCTTTGACCGACAGCCGTCCGAGCAGGCACGGCAGCGAGGAATGGAAGCCGATCTCGAATTCGGCGGTCGGCTTCTGCCGGGACTTAACGCAGTCGAGGAAGTTGCGCACGTGGACGATCTCCGAGCCGCGTTCGCCGGGGACGTTCTTGGCCGGATCGACCTGGGTGATCTCCTCGATCGGCGGCTGCTGCGGCTGTCCGCCGCGACCACCGCCACCACTGCGCCCTGGAGCGGCGGCAGGTGGCGCGGCGCGGCCCGCGGCTGCGGCCAGACCGGCCGGGGTGGACGCCGACCGCACCACCGCGCGGTTGGCGCGCACGATATATCCGTTGCGGTTTACCCGCAGCCAACCCCGCGTGCCATAGAACGTAGGCCCGTCCGCCAGCGGTTCGCTGGTAGGCGGAACGAAACCCAGAAAGGTCATGAGGTACTTTTCGTACTTGTAGTTGATGAACCAATCGTTGGAAGCCAGCTCGGGGTCGGCATTGGGCACGGACACGGAGGACGTATAGGAGGCGCCCTCGAAATCGGACTTCATGCACAAGTGCACGATGTCCATCCAATGCACGCCCCAGTCCGTGATCATGCCCCCGCCGTAGTCCCAGTAGGAACGCCAACTGGAGTAGCGCCGTGGATCGTAAGGAACTTTCTTCGCCGGGCCCAGGAAAGCGTCCCAGTCGAGACCTTCGGGAACCGGAGCCGGACCCGCCGGGGCAGCCGCGCCGCCTCTCCCGCCGCCACCGCCGCCCCCGCCGTGAGCCACAACCACGTGGGTGACGGGACCGATGTAGTCATCCCAAATGAGCTTGGCGGCCTCGCGGAAGTGGGTCCAACTGCGCTGCTGGGTGCCGAGCTGCACCACCTGCTTGTGCGAGCGGTAGGCCTTCAGCATGGCCACCCCGGCCTCGACCGTGTTGGTTGCGGGCTTGTCGACGTACACGTCCTTGCCGGCGCTGAGGGCGGCGATCATGATCGGGGCGTGCTGGTGATCGGGGGCGCAGAGGACCACCGCATCGATGTCTTTGCGGTCCAGAATGCGCCGGTAATCGGTGTAGGCATCGACTTTCTTGTCCTTCAGCTTATTGCTCTGATAGGCGTCGATCTTGTTCCGGTTAATGTCGCAGATGGCCGTAATCGCGACGTCCTCCTGTTTCATGTAAGCGGCATCGAGGAGGTTGAACCGGGCCCCCAGGCCGATGGCCCCGACATTGACCCTGTCGTTGGCGCCGAACATTGTCTTGGAGAAAACAGCCGCTGCGGCGGAACCCTGCAGAAAGCGACGTCGGTTGGTGTTCATAAGAGGAGTCTATCTCAATGTAGACCCAGGGCCAAAGACGCAGATCGCCATTAGGGGAAGGGCGTGCGGATGAGGAAGAAACCCGGCGCGGGAACGCGCCAGCCTGCAACCAACAAGCACCTGTTCCGGCCCACCGGGGCGCTGGCGGGGCATCGTAGTACAATCGGGGGCGAGATCCACTGCGTGGGCTTGGACATCCCTAACAATTTCGTCGCCGGCTATGGCCTGGATTACGCCGAACTGTACCGCAATCTCAGGGGCGTCTGCGTATTGGAGGATGCGTGAAACGGCGCTTGTGGTTGCTTGCCTTCCTGGCTGCGGCGACGCTCAGCGCACCGCGTGCTTTCCCCTCCGCTGACAATCTACTGGACCGAATTCTGGCCCGCGCCGCGGAGAATTTAAAGGGCCTCCCGGACTACACATGCCTCCAGACGATCGAGCGCAGCGAGCGCACCGATCCGTCTCGTCCCTTCGAACCGCTCGACAGAGTGCGCCTGGAGGTCGGCTTTGTCGATAACAAGGAACTGTTCGCCTGGCCCGGGGTCGGCAAGTTCGAGGAGACGGGCATCGGCGACCTGGTGCCGAACGGCGCCATCGGGTCGGGCAACTTCGCAATTCACGCGCACGCGGTCTTCCTATCGCCAGGGCCCTCTTTCACTTACTCCGGCGAGGAGGTCCGCGACGGCCGTCCCGTGGTGCGCTACAACTACCGCCTGCCTCGCGCCGAGAGTGGATATCTGTTACGCCGGCCTCCCCGCGAGGCTCTGGTGGGCCACCACGGTTCTTTCTGGGTGGACGCCGCAACGCTCGACCTGGTCCGCCTCGAAGTGATCGCCGACGACATCCCGCCCGAGCTGCAGATCGCGGAAGCGGTGGACACCTTGAGCTACAAGCGCGTGCGCATCGGCGCCGGCGACTTCCTGCTGCCCTTCTCCGCGGAACTTCTGCTGACAGATACCGGCGGCGCCTCCAGCCGCAACTTCACGCAATTCGGCGGTTGCCGCCAGTTCAGCGGCCAGGCCGTGCTCTCCTTTGACAGCTTTGACGCTGTCGAGGCCGGAGCCGAGGCGCCGCGTACGAAGCGGATTATCGTGCCTCCCGGTTTAGATGTGGAGCTGGAACTCGACACTGAGATCGATACGCTAACAGCGGCGGTTGGGGATGCCGTGAACCTGCGTGTTGCCCGGGAGGTGAAGAGCAGCGGAGTCGTTCTGGTGCCTGGGGGCGCTGTTGTCGGCGCGCGGGTTACGGTGTTGCGGCGAGGCGTGCAGCCTTACCCGCACTACGCCATCGCCCTGCGTCCGTACTCGCTCGACTTCGGGGGCGCCCACGGTGATTTTGCGGCCAGGCTCACGGCCTTGGGTACTCTGGCTGGGTACACCACTTACAACCAGGTTCCGCCGACCATCCCATCTACACGCACAAGGCAATCGCTTTTCCTTGGCAGTCCCTTCTTGCAAAGCCTCGAGTCGGGGTTCTTCGCGGTTACGGGCTTGCGCGTTCGTCTGCCGCGCGGCTTCCGCACGAGTTGGAAGACAGAATGAGACGCCTTCGCAGACTACCTAAGGTGCCGGAAGGGGTGGCGCAACTCGGCATCGCATTCGAGCTTTCTCTTTGTGCGCGCAACCAACTCCGCAGCGACGGCGAGTACGGTTCCTGCCAGCGAGCCCAACACTACCAACCCGAGCGCAAGGTTCGTGACATTTATCGAGAACTCCTGCGAATCGTTCATGCCGGCCTCCCGCGCGCGAATTCAAGGCGAACAACTCCTATATTGTGCGCCAATCGAAAACGGGAATCAAGCGTATTAAGATCCTATTCTCCTTTATCTCCGGAAGCTCAGCACATTGCGCCGCCTGGAACCTCCATCCCGACCCTCGCGAGGCGGCCGGGGACTACCCTATTCCTGGTATTTACCTGCGCAGCGGATCGGTTCATAATCGCTGTGTCGGGATAGGCTGCGGGAAACTGAATCCCGCCTCCTAGGAAGCAAGATCACCTACCCGGCCCGGAGGGCGCAGCAGTTGGAGTGGGCGTAGTGGGCGCCCTCCGGCTCCCAGTTAACCTGAGGCAGCAACCCACAACGAACCTTTTCGAAAATTGCCAGCCGTGGTGCGGGCGGCGTGGGGGCGCGCGACATAAAAGTGGAATCGCCGGCGTGCTTTGGGCCGGCGTCTGGCGACAGCCCGAAAAAACGCCGGCTCAAAAGCCGGCGGCCGGGTGAAAGCCTGACCCCACGTGGGCAGTCTGTCTTTGCTGCTGCCGGTGGGATGTACAATATAAACCGGCAAGAAGCCAAGACGGAAACTCTGGGTCAAGTGGCGGAGGGGGCTCGAACATGGTGAGATACACGAATGAGTGAGACCCGCCGCGCCTTTCTGCAGAGCACGCTCTCCGCTGCCGCCGCCCCAGCCGCCCTGGCGCTGGGACAAGCAGGCCAGCCGAGAGTCCCCTGGTACCGCCGCTGCTACCGTTGGGGGCAAACCAATATCACCGAGAGGGACCCGACCCGCTATGACCTCGACTGGTGGCGCGGCTACTGGAAACAGACCCAGGTACAGGGTGTCATCATCAACGCCGGCGGCATTGTCGCCTATTATCCGAGCAAGTACCCATTGCACCACCGGGCGGAGTTTCTGGGCGACCGGGACCTCTTTGGGGAACTGGCTGAAGCCGCTCACAAGGATGGGTTGGCGGTCTTCGCCCGGATGGACTCCAATCGGGCCGCGGCGGACTTCTACAAGGCTCATCCGGACTGGTTCGCCGTCGACGGCAACGGCAATCCTTACCGCTCGGGAGACGGCTACGTCACCTGCGTGAACAGCCCCTACTACGAGGAGTACATCCCGGACATTCTGCGCGAGATCATCGAGCGCAGCCGGCCGGAAGGCTTCACCGACAACAGTTGGAGCGGTCTGGGGCGCAACAGCATCTGCTACTGCGCCAACTGCGAGCGCAAGTTCCGCGACAAGACGGGAAAGCCCGTGCCCCGCAAGGCCGGCTGGGAGGACCCTGTCTATCGCGACTGGATCATGTGGAACTACGCCCGGCGCCTGGAAAACTGGGATTTGAACAACCGCGTCACCCGGGCTGCGGGCGGCCCCGACTGTGTGTGGGTTGGCATGAACGGCAGCTCGGCCACTTCCCAGAGCACGTCTTTCCGTGACATCAGGGGCATCCTGGAGCGCGCCGAGATCATCATGCTGGACAGCCAGCGGCGCAGCGACGCCGGAGGCTTCCAACAGAACGGCGACGCGGGCAAGATGATCCATGGCCTGCTGGGCTGGGACAAGCTGATCCCCGAGAGCATGGCCATGTACCAATCGGGGAACAACTAACTTCCGGCTTGCCAGCAAACCCGCCGCCGAGGCGCGCATGTGGATGCTGGAGGGCATTGCGGGAGGTATTCAGCCGTGGTGGCATCACGTGGGCGCCTTCAATGAAGACCGGCGGATGTACGGTACCGCGGCGCCCGTTATGGCCTGGCACAAAGTCAACGAGGCCTATCTGGTGAACCGGCAGCCCGTCGCCAGCGTTGGCGTTATCTGGTCGCAACGCAACACCGACTTCTACGGGCGGGATCAAGCCGATCGGATGGTAGACCTTCCATATCGAGGGGTGACCCAGGCGCTGATTCGGGCGCGGATCCCCTACTTGCCCATCCATGCGGATTACATCGAACGCAGCGGAGTGCCCCTCACGCTGCTGATTCTGCCGAACGTGGCGGCGATGTCGGACGAAGAATGCTCCGCGGTGCGGCGTTTCGTCGAGCGCGGCGGCTCTCTTATTGCTACCGGGGTGAGCAGCCTCTACAACGAGTGGGGCGACTCGCGCCAGGAGCTTGCCTGGCCGACCTGTTTCGCGCGCACGCCGCGGGCAGCCAGCTTGGGACGCCGGAATCGCCGGAGCGCAGATGGGCCACCTCGTCGTCCCACACCTACCTTCGTATCGCGCCGGGGCTGCGCGCCGGAGTCCTGGGAGGCTTCGAGGAAACCGAAATCCTCCCCTACGGCGGCATGCTGGAGCCGATGCGCGTGGACAGCGGGGCGCAGGTGCCCCTCACCTTCATTCCGCCATTTCCGGTGATGCCTCCCGAGACGGCCTGGATGCGCACGCCGAAAACCGACATCCCCGCGCTGGTCTTGAGCACACACGCGGCCGGTGGCCGCGTGGCCTACATGCCGGCGGACATCGACCGGCGGTTCGCTACCGACAACCTCCCCGATCACGGTAACCTGCTGGCGAATCTCGTCCGCTGGGCAGGCGGCGACACCTTCCCGTTGCGCGTGGACGGTCCGGGCCTGATCGACTGCCACCTGTACCGGCAACCCGGCCGGATGATCCTGCACCTGGTCAACCTGACCAGCGCCGGCTCCTGGCGGGCACCTATAGATGAACTGATCCCGGTGGGTCCGTTTAAAGTGTCCGTCCGCCTGACGCCGGAAATCCGCGGCAAAGCAGTCCGGTTACTGGGGTCTTCGGCGGCCGCGGCCCCAGCGATCAAAGACGGTTGGTGCAGCTTCAGCGTGAAGTCGATCCTGGACCATGAAGTAGCGGTCATTGCCTAAGGGCTCAGCGAGACATGAACCAGCGGTTCTACGCCATCACCCGGGACCTGCATTTGTACCTTGGTCTCTTCCTCGCCCCGTTCGTGATGGTTTTCAGCGTCAGCGTCTTCTTTCTGGTGCATGCATGGGTGCCGGGCCAGAATAACAAGCCCGGTCCGCCGCGGGCGGTCGCGGACGTGGCGTTTCCCGCGAATATCGAGTCGCTCGACGGTCGTGCTCGCGTGGATGCCTTGCGCACCGCTTTACCGGCGATGGGCGTTGCAGGCGAGATTGGCTTCGTCCGGCACATCCCCAAAGAGAGACGCCTCGTGTTTCCGGTCTCTGTCCCTGGGCGCGAGACCAGCGTCGAATTGAACCTGGCGACTCACACGGCGAGGATCACGCAGCGCGACTCAGGCATCTGGGACGGTCTGGTGGCTCTTCACAAATCGCCCGGCCAGCACCTGTTCAACATCCGCATGAATTGGTTCCCTATGCTGGTCTGGCGGTGGTTTGCGGACGCCACCGTTTACCTGGTCTTCTTCATCTCCATCAGCGGAGTCTATCTGTGGGCGGTCATGCGCGCCGAGCGTGGTCCGGGACTGGCGCTGCTGGCCGCCGGTGTTCTGTCCTTCATCGGGATTGTCTATGCCGTCATCCACTGAACAGCGCGCATCCGGCAAGCTGCCCACACGCCGTCTGGCCGGCGCGATCATCGCCTGGAACCGCAAGCTGCACTACTACATCGGCCTGTACTTGCTGCTCTTCCTCTGGCTGTTTTCGTTCACTGGCCTGGTGCTGAACCACCCCCAATGGAGTTTCACCGAGTTCTGGCCGAATCGCACGCAATCCACCTCCGGGCAACAGATCCAGCGTCCTCCACAAGGAGGAGACCTGATCCAGGCGCGAGACATCATGCGCCAACTGGGAATTCACGGGGAGATCGAATGGACGAAGACACGTTCTGATCCGAGCCGCCTGGACTTCCGCGTCAGCCGCCCAGGGCACATCTTTGAAGTCAACTCCGATCTGGAACAGAACCGGGCGACCATCCAGCGTATCGACCTGAATGCGTGGGGCGTCATGCGTCTGCTGCACACGTTCACGGGCGTGAGGATGTCCGACGCGGTTAACGAACGTGACTGGAGCATGACGACAATCTGGGCTCTCTGCATGGATGTCCTGGCGATCGGCGTGATCCTCATGGTCTTCAGCGGCTTCTACATGTGGTGGAACCAGGCGCGGAACCGCCGGTGGGGGCTGGCTGCAGTGGGCTTGGGCCTGGTGAGTTGCGGTTTCTTCGTTTTCGGGCTTCGCTGGCTGACTTGAGGTTCGCCTTTAAGACGCAGGGCGGCGACGGCGGCGCTTGTGGCTTCCGAGCCCCTCCGCGATCATGGCGGTGACGAGCGTGTTCAAGCTGACGTTCTCTTGTTTGGCGCGCTGTACCAGGCGTGAATGAAGGGTTTTAGGAACTCGTTGTCTCCACTGGCCACTTGAGGCAACGAACGCGCCGGGCGCAGGAATCGGACTACCAAGTTCCTTGAGCGTCAGCAGAGAGCACTTAAGAGCGTCGCGCCCGTTAATAATCGCCTCTTCGGGGCTTTCGCCGTCCGACATACAGCCGGGCACGTCGGGAAATTCGATCAAGTACCCCCCCCCCTCGTTCTCGGTGAGTGGGCGTATGGTGAAGGGGTAATCTTTCAACCTCAGAGTCTCTTTCATTCCGCACCTTCCAGCTTGTCGATCAGGGCGACGAACTGCCGGATGTAAACCGGCTTAATCGGGCGAGCGCACGGCACGGATAGCAACCCAGCCGACTTGTGAATGAAGACAACGTGGCTGGTCCCCTGCTGCCGGTGCCGGACCGAGTACTTGTTGGCCACTACCTCGAGATCCTCGATTCGCCAGTCGCGCGGATTGGTCCGCATCCGGCTAAGGAGTTTGGCCGCGTTGGCCATCGCTTAATGGTATCGCTGGTGGTACCATTCGTCAACCTTCTTCCCGGGTCTTCCCTCAATGATCTCAGCGGAGCCGGGCGAGCGCCCGGCGGGCGTTCTCGGCTTCGGTCGAATCCGGGTGCCGCGCCACGAAGTCCTTCAATTCCGCGACCGCGGCTTCGCGATTCGAGAGCCGGAGATAGATCTCGGCCAGGACGCGTTGCGGATGGGTAAAGTGGGACGGATCCAGACTGCCCGCGTTAGGAGCCGCATGGCCCCCTTGCGCCCGGCTCGTCGTGGCCGGCTGGCATGTCGGGCCGGGATGCCTTCCGCGCCCCCGGCTGGTGGAACATGGATGTGGGTGTGTACAAGGACACCAAGCTGACGGAACGGGTGTCGATGCAGCTCCGCGCGGAGACGTTCAACCTCTTCAACCACGCGAACCTGTACGTAGTGGGCAGCACTGCGGACCTCGGTTCGGGCAGTTCCGTGAACGCCTGCTACGACTGCACGGCTTCGACTTACGACCGGCGGCATATGCAACTCGCTGTGAAGTTCACGTTCTGACCCAAATGGAGAAGCAAAGTCCGCCGCTTTGGACGGGACGGAGGCGCGCTCGGCGGGTGGCCGGGCGCGCCTCAATTACCGCGCATCAGGAGTGAGCTTCGATCAGGGCGGAAGTGAGCGCTAATGCCTGTTGCCGCCGGGGCCCAGTTGGCCTAGTATGACCGTCAGAAACTACTGGCTGGGTTCAGCCAGAGGAGGTTGAGGCATGACGGAAACATCCAGCAATGACAAAGTGGGCGCCAAACTCGAGTCTTGGAAGGAGATTGCCGCCTATCTGCAACGAGATGTCAGCACCGTGCGCCGGTGGGAAAAGCACGAGGGCCTGCCGGTGCGCCGCCACGAGCACCGCACGCGCAGCAGCGTGTACGCAATTCCAGCCGAGTTGGACGCCTGGCTGGCGACCCGGCAGCCGGAACCGGAAGCCGCTCCAGCGCCGCCCGTCGTAAGACGGCTGGCCATTGCCGCGGTGGTGGTGGTGGCATTGCTGGGATCCGGTTGGGCCCTGTGGCGAAAGGGAGTTATTCACCTGCCGTACCCGCTGGTGGAGGCGGCTGAACCAGCCTCGGGGAAGGCGGTCTCGCGGCAGCTCTGGGCAGGTAATACCAACGTCGCCTCCACCGACGGCCGGCTGGCGGTCTTCTCAGTCGGTATGGGCGACCTGATCGCCCTCGATCTGGCCACGGGCAAGCAGCGGCGCCTGGCCCATGACGGGACCATGAGCGACGACTACTACGTGCTGAGCCCGGTGATCTCCCCCGACGGAAAGCTCGTCGCTTATTCCTGGTGTTCCGACAAGACGGATATCTGCGAGTTGCGGGTCATAGGAACGGCGGCAGGTTCCCAGCCACGGACTCTTTACAGCAATTCGAAGGGCCAGACGATGCGCACCGCGGGCTGGTCCGGGGACGGCGAGCAATTGCTGGTGACTGGCGGGGGCAGGATCGCGATGGTGGCGGTGGAGAGCGGCGCGATTCGGGTGGTGAAGTCCTTCCCGGCTTCGGCCAATGGCCGGAACGGGCCGGGGAAGATGAGCCTTTCTCCGGACGGGCGATACATCGCCTATGACCTCCCCCAAGCCGGGGAAGGGCCGGAGCGCGACATCTTCCTGCTGGCCGGCGACGGGAGCAGCGAAGTTCCTCTGGTCCGGCATCCCGGACATGACACCGGGCCGATGTGGACGCCCGACGGCAGCCGGGTGCTGTTCTTAAGCGACCGCAATGGAGCGCTTGGGCTTTGGAGCGTGTCCGTTGCCCAGGGACGCCCCCAGGGCGCGCCGGCGTTAATCCAGGCCAATGCCGGCCAAATGTCTCCGCTCGGATTCAGCCGGAATGGTGGTTTCCACTACTCTCTGCCGGGCGGGGCAAACGATCTCCTGGTGGCGGAGATGGATCTGGAGACCGGGCGGCTCCTTTCGGAGCCCGTGCCCGTGGTCTCGCGGTACGGGCGGCCAAACCAACGCCCCGACTGGTCACCGGACGGCCGTTACCTCGCCTACCAAGTGAGCCCGCCGTCGAGCCTGGCGCGGGACGGGTCCCTGAGGGTCGTTGTGCGAGATATGGAAACCGGCCGCGAGCGGGTGATGAGCCAGGACTTCCGCAACATTGGGACCGCCCCGAAATGGCGGCCCGACGGGAAGACGCTGCTGGTCTATGGGCTGCCAACGGGTGGCGGCGCGAAGACGCTGCAGTTGGATGTGGCGGACGGATCTGCCAGCCCCCTGCCGGGAAGCCAGAACTGGAAGGAGGAATGCACGTTCCCTCAGTGGTCCACGACGAGCGACGCGGTGTGGTGCTTCAGCATGGACGGCATCGTCCGGCGACAGTTCGGTTCAGGAGAAGAAACAGGGAGAGTGCAATTCGAACGCAGTAATGTGGACTCGCCCATGTCTCCGGACGGGCGATGGGTGGCATCTATGGACAAGAACCGGGCTCTGAACCTCACTCCGGTCGCGGGAGGAGAGCGGCGTCAGGTCTTACGGCTGGAAAGCACCGACGATAGCTGCCGGCTCACCTGGACACGGGACTCGCGCTACGTGCTGTGCCGTATCCAGGAGGGCCGAGTGTGGCGCATCACGGCATCCAGCGGCGAGGCGCGGAAGCTCGCCATCCCGGTGAAAGGACTGAGGGAAATCCGCGTGAATCCCGACGGGAAGCGGGTGGCCATGTGGGTCCAGGAGTCGGGCTCGGAGATCTGGGTGCTGGAAAATTTCCTGCCCAGGATGGCAGGGGCCCGGTGAGAGAGGGAGAGGCCATGCTGAAGGCAGTTTTGAGGGTGTTGGCGGGAACGATCTTGATCCTGGCACTGGCCGCCACAATCGGCATCCCAACGGGCAAGCGCGGGCCGGCGGCGCTGGACCTTCAGGAGCTTGCGCCGGAGAATGTCGCACCTGCGGATGTACCCCAATGACCGCCGCCCGCCTTGTTCAGCTAAACTGAGGAGTGTTTCAGCGCTGGATATCGCGTTTATGGAGGCTGAGCGGCAATGAGACTAATAAGATGCTTGATAACCCTGGCACTGGTGTCGGCCACCGCGGCCATCTGCCAAGTGAGAATCACGCCCGGACCTGAGAAGATCCAGGTCGAGATTAACGGGAAACCGTTCACTGACTTCTATGTGGCCGGACCGGAAGTCACCAAACCTTACCTGCACCCCCTGCGAGCCGCTTCGGGGACGTACATTACCCGCATGTGGCCCATGGAGAAAGTGGCCGAGGAGGAGAAGGAGGTAAAGGACCACCAGCACCAACGCGGGCTCTGGTTCGCCCACGATCAGGTGAACGGGTTGGACTTCTGGAACAACGAGGCCTCCTACACGGTCCCCAACCGCGGCAAGGTCACGCTGAAGAAGCTGGATGGGGTAACCAGCGGCAAGGACCGCGGGACGATTTCGGCCACGTTCGACTGGACGAACCTCAAAGGCGAGCTGCAGCTCACCGAAACCCGAGTGATGACGTTCTATGCCGATCCGGCGCTGCGCACTATCGATATTGACGTCACTCTAACGGCGGCGCAGAAGGTGATCTTCGGCGACGGGAAGGACGGCGCTTTGGCGATACGGATCCGGCCTGTGCTTCAGGAGGACAAGGGGACCGGCCACATCTCGAACGCGGATGGCATGGTCACGGAGAAGCAGGCCTGGGGCAAGCCGTCGAACTGGTGCGATTATTCGGGCGAGATCAACGGCGAGAAGGTCGGCGTCGCGGTCCTGAATAATCCTGCGAACCCGCGCCCCCCGGGACGCTTTCACGTTCGCGCTTACGGACTACTCGCCGACAATCCATTCGGTCTTTCGGTTTTCACCGGCGACAAGACGCAAAACGGCGCGGTGACGCTGGATGCCGGGAAGAACCTGCGCTTCCGGTATCGAGTGATCATCCACCCGGGCGATGTGAAGAGCGCCGATATCGCCGGCCTGTGGAACCGTTACCTAGCGGGGAAGTAACCAAAAGGGGACAGACGCATTTTCCATCTCTTCCGCGCCGAAAGCTTTCGGGGAAAATGCGTCTGTCCCCTTTTTAGTAGGCGAAGTCCCAGACCTGGATGTTTTGCTGGCCGGCGGTGAACTCGACGACGGCATACTCGCCGGGCTTCAGCGGCTCCGTGGGCCAGATCTTGTAGAGGTTGGGGCCCATCTGCCGGCTGAAGACGGGCACCTCTGTCTGGTCCTCCAGGATCTCGTTCGTCTTGGGGACGATATTCCAAGTCTGAACGATTCGCGAGTCCTTCTTGGGCGTCAGGCGGAAAATGCCGAACCGCTCGGGCAGTTCCATCCTGAAATAGAACTCGGGTTGCGGCGATTTGGCGACGCTGGCGGAGCGCGCGCCGTCAAGCTCCACGGTGGTTTGGCCCGGAACCAAGGGTAGCGGCGAGAGGATCTTCAGAATGCGGCGGGTCTGGTTGGTGACGGCCTTGGGTTCAGCCTGTTTGATCGGGATCAGGGCTGAGCCGTCGATCAGGTACACGCCGGGGTTCTGCGGAATTCCCGCGACCTCCTCCCGCTGCCGGCGCTCCTCCTGGTCGGCCTGGTCAAAGACTTTCGCTTCCTTCTCGATAGCCTTGGCGCGCTCAGTGGCGTCGGCCTCGGAGCGTTTCAGATCGACCAAATCCAGCGGGATCTCCTCCCATTCGCTGCGCTCCACGCTGTAGTACCGCACCCTGTCGTCCTGCACTTGATACTCGCGGACGAGTTGATAGCCGCCGTCCTTCAGGTAAAGCCTGAGATTGGCTGCTAGAAGCGACAGGCAGGCCAGGAGCAGAATCAGCGGCGCCCTCACGCTCTCATATTACCCCAGTTGATTGGACCGGCCGGGTGCTTGTACGATTGTCTTGCTCCCCTTATGACTTCCGGCTATCAAGCACTGCATGCCGGCGCCGCCTGGCTCGACCTCGCGGGCCGGGGCAAGATTGCTGCACGGGGCGAAGACCGGGCGCGGCTGCTGCACGCCATGGTTAGCAACCACGTCGAGCAACTGACGCCCGGTGGCGGCTGCTACGCGTTCTTTCTGGATCGCCAAGGTCATATTCTGGCCGACGTCAACCTGTTCCGCCTGACGGACCGCTTTCTGCTCGATACCGAACCCGAGACCGTGCGGACGGTTTACGAGCACCTGGAGCGGCACATCATCGCCGATGACGTCGGGCTGGAAGACCTGACTTCGACGCTCGCCACCTTGGCGGTCGAGGGACCGAAGTCGGCCAGTGTTCTGAGTGCGCTGGGGGCGCCGGTCCCGGAAACGCCCTCCGCGATCGCGGAATGGGGCGCCCGGCTGGTGGCCCGCGTGGATTCCACCGGAGCGGGCGGCTTCTTCGTGTTCCTGCCCGCCGAACAACGGGAGGATCTGATCCGGGAGCTGGAGTCCGCCGGCGCCGTGGCCGCCGCTTTTGAAGATGCGCATGCCGTTCGCCTTGAACGGGGCAGGCCGCGCTACGGGGAGGACATTACATCGGACTGCCTTCCCCAGGGGACGCAGGTGCAACGCGCCCTGCATTTCAACAAGGGCTGCTACCTCGGCCAGGAAATCGTGGAGCGCATTCGCACCCGCGGCCACGTGAACCGCCTGCTGGTGCGCCTAGCGCTGGATAGCGCGGAGCCCCCGCTCAGTGGGGCGCGGATCTTAGACGGGGATAGCGACATCGGCGCGGTCACTTCCTCGGCGTTTTCGCCCGCTGAAGGCCGCTCGCTGGCGTTCGGATATGTCCGCGGCGGGCACGAACGGGCCGGCAGCCGGCTGCTGGTTGGTGGAGTCCAGGCGGAGGTCCTGCCGCCGGCGACTTAGCGAACCGGGGCGGGCTCAGGCTCAAACTCGTAAACCTGCCCGCCGACCGTGACACTGAGCCTGGCCGAACCCAGGGTCTTGGCTGGAGCCTGGAAAAACACGGCGCCGTCGGTCGACTCGCCGGGGCGCAGTTTAACTGCCACGAAAGCGATGGCGGAAGCGGCAGCCGCGGCTTTCAGCTTGCTTGAAATCAGCGCGGCCTCGGCAGCCTGGCGTCTCTGGTCGTAGCCGCTGGTGGACTTGAAGCGTTCCAGCCCGTAGAGTCCCCTCTCATAGGCGGCGACCAATTGCGTCACGTCGTTGCGTCCGGCCTTCTCAAGCATGGTATCGACAACCGTCTCGGGCGAACTGGCGCGCAACTCGCGGCCATTCTGGAGGCGGAACACGAAGTCCTCCGGACGGAGGGCGCGGGGAGCGCCGGATCCGTTGGAGACCGCGGCCTGGACGATGGAGTACTGGTTCACGTAGGTCGGCAGTTGGGCGAACATGACGGTCACGCCGTCCTTGGTCAGAGTCTGGTAGGTCAGCCCTCCGGAATAGAACCGGATGATCTGGGCCGAGGCGCACACGGCCACCAGCAACAGGATACTGATCCACCTAGACATCGCCACTTTCCATCATAGAGGTATAATCACGACGAAACCACGGTGCGCATATGCCTAAAACCGACCTCAAAAAAGAGTTGAAGCAGTTCTACACCGCTTCCGCGAGGAAGCCGGCTTTAGTTGACGTCCCCAAGCTCAAGTACTTGATGATCGACGGCTCGGGCGATCCCAACGGCATCCCCGGACTCCCGCCAGCGATGGAGGCGATGTATAGCGTCGCCTATACGCTGAAGTTCGCGCTCAAGCTGGGTCCCGAGAAACTCGATTGGACCGTGATGCCACCGGAGGGCCTGTGGTGGACCGGGGACGGCAGTCCCTTCGATGAGAAGAACAAGACCGCCTGGCGGTGGACGCTGATCATGGTGGTCCCGGATTTCGTAACCGCGGCGACGCTCCGCCAGACCATAAAGACGGTCAAAGAGAAGAAGGGGCTCGCCCGGGCGGACGATGTCCGCTTGGGGAGTTGGCGCGAAGGCAAGGCGGTCCAGATGATGCACATCGGGCCGTATTCGGAAGAAGGGATCACGGTTGATAAGATGCACCAGTTCGCCGCGGAGAACGGCTGTGCGGCGACCGGCAAGCACCACGAGATCTACTTCTCCGACCCGCGGCGCACCAAGCCCGAGAAGCTGAAGACGCTGCTGCGAGTAGCCGGTGAAGATCGCAAGCTGAAGCTTGCGCTACCCGAAGAGCCGGTTGAAGAATTCCCGGGTCAGGCCCTGGATCTGGGAAAGCTCCACGTCGAGCGGCTGGTCGTGCAGGTAATCCGGCGTCCAGCGGGAGACCAGATCGGTGAGGTTCTCCAGTTGCGCCGGCGCCAGGGGAAGGTCCCCTTCGGTGTGGCCCGTGCTGACGCGCAGCCCGTGGTCGACGGCGCGGTAGAACGTGGCGGCCCCGCGCAGGAACTCGGCGTCGGAGGGCTCCAGGTGCCCCATCTTCTCGATGACGTCAATACGCTCCGGAGTGTTCAGCACCTTAAAGAAGATGCCCGCGCTCTTCAGGCGCAGATACATAAGCGCGAAGTCGATGTCGTAGTAGCCTCCGCGGCCGGCCTTGAGGGGATTGCCGGGGCCCTGCTCCTTTTCCAGCCTCATGCGCATGTGCTGCAGAGCCTGCTTGGAGCGCCCGCTCTGGCCGTATCGCCGCCAGTCCAAATCCTGCAATCCTTGCAGAAACCGCGTGGCCCTTTCGGTGTCGCCGGCCACGGCGCGGGACTTCATGTAGGTGATACCTTCCCAAGCCTGGGCGGTCTTGGAGAAGTAATCCCGGTAGCCCGCCTCCAGTTGCACCAGCGCGCCCTCCCGGCCATTGGGACGCAGGCGGATGTCCACGGCGAACATGACTCCGTGACCGGTGTAGGCCGTAATCAACTCAATGGCGCGCTCCGCCACGCGGGTCCAGAAAGGAAGCTCCGCGCCATCCTCGTCCGGCAGCACAAACAACAGGTCGGCGTCGGAAGCCAGGTCGAACTCCCGCATGCCCAGCCGCCCCAGCGCGACGGTCATCATCTGGTTAGCCGGAACATAACCCGCCTGACTTGGCGGACGGGAGGCGCTCACCTCTTCGACGGCCAGGCGATAGGCGGCGCGGATGACCACGTCGGCCAGGTCCGAAGTCCGCTCCAGAGTCGTGAAGATCGGCGCGCCCAGGCAGATGCTCTCGGACTGGATGCGGAACATCTCGCGCTGGAAGAAACGCCGCAGCTCATCGGCGCCGGCGTCCTGCGGGCAGCGTCTCTTCCCGGGGCGTTTCCAATGCGCGCAATTCCGCGAGCAGCTCGGGATCGCGGATCATCTGCTCGGCGAAATGCGGGCTATGGTTGAACACGTCGATGGTTCTCGTCGCCAGGCCCGGCTCGGAGTCCAACCAGGCGAGCCACTCCGGCCGCGCCTGGATCAGTTCCAGGAAGTGCTCAAAGTGGCGCTGGCCCCGTCCGGGCCCCTGCAGGGACAGCGTTTCGGCCAGCTTCGGCGCCCGGACGTCCAGGGAGCGAATCAGGTTGGTGGCCGCATTCTCACTCACGGAATACGGCATCTCGACGGCGGGAGCTTCCCCGCCGGCGAGTGGCGCGGCGCTGTAGTACATGGGCTGCTGGGCGTGAACGACCCGGGCATAGATTTCCTGCACTTCTTCCAGGCGCCGGTTTAAGTCACGCAGCAGCATCTCGGCCGAGGCCGCCCCGCCGATTTCTCCGGACGGCATTTTGCGCGCCAGCAATTCCAGCTCGCATGGGTCCGAGGGCAGCAGGTGCGTCTGCCGGTCGTCGGCGAATTGCAAGCGGTGCTCCAGGTTGCGGAGGAACTGGTAAGCCGACGCCAGGCGCGAGTACTCGGTCTCCGAGAGCAGCCCCTTGTCACGCAGGCGGAACAAGGCGAGCATCGAACCGCCATGCCGCACCCAGGGCTCGCGGCCGCCGTGCAGCCGCTGAAGACATTGCACGAGGAACTCGATGTCCCGGATGCCGCCGGGCGCCAGTTTGATGTCGAAGCCCGCCTGCCTCGCGGACTTGGCGGCCAGCTTCTCGCTGATTCTCTCCCTGGTGACGGACATCGCCTCGACGGCGGAGAAATCCAGCGTGCTCGAATAAATGCGCGGCTCGACGGACTCGAGGAAGGCCTGGCCCAAAGCCCGGTCGCCCGCCGCCACGCGAGCCTTGATCAGCATCTGCAGCTCCCAATCCCGCGCGCGGCTCTCGTAATACTGCCGGGCGGCATCGAGCGAAATGCAGATGTCTCCCAAGCGGCCTTCCGGCCTGAGCCGCAAATCCACGCGGTAGCAGCTTCCCTCGACGCTGTAGGCCGACAGCACGTCGAGGCACTTGCTCGCCAGCTTCTGGAAGAACTCCTGGTTGTCGATCGGGGCCGCTCCGTCGGTCTCCCCCGCGCCGCCGTAGAGGAACATGAGGTCGATGTCGGAGCTGTAGTTCAACTCCTTGCCGCCCAGCTTGCCCAGGGCGATGACCGCGAAGCCGCACTCCTGCCGCGGCTTGCCGTACCTGGCGATGAGATCGCCGCGAATGCGCCGGCAGGCGGTTTCCAGGATCGCGTCGGCGAGATTGGAGATCTCCTCGGTCGTCTCGGGAAGCGTGCAGTAGCCCTGCACGTCGCGCAGGAAAATGCGCAGGAGCTCGCGGCGGCGGAACAGGGCCAGGATGGCTGTCGAAGGGATTCCGGCGCCGTCGGGATCCAGGAACTTATCGCTCTCGATCAGCTTCTCCAACTGCTGCTCGTATTCCTCGGGCGACAGGACGCGGTCGATATCCGGGCTTCGGACGAGTTCTTCCAGCCACTCCGGCTTCCTGAGGACGGCCTCCGACAGAAACCGGCTGTAAGAAAAAACCGAAATCAGGAAAGGCAGTCCCGCCACGGAAGCCGTGAGGCGATCGAACGCCTCCGGTTGCTGCTCCTGTAGGCGGCCGAGCATGTGTACGGCCTCGTCCGGGTCGGGGGACGCCGCCAGCAGGCTCCGGATGCCGTTCTGGATTTCGGCGGGGACGGCCTGGCTGAGGCGCTCGATGCTCGCGGCGGCGCGAGCGGGATGGCGGAAACGGATATTGTTAAGCAGGCGCAGCATGCGTGGACCGCGTGGTCTACGAGGGCAATTATACCGTGCCGCCGCGGCGAGGTTGCATACAGCGCCGGCAGCCAAGCCGGGTGGTACCATGAGGAAGTCCACTTCCGCTGGGGGTGCTGCGAAGGCGGCTGAGACTCCGATTTGATCGGAGGTCCCCTAGAACCTGATCCGGGTAATGCCGGCGTAGGGAATGCGGTGATGCCTGCTGAGACCGAGGAATTTCTTTTCCTCCCTCATGCTGCTTGGCAACCTCCGGCGAGGCGAGACTCAAAGGAGAAAACAAAGATGCCAGAGCAGCACACCCCAATCTTTCATACGGCGAGCGAGAAGGACGTCACCAGGGCCCTGGTGCGCGAGTTCGCCGCGCAATTCGACGAATATGTGGAAACGGACGTCCTCATCGCGGGCGCCGGGCCAAGCGGCCTGATCTGTGGCAAGGTGCTCGCCGAAAACGGCGTGAAAGTAATGATCGTCGAGCGCAACAACTACCTCGGCGGCGGATTCTGGATTGGCGGTTTCCTGATGAACAAGGTCGTGGTTCGGGCGCCCGCCGACAAGACTCTCGCGGAACTGGGCGTGCCCCAGAAACAGGTGGAGCCCGGTCTATTCGTCGCCGACGGCCCGCACGCCTGCTCCAAGCTCATCGCGGCGGCCTGCGACGCCGGGGTCAAGTTCCAAAACATGACCAGCGTCGACGACGTGGTGCTCCGGGAGAAGAACCGCGTCGCCGGCCTGGTGATCTGGACTTCCATCCCCGCCGACGTCCTCGGGAAACCGGTCTCGAAAGAGGAAAAGGAAGCGATCCTCGGCTATGGGCCGGAAGGGTTTTGAGGTTTGGCAGAATGGTCACATGCCTGGTGAGCGGCTGGCGGGAGATCCTCAGTTTCGGAAGAGAATCGAGAACTACTCGGCGTACTTGTCGGCGAAAGGCTGGTTCCACAGCATCGAACTCGCTGACGGCAAGATTATCCCCGGCCTGATCGGCATCGAGGAGTTGCGCGAGCGGATAGCCGCGTTTCCCATTCCGGCCGACTTGCGTGGGAAGCGGGTTCTGGACGTCGGCGCCTGGACGGGCTGGTGCACCTTCGAGATGGAGCGCCGCGGCGCGGAGGTAACCGCCATGGACTGCGTCGAGCTGGAGGAGTTTCACGAGGCGCACCGGCTGACAGGATCCAAGGCGAAGCTGCTCATCCTGGACGTGGAGGAACTGAGCCCGGAGACGGCGGGCCTGTTCGACTATGTGCTGTTCTTCGGCGTGTTCTACCACCTCCGAAATCCGCTGCTGGGGCTGGAGAAGATCTGCTCGGTGACCAGGGAAGCCGCCTTCGTCGAGTCCTACGTAACCGATTCCTGGGCGTCCGAGGAGGAGCGCAACCGAGCGCCGTGCCTGCTGGAGTTCTATGAGGGCGCGGAGCTGGGCGGACAGCTCGACAACTGGTGCGGGCCCAACACGAATTGCCTGCTGGCGATGTGCCGCAGCGCCGGGTTTGCGCGGGTGCGGCTGGAGAACACGGTAGCGGGCAGAGCGCGCGTAACCTGCTTCCGGCACTGGGAGCCGCCCGATCCGAACCCGTCACAGGCCGCGCCAGTGATCCAGGGGGCGGTCAATAATCGCACCAACGACATCCGCTTCCATCACGGCAAGGACGAGTACGTCTGCCTGTACTTCGAGAGCGCGGAGCGAGACCTCAAGCTGGATCAGATCCGGGTGGAGGTGGACGGCATGGGCGCGCCATCGCTGGCTCTAGCCGATCGGGGGCAGGGAAGCTGGCAAGCCAACTTCCGCATGCCGCCCTGGCTGGAGCCCGGAACACACGAAGTCCGATTGAGGACGGTGAACAGCCCGTTCAGCGACTGCTGCCGGATTGAGAAAACGGCGGTCAGCGGATGACGATGTTGACCAGTTTGTCTGGAACCACAATCACCTTAACGATCTGGCGGCCTTCAAGCAGGGGCCGGATCTTGTCGTCGCCGAGCGCGGCGCGTTGGGTCTCCTCCTGGTCCGAGCCGAAAGGCAGATAGATGCGGCCGCGCAGCTTCCCGTTGACCTGCACGACGATCTCGGCGGCTTCCTCGCGGGCCAACTCGGGGTCGTAGGCGGGCCAGGCTTGCTTGAAGACCGGGCCCGTGCGGCCCAGTTCCTCCCACATCTGCTCGGCCACGTAAGGCGTGAAAGGCGCCAGCAGCAGCACCAGCTTTTCCAGGGCCTCGCGCATCGCCGCGCCAGACAGCTCGGTCTCGGCGGCGTAGAGCTGGTTGAGCAGCTCCATGATGGAGGCAATCGACGTGTTGAAGTGCCAGCGCGATTCGAAATCCTCGGTGACCTTGCGGATGGTCTGGTGCAGCTTCCGCAGGATGCGGGCGTCGGCCGGCCCCTGAGCGGCTTCCCGGCCGGCGTTGCGCGTGAGGAAACGGTAGACCCGGCCGATGAAGCGGTACATGCCCTCAACGCCGGCGTCCTGCCAGTCCACGTCCTTTTCGGGCGGCGCCGCGAAAAGGACGAAGAGGCGCGCGGTGTCGGAGCCAAAGCGCTCGGCGGCGTCGTCGGCGCTCACCACGTTGCCCTTGGACTTGGACATCTTCGCGCCGTCTTTGATGACCATGCCTTGGGTAAACAGGCGCGTGGCGGGCTCGTCGTTGGCGATGAGGCCGAGGTCGCGCATCACCTTGGTGAAGAAGCGCGAGTAGATGAGGTGCAGAATGGCGTGCTCGACGCCGCCGATGTACTGGTCGATCGGAAACCAGTAGGCGACCTTAGCCGGGTCGAACGGGGCCTTGGCGTTGTGCGCGTCGCAGTAGCGGTAGAAGTACCACGACGAATCGATAAACGTATCCATCGTGTCGGTTTCACGCCGGGCGGCGGCGCCGCACTGCGGGCACTTCACGTTGACGAATTCGGGCACGTCCTCCAGCGGCGACCGGCCGGCGCCGGTGATCTTGACGTCCAGGGGCAGCACCACCGGCAGATCGCTTTCGCGCACCGGGACTATGCCACAGGACGCCGCAATGCACCACGGGGATCGGCGTGCCCCAGTAGCGCTGCCGGGAGATTCCCCAATCGCGGATGCGGTAGGTGACGCTGCTCTTGCCGAAGCCTTCCCTGACGGCTTTGGCGGTCATGCGGCGGCGGGCCTCGGCGCTGGCCAGACCCGAGAACTCGCCGGAATTTTCGCAGACCCCGTCGTCGAGGAAGGCGGCGGTCAGGGCGCCCTCGACAGCCAGTTCGCCGTCGACCGGGCGAATCACGGGCCGGATGGGAATGCCGAAACGGGTGCAGAACTCGAAGTCGCGCTCATCGTGCGCGGGGACGGCCATGATGGCGCCCGTGCCGTAGCCCATCAGGACGAAGTTGCCGACCCAGATCGGCGCCCTCTCGCCGCTGTAGGGATTGACAGCCCAATGGCCGGTGAAGAAACCCTCCTTGACCGGGTCGCCCGGATCGCGGCGGGCCCGGTCGTCGATCATCTTTTTGATTTGGGCTTTAGCGTCACTGCTGGCCAGGCGGGCCACGACGGGGTGCTCGGGCGCCAGGATCACGCAGGTGGCGCCGAAGATCGTATCCACGCGGGTGGTGAAGACGCGAATCGGCTCGCCGGTTTCTTCCAGGCGAAAGTCGACCTCCGCGCCTTCCGAGCGGCCGATCCAGTTGCGCTGCATGGTGAGCACGCGCTCCGGCCAGCCGCCCTCCAGTTTGGAGATGCCGGCCAGCAGTTCGTCAGCGTAAGCGGTGATCTTGAGAAACCACTGTTCCAGCTCGCGCTGCTCGACGGTGGTGGTTTCGTGCCGCCAGCAGCAGCCGTCGACAACCTGCTCGTTGGCCAGGACCGTTGCGCACTTGGGGCACCAGTTGACCAGCGCCTGGCTGCGATAGGCCAGGCCGCGCTCCAGCATCTTCAGGAAAAACCACTGGTTCCAGCGGTAGTATTCGGGCTCGCAGGTGGAGAGTTCGCGTCCCCAGTCGTAGCTGAAGCCGTAGCGCCGGTGCTGCTTCTTCATGTGGGCGATGTTGGACAGCGTCCACTCGCGCGGGTGGCGCTGGTTGGCGATGGCGGCGTTCTCGGCGGGCAGCCCGAAGGCGTCCCAGCCCATGGGGTGGAGCACGTTGAAACCGCGCATCCACTTGTAGCGGGCCAGCGCGTCGCCGATGGTGTAGTTACGGATGTGGCCTACGTGCAGGGTGCCGCTGGGGTAGGGAAGCATCTCCAGCAGGTAATACTTGGGGCGGGAAGAGAGATCCTCGGCCTGAAAGAGATCGGCATCCTGCCAGCGCTCCAGCCACTTCAGTTCAATTTGGTTGTGATCGTAGGGCTTCTCGGACATGAAGTTCCAATATAACTTTGTCCGGCGGGTTCGTGCGGACTACCGCGCCGAGATGCGAAACCACAACACCATTTGCACGAAGCAAAAGACGGTGATGATCCCGGAAACGGAGGCGGCGATCAGCCAGCCGCGCTCCACCCAGTTGTCGCGCACGGAGGGCAGCCCGGCCAGGTAGGCGCAGCCGAAGCCCGCGACGAGGCCGCCGATGTGCGCCGCGTTGTCCACCTGAAAGAACGGCAGCAGACCGAACAGGAGGCCGTAGATCGCCCAGCGCACGTAGAGCCCGCGGACCGCCCGTCCGAGCGAGGTCTGGTAGCGCACGCCCACGGCGATCATGGCGCCGATAAGGCCGAACAATCCAGCCGAAGCTCCGATGGACAGGCTGTTGGACCAATAGGTGCTCGCCAGGAAACCGCACACGGTCGAGACGAAGTAGAGAACCAGAAACCGCCTTGTGCCGTACACCTGCTCCACCTGCGCTCCGAGGTCGAACAGCACCCAGGAATTCATGAGGATGTGGAAGAGTCCCCCGTGCAGAAAGCCGGCCGTCACCAGGCGCCACCACTGGCCCGCGAAGATAGCTGCGCGGAACTTCGCGCCGAAGTCGAAGAGCGTCCGGCCGTCGATGTTCATCCAGCCGCCGCCGTCCCCGGCCCGCATGCTGTAGATCGCCGTGGCGGCATAGAGCCCGAAGTTCAGCAGCAGGATCATCGAGGTCGTGAAGTGGGCCTGGGGAATGAGCCCGCCCAGAATCTCGCCGGGCTGACGGCGGTCGATGGCCCGCGGACCGACCTCCGCCTGGCAGTAGGGGCAGACCTTGTCGCGGGTGGTGATGAAGGCCCGGCAGTTCGGGCACATGCGGCGTTTATCCACTATCGACCATTGTACGGCGCTTGGCGCGCCGCCGAGGCTCTCCGGGTGCGCGACACAAAAGTGGACGCCGACGTGATTCAGCAGCAAAGACAGAGTGCCCATGTGGGGCCAGGCTTTCGCCAGACGCCGGGCAGAAGCCCGGCGGCAGCCAGAAATGGCTGCCCCACAAGCACGCCGGCGATTCAATTCTTGTGTCGCGCACCGAGGCTCTCCTACAGATCTGTCTCCGGAGCGCGTGTCGCCTTGGCGTGGCGGCGTCGCCGCTTCAGCATAACCGCGGCCAGCAGGAAACCGAGGGCCAGTTCGACGGTTTCGGTCATCCAGTAACCCGACTGGAGCGACGCCAGGCGGTCCCGCGCCACCGACGGTTGCGAATCCGGGACAAAAGCGAGGCCGGCCGTCAGCCTGGAGACCTCCGGCATCAGAAACCAATGTAGAAAGATGACAGTCAGGAGCATCAGGATGCAGAGCACCAGCGTGTGGCGCTTGCCGTCGACTCCGAAGAACAGCCCCAGCAGTATGATCACGCCCAGGCCCAGTTCGACTCGCTGCCAATTCCGGCGGAGCTCGAGGTTGGCGTTGAAGGCCTGGTAGCGCAGCAGCGCCCGCACCTCGTCCGGGCCCACCCTGTTCCTTATCCTGGACAAATCCGGGTTGTTGTCGCTCATCACTTCCAGCACGGACTGGGTGTTGTGCGTGGCGACAATGAACGTGAGCAGGCCGCCAGCGAGCCAAGCGCCAAGCGCCAAAGCCGCCAGCCGATTGAAGTGCATAACCCCCTGTCCCTATTCCCCGGCGTAACGCTTCAGGATGAGACAACCGTTGGTGCCGCCGAAGCCGAAGGAGTTCGACAGCGCATACTCGATATGCATGGGACGCGCCCGGTTGGGAACATAGTCCAAATCGCAAGCCGGATCGGGGAACTCATGGTTGATGGTGGGAGGCGCGATCTGGTCGCGGATCGCCAGTGCGGTGATGCCGGCTTCGAGCCCTCCGGCGCCGCCCAGCAGGTGCCCGACCATGGACTTGGTGGAGCTGATTGCCAATTGGTAGGCGTGCTCTCCAAAGCAACGCTTAACGGCCATGGTCTCGGCCCGGTCTCCCAGTTCAGTGGAGGTTCCGTGGGCGTTGATGTAGTCGATCTGGCTGGGCTGAATGCCGGCGTCCCGAAGCGCGTTGCGCATTACGCGGTAGGCTCCATCACCGTCTTCGCAAGGCGCGGTGATGTGGTAAGCGTCGGCGCTCATTCCGTAGCCGACCAACTCCGCTATGATCGTGGCGCCGCGGCGCTTGGCCCGTTCCAGTTCCTCGAGCACCACGATGCCGGCGCCCTCTCCGACCACGAAGCCGTCGCGCTGCTGGTCCCAGGGGCGGCTGGCCTTCTCCGGCTCGTGGTTCCGGGTGGAGAGCGCGCGCATGGCGGCGAACCCGCCGATACCCATCGGGCAGATGGGCGCTTCGGTGCCGCCGCAAATCATGGCGTCGGCGTCGCCGTACTGGATCAGCCGGTAGGAGTCCCCGATGGCGTGCGCGCTGGTGGTGCAAGCGGTAGCGGTAGCCGAGTTGGGGCCCTTGGCGCCGGTCCGGATGGAGACGTGGCCGGAAGCGAGATTGATGATGGTGGCGGGAATAAAGAACGGGGAGATGCGGCCGGGACCGCGTTCCAACAGATTGCGGTGCTCCCTCTCGATGACCTCAAAGCCGCCGATACCGCTACCGATGTAGACGCCGACCTGCTCGGCATCCTCGGCGGTTATCTTCATCCGGGCCATCGCCATGGCGAAATCCGCCGCGGCGATCGCGAACTGGATGAACCGCCCCATCTTCTTCATCTCTTTCCGTTCGACGAACTCCTCGGGACGGAAATCTCTGATTTCGCCGGCAATCTGGCAGGCGAACCGACTGGGGTCAAAAGCAGTGATTCGGGATATGCCGTTCCGGCCTTCGAGGACAGACTTCCAGCAGGCTTCGGTGCCGGCGCCCACGGACGTCAGCAGTCCGATACCGGTAATGACTACTCTTCGCGACAAGTTGGACCACCCCCTAGGGAAGGCAGAATTGCCCAGCGGATCTTCAGCTACTTCTTCGCCATCTTGGCTTCGATGTAGTCGACGGCGTCCTTAACGGTAGTGATCTTTTCGGCGTCCTCATCGGGGATGTCCAGCTCGAAGGCCTCCTCGAGAGCCATGACGAGTTCCACGATGTCGAGCGAATCGGCGCCCAGATCGTCGACGAAGGATGCGCTCCCGTCGACCTGGCCCTCGTCTACGCCCAGTTGTTCGACAATAATCTGCTTTACTTTCTGCTCAACCGACATGAATCCTCCATGGTGTCCGCAAACTGAATGATTCTAGCGATGATCGCGCCTTTATGCAACTGGCCCCTCCGGCCTCGGGCGCCGGCTGGAAGCATACGCTCCGCTCAGAGCGGGCTGTGCTACAATTCCGTTAGGGCCAGTTTATAAAGAAGTATGGTAACTCTTTGGCCGCCCGCTTCATCCAATAATATCAGGAGGAGCCGATTCTCGCTGAGGTGAGCTAGGAGAGGGGGGCAGATATTATGGCAGAAGAGAGAAAAACTTCGAACCCCGAGCAGCCGCCCACAACGGGTGATGTGCCCCTGCTGGAGGCCGAAGACCACCTGAAGCATCTTCTGGTGGAACCAGGCAGAGGCGCTGTTCTGGTTTCTCTCTTTCGGAACATCAAGGAAGCGCTTTTCCCGGCCAAGCTTCCGCCGCTTCAGGTTACCTCCAAGCCCGTGGCGGTCCAGAACATCTGGGGGCTTTACGGGTACAAGAAACGGTCGGGCCTCACCTCGTTAGCGATCCACGCGGCGGTGGTCACTCTGGCGTTTACGCTGGCCACCAACAAGAGCGTGCAAATGGCGGTCAAGCAGTCGGTGATACTGTTTGACCCGGACATTGCGCCTTATCTCCCGCAACCGCAGAAGCCCAAGCAGATGGGAGGCGGAGGCGGAGGCGGCGACCGGTCACCTTTGCCCGCCAGCAAGGGAAAGTTGCCGAAGGTCGCGCCCCGGCAGTTCACTCCCCCCATGGCGGTGGTGAACAACCCCAACCCGAAGCTCATCATGGAGCCTACGCTGATAATAGCCCCTGATATCAACCTGCCTAACGTGAACATGGCGCAGTATGGCGACCCGCTGGGCAGGATAGGGCCGCCCTCCAACGGACCAGGCTCGGGCGGAGGCATCGGCTCCGGCAGCGGCGGAGGGGTCGGATCGGGCAGCGGACCGGGCTTTGGCCCGGGCAGCGGAGGGGGATTCGGGGGAGGCGCTTATCGCGCCGGCGGCGGCGTGACGCGCCGGTGATCCTGACCAAGGTGGATCCGGAGTACTCCGAAGAAGCGAGGAAGGCCAAGTTCTCGGGCAGTGTCATCCTCTACATCGAAGTCAATGAACGCGGCATGGTGCAGAATCCGCGCGTGATTCGCGCCCTGGGCATGGGTCTCGACGAGAAGGCTCTCGAGGCGGTGATGAAGTGGCGATTCCGGCCGGGCACGATGAACGGCAAGCCAGTTCCGGTCGCGGCCCAAGTAGAAGTCACGTTCCGGCTGCTGTAGATCCGCGCGCCGTTCAGCCCTTGCACTCCCGGCAAGGGCACATTTCACGCAGATGATCGTAGGAGTAGATCCCGGAATTGTGCCCGTCATTCCAGGTGAGCTGCAGGGCATAGCTGCCTGCCGGTTCCACGGCGACCAATCCTAGAGCCGGCTGATACATCTGAAACGGCGAAGCGGGCGGCGGCTTCCGTGGGCGCCGCTACAGGAAGCACAGGGGCAGATGTCCCGCAGATAGCGCAAGGCGTACTCGCCGCGGTGGCCGTCGGCCCAGTCGATCGTGATTCCTTTCGACTTGGAAACAGCGATGCGCGTGGCTTGGACCGAGGGCGGTTCAAAGTCTGGCATTCGATAACCTCACATCAATCGTTCGACGTCACGCACGCCCGACAGCCGCCGCATGGCGGCCACAATCCGTTCGAGTTGCCGTTTGTCCTTGACGTCCACGGTCATGTCTATGACGGCGCCGTCGGCGCTCCGGGCTTCGTTCATGCGGGCTTCCAGGCTGCGGATGTTGCTCTGCTCCGAGGCCAGGACGGCGGTCAACTGGTTGAGGATTCCGGGCCGGTCGTCGGTGTGGACGACCATCTTGACCGGGAACGCCTCGGCGGCGCTTCGGGCCCACTCCACATCGATCCGGCGCTCGACTTCATAAAGGAGATTCTGCACATTAGAGCAGTTGGTGGAGTGTACGGCAACGCCTTTTCCGCGGGTGACGTAGCCCACCAGGGCTTCACCGGGGATCGGGTTGCAGCACTTGGCGCGGTAGACCAGCAAGTCGTCGGCGCCCTTGACCTTCAGGACGACGTCGTCGGCCTGAACCGGCCCGGCGGGGGCCGGCGGCGCGCCTGAGCCGGCGGGACGGGGTTGCTCGGCGGAAGGAGCCTCAAGCGTCTGCGGCATCAGCTTCTGCAAAACCTGCCGCGCGGAGAAGCGTCCATAGCCGAGAGCGGCGTGGAGATCCTCCATCTTGCTGACGCCATACTCGGCCGAGACCCGCTCCAGGTCGGCCCGGCTGACCCGGCTGAGAGGCACCCCCAGGCGGCGCGCCTCCTTTTCAAGCAGTTTGGAGCCGATCTCGATAGCCTTGGCGCGCTCCCAGATGTTGATTACGTGCTTGATCTTGTTGCGGGCGCGGGAGGTCTTGACCAGCCCCAGCCAGTCCTTGCTGGGCATGTGGCCGGCCTGGGTCAGGATCTCGACGACGTCCCCGTTTTGCATGCTGTAGCGCAGCGGGACAATGCGCCCGTTTACCTTCGCCCCCACGCAGGAGTGGCCGACGTCGGAGTGGATGGCATATGCGAAGTCGAGGGGGGTGGCGTCCCGCGGCAGCACGATCACCTTGCCGCGCGGGGTGAAACAGTAGACTTCCTCCGGGTACAGGTCCACCTTCAGGGTGGACATGAACTCGCTCGGATCGCGCATCTCGCGCTGCCACTCGACGAGCTGACGCAGCCAGGCGATGCGCTGATCGTCCTCGGCGGCGCCCTTGCGGCCCTCCTTGTACTTCCAGTGCGCGGCGATACCCTCCTCGGCGATGCGGTGCATTTCGGCGGTCCGGATTTGCACCTCAAAGGGGTGGCCGCCGGGGCCGATAACGGAGGTGTGCAACGACTGGTAGAGGTTGGGGCGGGGAATCGCGATGAAGTCCTTGATACGCCCCGGAATGGGGTGCCACTCGTTGTGGATGGTCCCCAGGGCGGCATAGCAATTCTTGACCGAGTCGGTGATAATACGCAACGCCAGCAGATCGTAGACCTGGTCGAGGCCGATCTTCTGCCTCTTCATCTTCTGAAAGATCGAATACAGCCGCTTGACCCGGCCGTCGACCTTGACCGGGATGCCTTCGGCCTGGAGCTTCTCCTCGACCGTTCGGCGGATCTCGGCGAGGAACTCCTCGATCTCGTGCCGCCGCGCCTCGATCTCCTTGAGCAGATCCTGGGAGGCTTCCGGTTCCAGGATGGCGAAGGCCAGGTCCTCAAGCTCGCCGCGGATCTTACCCATCCCGAGCCGGTGAGCTATGGGGGCATAGATCTCGAGGGTCTCGCGCGCAATTCGCTCCTGTTTCTCGCGGGGCAGGCTCTTGAGCGTGCGCATGTTGTGAACCCGGTCGGCGAGCTTGACGATGACGACCCGGATGTCGTTGGTCATGGCGAGCAGCATCTTGCGGTAGCTCTCGACCTGGCGCACTTCCGCGGAGTAGAGATCCAGCTTGCCGAGCTTCGTCACGCCATCCACGCAGCGGGCGACTTCCTCGCCGAACGCTTTGCGGACTTCTTCCACGCCGACTTCGGTGTCCTCCACCACGTCGTGCAGCAGGGCGGTCTGGAGGGTTACCAGATCCATGTTCATGTCCGCGAGGATAGAGGCTACCTCGAGGGGGTGGACGACGTAGGGCCCGCCTGAGAGGCGGGTTTGCTTGGCATGGTGGGCGGCGGCGAAACGATAGGCCTTTTCGAGGAGAGAAAGATCATCCTTGGGTCGCTGCGAGCGAACCTGGGCTTCTAGCTGGCGGTAGATGAGATCAACGGCTGGCTGCACGGGAGGGGGGGCTGGCCCGGAGGGGGAGGTCGCACTAGGGTCCGCTGACATGAAAGGTGGCGCGGGCGGCCTCTGGCCGCCCGTTGCCCCTATTATAGCGGGTCGCTAAAGAAAGGCCGAATTAAAGAGCCGCTATTTTGCACCGGTGGTAAGTCCACCGCCGCCCTTTGCCGCCTCTCGGGCAGTCTTGACCTTCTTGATTGCCAGGGACTTCTCGACCCAGTTGTTGGCGGTGTCGATGTCCTGCTTACACTCGGCGGCGGTCGCTTCCAGGTCCGACTTCTCCCGGAAGAGAAGGTTGGTGTAGGACATAGCGTCATCGTATTCCGGATCAATCGCCATCGCCTTCTCGAGGCTCGCAAGCCCGTCCTGGACGATTGGCAGGTTCTTCGCCGAAAGCGCTTCCCGGACCTTCTTGTCCTTGATCGGGCCGAGATCGTCCGGCTTCATGCCAACGCTGGCGCGCGCATCGATTCTGGGGGTGTAAGTCTTCTTCCAGGCGATGACGCCGAGCGTATAATAGGCCGTCTTATCTTTAGGATCCACGGTGATGAGCTTCTTGTACTGATCCCAGGATTCATCGAGCCTGCCCTGATCGAAGTACAGCTTGGCCAGGTATGCGAGGGCGCCGGAGTTGTTCGGCTCCGCCGTCAGCACTGTTTTGAACTCGTCTTCCGCCGCCTTAGCCATGCGGACGTTCTCGGGAGACTCAGCCCCCGGGATGTACTGCATCATATAAGCCACTGCGAGGTACTGCCTGGCGACCGGATAGGTAGGATCCAGGCTGATCGCGGTCTTAAAATTCTCCACGGACGCCGGATAGTTGCCGGCGCGGAAAGCCTGCACGCCCTTATTCAACTGGTCGCGAGCCTTCAGCTTCTCGCACCCGATACCGGCTATGGCCAGCAGGACCAAGGCGGCGACAAGCACGATCGAGGTAGTTTTCCGATTCATAAAAGCTCCTAACGCAATAAATCGCCTCCGATGAATGCGCCGGCCCGAACTACTGGCCGGCCTCCATCCTTGCGGTCATAAGGCCGATCTTATCAATACCAGCGCCCTTGGCGATGTCAATCGCCCTGGCGACGTTCTGGAAATCGATATCCGGATCTCCCTTGACGAACACGACGCGCTCGGCCCTGGTCTTGAAGATGTCCTGCAGCCGCGTCCCCATGGTTTGCCAGTTTGTCGGCTCCTGGTTGATCTGCATGCTGAGGTCCTTGTTGATGACGATGACCACCGTGCGTGCGTTGTCTTGATTCGCCTGCGCCCCGGGCGGAGGAGGCTGAGGAACCAGCGCTTCCAGCCCGTGCGGCGTCAGCGGTGTGATGACCATGAAGATGATGATCAGCACCAGCAAGACGTCGATCATCGGCGTCATGTTAATGTCGGACTTGATTCCTCCGGGCCCGCCCACTGCCATTGACATAGTGATGCTCCTTTGTCTCTACGTTTAGCCCTACTGCACGGGCTGAGCCGCCGCTTTTGCCGCAGCCGCCGCGGCCACTGCTTCAGGGGACTGCTCAGTCAGCAGACCGAGTTGATCCACGCCCGCGGCACGCAGATTGTCGACGACGTCTACCACGTCGCTGTACTTCGCCCGCGCGTCGGACTTCAAATAAACGGTCCGATCCAGCCGGTTTGCCAGCAAGTCCTTCACCCTCGTGGGCAGGTCCTCGGGAGGCATTGGCGTATTCCCCAAGTAGGTCCTGCCATCCCTCGTCACCGCAACCAGGATCGCGTCATCCTTGTCCGCAGCCTGCATGGCTATGGGATTGTCGGTCCTGGCCATGTCCACGGTCATGCCCTTGGAGAGCATGGGCGTGATGACCATAAAAATAATGAGCAGCACCAGCATGACATCAACCATCGGTGTGACGTTGATGTCCGATACTGGCGGCTGCGTCTTCTGTTTTGGCATGCCTCAATCCTCCCCGAGCCTCGTGAGCTTTGCGGTCCCGCGGCGAGGGTTGATCGCCCCTCGCCGCGGAAACCCATTCAACTCGCGGGCCCGATGTCTCTATCTCAGCCCAGCCGGCGGCTACTTGCCGGCGCCAGCTCGCTGGCTAGCCCGCTTCAGGAAGTAATCCAGCAACTCCGAGCTCGAGTTGTCCATCTCGACGTCGAAGGCCTCGAGCTGGTTCGTGAAGTAGTTGTACATCCATACTGCGGGGATAGCCACGAACAAGCCGATAGCGGTCGCCACCAGAGCCTCGGAAATACCGCCGGCCACAGCGCCCAGACCAGTCGACTTTTCGGTCGAAATGCCCTTGAACGCGTTGATGATGCCGACCACCGTTCCGAACAGTCCCACGAAGGGGGCGGTGGAACCCATGGTAGCCAAAGTGGAGACGCCGCGCTTCAGTTCGGCATGCACGATGGCGCCGGCCCGCTCGAGCGCCCGTTTGGAGGCTTCGATCTCCTCACCCGGGATCTCATTGCTCACCTGGTGTGAGCGGAACTCCTGAAGCCCAGCCACCACGACCTTCGCCAAGTGGCTCTTCTTGTAACGATCCGCGATCTTAACGGCCTCGTCCAGCTTTCCTTCGCGCAGAGCGCCGGCTACCGCCGGGGCGAATAGCCGCGACTGTTTGCGCGCACCGCTGTAAGCCAGTAGCCGGTCGATCATCACGCCGATGGACCAGGCGGACATCAGAAAGAGAATGACGACGACGATCTTCGCCAGCATGCCCATCTGGTTCCACAGAGAACGCACATCCCATCCCACGGCGGCTCCTTGCAGCAGCATCGCCCAAACTTGCATTTGCAGAAACATAGTCTTTTCTCCTGCGAGTTGAATTATATCCTACGCCTTGCAGTAGTCTTCTACTGCAAGGTAAAGTTCACGTCTATCTGCGTTACCACCTCGACCGGCTCCCCGTTGAGAAGAGTCGGCTTATAGACCCACTGCTTCACCGCTTCCTGGGCAGCAGGAGCCAGCAGCGGGTGCCCGCTGACCAGAGTGAGGTTCTGAATCCTGCCGTCCGTGCCAATCACCGCGTTGAAGCGAACCGTGCCCTGAATGCGGGCGCTCCTGGCCAACGGAGGATAAACCGGCTTGGGCTGGTTGACCAGCATGGCCTGCTGCACCTTGCCACCCACCGGGATCCGCTGGACAACCGCCTTTGTAACTACGGGGGGAGGCGGAGCGGCTTCCGGCACGCCGCCCAGGAGACCGCTCAGAGAGCCAAACGAACTGCCGAGACCGCCTACCACGCCAACCGTGGCTGCCGCGGGCGGAGGAAGCTCTTCCTCTTTGATGATGGCGATGTTTTTCGGAACCGACTTGGGCGCCATCAACTGGCCTGCGTTAAACTGACGGGGCGCGACTTTTACGATTTCCACGGGCGCCGCGGCTGGCGGCGGAGGCGGCGGTGGCGGTGGCGGCGGCGCCACCAGGAAACTCGTCAACTCCGTGCTCGGCAGAACCTCGGTATAGATCAGCGGGATCAGAATGGCAACCCCGATCAAGAGGCACTGGATGACGAAGGTGATGATAGTCGTCCGGACCGTCTGGGTCTTTCCCGACACAAAGGTTTGTTCAAACATGGCTGCTACCCTTTCCTAGCCTTGGGCCTTCCCGCCCCCCGGCTGAGATCACTTTGAGATTCCTTTACTACCGCGGTTGCGGTCCGCTTGGCCTTCCCCTTGGCTTCGGCGAAATCCCGCCAAAAAACCACGATGGGGCTGGCAATGAAAACCGACGAATAGGTTCCGATAATGATCCCGACCACGAGCGCAAACGAGAAGCCGTGCAGCACGGTCCCACCGAATACCAACAACGAGAGCGCCGTAAGGAAGGTAAGACCCGAGGTCAGGACAGTTCGACTGAGCGTCTGGTTGATGCTGAGGTTGGCGAGGGAGGTCAGGCTTTCCCGCCGCATCGATTTCAAGTTCTCCCGGATGCGATCGAAGACCACAATGGTATCGTTCATCGAGTAGCCTACCAGGGTTAGCAGCGCGGCCACAACCGTCAGGTCTATCTCCTTATTGAAAATCGAGAACAACCCGAGGGTGATAACGATGTCGTGGAACACCGCCACGACGGCCGCTACGCCGTAGACCCACTCGAACCGGAAAGCGATGTAAACCAGCATGCCCGCCAGGGCGTACAACGCTGCCTTCACCGCCTGCCAGCTGAGATCGGCGCCCACCTTGGGGCCGACGACTTGGGTTCCGCGGACGGCGAACGGCGCCAGCGAACACTCCTGCTGCAGGACGGAGATCACCGCCGGGGTCACTCCCGGTACGGCTGAAAGCGAATCGAAGCTGCGCAACAGGCCCGAGCGTGGTGGGGTGTCCCGGAATTTCAGCATGTCAGCGACGAGTTTTTTCAACTGCTCGTCGGAAAGGCCGGCTGCCGCGCGCTGGAGAGGGTCCCGGAGCTGAGAAACGAGGGCGTCCTGGCCGACGTTATTAAAGTCGGGCTTGGACCGATTGGGGTTAAAGACCGCCTGCAGCGTGTCGAGCATCGCCCGCCGGGACTTATCGAGGCTCCGCTCGTCGCGCGCATCAATGCTGATCAGCACTTCCCTGGCATCCAGCGTAGTGACGCTGACGGCGCCCGAGATCTTGGCGGCCAGTTCGGTCCGGATCTGGTGAACCGGGGGCGGCCCCGCCCATATCACGTCCATCACCGCGCCCCCACGGAAATCGATCCCTAAAAGCGGGCCGCCTTTCATGATCATGCTCCCGATCCCCAAAACCGTCAGGACCAAGGACGCTCCGATGAACGGCCATTTCCAGCCCAAAAAGTCAAACTTCGTATTTCTGAACAGTTCCATGCGACTAGTTGGACTTGCGCTCGGTAGTATTGGACACCAACCGAAGCACCGAAGTTCCCGTTCTCCTCACAGAAAAAGCCAAATCACCCGTCAGTTGGGTCAAATACTCAGCTTCGCCATCCGAGGCTGGCTAGCCAGCTCCCAATCAAAAATAAGCCTGGAGACGAACACGGCAGTGAAAATGTTGGCAATGAGCCCTATCACCAGGGTCACCGCGAAGCCCTTCACGGGTCCGGTCCCGAACATGAACAGGAATGCGCAGGATACCACCGTTGTCACGTGCGTGTCGATGATGGTCAAAAACGCCTTGCTGAATCCGGTCTCGATGGCCGCGGCAATTCCCTTCCCAGCCCGGATCTCCTCCCTGATTCTTTCAAAAATCAGCACGTTGCTGTCCACCGCCATGCCGATCGTCAAGATCACTCCGGCGATGCCGGGCAGGGTGAGCACGGCCCCGAAGTACGACAGCACCGCCAGGAGGATGACTGCGTTCAAGATCAGCGCCAGGGTCGCGTTTACGCCGCTGCGCTTGTAGTAGAAGAGCATGAAAGAGACCACGGCAACCAATCCGACCAGGCCGGCGATCATGCCCTGGCGGATTGAGTCGGCTCCTAGAGACGGGCCGATGGTCCGCTCCTCCATGTAAACAATCCCAGCCGGAAGCGAACCCGCCTTGAGCACCAGGGCCAGGTCCGAAGCGTCTTGCTCGCTGGCCGCGCCCATGATCCGGCCGGAGTCGCCGATCTTGTTCTCAATGGTGGCCACGCTGCGAATCTGGTTGTCCAAGACCACCGCCAGGCGATTCTTGATGTTGGCCCCGGTGTAACGGCCGAAACGCTGTCCGGCGTCCTGGGTCAGGGTGAAAGACGTCTCCCAGCGCTGCATCTCGTCGCGTCCCGGCCGGGCGTTGCGGACATCGCGGCCGGTAATCACCGGAGAGCGGCTCAGCAGGTAGTAGCTTTCGCCATCGCCGCGGCCTGCGGCCATCTTCAACAGCCGCGAGTTCAGCGGCAGGACGCCGCCCTTCTGGCTCATAGCCTGTTCGGGACTGGCATACGGCCCGTCAATGACCGCGGTGATCTCCAGCATGGCGGCCGTCTGCATGATTTGCTTTACGCGGGCCGGATCGTCAACTCCCGGCAACTGCACCAGAATCTCGTACTCGGCATCGACCCGCCCGTACTGCTGGATCACCGGTTCGGTAAGGCCCAGTCCGTTGATGCGCTGCTCAATGGTACGAATGGAGCGCTCCACCGTGTCACGCTTGAGGGTCAGCAACTCGGTGGGCTTCATGTTCAGCCGGTAGTCGGAGGAACTGACCGGCGTGAGCACCCACGTCGCGAAGCGCTCGCTGACAATGCTCCGGAAATCCCCTGACTTGGCGGAGGGAACCCCCCGGACGTTGACTTGGATGGAATCGGCCTGTTCGATGGTGGTGGGATCGTTGCGTTCCATTGACGCGTAGTCGATGCCGGCCTTGCGGAACTCCTCCTTGAGGCGTTCAATCGTTTGGTCGGCTTCCACCTTTAGCGCGTCCTGAACCTGCACTTGCAGGACCAGATGGCTGCCGCCGCGCAGGTCAAGGCCCAACTTGATGTTCTTCTGGAAGTTCGCCTTGATCTCGGCCGGGGACTTTGGCAAGCCGATGATGCCGTAGACGCACACCAGAATCACCACCAGGATGGATCCCGCTTTCCACATCAGCGTCCTGTTCATTTCGGTTGATTATTCCTTACTTGTCTTTTTCCGGGATGACGGCCGACACCGAACTCCGCGCCACCTGAATCTTAATGTTGTCGGGCTTGACCCGCAGCACCAGCATGTCCTCGTCGATGGCGACGATCGACCCGACGATGCCCCCGGAGGTCAGCACCAGATTGCCCGATTGCAATTCCTTCAGCATCTTCTGCTGTTGCTTCTTCTGCCGCTGCATAGGCATGAACAGGAGAAAATAGAAAATCGCGAAGATGAGGAGGATGGGCAGGAAGCCCACTAGCGCATTGGGCGTGGCCTGCGTCTGCATGAGAAGAGTTGGAAGCACTTTCAGCCTCTTACCTGTCTGGCTCTGCGGAATCTGTCCCTAAAAGGAATTCAAAGGAACTCCGGCGAGGAGGGGGACATATACCCTCTACTCTACCTCACCCAGCACACCACGCACCACCCGCATGCACTCAGGAAAAGTTCCAAACAATATAGACTGCCTGAGATCCCGCATGATGTCAAGGTAGCGTTTCAGGTTGTGGAGGGTGGCCAGGGTGGCGAAGAGGATCTCCCCGGACAAAAACAGGTGCCGGAGATAGGCGCGGGAGAAGTTGCGGCAGGTGTAGCAAGCGCAGTTCTCATCGACCGGAGCGGGGTCGTCCTTATACCTTGCCTGTTTGATGGAGACCCGCCCGCGCGAAGTGAAGAGGCACCCATTGCGGGCGTTGCGCGTAGGCACGACGCAATCCATCATGTCCACGCCGCGGGCCACGTAATCGGGCAGCTCCCAGGGCATTCCGACTCCCATGACGTAGCGCGGCCGCTCGCGGGGCAGCAGCGGAGCCGTCGCCTCGACCATCTCCAGGCTCAGCGCTCGCGGCTCGCCCACCGACAGCCCTCCGATGGCGTAACCGTCCGCCTCCAACTCCACCAGCTCCGAGGCGCACTCCCGCCGGAGATCTCCGAACATCGACCCCTGCACGATGGGGAAGAGAGAAGAACCCATTGCCTCGCGCTGGCGGTAGTGTTCCCAGGCGTCCCGGGCCCACTTCACCGTGCGGCGCACCGATTGCCGGGCGGTCTCATGCGGGACGGGGTACTCCAGGCACTCGTCCAGCGCCATGATGATGTCGCTCGCCAGCGCCAGTTGCACGTCCACGGTGGAGGAGGGCGTGAACAAGTGCGCGTCGCCGTTCAGGTGCGAGCGGAAGGTGACCCCTTCGTCCGTGACCTTGCGCAGACTGCTGAGGCTGAAGACCTGAAAGCCGCCGGAGTCGGTCAGGATCGCCCGCGGCCAATGCATGAAGCCGTGCAGCCCGCCCAGGCGCTGGATGGTCTCGTGTCCCGGCCGGAGGTAAAGATGATAGGTGTTGGCCAGGATGATTTTCGCGTCAAGATCGGCGATGAGGTCCCGCTGGGTCAAGCCCTTGACGGTCGCCTGGGTCCCGACGGGCATGAACACCGGCGTCTCGACCACACCGTGAGGGGTGTGGAGCAAGCCGGCGCGCGCCCCCGTCGCCGGGCACTCCGCCACTATCTCGAATCGAACCGAGCCCACTCAACCATTCTACGGGGCGGGCGTCGCGAGCATGGTCTTCACATTGGCGGGCAGCTTGTCGGCGTTCGCCAGCAGCAGGCTGACCTGCCATAGCTGCTCCTCGGTGAGGGATCCGCGGAAGCCGGGCATGCCGGTGAGCCGGATACCGTTGGTGGCCAGCCAGTAGGTATCGCCGGGCGGATCGTCGGTGACGCCCTTTCCGAGAAGCAACTGCGGGGGTTGGGGGAACATGCCCTTGGAAATGGCCGACTCCGGCCCGGAGCCGTAACCGTGGCACCCCGCACAATGCTGGCGGTAAACCATAACGCCGCTAATCAGGTTGGACTCGTTGACGGGAATGGAAGGCGTCGCAGTAGCCTCCTTCGCGATCCTGGCCTTCAGCGCAATTCTCGCCACTTGCCGTTCCAGCGGTAATGGAGGAGCCGATGTAGCCACCGGAGCGAGTCCGAGGCTTAAGAATATGAACGCGGCAACCGGGATCAGACACACGCCGATCACCAGTCCCGATAGGAATTTGGCCATGAGCCACCCCCTGCTATACATCTTGCCGCATTTTGGCTCAGCTTGGATTGACGACGGCCACGATTTCCCTGGCCACGCTCTCCAGGTCGCGCTGCTCGATCAGTTCTTTGAAGATAGCTTCGAGCGATGAGAGATGCATCAATTCGCCCAGGCGCTGCACCGAGTCGTCGGCCATGATCCGGCCCTTGTGGATGACGATGACTCGCGCGCAGGTCTTCTCCACCACTTCGAGCACGTGCGAAATGTAGAGGATCATCTTGCCCTGGCCGGCAAGTTCGTCGAGCAGGTGCTTGAACAGCAGCCCTGATGTCACGTCCATCCCGGAGAGGGGTTCATCGAGAATCAGAACGTCCGGATTGTGCACGAGCGCCGAGGCGATCAGCACCCGTTGCCGCATCCCCTTGGAGTACGTCGCGATTGAAGCATGCCGGTGCGGGCCAAGCCCGAACAGTTCCAGCAGCTCGTTGGCTCGCCGGTCCACTTCGGCTTCAGGCAGGCCGCGCAGCCGCCCGATGAGTTGCAGGTACTCCAGGCCGGTCTGAAAGGAATAGAGAACCGATTCTTCGGGAACGTACCCCAGGCGGCGCCGGAAGGCCAGCATGTCTTTGCGGATGTCGCGGCCGTCCAGGAAGACCTTGCCCTGGCTGGGCTCAATCAGCCCGGTAATCATCTTCACCGTGGTGGACTTGCCGGAACCGTTCGGCCCCAGGTAGCCGGTCACTTCGCCCGGCCGCACGGAGAAGCTGACGTCGTTCACCACCGGAACATTGCGGTAGTACTTGACGAGACCTTTGATTTCGAGCATGCTCTCCGTTTCCTCTCTACTCGCTGGTGATGCCCAGGGTGCGGACGACGGGGTCGCCCGCATCCACGTAGTCCAATGCGGGCGTCTGCCGCTCGCCCCGCTTCCGAACGATCGACAGCGCCAGCTTGACAACGGCCGCCGAGACAAAGAAGGCCAGCGCCGCCACCGGCCTGGCAGCCAGCCAGCGCTCCAGATCGGCCATCGTACTGCTATAGGTCGTGAAACCGAAAGCGTAAATGACGGTCAGCAAGACCAGGTTGATCTTGCCTGGGAAGTAGCCGCAGGTGAAGGGCACTTTGCGGAACCCAAGGAAAAGGATCTCGGTCAACAGCACGGCGAGCGTAATGCCGAAGGCCAGGTGGAACAGGGCGGCCGGCCAGGGGAAGAACGTGAATTCGATGGGCGCCAGCAATAGAAACAGCGGCAGGATTCCGCAAACAACGATCCATTTTCTGGTTGCCGCCAGGTACTCGCCGAGGGAATCCACTTCGCCGATCTGAAACGCCCAGTTGGCGCCCAGCTCGGCCGGGAAGTTGAATGCCGCCCGCAAAGCGGACACCAGCACGAAGGAAAGCATTAGGGGCAATCGCAGCAGCCCCGCGTCGCCCGGCGAGAAACTCAAGACCACCGCCGCCGCGCCGAAACCGGCGTAGGCCGCCAGGAACAGGCGGTGCTTGACGCTGCGCGTGATGGCCTGGCTGATGAAATGAAACACCGCGCGCTGCGCCGGCCGCCGGAGAATTGTTCGCGCCAGGCTGGAGCCGATCCACCGCCCGAGCCAGCCGGGGCCCGATGGACTGGGCGATGGGGCTTCCAGCGTTCTTCGGGCGTGGCGCCGGTAGAAAGGCAGATAGGTGAGCAGGAACAACCCGGCGGTCACGACTAGCGCCCAGATGGCGAAGCCGCCGAGTTTGAGCAGGGCCGGGTCGCCCACAGCCGGGCGCAATCTCTCGTAGAGTCCCAGAAACCAGAATCCCGGATAGTAGTGGAGCAGCGGGCTGTCGACATAGACGAATCCGCGGATCAGAGGCCCGATCCAGGGCGCCACGCACAACAGCATGACCAGCGCCGCCATGAGCACCGTCTGCATGACCACCGAGACACGCCGGAAGGCTGTGGCGCTCAGCAGCGTGACCAGCACGCCCTGAATCGCGGCGGCGGCGAGCGCCGCCCAAAGGCCCGCCAGAAAAACGACCAAGAGGTGTGCGCCGAGCATCCCGAGCAGGTTGCTCCCGGTGTCGACACTCGGCCAGAGCAGAATCCCAAAGAAGTTAATGTCCAGCAGGAAGATGCCGAGGAACAGCGCCAGGGCCAGGATCTTCGCCGCGAAAAGGGTCCACAGACGGATGGGGAGCGGGGTCAGAATCTGGTAGTCGCGCTTGTCGGGGAACAGGGCGTCCCACTCGAAGACCATGATGAAGCCCATCGCGATCATCGAAAAGGAAACGAAGAAATTGCGCACCGAGATCAACTCCCAGCGGACCATCAGCATGGGCTGGCACAGCAGGATGAAGAATCCGCTGGGGACCGCCAGGAATCCAAGGATCTGCACGACGTTGGTTTCGGGGTCCGCGCCCGGCGACAGCGACTCCGTGTCGAAGAAGCGGTCGAAGAAATGGCGGACCAGACAACCCAGCGCTCCTCGCGGCATGCACCAATAGACGCCGGGCTCTCGCGCTTTGTTCCGGGTTCATTCATGTTGGCTGGAACAAAGCTCGCGAGAATGGCGTCCATTATCGAGGCATGAAACACATTCTTCCCATTTTGTTGCTCTTGTCGCTGGCCGCCTCCGCCGCTGACCTCTCGGGCAATTGGCCGGGGATGCTGCAAACCGCGAGGGGAGTGGACGATCACAACTTGACCTTGCGGCAAAGCGGCGGCGCCCTTACGGGCACGATCGCCTTCAGCAAAGGGAAGTGGGACATCCAGGACGCCAAGCTGGACGGAGGGAAGCTAACGTTTCACATCGCGCTGGCGGGCAGCGTGCCCTGGGTGCTTTACTACGAGCTTCAGGTCAGCGGCGACGAGATTAGCGGTACCGTCACATCCAAACAAGGTCCGTTTTCCGGAGGCAAGGTTAAATTCAAGCGGGAGCGCTGAGGAGGATGCCCGTGAGGCTCGCCATCGCCCTGCTTACGTGCGCGTTTCTCGCCCGCGGGCAGCAACTCGCGATCACTGGCGTCACGGTGATCGATACCGAGACTGGCCGCACCCGGCCTGACACGACCGTGATCGTGTCCGGGAACCGCATCACGGCCGTCGGCGACGCCAGCCGGGTGACGGCGCCTCCAGGGGCGCAGGTTCTGGACGGCCGAGGCAAGTTCCTCATCCCCGGCCTTTGGGACATGCATGTGCACATGTTCTTCAGTCTGCCGCCCAGCGCGGACGACCCCTCCGGCCGCGAATTCTACGGGCCCCGTTTTGTCGCGAACGGGATCACCGGCGTGCGCAGCATGTACGATAACCTCGCGGCGATTCGGACGCTCCGCGCGGCAATAGCCTCTGGAGCGGCCGTCGGACCGCGCATCGTGGCCAGCGGCCCCATTCTGGACGGGCCACCGCCCTACTGGCCAGGTTCGATCGCTTGCGCGAACGCGGAGCAGGGGAGGGAAGCCGTCGACCGGCTTAAGCGTGAGGGCGCGGACTTCATCAAGGTCTACTCCGGCCTGCCGCGCGACGCCTATTTCGCCATCGCCGATGAGGCCGGGAAGGCCGGGCTCCCGTTTGCCGGACACCTGCCCAACTCGGTGAGCATCGCCGAAGCCTCCGAGGCGGGGCAGAAGAGCGTCGAGCACCTCCAGGGCGTCGTGGCCGCCTGCTCTACCGAGCCGAAGGCCGCTGCGCTATTTGCGACGTTCGTTAAGAATGGCACCTGGCAAACCCCGACCCTGACAGTCCTCCGAGCCGTCGCCAACTTCGGAGACCCGGATTTCATGAACGACAGCCGTCTGCGTGGGATGCCTGCGCCCCTCCTCGACTTTTGGAAAGCCGGGGGTCCAGGGATGACCCAGGAAGGCCCCGCCCAGCGCAAGCTGAAGTTCCAGCGTGAGCTTGAGGTTGTGGGGGCCATGCAGCGGGCGGGCGTCAAAATTCTGGCCGGGACCGACACGCCGAATCCGTACGTTTTTCCCGGTTCCGGCCTGCACGACGAACTGGAGCTGCTGGTGAAAGCCGGGCTAACCCCGCTTCAAGCACTGCAGGCCGCCACACTCCGGCCCGCCGAGTACTTTGGCATGACCGATCGTCTGGGAACCATCGCTCAGGGGAAACTGGCCGACCTGGTTCTGTTGGACGGAAATCCCCTGGCCGATCTCGCCAACACCCGGCGCATCGTGGCCGTGGTTTTCGATGGAAAGCTGGAAAGACCCGGTCTCCGCTGACTCAGGCAGAATCGCGGTCGACGCGGGTGGCGAGCACGATCCGCAACGGCTCGTCCAGAAGCTCATCCGCTGTGGCCACGAAAGCTTTAAGGTGCGGGGAAGCCAGATGCGCGTCCAGTTCCGTCTTGGAGGTCCAGTTCTCGTAGAAGAAGTAATGCCTGGCGTCTTCGCGATCCACGTGCAGGTCGTACTGCACGCAGCCCGCCTCGCGGCGGGTGGGTTCGATCAGTCCTATCAGAGCCCGGCGCAGTTCGTCTTCCTTGCCCGGCTTGGCGTGCATCTCGGCGAATACTGTTAAGAGCGGTTCAGCCATGGTTTTCAGAGTATATTACAGCCACAGCGGCCAGCGCTAGACTGAAAGTGTCTTGGAGGGGAATGAAGCGGCGGGACTTTCTCTGGACAGCAACGGTTGCGACGGTCGCCCGGCCAGGGGCAGAACCGCCGCTGATTGTCCCTGTTCATAGAGTGATGGATCGCCGGACACAGTGCACGCCGGAACAGCTTCGTCGCTTTTGGTGGAGCATTTGGCCGGAAGCAGTGCGCGACTTCAACCGAGGCGGCATTCAACTCAAGTGCAGTGACGCGCGTGGGGAAATTCGGCGATCCCCCGGGGGGAGGCCAATCTTCGATGGGCTCGAGCGCGGGGTCATCAACCTGGTCTTGACCGACCACATTCCAATGGACTGGGACAATGGCCGGGCGTTGGCGGGCGCGACCGCGCTGCGCGAGGGGTATTGTGTGTGCCTGATCGCCCTCAGGTATGCGCACGGTAATCAACTGCCGTTCATTTCAACTAACACCTGCGTGCATGAGATGTTACACGCACTGCTTCAGGACATCTTCGTGAACAGGCCCAATTGGCTCCAGTCAGGCGAACGGGAATCTCGAATCGATTGGTATGCGACTCTGCTCTGGCTGTTTCAGGACGGCGCCGCCATTCGGAGATCGGCTGAGATCTGCCTCAACCGCTTGCGGTCCGCGGTCACGGCACGGACGTAGTTCGATTCGTCCGCACGGCAAGTGCGCTATTCTACGACCGTGCCCGTGGCGGACGGCCAGCGCCGTATGAGTGAAATCGCGGAGGCCGTCGCCTTTTTCCTGGCCCTGCTGGCTTACCTCTGGTGGTTGGTGATTCCCCTTCCGTGGGCGGGCGTGCTGGTGTTGCTGGGGGTCGCCGTTTCGTGGCGCAGGCGCTCGCTGACGCCGAAATCGCTGGGCCTGGGATGGGGGGAATTCCGCGCCTCGGGACGGGGCTGGAGAGTGGTCTGGATCTTCAGCGTTCTTCTGTTCCTGATCCTCGGCTATCGCAGCGTGTTCAGCATTACGGCCCTGCGGCATGGCGCGGTGTATTTCGTCTGGGGCGCGGCGCAGCAGGTGGTCTACCAGTCGATGACCTACCTGCCGCTGCGGAACAATCTCAAGAGCCGCGGTCTGGCGGCGGGGCTGGCGGGAATCGCTTTCGCGATCATGCATGTTCCCAACCCGATACTGGTTCCGGCGACCTTCGTGTGGGGCGTTGTGTCGAGCCTGCTATTCGAGCGTTGCCGCACGGTGTGGGGGCTGGCGCTGCTGCAAACCATGCTTTCGTCGACGCTGTTCTGGATCACGCCGCAGGCGCTGAACCGCGATTTCCGCATCGGGCCGTATTACTACCAGGTGCATTCGCCAAAAGGCCCCGGCACGGCCTTTGCGCCGCCGATCTCGAAGTAGACTGTTTCGGAGTGCGCCGTGATCGTGGGCCGAGTAGGTCCTCAAGTTGAGAAGGACATCCTGTTCGGTGGACATTTGCCCGAACGCATAATGTCATTTGTCCTAATCACTTATCGCCCCACGGGCCCGGATAGCGCCAGCGAAGCCGACCTGCTGGGCACTATCGCCGTCAAATTGGAGGTAACCCCTTGACCAGTGTCGTTAATTGGGTTTCTCAGCGTGAATTCGCTACTTTACGCCGGCTTACGAACTGGAGTACCTGCTTCTGCTGCCGGCTTGATGTTGATACTACGCAGGGCAATTTGGCCTTTGCGAATCGAATCTAGTGCCTGGGTTAGCACTCGAAGCATTTCGCCAGGGGCGTGGAATCCGGCAGAATTCTCGGCCTCGACGAGGTCGATGAAGAACTGGGCTTTGCGCTGAGCGGCCCAGACGTCCTTGAGTTGGCTGTCGGTGATGCCGGCCTCGCGAGCTTTCTTCGTATCGTTGATCAAGTCCATGAGAGCGTCCAAGGCGACGTTGCGCGACTCGTGGAAGCGATTCTGGATCTGCTCGACGCGGTCCTTCATCTCCTGTTCGGAGAATCGATGACAGCCCTGGCAGGCGCGGTTGATGTTGAGCATGGGACTGCGCACCAAATGGTCGCTGATCTTCTGTCCGCCTTCTCGTTTGTAAGGCATGTGGCAATCGGCGCAGGCAACGCCGGAGCGGGCGTGGATGCCCTGGTTCCAAAATTCGAACTCGGGGTGCTGCGCTTTGAGGACAGGGGCGCCGGTTTCCTTGTGCACGAAGTCCTTGTACGCGACCTCCTCATAGTAGGAGTACATGCCTTCCGTCTTGAGGCCCTTGTGCCAGGGGAACGTCAGCCGCTTCTCGTCACCCTTGAAGTAGTACTCAACATGGCATTGGCCGCAAACGAAACTTCGCATCTCCTGCGCGGAAGCCATGGTGTTCGGATCGTAATCCTTCACGCCCTGCGAAGCCTTGTAGTTGCGGATTCCCTCGAGAAACGCGGGGCGGGTGACGCGAAGGGCCATGGTCTTCGGATCGTGGCAATCGATGCAGGAAACGGGGTGCTTCGCGAGTTTGGTGGCTTCCGCGTAGGTCATGTGATTCAGCTTGTCGAAGCCCTTAAAGAGGTCGCCTTCGCCGAGCTTCTTCATGATGGTGTAGGTGGAGGCGTGACAATTCAGGCAGGTGCCGGGCTGCTTGAAGTCGAGGACGCGCCTGGTGTAGCGCTGGTCATCGAGCATCCAGGCGTGGCCGCGCTCTTCACGGAAGTCGACCGAGAACGCGTAGCCGGCCCACATCGTCTTGAGGCGCGTGTCTTCGTCAATCTTGCTCCGGGAAACAACCGAGCGCGGATCGGCCTGCGTGGGAGCGTGAGGAAGCGCCTCTGAACCGCCGTAACGGGTGCGCGTCTGGTCCACCGTCCGCTTGTAAGCGTCGTACTGGAGCGGGAAGTTGCGGCCCCAGATGGCGGGGTCGTCGGTTTCGTCCGTGACCTCCACCACCCGAAAGAAGGCGTTCTGGGCCTCCTGCTTGTGCTCGAAGACGCTGATGAGAAGCGCGGTGACGCCAATGGTGAGAACGGCAGTCGTGAATATCGTCCAGAAGAGCTTCTTCTTGAGATTCGGATCAGACATAAGAGTCCATTCCTTTTACCTGAGTTCAATGCCCGTGGCCAACGTTCCGATGGCACGTAGTGCAGGTGAAGGCGTCCCCTCGCGACCGCGCGGAGCGGACCATGTCCGTGACATCCGCATGACACTTGAGGCACGCCTCTTCGGCAACCCGGTGATTCCGCGGGGTGACGATGATGTCATCCGGGAAGCGCCCGGAGGTGAAGGCCAGGGAGTGATTCATTCCGTTGAGGGCCTTGGTGAAGTACTTCGGGAGGAATCCGGCGGGGGTATGACAGTCATTGCAGACGGCGACCGCGTGATGGGAGGACCTCTGCCAGCCATCGAACTGCTCGCGCATGACGTGGCAGTTGGCGCAGGCCGCCGGATCGTCCGTCATGTAAGATGCCCCACGTGCGTAACCGAAGGTGTACACGCCGATCCCCAACAGGAGGCCGATCGGGAGACCGAGCAAGACGGGGACGATACTGCCCTTCTCCTTCATCAAATCCGAGTGTAGCCGAACCTTTCGGGCCGTAGTGTTACGCCCTTCATACTGCGAAGTTCTCGGCTGATCGGGGCGGAGACGGGGAGAAACGGCCTCTGGAGGACCGTTTGGGGGGATGGCTGGCACTCCAGGCAGGACATTTCTCACTCCGCTACCGCACCAAGGCATTGAACAGCAGCTTGTACGTGCCGTGCGTCTGGGCGCGGTGTTGCGCCCGAAACCCGATCAGGATCACACGGCCCTCTTTGTACTTCGCTGCGACCATCGCGGCCTTCTTTGCCAGGGCCTGCTCTCCGATGAGCCACCCGCTCTGGAGGATATCCTTGTCGGCGTAACGCACGATGACCTCGTACTCCTCGTTGTGCGCGCTGGGCGTGATTTCGAACACCGGGCTCCCGCTCATGTAAACCGCCAGGCCATCGTTGGGCATGCCGTACGCCAGCGGGTTGGTGGCGTCCGATTTCACTCTCAGCGTGGAACCAGGGCACCAGAACTCTCTGGAGTTCCTGCCGGCCACTACGTTGCGCAGGCTCAACTCGAGCTTCTCGATGGCAAAGCTGCTGGCCCCACCCAGCGTCACCAGCGTTCCGCCTTTCTCCACAAACGCCGTCAGAGCCTTGACTCCCTCGGCGCCGATGCCGCTTCGATATTCGGGCGGAATCTCTTCGTCGGCCCGGTTGGGCGTAGGTGTTCCCTGCTGGCCGGCCCCCGCTCCCACGCTGCTTCTCTCGCCGGTGATACCCGCCGTCGAGTCGTCCGGCAGGATGATCAGGTCATACTTCTCGTTGAGGTTTCCCTTCTTGATCTCGGCATCCATGACGCTCGTGTAGGGGAAACCAAACTGCTCCAGGAGCAAGCGGGTCCATCCCTCGTCGACATTGCCGCCGCGATAGCGCTGATACATGCCCACGCGCAGCCGCTTGATTTGATGCGCGCCCTGTTTGACCTCCGCCGTCAGCGCCGTGAAGCCCACGCCCGTTTCCTTCGCGATTCCGGAAAGAACAGCCCCCGAGCCCCCGGACAGTACGAAATCACCCGGACGCAGGCCCTGGGCCTGCTGGTCAACGCGCCAGACGGCCACGCCCTTGTCGAGTAGCATGTTCAAAGCCCGAAAGCTGTCATTTAGCCTTCCGTCGAAAGCGTACACGCTTCCGCCCGCCGCGACCATTCCGTCCACCGGCACGGCCCCCGTGAGTGTCTCCAGCGTGGCATCCACGGCCTCGTCGACCGGGTCAACGCGCAAACCCATAAACTCGAACATGGTGTCGGTCGCCATGTCGTAAGGACGAATCGGCGTGCCGTCTCTGTTGCGTGTCCACTCGTTGTCAGGATAAAACGTGCGGCCGAGCAGGTACCGGATCAGGCCCATCTTGGGTTGAGTCATCGACACCACGTACGAACCTGGCGGATAGGTCATGCCGCCCGTAACAGCGAAGCCCTTGGGCGATCGCTTGATCTCGATCCCCTGAAGTAGCAGCTTGTTCACCAGTTTCACGGCAGTGAGCGGATCGTGCTGCGTCGCGGGGATCACGTAAGCGGCTGGCTTGCCCGCGGCGCCGCGTGCGGTTTGGCGCCGGGCCTTCTGGTACGCGTTCCACAGCACGGTCTCCCGGTTGCGGGCCGCCAGGTCCAGCACCGACCACGCGGCGATTTTCTGCCGGTCCACGATGTCCCGCAATCTCCACCAGCCGCCGGGCCATGGATTCGGGAAAGTGGTCTGTGACTCGTAGGCAGGCAGGTTTCGGGCCCCGCCGCGTAGCTGGTCGGGATGTATGTAGATGGGTGAGGCCAGCCTGGTGCTGGCGGACTCGGTGAGCATTCCGGCGATGTTATGGAAGGGCGTGATCCAGTGGAACCCGAAATGGCCCCAGCCCGAATACTGGGCCATGTTGAGAACGCCCGATTCGCCGGCTTCCTCTTCCTTGTAAGCCATGTGGCCTCCGTACCAGCTCAGCTCGCGCCAGATCAGCGGGTCCGCGCCGGGACGAACCGGCTCGGCGTAGGGCGGAAGGTAGATCCGGGCTTCGTAACTGCCCATGTGGTGGTGGTCCACGTAAGCTTGCGGGATCCAGTCCCGGAACATGACCTTTGCCATGTATTGCGACTCGATCAAGTTGGTTTGGAAAGCATCCCGGTTGTCGTCGTGTCCCGCGTACTTATGGTAGAGCCAGGGCAGGTTCGCGCCCTCGTACTGCGTTCCCAGGTATTTTTGATACCAGTCGGTGACCATGATCTCGCCGTCCGGGTTGAAGGACGGCGCCATCAGGAAGATCACGTTGTCCAGAATCCGCTGGGTTTCCTCGTCCTGCCGGGAGGCCAGGTCGTAGGCCAGCTCCGGCGCCATCTGCGTGCCTCCGATCTCCGAGGCATGCAGGCTCATGGTCTGGCAGACGACCGCCTTGCCTTCCCCTATCAGTCTCTTGACCTCGTCCTCGCCAAGCCCGCGCGGGTCGCTGATCAACGTGTTCACCTGCCGCAGGCGTTCCAGTCTGGCCTGGTTCCCAGGCGAGGTAATGATGACGAGAAGAAAGGGATTACCCATGGTGGTCGGGCCCATGTCCACCACCTTGACCTTGCCGCCGCTCTCCTTTTCCAGCAATGCGTAATACTCAACCATCTTGTCCCACCGGGCCATCTTTCTATCACTGCCCAGGCGGAATCCGAAGAACTTCTCGGGAGACGTGATCTGGCCTTGCCCTGGGGCAGTCTGAGCCTGTAACCCGGGCGCAAACAGGACGAGCGCAAGAAGGACCATCGTCGTTCGGACAATTCTGGTTTTCTTTCTCATAGAGGACACTCGCAATTGACTTTGAGGGACCCGAGCCTCGGGAACTTAGCCGGAATTTCCGTGTTGGGTCCTGGGCACGATCGATTGTACACCCAATCGCCTCCATGGGAGCCGTTTCTCTCATCTTCTCCATCCCGAGTGACCCTGGCGGCCCATGAAAGGGCCAGCTCTGCCTCCTCCAGGGACGAAAATAACCATAAATACCTGATTTAAAACGACTTCACGGCCACGTCGCCCCCCTGTGCCGGCCTCTTTCCTCTCGCCTTCCGGCAAAGGCCGGCACACCGCGAACGGCGTGAGACATAGAGCAGGCCCCCGACTCCTCTACCCAGCACATAACGAAGATCCCATGCTGGTGGAGAACTTCCGACAGCCCCGGAATCAACAGTCCGAGGGTTCCACCGGCTTTCCTTGGGACATAGCGCTCGATCTGGGGGACGATTCGGGTGCGCAGGGTACGCCTAAAGATGACGAAGGGCAGGAGACCGCTCGCCAGTTCTCCGTGCTGAAGAAACATCGCCGGGAAGATATCTACAACATCTAGGGCAATCATGACCGGAACGGGTTTGACGAACCACAAGCCTGGTGGTGGCGAAAGTGGCTGGACCCTACGGGCGAACATACCGAGTTCTCTCAAGTCGACGCGTCGAAGCGGCCCTTTCCTGTCGAGGGGACGTGGGAGCGATACTCCTTCCGGGTTGGCAATCTGCTGTTCCTTATGATGAGCGACGTCAACGAACCCACGCAAAAGATCGGGCGCGGCCCATTGGGAGGAAACCCCGCAGGCGTTGTCAGTGGCGAGACGTTCCGGTGGTGGAAGCGAATGGTGGAGGAGAATCCTGGCTCGATTATCATTACGGCCCATCATTACGTTCTCAAGAATACGACCGTTGCTTCAGGCGAATGGGAGGGTCTAGTCCGCACTAACCAAGGAGGATGGGTACAAGGGTATCATGGCTACTTTCCCCAGGGAACTCCGCAAGGCACCTCCTTCCTGTATTGGGTGGACAGCAAGCCCGACTGCGGCAGCTTCGAGAAGGTTCTCGATGCAGCGCCCGGGCGCGTTGACCTCTGGCTTGGCGGCCACACGCACACTGCGCCCGAGGACACCTATGGCGGCAAGTCACATATCGAGAGCCGATGGGGTACCACATTTATAAACGTCTCTGCGCTTACGAAGTATCAAACCCGTCCGGGCACCGGAATCCCCAGGAGCTGGCTGCTGACCTTCACGGATGGATCTGCTGAAGTAACGGCGCAATGCTATCTGCATGGTGATGAGTTTGCCCCGCAACGTTGGTATCCGAAACTCGACCGAACAATTCAGCTATCCAAGCCGTTCAAGGTAACAGCGGCTAGGTCCAGGTAGGGACGTAGGAATAGGGCGTGTAGTCACCGTTAGAGAGGTGCGGGCAATTCCGGGGCTGAAGACGACCATTGGGGCCGTGATTACCGGAAACGGTGGCCTAAGGACGTTGGGGCCACGATTTCCGCGGTTGTGGCCGATTGACGGTCTCAGGAGCTATGCCTCGTCCGGCGGACTCTCGGGGCCGGACAGCTGACGCAAACGCCCATAGTCTTCCCCAATTCGGGTTTCGCGGAGCAGGCTGCGGCTCTTGCCCGTGAGCCTTGCTTGACAGGGGAGAGCGAGAGCAGTAGTCTCGTAGTCGCCTCGTGAACGGCACTACAACTACATCGCACGAAGCGCAACTTGACACGAGACAGCCAAACTCCTTCACACTTAGAGGGCCTTTTCAGGAGCGATGCCCCGATCCGTTGTCATTCATCTGAGCGGAGACCATCTGCGCTCGGAGGTCAGCAAGCGAAGAAAGGAACATCCGATGTGTGACTGGCGACGCGACACGATGACCAATCATCCCCACCCAAGAGGGGCTCACGCCATGCGAATACTCGCGGTTGCAGTAGCGTTCCAGTTTCTTGCGCTGGCCGCGGAACCTCCCAAGCCGCCAGCAACGCGTGCCGACAACGTGAAGGAAGTCGTGCACGGCCGGGAGATTGTCGATCCCTACCGATGGCTCGAGAGTCAGGATAGCCCGGAGACTCGGGCCTGGATCGACGCCCAGATGTCCTATACGCGTTCTCTCCTTGACACGCGTCCCGACCGCGAGGCTCTGCGTCGCCGCATTGAGCCGCTGATCCGGTACGACCTGGTTTCTGCCCCCGTCGCCCGCGGTGGCAAGTACTTCTTCTCGAAGCGGCCCAAGGACAAGAATCAGGCGATCCTCTACATGCGGGTTGGCGGCAAGGGCAAGGATGAGATCTTGCTGGATGCCAACTCGCTGACAGCCGATCAGACCAGCTCTGCCTCCTGGGCCGGCTTCTCGCTGGACGGCAAGTTGGTTGCGGTCGGCATTCGTTCCGGCGGTGAGGACGAGACGCGTCTGGTCTTCTTCGAAACAGATACCCGCCAGCGCCTTGAGGACGAGATGCCCCGCGCCCGCTATACGAGTGTGCAGATCCCTCCCGACCGCAGCGGCTTCTACTACACGTGTTTTACGGCGCAAGGGCCGCGCGCCTACTTTCACAAGTTCGGCGTGAAGAGCGCGCAGGATCAGGTGATCTTCGGCTCGGAGTTTGGCACACGCTCCACGATGGGCCTCCAACTCTCAGAGGACGGCCGCTGGCTGGCCGCATACGTGAACGATGGCGTTCCCGCGGAGCAAACCGAAATTCATGTCCGGGACCTTCAAGACAGAAGCGGGTTCCGGCCGTTGGTGCGCGACATCAAGGCACGCTTCTCTGGCGTCATTCGCGATGGTAGGTGCTACCTCCTGACGAACTGGAAGGCGCCCAACGGCCGGATTCTTGCCATCGACCTGGCCAAGCCCGGCCAGGAGAACTGGCAGGACGTCGTCGCGGAAGGCAAGTGGGCTATTCAGGGCTTCACTTCGGCAGGGAAACGCCTCTTTGTCTCTTACCTGGAAAACGTCGTTGGCAAAGTACGCATCTTCGACCCGTCCGGGAAGCCGCTCGGTGAGATTCCCGCGCCCCGACTTGGGACCATGGCCGCGCCTACGGGGACATGGACGAGCGACGAGGCGTTCTACACCTTTACATCCTTCGCTGAGCCATCCACGACCTATCGGTATGAGATCTCGGCAGGAAAGCGGGAGGTCTGGACTCAGGACAAGGTCTCCGTTGATCCCTCGGCGTTCGAGGTGAAGCAGGTGTGGTATGAGTCACGCGATAAGACGCGTGTTCCGATGTTCCTGGTTCACAAGAAGGGCCTGAAACTGGATGGCACACGTCCTGTGCTGCTGACGGGTTACGGCGGCTTCAACCTCTCCCAGACGCCCTCCTACTCCTACATGGCGGTACTCATGGCGGAGATGGGCGGAGTCTTTGCACTTGCCAATCTTAGAGGCGGCGGCGAGTTCGGCGAGTCTTGGCATCGTGCGGGGATGTTCGAGAACAAACAGAACGTCTTCGACGATTTCATCGCCGCCGGGGAGTGGCTGGTGAAGCATAAGTACACGCAGCCTGCGAAACTGGCGATTCAGGGAGGGTCAAACGGCGGACTGCTCGTTGGTGCCGCCTTGACCCAGCGTCCCGACCTATTTGGTGCAGTGATCTGCGGAAGCCCGCTGCTCGATATGGTGCGCTACCAGCAGTTCAAAGTCGCGCGTTGGTGGACTACGGAATACGGGTCGAGTGAGGATCCGAAGCAGTTCGAATACATCTACAGATACTCGCCGTATCACAACGTTAAGCCGGGCACGAAGTATCCGGCGGTCCTATTCACCACCGGTGACGCCGACACGCGCGTGGACCCATTGCACGCCCGCAAGATGGCAGCACTGGTGCAGGCTGCCACAGCTTCAGGGAAGCAGGTACTCCTTCACTACGACACCCAGAGGGGACACTCGGCTGGTTTGCCCGCCGCGCAATTGGTCGCGACTGCCGTGGACACGATGTCCTTCTTGACCTGGCAACTGGGCATCAACGTCCGATAGCTCGCAGGCTATTCAAGGGGCCGGGCGCTAGTCCACTGCCGAATGGCCGACGGCCGAGTCATACAAGTCGGTGCGGTCTGGTGGCAGGCCGGTGCCCCACAGACGCGGAAGCAACGGTCGGGCCCGCGAGCCACGCCGACGGAGAAGAGCAAAACCAAGAGTCTGAAACCCGCATCGTGAACGCGATTAGAACTGCACAGGCCATCGTACACGTTAACACGGGGCCGATGAACTCCCTCCCGATCAAATGGACCTTTCAGGAGCGTTTCCCTGACTCATTGCAGTGGATCTGAGCTGAGACGATCTGCGCTCAGAGACCAGGAAGCCGGGATGGCAAGTGACGGCCTCCCAAGACGTCAGAGGGCTGGTGAACGCCGAGACCTTGTCAGTGTTGAACGCACGGTGACCGGATGACCAATGAGTTGTTGACCGAACGCGGATAGCTCCCGAAAACGCCCATAGTCTGCACCGATCCGGCCTTCGGCCTGCTCTCGTCGAACGCACTCGGGATGAGCAGTCAGCGACTCGGAAGAGACGGCTCAGTGTCTCATAGGAAGGCATGGCGCGGTGTATTTCGTCTGGGGCGCGGCGCAGCAGGTGGTCTACCAGTCGATGACCTGCCTGCCGCTGCGGAACTACCTTAAAAGTCGCGGTCTGGCGGCGGGGCTGGCGGGAATCGCGTTTCCGATCATGCATGTTGCCAACCCGATACTGGTTCCGGCGACCTACGTGTGGGGCGTTGTGTCGAGCCTACTATTCGAGCGTTGCCGCACGGTCAGGCGCTGAACCGCGATTTCCGCATCGGGCCGTATTACCACAAGGCGCATTCGCCACGAGCTAGGGG
>CAVTHW010000015.1:0-70540 GCA_963734625.1 Bryobacterales bacterium | reverse complement strand
CCCGCGACCTCTGGGCGCGGTAAGCCGTCGCTTCCCACCAAGTCCGCGGAATCTGTGCGAGAGTGGCGGTCGCTGTCCCCATCCCGGAGGATGGTGGACTTTCCAAGCGTCTCGCCGACAGGCTTCAGACTATGCCGCGCTCTGGAGGGGTTCTCAGGCGCAATCCTAGTTTGTGTTTGAAGGAACAAGCGGACCAAGCGCGGGCAGGGTTCATCCTCGACCGTGGCTGAGCGGCTGGGACGCGATCAGGTTGGGACAAAACCAAGCCGGGGATGACTCACTCGCTCAAGGGACTTTGATTGTGCCGCCGTACTTGCAGTAGCAGGTCGCGCCGCGAATCAGCCGGCGATGCCCGGTTTTCGGGTCCACGCCTCCGTCCTTGGACTGCCAGCCTCCACACGGCACCGGCGTACACGCGGCTTGAAACACCAGGTCCATCCCCGCGCCCTGCCATGGATTGCTGAGTTGACCGTATGCCGGGTGCCGGTCCGACTTGCACTTGCCGAAGGGCAAAATGTGGACGTTGGGCAGGCATTCGTCGACAGTCGCCACTCGCCCCGGTTTACACATAAACGAGTTGTGCACCGTGCCCTCGCTGCACTTGATGAGATTTCCAAAACGGGCTCCGAAGTTCTGGGCGAGGGCTTCCTGGTACGGACTGTTAAGGGGTTTCGAGGTCGTCGCCGGCGCCTGAGGGGCTGGGGGCGCGAGCCCGTCAATCACCGCCCAAGTCTTCGCTCCCACGATGCCGTCCGCCACGAGCCCGCGTCTTCTTTGGAACTCCTTGACGCGCGCCAGGGTCTTGTCGCCGAATTTCCCGTCTACCTTCAACGGCGGAAGGACCGCCGGCAACAGACTGTTCAGCTTGGTCTGCAGTTCCGTAACCGCAGCCCCCATCGACATGTATTCCAACTTGGTTCGCATTCGCCCCTTTACCCGTAACCTCCCCCTCCGCCGGGATTCTCTTCACCGACAGGCCGGCCATCTACAACCGGCTGGCAATCAAACGAGCGAGGCGTACGGCCTTCTCTTTCTCTCCCGGCATCATTCGCATGTCGATCTCGACTCCTACGTCGCCTTTCGAGAATGCCAGCCAGGCGGCCAGCGGCGCCACCCAAGCCTCGTCCCCGATGCCCGGCAGCTTCTCAAAGCCGCTCGAGCCGGAACCCAGCAGCTTCCCGGCCATGCGGGCAGCCGTCACCGCCATTCGGCCGCCGGTCCAGTAGATTTTGACTTCGATGAAGGTCTCGTCCCGCGCCGGCTTCGGCTGGTTGGCGCTAGCGGGCTCAAAGTGATAATGGCAGGTCACTTCGTCCACGACTTCCCGCATATCCGACCGGAGGCCGAGGATCTCTTCAACCTCCGCCGGGAACAGGACGGAGCAGGGGTTGTCCCGACTCACCTTGAGAACCGACGCGGCCTTCCTTGGCGCTTCACCGGCGGGCGCCGCCGCCTTCGGACCGTTGCCGCTCCCGCATCCGCCCAGGAACGTTGCCAGGAGTATCCCCAGACTCAGTCTGAGGGCCCAGTATTCCCTCATTGACCTGCCCTCCCCGACACCCTCCAAATTCCCGGTTCTGCCGCTTGGCCCGTAACCGGAACCGGTATGAAGTCGATTATGCCATGGAAATGGGGGGCCGCCTTGTAACATTGCGTCGCCACCACCGTACGTGTTCTCGTAAGATTGAAGCAAAGTATGGCGCATACAAAAGGACCCGCCTGGTTGCGGCCGCTGGCCGCGATCCTCCTCGCCGCTTCTGTCGCTACGGCGTCGGCATGCCGGCAAACCCAGCCACCGCTTTCTGCAGGGATCGACCTCGCAGGCATGGACAAATCCGTCGCGCCGGGCGACGACTTCAATGCCTATGCCAATGGCGGATGGATCAAGGCCACTCCCATCCCTGCAGACAAATCCAGTTACGGCATCTTCCAAAAACTGGCCGACGACACGCGACAGCGCACGCTGACGCTCATTCAGGAAGCGGGCCAAGCCGGATCGTCCGCCGGTGGGGATGCCCGGAAGATCGCCGCCTTCTACACCAGCTTCATGGACGAAGCCGCTATCGAGTCCCAAGGAATCGCCCCCTTGAAGCCGCGGCTCGACGCCATCGCGGCCATCGCCGATCGCCGCGATCTCGCCCGCGTGCTGGGCGCCCAGCTCCGCGCGGATGTCGACCCGCTCAATAACACCAATTTCCAGACCGACAACCTCTTCGGCGTCTGGGTCGCCCAGGGCCTCGCGGACCCGTCCCGCAATTACCCCTATCTCCTCCAGGGCGGTCTTGGAATGCCGGACCGCGACTTCTATCTCTCCGCGACCCCGCACATGGCGGCCCTGCGCAAGCAGTACCAGGCGCATATCGCGGCGACCTTCAAGCTGGCGGGCTCGCCGGACCCGGCCGCGCGCGCCGCTCGCGTGTTCGCGCTCGAAACTAAAATGGCAGCGGTGCACGCCACCCGCGTTGAATCGGAAGACGTCCGCGCCGTGGTCTCCTGGAAGCGCGCCGAACTGGCCGCCAAAGCTCCCGGGCTCGACTGGACGGCGCTGCTCGGCGCGGCCGGTCTCGACGGCGCGCCCGTCTTTATGATCTGGCACCCCAAAGCGGTCCCCGGCCTTTCCGCCCTGACCGCGGCGGAGCCCCTCGAGGCCTGGAAGGACTGGCTGGTCTTTCATGCCGTCGAACAAGCCGCCCCCTTCCTTTCCCGGAGCTTCGTCGCCGAACGCTTCAGTTTCTACGGCCAGGCTCTCAGCGGCATTCCCGAGTTGCGCCCGCGCTGGCAGCGGGGCGTGGATAGCACCAACGCGGCCCTCGGAGAGGCCCTTGGCCGGCTCTACGTGAACCGCTTCTTTCCGCCCCAGACCAAGGCCAAGGCGGAGGCGATGGTCAGCGATTTGGTTCGGGCGTTCGGCAAGAGGATTGACGCCCTCGCCTGGATGTCGCCTGCGACCAAGGCCAAAGCCAAACAGAAGTTGGCCACGCTGCGAGTTGGCGTCGGCTATCCCGGCCGGTGGGTGGATTACTCGGGCCTCGAAATCGTCCAGGGGGACGCCCTCGGCAACTGGCAGCGCGCCGAGGCTTTCGAATACCGCCGCCAGCTCGCCAAGCTCAACCAGCCGGTCGACCGCGACGAGTGGTGGATGCTGCCCCAGACCGTCAACGCCGTCAACCTCCCCCTTCAGAACGCGCTGAATTTCCCTGCCGCCATCCTTCAGGCCCCCTATTTCGACGCGAACGCCGACGCGGCCCACAACTACGGCTCCATGGGCGCGATCATCGGCCATGAGATCAGCCACAGCTTCGACGACCAGGGCAGCCAGTTCGATGCCGAAGGCCGTCTGGCCGACTGGTGGACCAAGGCGGATCTCGATCACTTCCGGGCCGCCGGTGAGGCGCTGGTCAAGCAGTTCGACGCCTACCGGCCGTTTCCCGATCTTGCGGTGAACGGTCATCAGACCCTCGGCGAGAACATCGCCGACGTGGCCGGCCTCCTGGCCGCTTACGACGCCTACCGGCTATCGCTCAACGGAAAAGCGGACGCCGTGAAGGATGGCTTGAGTGGCGATCAGCGGTTCTTCATAAGCTTCGCCCAAAGCTGGCGGGCCGCGATTCGCGATGCGGCCTTGCGCGCCCGGATCGCCACCGACGGCCACGCTCCCGACCGCTACCGCGCCGACGCCGTTCGCAACCTGGACGCCTGGTATGCGGCTTTCCTGATCGAGCCCACGCAGAAGCTGTACCTCGCCCCCAAAGACCGGGTCCGCGTCTGGTAAGCGAGGCCCTGGCAGATGGATGTCAAGCGTCCGGACATATAATGGAATCCAGAGAAGGCTGGAAGGAGAACTACGCCATGAAGCAGCATTTTTGTGTAGCGCTACTCGCGCTAGTCGCTCTAGCGCCGATTGTCGCCCAAACGCCGCAAGGCTGGAAGATGCGCGTCGATCGCAGTACGGCAGCCTCGGACCCCGACGCCCCCGGCGACATCAAGTTTATGGCCATGGGATCGGGCTTCCACGCCATCAATCCCCAAGCTGCGGTGTACTGGAATCCGGCGAATAAGGCGGCGGGCGCCTATACGCTCAAGGGCACTTTTACTCTGTTGAAGCCGAGCGGCCACACCAACTATTACGGCCTGGTGTTCGGCGGCAGCAGTCTGGAAGGCGCCGAACAGAGCTATCTGTACTTCGTGGTCGCGCAGGACGGGACCTGGCTGATCAAGAGCCGCAACGGCACCGCAACCCCCACCTTAGCGCCGAAGACGCCGAACGACGCGGTGAAGAAGCCGGATGCCAGCGGAAGATCCACCAATGCCCTCGAAGTGCGAGTCGGCGCTGACAAGATCGACTTCGTGGTCAACGGCGTAATAGTGCACACCGCGCCTAAGAGCGGAGCTATGGCCAAGACCGACGGCATCTACGGGATCCGGATCAATCATCTCCTCGAAGTTCAGATTGACGGATTGACCGTGTCGAAGTAAAAACCGCTCAGTAAAAACCGCTCAGCCTGAACTGCGCGATTTATCCCGTCGGGCTTAGTCTACCCAGGTTTCGAATGGAGCCTTCGGCATCTTGTGGCCCCACGCTTCGGGTCCCCAGCAGCGGGTGCCCACCAGCGGTTCGGTCTTGCTGGTGTTGACCAGCCGCACGCCGCCGCCGTTCTTTGCCGTTTCGTACGGGATCACGAACTCGTCGTCCAGCGGCTCGCCCAGGCGTATCCCCGACTTGACCTCAACCTTGTGGTTGCCGATCTTTCCTTTCCCATGGGAGAAGTGGATGATGCACAAGGATGCCGGACCGGTCAGCACCGTCTTGGCGCCGGGCGCCAGCTCAAACTGGCGCAGGCTGAACAATTCGTCGCCGTTCGGCTTGCCATACACCCGCCACTCATCGTGGAAACCGTCTCGGCTCACTTCCGGATCCTCGATCGGCAGGAGCAAGTGCTTCTCCACAATGTAAGGATCCTTGTTGCGGCGAATATCGATGTCGGCCACCAATCGCTGCACCCGAGCCTCTCCCTCGAGTCCTTCGGGCAGGTGACGGAAAAGCAAATCCTGCCCCAGGAAGACTTCGCCCTCCGGGGCACAGCACGTGGCTCTGGTAGAACCGGAAGTCGTCCCGGTCACGCTGCGGCTCTTCGGTATTGACCGCGGCCGGCCCGTGCAGAGTGCGGGTCGGGGTGAAAAAGCCCGTCCCCATCCGGATCAGCAGGTGGCGCGCGTGGCTGCGAATGTGGTTGTCCTTGCCGGCGATGAAGTCGCGGATGGCGTCCGCCAGCATCTCCTCGGTCACGTACCGCATCAGCCCGACCGACGTATGGCAATCGTTCTTGTAGCGCTTGTTGCGCCAGGCATTGAAGTTGTACGCCTCGGGCTTCCACGGATGGCTGTGGTGCCCGAGCGGATACAGATTGTCGAACTCCTTGTTGTAAAAGCCGGTGCCGCCCAGCGTCCGGTACATCGGACCCACCATGAATGCCGGCGCTCCGTGAACCGCCGCATCCATCGGGATCAGGAAGCCGTCCGGGTGATGGAAGTGGCACAGCCCTTCGCCGTGAATCCCGTTTCCGGTATCGGCCAGGATGGCGCTGCCGTTCCATCGTTCATCGATGGCCCAGCCCGTGGGGCCTTCGGGGAAGTAATCCGCATCCGCCAGCTCCAGGTTCTTGCCGGGAAGGCAGAATTTGCGGCCTACGAAACTCGGAAAACACCGGAGCACGCCGCCGCCGGCTTCGGCCGCGGCCTGCACCGTATCTGCCGCGCCGTCCTCCAAAATCGGCAAGTCGGAGCGGTAGAGTTTGACTTTGAGAAAAGACTTCGATCTGGCACCCATATTCATCCTCTTTCGATTGCGCGTGGAATCGGCCACCCTCCAAAATAGCAAGACTGGAGCGCCGCGATGTAACGCCGGATTTCTTCGCGGCCCGCGCCGATGTCCAGGCCTCGGGGCGGTAAAGAGGACAAAAACAGCTCAAAAACAGCTCAGCCTGAACTGCGCGCTTTTGACGCTGCGGCTTCAGTTGGGTCGGGCTCGTCTGGCTGCATGGGAAACGGGAGGCGGGAATTGAGAATCCCGGAGTTCATTTCAGCTTTGGCGAAAGCAAGATCCCGCATGATCTCGTCTTCACGGACCGTGTTGACGGACTCCGGCAAACTCCAGGCGCCGGCGGGGTACTGGGGCCGCTGGAGCAGAGCCAGAGCGCAGCGCAGGCGGACGGATGAGGGAGAGGCGGAGTCCTCGAGCAAGGAGCGGAGGGTCGAGAGGGCCAGGGCGGAAAGATCCCTAAGCTCATCACGGAGGGTCACGACGTAGTCCTGGCGAGCCTGGCGCAGAGCGGCGGCTACCCGCGGGTTGTTCTTAAGCCAGTCATGGACGGTGGAGCGATGAACTCCGGCGTTGTAAGCGGCTTTAGAGATAGTAGCGCCCTGAGCGAGGGCGAGGACGACTTTCGCCTGAGCGGGCAAAAGTGAAGAAAGTGCCGGATCCTGTGGGCTTATGTCGGACATTGTCGTCTCCAGCGGCGAAGGGGAAGCGGGAACTGGTGCTCCTCCCGTTTTGAGGGTAGCAGACGGACGCAAGGGCTTTAGCCTGTGGCCGACGGCAGATGCTGTGTTTTCAGGTGGTTGCGAGAGATGTACGGCGTGTGAACGGGTGGCCAGGCGCAAGTCCTTCCGGTTTGACTTGAGAAATCTAAAGTGTAAGTTTATAATACTCACATGCGCTTCATCCCCCGCGTCATTCGGCGGACCGTGCTGGGGGCGGTCCGCGGTTTCCCCGCCGTGGTGGTGACCGGGCCGCGCCGGGCTGGGAAGACCACCCTGCTACGCAGGCTTTTCCCGCGCGCTACCTATGTGCTCCTGGAGGATCCCGACGTACAAGCCCGCGCGCGTTCCGATCCCAGGGCCTTGCTCGAAGCGCTGCGGCTCCCCGCGCTGTTCGACGAAATCCAGAATGTGCCGGAGTTGCTCGCCTACGTCCGAACGCGGATCGATCAGAGCCCCGGCGAAATGGGCCGGTGGCTGTTCACGGGCTCCCAAGAGGCTCCTCTGATGCAGGGCGTCAGCGAGTCGATGGCGGGGCGCGCCGCCATCCTGCAACTGCTGCCGTTCAGTCTGGCCGAGACGGAGCGTGCGAGCCTTCTTCACGGCGGCTATCCGGAGGCGCTGGCGCGTCCCACGGAGCGGGCCCTGTGGTTCAGTTCCTACATCCAGACCTACCTGGAGCGCGATGTCCGTGCCATCACCAACGTCCGCGACCTGGCGGCCTTCCGGCGCTTTCTGGCCCTGCTGGCCGCTCGCCACGGCCGGATCCTGAACAAGACCGATCTGGCGGCTCCGCTCGGCGTCTCCATTCCGACCGTCGGCGATTGGCTGCACATTCTGGAAATCACGGGGCAGATCATCCTGGTTCCGCCCTATTTCGAGAACTTCGGTAAGCGTCTGGTCAAGTCACCCAAGGTGTACCTGGGCGACTCGGGATTGGCGTGCCACCTGTTAGGGATCGCAACTCAGGCGGAGCTGGAGCGGTCGCCGTTCCTGGGCGCCTTGTTCGAAGGATTCGTGGCTTCGGAGATCCTGAAGAGCCAGGTCAACCAAGGCCGGCGGAAGGAGCTTTACCACTTTCGCGACCAGCAGGGGCTGGAGGTCGACTTCCTTTTTCCAAGCGGCCAAGGCGGTCTGTGGATGGTGGAGTGTAAGGCCTCGAAAACCGTTCAGCCGTCCATGGCTGGGCAGTTGGGGTCTTTGCGCCGATCCATGGGCGATCGGGCGCCCGTCCGAATGAGCGTCGTCCACCGTAAATCGACCACCGCCCCGCCGACTCGGGCGCTGGCGCCGGGGGTCGAGGCCCTCGATGTGCAAGCATTTGTGGATGATCTGAACGGGAGGTCAGGACGAGTGCGCCGGCCGCTCCAGCCGAAGTGAGGGCTGCGGCCCAGGTGCCGCCCAGGCAGGTCGGCATGTAGAGCGCTTCGATTAATTCATTTGTGTTGCGTTTATTGCTAATGCGCGCTACTCTTCAGTTGGAGGTCGGCAAGATGTTCCAGCAACCTGTCGCGCTGCCGGAGTCGGAAGAAGTTCAGATTCGGGAGCTGCACCGAATGCTTCAACTCGGAACGCCGGCTTTGGTCGGGGCCGACGGCGAGCGCGTGGAGTTGCCGGACGCTGTTTTCCGCCTGCTCAAGGACATCGTGCGCAACATGCAACTAGGCAGGGCGATAGTCCTGATCCCTGAAAACCAGCAATTGACGACGCAGCGGGCCGCCGACCTGCTCGGTGTTTCCCGGCCTTATCTCATCAAGCTGCTGGAAGCCGGAGATCTCCCCTATCACAAAGTCGGCAGTCATCGGCGCGTCTACCTCAAGGATCTGGTTGCTTATCAGAAGCGCCGTGACGTCGAGCGCAAGGCGGCACTGGACCGCATCGCAAAGGAAGCCTTCGAATCCGGCTTGTACGATCGGACCGGCATGCCCGAAGGCGGCGAAGACGAATGAGGGCCGACTACCGCGTCGTGCTCGACGCGTGCGTGCTCATACCGATGCCACTGGCCGATACGCTTCTGCGTATGGCGGAGGCGCCCAGGCTGTACCTGCCGATGTGGTCGCAGACGATCATGGACGAGGTGACCCGAAACCTAGTCGCTAAGTGGGACATGCCCGCGGATACCGCACGCCGTCGCGAGGAGGAGATGCACCGGCACTTTCCGGAGGCATGGGTGGAGGGTTTCGAGCCACTCATCGATGCGATGACAAACGATCCCGGCGACCGCCATGTGTTGGCCGCGGCGGTTCGCTCCCACTCCGAACTGATTGTCACCTACAACCAGCGTCACTTCCCGGCAGCTTCCCTTCAGGCGTGGGGGATCGAGGTGCAAGGACCTTCCGGTTTCCTGCGTGGGCTCTACGATCTCGATGCCGGCCTGTTCGTGAGCAAACTGCATGAACAGGCTGGGGCAATCGGAATCTCGCTACAACGGCTGCGGCACAGCCTGTCCAAGAACGTTCCGGGGTTTGTCGAGTACTTCCGTGAGGAACAGGGCATCGACCTCAGCAATGAGCAGCGAGGGGCATCGAAGTGAGGGCGAGGAAGCGCCGGGCCGTACACCAACTCCAGGTGCGCCTGCGGGACATCGAGCCACCGATTTGGCTTTGCATCCAGGTTTAGGAGGACACCGGACTTCGGCAGTTGCACCGCAGCCTGCAATTCCTGTGCGACGCGATAAGGACGTGGCGGGGGACCGATCTCCCAGAAGGCGTAATCGCTCAGTTTCCGACATGGCGACAAGACAGCCAAGTGCTGACGTGAGCGACGTTTATCGGGGCTGTCGCATTTTGGGTCGCATTTGCAAGCGCGGGATGGGGGAGACCGGTCCGCATCGTCGTCGCAGCACCGGACTTCGCAAGCGCTTGGTGAGGGCGTGGGATATCCCACGGGGCCTTTGCCGCCGACCTTCTCCTCCCCGGCGAGGACGCCGCCTCCTTCAGCCGCCTCGAGGCCCGCTTCCACAAGCATTACCGCCCCGTCACCCCCGACGAGCTCTTTCTGATCGACCGCATGGTCCTCGCCTCCTGGCGCCTCCTCCGCCTCGCCGCCATGGAGTCCCGGGTCCTTCAAGCCGAGGTCGAAGGAATCGCCGCCCAGAAGGGGCTTAGCGAGAGAAGCTGATCTTCGCCTTCAAACTGTGATGAACTCCGGGATCGGCCCGACCCGCCCCCGCCGCGCGATCAAATCGCCCGCGCCTGGATCTACGACGCCGGAGGGCCCCGCACCCTCTTCAAGTTCGTCCGCTTCCAGAATTCTCTCGAGCGCTCCTTCTATCGCGCCCACAAGCTCCTCCAAGCCCTGCGCGCCTCTGATGCCCCTCCGGGACGGCCGTAACCCGCAATTGAGTACACTAGGAAAGCAGCTATGAACCACGAATCCAACCCTCTGGTAGCCGTCATGATGGGCAGCAAATCGGACTGGCAGACCATGCGGCGCGCCTCCGAGACGCTGACCAAGTTCGGCGTTCAGCACGAGTGCCGGGTGCTGTCGGCGCATCGCACTCCGGTCGAAACCGCGGCCTACGCCTCGGCCGCTGAGGAGCGCGGCATTGAGGTGATCATCGCGGCAGCCGGCGGAGCGGCCCACCTGGCTGGGGTGGTGGCCGCGCATACCCTGCTGCCGGTCTTCGGAGTCCCCATCGAAAGCGCCGCGCTCAACGGCCTCGATTCCCTGCTCTCGACGGTGCAGATGCCCGGCGGCATCCCGGTCGGCACCCTGGGTATCGGCGAGCCGGGGGCCATCAATGCCGCGCTGCTGGCCATCGCCGTCGTCGCCATCCGGCGCCCGGAACTGAAGGAGAAGCTGCGGCAATTCCGCCAGGAACAGGCGAAGAACGTGCTCGGCGCGATCGTGCCCTAATCAACCCCATGCGACTCTGCTACCTGGACGCATTCTCCGGAATCAGCGGCGACATGCTGGTGGGCGCGCTCGCCGACGCGGGCGCCAGCGCCGAACGCATCGTCGAGGGCCTGTCTTCGCTTCAGACCGGCGCGGAGTTTCAATTCGAGAAGACCGTGCGCTGCGGCGTCGGCGCCACCAAGTTCCGCGTTCGCGCGGTCGAGACCAAGAAGCACCGTCACCTGCCGCATATCCTGTCCATGATCCAGGCGGCGGAGCTGCCGGAGCGGGTGAAGACCAATGCCGCCGCCGTGTTCCAGCGCTTGGGAGAGGCCGAGGCCGCCGTCCATCAAGTGCCCCTCGAGAAGGTCCATTTTCACGAGGTCGGCGCGGTGGATTCGATCGCCGACATCGTGGGCGCGTGCCTGGGCTTCGAGCTGCTGGGAGTCGAGGAGATCCACTGCTCGGCGGTCAACGTCGGCAGCGGAACGGTGAAGACCGAGCACGGCGTGCTGCCCGTGCCGGCCCCGGCCACCGCGGCCCTGCTGGTTGGAAAGCCGGTGTACGCCCGCGGTCCCGAGTTGGAGCTGACCACGCCGACCGGAGCCGCCGTCGCCGTCGTCACTGGCCAGCCGCTTCGGAGTGCTGCCCCCCATGCGGATCGAGGCCATCGGTTACGGCGCCGGCGACCGCGATTTCGCCGAGCACGCCAATGTTCTGCGGGTGATCGTCGGCGAATCCAGCGGCGCCTCCGAGGCCACCACGGTCGCCGTCATCGAGGCCAACCTGGACGACCTGAGCCCGCAGGTGCTGGGCTACGCCATGGAGCAACTCCTCGAAGCCGGCGCGCTGGACGTGTCCTTCTCGCCCGTGTTCATGAAGAAGAACCGGCCCGGCACGCTGCTCCGCGTGATCGCCAGGCCCGAGGACCAGGAGAAGCTGGCCGGAATCGTTTTTGCCGAGACCTCGAGCCTCGGCGTCCGCATCTTTGCGGCCGAACGCCGCGTTCAGGCCCGCCGCGTGGTGGAAGTCGAGACGCCGCACGGCACGGTGCGCTTTAAGGTTTCCGGAAACGGCGGCGCTTACGCCCCCGAATACGAGGACTGCCGGAAGCTGGCCATCCAGGCCGGCGTGCCGCTCAAACAGATTCTGGCCGAAGCGAACCTGGCCTATTGGAAGACCCGGAAATGAGCAAAAAGTATTACCTCACCACCCCGATCTACTACGTGAACGCCGCGCCGCACATCGGCCACGCCTATACCACCATCGCCGCCGACGCCATCAGCCGCTTCAAGCGGATGCAGGGCTATGAGTCCGTCCTCACCACCGGCACCGACGAGCATGGGCAGAAAGTCGAGCGCGCCGCCAAGGCCACGGGCAAGACGCCGCAAGAGTTCACGGACCTGATCTCGGCCGAGTTTCGCCGGCAATGGGAGATCCTGGGCCTGTCGATTGACCGCTTCAAGCGGACGTCGAACCCCGAGCACTACAAGGTCGTTCAGGATCTCTTCCTGCGCTGCCAGAAGAACGGCTACATCGAGAAGGGTTCCTACACCGGCCAGTACTGCGTCTTCGACGAGCTTTACGTGAACGAGGCCGGCCCCGGCGATCCTTGCCCCGACTGCGGGCGTCCCACCGAGACCGTGACCGAGGAGAACTACTTCTTCAAGCTCTCGGCCTTTCGCGATCGCCTGCTCGAGTTTTACGCGAAGAACCCGGACTTCATCCGCCCCGAATCGCGCCGCAACGAGGTGCTGGCCTTCGTCGAGAGGGGGTTGAGCGATCTCTCCATCAGCCGCACCACCATCAAGTGGGGCATCCCGGTTCCGGCCGAGGGAAACCACGTGTTCTACGTGTGGTTCGACGCCCTGACCACTTACATGAGCGCCGTCGAAGGCGAGGACCGCTGGCCCGCCGACCTGCACCTGATCGGCAAGGAGATTCTGCGCTTCCATGCCATCTACTGGCCGGCATTTCTAATGGCGGCGGACCTGCCGCTGCCCAAACAGGTCTTCGCCCATGGCTGGCTGCTCTTTGAACAAGACAAGATGAGCAAGTCGAAGGGCAACATCATCCGCGCCACCCCGATCCAGCAGGTGATGGGAGTAGACGCTTTGCGCTATTTCCTGCTGCGCGAAATCGTGTTCGGCCAGGACGGCAACTTCAGCTACGACGCGCTGGTCGGCCGCTACAATTCGGACCTGGCCAACGGCCTCGGCAACCTCGCCAGCCGCACCCTGACCATGATCCGCCAGTATCGCGGAGGGACTGTCCCGCAATCGGCGGGCAATGCCGCCATCGCGGCGCAGGCGCTCGACACCATCACGGCGGCGGTCAAGGCTTTCGACGCCTTCGAGTTTTCCAAAGGGCTGGAGGCCATTTGGGCGCTGCTCGGCGCGGCCGACAAGTACATCGTCGAGCAGACGCCTTGGACTCTGGCCGTCGAAGAAGGACGCGGACTCCGCCGCGATGCTCGACGAGACGCTCTACACGGCCGCCGAAGTCCTGCGCATCGCCTGCACCCTCCTCTATCCGATCATTCCGTCTTCGGTGAGTAAGATCTGGGAGCAGCTCGGCATGCGGGAGCCGCTCGATGGCGTACAGCTAGAGTCGCTCGATTGGGGGCGCCTCGAAGCCGGCCAGAAGATCGGCGAGGTGGCCGCGGTGTTCCCGCGTGCCGATGCGAAGCCCGCCATCGCCAGGATGCGCGCCCTCGAAGTGGAGGAAACCGGCCGGCAGGCCGCGCTCATGGGCAAGACGGCGCCCAAAGCCGAAGCGGCCGCTGGGGACGGAAAGATCTCGATCGACGAGTTCGCCAAGGTCGAGATGCGCGTCGGGCTGGTGCTCTCGGCCGAACGGGTCAAGGGCGCCGACAAGCTGCTGCACATGCAGGTCGATGTCGGCGAGCCCGAGCCGCGCAGCATCGTGGCCGGCATTGCGGAGGCGTACACGCCGGAGGAGATGACTGCGCGGAAGGTGGTCATCGTGGCCAATCTCCAGCCGCGCAAGCTGCGGGGCCTGACTTCGAACGGAATGATCCTGGCAGCCTCGCCCGAAGGCGGGAAACCCGTGCTGGTCGCCATCGCGGGCGACGTGCCCGTCGGTACCAAGCTGCGATGAATCTGGTCGACTCGCATTGTCACCTGGATGACCCGCAATTCGACCCCGACCGGGAAGCCGTCATCGAACGCGCTTTGGCCGCCGGCGTGACCTGCCTGCTGGCCATCGGCACCGGCAACGGGCCTCCGGATCTGGAGGCGGGCATCCGGCTCGCCGAGACGCACGGCTGCGTGTTCGCCAGCGTGGGGGTCCACCCGCACTACGCCGGTAAGGCTACGCCGGAGACCTGGCGCAGAATGCGGGAGCTGGCGGCGCATCCCAAGGTCGTCGCGGTGGGCGAAATCGGCCTGGATTACTACTACGACAACTCCCCGCGGGAGGCGCAGCGCGCGGCTTTCATCGAACAGATGAGCATCGCGGCCGAGGCGCGCAAACCGATCGTGATCCACACCCGGGACGCCTGGGAAGACACCTGGCGGCTGCTGGAGGCGCACTGGCCGGCGGCGGGACCGGGCGGCATCGTGCATTGTTTCTCCGGCGGTCCGGAGGAAGCCGGCCGCGCTCTCGATATGGGCTTTGCATCTGGCCTTTGGGGGAATCGTGACCTTTCCGAAGGCGGACAAAGTGCGCGAGGCGGCCGTGCGCACGCCGCTCGACCGGCTGCTGGTCGAGACCGACGCCCCCTATCTGGCTCCCGCCCCCTGGCGCGGAAAGCGCAACGAGCCGGCCTTCATTGTCGAGACCGTGCGCCGGCTGGCCGAGGCCCGGGGCGAGCCGCCCGAGACCCTGGCCGCGGCGGCTACCGGCAACTTCGCGCGGCTGTGTTTGCCACAGCCGAGGGGCAACGGGTAAACTGAGGAGTTTCCATGAGGCTCGGAAGTTGAATCAAGTCGTCGCTCCCAAGGACATCTTCGAACTGGTTCGGGACGGTCTCCAGCGTGTTGACGCCGAGATTGAGCTGCACCTGGCCTCGTCGGCCAGCGCGGTCAATTCCATCGGGCGCTACCTGCACTCGAGCGGCGGCAAGCGCCTGCGGCCGGCCCTGCTGCTGATGTCTTCCAGGCTGATCGGGGATGGCGGCGAACGCGCCATCCGTCTGGCGGCCGTGGTGGAGATGATCCACACCGCCACGCTGGTGCACGACGACGTCATTGATGTCGCCCAGACCCGCCGCGGCCAGCCTTCGCCCAATGTGCTGTGGGGAAATCACACCTCGGTGCTGGCGGGCGACTGGCTTTACATGCAGGCGTTTCAGATCGCGCTGAGGGAAGGCAGTTTTCCCGATCCTCGATATCCTCATTAGTCTGACCCAGACCATGGTCGAAGGGGAGTTGCTGCAACTGGAGCGCATCGGCTCCATGGCGGTGACCGAAGCCGCCTACATGGAACTGGTGGACCGCAAGACGGCCCGCCTGTTTTCCTCCTGCGCGCGGCTGGGCGCGATGGCCGCCGGCGCCGCTGAGGACGCTTGCGGCGTGCTGGGAGAATACGCCTGGAACCTGGGCATGGCCTTCCAGTGCGTGGACGACGTGCTGGACTTCACCGCCACGGAGACCGTCCTCGGCAAGCCCGTCGGCAGCGACCTCAGGGAAGGCAAAGTGACCCTCCCGCTGGTCTACTCGCTGGAAGTGGCCGGCGAAAGCGAGCGGCGGTTGGTAGAAGATGTTCTGACCAGCCGCGGCTACGACCAAACGCCATTCACCAGCATCCTGGCCCTGATCGAGAGGCACCAAGGCGTCCGGCGCGCGATGCAGCGGGCGGAGGCATTCACGCAAAAGGCCCGCGACCTGATCGCCACCTTCCCCGATTCCCCCTATCAGCGCGCCCTGACCACGCTGACGGAGCTGGTCACCGAGAGAGACCACTGAGCCTCGAGGCCCGCAGCGAGGCCCGTTTTCTTATTGACTTTTTGTGGAATCTGCCTTAATATCCACCTTCGGCATTTCTGTGCCAGGCCTAAGGGCTATGCTCTTCCAGATCGGCGAGAAGGTGGTTTACCCCAACCATGGGGTGGGGGTGATTGAGAACGTATCCTTCCGGTCCTTCGGCTGCCAGCACGAACGCTTCTATCTCCTTCGTTTACTTTGTAGTAGCCTCACCGTGATGGTTCCCTGCTCGCATGTGGAACACCTCGGGCTGCGCAAGGTGACCCGCAACGGGGAAATGGCGCGAGTCCTCGATTTCCTCTCCTGCGGGCGCTGCAAGTCAAATGGCGACTGGAAGGAGCGTTTCAAGGAAAGTTCCGAGAAGATGCGGACGGGCAACATGCTCCAGATGGCGGAGGTGCTCAAGGGGCTGCTGGTCCTGCAACTGTCCAAGCCGCTCTCGTTCCGCGAAAAGAAGATGCTGGACCAGGCGCGCCGCATGCTGATCACGGAGATTGCCGTTTCGCGCGAGCGCACTGAGGCTGAAGCCGCTAGAATGCTTCAAAAGGCCCTTCTCAAGGCGTCTTTGGCCCTTCCCCAGGCGCTTTAAGGCGTCAAATAGTACCCCTGCTAACCTTAGTCAACGGTAGTGTGCTACCCATCGACGGTCTTGAACGCCTGCCGGAAAAGCCTTAGAGTGTGGGCACGGATGAACAGACGTGCGGGCATAGGCGGAGGGGCATTTTTCCGGGCGACCGGGAACCAGCCGACAAGATACCAGGGGGTGTCTTTGGCATTTCGGAGATCATATCGGTGCTTTAGGCACGGCAGGAGCTGAGCATCATGCAGTGCTTATACTGCGGGAAGCCGCTCGGGTTGTTGAAGGAACTCACGGACGGCGAATTCTGTTCCAGCCAGCATCGGCTACGGTACCAAAGGCTAACGAGGCTGGCATTGAGCCAATTGCAGGCGGCCCCTTCTGGAGGCTGGCCAGTCCGCCGCCGGCCATGCCGCGCGAACTGCCATTGCGGCGAGGCCTACTCAGGCAGGCGGCCACGCCCCTGGCGCAAGTGCCGCTGGTGGAGGCTGCGATACCCGCGGAGCGCGACCTGAGCTGGGTTGAGCCCATCCTGCGCCCTGAGAGCCCGGCGATGCCGGTCTTAGTAGTGCGGAGAAACGCTCCGGCGCTGGACTTGGCGGGCGTTGAGCGAGTCTCTCAGCCGATGGCGCAGCGTCCTGCCGCGAGCCACCCGGTTTGTGCCGATGTCCTGGCCTTCCGCCCCCCCACCGCGAGCCTATCCCGAAGGAACTTGCGGCTCGAACTGCTGGATCCGCCGCTGGCGTCGAAGGGCGCCGATCTGGATTCACCTCTCCCGGTGGCCGCGTTTCAGGTTACACGCCTTCCCATGCGGGCCCTGGCATCCAAGCCGGCCGGCGCCTCCGATCCCGCACCCTTCCGGCCGCTGGCGGCTCACGAACTCCGCATGCCCAGCAGCCGACCCGCGGCTTTCTGCCTCGCGTTGAAAGCCGAAGTTTCGGTGCTGGAGGAAATCGTCGGTTCAAACGTAACGGCCGGTCCAGTCCGTATGGAGATCGGCCCGAGTCTGGGCTTGGGCTCAGCTTTGCCAGCGCTCGCGCCGCTATTCCGGTATGGAGGAGCGCACCACGGGATCCCGTCGTTGCCATATCTGGCCGAGGGGCTGGCGCCCAAGGACCAGGCGGCGGCGCCCGCCGCCTACATGGAACTGCCCCTGCGCCCGAAACGGCTGGCGTTGCCGCGCAGCAGCTCTCTGCGGATCGTCGAGACCTTCGAGTATTTGAGGCCCATGGAGGAACCTGGGTTCGACTGGCTCAACAATCTCCTGACTCTGTGGCGGCGAGTGCCTGCTTACGTCCAATATGCGGCGGTGGCGGCTTGCCTGATGCTGATGTTATGGGGATACTCGCCGGCCAGCAGTCTGTCCAGGATTGCGGCCAGCAGCCTCGGCGGCATCCGCGAAGGTATGGAGAACAGGGCGGCGGTCGAACTCTCGGACAATTTCCAGGAAGGAATGACGGGATGGGAAGGCGCGGACAATTGGGCTCGATCCTGGCGGGTGACAAATGCGGGCTACGCCCGGCCGGGGAAGCTCGCTTTGTACCAACCCTCCATGAAGATGCAGGATTACCGCCTGGAGTTCTTTGCGCAGATCGAGCAGGGGGCCGTGAGCTGGGTATACCGGGCTGCGGACCCGGAGAACTACTACGCCGCGAAGATCGCCGTGGTCAAGCCCGGTCCGCTGCCGCTGATGGCCCTGGTGCGGTACCCCGTGGTAGGCGGCAAGGAGGGCCCGCGAGTCGAGGTCCCGATCCGGGTCATGATGCACAATAATGAGACCTATCGCGTGCAGCTTACGGTGAAGGGAGCGGACTTTACGGCCTTCATCGAAGGGCAATTGGTGGACTTCTGGCGTGACGACCGCCTGAAGACGGGCGGCGTGGGCTTCTTCAGCGACAGCGGAGAGCGGGCCAGGCTCTATTGGATGAACGTATCGCACCAGGATGATTTTGTCGGCCGTGTTTGCGCGTATTTCTACCCGAATCCAAACCAAGACCCATTTCAAGGCAAGAGTGTGAGAAAACCGCAATGAGCGAGAAGAGAGCAGTGGCGAACCGAAGTTGGGAACAGCGGGCGGCATCCGTCCCGGTGGCGAGCGAGGTGCGCTCGGCGCGCCGCGGGGCATCTCACGCCCTGGCCAAGGCGGTTTCGCTGCACCTTGGACGGCCGGGCGGCGGAAGCGCTCGCGGAACTGCATGCGGCTATCGACCGCGGGGAGCGGGACGCCGAGGTCTACTCCGCGCTCGGTCACATCCACTTCCAACTCGAGCAATTCGAAGAGGCCTCCGCCAGCTATTGGAAGCTGCTCCAGTTGGAGCCCGGACATAGGACGGCTTCCTTCAATTTGGCGGTCTGCCTGGAGAAGTTGGGGCGCTGGGAGGATGCCGTGGAGCGGTTCCAGCGTTCGCTGGACATCGACCCCGCCCGCGGCGAGGCTTACCTGGGCATCGGAATCTGCAATCTTCAGTTGGGCAGGCTGGAGTCCGCCCTGGAGTCGTTCGACAAGTGCCTCAACCGCGTGCCCAGTCAGGAAGCCGCGTTATTCGGCAAGGCGGTCACGCTGCAACTGGCCGGGCGCTACGACGAGGCGGGCCAGTTATACCGGCGGATACTGCAACGCGACCCCCGCTCGGAGGACTCCCTTACCAACCTGATCGCCGTGGATATGGCGCGCAAGGATTCCGAACGCGTGCGCGAATCGGCGGAGCAACTGCTGGCCGTTCAGCCCCAGTCGCAGGCGGCGCTGGAAGGGCTGGCGGTGGCGGCCTTCGCCAGGGGCGACTACGAAGCGGCGACCCGGTTCTGCGCCCGGCTGGTGGAGAGCGCCCCGGAGCATTTCGAAGGCTGGTTCAATCTGGGGGTGGCGCGCCAGAAGACGGGCCGGTTCCAGGAAGCGGTGCAGGCTTACTCCCAGGCGGCGCGGCTGCGAAGCGAATCCCCGCAGGTACACGTGAATCTCGGCATCGTACTGCAGGAAGTCGGCGACCTGGCGGGAGCGCGGAAGGCCTACGAACGGGCGATTCAGATTGAGCCGGAGCAGACCGCCGCCGTGTGGAACCTGGCGCTGGTGCTGGAGCAATCCGAGGAAATCGAAGCCGCCGAGGAGCTTTACACGAAGGTACTCCAATCCAATCCCAATTGGGAGGAGGCGAGGTTCCGGCTGGGCTTCCTGCGCTTGCAGCAAGGCAACTTCGCGGGCAGCGTGGAGGCTTTTGAGGCCTGTCTGCGGGCGCGAAGCAAGTGGACGGAGGCGCGGCTGAACCTGGGCATCGCCTACTGGAAACTGGGCGACAGCGCGGCGGCGCGCCGCACCTTCGAGGAGGTGGTGGCGGCCGATCCGAACTCGGTGGACGCCCTGCGCGGGCTGGCGGCGCTGGCGCTGGAGAGCGACGATCAGCAAGCGGCGCTGGACCTGCACAGCCGGCTGATCGACCTGGGCGAACGGGGTCCCGAGCTGTACTACAACGCCGGCCTGCTCGAACAGCGGAAGGGCGGGATGCAGGAGGCCGTCCGGCACTACCGCCGGGCGGTCGAGCAGCAGCCCGATTTCGCGGAGGCGTTCCTCAACCTGGGTCACGCGTTGCGGGCGCTGGGCCAGGAGGAAGAAGCGAAATCCTGCTGGCAGAAGGCGCTGGAGTTCAAGCCCGAGCTGGCGCACGGCTACTTCGAGCCGGCGGCGACGGCGTAGACAGAGCCGCTGGCGGGCAGTTCGCCTGCTATACTGGCGGTTAACGGCGCTATCGTCTAACGGTTAGGACGGAGCCCTCTCAAGGCTCAAATACGGGTTCGATCCCCGTTAGCGCTACCACTCCGAATTCAGGTTTTCAATGTGAATGTTCGCGTTCCCGCCGGACTTGTCAGCCAGGTGCCTACTTCAGCACTTGGATCAGGTTGCTGTAGTCGTCAGTCCACGCTGGGAAGCCGCTCGGCACTGCTATAGGAACCGCCGACTTAGGCGAAAGGTCGGCGGCGTCAGGCATCACCAACACCCAGTCAGCCGCCTCGATTCCATTGGCGGTGTCTGCCGCGTTGCTCACTAGTCCCGCCACTCTGCCGAGCGATTTGGCGATGGTTGCCACCACCGGAGCAAGGTTCAGATAACCGTTCGTGATATGCACCGCCAGCACTCCACGCGGCCGTAGGTGTCGAAGATAAAGGGCAAAGGCCTCGCGGGTCAGGAGGTGCACGGGGATAGAATCGCCGGAAAAGGCATCCAGCACCAAGACGTCGTACTCACGCAGCGTCTCGCGCTCAAGCGATAGCCGCGCGTCGCCGAGGACAACCTTTACATCTCCCGCGCAACGAGCCAGATATCGAAACTCACTTTGCGCCAGGCTCACAACCAGGGGGTTGATCTCATAAAAGTAAAAACGGTCTCCAGGCCGCGCGTAGCAGGCCAACGTCCCGCAACCCAGCCCGATAATCCCGACGCGTCGCGCCGCGCCAGAATTGACACCAAGCACGCGGCCGATTCCGGAATCCGGGCCGAAATACGCGGTCGCGCGCGGTTGCAGTTCCGGGGCCATGTATTGCGTACCGTGAACAACGCGCCCGTGTTGCATCTTACGTAGTGGCCCGGAGGGGGTCACTACTTCATCTACGCGGACCGCACCGTAGAAATTGCGCGCCATAACGAGCACGTCCGGTCCCGATCTGCGGACTGCCGCTCCGAGCGTGGCGATCAGCGCGGTCGTGACCAGCGATGCTGCAAGAGCCACTCGCGATGTGCCGCCGAGGAATCTGAAGATGATCAACAACGCGCAGGCGGCCATGCTGACCTGGAGCTCAAAATACCCAAGGTAGATGTGCGGGGCCACCGCGCTTACGAACAGGCTGCCCAGTGCACCGCCCAGCGCAATCATCAGGTAGAAGGATGTGAGGTGCCTGACGTGCGGCTTCAGGCGCACAAGCTCCCCGTGGCAGAACATGCAGCAGAAGAACAAGCCGCCGACGAAGACTGGAACTGCCAGCCTCAGAATCATCCCCAAGCGCTCGAAAGCGATGAGAAGCGCCATTGCCCCAAGCGACACCACCGCCAGCCAGCGGAAAATTTCCGGCCGATACCAACCGTCTCGATCGAAGCATACGATGAAGCTGGCCAGATACGCGCCGAGCGGCAGAATCCAGAGAAACGGCACCGGTGCGACGTCTTGAGTCAAGTGCGTGGTCACCGCCAGCAGCAGTGCGGAGGCGCATGCTGGGAGCACGACCCACAGCGGCCGGACGTTGGGTAAAGGGGTTGGATCCGGCTCGTTCATGCCATCTTGCTGGGCGACTCCGCCGTGCGCAGGCGAGAAGCTCGCCGTTGCACAGAGCAGCGCGAATCCGCCATAGAGCACGGCCCAGGACAACCATTGTGTCCGGGTGGCGAGCAGGGGCTCTGCCAGGATCGGGTACGCGAGCAGCGCAGACAGCGAGGCGATGTTCGAGAGCGCGTACAGCCGGTACGGCAGCCGGGCACCACTGCCCCGAGCGTACCAGGCCTGCATCAACGGACTGGTCGTAGAGAGGACGAAATACGGCAGGCCGATTGTGCCCGCAAGCAGCGTCAGAATCGACAAAGTCGGGTCGCCGTCATTTGCGGTCGGCCGGCCGCCAGTCTGCCCCGTCCACAGCACCACCGAGCTCGCGGCCAGCAGCCCCAGGTGGACAAAACGTTGCATGCGGAACTTCAGAAATCGGGTCAGGCAGTCCGCGTACAAGTAGCCCAGTAGCAGAACTGACTGGAAGAAGAGCAGGCACGTGGTCCAGACCGCGGCCGAGCCGCCGAACCGGGGCAGAATCGTCTTACCCATGATTGGCTGGATCTGGAACAACAAGAAAGCCCCGACGAAGACGGTCGCCGCGTAGATGCGCATGAGAGGCGCCATCATAGCACAGCAACGTGCGCGCAGTTTAGAGCGGAAAGCCAAGTGGCTCCTCGATGCACTGGAAGACCTGTTTGACTTCTGTTCCGTGCAGCCGGCGAGAACCCAGGCCAAGCGGGACGCCCTGAACAAGAAATTGCAGGAGGCGGGTAAGTCCCGCTTCCGTAGGTGGTGCGGCGTGAGGGGGAACTGGTGCTGGTGGTTGATGCCTCGCGCTGAATCCCGTGGCGGCGAGGTCAGCGCAAGCTTGCCAGTTCGTTCCCTCATGCTGCCATCGTGCTGCCATGCCGGAGAAAGAGCGCGATACAAGGTATCACCCGGGAAACTGCGCGTCAGCAGAATTAACGGCTTAGCATGTCACGACACTCACTGAAACCGCGACAAACATCTTCGATCCCCTTTAGCGCTACCATGCTTATCCCTATTCCCCAAATTACTTGAACGATCTCGGAAGCTCTCAGTTCAGCGCTCCGCAAACCCGCGGTGCGGCTCACGCAGGTTTCCTCTTTTTCTTGGACCGGCCAGAGGGTGGGTCGTCTGGTGTATACTTTTCTCCACTGTGAATCGCAAAGGAGACCCTCTTCGTGAAACAGGATCGCAGACAGTTTCTCACCTCCACCATGGCCGCGGCGCCGATGTTCGTGCCGCGCCGCGTCTGGGGCGCCAATGACCGCCTCGCTTACGGCCTGATCGGCTCGGGAGGCCGTGGCCGCTACTTGAACGACTCCTTCCAGAAGCTCGGCGCCGAGTGCGTGGCGGTGGCCGAAGTCTACCAACCGAACCTCGAAGCCGGCCTGAAGAGCTCTCCCAACGCCAAAGGCTACGTCGATTACCACGATATGCTGGCGCAGTCCGGAGTGGACGCCGTAGTGGTCGCCGCACCCGACCACCAGCACGCCCCGATGTTGATGGCGGCGCTGGACGCAAAGAAGGACGTCTACCTCGAGAAGCCCATGTCGCATTCCATCGAGGAAAGCCAGCGCATGATTCAGGCCGTGCGCAAAGCCGCACAGATCGTCCAGATCGGCATGCAGCGCCGTAGCGCTCCCGCGGTCCTCAAGGCAAGGGAAATCGTGGAGAGCGGAATTCTTGGAAAGGTCACGCTGGTGAAGCCCATGTGGAACTGGAACGTCTCCCGTCCGCTGAACAACAGTCCTCTGCCGGCCACGCTGGACTGGAAGCGCTTCCTGGGATCGGCGAAGGAACGCGACCTCGAGCCCATGCGGTTCCGCTCCTGGCGCTACTTCTGGGATTACTCCGGCGGCAACATGACGGACCAGGGGACGCACCTGATGGATGTGGTGCAGTGGTTCACGAACTGCGGCTTCGCCCGTTCGGCGGTTTGCGTCGGCCAGCCCGCCAAGAACACCGGTTCCGAGGTGCCGGACGTGTTCTGCGCCGTCTTCGAATACTCCAACCTGATGGCGACCTGGACTCTGAACTACTGCAACTCTTACGACAACGACTGGTCCATTCAATTCCAGGGCGATCAGGGCACCATGATCATCGACAACGCCGGGTTCCGTATCTGGCAAGAGCCTGTGCCGAAAAATCCGGAGCCGGTCCAGCAGATGGCCGCACCGATCCCAATCGAGCCGCACATTCAGAATTTCATGGACTGCGTGCGAAGCCGAGAAGAGCCTAACGCACCCGTCGAAGTGGGAGCCAGCGCCGTTTCGGCGCCCCATCTGGCGAATGTCGCGTTTCACGAAGGGCGCCGCGCGTATCTAAGCACCGACGGGACAGCGGTCAGCTAACCGTTGGGCTTGCGCTTCGGGATGAAAGGCGGCCGGACCTGCGGGAGGTCCGCCAGCACCCCGCTAGCAGCACCACGCCCACTCGCGTCTAACCCAACTTCCGCACCACCACTGACCGGTGGGGTCGGTTTTCTGGCGGTTTCGATTCAGGCTGCGATTCAACTCCTTCGTTTTCAGTCATGAGGTCTGGATAACGCTGAAATAGTGACTACTAGTAGGGGCAATAGATTGCCGACAGTCTCGATCCAATATCGATATATAGTGATTATTTCTCTTGACTCTTCCGGTCTTCTCGTTTTTAATAGTGTCTAGAGTATGTATATCCGCAAAGCTTCGCGGACCGTTCACGGCAAGACCTACTTCAACTACCTCCTTGTCGAAAGCCACCTCACCCCCAAAGGCCCCCGCCAGAAGATCATCTGCTCGCTCGGCGACCTCTCTCCGCGTCCCAAGGAGCAATGGCTCGAGCTGGCCCGCAAGCTGGAGAACGCCCTCACCGGCCAGCAGGATCTGTTCGCCTCCGCCAGCCCCGATCCTGAACTGGAAACGCTCGTCGCCAAGGTGAAGGCCGGGCCCCGCCGGCGCCGCGCCCAGCAGGATCAACAGGCGCTGGCCACCAGCGTCGAACCCGGCGAGGAAAAGATCGCCGTGTTGACCGGCGCCGTGCGCAGCGAGCAATCGCGCGAGGCCGGGCCGGTCCACGTGGGCTACCAGTTCTGGCAGCGGCTCCGGATCGACGCGATTCTGCAGGAAGCGGGCCTGGGGGAGCGGGCACGTCAGTTGACCTGCACGATGACCCTCAATCGCTTGATCCATCCCGCCAGTGAGTTGGCCATGCCGGAGTGGATTCGCACCACGGCGCTGCCCGACATTCTGGGGGTGGACTTTCAGGACTTAGCCGAAGACGCGCTGTATCGCAATCTCGACAAGCTGCATCCGCGCCGCAACCAGATCGAAGCGGCTCTGGCCGAGCGCGAGCGGAACCTGTTTGACCTGGATCAAACGGTGTTTCTCTACGACGTCACTTCAACCTACTTTGAGGGCCGTGCGCTGGCCAACCCGAAAGCCCAGCGGGGGTACTCGCGGGACCATCGCGGCGACTGCAAACAGGTGCTGGTGGGACTGGCGGTGAACCGGGACGGCTTTCCGCTGGCGCACGAAGTGATGGCCGGGAACCGGCACGACTCGACGACGCTGGAGGAGATGCTCGCCGCGCTCGACCAGCGGGTGGGGCTGAGAAGCGGCCAGACGGTGGTGGTGGACCGAGGCATGTCGGGCGAGGAGAATCTGGAGAAGATCCGGGCGCGAGGCCTGCACTATCTGGTGGCCGCGCCCTATAGCGAGCGGCACGAATGGGTGGAGGAGTTTCAAGACGCGGCGGAGTTTGAAGAAGTGCGGCGGGAGCCGTCGCCGCGCAACCCGTTCCAGAAAAAATCGACGATTCAGGTAAAGCTGCGCCAAGCGGGCGGCGAGACGCACGTGTTGTGTGTGAGCAGCGAGCGGAAGGAAAAGGACCGCGCGATCCGGCAGGCGCACGAAAAGCGGCTGGTGGCGGACTTGGCGAAACTGGAAAAGCGCGTGGCCAAGGGCAAGGGGAAAGGGACCAAGCCGGAAGAGGTGCAGCAGTCCATCGGGCGGCTCAGGGAGCGCTACTCGCGGGTGGCGCGTTACTACCGGATGGAGTACGACGCCCGGGCCAAGACGTTTCATTACAGTCTGGATGAGGCCAAGCGGGCGCAGGCCGAGAAGCTCGACGGGAGTTACTTACTGAAGACCGACCGCGAGGACCTCAGCGCGGACGAGGCCTGGCGAATCTACATTCTGCTGACGCGCGCGGAGGCGGCGTTTCGCACGCTCAAGTCGCCGCTGGGTGAGCGGCCGGTTTTTCATCACAAGGAAGGCCGCGTGGAAGCGCACATATTCCTGTGCGTGCTGGCCTACCATTTGCTGATCTCGATCGAGAAGACGCTGCTCAACCAAGGCGTCCACACGTCCTGGGCCACGGTGCGTGAGACCCTGAAGACGCACCAGGTGAATACGATCGTGCTGCCCACCGACGGCGGCCTGGTGCTGCGCATCCGCAAGGGCACCACCCCGGAACCGGTGCACCGCGAACTGTACGCGAAGCTGGGCATCGAGCCGGAGGTCATCCGGCCACGCAAGAACTGGACGCGAGAGGAGACCGCAAAATAGTGACTGAAAAACGGACAAGTCCTTGCTTTTCAATGGTCCGTTTTCAAAAACGCGGAAGTTGGGCTAAGCGCGATTCTATCGGGTTCTCAGCCAGTTCATATTCCAAAATCGGGGGATTCACGGAGACCTCTGGAAAACCTCTCACCGTAAACTGGAATACGGAGGCCACCTTCATGCACTCTCGTCCTGACCGACGAAGCCGGCGCGGTTTCGCCTTGGTGACAGCGGCTCTGTGCCTGGTAGGGATGGTAGCGATGCTGGGGATGGCCGTGGACGTAGGGCGCATGTACGTAGTCCGCAACGAAGCCCAAGCTTATGCGGATGCCGCCTCGCTGGCGGCGGCGCTGGAACTGGACGGCTCCGGCCTGGGGATTTCCCGCGCGCAGGATGCCGTCTCGGCCACGGCCAATCACTGGAACCTGGAGACGGCTTCCTTCAGCGGGACGCAGGTGGATTTCGGCGCCGACGCTGCCGGTCCGTGGCAACTGAATCCGAGTCCCGCCACCGGCTATCGCTTCGTACGAGTCCGGGCCTCCGCCACGTTAACGCTCATCTTCATGCCGCTGGTCAACTCGGCGCGGACATCCGTGATCAACGCCGCCGCGGTGGCGGGGCAAGTGCTCAAGACGGACTTCCGGGAGGGCGTCTTCCCGTTTTCGCCGCTCGCCCACGACCCCGCGGACCCCAACTACGGCTACACGCCTGGAACGCAGTACACCCTGCGGTGGGCCGCGAGCCCGACACTCGACAAGAACGTGTGTCCTGGCGACAACGCTGCCGCATGGATCGCTAAGTACAACGAAGGTCCCACGAGCTGGCGCGGCTACATCGAGGAAAACAGCGCGTCCGTCATACGGATGGCCATCGAGCAGGATTTCCAGACCAACCCGGTGACGGTCGGCGAGCCGGTCGACCTGAGCGGCGGGATTAAGCAGACCGAGGTCGACGCGCTGATTAGACGCGTGAACCAGGACACGGACGCCACTTCCTTTACTTATGCTCAGTACAATGCCGCCGGCAACGGGAACGGCCGGCGCCTGGTAACGGTTCCTATGAATTCCGGCGCGCCGGATAGCCTGGTGCTGGGCTTCGGCCTGTTCTTCCTGGCGGCTCCAAGCACCTATGCGAGTGGCGGCGACAGTCCCGTCTGCGCGGAGTATCTCGGCCCCTACGTGCAGGGGAGCCGCCATGAGGGCGCCGGCGGACCTGGGGCCTACGTCGTGAGGCTGGTCCAATGAGCGAACGCCGGCGGGGCGGTGTGCTGGTCGAGTTTGCGCTCTCCTTCGGACTCCTGTTCAGCGTGTTCGCCGGCGTGTTTCAGTTCGGATACGCGTTCTACGTGTACAACACACTGGAGAGCGCGGTTCGCGGAGGCGCCCGTTACGCTTCCGTCCGCGCGTACGATTCCGCCACCACAACGCCGTCCTCGGCTTACCTGGCCGCCGTGCGCAACATGGTGGTCTATGGGAACCCGTCCGGCGGCACGCAGCCGGTGGCCCTAGGTCTGACCACGTCAAAGGTCACCGTGACCGTCACCATGGACCGGAACGTGCCCGCCAAGATGACAGTCGGGATTACCAACTACACGATCAACGCCGCGGTGAAGTCATTCACCCTGACCGGCAAGCCGAAAGCGACCTTTGCCTTCATGGGCCGCTTTGCCCCGCCGGTATCATGAGCAGAGCCGCCAGAGGATCGCGGAAGGGACAAGCAATGCTGGAGGGCGCCCTGGTGACGCTCATCCTGGCGGCGGTGCTGATCGGGATCTTCGACCTCGGCCTGGTCCTGTTCATCCACCAGACCTTCGTAGCCAGGGCGCGCAGTGCCGTGCGCTACGCCATTGTGAACACTTACGATGTGACCGCCATCCAGAACATGGTCCTGTACGGGCATCCAACCGCGGGCACAGCCGGCATGTTCAATCTGACCGCCGGAATGGTATCGGTGTCCCGGCAGGATGCGGGCACCAGCGAACAGCGGATCGTGGTGACGATTTCCGGTTATCCCTACCGGTTTTTTTCGCCTTGGATCGCCGGCGTCATGACCGGCAGGCCGATCATCGCCAGCCTCCCTCTGGAAACGCCCTAGCCGACGACTCCCCCCAGCCTCTCCAGCGGTGTCTGGCATTGCATATAATCAGCCGAGGATCGAGAACTAACATCCGTGGGCAGATTCAACACTCCTGGTCGCTGGGCTAGGTGGGCGGCGGCAGCCTGCATTCTGGTCTTGTGGCCTGTGGCTGGGCAGCAAACCAAGCCCGGCGGGCCGCCCAGCTCATTCACGAACTCGATCGGGATGAAGTTTGTGACGATCGGGCCGGGAACGTTCCAGATGGGTTCGGATAGCGGCGAAGCCGACGAGAAGCCGGTGCACGAAGTGACGCTGAGCCGGGGGTTCTACCTGCAAACGACCGAGGTGACGCAGGCCCAGTGGCTGGCGGTAATGGGAGACAATCCCAGTTTCTTCAAGGGGCCGGACCGGCCGGTGGAGAATGTCTCATGGGATGACGTTCAGGAGTTTCTGGGGAAGTTGAACGCCAGGGAGAAGGACACTCGCTACCGGCTGCCGACGGAGGCCGAGTGGGAGTATGCCTGCCGGGCGGGCGGACGTGAGCCGGACGTAGCTCCGAACCTGGGCGAGGTGGCGTGGACGGATGTGAATTCCGAAGGAGGGACGCATCCGGCAGGCCAGAAGAAGCCGAATGCCTGGGGGCTGTACGACATGCGGGGGAACGTGTGGGAGTATGTCCAGGATTGGTATGGCGGGTATTCGGCGGAACGTTCGGTCGATCTCCAGGGGCTGCCGTCCGGCGTCAACCGGGTGTTGCGCGGGGGGTCGTGGTGCACCATCTATCCCAGCTACTTCCGATGCGCCTACCGCAACTACATGCGGCCGGGCGATAGCGACCTCAGCCGCGGCTTTCGCTGTGCAAGGAGTCGGTGAGGACGCTGTGCCGGTGGCGCAGGAGAGCCGCAAAATCGGCGCCGGAGATCAGTTCTTCGGACATGATCTATGGCTGGAGGGTTTGATCTTGACCAAGCCATCGCAGGACGCCGGCGAACACCAAGCGGAACTGATCCGGCTTGAGCACACCCAGTTTTCGTATCGCTCTCACCTGGGGATACGTTGACACGCTTTGCACCACGAACGCGCCCGCCTTCAAGAATGAGACGTTGACTGGAATCTCGAATTGGGATCCTCGAAGGCTGGTCGTATGAGGAACAATGGTGACCAAAGCACGGTCCGCATCTCCGAAGGCTACGCTGATCACCAGGGCGGGGCGGACCTTCTCCGCCATGCCAAGACCAAAAAGCCAGACATCACCCCGGGCCGGTGTCATTCGATGCTGGCCAACAACTGGTCAGCGGCGTCAGATGTCTCCGAGTCGTCCAAAGGGCCTGAATCAAACGGCACCGCCCGTCGCAAAAACTCCACCGTAAAGACTCGCTTCTCGTCCTCTGGCAAAGCCTCAAAAGCCTCTAGAAGATGGGCTGTTTGGCTACTCATATTTCCAGGTTATCCATTTCCGTGCCCGTCGGCAAGACATCGGTGCTAACATTTGCCGCACCTTATTACTGCACCTTGGCATCGACGATGGAGTCCGAGACGCCGGCCTGCCGCAGGCGCGGACGCTTCGCCCCGAAGTCTATACTTGTATCGAATGTCCGAGAAGCCCTTCGTCCATCTCCACTGCCATACCGACTACTCGCTGCTGGATGGCGCTTGCGAGATCGGGCAGTTGATGGAACTGGCCGAGCAGCAGGCCATGCCGGCCGTGGCCATGACGGATCACGGCAACCTGTTCGGCGCCGTCAAGTTTTACAACGCCGCCAAGGATCGCGGAATCCATCCCGTCATCGGCTGCGAGGCTTACATCTGCCAGCAGGGGCGGACGGTCCGCTCGGACTCGAACCGCTACCACCACCTGGTCCTCCTCTGCGAGAACCAGGAGGGTTACCGCAACCTGATCAAACTCGTGACGGCGGGCTTTCTGGAGGGTTTTTATCACAAGCCCAGGATCGATCGCGACCTCCTGGCCGCGCATTCCAAGGGGCTGATCGCGATGTCGGCCTGCCTGCGCGGCGACATCAACGAAATGCTGCTGGCGGACGAGTACGAGGACGCCAAGCGCCGCGCTTACACCTACCAGGACATCTTCGGCCGGGGGAACTTCTTCCTCGAGATCCAGGACCACGGCCTGGAACAGGACCGCAAGCTGCTTCCCCAGGTGAACCGCCTATCGCAGGAGACCGGCATCCCGCTGGTCGCCACCAACGACTCGCATTACCTGCGGAAGGACGACGCCCGGGCGCACGAAGTCCTGCTCTGTATCCAGACCGGCAAGACCATGAACGACGCCTCGCGCATGAAGTTCTGGACCCCGGACTTCTACCTCAAATCGCGCGCCGAGATGCTGGCGCTGTTCGGTGAAGTAGAGGAGGCTCTGGACCGGACCGCGGAGATCGCCGCCCGCTGCCAGGTGACGCTCGACAAGGTCGCCGAACCATTTCCGCACTTCGATGTTCCCGCCGGCCAGACCGCCGACTCCTACTTCGAATACGTGGCCCGCCAGGGCTTCGAGCAGCGGCGCGCCCGGCTGGAGGGCCTCGCGGCGGCCGGCCGCCTCAAGCACCGGCTGGAAGAGTACGGCGAAAGGCTGGACAGCGAGATCCGCATGATCCAGCAGATGAAGTTCTCCGGCTACTTCCTCATCGTCTGGGACTTCATCCGGTATGCCAGGGCGCAGGGGATACCCGTCGGCCCGGGCCGCGGCTCGGCCGCCGGCAGCCTGGTCAGCTACGCGATGCGGATCACCGATATCGACCCCCTGCACTACGGCCTCCTTTTCGAACGGTTCCTGAACCCCGAGCGCGTCAACCTGCCCGACATCGACATCGATTTCTGCATGAACCGCCGGGGCGAGGTCATCCAGTATGTGACCGAGAAGTACGGCCGCGAGCAGGTGGCGCAGATCATCACCTTCAACACGCTCGGCGCGCGGGCCGCGATCAAGGACGTGGGCCGGGCGCTCGACATGAGCTTCGCCGACGTCGACCGGCTCACGAAGATGATTCCCAACGTCCTGAACATCACCCTGGATCAGGCCATGAAGATGGAGCCCGGCCTGCCGGAAGCCGCGCGCAAGGATCCGAAAGTGGCCGAAGTCCTGGAGATCGCGCGGCGAGTCGAGGGGAAGTGCCGGAACGCCTCCGTGCACGCCGCCGGGGTGGTGATCTCGCCGGTCCCGCTGCAGGAACTGGTTCCCCTGTACCGCACCAACCGCGACGAAATCGTCACCCAGTTCGACATGAACGGCATGGAGAAGCTCTCGCTCCTGAAGATGGACTTCCTGGGGCTGACCACGCTGACGATTATTCACGACACGCTGATTCTGATCGAGCGGAACCACGGCGTAAAGCTGGATATCGACGACCTACCCGCGGCCGATCCGGCCGCTTTCGAGCTCTTCGCCAAGGGCTACACCAGCGGGGTGTTCCAGTTCGAGTCGCCGGGGATGCGGGACATTCTGCGCCGCTCGCAGCCGTCCCGCATCGAGGACCTGATCGCGCTGAATGCGCTCTACCGCCCGGGCCCCATCCAGGGCGGGATGATCGACGATTTCATCGAGTGCAAGCAGGGCCGCAAGCCGATCGCCTACGAACTGCCCGAGCTGAAGGAGATTCTCGAAGAGACCTACGGAGTGATCGTCTACCAGGAACAGGTGATGCAGATCTCCAACCGGCTGGCCGGCTACTCGCTGGGCGAAGCGGATATTTTGCGCCGCGCCATGGGCAAGAAGAAAGCCGAGGAGATGGCCAAGCAGCGGGAGAAATTCATCGAGGGCGCGCGCGCCAAGGGCTTCCCGCAACGGAAGGTCGCGAAGATCTTCGACCTGATGGAGCAGTTCGCCGGTTACGGCTTCAACAAGTCGCACTCGGCCGCCTACGCCTATCTGGCCTACGTCACGGCCTACCTGAAGGCGCACTACCCGACCGACTTCATGGCCGCTCTGCTCACCTCCGAGACCGGCAACACGGTGAAGGTCGTAAAGTACATCAACGAGTGCGCGGAGATGGGCATCCGGGTGTTGTCGCCGGACGTCAACCATAGCGATTGGAACTTTACGCCCGATCCCTCCGTGCCCGGCCCGGGAGGCATACGCTTCGGCCTGGGAGCGGTGAAGAACGTCGGGCGCTCCGCCGTCGAGGCCATGCAGAAGGCGCGCGGCGAGGTCGGCCAGTTCCGTTCGCTGATTCAGTTCTGCGAGAAGGTCGATTTGAGCGCGCTCAACCGGCGGATGCTGGAGAGCCTGATCAAGGCCGGCGCGATGGATTCTTTGGGCGGGTCCCGGGCGCAGCTGTTTGCCGGGATCGACCGCGCCATGGAGTGCGGCCAGCGCACCCACCGCGACCGCATCAGCGGGCAGGCCGGCCTATTCTTTGTGGCGCAGGACGAGGACGAAGCCGCCGCCGAAGAGCGGCTTCCCGCGGTCCCGGATTGGACTCTGTCGGAGAAGCTCGCCGGCGAAAAGGAGATGCTGGGCTTCTACGTCACCGGCCACCCGCTGGACCACTTCAAGGACAAGGTCACGGAACTGGCCAGCCACGACTCCTCCACGATCGAAGGGCTGGAGCGGGGCGCCGAGGTGACGCTCTGCGGCATCCTGACCGGCATCGGGAGGCGGCGGAACAAGGAAGGGAAGCCCTGGGCGTCCCTGCAGCTCGACGACCGGCAGGGCGCCATCGAAGTCCTGGTCTTTACGACGAACTACGAGCGGCTGGAGCCGGAGCTGGTCGAAGACCGGGCGGTGATGGTGAAGGGCTCGGCGCTGCCCGAGGAGAACGGCCCGCCCAAGATCTCGGTGACCGACATTGTGCCGCTGGAGGTGGCCCGGGTAGCGCTGCCCTCGCTGATTTCGATTCGGGTCTGGCTGGGACCGGAGGATGCCACGAGCGACGGCCGGGTGGCGACGCTGCGGGAGCTGTTCCAAAGAAAGCCCGGCGCAAGCGAAGTGCGCCTGCGGCTGGAGAAGTCCAGGGATTACTCGGTGATCATGGACGTCACTTCCAAGGTACGCCCGGACAAGGAATTCCGCGCCGAAGTGGAACGCATCTGCGGCCCGGATTCGCTGGAAGTGCTGGCGAACTGAGGGGCCGGCTCAGCCGCTTCGCAGCATCTCCTCCCAGGTCACCTCGCGCTTGGACTCGTAGGCCATCCGCCCCAGGATGGAAGTGAAGGTGCTCTCGCCGGCGTCGCGGGACATGTTATATGGCTTGCTAGTGAGGATGCTGGTGTAGAAAGACTCGACCGCGTCGATCGTGATCTCGCGCTTCGCATCCACCCTCCGGATCAGGCTGGTGTCCTCCAGCTTGTCGTCGTTGGCCAGGCGGGCGGCGGCGATCGGCCCGTGCAGCTTGTAGTAGGTGCGGGCCGTCTCCAGAACGCCTTTTGCGCCAAAGAACTGCTCCCTGACGTCGCGAAAGCCGGCGACCTTTCTGGCGCTGATGAGGTAACCTTCCACGCCGTTGGGGTAAGTGAAGATGATGTTGTAATGGTCGGTGTTTACATCGCCATAGAAGACCGGATAGCGGAGACCGCCCTGTCCGACAGCCTTTTCCGGGTGCGCTTTGGCAAACCAGTTGAGGGTGTCCAGGCCGTGGCAGTCGCATTCAACCACGTCCCCGCCGGATAGATCCTTCCAGGACAGCCATCCCCGGATCCGGCGCGTCTCCTCCTCTTCCTTCGACAGCACCCTGGCCGCGGGCGCCTCCAACGCCGGAGTCCAGCCCAAAACCCAGTAACTGGTCATGATCTTCGGCTCGCCGAGTTCGCCGGCTTCCACCAGTTGGCGCGCCGCCCGGTATTCCGTGCCGAATCTTTGTTGAAAGCCGAACTGGATCGTCTTCGACGGGTCCGCCTGATCGCCCGCCCGCATGAGACGCTTCACGCCGGCCACATTGGCCCCAGCCGGCTTCTCGCAATAGACGTGCTTCTTCGCCGCCACCGCCGCTTCAAAATGTTCCGGGTGCAAGTACACCGGCGTGGCGATCAGGACCGCGTCCACGGCCTTGTCGTCGAGAAGTTCCCGGTGGTTGCGGTAGACCTTGGCCTGGCCGGCGCCCGGCACGTCCTTCTTTGCCGCCTCGATGCGATCGTCAAAGATGTCGCAGATCGCCGCCAATCGCGTGCGCCCGTCCCGGGCCATCAGTCCGCCGACGTACCGGCCGCGCGCGCCGGTTCCAATGATTCCAAAGGCGACCGCCGAATTCGCCTGCGTGCCGAACACCGTCTCCGGCCGCAGCACCATCATTCCCGTGACGCCCGCCACTGCCTCACGTCTGGTTAGTCTGTCCATAGGTCCTCCTTCGAAATTCTACTTCTCGTCGCGCGCGCAGCGGAAGCCGATGTCATCGTAGCGGTGGTCGTAGGTGACCGAGATCTTATACCACTTTGAGAGGCCGATCAGAGGCGAGGCCGGCTCGCCCGGCTCGGGGTCGAAGTCGGCGCAGTCTATCCATGAGCCACCTCGCCGGTTGGCCATCGGCTCTCCGTTGACTGGATCGGACATCACCCACTCCCAGACGTTGCCTTCGATGTCGTAAAGCCCCCACCGGTTCGGAAGCCTGGTTCCGACAGAGCGCGGCTTGCCGTCGGAGTTCGCGCGGTACCACAGATACTTTCCGTCGATAGCGTCGCCCCAGTAGTGCCGCGTGTCCGCGCCGGCGCGGGCGGCGTACTCCCACTCCGCATCCGACGGCAGCCGTGCGCCCACCCACTCGCAGTATGCCGCGGCGTCCCTGACGGTCACGTAGACCACCGGCTGATTCCCCGAGACTCCGAAACCGGGAGTCTTCCAGGTGCGAGGCGCGTTCGAGCGTTCGGCTGTTGTCCGGTATCCGGCCGCCTTCACGAACGCTGTGAACTGCCGCACCGTGACCTCGGTCTTCCCCATCCAGAAGGGCCGCTCGAAGCGGACCTCCCCGAACGATCCGGGCGGAATGCGCACAAATTCGGGACGCTGTGCGAGCAGGGCTGTCGAAGACAGGCAGAGGGCGAGGATCAGCCGCATCAACCGCTTCCCTTCAACTCGATTCTCAGCAAGTCGCCGCTTCGCCGGACCTCGTAGGCGCGCAAGTTGCCGTGCGTTCGTCCGTGCAGCAGGGTCCCCGCCAGGTCGTACTCGGCGTGGTTCAGGCTGGTGCACTGAAGGGTCCGGCGCTTGTGGTTGTATGTGCAGTGCGCGCCTCCGTGAGTGCAGTGGCGGTCGAGGGCGACGAAACGGTCCCCGCCGGTATGGGCGATGATGATGTCGAGCTTGCGGCCCTGGTCTACGACAGCCCCTGCCGAACCGGCGGGGCGAAGCCCGGACGCCTTGCGGAGATCAACCACCAGGGTATTGCCGTCGTACCGGACGCTCTCCTTGCCGATCTCCGGCGTGCTGCAACAAAGCGGCAGAACCCCGAGAAACGCAAACGATCCCCGAAGGAGATCGCGGCGATCCAGAGGTTCCGCTGCGGGGTCCCGTTTCACGCGTTGAGAGCGCGCTCCATCCGCTCGATCGCCTCATCGACTTCCGCGGTGCTCTTATAGCCCAGGGTGACCGCGTCCACCACGCCCAGGCCCATGGTGAATTTCATCGCCGCTTCACGATCTTCGGGGGCGGTGAAGCGTCCCTCTCCCACCAGTTTCATGCTGAGCACGCCGATCCCCTGCGCGTGGACTTTGGTCGCGTGTTCCACCACCTGCTTGACGTCGCCGATAGTCTCGGTGTCGCGCAAGTCCTGAGAATCCATCTTGACGCCGGAGTGGTTCATGCGGATCATGGCGATGTCCAGCCACTTGTTCTCAGGGAAGGCGGCCAGCGCCTGTAACCCATGCACGGAAGCGCCGTGCGCCCGAACAATCTTCTTCGCCTTGGCCTCCGAAAGCGCGTCCTGCGCGGCTTTGGTCTCCTCCGGCCATTTTGGGCTGCGCATGCAGTGCATCAACATGATGTCAAAGTATTCCGTGTTGAGGGCCTGGCGGGCTTTGTCGATCTTGGCCTGTGGATCGCCCCCGCGAGAGTTGCTGATTTTTGTCATCAGCCGGTAGGATTCGCGCGGAATCCCTTTCAGCGCGGTCCCCAGCATGACCGGGGTCTGGTACGTCTCGGAGGTCTCGAAGAACCGGATTCCGCGATCGTAGGCATGGCGGACGAGGCGCGTGAACTCTTCCTGCCCCAACTTGGCCTGCACCGATCCGTTGAAAGTCCCGCATCCGAAGGCCAGGCGCGTCACCTGGACACCGGACTTGCCCAAAGGAACCCAATCGCTGGCCAATCTCCTGGCCGCCGCCCGCGCCGGGATTACTCCGGCAGCCGCCGCGGCCAACCCGCATTTCAGGAAGCCACGTCGCGTCGCTTGAGCCATACTTCCTCCCAAAAGCAAGTTAGCACAATACGCCCGCGGATCGGTGTAGGATCGGGGGATAAGGAGGAACCGGGATGGAAGACGACCAACTCTACCGCGAACTTCAGCGTCACCTGGACCGCATGCCGGTACCGTATCCGGCCACCGAATCCGGCGTGGAGATCCGAATCCTGAAGCAGCTTTTCACGCCCGAGGAGGCGCGGCTGGCCCTGAACCTGAGCGCGATTCCGGAACCGCTCGGAGCGATTCACCGGCGAATCAGGAATGAGATCGGCCGGGAACAACTTGGCGCGGCCTTGGACCGCATGGCGGAAAGGGGCTCGATCAACAAATTGCCCGGCAAGGGAGGGCCTCTCTACGGCAAGGCGCCGCTGGTGCTGGGCATGTACGAGGCGCAGGTGAACCGGCTGACGCCGGCTCTGGAGCGGGATGTGCGCGCCTACTTCGACGAGACGTTTGGGCGCGCCTTGCACTCGGGGCGGACGCCGCAGATGAGAACCGTGCCGGTGCACAAGTCCATTGAGGTGGAACGCGCGGTCGCGAGTTACCAGGACATCCGCAACTTCGTCGAGGCAAGCCCGGGACCCTTCGCGGCGCTGAACTGCATCTGCCGGCAGGGCAAGGATCTTACGGGCGAGCCGTGCCGCCAGACGAAGGAGCGGCAGAACTGCCTGTTGCTCGGCGCCGCGGCGGTCATGATGATCGAGAAGGCAGCCGCACGCGAGGTCAGCAAGCTGGAGATGCTGGCCCTGCTGGAACAGGCAGACCGCGAGGGGTTGGTGCTGGAGCCCCAGAACACGTTGGAGCCGATCTTTGTCTGCTGCTGCTGCGGCTGCTGCTGCGGCGTCCTGACGACAGCGAAGAAGCTGCCCAGACCGGCGGATTTCTTCCAGACGGATTTCGTGGCCCGGGTGGACGGCGAAACGTGTCAGGTATGCGGGACCTGCGAGACGCGCTGTCAGATGGACGCAATCACGTCCGGAGATGAACCGCCGATGGTGGCTGAGGAGCGGTGCATCGGCTGCGGGCTGTGCGTCACGACCTGCCCATCAGGCGCGGTGCGCCTGCACCGGAAGGATGGCAGCAAGCCGCCGCCGAAGGACATGGGAGCGTTGTACACGACGATCTTCCAGGAGCGATTCGGGCGCCTCGGAGCTACAGCAGCCATGGCGGGGCATTTGATGGGGCGCAAGTTCTGATTAGGACGCTCCGGCCTGGCGGAGTTGATCCAGCGGAACTGTCGCTTTGCCCGCCGTTTCGCCGAAGCACTACAGCAAGGCGGCTGCGTCCATGTGACCGATGCAACAGGCGGCACAACCTCCTCGGAAGTTAACAGGGGAGTGACATGCGGCATCGTTCGAGTTAGGATTGCTTTCAAAGGCCGGAGACATGGCGCAAGTTTCGTGACGGCGCGGTCGATCCCAGGAGGCACACGGAGAGGGGGTCACAGGAGGAAGCAACGTGAAGAAAGTCACCGCAATCATCGGTACTGCCCGCAAGCGGAGCACTCACAATGCGGTCCTGCAATTCCTGAAAAATCTGCAGTCCCTCGGTAACGTCGAATATGAAATCGTAGCCCTCAGCGACTATCGACTCGATATGTGTAGGGGCTGCAAGCTGTGCTTCAACAAAGGCGAGGAGTACTGTCCTTTGAAGGACGATCGGGACGTGCTCATCGAGAAGCTCATGGCGTCCGATGGAGTCGTCTTCGCATCCCCGAATTACTCATACCAGGTATCGGCGACCATGAAGGCGTTCCTCGACCGGCTCGGCTTCGTCTTCCATCGCCCACGCTTTTTCGGGAAAACTTTCACCAGCATCGTTGTTCAAGGCATCTACGGCGGCACCAAGATAGTGAAATACCTCGATTTCGTCGGCAATGGTCTGGGCTTCAACACCGTGAAGGGCACTTGCGTCACAGCCCTCGAGCCGAGCACGGAGAAGGAACAGCGGAAGATTGACAGGGCACTTGAGAGGCTGAGCACGCGCTTTCACAACAGACTGGCGAAGCCGGCCTACTGCGTGCCGAAGTTGCTCAATCTCATGGCCTTCAGGATGGCCCGAACGAGCATTAAGCTGCTGCAAGACGACAGCTATCGGGACTACACCTACTTCACGGCCAAGGGCTGGTTCGAATCGGAATATTTCTATCCCACCCGCCTGGGTCCGCTGGAGAAGGCAGCAGGCAGTCTCTTCGACTCGCTGGCAACCATCGAGACAAGGCGCAGGCGAGGCACTCCGGTTACATGACCGATCCGTGACAGGGCGCCAACCTTGCAGCGCGTAGCGCGCAGGTACGCGTACCTTCGAGCTACCTCCGGGCTGCCCGCTTGGCCGTGCAACGCTACCGCCGGAATGGATTTCAGGAAAGCCGCCGCTTACAACCGGTGGGGCTTGCTAGCGAGCAACTCTTCGATGCGGACCAGATCGGTGGGGTAGTCGCCCGTGTAACAGGCGTAGCAGTACTCGTGATTCACGTCGCCCACGGCCTCGCGCAAGCGGGCCAATGACAGGTAGCCCAGCGAATCGGCTTCCACGAATCGCCGGATCTCCTCGACCGTGTTATTAGCCGCGATCAGCTCCCGCTTGGTTGGCGTGTCTACGCCGTAGTAGCACGGCGAGATGGTGGGCGGGCACGAGATCCGCAAGTGAACCTCGCGGGCCCCGGCGCTGCGCACCATGCGCACGATCTTGCGGCTGGTGGTGCCCCGCACGATCGAGTCGTCCACCAGCACCACGCGCTTGCCCTCAAGCAGCCGCCGCACCGGGTTCAACTTCAGCTTCACGCCGAAATCCCGGATGGCCTGCGAGGGCTCGATGAAGGTCCGGCCCACGTAGTGGTTGCGGATGAGCGCCTGCCGGAACGGGATGCCGGATTCGTCCGAGAAACCGATGGCCGCGGCGACGCCCGAGTCCGGCACGGGCACCACCACGTCGGCGTCGGCGGGCCACTCGCGCGCCAGCAAGCGCCCCAGCATCTCGCGCGATTCCGACACCGAGCGCCCGAAGACCATCGAATCGGGCCTGGAGAAGTACACGTGCTCGAACACGCAGAAGGCGTGCGGCCGCTCCGGAGCGAAGCGCTCGCGGGTCAATCCCTCCGGCCCGACGATCACCATTTCTCCCGGTTCGACGTCGTTCAGGTAGACCGCCCCGATCAGGTCGAAGGCGCAGGTCTCCGAGGCGAACACGTAACTCTTCTGCCCGCCCGAAAGCTCCATCTGCCCCACCGCCATGGGGCGGAAGCCGTGGGGGTCGCGCGCCACGATCACCTGGTCCTCGGCCAGGAAGACCAGCGAAAACGCGCCTTCAATCTGCAGCAGTGCCTCGCGCAGCGCGCCCGCCAGGGTCCTCTCGCGCGAGCAGGCCACCAGGTGCAGAATCACTTCCGTATCGCTGGAACTCTGGAAAATGGACCCGTTGCGCTCCAGGTCCCGCCGCAGTTCGACGGCGTTGGTAAGGTTCCCGTTGTGCGCCACCGCGATACGGCCCTTGTGGCAGGCCACCGAAAACGGCTGGGCGTTGCCGATCACCGTATCCCCGGCCGTCGAATAGCGGGTATGGCCGATCGCCTGCGATCCCGGCAGCGACCCGAGCACCGGCGGCGTGAAGATATCGGCGATGTGGCCCATAGCCTTGTAGCAGTGGATCTCGCGGCCGTCGCTGGTGGCAATGCCGGCGCTCTCCTGCCCCCGGTGCTGTAAAGCGTAAAGCCCCAGGTAGGTGAGGTTAGCCGCCTCCGGGTGCCCGTAGATGGCAAAAACACCACATTCTTCGTGGAGCTCGTTCATCGTGGCCTCAGCCCTTCAGAAGCCCGCCCAGCGCACCTTCGTGAAGTCCCCTCAATCGCCCGGCGTCGCAGTTTACAAGAGTTCGTCCCGCGTTGCGGATGTGCAGCTCACTTCCTATGGTAACGCCGATCCGCGGTGCTTCGATCGAGTGCCGGCGCGCGATCTCTTGAATTGCCTCCGGCTGCCCGGTCGAAATCAGGATGCGGGACGGCGCTTCGTGGAACAGCAGGAACTCGCTGGGCAGCGTGGAATCCAGATCCAACTCCGCGCCGACGCCGCCAGCGCCGAAAGAGGACTCGGCCGCCGCCACCGCCAGACCCCCGTCGCTCAGGTCGTGCGCCGATTCGGCCAGGCCGGCCACGGCGATCTCGCGCATGGCAGCCTGCACGCGCTTCTCGTAATCCATGTCGAGGGCCGGCGGCAAGCCCCAGGCCTGTTTCAGCACGGCCTTGGCGTACTGGGTCCCGCCGAACCGGACGGCTTCGCAGGTTCCCAGGCCGCCGAGCAGGATCACGGCGCGGCCGGCATTCTTGAACGGGATGGTGAGCGGGGCGCCCGTCTGCATCAGGCCCACGATACCCACCACCGGGGTCGGATCGATCGCGCCGCCGAGGGTCTCGTTGTATAGGCTCACGTTGCCGCCCGTGATCGGCGTCTCGAAGAAGCGGCAGGCCTCGCCCAACCCCTCGATGGCTTCCACCAGTTGAGCCATGATGTGCGGCCGCTCGGGGTTGCCGAAGTTGAGGCAATTGGTCGCCGCCACCGGCAGCGCTCCCACCGTCGAAAGGTTGCGGCAGCACTCCGCCACGGCCAGCATCACGCCCTCGCGCGGGCTAAGCGCGCAGTACCGGCCGCTGCCGTCCAGGGCCATGGCCACCGAAGTCCCCGTCTCCTTGATCCGGATGACGGCCGCGTCCGCGCCGGGCCCCTGCACGGTGTTGGTGCGCACCATGTAGTCGTACTGCTCCCAGATCCAGCGCTTGGAGCAGACGTCGGCCGAAGTCAGGATGGTCTCGAGATCCGCCTGCAGATCCGGGCTTGAAAACGCCGGCGCTTCCAGCGGCGCGGCGCGCGGCGGCAGCGTGTGCGGCCGGTCGTAGAGCGGCGCGTCGTCGGCTAACGGGCTGCTGGGAATCTCGGCGACCACCACGCCGTGGTCTTTCACGCGCATCATGCCGTCGCCGGTCACCTGACCCACGGTAACCGCGTCGAGGCCCCACTTCCGAAAGACCCGGAAGACCTCCTCCTCGCGCCCCTTGTCGGCCACCAGCAGCATGCGCTCCTGGCTCTCGGAGAGCATGATCTCGTACGGGGTCATGCCGGTCTCGCGCTGTGGAACCAGCTTCAGGTCGATCTCGATTCCGGTCCCGCCGTGGCTGCCCATCTCGCAGGTAGAGCAGGTGAGGCCGGCGGCGCCCATGTCCTGGATGCCGACGATGGCGCCGGTCCGCATGGCTTCCAGGCAGGCCTCCATCAGCAGCTTCTCGAGGAACGGATCGCCGACTTGCACGTTGGGGCGCTTTTGCTTGGATTCCTCAGTGAACTCCGCCGAGGCCATCGACGCGCCGTGAATCCCGTCGCGCCCGGTCTTGGCTCCCACGTAGATAACCGGATTGCCGATTCCCTCGGCCTTGGCCAGAAAAATCTCGTCCTTCTTGAACACGCCCAGGGCGAAGACGTTCACCAGCGGATTGCCGTTGTAGCCGGGCTCGAACAGGCACTCCCCGCCGACGGTGGGCACGCCGAAGCAGTTGCCGTAGTGCGCAATCCCGGCCACCACGCCTTCCAGGATGCGCCGGTTGCGCGGTCCGGACTGCGGATCGTCCAGCGGGCCGAAGCGCAGCGAGTCCATCACCGCCACGGGCCGCGCCCCCATGGTGAAAATGTCGCGCAGGATGCCGCCCACGCCCGTGGCCGCGCCCTGAAAGGGCTCGATGAAACTGGGGTGGTTGTGCGACTCGATCTTGAAGGCGATGGCGTAGCCGCCGCCGATGTCGATGACGCCGGCGTTCTCGCCCGGCCCTTGCAGCACCAGCCTGCTGCGCGTCGGCAGCTTCTTCAGGTGCAGGCGCGAACTCTTGTAGGAGCAATGCTCGCTCCACATCACGCTGAAAATGCCGAGCTCGGTGTAGCTGGGTTCGCGGCCGAGCAGCGAGAGGATTTTCTCGTACTCGGACCCGGTCAACTGGTGTGAGGCGACAAGCTCCGGAGTGATTGGCGCCCATGATCACTTCACCGCCATCGCGGAGACCATTGACTGGAAGATGACCAGGCCGTCGGTCGAGCCCATCAGCGGATCGGCGGCGCGCTCCGGGTGCGGCATCAGGCCCATCACGTTCCTTTCGCGGTTGAGAACGCCGGCGATGTCGCGCAGCGAGCCGTTAGGGTTATCGGCGTAGCGGAAGGCCACGCGGTCCTCGGCCTCGAGTTCATCGAGCGTATGCTCGTCGGCGTAATAGCAGCCCTCGCCGTGAGCGATGGAGAAGGTCAGGGAACCGCCCTTTTGGGCCCGGCAGGTGAAGGGCGAGTTCGTGGTGGCGGTGACCAGGTCCACCGGCCGGCAAATGAACTTCAAGCCGCGGTTGCGGATCAGGGCGCCGGGCAGCAGGCCGCTTTCTACCAGAATCTGAAAGCCGTTGCAGATGCCCAGCACCAACCCGCCGCCGGCGGCGAATTCGCGCACCGCGCGCATTACGGGAGAGAATTTGGCGATGGCGCCGCAGCGCAGGTAATCTCCGTAGGCGAACCCGCCGGGAAGGATGACCGCATCGACGCTGCCCAAGCTCGTCGAGTCGTGCCAGATATACTCCGCCGATTCGCCGAGGTTCTGGGAGGTGGCGTACCACGCATCGTGGTCGCAGTTGCTGCCGGGAAACACTACGACGCCGAACTTCATGGGAGGACTTCAGTTTAACACGAGCCGGCGCCGCGCGAATCACTCCACCGGGACCGCGGTTCCTTTTCTGGGAGACCGCGAAAGGTGCTCGATGCGCTCGTCGATCAGCGCGCGCATGGCCTTCAGAAACTCCACGCGGGCGTTGCGCATGTGCCCCGCCGCGGCCTGGGAACGGCACTCCAGCATCTCGGTCAATTTCGGCCCCATTCCCATGCAGAGGCACCTGGCCTCGGGCTCCGCGGCCCGCGGAGCAGTCCTTTTCTTTCCGTTCATGAGCCAACCTCCTTCAATTCCACCGTCAGCAGCTTGTTGTCCAGCCTGGCCCGCACCGGGCTCAGGCCCGCCATGGAAGCCGGCAGGCCGACGTGACGGCGCAGGCTTCCGATCTCGATCACCAGTTCGTCGCCCTTCTTGAACAGCCCCACTTCCCCCTTCGTGGCGAAGGGCAGCCGCAGGCGCACCTCGTAGAAACCGTCCCGCTTGACGAAGCTGTAGGGCCGCTCCACTCGCACCACGCTGGCCGGATCTTCGCCCTTCGGATACAAGATGGCGGCCAATTCCTCGAGCCTCTTTCGTCCCAGCACCTCGGTGGTGAACAGTGGCACGCGCTTCACGGGCACGGGCGCGAAGTACTCTTCGATCTCGCCCATGATCTCGTTCTGCGATTTCAGCCAGCGCGCGAAATACGGGTCGTTCACCACGGCGGGCAACAGACGGTTCACGATCACCGTATCCACGGTGAGGCCGTGCAACGAAAAGTAGACGAATGCCCGCTGGGTCTCCCGCAGCACCATCTTTTCCGGATTGGTCGCCAGCCGCACGCTGGTCGAGGCCGGGTTCTCCAGCAGTTCCTGAATGCCTTCCAGTTTGCCGAACAATTCCTGGACATTGACGAAGTAGCTGTCCGCCGGCAATTGGACCGGTGACACTTTGTTGGCGATCGGCCGGACGGCCTTCAGCACGCTGCGCTGGAAGGGAAAGATATGCTTCATGTACCAGTCGAGCGTGGTAGGCATGCTGATGAACCGCATGGACTCGGCCGTTGGAGCGCAGTCCAGCACGATCACGTCGTAGCGCCGCTCGCGCCGGTACTGGTTCACGTACATCATGGCGCTCAGCTCTTCCATTCCAGGGAGGATCGCCAACTCCTCGGCCTCCACGTCGCCGATTCCGGTGGTGCGCAGCACGGAGGTGACGTAGGCGGAGATCTCCTTCCAGTGGCGCTTGATCTCCTTTTGGATGTTGACTTCCTGGATGTCGAGGTGCTCGCCGACCCGGTAGGGGTCCGCCGTCTCGCCTTGGAACAGGCCTGCGCTGAGGTCGAAAGAGTCCGCCAGGCTGTGCGCGGGGTCCACGCTCATGACCAGCGTCCGGTGGCCCAGTTGCGCCAGCCGTACGCCGGTGGCCGCGCCCAGGCTGGTCTTTCCTACCCCTCCTTTACCCGTGAAGAGGAGTATTCTCATGCTTTGATTGTAAACTGGGAAGGAAGATGATGAGACAATCGCGGCTGGGCGCACTTGCCGGATGCGCCGCACTGGGACTCTCGCTCTGGGCGGCCCCAGGAGGCGACGCCAAGACAGGGGCTGCCGTATTTGCTCAGTGCGCCGTATGTCACAACGCCGCGAGCGGCGAGAAGAAGATCGGCCCCGGCCTGAAGGGACTCTTCAAGAAACAAAGGCTCACGGACGGGAAACCGATGACGGAGGCAAACGTGCGAGCTCGCATCGAAGTCGGCGGCAAAGGGAATGCCTCCCTATCGACAGTTACTCGATGCCGCTGAAAAGGACGATCTGATCGCTTACCTGAAAACGCTGTAGTGCTTTGCTGCTGTCTTACGCCACGACGGCAACGACGGCGACTACGGCCTTCGGTTTCCGGCTCCGGCTGGCGCGCTTGGCGACAGGCGGCTCCCGGTCGCTCTTCTTGAGGTTGGGAAAAATGATGGAGGAAACGAACTTCTTCTCCCCAAACTCATCGAACTTGATCACAATGTGCTCTTCGCTGTTAGCCAGAACAGAACCCAGGCCGAATCTGGGATGTTCTACCTGTGCTCCCGGGGGAAACGGTGACTTAAATGCCATTGGCGGGCTGCCTCTCATCCTAAGATTAACAAATTCTGTTACAAATGTCGAACTTGCGCGGAGTGCGCGACACAAGAGTGGACGCCAGGGTGATTCAGCACAAAGGCAGAATGCCCACGTGGGGTCTGGTTTGCAGCCAGCCGCCGGCTTTTGAGCCGGCGTTTTTTCGGGCTGTCGCCAGACGCCCGGCCAAAGCCCTACGGAGTATCTCACCGGCCAAGGCGGCGGATGGTGCGGCGTTCGGCATCCCAGGCATAGGCAAAAACCGGCCTGCCTTCGGGCGAAGCGGCGCACGCGGCGGGATCCGGGCAAACCTGAACGGCCGCGGCCGGGAACGCCCGCCGGATTCTCTCCTGAATCTCGGTTTCGACATACGGCACGCCATGCGGGTCGTTCGGCACGCCAATCAGCCGCACCTCGGCGTTGGGGAGCGTTGGCGGCAATGAGGTCACTGGAAACCTGGTCCGCGCCCAGGATCGCCTTGTTGAAGAGGTCCCGGTAGACCCAGATGTTGTAGGTAAGGGCGGCGGCTTGAGCCAGCACAAACAGAGCCGTCACGGCAGAGCGGCGGGAGCAACGCCCGAGCGCCAGCGCCAGCAGCAGCGCCACCCACACCGAGGGCCAGTACAGGTGTCTCGCATGCTGCAAGGACGGTCGAATCCACCCGATGACGCTCACGACAGGGACCGCCGCCAGCAGGGCGAACCCGGCCAATGCCCACAGCCTGCCGTCCGTCCGACCGGCGTAGTGGAATGCCAGCGCCAGTACCGCGCCTACGAAGAGCGCCACGATCAAGGTGGCCGCCAGCGTGGGGACCGTGCTATTGATGCCGAAGACCGATAGCGCGAGCACGTTCACCACCAGCGAGTAAATGGCTTTTGCGCCGATCACGCCGCCGCCGCTAGCCGCCGATTCCGCCGTATAGACTGAAGCGCACGTCCAGGAGCACAACGGCGCAGAGGGTCAATGCGGCAGCCAGCCAGAGGGCCTTTCTCTTGCCCTCAGCCGGCAAATCCCAAATCCGGTGTGTGGCAATCAGGGCGGGGATGAGCAGCACCAGCGAGTAGGCCGTCTCCTTGCTCAGCACTCCGGCCACGAAACTGGCCCCAACGGCAATCCCATAGCCGCCCGCACCGCGCCAGAACCTGAGGAAGAAGAGGATTCCGAGCAGGCTGAAGGCAGTTGCAAGCAGATCAAACCGCGCGGCGGGCCACACTACGGCCTCGCAATAGACCGCTCCCAGTCCGAACAGAAACGCGGCGGTCCGGCTGGCGGCCCGGTCGAAGCCCAGTCGCGACGCCAACCGGCCCACCAGGAAGGCGTTCAAGAAATGGAGTGCAATGCTCTGCAAGTGGTAGCCCCACAAGGCCGGACCGAATACCCTGTAATCGGCCCAAAATGATAGAAACGCCAGCGGGCGGTACATCCCGTCCACTTGAGGCACGGTAAAGAGCCGTTCCAGGGATGCCAGGGACCCGAGCGCGGCGCCAACGTGGCGATGGGTCCAATCATGGTGCTGGAAGTTCACCCCCAGGGACGGAAGGTAGACCGCCAGAACGGCCCCCAGCAGGACCCACCAGGGGCCGAGTGGGGCATGCTTCAGCTTGCCCTCCTCAGTAGTGCGGCGCAGCAGGAGAAGATATAGAACCAAGGCGCCATTCAGCAGCAGAAGCGGCTTGGCGGCGCCGTGCGCGGGAAATCGAATCCCCGCGAACTCGACCTGAGAACCAGCCGGCGCAAGGCTAACGAGAACGTTCAGGGCCAGCAGGGCCAAAGTCGCGCGCGGCAGCCAGCGAAGCACACGGGACATGATCTCACTAGTTTCCCTCCACGATAGCCCTTCCCGCAGCGTCATTTTCAATGTGATGCGATTATTGGTGTCGTTGTGTCTCGCTGTACCGGCGCTGGCGGCCGGTATCGACACCGCCACGCTGCTCAAGGCGGTCGAGACCCGCTACAATCGCGCCAAATCCATACAAGTCCTTTTCCAACAGACATATAGCGTTCAAGGGCGGCAGCCGAGGGCCGAAAGCGGCGAGCTGTTTCTGCGCAAGCCGGGCCGCATGCGCTGGCAGTACGACTCCCCTCCGGGTAAGCTGTTCCTCTCCGACGGGAAATTGCTCTACCTTTACAGCCCGGCCTCCAATCGCGTCGAGCGGATGAAAGTCCGCGAGAGCGACGACCTCCGCGCCCCGCTTGGTTTCCTGCTCGGCCGCCTGGATTTCTGGGACCAGTTTCGCCAGTTCACCTCTCGTCCCGAGGGGGCGAACGTCCGGATCACCGCCGTACCCAAGTCCGACCGGGCGCCCTATACCACGGTGGAATTTCTGGTGAGCCCGGCCCACGAGATCAGCTTCTTGCGGATCACGGGCCAGGACCAATCCGTCATGGAGTTCCGGTTCACCCGGGAGAAGCTGAATCCTCCGCTGGCGGACGGCCTGTTCCAGTTCGCGCCGCCGCCGGGCGCCGAGGTGGTAGACGGGATCTCCGAGGAAGAGGGAGGACCATAGCCCGTGCCTGAGTTCGTACTAAAGTACGCCGACCCCATGGGGGAGATCCACCAGCAGGTGGCCGAGGGCGCCTCCGAGCAGGAGTTGCGCGGCCGGTTCACCGAGCAGGGGTTCCTGGTCTATTCCGTCCGTCCGCGCAAAGTCTTGGCCGGCGTTGCGGCCCGCGGTTTCCAGCGCCGCGAGAAACTCAGCCTGGAGAAGTTCCTGATCTTCAACCAGCAGTTCGTGACCCTGATCCGCGCCGGGCTGCCGATCCTGAAGGGACTGGACCTGCTGGCGGACCGGCTGACGGACCCGAAGCTCGGCCGCCACATCCGCGCCGTCCGGGATGAAGTGCACAACGGCGCGCTGCTTTCGGAGGCCTTCCGCCGCCAAGGCGTTTTTCCTCCGATCTACGTGACCTCGGTGCTGGCGGGCGAGAAGAGCGGCAGCCTGGCCGACGTCATCGATCGGTTTATCGCCTATCAGAAGCTGACCCTTAGCGTGCGCAAGAAGCTGTTAGTCTCGCTGATGTATCCGGCGGTGCTGCTGGTGATGGTCTGTTGTCTGGTGGTTTTCCTGATAACGTACGTCGTCCCTCAGTTCGCCCAGCTCTACCGCACCATGTCCGCGGAACTGCCCGCGCTCACCCAGTTCCTGATCACCCTGGGCACGGCCGCCCGGCAATACGTGCTCGGTTTCGTCGTGATCACGGCGGTCGCGGTCACGGCGTTCCGGATATGGTCCCGTGGCGAGTCCGCCCAGGCGAAGCTGGACGGGTTGAAGCTTCGGGCGCCGGTGCTGGGGCGGATCTGGATCATGTACCAGGTCGGGCCAGTTCGCGCGCGTGCTCAGCACGCTGCTGGTGGGCGGGATTCCGCTGATGCAGGCGCTGGAAACGGCTTCGGAGTCGATGGGTAGCAGCCTGCTGCGGAAGGCTCTGGGCAAAGCGCGAAAGATGGTGAGGGAAGGGCAGCCCCTGTCGGCGGCGGTCAACGCGACGGGTATGTTTCCGAGCTTGTCGGTCGATATGATTGAAGTCGGCGAGTCCACCGGGGCGCTGCCCGCGATGCTGACCAGCATCGCCGAGTTTTACGAGGAAGATGTGGAAATCCGCATGGCGGCCGTGCTCACGCTGATCGAGCCGGCGATCATGGTTTTCATGGGGTTATTCGTGGCATTAGTGCTGGTGGCGTTGTATCTGCCGATTTTCTCGCTGGCACAGAACCTCGGTTGATGGGGTGAAACATGGCAGCCGACAGAGCCAAACCGCAGGATCCCAGGCAGGAGGCCGAGCAGGCGCGCGCGCTGGCCGCCCGCTATCGTTGCGAGTTCGTCGACCTGGTGACCGCGCATATCGACCACGACCTGTTCCGTTCCATCCCGGTCGACCTGATGTTCCGCTACAACTTCGTCCCCATGCACTCCAGCGACGGACTGCTGGAGATCGCCCTGGCCGACCCGCGGAACCTGAACCTGATCGACGAGCTGGCCATTCTGCTTAACAAGAAGTTGCGGGTGAGGGTCGCCACGCTGACCCAGATCTCGGACCTGCTGAAGAAGACCGAGCAGTCGCAGCGGGTGCTGGAGGAGGTCACCGAGGGGTTCGCGCTGGACGTCGTCAGCGACGAAGAGGGGCAGGACGAAACGCTGTCCATCGACCGCCTCACCGCCGCCGACAGCAACATCGCGCCGGTCATCAAGCTGGTCGATACCACCATCTTCAACGCCCTGGAGCGCCGGGCCAGCGACATCCACATCGAAACCCGCGACCAGGAAGTGGCCATCAAGTACCGCATCGACGGCGTGCTGCACTATGCCATGCCGCCCATCGCCAAGGACTGGCACTCGACCATCATTTCGCGCATCAAGGTGATGAGCGAGCTGGACATCGCCGAACGCCGCACGCCCCAGGACGGACGCTTCCGGGTGCGCTACAAAGGGCGGCTCATCGACTTTCGCGTTTCCATCATGCCCACCATCCACGGCGAGGACGCCGTGCTCAGGGTGCTGGACAAGGAGTCGATGAGCGAGAAGTTCGCCCGGCTCACACTGGATGTGGTGGGCTTCTCCGAAATGGAGCGCACGAAGTTCCGCCGCTACATCAAGGAGCCTTACGGCATGGTGCTGGTGACGGGCCCCACCGGATCGGGCAAGACCACCACGCTCTACGCCGCGCTCAGCGAGATCCAGAACGACGAGGACAAGATCATCACCGTCGAGGACCCGGTCGAGTATCAGATCAAGGGAATCACGCAGATCCCGGTCAACGAGAAGAAGGGCCTAACCTTTGCCCGCGGCCTGCGCTCCATCCTGCGGCACGACCCGACAAGATCATGGTGGGCGAGATCCGCGACCAGGAGACGGCGCAGATCGCCATCAATGCCGCGCTCACCGGCCACCTGGTCTTCACCACGGTGCACGCCAACAACGTATTGGACGTGCTGGGCCGGTTCCTGAACATGGGCGTCGAGCCCTACAACTTCGTCTCCGCCCTGAACTGCATCCTGGCGCAGCGGCTGGTCCGGCTGATCTGCGCCCACTGCAAGCAGCCGGTGGTCTATCCCGAGGCGTACCTGGAGGAGAGCGGCCTGCGCGCGGCCGAGTGGAAGGATGTTCCCTTCTACGAAGGAACAGGCTGCTTCGAGTGCGGCGGAACGGGCTTCCGGGGCCGGACGGCGATCTGCGAGCTGCTGGATTTGACCGAGAGAATCCGCGAAATGATCCTCGACAAGAGGCCCACATCCGAGATCAAGCGCGTGGCCCGGGAGGAGGGCATGATCTTCCTGCGCGAATCGGGCCTGGACAAGGTGCGCCACGGGCTTACGACGTTGAAGGAGTTGAACAAGGTCACCTTTATCGAGGGGTGAGCGCTACGCTATGTCCGCACATACCTCCCTGCTGAGGCCGCTCAAAGATCCGCCGCCGGCGTGGGCCTTCGAATTGACCGAGGCCGGCATCGCCGCCGCCGAGATCTCGAGCGCGCCCAATATCTCCTTCGCCGAACTGCCGCCCGACGCCATCTCACCGTCTCCGCTGCGCGACAACGTAGTGCGGCCGGACGCCGTGCTGGCGCAGATCCGAGCGCTCGCGCCCGGCGACGGCGGCCGCAAGCGGCGGCGCGCGGCGCTGATCCTGCCGGATTACGCCATACGCGTCACGGTTCTGGACTTTGACGATTTCCCGTTTGACGTCAAGGAGCAGACCTCCCTGGTGCGCTTCCGCCTTAAGCGCAGCGTACCCTTTGACGTGGACTCGGCGGCGCTGAGCTTCGAAGCGCGTAAGAGCGTCGGCGAAGGCCGGAAAGTGCGCGTGACGGCGGCGCTGGCGCCGCTGGAAATCGTGGCGCACTACGAAGCGCCTTTCCGGCTGGCCGGCTTTCACCCCGGATGGGTGACCACCTCCACGCTGGCCTCGCTGGACCTGGTTCCGGCTACGGGGGTGAAGGTGCTGGTGAAACGGACCGGGCGGAAGTTGAGCCTGGCCGTAGTGGGTGGCGGGGGGCTGGATCTGATCCGGGTGATCGAACTGACGGAGGCCGGCCGCGAGGAGATCGCCGGCCACCTGTTCCCGACGCTGGCTTATGTCGAGGATCAGCTTTCCTCCAAACCCGACACGCTGCTGGTGTGCGGGTTCGGCCGCGGCACGGCCGAACTGGGAGCGTGGCTGACGTCCGAGATGGGCGTCCCGGTGGAGCCCCTGACGTCGAGGTTTGGCATGCCGGGGGAAAACAACGCGGGCCTTCTGGGATACCTGGAAGGTCTCAAGGAATGGTAGGACGATGCGCATCGGCGTGAACCTTTCGAGTGAACCTTTCCGGCGCGACCGGCCGCTCATCGCCGCCTCCATGGCGCTGGGTTTGGTCCTGACGGTGCTGCTGGGCCTGCTGGTCTGGCTGGCGATCGTGCAGCGCGGCGCGGCGGCCCAGACGCGGGAAAGCATCGCCCGGCTGCAGAAGCAGTCGCAGGCTGTGAGCCAGGAGCGTACGCGCCTGGAAGAGCTCCTCCGCAGGCCGGCGAACGCGGAGGTTCTGGACCGGGTTGTGTTCATCAACTCCCTGCTTTACCGCAAGGGCGTCAGTTGGACCCAGATCTTCTCGGATCTGGAAGGAGTCATGCCCTACAACGTGCGGCTGATCTCCATTCGTCCGCAGCTCGGCTCGAACAACGAGGTGCTGCTGGACATGCAGGTCGGAGCCCAGACCGCGGCGCCGGTGCTGGCGATGCTGACGCGGCTGGAAAACTCTCCGGCGTTCGGCTTGACCGAGGTCCACAACTTCCTGCCGCCCAGCCAGACGGAGCCCCTCTACCGCTATCGCGTGACCGTCAATTATGGGCAGAAGCCATGAGGACCGGCGCATGACAAGGACAGACAAGCACAGCACATGGACGCCCCACGGCATTCTGGGGAGACTGGGCAAAGACCCGCGGTTGACGGCCCGCGTGGCGCTGGGCGCATTGCTAGTGGCCAACCTGGCCGCGGCGGCCGTCGTCCTCCATCCCTGGGGCGGGTCGCCGGAGGATCTTCAGCGGCAGCTTGCCACGCTGAGCCGCGACGCACAGCAGCGCGAAACCGCCACGGCCCGCCTGCGCGCCATCGCCGGCGCGGTCGAAAAGACGCGGGCGGAGGCGGACCAGTTCTTCAACGAGAACTTCCTGGATCGCCGCACGGCCTATTCCACGGTGCTCACGGAGTTGAACGCCCTGGCCGAGAAGGCCGGGGTGACGGCGCGAGACCACTCCTTCAGCTACGAGCCAGTCGAGGGTTCCGACACTCTGGCGCTGATGGTTGTCTCGGGCAACTATGAGGGCAGCTACGCCGATCTGGTCGAGCTCATCAGCCTGATCGACCGCTCGCCGCGTTTCCTGACCATTGAACGGCTGCAGGCGTCGCCGATCCAGTCGCAGGGGACGCTGGCCATTAACGTCAGGCTCAACGTGTTCGTCAACGGGGAAGGAGAAGCCCAATGAACCTGGGAGCCGAACCGAAAAAGGTCATGATTCTGGTGGGCCTGATGGCAGTGGCAGGCTACTTCGTCTACACCAACTTCTCCTCGAAGCCGGCGCGGACGCCTGCCCCGGTAGCGTCCTCCAGGGCGCCGGCGTCTGCCGGCAAGGACGTTCTCTTGCAGGCTGGGCGGCCAGTTCCGCGAGCGGAAGCCCCCAAGTCATCCGAATCTTCCACCCAGGCGTTCCGCCCGTCTCTAAAGCCCAGGAAATCCGTCGACTTCGGCGAGCTCAACTCGAGGGATACGACGCTACGGCTGGATTTGCTCTCCAAGCTTCAGGAATCGACGTACAAAGGCGGAGGCCGCAGCTTGTTCGAGTTCTCGACCGCTCCCGTGCCAAAGACGGCCGCACCCAAGATCGTCCCGCAGCCGGTTGCTCCAGCGCCCCCGCCCCCGCCGGTGGAAGCGCGTAAGCCCGTGGCCCCGCCTATCCCGCTGAGGTTCTTTGGGTTCACCACTCCGTACACGCAAAACGTCCGGCGTGCGTTCTTCCTCGACGGCGACGAGATCCTGGTGGCCACCGAGGGAGACGTACTGAAGAAGCGCTACCGGGTGGTGAAGATAAGCCTGAACTCCGTGGTCATGGAAGACTTGGACTACAAGGCGGAACAGACTCTGCCGCTGGAACCGCAGGTGGGCTGATGCAGGCGCGGCGCGCCAATTCGCAGGAATCCGGCTTCGCCATGCTGGCGGTGTTTCTGCTGGCGGCCATCCTGGCGATCTCGCTCTACATGGAGTTGCCGCGGGTGGTGATGGAGTCGCAGCGCGCCAAAGAGCAGCTCCTCCTCGATCGGGGCGAACAGTACAAGCGCGCCGTCCAGGTTTACTATCGCACCCTAAGACGCTACCCGGTAGATCTCGACGCGCTCGAGAACACCAACAACCGGCGTTTCCTGCGCAAACGCTATAAGGACCCCATGACGGGCGAGGACAACTGGCGCCTGATTCATGTGGCCGGCGGCGTCTTCACCGATTCGCTCCTGACTCAATCCCCGGCACAGACCACACAGGCGGCGAGCGCTTCGGCGAGCGATACCAGCCAACAGGCTCCCGCCCCCTGGCTTCAGGCCCGGGCCAGCGACAGGATCCTGACTGTGGACCCGATGCTGCAGAACACTGCTCCGCCGGCCGATGACACCGAGGAGAATGCGCAGCCAGCCCCCGGCCAGCCAGCCCCCGGGGCTCCGTCGGTGTCGATCCTGCCGTTCCTGGCCCAGCCCGGAATCGGCCAGAATCAGCCGGCAGTTTCGCCAACCGGGCCCGGGGCCGAGGGCCAGCCCGCCCCCACCGGTCCGGTGGCAACGACGCCCTCCAATCCGGCCGCCGAGATCATCAACCGGCTCCTAACCACTCCCAGCCCGGCTGGCATGCAGGTGATACAGCAGGCGAACTCGGGGCAGCCGGGCGGGGGAAGCGGAGGCACCGTGTCATTGGGCGGGGGAGGCTTCATGATGTCGCCACGGTCGCTATCCGGCTCGACGCAGCAGCAACAGCTCGGGGGCGCGGGCATTGCCGGTGTCGCCAGCCAATTGGAAGCCGAGGGCATCAAGGTATACAACGACCGGACCAAGTACAACGAGTGGGAGTTCACCTACGACGCCCGTCAGGACCCCATTGCCGTCCGCATGATGATGCAGAGCATCCAGCAGCAGCAAGGCGGCCCCGGTGGTAGAGGAGCCCAGACCGGCCCACAGCCGGGCGGCCCCGGTTCCCCCGGCAACCAGGGTGGCCGTGGCCGGGGCCCAGGACAAGGCGGGCCAGGGCGAGGCGGCGGAGGAGCGCCGCCAGGCGGCGGCTTCCCCCCCGGCGGCGGGCGTGGCGGCCCGGGACGCTAACGTCACGGCCTGGCGAGTACCAGTACGCATACATCTACTTGTTAACGAACGTGCTATTGTCTAGGCCCGAGCGCTGCCTCACCATAATCTTTTGGAGTCACCGTGCAGGAGGAGAATGCATGAAAAGGATGGCGGTTTTCTGGAGTGACGAGGGCGGGCAGGATCTGGTTGAGTACACGCTCCTGCTGGCGATGATTTGCCTGGCTTCCGCGGGTGCGTTCATCGGCGGCGGTGGCAGCGTTAGCGGGATCTGGGGCGTCACCAACGACAACTTGAGTTCCGCCCGGTCGATGGCTAGTTAGCTACTATCGGTTGTCTTGCCTCTCAATGGCAAGATTGAGGTGAAGTCTCGTGCTTACGCCCATTTCTTGCCCAGTTCTTCCAAGCCGGCCTTCTTCAAGTCCTCGGGCGACATAACGATGTGGAAGTGGCACTCGGCGTTGAAGTTCAGGAAGAATGGCTCCGAAATCGACGGGATCCGCGACGGCTCTGCGACATCTACGATCAGAAATGCTCCGCGCTTGCCGTCCTCCTCTTTGAAGTAGACCGCCTCGGGCTTGATTTCACCTAGGATCCGGCCCAAAATCGCTCCCGCCTTGCCTTGCCGCACCAGCGTGTTGAAGGGTTCATGTGGCATCTTGACGTTCAGTAGCATCCTCATACCAAGTAGATGCACGAAGTAGGGGCACGGCGGCGCCGTGCCCCTACACGTTTACGTGTATCACTTTGGCCGGGGGGAAGCCGTTGAACCAGGTGGCCGAGGCGTTGGAGTAGGCGCCGATGTTCTCTGAGTAGACCAGGTCCTCGATCTCCAGGTCCGGCAACTCCTCGGCCTGGGAGATCACGTCCAGCCCGTCGCAGGTCTGGCCGAAGACCGCGCAGATTTCGGTAGGTCCCTTCTTGAACGCCTTGATTCCGTACTGCACATGATCGAACAGGATCCCCGAGAAGGTGCTGTAGACGCTGTCGTCGATGTAATAGCAGGTCTTGCCGTCGCGCACGGCCTTGCCGATCACCCGCGCCACCGCGGTCGCCGCCGTGGCCACCAGGAACCGGCCGGGCTCGGCCAGGATTTGGACGCCGGCGGGGAACAGGCGGCTGATCTCCGCGTTGATCCTCCGGGCCAGCGCGCTGATCGGCTTCACGTGGCGATCGTAGGGCACCGGGAAACCGCCGCCGATGTCGACGATCTTGATCTCGCACCCGCGCGAGGCCGCCTCGCGTATCACCGCCGCCGCCATGTTCAGGGCCTGGACAAAGTTCTCGAAATTAGTGCACTGGCTTCCGACATGGAAGCTGACGGCCTCCACCACCAGGCCGATGCGGAAGGCCTCCTCGATGAGGTCCACGGCTTCGCCCGGATCGCAGCCGAACTTGCTCGATAGCTCCACCATGGAGCCCGTGTTGGGCACGCGCAGCCGCAGCGCCAGCCCGGCGTGCGGCGCGTATTGCCGGATCTTGAGCAGCTCGGCGCGGTTGTCGAAGGTCACCAGGGGCTTGTAGGGGTCCAGTTCGCGCAGCGTTTCCTTGGGCTTGATGGGATTGGCGTATACGATCTTGTCCCAGATGAAGTCCTGCCGCTGCTTGGCCGGCAAATGCCGGATGTTCTCGTGGACCAGCATGAACTCCGCGATGGAGGCCACATCGAAGCTGGCGCCGGCGCGGTAGAACGTGCGCACGATATCCGGCTCCGGGTTGGCCTTCACGGCGTAGTAGGCCTGCACCTTGGGCAGGTGCTTCCGAAACCGGGCGTAGTTGCGGCGCAGGATGTCGTGATCGATGACGATCACGGGCGTGCCGTGCTTCCGGGCGATGGATTGGAGTTGCCGGGAGGTCATCAGTCCAGGTCCGGTTCGGAGCCGTCCACCATCTTCACCTTATTGTGGAGGAAGTACTCCTTCCTCAGCGCCCGCATCATCTCGCCGCGCTGATCGTAGAGCCGCCGCGGCTGGCGGCGCTTGTGCCGGGCCAGCGCGTAGTGGGTCAGGATCGGCATGGCGATGGTCGTATCCGTGTAGCAGACCACCGCGTCGGGCAAGCGGTCGGGGTCCACCTTGCCCCAGCTCACGGCTTCGCTGGGCGTGGCGCCGCTCAGGCCGCCCGTGTCGGGGCGCGCGTCGGTCACCTGGAAGAAGTAATCCTGCCCGAATTCCTTGATGCGCAGCACTTCCTGGATCTGCGGTTCGGTCTGGAGCGTGAAGTTCTTCGGGCTTCCCCCGCCCCAAAGCACCACTGCGCTCTTGCCGCCGGAGCGCTTGGCGGCCAGCACGAAGGCGGTGGTCTCGTTGACGTCGATGGACGGGTTGAGGCGCAGCTTGTTGCCGCGCAATTCCTCGCCGGCCACATTCATTCCGATGGTCGAGTCGCCCGGCGACGAGGTGTAGCAAGGCACCCCCGCGCGATAAGCCGCCGCCAGCACGGAAACGTCCTTCAGCCCCGCTTTTCTCTCCCACTCCGCGGCGTAACGGCCCAGCAGGTGGTGCAGCTCCGCGGTGCCCATCTCCTTCTGAAACTCGGGCTGGACCAGGATCTTGCGCAGAATCTCGTCGGTGGCCATCAGGCAGTCGCTGTAGCCCAGCAGCACGTCGTAGACCCGCACGATGTCGTTGTTGCGGAGATCGGTGTCGTCCATATTGAAATGGCCGGCGCGCACCGGGTAATTCAGGGCGAAATGCAGGTCGTGGTAGAGGTTCGCGCCGGTGGCCACGATCCAATCCACGAAACCGGCCTTGATCAGCGGGACGATAGAAGAGCAGCCCAGGCCGGCGGGCGTGAGCGCTCCAGCCAGGCTCATACCGATGGTGACGTCCGGCTCGAGCATCTTCTCGACGAACAACTGGCAGCCTTCCTTCAGCCGGGCCGAGTTGTAGGCCAGAAAGACGTTGTCGACGATGTCGGCGAGCTTCTCCTTGCCCGTCAGGTTCCGGGGTTGGATGCGTTTCCCCGATAGATACTGGTCCCGGTTGGGGCATTTCTTCTTCTTCAGCCAGTCGGGAGTCTCGGAGAGATCTTCGCGATAGCGGCGTGGGTTAATTTCTTTCTTAGGCATGGGGCAGAATAAGATTATGGCAGAAACTCCCGCCGCGCTCGGCTACTCCATGCCCGCCGAGTGGGCGCCGCACGAGGCCACCTGGCTCGGCTGGCCGCACAATCCCACCGATTGGCCCGGCAAGCTCGACACCATCCGCTGGGTCTACACCGAGATCGTGCGCCAGGTCGCGCCGGGCGAGACGGTGCGCATTCTGGTTCGGTCCGAGGCAGAGGAGCGCCTGGCGCGGCGCTATCTCACGCGCGCGGGCGCCGGGGCGGAGCGCGTCGAGTTCATCCTGCATCCCACCAACCGCGGCTGGACGCGCGACAGCGGGCCGGTCTTTGTCGAGCGGCCGGGCGAAACCGCCATCGTCCATTTCCACTTCAACGCCTGGGCCAAGTATCCCGACTGGCAGCAGGACCGCCGTGTGCCGGAAGTCGCGGCCAAGCGGCTGGGCAAGCGGCTGTTTCACGCGCAACACGGGGGACGCGATTTCATCCTCGAAGGCGGCGGCATCGAGGTCAACGGCCGCGGAACGCTGCTGACCACCGAGGAGTGCTACCTCGACCCGGCGACGCAGGTCCGCAATCCGGGCCTGGGCCGCGGCGAATTCGAATCCGTGCTGAGAGAGTACCTGGGCGTGACCAACGTCTTCTGGCTCGGAGCAGGGGTGGCCGGCGACGACACCCACGGGCACGTGGACGACATTTGCCGCTTCGTGGATCCGGCGACGCTGGTGCTGATCAAGGAGAATGATCCCGCCGGCATCAACTACCGGCCGCTGGCCGAGAACTGGGAGCGGATTCAGGACCTGCGCCTGGAGGACGGATCGAAGCCCGAGGTGGTGGCGCTGCCCGTGCCCGGCCCGCTCGACTTCGACGGCGACCGTCTGCCGGCGAGTTACGCCAACTTCTACATCGCCAACGCCGCGGTGATCGTGCCGACCTTCAACGACCCGAACGACCGCGTGGCGCTGGGCATCCTAAGCGAGTTGTTCCATGACCGCCCCGTGGTGGGCATCCACGCCCTGGACCTGGTGCTCGGCTTCGGCACCCTGCACTGCCTCACCCAGCAGCAGCCGGCCGAATAGTCCGCCCCCTTGTTCGGCGCGGGTCCGGACAGCCGGCAGAAGGAATCGTCGCCGATTACGCGACCAAGTGGCCGCTTTCCGGAAACGCCTCTTGCCTGCCCCGAACTCTACAGGACCGAGAGGGTTTGTCAGATCGTTCGCGGGTAGAGCACGGGGCTTGCCGGATAGAGCGCTAAATCTGTGTGGCTGTGCTGGTGGTGGCCGAGGCAGTGCCGGTGGCTATTTGACCCCCGTGGCCACATTCACAATCAGGGACATTAGAAGCCAGCTAGCCAAGGCGCAAGGAATCGCGAGCGCCGCCAACTTGAGATTGCTAGAGGACTTCAATTGCGAGATCGCCACACGCATAACGAGAAATGCGAGGACCGCAAATAGAAGTATCGCCATGACAGATAGTCTACCGCTCTGGGAAGCTGGAACTTAACTTCCCTCATTCGCCTGAATCTGCTTCCCGAGGCAGGCCAAACTAGCGCACTACCGCTTACTGGGCTATGCTGACCCGGCTACAATCGACAGCATGGACCAGGATGATGTGGGCTTGCTGGCAGCGATCGCCTTCGGCACCCTGATCCTGTTTTACCTGGTTTGGGCCGCTATGCACGACATAGCGCACGGAGATGAAGGAACACTTGAATCCATCTTTCTTGCCATTAGCGTCCCGGCGTTCGCTCTGTTGTATCGGCAGGCCCTTCGGGTCTTGACCTCCAAAGCTAAGGTGGCATGGCTCATCGGTACGGGGCTTCTGATCAGTCTATTCAACGCTGGGGCTGTAAGCTCACTGTTGCACCCCAAGTACGCCAAAGATCCGATGCTGGGGTCGGCTTTCTTGGCGGCGGGTTTGCCGGTGCTCGGGCTGATTGGCTACCATCTCGTTCGCGAAGTGGTCCATAGGCGGGTTCCACCCAGTACTACCGCGCCCGTCACCAGGCGCCTCCGGTCAGGGTAGCGGCTTAATCCGGATGTTCTTGTAATACACCGTGCTTCTCGGGTCATGGCCTTGCAGCGCGATTGTGCCGTGGTCGAGTACGCGTCCCGGTCCTTCGCGCCCGCCGTTCCAGCCGGCCGGCTGAGTCCAATTCACCACCTCTTTGCCGTTCAACTTGATGATTACCGTCTTGTCCTGGACGATGATGTGCTCAGTGAACCACTGGTTATCGGCGGTCATCCCCTTGATCTGTTCCGCGTTCAGGTCCTGAACGTGATACAGGCTGCCGGTCATGACCGGGTCGCCCGGGAAGGAGTTGTTAACCTGCACTTCGAAACCCTTGCGCGGGTAGCCGCGGTCCTGAAAAACGGTGTGGAAGTAAATTCCGCCGTTTGCACCAGGCATCGACATGACGTCCACCATGAGCTCGAAATTCTTGAAATCGTGGTTGTTGGCGGGCCCGTCGTAGAATGCGTGCGACACCCCGCCGTTGCCGGAGACAATGGCGCCGTCTTTCACCTGAAACGTGTCCTGAGCGCCGCCGATCTTCCAGCCAGTCAGGTCCTTTCCGTCAAACAACGAAATCCAGCCGTCCTGCGCCAGCGCGGGTGCCGCGGCGAGTAGCGCGACGAATATCAGACGGTTCATGCTCGATCGGCCTCGCCGCACAGCGGCGTCAGCCAGCTCATTGCCCTTGATCACACTAGCCTCCTGCTGAGAGCATAGCGCGACCGGCGTTGTGGTCGTTAGTGGAGTTACCGGAAACTGAAGGCGGGCTCAGGGCGTCGATTTCGCCCATCCAATTTCAGGATAGCACGCTAAATATTTGAAAACAAGACTAGTTGTAGATCATGAATTGGGGTAGAATCGACAGGCGAAGCATCATTTCTGGGGGCCAAGCATGCCTCTGCCAATGGAGTACCTCATGATTCCGCAAGAGAAGAGCGCGGCAGTGACTCGCGGCCTGCGCGAGGCTTTCGGAGTATCAGAATTCGATGACATCTCGAGGATTACCAAGGGGCATACCTCACCCTCGTCTTTCGCATCATCGTGCGGGGATCTCCCTACCTGTTGAAGATCATCATGCGCACAGAAGATCCTACGCGCCACTACGCCTGCATGAAGGCGGCGGCTGAAGCAGGCGTGGCGCCGCGTGTCTGGTACACCAACATCGAAGACAAGATTTCCATCACGGATTTTGTGGAAGCTCAACCCCTTCCGCTATCGGAGGCGCTGGTTCGGTTACCCGCTGTGCTGCGGACGCTGCACGCGCTACCGCCGTTTGGCAGGGCTCCTTTCAATACCACATGCACGTTCCTGCTCAACAAAGGACCTGCCTTGGACGGATTCCTCCAGAAGTTCCAGGCGGCGAACATTCTCCCCAAAGCCGAAAGCGAGGAATTCTTCGCCCGGTATGCGGAACTGGCCGCGGTTTACCCGTATGACGATGCGGAGATGGTGTCGAGTCACAACGACATGTTCAAGCCGGACAATATCCTTTTCGACGGACAACGCGTATGGCTGGTGGACTGGGAAGCGGCTTTCCTGAACGATCGGTATGCCGACCTGGCGGTGGTTGCGAATCAGGTAGTCACGAATGACGAAGAGGAAATGGTTTATCTTCAGGAATATTTTGGAGCAGCGCCCGATCAGTACCAGCTAGCCCGATTCCATCTCATGCAGCAGATCGCCCACTTGTTCTACACCATGGCCTTCCTCCATCTGGGTGCGACGGGCAAGCCAATCGATTGGAGTGGGACCGTGCCCGAATTCAGGGACTATCATCGGCGCATGTGGGCGGGGGAAGTCGACCTGGCGGACAAAGACGTGAAGATCGTCTACGGCAGGGTTCATTGGGAACGGCTCTTACAAAACGTGCGGCAGGCACGATACAACGAAGCACTCAAAATCGTCGCAGATCGGCATGCCATGCCGGCCTGCTACGATCACAACCAATTAAACCATTCACCGTCTACCACTTAACCCCGCAGCACGACCGGTCTGACCGCTCCTCTATGCTATATCTACAGATGGAATGGCAACCGTATGCCCCCGTCCCCACAACCCGCCTCCCCGAAACAACTCGCCACCTTGCGGCAAGAATTACCGAACAAACCCATTTCCGACCCCCAACCCGAACCAAATAAACCACTTAACCGCAAGCAAAACGAACCCATTTCCTTTGCGCCTTTGCCCCTTTGCGCCTTTGCGTGAAATCTTTACATCGCCGGCGCTCGGCCGGGCCAAAAATGTCGTAAAGTGAGAGTTTAGGTAAGAGGAGGGAAGAATGGGTTGCATTGTCTCACGCAGGCATCTGTTTCAACTGGCGGGGGGCGCGAGCTTGCTCCGGGCCAGCATCGCCGGCGCCCAGCAGGCACCCTCGCCGGCGCCTGCCAAGCCTCGTCCACGGCTGGGCGGACGGCAAGACCCGTTCCCGGAATTCGCGCCCCGATCCACCGTGGCCGTGATTCAAGGCGAGAGCCGGCGGAAGAACGCGTATCAGGCGCTGATGGCGATCGACAAGGAGCTTCAGCCCAAGCTGAAGCGCAAGAAGTACGTCCTGATCAAGCCCAACATCGTTACCACGACCGCTGCGCTGGGCGCCACCAACGCCGATGCGCTGCGCGGCATCCTGGACTACCTCGCGGAACGCTTCAAGGGGCCTGTCGTGATCGGCGAATCCTCGGCTGGAGAGACTCTGCAGGGGTACGATAACTTCGGCTATCCGAAGCTGGTTGCCGAGTACCGCAAGCAGCAACTCAAGCTGGTGGATTTCAACGAGGAGGCGAAGTACGAGAACATCGCGTTACTCGACGCGGATCTCCACCTGACGCCTACGAGGCTGGCCGCGAGGCTCTTTGATCCCGATGCGTTCGTGCTCTCCTCATCGATCCTGAAGACGCATAACGCCATGATTGCGACCCTCTCGGTGAAGAACATGGTGCTTGGCGCGCCGCTCCATCAGGCTCCCAAGGAAACTCCCCGGTGGAACGAGAAGCGCAAGATGCACGTTGGCCTGCGGCAGATGCACTACAACATGATGCTGACGGCCCAGAAACTGCACCCCAACTGGGGGGCGGCCCTGATCGACGGCTTCGAAGGCATGGAGGGAGCCGGCCCGGCCGGTGGGACGGCGGTGGCCTCGCGAATTGCCATCGCCTCGACCGATTACATCGCGGCTGATCGCGTGGGTCTCGAGGCTATGAGCATCGACCCGGAGTGGATCGGCTATCTGAAGTACTGTGGAAACATAGGGCTTGGTCAGTACGATCTCGCGAAGATCGACGTCGCTGGGCCGAAACTGGCGGACATCAAGAAGCCCTACAAGATGCATCCGGATATCGAGCGCGAGCTGAAGTGGCAAGGCCCTATGAATGAGCTGCCCTTTAACCTCGGATGGACGACGCCGATCTCTGGCTCGCCGGCGGCGTAAACCCTTACTCGGTGATGGCCCGGCTTGGCCGGTGGTACAATTGGAAGCTTAAACGCCAACGAGGAATCCCGCCCGCTCGACTGGGAACGAACCCCGTTCCCAATCCTACGCCCTGGGGTTGACTGCTTGTGGAAAGGAAGCACGCCAGGCTTTCTACGCACGATGCCGACGCTCGAATGAAAATTCTACTGTATAGCCCTGACAACGGTGTGAGCCGCAACTTCATGCCGCACCTGTGGATGTTTCTCTTGCAGGCGCTGACTCCAGCGGGCCACGAAGTCCTGCTGATCGACGGCAATGCCCAACCGATGAGCAAAGCCGAGCTGGCCCGCTTCGTGATCGACCAGAAGATCGGCCTGGTCGGGATCGGGGCGATGACCCGGATGATCGCCAAGGCCTACCGCGTGGCCGACGTGATCCGGGCCGCGGGCGTGCCCGTGGTGATGGGCGGATCGCACGTAACCGCGGCGCCGGATGAGGCGCTGGGCCGCGACGGGGGGCCTCGCCACGCTGACGCGGTCGCGGTGGGCGAGGCGGACCAGACCTGGCCCCAGATTGTGGAGGACGCGGCGCGGGGTGAGCTTAAGGAGCTTTATGCTCCGGTAGGCGCCGACGGCAACGAGTGTAAACCGACCTTGGCGGACTATCCGAAGATCCCCTGGGAATCGCTTGACATCAGCCAGTTCAACCGCATTCCCAACTTCGTGCGCCCCATCATGCGGCACTTCGGGGCTCCCTGGGAGACTTTCCATATCATTCCCGTCGAATCCGGCCGCGGCTGTCCATACGGCTGCGAGTTTTGCACCGTGACGGGGTTCTTCGGCAGCTCCATCCGCTTCCGCTCTAACGAGAGCGTGGTGGACGAAATGCTGCGTCTGAAGGCGCGCTCCCAGAAGACCCGGGGGCAGATCGCCGTATTCTTCATCGACGACAACTTCGGTATCAACCTTAAGCGGACGAAATCGCTGTTGCGCGACATTATCGCAGCCGGCGCGACCATGTCTTGGGTCGGACAGGTGAGCGCGAACTTGTTACGCGACGACGAATTGGTAGACCTGATTGCGGACTCGGGGGGTAGGTGGGTCTTTATCGGCATGGAAAGCCTTAATACGGCCAACCTCGCCAGCGTAAACAAGGGTTTCAGCAAGCCCAGCGAGTACGCCGATGTTCTCGGCCGGCTGGCGCGGCGCAACGTGTATGCGATTACGTCCTTCATGTTCGGTCTGGACCACGACTCCCCCGGCGTGGCCGATCAGACACTGGAACAGATGCGCGACTGGCCGCCGGTCCTGCCGGTGTTCGGACAAGTCACGCCCTTTCCACACACCCCTCTCTACGAGCGCCTGAGGCAGGAGGGCCGGCTCACCCGGCCCAAGCACTGGCTCGAGTTCGCGCCCTTCCAAATGGCGCATACTCCTTCCATGATGACCGGCGCCGAAGTTCACGCCGAGGTGAGGCGGGCCTGGGCGAATGCCTACAGCCCCGAGGCGACGTGGAGAGCCATCGACTCGATAGCGAATGAGCCCGCTGCCTACAAGATCAGCCACCTGATGGCGCGCTTATTCTTTCGCGGCATCTACTTCCCGCATAGCGGCGCTTGGGCCTGGCTGACCGAAATCGCGAAGAACCGGCGCTCGATTATCCGTGTAGTTCGGGAGTGCTTTACCAAGTGGCATGGCGCGCCAAGGGTGCGTCTGAGTTTAGAGGCTAATGCCGGTACGCCGCCCGTGTCCTAGCGGGCGGAGGCCGGAAATTGTTACACTGGAATTGCGTTCGATTGTCCCGCGCAACTTTGCCGAGGTTCGAAGCTGCCTCGTAAAGCCCGCGAACAAATCGCAGGGAGACTAAAGAATGAAGAACATATTTGTAGGCAACTTGGATTTCGGCGCCACCGAAGAATCGATTCGAGCTCTTTTTGAGCCGCACGGGGCCGTGGAGAGCGTCAGACTCATGACCGATAGAGACACGGGCCGCTCGCGCGGCTTCGCTTTCGTCGAGATGAGGGACGCCGGGGAAGCGGATCGGGCCATCACCGCTCTGAGCGGAGCCAACATTGGCGGTCGTCCGCTAACCGTCAACGAAGCCCGGCCCAAGACGGACCGCGGCGGCTCGGACCGCGGCGGCGAGTCCCGCGAGCGGCGCCCACGCCGCTGGTAATCGGGCCACCCCCTTCACGAGCCGGCGCCGGGGAGCCGGGCCACAAGGAGCCGGAGGAGTATTATGGCTTCGCGATCACACACTACCTTTAAGAAGCGTCAGAAGGAACAGGCTCGCCTGGAAAAGCAGCGCGACAAGGCTGCCAAGCGTGTGCAACGCAAGCTGGAGAGCCGCCCTCTTGGAGAAGAGGGGGATCTCGTCTTTGAAGTGGACGAGAATGCGGAGGAGAATAGCGTTCCTGAAGGGACGGAAGACGCCGTCCTAGAAGGGGACGCCCAGCAGTGACCGGAAGGATTAAGAGCCTGAGCGGGCAGGGCGAGGGCGGATTCATCGCCGGCGAAGACGGGCTGAACTTTCCTTTTGACTCCTCCGCCGTGCTGGCCTATGACGCCGGCGGACTGGCTGTGGGCCAGACGGTTACCTTTGACCTGAAGGTGGGCCTTCATCCCGAGGCGGTGCATGTTTGCGTGCAGAAATCGCACCACCCTTCGACCAGCGCCGAGAAGCATCGGGTGAGTATCAACCTCCGCTACGCTAGCTTCGTGCAGGAGGGCAACGTTCGAGCCTATCGGTTCGAACAGCTTTCGGCTGGCGAGGCGACCCGGACTTTCCTCATCACCGCCAACCTGGATCTTTTCCGGAAACATAGTGTTGGCATTCAAGAAGGTCCAACGTTGTGCATGCGAGTGCTTATGGCGGACCTGATCTCCGGCGTCGCATCGCACCGCACCCTTACGGACCTGGATATGCTCGCGCACGTCGCCAGCCGTCCATCGCACGCGCCCAAAGGCCGGCACAGATCGACCTCGTCTCGCCCCCCGCAGCCACACGCTTCCTAGCGCGGGCCGTACCTCCACGCTTTCCAGCATAGGATGGCCACGCCCGCCAGGAACGCCGCCAGCGCCTGGTACTCCTCATTGAGCCGGTAGAGTTTCCATTGGAATCGCCCGCCGTCCGGCGCCTTCCGTAGCTGTGGCCACAGCCAAGGGACGCGCGCGGCATAGTCGTCGTAATCCGGGAACAGTTGCCGCAGGTACTGTTCCTCCCGTTCGATCACCGGCAGGTAGATCAGCGGAAAGACCGCCGCGAAGATCCCGGCCAGCAGGACGCTTTGCGAGGCCAGCGCCAGCCCCGCGGCCGCCAGCAGCGAGCCCAGGTACAGTGGGTTCCTCAAGTGCGCATACGGCCCGCCGGTGGCCAGGCGCTGGTTCTTCTCCAGGTGTCCCGCGGCCCACCCGCGCAACCAGAGACCGAGCGCCGCAACCGGCAGGCCGTACATCAGAGAAGCGGGCGTCGGCGCGGAGAGCCAGAGAAAGGCCGCGACGAGCACAAATCCGCCGGGAACCCTCAAGCGGGCGACGAAGTCGGCGTAGGCTGCGGGAAACCAGTGGCGGCGCATCAGCTTCGCGCGGAAATCCGGTCCTTCAAAGTTCGAAACACCGCTTCGGCCGAGATGCCCTGCATGCAATTGCAGATCTCCTGGCGGCGCTTGTAGCTGGTTTGGGCGCCAGGACCGCGGATCACGGCGAAGGACTTGCCGTAAGGGCCGTTCCGCTCCGGATCAGTCGGCCCGAACAGGGCCACGCCGGGCTTGTCCAGCGCCGCAGCCAGATGCATCGGGCCGCTGTCGATACCGACGACCGCCAGGGCGCGCCGCGTCGCATGCAGCAAACCAGGGAGGCCGGAAAGATGGGTCACGGTTCCGCGCGCTCGCGATATCTCGGCGCCGGCTCGCGGAGGGCCGTTCAACACCAGGGGCAGGTTCATTTCCTCCTTGAGGAGCCGCGCCAATTCCGCGTAGTACTCCAGCGGCCATTGCTTGGCGAGCCAGCCCGCCACGGGATTGGCGAGCACGAAGTCGCCGTCCGGCAGCACTCCCTCCGGAGTTCCGTCGGGCAGCGGAAACGTGCAAACGACGCTCGACGCTCCGGATCCCGTCGCCAGTTCCAGGTTGCGGTCCACGACGTGAGCCGACTCCGCGCGGACCCGGTTCGAGTAGAACAGCGCGGCTATCGGTTCCCTGGCCTGCGACTGATGGAAACCGAAAATGCGGTCCGGGCGCGCCAGGGAAGCGGTCAGGGCGGATTTGAACAATCCCTGAAAGTCCACGGCCCAGGCGTAGCGCTGCAAGCGCAACTCGCGCCAGGCGCGCGTCAAGCCAGCCAGCCGGCGGCGGTCGAGCACGACCACCCTGTCCACGAACGGGTTCCCGGAAAGGAGGTAAGCCCACTGGGGGTCAATCACCCAGGTCAAGGGCAAACTCGGGAAGCTGTGTTTCAAGGTAGCGACGGCCGGCAATGTGTGCACTACGTCACCCATGGAGCCTAGGCGGACCACGAGTATGCCGCGATCGGAGCTAGCTTGCCTGTTGCCGCGCATGAACATGAAGGATCAGCTCCCGGGTAAGCTCCAAATCGAGCGCTTCCCCGCGTACAACAATCGCCGCATCGAGGCTACTGAGAAGTTCTTCCAGGCGTCCGGCCTCGGGGAGCGCCACAAAATCCGCGAACGAGAGGCCCGCCACCAGTTCGGCCCGCGCTTGAGCCGGCAGGATAGGCCGCGGCGGATCGGCTATGACAATCATCAAAGCGGCGCCGCCATCTTGCAGAGCCTTCAAGCGCCGGGCGTGGGCCGCGATCAATGGATCGAAGCAGCCTGTAACCACTTTGAGGCGCCGGCCCTGCCCGCGTAGCATCCGGGCGGCCTCGATCGCCGCGCTGAAAGTCAGGATCTTTGTTCGCGTGTCCACTCTATTTCAGCAGTTCCAGGGCCGCCGCCGCCACGCGCTCGACCGAGACGCGGGTCATGCAGCGGTGGTCGGTCGGGCACTCCCGGAGCAGGCAGGGGCTGCAATCGACCGGTTCCCGCACCACGCGGACTCGCCGTCCCGCCGGCCCCGTGCCTTCGTGGTCGGTTGCGCCAAAGACAGCCACCGTGGGCACGTCCAGCGCGGCGGCCACGTGCATTGCGCCGGAATCGTTGGTCAAAAAGACGCGGCAGGCGGCTAGCAGGTCGATGAACTCCCCCAAACTGGTTTCACCGGCGAAGTTGTGCGCGGTGAACCCCGCCGCCTCGACGCCCCGGACAACGGTCTCGCAGATCGGCCGCTCATCCTTGGAGCCAAACACCGCCAGGGCGCTCCCCGTCACCGCGGCCAGTTGTGCCGCAGCCTCGGCGAATCGCTCCGGCAGCCAGCGCTTCGCCCTACCAAAGGCCGCCCCCGGACTGACGCCAATGGTGGGGGTCCGAATTCCGGCCTGCTCCAAACGCCTTTCGCCGACTATACGCGCCGCCTCCACGCCTTCCAGCCCAATGACCGGGCACTCTGGCAGTGCGCTGAGAATCCCCGCCCGCCGCAGCATTTCCAGGTAGTAGAAGCGCTCGTGCCGGGGAATCTCGCCCGGCAAAGGGGGTGGAACCGGGTCGGTGAGCAGCAGCCGGCGCCCGTCCCGGTCGTAGCCGATCCGCCGGGGGATGCCAGCCAGCCGGACGACCAGGGCCGCATCGAAGGAGTTTGGCAGCAGAATGGCGCAGTCGAAGCGCTCCGCGCGCAATCGGCGGGCGGCCTGCCACTTTCCGGTCCAGTCGGAAGCCCCCTTGGACGCGGTGTAGGGGATCACCCGGTCCAGGAAAGTCTCCCGAGCGTACAGGCCCGCCACCCAGGGCCGCGCCTGCACGGCGATGTGGGCGGCAGGGTATCGTTCGCGGACGGCTCGCAAGGCCGGCAGCGACACGACCGCGTCGCCGAGCCAGTTCGTCGCTCGGATGAGGATGCGTGAGAATTCCATCGAGGGGCCCGAACCTCCATCGTACAGCGAATAGCCGGTGGACACATCCGACGGTGGGCTGATTCTGGTTCGTGAGCTCGATGAGAGGTTGGGTCTTGGCGAATGGGTAGGTATACAATGAAACCGCACTATTTAGTCCGAATAGTTAGGGATGCCATGCTGAAGAGTGCAATCTACATGGTGCTTGGATTCCTATTGGCGTTCAGCGCGATTGCGCTTGGCGCTGGCCAGCAGACCGCCGGAATTCCCCCGGCCCAACCCGAGATCCGCGGCGTTGTCCTGGAGCCCGGGAGCAATCTGCCGGTCGCGGATGCGGAGGTATCGCTCTTCGTTCAGGAGCCTGGACCAATCAAGCTAAACGGGGGCTGGAAGACCGAGCCTTCCAGTAAGAGCAAGACCGATTTTACCGGCTCGTTCAGCTTCCCTTTGGACAATCCGGGACCGTACCGGGTAGAGGCGAAGAAGGCGGGTTATTCCGCGCCAGGTACGAATACCACTCGCAGTTATTCGGAACTGACGCTAACGGCGGACAAGCCGGTTGCCGAGGCCCGGCTGTATCTCGTGCACCCTGGCGAGATTACGGGCCGCGTGGTCGATGAGGAAACGCGCGAACCAATTCCGAATTTACGCCTGAGGGCTGTGCGTGCGACAGTTCAAGGCGCGTTCTTTCCCTACAACCCTGCCGTAACCACCAATGGCGACGGCCAATTCGCCGCAACCAGCCTCGAGCCGGGTGAGTATGCCGTGGAAATCCTCCCGCAAACCGCACCCGAGAAGCGAGTCCTGACCCAGTTCACCGCAAGAGACGCGGAGGCGGCGGAGCGGGATTACGAACGTACTTACTGGCCAGGCGGTCACGGCGTGGACACGGTCCTGCCGGTCACCTTAACTTCGGGCGCGACGGTGGACGTCGGCGTGCTCCGGGTGAGGAAGGTTCCGTACTACCGTGTGCACGTTCGCGCTCAAGGACCGAACTGCGAGGACGGGGACACAATGTATGTGTCTGAAACCGTCCGGACTGGCCAGGGGAGTCAAATGCAGGCTCTCGCGTCCGTGCCCTGTGGCAGGGAATTGCTCGTAACCGGATTTGCGCCGGGGACCTACCGGTTGATCTTCTCAATCCGTGGCCGGACGCTCGAGACTCGCGGTTCGCCTGCGGTGGTGTTCTCCATCGTCGATGAGAACATCGAGGTCACCGCCGCGCTCAGACCGGGAGTCACCGTAGATGGCGTCTTCCTGGCCTCTGAAGGCGCCAAGCTCCCGGATCTGACGAAGACCAAGATATATCTATCTGCGAGTGATGTTGTGGGCCCCATGGGCAGTTCGCTGCCGGTTTCACCTGCTACCGATGGAAAATTTCGGATCGAGGGTGTGTCGCTTGCCAATCAGACGGTGTTCATAACCGGGATTGGCGCCGGGAATTATGTAAAAGAGATCCGCTACAACGGTGCTAAGGTAGTTGCGGACGTCGTAACGCTCGATAGCGGAGACCTCACCCGCACGCTCACGATCGTGATCGACGATAAGCCGGGCGCGATCATGGGCGCCGTGATGAGTGGCGACAAGCCTGTCAGCCAGCCCTACGTGATTGCGCGGAAGTGGCCCCCGCCAGACGGCCCGAGGCTGTCCCGCTGGGGCTCGGCCAGCGCGAGGGGCGATGACGCGGGCCGGTTCCGAATCTCCGGGCTCGCACCTGGCGAATACCGCCTGGTCGCGTTGCGCTCCCTCGACTCCTCAACGAGCAATGCCGCACTGGAGCGCGCCTTGTCGGCGGCGAAGAAGATCGAGGTCGGCCCCAACGGGCTTCAGAATGTAACTCTGGACCTCACCGACTTGCGGTAGCTAACCGGATCCTCGTAACCAACGGCGGTGATCCCGACTAAAATGGAGGTG
>CAVTHW010000014.1:0-367628 GCA_963734625.1 Bryobacterales bacterium | reverse complement strand
GCTCAGCTTCGATGTAAAGCCGCCCGTCAGCCTCCTGAATCCGGTTCTCGGCGAGGATCCGGCTGAAGATGCGCTGCTTGTTGGGGGTGTCCAGGTCGTAGCTGTAGGTCAGCCGCATGAGGGTCATGCCATGGTCGCTGATCCGGAGCTTGCTGGTCCCATTGCGGGCTTCGTCGAGGAAGATGTCCACCATGTCGCCGTCCTCATGGAACAGGGGCGCCAGGACCTGGGTGACGCCGGGACGGCGCTCGCGGAAGGCCACGTGTCCGTTGAATTGCTGTTTCAATAGTTCCAAGCCGGTCATGGGTTTGGCTCCAGGTCGGCGAAGGGCAGCTTGCCCTGCGCGATGTCGGCGAAATGATCCATCGCGTTGGTGATGTTCGTTGCCCTCAAGAAATACTGTAACGCTTCTTCATAGGATGCGAAATCCCGGTTCACGGCCGCCGCTTTCTCTGGCCGGAGGCCTGCATCGATCATATCAGCGCTGGCGCGGTGGACATGAAAGTCGCAGTGCGGGTGCGCCGGGTCGAAGGAGTCGTCGTAGGCGCCATGCGGCCCGTTGCAGCGCAGAAGGTGGACCTCTCCGGTGCCGTCCTTAGGGAGGAACACCAGCCCAATGGAGAAGTTTCCGGCAGGTCCTCGCTGCGCCGCATGAAGGCGCGGAAGTCGGCGCTTCCATCGACCGACTTCAGTAACATGTCGTTGCGGAAGTGGCCGCGGTCGAGTTTCATGTCGCGCTTCGGCGGTTCGGTAACGATCTTCGGGCAGCCGATCAGGCTGTCGATTTCTTCTTGGGTGTAGCGGCGGGGGTCGGTGGGCATGGTCAGGATTCTCCTTGGCAGGCATTGCAGAGCATGGCTGGACGCCGTGCACCGAGTCGATTGCTGCGCCAGCTCGACGGCGAGGCGGTTTGGGGCGACCAGACGCTGGTTGGAGCCGAATTGGAAGACGAGGGGCATAGGCTCTATGTCAACGACAAGTTGTACTTTGCCGACAGGGCCACGTTCCTGTCCTCGTAGAGCAGTTTCGTGAAGTCGCCCAGTGGCTTTTCCCACAGTGAATTCAAGTGCGTCTGCAAAGTCCAGAGATCGCTGACCATTTGCTCCTCTCGCACGATGAAGTCCCTTTTCAGCAGTTCCGGATATTGAGGGCATCTTGTACTTGCTGAAGCCCCCGGTACTGCTGAATGCGCTCTTGCGGGGGACGAGACGTACCCTGCCCATCAGCACGTTGCCCAACAGGACGTCGTGCACGATCACATTGCGGTACGCCTTGATGTTCTGAACAAAGGTGGTGTACGCCTTCCATTCCTTTCGGCCTGCGTAGTACTCTCGAATCGCTTGGTTGCGGGATGGAATCGGGATAGGAGGCCTGCCTTGGCCGTACTTTAGGTAGTGTTCGTAGACGTTGCGATAGTGCTCGTCATACCACTCGGCCGCAAGGGCGAGGAACTTCTTGCGTGAAAGGGTTTGAAGGACCTTTATCTTCTGGCCAGTACATTCGGCCACCACGATGGCGTAGCCGGATGAAACCGCTGCCGTCAAGTCGCAGGCGGACCAAGATGGGTGTAGAAGTCGCCGAAGGAAGACTCTAAGGTGCCCGAGAGGTGCTCATGGGCGGCGACAAGGTGGAGGAAAAGCAGATGGTCCGGGTCGCATGTTTCCAGAGATCGTCTGCAACATCCTCACGGCGTTCGATACGATCGGGGGCCTCGGGAGGGCGCTCAATTCGCTTTGTTGTAGGCACTACGAGAAATTTCCAGAACCGCTCGCAGTTTGGGAATCGTTCCTTGATGATCGGCCAATACTGGCGCTCGTGCAAGTCGCCATCGGTGGCAAAGTGGAAAGCGGAGACGATTTGTCGAAGTTCCTTTGTGCTTAGTTCAAGTGGCATGGGGTCGCTGTCTGACGGTTAGTTTTGGCTGGGCAGGCGTGGCATATCAAGCCTGGCTAGCTTCTTCTGGAAAGTCAACTCCAGCGCCAAAGTCGGGCTTTCCTTGGCGTCGCCTTTCGACGGCACGCCGAAACGTCTCAACGGCCCGGCGGTCCTCATCCGATGAAAGAGACTCAAGAGAGACATCCTTTATGACGGCTTCAATGGTCTCCCGAGGTTCCAAGGTCTCGATTGCACCCAGGCTGATGTACCAATGCTCGAGCGCCACGTAGTCATCCATGGCGTAGGAAGTCGACCGCTGCAAAAACGCTTGCAGGAACGTGATTGCGCCGGGCGGAGTTCTTGCCAGTTCCTGGACGAACGCGTTCGGACGCGTATCTCCGACCCACTCCTTCCAGCGGTAAAGAATAGAGGCCAGGTCACCAATCTGCACCAGTCGTCCAGAAGAGGCAGCCGCCTCGTTCTTGAAACGCAAAGGTCCTTCAACCGAGCCAGTCCCTCTTCATCGACCAGAGTATCGAGACGCCGATCCTTTTCTCCCAACTTCCGGGCCTCCAAGAATGCGGATCGACCGGCAGACTGAGACCTTCGGTTTGTCGAATTGCCGCTTCAAGCACGTTCAGCCTACGAGTCGCGTCAGGTTCCCTTTTGAGGTACCAATAGATGATGCGGACGGCGTGCATCATTGGGGCGATCTCGAACATGCCGGACGTCGTGTGCAGAAGATCGTCACAAACGTCGCACAGCGCCGCTAGAAAACCCTCGGCGTGGTCCAATGGGATGCTCTCCTTGTAAGCTTCCAACCGATCAAGGGCGACTTCCAAAAGCCCCCGCGCCTTTTGACCGAGGAACTCGGCACGGAGCCGTGACCGGTCGCCAGTCGCATCCAGGATGCGATCCATGGTTGCCTGTGAGATGTCATCGTCCGCAATTGCAAGTGGAAATAGCAATTTCAAGCACCATTCCTCGGAACACACGCGCAGTTCCCTATACCATGTTTCATCGAATTCCTCTCCGTAGCCGCTTCCGTCCAGAGCCCATTCGATGGTGGAAAACAACTGTTTCACAATTTCGCGCACGTGCGGCCGGAGCTTCTTCTCTCGCGCCTGGTTGATAATTCCGACAACGGCATGGCGGAGCCCTTCGTTGCGTCGTTGGTCTCTGTGAGGCCTCCCCGTCAACAACTGTTTGTTTACGGCAATCGCACGGTAGACTTCGGGATGAAACACGCGCAATACTTCGAGGCCGATCAGATCCACCGGGTTAACATCGAAGCTCTGTCCAGCACGGAAGAGTGACGTGTGAAAGGCCAGTGTTGATAGGAAGCGGTTAACGTCGCGGAGTCTTGAAGTGAGCCTGAAGACCACCAAGGAAGAGATTGCCCCAGCGGTGTTTGTTAAATCGCTTCGAAACCGCTCGTTTGCGGATCACCCGATCAAGTCCATTGGCGAGAACCCGATGAAGCCGCGCACGTTCGATGAGCGGCACGTAAAACCGACCTGAACGATCTTCTCTAGATAGTCGCGCCCGCTGACCGCGACTACTTTTTCGATATTCTTCTCGACGACGCTTCGGTCAAAGAGAACGAGGTACACGACGTTCGGGAAGTCGGCGTTGACCTTGATGAGTTGAAAGAGTTCCTGAACCTCGGAAGGAATCAATCTGTCGATATCATCAATGACCACCAGCAGGGGAGAAATGAGGGCGCGAGCGCATCGGAAACCGCCTTCACTTCCTCAAGACTCTTTCTGCCGACTTCGGCCCCTGGTTCAAATAGTCCACCAACGAGGTCAGCGAACTTCGACGACCACCGAAGCAACCCGGCGATCACTACGAGAATCAGGCCGATGGTGATGGCGATCTGCCGTACCTGGGTAGCTGCAATTCCCACGAGGGCAGCCGTGGCAGGAGCGGACCCGACGATCAGTGGGTTCCTCATGTGGCCAACAAGTCCTGCACTCGCCCGGAGAGCTGTGGCGTATCGGCGCCAGCGCTGCAGCAGTCGCTTCTGGTCCTTTCGGGAGGCGCTGGCCCCCTTGCCGAGCGCGATTCCAATCTGGTCGAAGAACGCTTCGGTCAACTGCTCGCGGTTGGCAAATTGCCACGGATTGAACTCCGCGATGCTGGGGACGTCCCGCCCAGGCTTTTCGCGTAGGACGTCCATTACCATGTTCTTGATCGAAGACTTTCCCGTTCCCCAGGCGCCGTAAAGGCCGATAACCAGACTATCGCGCCCCTTATAGCCGCTGACAGAAGCGGCTAAGGCTTCCGCGAAAGCGCGGCGGCCGAGCTTGTCGTCAACTCGGATCGTGATGGGCCGGTCTGCCGAAAACCAGTCTTGATGTTCTGCCATAAGCGTTCAAAGTTCGCCGGCGAAGGCTTTAGAGAGCATGGACGGCATGAGAGCGTCGAGTTCTTTCGACGTCTCGTTTTTGAGGTTCTTCAGTGAATCGACCTTAGCTTGGAGGCCGTCGAGGTACTCGACAACCCGGCGTTGCTCTTCAAGGGCGGGCACAAACTGGATATGCTTTCAGCCTGACACCCGTCAAATGGGCAATAGTAGTTTGGGTCTTGATGTCTGTGAGATGCCCCTGCTCTGCTGCCCAAAAAATGTGTTGCAGGAGAAATTGTGGAATCAAGGTCCTTCGATTCACTCTGACCCGATGAAGGGCTTTTTGGTAGATGCAGCCCGGAATCTCCTCGTGCCAGATAGCAGACTTCCCAATGTCTCCACCCTCGCAGACAAGGATGTCACCTCGCTGCAAGGCGAAGGTCGCCTGATCCTCGTCGGTTACATTCATTCGATAGACACTTGAGAGATCGAGTCGGCCCCATTGGACGTTCGCGTTTCGTATGTACGGAGTGCCACCTTGGTCTTGTGCTTGGTTGCGAGAGAGCATCTTACCCAATCGAGAATCCGCTACGGAGTCGAGGCGAACTGCCTTTGCGGTTTGGGTCAGTCGGCTGAAGGAACTGTTCCGCGCGCTCACGAGAAGAACACTTTGCTCCCTGGTGCTCTGCGATCTCAGCCCCCGGGCTTCTTCGATTTTGGCGGAGAGCTGGTCGAGTCGGGCGACGATGCGGCGCTGTTCGGGGAGGGGCGGGAGGGGAACTTCGATTTGGAGAAGGCGGTCGGGCTGGAGTCGTACCCGATTTGTGGTCCCCTCACTGGCACGCTGACAGGCTTGTACAAACTGGCCCGTGCCGAAGTAAAGGTCAACGAATCGGGGATCGACAAGTTGTTCGTTCACGTTGAACGTCCAAAAATCGTTGGTGACGATAGCGCCGTCGAGTTCTGTAGGAACGATGCCAATCGCCCCATTGCGTGCGTCAATGCGAGACAGGAGTACCTGGCCGGCGCGCACACGGAACTGACGTGTGGTGCGGATGGCACCGCCGGGCTGCTCCCCACGAAGGACAACGCCCTTGTGGAACAGGCGTACCGTGACTTGCTTGTACACCTCCGCAGGATTGACTTGCACGGCGTCCCGTGCCCTGCCCAAGATCCGTTGCAGCGGTGATGTGGGATAGCCGTTCATGTGACTGAGTGTGCGAGTGCGTGCTTGATTTCCCGCAGGATCTCCCCGATCCGCTGCTCCTTGGCGAGGATGCTGTCGAGTAGTTGCTCAGGGGGAAGGTGCTCCAGGTCCCCCTTGGCACTCGGATTCTTGAGGTCGAGGTTGACGGAAAGGAGGTTGCCTGCCTCGTCGTACTTCAAGATGTCCGCGGCCTTGACCTTCCAGGCCTGGGCGGTCTCCTCGCGCTTCTTCCACCATTTCAGGAGCGGGTCGAACTCCTCGAACTGGAGGGGCTTGGTCTTGGTGTAGCTCTTGCGGCCTTCGGGTAGGGGGTGTTCGTAGTACCAGATGTCCTTGGTCGGGCCGGAGCGATCGAAGAAGAGGAGGTTCGCCGGGATGCTGGTATACGGGGCGAACACGCCGTTCGGGAGCCGGACGATCGTATGGAGGTTGTAGTTCTTCAGCAAGTCCTCTTTGACGCGGGCGGCTACCCCGTCGCTGAACAGCGTGCCGTTGGGGACAACCATGCCACAGCGGCCGCCCTTGCTGCCGCCCACGGGGCGGCGGAGCTTGCGCATGATTAGCTGTAGAAAAAGCAAAGTAGTCTCGGCGGTCTGCCTGTCTTCCGGGAAGTTCGAAAGAATGCTGCGCTCCTCTTCGCCGCCGAAGGGCGGGTTGGTCATGATGACGTCCACTCGGTCCTTGTCGCCGATATCACCGAGGCGGAAGCGAAGGGCGTTGTTGGGATCCACTTCGGGGTACTCGACGCCGTGGAGCAGCAGGTTCATCTGGCAGAGCAAGTACGGCAGTGGCTTGGGCTCGATGCCGGATAGGGTCCCACGCTGGAGACGGGCGCGTTGCTGGGTGGTCTTGGCCTGCTTCTCAAGATGGGTAAAGGCTTCGACCAGAAAGCCGCCGGTGCCGGCGGCGGGATCGAGGACGGTCTCGCCCAGCGTGGGATCCACAACGCTGACGATGAGCTTGACGACGGGGCGGGGCGTGTAGAACTCTCCGGAATCGCCCGCCGCGTCGCGCATCTCGCGCAGCATGGTCTCGTACATGAGGCCCAAGGTGTGGATCTCATCCAGGGAGGTGAAGTGGATTTCGTTGGCCTTGTTGAGAACATCCCGCAAAAGGTAGCCGTTCACCATGCGGTTGACGGTGCCCTGGAAGACGTGCGGCGATGACGTCGCGGCGGTCGCCGTTCGTGCTGCGGAGCGAGCGCAGGTAGGCGAAGAGACCGGGGCCGCGGGTTCCATCGGGGCGTACTGCCTCGTCCTGGTTGATGAAAGCGATCAACTCCGGGCCGGTGATGCCGCCGTCCGTCTTGGCGGCCCAATCGCGCCAGCGGTAGGGTTTTTCGATGGCGGGTTTGAAGCGCTTGCCCTCCAGCTTGGCCTCCACCTCACGGAGGCGCTCCATGTCGTCGAGGAACTTGAGGAACATGACCCAGGTGAGCATGGGGAGGCGGTCGAGGTCGCCGGAGAGGCCTTTGTCCTTGCGCATTATGTCGCGGCAGGACTTGATGAGGCTGCCGAGCTGCTGGGCAGTGGATTGGGGTTGGACGGGCATGGTGCGGAGTTTGGTCATTGTGATTCGTAGATAGTGCCGTGCGTTTGGGGTTCACGCAAAGGCGCAAAGCCGCCAGAGAAGTACTGCGTTCCGCACCTCAGGCGGCATAGAGGAGCTCCTGCATGGTGGTGACGGCCTCGCGGAGGTGGTCGGCGCCGCCGAACAGGGCTGAGATCTCGATGACGGTGCCGCGCTGGGAGGTCGGGGGGACCTTCAGTATGTCAGGGATCTTGAATTGGGCGATGTCGTATTCGATGTACTTGTCGAGGATCTCGTTCAAGACCGCGCGTGCCTCCGGGGAGTATTGTTCAAAGAAGTCCTTCTTCTCCTGACGCAGGAGCTTGGCTCGCTCGCGCCTGGTGCGGAGGGGAGCGTTGAAGGCGAGGTTGCAGAGGAGGTCAAAGGGGTCGGCGTCCGGTTGTTTGGCGGCTTCGGCAAGTTTGTCAAATGTGATACCGCGTTCTTCGAGAGCCTGGATGACGGCAGCGCGCTCCTCGGCGTTGGACCATCTTGAGCGGAGATCCGCGGCGGAGGCGTACATGGCGCGGACTTTCTCGGCGGTATAGTCGGTGAATCTGATGACGCGGAGCTGCTTGCCGTCAGGGTCAAGCTCGTAAACCACGTAGGCGGCGATTTCGACATAGGCGTTGTCGACGTAGTACTTGAGGCGCGGCACAGAGGTCTCGGGCTCGACCGGCGGGAAGGGGTCGGCGATTGGCGCTTCCTCCTCGACTATTTCCTGCCTGGTCTTCTTTCCCGTCTCGTCCATCTCTTCTTCGGTGATGAGGGCGGGATCGCCGTCGAACTCGGGATCGGCGAAGAGGCGGGTGGCGCTGCCGGTGTAGTCGAGGATGTTGAAGAAGAGCTTGCCGGAGTCGTTGTGGACGCGGGTGCCGCGGCCGATGATCTGCTTGAACTCGGTCATGGAGTTGATGACGCGGACCAGGACCACATTCCGGCAGGCGGGGACGTCGACGCCGGTGGTGAGCATCTGGGATGTGGTGACGATGACGGGAGTATCGTTGTCCACGTCCATGAAGCGGTCGAGGTGTCCGCGGCCGAGTTTCCCCTCATCGGAGACGACGCGGGCGACGTAGTCGGGGTGGTCTTTGACGAGGTCGGCGTTGAGGTTGTTCAACGCTTCCCGCATGTCTTCGGCATGGTCCTGGTCGACGCAGAAGACAATGGTTTTGCCGAAGCGGCCTTCCTTCTTCATGAAGCCGGTGAGGTTGCGGGCAATGGCCTCGGTGCGGGCTTTGAGCGCGACGACGCGCTCAAATTCTTTTGTGGTGTAGAGCCCGTCTGGAATCAACCGCCCGTAGCGATCGAGCTCGCCCTTGGAAGGACGCCAGCCGGCGGCATCAACAGTCGAGACGATCCGATGGACCCTGTATGGGGCGAGAAAACCGTCGTCGATGCCCTGGCGCAGGCTATAGGTATAGATGGGATTGCCGAAGTAGTGATAGGTGTCGCGGTTGTCTTCGCGGAGGGGGGTGGCGGTCATGCCGAGCTGGTAGGCGTCTTCGAAGTATTCGAGGATCTCACGCCAGTTGGACTCGTCCCGGGCGCTGCCGCGGTGGCACTCGTCGACAATGATGAGGTCGAAGAAGTCCTTGGAGTACTCGGAGTAGAGGCCGGGGCGGTTCTCGTCGCGGGCGATGGCCTGGTAGGTGGCGAAGTACATCTCACGACTCTTGATGGCCTCGCCCTGGATCTTCCAGCGGGCTTCTCCGAAGGGGGCGAAGTCCTTGTCCTTGGGGTCGTCGACGAGGACGTTGCGGTCGGCAAGATAGAGTATGCGGGGGCGGCGATATTCGCCGGCGCGATTCCAACGGCTATTCCAGAGCTTCCAGCAGATCTGAAAGGCGATGACGGTCTTCCCCGTGCCGGTGGCGAGGGTGAGAAGGACTCGGCGCTTGCGCTGAAGGATGGCCTGCACGGCGCGGTTGATGGCGATTTCCTGGTAGTAGCGGGGGTACTTTCGAGGGAGGTGGTAATAGGGTTCGAAGAGGTTGCCGGTGACCGCGTCGGGGATGTTCTGCGAAGTCTTCAGGCGGCGCCAGAGTTCGCCGGGCTGGGGAAAGGCAATCGCAGTGGTTGTCGCGGCCGGTGAGGAAATCGTGTTCGACGATTCCGTGGCCGTTGGTGGAATAGGCGAACTTGAGACCGAGGATCTCAGCGTATTCCTTGGCCTGCTGGATGCCGTCCGCCGGGGTTCTTGTAGGAAGCCTTGGCTTCGACGACGGCGATGGTGAAATCGGGGCGGAACCGAAGCAGATAGTCGGCGCGCTTCTGCGGGCGGCGACGAGGCTGGCCGCCTCCAACGACGATGCGGCCGTCGGTGAAGGTGCGCTGCTCGGTGATCTGGTCGTCGTCCCACCCAGCGTCGTAGAGCTTCGGGAGGACGTACTTACGGCAGGTGTCGGCTTCAGTGGGCAAAGACCTGGGTACCGCCGGGTGAGCCGGGGTAAGCGCTACCTTTGAGCCGACGCTTGGCATGAGGGTTCGGCGCGAATGGGACTGGAGGTTACAGTACTCAGATGCCCAGGCTTGATTGTATTGTGAGGCGAGCTTAATGGCAAGGAGAATGTGGGGCGAGCAGAATTGGGGGGCTGCCGGCGGGACCGCCGACATGGCGGGTCTGGCGGCCCACTCCACGGCGGGGGGATCGCAGGCTGAAGCCCGCGCTACGCGAGAAGGACCGCTCGCTCCACTGCGAAGACGCCGGGCGAAAGCCCGGCGGCAGCGTGTGCCCAGCATGGGCAGAATCTTGTTGGATGAAAGGAGCCAATCGGAGCCGATGACGGCAACCGTAGTTGAACCGCAAGGCGTAGCCGCGAGGTGAAGCTGAAAGAAGCGGTAGGCAAACCCTCGACCGTAGGAACACGAACTGGCAGCGAGGCCGGGTGCGGGCGGCAAGCTGGCCCTGAACAGCGAAGCCCAAAGCTCATCAAGACGCATCAGGTAGAGCCAGTCGGCACGAGGGGAAAGATTCTGCACCTTACCTGGGGAGATCTCTCTGGTGAGAGCCGGGGAGAAGTCAGCAGAGGCCGTAGTAGCTGAGAAGCCGCGTAACGGCGGTGGAGCCAAGGGCCGAAGAACCAAAAGAACGGAGCTAGAGAAGGAACTGGAAAGGAAGCCTGGAAAGGCCTGAAATCCAAGCGCCGCGAAAGCGGTCGAAGTCAGGAGCGCCGAGGCAGAAGCGGTGGAGCCGCAGTGAGCCGGAAGGCGCAGGTCAGAAGGCGAAACTTCCGCGGACCTTTCGACGGAGAGCAATGTACGAGACGTTGATGGAAGCAGCCGTAACAGACGAGAACTACCGGCTGGCCTTGGGGGCGGTGAAACGCAACCAGGGAGCGGCGGGCATCGATCGAATGACCACGGCGCAACTAGAACCGCATCTTCAAGCGAACTGGTGGATACTCAAAGACAAACTTCTGAAGGGGACCTACGTTCCAAGCCCCGTGAGGCGGGTCGAGATACCCAAGCCGAGCGGGGGCACGCGGAGGCTGGGCATCCCTACGGTACAGGACCGGTTCATTCAGCAGCTGCTGTTGCAGGTGCTGACGCCGATCTTCGATCCGAAATTCAGCGAGCACAGTTACGGGTTTCGGCCAGGACGCAGCGCGCAGGACGCCGTGCAAGCCGCACAGCAATACGCGCAGGGAGGGAAGGATTGGGTGGTAGATTTTGACATTGCCAAATTTTTCGACCAGGTCAATCACGACATCCTTATGGGCCGGATCGCGGCAGTGATTCGGGACAAGCGGGTGTTGCATTTGATCGGGAAATTCCTGCGGCGGGGAGCGATGGTGGACGGGTTGGTGGAAGCGAGCGTGGAAGGGACCCCACAAGGGGGTCCGCTTTCGCCCATGCTAGCCAACATCTATCTGGATGCGCTCGATAAGGAACTGGAACGGAGGGGGCATACGTTCTGCCGGTACGCGGATGACTGCAATATCTACGTAGGCAGTCAGACGGCGGCGGAACGGACACTGACTTCGATACAGGGCTGGATCGAGAAGCACCTGCGATTGAAGGTGAATGCCGCCAAGAGCGGAACGGGGAGGGTCTGGGAACGCAAGTTCCTGGGCTTTCGACTGGATCGCCAAAAGCGGATCGGGATAGCACCGGAGAGCTTGCAGAGATTCCAGGCAAAGGTTCGCGAGATGTGGAATGCTCGCCGCAGTCGCACCAGTACGCAACTGCGGGACGAGTGGAACCGCTACGTCCGAGGCTGGTGGGGTTACTTCCGGCTGGCCGAGGCGCGGCAGCCCGTCCGCGAACTGGAGAAATGGGTCCGCAGGCATATCCGAAAGTGCTTCTGGTTGAGATGGCACGGCCGCCAAGGACGGCTGCGCAACCTGCGTCGGTTGGGGCTTAAGGGAACCGCTCTGGGTGTCGCGACGCTTAGTCGTGGTGCTTGGCGGGTGGCCGCCCAACCGGAATTGCATCAGGCCCTGAGCAACTCAGTCCTACGCCGGTACGGCTTTCTCTTTCCTTCAACCCTTGCCGCGCCTTAAGGCGGCTGGGTTCAACCGCCGGATGCGGAAAACCGCACGTCCGGTGGTGTGGGAGGGTGACGGGGCGCAATCCTCGTCACTCGACCCGATCAACAATGGCTGCCCCACGGAACGGAAGCAAAGTGGAGGGGACACCATCGGCCCAACGCAGTCCATGCCAGGCTCAAGTTCGGATGGAATTCGACCTGGCCCGGAAGCTCATTGAGGCCCGATCTAAAGGAGATCGACGAATTCCTGGACGGTCAGTCCGGCATCGCGGATCAACGTTCGCAGGGTCCCCTTCGCTAACTCGTTGTGGTTGGGCACGGAGAGACGCCGGTGGGGCGATTCGGAGTGACGAAGTATCATGTGGCTTCCCTCCTGCACATCGACTTCATAGCCGAGGCGGCAGAAGGCCTTCACGGCCTTCGATCCGGAGACCACGGGCAGCTTCATCAGCCAGCAACCTGGATCACTTCTTCCTCAATGCCAGGAGGGATTGGTTCGCCGTGCTTGCGGAGGCTCTTCAAGTAGAGTTCGATCGCTTCGCGGATGTTCGCCTGGGCCTCGGAACGGGTTGCGCCCTGTGAGACGCAGCCGGGAAGAGATGGACAGGTGGCAACGAAGATCCCGTCCTCATCCTGCTGCAGATAAGCAAGGTACCTCATGCTGTTGCCATTGTACCAATCCGAGCAGGTAGAGAAGACGCACCGCAGAGGCGCTGCTGCATTACGCCGTTCTAGAGAGTCTTCAGCTCCCTGGACGGCGAAAGGCCCGGTGACTTCCCGACGAACGTACCTGCACGAACCCGAGCCGCTCCAGGGCCCGAATGGCCTGTTTGGAATTCACGACGGGAAGCACCGCCATGCGCACTACGCCAGCAGTTCCCGAAGTTGGGCTCTCTTGCGCAGGGACAGAGGGATCGGATCCCCATGCTCTTCGGCCACGTCCAGATACAGCAGAATCGCTTCCGCTGTCTTGTCTAGTGCCTCTTCGTAGCTCTTCCCGAACGTCGAGATGTTGTTGAGCGAGGGGACAAACGTCACCCAAACGCGCGTACTCTCATCCCACTCCATATTCACTTGGATGAGATCCGTTTCGGTCAGCGGATGTAAGACCTGCGGAGTCTTCTGACGGACCAAGATCTCCCTGCCCCGCTTCACAGTATACCGCCTGCCAGAACGTCAGAAACCCGACGCTGGGAAGGCGGGGACAGGGATTCACCACTGAGCGCTTGGCAGGGCGGCTGGGCGCCTCTGGCGCAGCGGCCCTGCTCGATTACGAGCGGTAACACGGTCAATCGCGTGTTACTGCAATTCGGGAGACATCAGGCGGCGCGCTTGCGTTCGAAGAACTGGGGGCCTGTCTCGCGGATGTCGTCGAGGTGGAGATCAAGAAGCTGAACGAGGAGTTGTTCCAGGTCGCGCCCCGCGCGGGGCGCGTGGGTTGAAACGGGGTAATTTGGTACTGTCCCCATTTAGGCAGCATCAGGAGAGCGATTTGAGGGAGCGGCCGTAGGACATCAGGTCGGCGGCGGGGGCGTTGCCGAGGGCGCGGAGGCGCTCGATGAGGCGGATCATGAAGTAGATCAGAGACTCAGACCCGGCGCTGAGGTGGAGGGCGCGGCGGGGGCGCTTTTCGAAGGCGGCGTCGGTTAGAACGCAGCCTAGATCGATGGATTCGTTGGGGTCGAGCTGGGCCAGGGAGGAGACCAGGTTCTCCTTGAAATCCTGTTTCCAGACGGAGCGGGTGGCCACCACACAGCCCAGAATGCGGGGCGGGCGCTTGGGCGGATACTTGCCTCCGGCAAAGGGGACCGGAACGGAAGTGCGATCGAGGCGCCGCACGGAGCCGATTTTCAGGCCGGCGTCGCGGACATACTGGCGAGTCAAGACCTGCTTCACTTCCACAATCGCGTAAACGCTCTCGGCGGGGACCAGGAAGCCGGACTCGTAGGGGAAGATGAGGGGCGAGTAGAAGCGGTCGTAAACGGCAATGTCGATTTGGCGGCTGCGGCCTCCGCTGGAGTCCACGATGAAGGCGCTGGAGGCTCGATAGCGCTCGGGCAAGTGGCTGTTGAAGAGCTTGAGCCAGTGGGCCTCACTGGCAGAGCCGCAGGAACTGGCGTGCTCGAGGGCGCTACCGACTTGAAGTTGCGCCAGCATGCGGCTCTGCATGTGAAGGAAGACCTGGTTGAGGTCGACGCGGCCGGTGTCTTGAGAGCGGGGCATAAGATTTCACGCAAAGGCGCAAAGACGCAAAGGAAATGATGGGATATTGACTCCCGAGTTTATGATAGCTGGGGAACGTCGGTCACAAGGGTGGGCTCAGGGGTAAGTGATTGGATTGATGGGAGTTATTAAATAGAGATGGGCGTGATTGGGGGGCTGGGGGTGTATGCTCGGATCGGGTGAATACTGTGGACGATCTTTATTTGTTGGCGGTAATTGCCAAGCACCGGGTGGAAGAGCATCCCGACGCGGCGCCGTACAGGGTGCGGGCGAGGCTGATGCCATTGCTGCGGAGGTGGGGCGGGAGCCGGCTGGAGGAGGTGACGGTTTCGGGATCGCATGCGAAGGGGACGGCGATCCGGGGGGCGTCGCTGTGGCCGGACGATGTGGACGTGGACCTGTTGGCGAGCCTGGCGGCGGAGACGCCGGAATCGCTGGCGGATTCGCAGCGGAGGCTGGCAGGGGTTCTGCGGGAGTACCAGGCGGAAGTGGCGAACGTGACGGTGCGGCTGCTGGTGGACAACCGGCGGGTGGACGTGACGGTGGGTCGGCGCTGGCCGGGCGGGGAGGGGCACACGCTGTGGCAGGCGCGCAAAGGGACGTGGCTGCGGACCAACGTGGCCGAACAGATACGGTACGTGCGCGCGAGCGGGCGGGTGGAGGAGATACAGGCGCTGAAGATCTGGCGGCGGCGGCAAGGGGTGTACTTTCCGTCGTTCTGCCTGGAACTGGCGGTGATCGAGGCGCTAAAAGGGGCGGGGACGGGGAGAGGGATTGGAGCGCGGTTTCTGCGGGTGCTGGACTGGCTGGCGGCGGGACTGCCGGAGACGGCGCTGTGGGACCCGGCGAACGCGAGCAACGCGGTGTCGGAGACGATGGGGGCGCACGAGAAGTGGGCGGTGGCGAACGCGGCTTGGATGTCGCTGAAGGCGGAGGACTGGGGGGATGTGGTGTGAAGAATTCACTCGTTAGTAGTACAGAGGGCACGGAGAAGAGATCCGGATAGCGGGGATCCAGCAGGAGACCGCCGCAAGAATCATCATGCCGCTCCCGCCTCCGACTCAACATCCATAAACCTGTAGCCGAATCCTCGAACCGATTGGACGAAGACCGGCCGGACGGGATCCAGTTCGATCTTCTGCCGCAGCCTGAGCACGTGAACATCGACGGTGCGGCCCGTCACCGCCTTGTTCCGGCCCCAGACCAGATCCAGGAGCTGATCGCGGCTGAGCACCATGCCTGGCCGGCTCATCAGGCATTCCAGCAGCCTGAATTCGGTGGCGGTGAGCGTCAAAGGATGATCCTTGAGACGCACTTCACGGCGAGCGGGATCGATCTCCAGTGGACCGGCTCTCATCCGCCTGCCGGACACAGCGTGTTCGCCCCGAAGCTGTACCTTTATCCGCGCGAGCAGTTCACGCACGGAAAACGGTTTCACCATGTAGTCGTTGCCGCCCAGTTCCAGACCTAAAATGCGATCGGTTTCCGAGGCGCGGGCGGTGAGGAAGATGATAGGCACGGCGCCGAGATCCGGGCTGCGGCGCAATTCGCGGCAGATCTCGAGGCCGTCAAGGTCCGGCAACATGATGTCCAGCAGCAGAAGATCGGGCCGTTCGCGCCGGCAGAACTGAATGGCGCCTCTGCCGGTGTTGAGGCCGGCGAATAGATAACCTTCGCGCTCGAGGGCATATTTGAGGAGATTGAACAGGTCGGCATCGTCCTCGATTAGGGAGACCTTCTTCATGGCGCCTGCTACAACGGTAAGCCGGCCAGGTTTCAAAGCGGTTAAAACGCCATGAATTTCTGTTGAACTTCCCGCCGTGTGTTTGCCGGGCCGTGGTAGGCTCAAGGTCAGACCGGCCATGAGGAGTTTCCTCACGTTCCTGCTATGGGCCTACACGCTGGCCGGCGCGCCCGCCTTCGGCTTGGATGGCGGGCTCGAAGTCCCATTCGATTTCCTCCACAATCAGATCGTTCTAAGTGTGACGGCCAACGGGCAGGGGCCTTACAACTTCATTCTCGATAGCGGGACGCACGCCTCGACCATCGACCTGGCGCTCGCCAAACGTCTTCGCTTGACGCTGGGACCAGCCACGCGCCAGGGCGTCGGAGCGGGCACTGAGCGGATCACGGGCCGTCAAACGGTCTGCCGGGAATTGAGATTCGGTGGCATGGTGGTGAAAGACCTTGCGGTTGTGGCTCTGGACCTCTCGGCGCTCTCCCGGCAGTTGGGGCGTCCGCTCCACGGCGTGCTTGGTTTCGGTTTCCTGGCCTCGCGAATCACTCAGATCGACTACTTCCAACGGCGGCTTCGTTTCTTCTCCGAATCGCCTTTCTCCCCTTCGACCCAGCCCGCCGAAGGTCCCAAACGGGTTTCCTTCCCCATGCGATTTCGGGGCAACTCCATCCTTCCGGTGCTCACGGACTGTGTGCTGAACGGCGCGAAGATCACGGTCACTCTGGACACGGGTTCGAGCCTCGGGTTGATCCTGTTTCCACACGCGATCCGGCAACTGGGATTGGAGGATCTGGCGCGACAGGGAATCCCGCTCCAGGCAGCGGGCTATCGCGGAAAGGTGCGAATCACGAAGGGATGGGTCAGATCGGTGGCTCTGCGGAACATCGAATTGGGGGCCATCGAGGTCGGCTACGCTCTCCGTGGTTATGGCGATAACGAATCGGCCGAAACCCGCGACGGCAATCTCGGCAATGCGGTTTTGCAGGATTTTGTCTTGACCCTGGATTACATCAACCGCGTAGTTGTGCTCGAACTCGTTGATATATAAGGGCCTTTCCGCGTCACAAACAATTGACTTTGGCTTAACTCCACCGTAACATCGCCACGCTAAGCTGTCTGAGAACGAATTCGAAGGTCTCGCACAAGGACGACAATTTATGAAACTCAGACAGCTTCTGATCTACGCTGTGTTCCTCGGCGGCTTGGCATTAGGCCAATCCGATCAAGGACGCATTGCGGGCACGGTCACGGATAGCAACGGCGCGGCGATCCCCGCGGCAACGGTAGTTGTGAAAAACGAGCGGACGGGAATCGAGCGCAGCTTTACGGCGAGCGACCAGGGCAGATACATTATCACCAATCTGCCACCGGCGGAGTACACGGTTACGGGAAGAGCGCCCGATCTCGGGCCGACGGCAATCGAGCACATCGCTCTCACGGCCGCTCAGGAACGCACCGTCAATCTGGCACTGCAACCGGCCGTGCTGCAACAGAGCATCACCGTTTCCGGCGGCGAACTGGTGGTGGTGGACACCAGTTCGGCACGCATCGGCACCAATGTCAACGAGCGCGAAGTCGCGAGCCTGCCGCTGAACGGCCGCCAACTCTCGCAGCTCTACCTGCTTGTTCCCGGCGCTCTGACCGCCGGCGGCGGCTCCTTCGACAACGTCCGGTTCAGCGGCCGGGCTAATCAGCAGAATGAAGTCCGCTTCGACGGCATCGAAGGTTCGTCGATTATCGATGCCTCTCCCGGTAACTTGAACGGAGAGACATCGACGGGCTTCCGGCTGCAATCGAGCCTGGAGAACGTGCAGGAGTTTCGTGTCGACTCGAGCAACTACCCGGCCGAATACGGCACGGGAACCGCCGGGCAAATCTCGGTGGTGACCAAATCGGGGTCGAACGAATTCCATGGCTCCGTGTTTGAGTACCTGCGCAACAGCGCTATGGACGCGCGCAATTTCTTCGACGGGGCGACTGTGTCGCCGCTGCGCCTGAACCAGTTCGGCGCCTCAGCCGGCGGCCCGCTCATCCGCAACAAGTTCTTCTTCTTCGGCAGCTTCGAGTCGCTACGGCAGCGCGCCGGCGTCAACCTGATCGAAGCCGTTCCGAGTGCGGCGGCCCGGTCCCGCGCGGTAGCCTCGATTGCGCCGCTGATGGCCGCCTACCCGGCTGGCGGGACGCCCACGTCCAACCCGGACCTGGATCTATACAGGCTCAACACCAGCAACAAAATCAACGAGGACTATGGCAGCCTGCGCCTGGACTACCGGATCAACGACAAGTACTCGCTGACCGCCCGCTATTTCCGCGATCAGGGCGATTTATCCAGCCCGCTGAACGTGACTGGCAACTATCAGCACGTCACTGCCGTGCCGCAGAACGCGCTGATCAGCTTCCAGCAGATCCTCAGCACGACAATCGTCAACGAGTTCAAGGCGGGCCTCAACGGTTCGAAGACGCGTATCGAGGGCATTGCTCCCTCGGTCAACGGAATTGACCTGTCCTCCATGTCCATTGACTTCACCGGCACAGCCACGATCGCCGGCATCGGCGGCCAGGGCGTCTCGGGCGGCGCTACGCGGCTCGGCGGTCTGATCCGTTCCAACAGCGCTCAAAACGGCGAAGGCGTGCCCTATACGAACTACACCCTGACATTCGCCGACCAGTTGAGCTGGGTGAAGGGGGACCATAACTTGAAGTTCGGAGTGGAAATCCGGCCGATCCGCATTTACACGGACCGTCTTGGCGGCACGACTTACACATACTCCAACCTGAACGCCTTGCTGGCCAATACTCCGTCCAGCATCTCGATCATAGGCGATGTGAGCGCGCCCAATCCGCTGCACGGAGGCGCCACGGGCAATCGCTCCCTGAAGCAGACCTACTACATCGGCTTTGCTCAGGATGAGTGGAGAATCCGGCCGAATCTGACCATGAGTTATGGCCTGCGCTACGAGTACTACTCGGTGATGCGCGAGGACCGCAACCTCTTTACGTTTTTCGACATGAACACGGGCACTCTGGACACGAATCCGAACCGGCAATGGTACAAGAGCTCGAAGAAGAATTTCGGACCCCGCCTGGGCTTCTCCTGGTCCCCGGAAAAGCTCAACGGCAAGACGGTCCTACGGATCGGCGGCGGCTACTACTACGGGCCGGGCCAGACCGAGGACCAGGTCCAGCCGATCGACAGCGATCGCGTGACAGCCACTTTGACGAACGCGGTGTTTCCAGTGAATAGCCAGCAGATCATTTCCAGCTTCGACGTGGCCAACATGAAGGGTTTTGCACCGCGTGCCTATGCGCCCGGCTACACACTGCCGGAAAAGGTCCTCTCCTACACGGCTTCCATCCAGCAAGAGTTGCCGGGGAACGTGGTCTTGACCGCGGCCTACGTTGGCAGCCAGGGGCGCAACCTGTTCCTTCGCTCCTGGACCAACGTGATGACTGGAGTGAGCATGAACCAAACGACCGGAGCCGGTTCTCCCGTGCTCCAGTTCGGGAACGCCTTCTCCCAGCTCGACTATAAGACCAGCGGCGGCTCAGACAACTACAACTCGCTGCAAATGAGCGCCAACCGCCGCTTCGGCAATGGTCTCACGATAGGTTCCCAGTACACCTGGGCCCACAGCCTGGGTAACACGGGAGGTTCCAACGAGGCCCAGACGGCGCAGAATCCGTTCGACTTCAGCATGGACTACGGCAACAACGCCTTTGACGTGCGCCACAGCTTCAACGCCAGCGCCATGTACCAACTGCCGTTCGGCCGCGGGCGCAAATATGCCAATTCAGAGTCCACCCGGCGCTCGATGCGCTGGTCGGTGGCTGGGAGATCGGCGGCGTGATCAACGCCCGGACGGGTCTGCCCATCGATGTGACCTTGGCCCGCAACGACATCGCCTACCGAGTCAATTCGACGGGCGCCATTGTCAACAGTCAGGTCTTGGCCTCCGACGGAACGATCCTCACGACCCCGATCGTCAACAACCCTTATGGCGGCGCGTTCCGCAGCAATCGGCGTCCGGACGTTGTGGCGGGAGTGAGCCCGTTCCTGACGTTGCCAACCAACAAGACGGTCTACCTCAATCCGGCGGCATTCTCAAACCCCGCACCAGGGACCTTTGGCAACCTAGGCCGGTATGCCCTTCACGGGCCTGGCCTGTCGCAGTTCGACCTGACGCTGCACAAGCGTTTCCGGATCAGCGAGAAGACCAACGTCGAGTTTCGGTCGGAGATCTACAACATCTTCAACCAAACGAATCTAGCTAATCCCGTCTCGCGCTTGAACAACTCGCTGGGCACTGGCACGAACCAGCTCCAGCCCGGCCAGCCGTTCACCTCCGCATCCGCGGGCGGCACCTTCGGCCTCTCGACCTCCACCGTCACCAAGGACGTGGGTCTTGGAGCGAGCCGCCAGATTCAACTCTCTCTTCGCTTGAACTTCTAGGCGGTTCACGGTCTTCCCCCAAGGAGGGCGGGTCGTTATGACCTGCCCTCCCATCTTCTTTCGGGTGGGGGCCGAGCGAAAGTCATTATATGTTCTTCGTTCCGACATCAACTCGAAAGAGGCGGGATGTATTCTCGGGCTTAGGAGGATGCAAAATGAAGACGCTGCTCGTTGTAGGCATCTCCGCGGAGGACCGGTTGTTCTTGCGGAGGGTGCTCTCGCCTCGCGGCTGGGAGATAGGCGAGGTCCACGGTTGCGTGCAGGTATTCGAGCAGTTGCGCGACCGCCGGTATCACGCCGTTCTCTCCGAGTGTTTCTTGATCGACGGCGACTGGGAAGACGTTCTGGCCGACCTCATGCTGTTCACCCCCGCGCCCCCACTGATTGTGGCCTCGCGCCATGCGAACCATCGCCTCTGGGCCGAAATCCTCAGCTCGGGGGTGTATGACTTGCTGACCCTTCCCTTCGATGAGAGCGAGCTGGTTCGGGTGATGGAACTGACGGCCGAGAGACACGCACTCGAAAACGCCAGGCCCCATGAGCCGGCATCGCTGGTCTCTATTGCGAGTTCGTATGGCAGCCTGGACTAGGACATCGCCAGTTCGCAGGCAGCGGCGGCTGCGCGCATGGCGGATCGCAAGGGCCAGCTTTCAACAAGGCCCATCAGGGGAAACGAGAATCCTGCTACGTCAGGCTGAAGCCGACCCTGAAAAGGCGAGAGCGGCCGGGGTGGATCTCCCTCGACGCGGTGGAAGACCCGGTCGCTTGTCAGGCTGACGACCGCATCTGGCTCGCAGCCATGGCGGCCGCCGCCCGCCACCGATCTCCGGTTCGTCCCACGGCGGGTGGCTACAGGATGACGTCCGGAATATGAACTTGTCGTGAAATAGGCGCCGCGGCGTCCAGATAGCGGGGATCCAGCAGGCGGCCGGGTTCCAGGTTGCTCATGGCGGCCAGCATAGTCTGGCGGATGTCGGGATAGGTCTGTTCGAGATTAGCGATCAGGCCCCGGAGCGCCTGGCGGACGGTTCCCGTCCTTTGCGAACAGCCGCAGGGAATGAGCGGGGCGCCCAGCGAGTCGGTAAAGCTCCGGGTGAGGCTCTCGGGCACGAAAATAAGCGGCCGGATCAGCCGGAACTCGTTCTGGCGGGAGACCGTGACCGGGGGCAGGGCGCTCAGGCGACCGGTGAAGAAAGCGTTTCGGAGGAAAGTCTCGCAAAGGTCGTCGGCGGTGTGTCCGAAGGCGATCACATTGGCGCCCAGACCGCGGGCGACTTCGTAAACGGCGCGCCTACGGTAGCGGCTGCACAGGTCGCAGCCATGCCCCGGCTGCTCCTGGATCAAGCGCAGCGACGGTTTGTCGCGGTAGCAGGTCCAGGGAATCTCGCGGGCGCGGAGGTACTCGGCCAGGGGCTCGAGCGGCCGCAGGAACTTGCCCTGCTCGACGGTGAAAGCGCAAAGCGAGAACTCGATCGGCGCGCGCCGCCGGAGCCGGTCGAGCACCTCCAGCAGGGTCAGCGAATCCTTGCCTCCCGAGAGGGCCACGGCGACGCGATCGCCATCCCGAATCATGCGATAGCGGGCGATCGCCTCGCCGGTCTTGCGGAGGAGCGCTTTTTCCAGGTCCACGTCTTATTATAGGGATGGTGAGAAGATCTCCCGTTCCTCAAAAGAAGATCGCGACCGAATCGCCGGCCAGGAAAGTGGCATTCGAAGTGTTGCTGCTGGTCGAGGCCGGGGGCTACGCTTCCGACCTGCTGCGGACGCGCTGCGAACAAATCGACGCCAGGGACGCCCGTCTGGCCTCCCAAATCGTGTTTGGCTGCGTGCGCTACAAGGCGCAGCTCGACTTTCTGATCGGGCACTATTCCGGCCGTCCCCCGCAAAAATTCGATGCGGAGGTTCTGATTGCGCTGAGGATGGGGATCTTCCAGATGCGCTATCTGGACCGCATCCCGGCCAGCGCGGCCGTCTCCCAGAGCGTGGAGTCTGATCCTCCACTCCCGCCGGCACTACGCGGCGGGGGTGGTGAACGCGGTGTTGCGCAAAGTGGACCGCTCGCCGGTCGAATGGCCGGACGCACCCACGGAATTGTCCATGCCGCAGTGGCTGCTTGACCGGTGGGCCAGGCAGTATGGAGCGGCCACCGCCCGGGCGATCGCGGAGGCGTCGCTGAAACAGCCCGAAACCTACATCCGGATCCCGCCCGGCAAGACGCTGGGCAAGGTCAAAGCCGAGGCCACCCGAGTGCGGGGCTGCTTCCGTCTCACCAGCGGGGATCCCGGCGGTTTCCGGATTCAGGACATCGGATCGCAGGCGGTTGTCCCGCTGCTCGACCTCCGGCCCGGAATGACTTTTCTGGACGTGTGCGCGGCTCCCGGCAACAAGACCGCTCAAGCTCTGGAGTACGGCGTAAGAACGGTGGCCTGCGACCTGCGCCTGATCCGGTTGCTGGAGATGAAGAGTCTAGGCTGCCCTCTGGTAGCGCTCGACGCCACGCGGCCTTGGCCCTTTCGCGCCCGCTTCGACCGGATCCTGCTCGACGTGCCGTGTTCGGGTACTGGAACCCTGGCGCGAAACCCGGAAATCCGGTGGCGGCTGAAGCCCGAGGATCTGGCCAACCTCCACCAGCGGCAGGCGAAACTGCTGGCCAAGGCGAGGGAAATGCTGGCGCCTGGGGGAAGGCTGGTCTACGCGACCTGTTCGCTGGAAAGGGAAGAGAACGAGGCGGTGATCGAGGAGGTGCTGGGGACGGCGCCTCCGCCGGCGCTGCGGCGCGTTCCCGGAATCGACGCCGGGGACGGCTTCTTCGCCGCTGTGATACGATCAACCTAGATCCCTTGCCGCCACAGATAGTTCCATCACTATTGGATTCCGACTTCGCGCATCTCGCCGAAGAGATCGCGCGGATGGAAAGCGCCGGAGTGTCCATGCTCCACATCGACGTCATGGATGGGCGCTTCGTCCCGAATCTCACCGTTGGGCCGCCTATCGTCAGGTGTATCCGCAAGGCTACCAAGCTGACCCTGGACGTCCATTTGATGCTCGCCGAGCCGGACCCGTTCGTGCCGATCTTCGTCGAAGCCGGGGCGGATCACCTGGCGGTGCATCAGGAGACCTGCCCGCACCTGGACCGGACGCTGAGGCTGATCCAGAGCGAGGGGGCGCTGGCCGGCGTCGTGCTCAACCCGGGCACGCCGATTGCCACGCTGGAAGAAGTGCTCGACCTGGCCGATTATGTGCTGATCATGAGCGTGAATCCGGGATTTGGCGGGCAACGCCTGATTCCGCGCAGCTTGCACAAAGTGAGGGCCTTGGCGGCGAAGAGAAGGGAACTGGGGCTGAAGTTTCCCATAGAGATCGACGGAGGCGTCACCGAGGAGAATCTCCCGGAGGTGGTTCGGGCCGGGGTAGACTGGGTGGTGACGGGAGCGGCGATATTCCACAGCGCGGACCCGGCCAAGACGGCTCTTGAAATGCGCCGTACCGCCGCAGCCGCGGCAGCCGTCCAAGTATGAGATCCGATCCCGGGTTGGTAATTCTATGCGTGACAGACCAGGCAGCATTGTTCTCTGGATTTTGGCGGTTCTACTGTTGGGGAGCCTGTTGACCAGCTGCGGCTTCCGCCGCCAGAAGTACGAGAACCCCATCGTCAAGGACACTCAGCAGCCCGACAAGGTTCTCTACGATAAGGCTGTCAACGACGTTGAGAAGCAGCGGTTCAACATCGCCAGGATGACGCTCCAGACGCTGATCAGCACCTACGACTCGAGCGAATACCTGGCCAAAGCCAAGCTGTTGATCGCCGAAAGCTGGTACCGGGAGGCCGGGGGAAACGGTCTGGCCCAGGCCGAGGCCGAATACAAGGACTTCATCCTGTTCTACCCCACCCTGGAGGAAGCCGCCGAGGCCCAGGAGAGGGTGTGCATGATCCACTACAAGCAGATGGATAAGCCGGATCGTGACATCGACCACGCCGCCAAGGCGGACGAGGAATGCCGCCAGGTACTGATTCAGTTCCCCAATAGCAAGTTCGCTCCCCTGGCCCAGCAGAAACTGCGCGAAATCCAGGAGGTCCTGGCCGAGAATCAATACCGTGTCGGAGCCTTCTATTACGGCAAGGGCGCCATGGTGGCCTCCGCCAGCCGGATGCAGAGCCTGACGGACCACTACCCTCTTTTCAGCAAGGCGGATGACGCCCTTTGGAAGCTCGGTGACGCTTACGGCCGCATGGGGCCGCGCATGGCGGATCGGAGCGCGGAAGCCTTCGCGCGGATCGTGCGGGAATACCCGCTCAGCCCTTACGCGGAAGCGGCGAAGAAGAAACTGAAGACGATGGAACGGGATATTCCCGAGCCCGATCCGGTCGCTCTGGCTCGGATGAAATACGAGCTGGAGAACCGGACCAACCCGGGCATGATGAGTCACTTTTGGGGTATTTTCCGGTCGCGTCCAGACGTTTCTCAAGCGGCGAAGTCGGGCACTCCGGTCATGACCGCCCTGCGGCCCGTGACTCCAGCCAGCGTTCCGGTCACTGGCGAGGCCGGCGCCAGCACGGATGTGACGGTTTCGACCGTGCCGGGCAGTTCGTCGGCCTTGGATACCGAGCCTGACGCCCGCCAGAACCCGCCCGCCAGCGCGGTCCAAGAAGCAGCAACCGAAGAAGAAATAGCCGGCCCGATGAGCTGCATTCTGCTGGCCGACGACAGCCCCCACGCGCAGCGGATGGGCGAGTTCATCCTTCGCGGAGAGGGCTACGAGGTGGTTACCGTCACCGATGGGGAAACCGCCGTGGTGCGGCTGGCCGACGCCGACCCCGACGTGGTGCTCGCCGATGTCTCCCTGCCCTCGCAGAAACGGTTACGAACTGTGCCGCTTCATCAAGGACCACCCGAAGTACCGGCACGTTAGAGTGTTGTTGACGGCGGCGGCGCAGGAGCCGCTGAACGAACCGTTGGCGCTTGAAGTTCACGCCGACGGGAACCTGCGGAAGCCCTTCGAGTCCTCGACGGTCCTGAAGACGGTGAAGCCGCTGGCCGAAGCGGCGCGGCTGGGCCGCCGATCTGCAACCACCGCGGAACCTTCGCCCGACGCCGAGCGGGTTCGTGCCGCGGTTACGCTGGCGCTGGACGCCGGGCTCCCGTCCATGATCGATGAGATCACCAAGAGGGTGCTGGTGGCGCTGAAGGGCTAAGACCGGGGGGTACTGCGTAGCAAATACTGGCCGCTCCCTCTCGGTCGCCTGCTGCCCGCTCCCTGTCGGTCGCGGTTCTGTGCTGGCGAGAGCTAGAAGCCGCCGTGTCTCAGGCCGCGCTCGACCCGCCGGGTGGCGCGCTCGCTGACCAGGTCGGCGACTTTGGTAAGAAGCTCGGGAAGATCCTCGGGTTCAATGAGGAACGCCCGGCTGCTCTTCTTATTGGAGTTCTTGGAGCGCTTGGAATCCCGATAAGTGGTGAGGAGCGCCGTGGCCGGCTTGTATTCCATCAGGCGGGCGTGCGCCAGGACCTTCAGCCCGGATTCGGGCGACTCCATGTGAAGATCGGTCAGCACCAACTCGTATTCGGACTCGTCCAGTTTGCCGACCGCCTCCGCAGCCGAGGCTGCGGCGTCCACGTGGTAGCCTCCCGCGCGGAGAACCGTTTGAAGGGTTAGGCGGGAAGCCGGGTCCGAATCCACCAACAACACCCTCGCGACCTCGACCAATCCGACCTTCTCACTACGGAACTGCTTCACCATGCGGGCTCTGTTCCTTTTCCAATGCCAGGCAACTCTAATATAACCTAGAACAGGCCCATATCAGCCCACGATTTTACCTGAATCGCGTGTGAGTGCTGCAACATTCGCACAACTGGTTATAGTACGGCTAATTCCGATCGAAAACCCGCTCGAAAATGCGGTTGACATTAGCCAGTTGCCGGTCCAGGGAAAAGCTATGGGCAATCTGGTCCGGCCCCAGGAGGGAGCGGATTTCAGGATCCGCCTCGATTGCCGCCCTGAAGTCCCCCTCTTCCTCCCAGGCTTGCATCGCATGGCGCTGGACAACCGCATACGCCTGTTCGCGCAGCATCCCCGCGGCGGCCAGATCCAGCAGAAGCTGCCCGGAGAAGATGAGCCCGTGGGTGAGGTCCAGGTTGCGGCGCATACGCTCGGGGTAGACCGGCATCTTGTCCACCAGCCAGGTCGTTTTGGCCAGGAGATAGTCCAGGAGGATGGCCGAGTCGGGCAGGATAATCCGCTCGACCGAAGAGTGGGAGATGTCGCGTTCGTGCCACAGGGCAATATTCTCGAAGGCCGCCTGAGTATTGGCTCGAATCACCCGCGCCAGGCCGCAGATCTGCTCGGAGGTAACCGGGTTGCGCTTGTGAGGCATGGCCGAGCTGCCCTTTTGGCCGGCGGTGAACGGCTCCTGCGCTTCGCGGACCTCGGTTCGCTGCAAGTGCCTGATTTCGAGCGCGATTTTCTCTAGGGTTGCGGCGATGAGGGCCAGCGTCGCGAGGTAATACGCGTGACGCTCGCGCGAAACTACCTGGGACGAGATGGGCGCCGCATTCAGGCCCAGCCTGGCGCAGATGGACTCTTCCGCGTCGGGGCTCAGGTGGGCGAAAGTCCCCACCGCGCCGGAGAGCTTGCCGACGCTCAGGTCATCGGCCGCAGCCGCCAGGCGCCGGAAATGAGCCCGCATGTCGTCGTACCAAATGGCCAGCTTCAGCCCGAAGGTGATGGGCTCGGCGTGGACCCCGTGGGTGCGCCCCACCTGCACGGTGTGCTTAAACTCGAAGGCGCGCTTCTTGAGAACCTCCATGAGCGTCTCGACGCCCTTGAGCAGCAGGTCGGACGCCTGGCGGGCCAGCAGCCCCTGGGCCGTGTCGACGACATCATTGGAGGTGAGCCCGTAATGCAGCCAGCGCGAAGCCTCCGGGTGCCCGGCCGCGGCCATGCTTTCCGCGACGGCCGTGGTGAAGGCGATTACGTCGTGCTTGACCTCGCGTTCGATGGCGTGAATTCGGGCCACTTCGAAGCTGGCGTGCCGGCGCAGCAGGCGCGCGGCCTCCGGCGGCACCTCGCCCATCTCCGCCAGGGCCTCGGAGGCCGCCAGTTCCACCTCCAGCCAGGCGCGGAACCGGTTCTCGTCGCTCCAGACTTTCCCCATCTCGGGGCGTGTATACCGGGAAATCATAAGGTGAAGACCTCTGTGGGCTGGCGCTGCTCGGCGACCACCAGGCGTGTGGCCAGCGAGCGGCTGCCAAGCGCCTGCTCGGCCACCAGACGCACCTGGGCCGGGAAGTTATTGTTCTGGCTCAAATGGGCGAGGATCAAGGTCGCGGTGGACGGGTCCAGGTCCTGACGCACGAAAGCCTCCATGTCGTTGTTCGACAGGTGTCCCTTGCGGCTCATCACCCGCTGCTTCACCGGCCAGGGGTAGGGGCCGACCCGCAGCATCTCCAAGTCGTGATTGGATTCGAGGACCAGCAGGTCCGCTCCATGCAGGTGATACTTGACGGACTCGGGGATGTAACCCAGATCGGTGACCACGGCGATCTTCAGTCCCTCGGCGCGGAAGGTGTAGGCTACCGGGTCGGCGGCGTCATGCGGAATGGTGAAGCTGTCGATTTCGATATCGCCGATCGAAAACCGGCAGCCGGCCTGAAAGGTCTCGACGCGGGGCGCGGCGCCGTTCCAGGCGATGGCCGGGGCGGTCAGCCGGGTCAGGTAGATGGGAATTCCGAGCCGCTTCACCAGTACCGGCAGCCCGGAGACGTGGTCGCAATGTTCATGGGTGACCAGCACCGCGGCTAGTTCGCGCGGGTCCTCTCCGATCAAGGCCAGCCGCGCCGAGAGATCCTTGAAGCTCAGCCCGGCGTCGACGAGGATGCGCGTGCTGGGAGTGGCCACCAGCGTGGCATTGCCCGAACTTCCGCTGCCCAGAACACAGACTCTCAGAATGAACCCCTCCCGGACCTTTCCTTGTAGCAGGAATCCGGGACCAAGGACAACCCGGTCGCGGCGCAGCGGGTGTGCTTTCAGCCTGCCGCCGGCTTTTGAGCCGGCGATTCTCGGCCTGTCGCCAGACGCCGGGCAGAAGCCCGGCGGCAGCCAGAAATGGCTGCCCCACGCAGTAGACTAGCGAATCTCGGATCCCGTCGCCGGCCGCAGAATCGCGTTACTGATGTTCGACACGATCTCGGCATCCGACAATCCCGGAAGCGCACGCAGTTTCTGCCACTCGGGATCGGCGCCGAAGGCCTGCCAGGCCTTGTCCCGGCCGGCCATGCTGTCATAAGCCACCATGTAGGACAACCGGGGCAGATTGGAGCCCACGATGGCCTCACCGAAGAAGACCGGCTGCAGGCCCGCACGGCGGAAGATCGTGATCTCGCCGTCGCCGAACATTTTGATCTTGCGCCTTAGCGTCGTCTCGTTATCCGACTCGTACGTGCGCAACTCGAAGGTGCGCGTAGCGCGGCCCTCGGCGGCGGCTCCGACTTCAATCTGCGGGATCGAATCGAAGCACCGGAAAAGAGCGCTTTCCATTCGGATGTAGGCGAGGTCCGCGGCGGAGTTGTACTCGGTCAGGAGCTTCTGATACTCGGAATCGGCGGCCAGCTTCTCCAGGGAAGCCTGCATCGCCGCGAGCGATGGGTAGCCCGACAGGACCAGGAGAAAAGGCGCCTCCGGGGCGATCGTCGCGCTGAAGACGCCAACCGGAGCGATCCCCGCGCGGCGGGCGGCAGGCACGTAGCCCTTGGATAGGAAAGCCGTCGTGCGCTGAACCATGTTGGTCCTGCTGTTGCGCATGCGGTAGTAGCGCAACTCGAAAAAGGAGGCGGTCTTGGGAGCTTCTTGGGCGGCGGCAATCGTGACGGCGCCGCCGGCGGCCGTGGCAAGCACATGTCTACGGGTCATAGACATTGACTTTACAACGTTACCGGACGCAAGTTGAAGCTTGCGCCACTTTCGCGCGGAACTTCATGTGCCGGAGTCGCGTCAGTTCGACCAGCGGCCGCCACGCGGCATGCACCAGGTGGTGTTTGATGAGCAGCCGCCAGAACCGGTTGGAGCGCTTGTACAGGTACGACATCGCCAGATACGGCGCAACGGCGGACCAATCCGCGGGCCGGCGCCGCCAAATCGAGGCGTGTGAGAAGAGGCGCCGATAAGTCCAGGCATAACCTTGCTCAAGTTCCTCGGGTGACATGTTCTTCGGACGGAACACGGCGTGCCCCGTGTCATAGAGAGCCCAGTCGCGGTGCAACAGACGCCCCTCCGCTTCCATTTGCCGGAACAGCGGCGTCGCCGGATAGGGGGTGAGAATGTGAAACGTCGCGCACTCCAGGCGGTTCTCCTCGATCCATTCGGCTGTCCGGGCGAAAACGTCTTTCCGGTCGTGATCGAATCCAAACACGAAAGAACCATTCACCTGGATGCCGTTATCGTGCAGCATGAGGACCCGGCGGGAGTAGTCGGCAGTCTTCGGTGTCTTCTTCCTGTGCATCAGCCAGATTCTCATCGGTGAGCGACTCGAATCCCACGAATACGCCCGTACATCCGGCCAGCGCCATGGCGCGGACCAAGCTCGGATCGTCGGTGACATCAATGCTGACTGCCGCGCTCCAAATCTTGTTCAGCGGCCGCAGCGCCTGACACAATTCGCGCAGGTACTCCCGGTTGGATCCCAGATTGTTGTCGGTGAAGACCGCGTAGGGTTGCCTGTCCGCCAGGAACTCCGCGGCGATCTGGTTGGGATCTCGCATTCGATACGGCATGCGCAAGCCATCAGTTGCCAGGTAGCAAAACCCGCACCGGTTGTGACAACCGCGGGTGGCAATCAGACTGGTGGTGGTGAGAAAGCTCCTTCGCGGGAGAATCGATCGCCTGGGCGCCGGGTCCTGGCGATAGTCGCTTTCGTAAGTCGCCACGTATTTCGGTTGCAGGCAGCGCGATTCCACGTCCGCTAGAATCCGCGGCCAGATCTGCACGCCATCGCCAACCGCCAGCGCGTCCGCGTACGGCGCACACTCTTCGGGACACGACAGGACGTGCGGTCCGCCCAGCACGACCTTGCTTCCGCGACTTCGGTACCATTGCGCCAGTTCGAACGCCCGCCTCGCGAAGGTCAGGTGGACCGTGATCCCCACCACCTCGGGCATCACTGCAAAAGGCGGCCGCCCGTCCAGGAGGTTCTCGTCCCAATACCGAACCTGCCAGTGTTCCGGTGTCGTCGCCGCGAAACTGGTCAAGGCGAGTGACGGCGTGAGCACGTGCTTTCCGAAGCTCGCGTTTGGATCCTTGGGGTAGAAGGGATTGATGAGGAGCGCATAGCGCGGCTCGACCGGTCCGGCGGGGATAGCGGGATCCAGGAACGGCGGCTGGCTCATTTCAGGCGGGAGCGAGCGCTGCCACGGCTGATTCGCTACGGCCATGGGTAGAACTTTATAACATAAAGTACTTCATGTCAAGCGGGTGGTTGGCCCGTCCCGCAGAAGTGGCGCTGGAATTCCGCTTGACACAGGTGTAACACGTGATATAGTACACGTATGGTTCCTTTCCGGCTGGTTCCGCTATCCGGCATACCGATAGCCGAGCAGGTCGCATTTGCCGCCAAGAAGGCCATCTTCAGCCGCAAGCTGCGGCCGGGCGACGCTTTCCCCTCGGTCCGCGCGCTGGCCCGCGCGATGAAGATTCACGCCAACACCGCGCAGAAGGTGATCGCCCAACTCGCCACGGAGGGGCTGCTGGAGGTGCTGCCGGGAATCGGAACCGTCGTGGCCCAGCCCGCGGCGCCGCGCAGCGGCCGCGCCCGGCTGCTGGCCCGCGAAGTGGAAGAACTCGCCGTGCAGGCCATGCAGATCGGGGTCTCGCTGGAGGAACTGCAGTCCGCCGTCGGCGAGTGCTGGCACAGTCTGGCCGGGAAGGATGAATGATGATTCGCACCGAGAACCTCACCAAACGGTATGGCCGCCAGGAAGCGCTGCACGGTGTCACGCTCGAAGTGCCGCCGGCCAGCGTCTTCGCCCTGGTCGGGCCGAATGGCGCCGGAAAGAGCACCGCGATTAAGATCGTCATGAACCTCGTCCGGCCGAGCGCCGGCCGCGCCGAGATTCTGGGTGTAGATTCGCGGCGGCTGGGAGCCGGGCAACTCGCGGAGATCGGTTACGTCTCGGAAAACCAGAAGCTGCCCGAGTGGATGCGGGTCGGTTATTTCCTCGACTATTCGAAAGCCCTCTACCCATCCTGGGACGACGCCCTGGCCGCCGAATTGGTGCGCGAGCTCGAGCTGCCCCTGGGCCGCCGCTTGAGCGCGCTCTCGCGCGGGATGAAGGTGAAGGCCGCGCTGGCGGTATCGCTCGCCTACCGTCCGCGCCTGATCGTCCTCGACGAGCCGTTCAGCGGCCTGGACGTGCTGGTGCGGGAGCAACTCATCGAGAGCATCGTCGATCGGACTCCAGAGGCCACCGTCTTTCTCGCCTCGCACGACCTCGCCGAGATCGAGAGCTTCGCTACTCACGTGGGCTACCTCAACGAAGGCCGGCTCGAATTTGTCGAGGAGATGGCGGCGATCTACGCCCGCTTCCGCGAGATCGAGGTCACGCTGGACGCGCCGTCCGGATTGCCTGCCGGGCTCCCCGCGACGTGGCTCAACCCGGAGCAGGCCGGCGTCGTCGTGCGCTTCACCGACACTAACTACGAAGCCCGCCGCTTACACGACGAAGTGGCGCGCCGCTTCGCCGGTATACGCGAGGTCAGTGCGCGGGAGTTGAGTTTCCGCGCCATCTTCCTGGCGCTGGCGAAGATCGAGGAGAGAGCAATGCGCCTGATGCTGCACACTTTGCAAAAGGACGCCCGGCGTTTGTGGCCCGCGGCAGCGGTGACGTGGCTCATGCTCGCGGCGCTGGCCAATGCCGACCGGTGGCGCGCGGACTGGATGCCGTCCGCCATGGAAGGCTGGATGAACCTGCTGCTCTCCGGAGCGTGGGCCTGCCTGGCGGCCCTGGCCGTGCTCGAAGAGCCTCTGGTGGGCGATCGCCATTTCTGGTTGACGCGGCCGCATCGCTGGCCCGCGCTGCTCGCTGCCAAGCTGGTTTTTGTGATCCTCGCGATCCACCTGCCGTCATTCCTCGCGGACATCTTCGTGCTCGCTGCCCGCGGGTTCCCGCCGGCCTCGTATTTGGGCGAACTGCTCTTGAAACAGATCTTGTTCTTCGGCTGGATGGTATTGCCGGCGATGGCGGTGGCCGCGCTGGTGCGCAACTTCACTCAGTTTGTAATCGCGCTTTTCGCGATCGGGGCTGGCCTCGTGATGCTGAGCGGCGGGTTTCAGATCTGTCCCGACTACAGCGGCCTGACCAGCGAAGTGCGTGATACCTTGGTGCGGGTCCTTCTCGCTGGCTGCTGCCGTCGCGGTCGTCTACACCCAGTACGCGCGCCGGTCGGTTATGGCCGCGCGGGTCACCGGGATCGCCGCGGCGCTGGCGGCGGCAGCGGTCTTCGTCTATCTGCCGGCGCGCGCCGAGTACGCGGTGGGCGCCGTCGGACCAGGGGAAACGCCCCGAATCGCGCTGCGTAACGTGACGAGTGAACAAGTCCTCCGGGCCGCGAGGGGGTTCCGACAAGGTACCGTACTGCTGCCAATTGCGATCGCGCCGGGTGCGCCGAGCGCTCGTTTCCATGTTCCGCTAGTCGACATCGAGATCGTCGCCCCGGATGGAAGCCGCATTCAATCTGTTCGCCCCACCCCCAATCGCCCATTCCAGAAGATCGACCTCACGGCCAGGGTCTACTCCGTATCGCGCGACGACCCGCCGGAGTGGCTCGTTCTCAGCTTCGCGGGTCCCGCCTGGAACCGGGTGAAGAACGCGCGCGTCCGGATCCGCGGATCGGCGGCGTTCGAGTTCTACCATCCCGGTGAGACTACGATCCTGCCCGCGCAGGGCAGCGCCAATGCGCCGGGGCTGGGCCGGTGTACGGCGGCCAGGGTGGACGACCGGTATTCGGAACAGACGCTGAAGGTGCTGTGCGAATCTCTACGGGCGCTTCCTGCGGTCTCGATCACGTTGCGGCATGAGCCGTCGGGACGAGTGTGGCGGCTCGGTCTGAACTCGGCCACCTCATACTCGCCCGGGCCGCACGCAACCTGGCTTTCGCCCCTTCATCGCGGGCAGTCCTTTTTCCGCCTGACGGACTCCGTCCCGTCGACGCCGGGCTTCCAGTGGCTCGTGCCCGCGAGCTATGTTTCGTCGGCTCGCGTCGAAATCACTCCCGAGATAGTCACGGGACACGCGCTGGCACGCTTCGACTTCGCCGACGTAGCGCTGTCCCCGTGGCTCATACAGCGCTAGAGCGGCGCAGTTATGTGATCGGCGTTGCCGTAAGTTCCAGTTGCATCTGCCGCTTCGAGGTCGGATCGTCGGATGAGAAGATCAACGTCGGCTTCTTCAGCGGCACGATCGCCAACGAACTCCACCTGTTTTGACGAACCGTCGGCGCCACAGCGGGCGCCGCAGGATCGGACGGCACGCTGCTGATGTCGGCTGTAACGAACAAGGAGAGCCCGCGTTCCACCTCTTTGATGTTGCGACAGTCGATACTCACGCCTACATCAAGGTACTGGACGCTCGTTGCATTTTGTAACGGAATCCTGCTGCTGGCGCGGATCGAAGCCGAACCAAAATCCTTTGACTCGGCGACGGCCGTCGTCGAGTACGCGCGGGCATTGAGGACCTTTCCGCCCTCAACCTCCTTGACCACGAATTCGAGTTTGTAGAACTTCTGAGATTCGACGGTCTGGGGAGCGCTCTGGTTCTGGGCGAACCCTGGCCAGGGCGCCATAGTCAGTGCCAAAAGAGGCAGGCTCAGTACGGTTCTCTTCAACATTTCTTCTCCTTATCGAGTGCCATCGCTCTGCAATGGCGGAATCTGAATCGGTTGGATTTCGATCGGCTCGGCACTTCGCTTCCGCAGATCCGCGAACGCTTGTTCGGCCTCCAACGGTGCGCGCCCGACCCAGGCGACCAAGGCGCGCTCTTCATCCGTGATCGGCACGGGAGTCGGAAACTGCTCCTCTTTCGGCAAAGACCGAACGGGGACGCTGTGCTTTGGCTCCACCACCTGGATCGCCGGCGCCGGGCTTGGTTGCAGCGGCGTCAGAGAAGCCGGCACGGAAACCGCCGCCTTCTGTGTCACATTTGTGGCGCGCGATTGGGAATTCCACCCCATCCGCAAAGCAATGCCCGCCAACAGCAGTGCGGCCAGCGCGGGAATCGCTAACCCCAACCGGCAAAACCACGGGCTGCGCCGGGCCGCACCAGCCGCCTGAACTCGGTGCAGCACCCGAGCTTCAAGGCCCTCCAGCGGTTCAGCGCTCGAGTATCCGGGCAGCACGCCGTCTATCAAGTCGTCCAGTTCGTCACGGTCATCGTTTTTCATTGGGACCTGCCTTCAGAGCGCTTAGTTTCTGCTTGAGAATCTGACGCGCGCGCGCCAATCGGGTGCGGACGGTGCCATCCGGAATCCCCATCACCTTGGCAATCTGGCGCGAGTTCAACTCCTCGAGGCCGGAAAGCGCCAGCGGTTGCCGCAATTCCTCGGGCAGTGCGTCGATCACGCGGCAAACGGCGGAACTCCAGTCGGATTCGATAGCGGCCTGTTCGGGACTCTGGCCGGTTGAAGCAGTGTCGGCGTCGAGCGCATTCTTGGGCGCTTTTCGGAGCTGGCTGACTGCGATACGCCAGGCGATCCGAGCCAGAAACGCCTTTTCATCGGCCATGCGCTCCCAGGCACGCGAACGGTAGAGCTTCAGAAACGTCTCCTGGACCACGTCATCGGCATCCTGGACATTTCGAAGAATCGAGTAGGCCACGCGAAACACAAACCGCGATTGCCTCCATACCAAAGCCGTGAATTCGTCGTCGCGCGTTGTGATGCGTTCCGCTTGTGCCAACCGTAGCTCCTGAAGCGCGATCTGTTGCGAGATCCCGGGCATCGGTAAGCCTACATCCACCAGCTAAGACTCGCAATGTGCCCATACTGTTCATGTTTCTTTTTGGGTCCAGGCGGGCGGAACCACGCGTGCGCCGCGACCGTACAATCGGGTATGGACGGCGTGCGGGTGTTGCTGGAAGACGCGATCGCGCAGTGGCAGGCGTGTGATGCGTCTTTTCCACCAGCCACGCCCCGGTTCAGCGAGCAACGAGCAGGCTCCCCGCGAGGAGCAGTTGGCGCGGTTCCTGGGCAGTGTGGAAGCCGAAGTTGAGCGGCTGCCTCGCACCCGGAGCGACCGCGATGGCGTGCGCGAGCGCCTCACCGGCGCCTTTGTCAGCCTCGCCAAGTCCGGGCTTGGGATGGAGGACCGGCACCTGGAACTGCTGCTCGGCGGCGGATTCTCGGGAGTCGGGACCGCACTGGCCCGCCAGGCGCGGCGGTTTGACCCCGCGGTGAGCGTGGCCGACATCCTGCAAGCCTGCCGCAACGCCTGGACCGCCTGCGGACTGCAGGTTCTCCTCGGCCGTCCGATGCAGGTGACGCCTTCGATCTTCGCCTACAGCATGTTGTACCCGTACAGCGACAACTACCTGGATGACCCGGAGGTCGCTCGCGAGGACAAGGTCGGCTTCAGCGGCCGCTTCGGCCGGCGCCTGGAAGGAGACTCCGTCCGCCCGGCGAACGCTCATGAAGAGAGAATCTGGCGGCTGATCGGCCTGATCGAAGGCCAGTATCCGCGGCCCTCGTATCCGCAGGTCTACTCGAGCCTGCTCGCGATTCACCGGGCTCAGTTCGACAGCCTGCGCCTGTCCCGATCGGGCGCCGCTGCCGGCGAGGTGGACATATTGAGGCTGGGCTTCGCCAAGGGGGGAACGTCGGTGCTCGCGGACGGTTACCTGGCCGCCGGTTCGCTGACGGACGAGGAGGCGCGCTTCATTTTCCTGTGGGGCGTCGTGCTTGCAGCTCGGAGACGATCTGCAAGACGTCCGGGAGGACCACGCGGGCGGCATTCTTACTCTCTTCTCCCAAGCCGCGGGCAAAGAGCCCCTCGACGCGGTCACCAGCCGCACCTTTCAATTCGGCGAGCGCGTCATGAGCCTGCTGGAGGGCGTGGGCGTGGCGGAGTCCGGGACGCTGAAGGAGCTGATGCGGCGCAGCTCGCGGTCCTTTCTGCTCCGTTGCGCGGGCGAGGCAGGCGAGTTCTACACGCCGGAATACCTGGCCCGGCTGGAAGGGTGCTCACCCTACCGGTTCTCGTTTCTGAACCGCCGCCGCGAGCAGTTCGCCCGCCGCCAGTCGGCTTTCACCCGCCTCTTCGAAGCCTTCCTCGCTGCCGGCGACGACGAGCCCGCCTTCCCTCTACTCCCCAGCGCCCTGATGCCGAGATTGTGAGCCGGGCGCCGTGGTCAGTCGCCTGCCAGGGACAGCCGGAACGCGACCATCTCCTGGCCGTTGCGAACCAGCAGCATATCGCCGGCCAGCGCCGGGTGGTTCCAGGTCTTGCCCTCCATCGCCTTGAACCGCGCGATCTCGGTGAACTGGCCGGGGACCGCCGCGACCAGCGCGAGTTCACCCTCCTCCGACAACACCAACAGCAAGTCCTGGTCACTCAACAGGAGCAACTGACCGTAGCCGTAACGTCCGCCCTTCCACTTGCGCTTGCCGTCCTGGAGGTCGATGCAAGCCAGGATGCCGCCGTCGAATCCGAAGGCATGGCCGTCGTGAACGACGAAGTCGTTGAAGTAGGGTTTCAGCCCGGTCGACGTCCACACTTCCTCCGGCGGTCCATCCGCCTGCTCCGTGCGCGACCGCCAGGCGGCGCGTGCCGATTCCTCCGGCGGCGCCGCTGGTGGTGATCAGGACGCCGCCGTCCGCGGTCAGGGCCGGCTGCAGGGCGGTGAAGCCCGGCCATGAGTGCTTCCAGAGCACGCTGCCGTCGGCCGGTGCGACGCTGGTGGCGCCGGCGTCGCTCAATAGCAGGACCTGCGCTACTCCGCCGATGGTCGCCAGGTGCGGGGAACTGTAGCTGTCGCCGCCGTCCGGGCCGCGCCAGCGCGGCTCGCCGCTTGCGCGGTCATAGGCGGCCAGCCGGCCGGCGACCGCGACAATGACCAGGTCATCAACCACCAGCGGTGAACTCGCGAAGCCCCAGCCCGGAACCTTGGCGCCGGTGTCGGACGCCGCGTTGCGCGTCCACAGCACGGCGCCGTCTCTGCTGTCGAGCGCGTTCAAGATTCCCGTCGCGCCAAACGCGTATACGCGTCCGTCGTGGAGGGTCGGCGTCGCGCGAGGACCGGCGCCGCCATTTGACTCCCAGAAGCGGGCGGCGTCGCGGTGAGTCCACACCGGCTCGCCGGTGGCCGCGTTGTAGCAGGCGACGACTTCGAAGTCACCGCGTTGCTCCTGAGTGTAGAGGAGGCCGTCGCCGACCGCGAAGGACGACCAGCCCGGTCCGATCGGCCGGCGCCACAGTTCGACCGGCGGCGATGCAGCCCAGTCGGTCTTGATTCGCACGCCGGTGACTATGCCGTCGCGATGAGGTCCGCGAAAGCCGGGCCAGCCGGCGCGGGTGGGCGCCGCGGCGCCGAGGAGGGCGGGATAGCTGCCGGCAGCGCCGCAGGCTCGCCGCCGGTTCGAGCCAATAGCCGTTGCTCGGAAGTCTTCGCCCAACGCCAGGCGAACTGCGCACGGCCCTCGCCGGTTATGCCTTCCGTGCGCAGGAATGCAAAGAGCCCGCAGGCAACCAGGATGGCCGCGGCCAGCGTCGCGCGTCGCAGTCCATCAGCGAGGGGGCGGCTGGCCACCGCCCAGGCGACCAACGCGAGGCTCAGGACCGGGATGGCGTAGACCACGAACATCATGCCCATCATCCCCGTCGCAATCGACTCGTGGAGAATCCGCGGAGTTGCGGCCAGGGCGGCGATCATCAGCACGACTGCGCCCCAGCGCTCGAACCGCGGCGCCCGGCTGAAGAACGCCCACCACACCAGGACAGCCAATCCGCCCAGGAGTCCGCCAATCACTCCGAAGGCCGTGGCCTCCGGCACGACGATCGGTACGCCAAACCGGATTAACCACTGCAGCACAACGGCGACAACGCCGGGCCACAGCCGGAGCTGCTCACGATTCCGTTCGCCCTTCTGGGTGAGAGTCATAGTGACATGATACGTTTTGAAGCGGCTCTGTGTTCCTGCCCTCTGGCAACTCAGGTGGCCGGTCCTTTGTATCAGGAGTGCCGGACGGGGTAGACGCCCGTGTTCTGCGGTATGTGGCGGGCGAGATGCAGCACCGCCGCGCACCAATTGGGGTCCACCCGGTGGAGATCCCCCGAGCGGACCATCACCTTCCCGATGCAGCCGCCGGCGCAGTGTTCGAGGATCTCACAGCCCTTGCAGTCCCCTTCGCCCAGATGCTGGACGTTGCGGCTCTCAACGCGCGCCATCGCCTCGGGGAAGTAAATGATCTTCTTCTGCTCCCTGTCCCACTTGCCGTAAATGCACTGCTGGAGCGCGCCCGACAGGTAGTCAGGTCCGAAGGACGCCCAATCGCAACAGGAAACGTAGCCGTCCGAGGTTAACTGCGGGTAGATAGGCTTGGTGCACGCACGGCAGTAACAACTTACCGGCTCGTCGAAGTTGACCATGAGATGGGTCTGATAGAACATCCCGGTCTGCTGCGCATGGAAGTAGGAGGGAACGAAGTGCCTGGCAAAATCCAGCAGGATGGGGACTTCGACCGACTGGTTCACTGTGGAGACTGGCGAAGCGCCGCAGGACGCTCTTGAAGTCCAACTTAGGGGGATTTGGGAGCGGGTCCTGGGTGTGCAGGGCATTCGCCGGGGGGACAACTTCTTCGAACTGGGAGGGCACTCCCTGCTCGCGGCGTCGCTTTTCGCCCAAATCGAAAAGACGTTTCATCGCAGTCTTCCGCTGGCCACCATCTTCCAGGCCCAAACTCTTGCAGAAATGGCCGGCCTTCTACGTGAACACGGATGGGCGTCCCAGTGGTCCTCTCTGGTTCCTATCCAGCCCGAAGGTCAGAGGCCGGTGCTTTTCTGTGTGCACGCGCAGAGCGGTCAGACTTTGTTCTATCGCGATCTGGCCCGGCATCTGGGATCCGATCAGCCGCTCTACGGACTGCAGTCGGCCGGGCTGGATGGAAGCCGGCAGCCGCTGGAGGATGTTGAATCCATGGCGGCCCGCTACATTGAGGAGTTGCGAACACTGCAGCCGCAAGGCCCCTATTTTCTGGGAGGCTTCTGCCTGGGGGCCTACGTGGCCTTTGAGATGGCCCGCCAACTCCAGGCCCGGGATGAGAAGGTGGCACTGCTTGCCATATTTGACACCGACGGCGGATGGAAGAAAGTGACATCCCTGCTCGAAGGAGTGCGGTATCACCGGAGGCGCATGTCCGGCCTAAACTTGCGGGCAAAGTCGGCCTACGTTCTGGGTCGAATACGGTTCAGAATGACGCGTCTCGGGTACGCTCTGGCGGAGATGATCTGCAAGTTCTGGATCGGTACCGGGTATCCTCTGCCGCGTAGTCTCCGCGGCCTGAACGTGTTCCAGCGCAATTTTCGGGCTAATCACGCCTACTTGCCGCAGGCATATAGCGGCAAGATCGTCTATTTTCAGGGTCAGGATGGCCTTCGTAAGGATCCCGAATTGCTCTGGAAGGCTCTAGCCGCCGGGGGCCTGGAGGTCTGTCAGGTGCCTGGGAAGGGCACGAGGTTGTTCCGCGAACCTAACGTCCGGATCCTGGCCGAGGCGCTGAGAAACCGCCTGGAGCAGGCCAGGCAATAATTCAGCCTCCAGTCATCCGGGATGGCTCTGCCGGCGGGACCGCCGACATTGCGGGCCTGGCGGCCCACTCCACAACCTGGAATCGCCGGCGGGCTTGTAGGGCAGGCCGAAGAAATGCCGGCGGCAGGCTGAAAGCCTGACCCCACGCTGAATCACTGTAGCTCGGGTTTTTGCCGGCCTTAGGTAACCACGGCGGATCGCAGACGTTTTATCATTTAAGGGATGGAGTCTGAACCGACAAGAGAGCCTGGCGAGGCATTGGAAGCCCCGCTGACCAACCTGGCCTGGCAACGGGTCCAGCTCGCGCGGCACCCCCAGAGGCCGCACACGCTGGACTACATCCCGCGTATTTTGAATGATTTCCAGGAGATTCACGGAGATCGCGCCTTCGGTGACGATCCGGCCATCGTGTGTGGAACGGCCTTTTTTGAGGGTAGTCCGATCATGGTGGTGGGCCAGCAGAAGGGGCGGAACACCAAGCAGAAGCTCCACCGCAACTTCGGTATGTCCAAGCCGGAAGGCTACCGTAAGGCCTTGCGCGTCATGCGGATGGCGGCCAAGTTCGGGCGGCCGGTGCTGACCCTGCTGGACACGCCGGGCGCCTATCCCGGCATCGACGCCGAAGAGCGGGGCCAGGCCGAGGCGATAGCCGTCAACCTGCGCGAGATGTCCCGGCTGCCGGTTCCCATCGTGGTCGTTTGTATCGGCGAGGGGGGCAGCGGCGGCGCGCTGGGCATGGGAGTTGGGGACCGCGTGTATATGTTCGAAAACGCGGTATACAGTGTGATCTCCCCGGAGAGCTGCGCAGCCATCATCTGGCGTGATTCAGGCAAAGCCGAGCTGGCTGCGGCCGCCCTGAGACTGACCGCTCAGGATCTGCTGCGCCTGGGACTCATTGATGGGACCATCCCCGAACCTCCTGAGGGCGCCCACGCGGATATCGATCTGGCTGCCGGGGCGCTGCGAAATACGCTTCGACAGGCTTTGTCCGAATTACGAGCTCTGCCACTGCCCCTACTGCTGGAGCAGCGCTACGCGAAGTTTCGCAAGATGGGGAGTTTCTTCACGGAGGCTGCCGGGTAGCCCCGCCCAACGCAAGGAAATGCAAGAAGTTAAATGGTACGATGGAGGCTCCGGAACGATTGAACATGAGAGCCCGGTTCTGCGTCTGAACCCTGTGGAGCAATTCGCGTGAAGACCAAGTGGAAGATCTGGCTGGCGGTGATAGTGGTGCTGGGGCTGGCCGGGGGCGTGTACTACGGGGTACGTAAGAGCCAGGCCGAGATCGTGACGGTGCAGACCGGCAAGGTGGCGCGGCAGGACCTGGCCTCGACGGTGACCGCTTCGGGCGAGATCAAGCCTCGTAACTACATCAACATCGGCGCCAACGCCATGGGCCGGCTGACGGAGATCCTGGTCAAAGAAGGCGACCGGGTGAAGAAGGGGCAGCTTCTGGCCAGGCTGGAGGCGGTGCAGGCCACGGCCGATTTGAACTCGCAGAAGGCGGCGCTCAGTTCGGTGCAATCCGACGCGGTGGCCTCGCAGGCGGCGCTGCAAGCCTTCGACGAGAGCCTGAAGACGTCGCAGGCCAGCGTGGACCGGGCGCGGGCGGACGCCGACAAGGCCAAGCTGGACTTCGACCGGGGCAGCCAGTTGCTGGAGAAGAAGCTGATCGCCAAGCAGGACTACGACCAGCGCAACGCGGCCTACATTTCGGCCCAGGCGGCGCTGCGGCAGGCCCAGGCGCAACTGGCGCAGGCGCGGGCGCAGCGGGCGCAGACGGCGGCCCAGGTGGAGAGCAGCAAGCGGCGGGTGGCGCAGAGCGAGGCGATGGTGGTGCGGGTGACCGACGTCCTGGACAAGTACCAGAGCTTCGCGCCGCTGGATGGAATTGTCACCAACCTGCCGGTGCGGCTGGGCGAGACGGTGGTGCCGGGCATCCAGAACTCCTCGTCCAGCCTGATTATGACCATCGCGGACATGTCCTTGATCACGTCCGAGGTGCGGGTGGACGAGACCGACATAGTGAACGTGCAGTTGAACCAGGCGGCCGAGATCACGATTGACGCGATCCCCAACAAGACGTTTAAGGGGAAGGTGATAGAGATCGGCAACACGGCCATACTGCGCAGTTCGGGGCTGGCGGCGTCGCAAAGCGCGGTTTCCAGCCAGGAGGCCAAGGACTTCAAGGTGGTGATCGCGCTGGACAATCCGCCGGAAGAGATCCGGCCGGGGCTGAGCTGCAGCGTGAAGATCACCACGGCGACGCGGAGCAAGGCGCTGACCATCCCGATTCAGGCGCTGACGGTGCGGCAGAAGGGCGACCTGGAGCCGGTGACGAAGGCGGGCGTGCAGAAGGCCGCGGCCGCGGCAACCAATCCGGCGGCGGAGAAGGCGAAGAAGGAAGAGTTGACGGGAGTGTTCGTGGTGGCGGGCGGCAAAGCGGAGTTCCGGAAAGTGGACACCGGCATCACCGGGTCCACCGACACGGAAGTGCTGAACGGGCTGAAGGAAGGCGACGAGATCGTTACGGGCAGCTACAGGGTCATCCGCACCTTGCGCAACGGGGCCCGCCTCAAGGTGGACAACCAGGTGGTGGTGGCGGAAACGCCGAAGTGAACCGGGAATTCTATTTCTTTAGAGAGAGTAAACCATGTCAAAAGCAGTTGTTGAGTTGAGCCAACGCGGCGAGCAGTTGAGGCAGGAAGGCGTCGTCATCCGAACCTACGGCCTCTGGAAGACCTACCTTATGGGCGACCAGGAAATTCACGCCGTCTCCGGGGTGGACCTGGAGATCAAGCGTGGCGAGTACGTCGCCATCATGGGGCCATCCGGCTCGGGCAAATCCACACTGATGAACCTGCTCGGCTGCCTGGACACGCCGACTGCCGGCCAGTATTACATCAACGGCCACGAGGTCAGCGATCTCAGCGACAACGATCTGGCGCGGATCAGGAACAAGGAAATCGGCTTCGTTTTCCAGACGTTCAACCTGCTGCCTCGGGCGACGTCGCTGCACAACGTGGAACTGCCGCTGATCTATGGCGGCATGGCGATCGACGCCCGGACCGAGAGAGCCAAGGAAGCCCTGCGCATGGTGGATCTGGAAGACCGGATGCACCACAAGCCAACCGAGTTGTCGGGCGGCCAGCGGCAGCGCGTGGCCGTGGCCCGGGCGCTGGTGAACCATCCCTCGATTCTGCTGGCGGACGAACCCACGGGCAACCTGGACTCGGCCACCGGCAACGAAATCATGGGGTTGTTCGACCGCCTCTACCAGCAGGGCAACACCATCATCCTGGTGACCCACGAGCACGACATCGCCATGTACGCCCACCGCGTGATCCACGTCCGCGACGGCAAGATCGAAAAGGACGAGAAGATCCGGTAGGAGCCTCTTGACCGCGCCAGTCGAGCGCGAGTGCGCGGCGGTGCTTCAATAGCGGGTGCGCGACACAAGAGTGGACGCCGACGTTACTCAGCAGTAAAGACAGAGTGTCCACGTTGGGTCAGGCTTTCAGCCTGGGTTTTTTCGGGCTGTCGCAAGACGCCGGGCAGAAGCCCGGCGGCAGCCAGAAATGGCTGCCCCACAAGCACGCCGGCGAGTCCACTTGTATGCCGCAGTGCGCGACACAAAAGTGGACGCCCACGTTGGGTCAGGCTTTCAGCCTGGGTATTTTCGGGCTGTCGCAAGACGCCGGGCAGAAGCCCGGCGGCAGCCAGAAATGGCTGCCCCAGCTCTGTGCCCGGCTTTGGCATGGTTCTCTATGACTGGCGCCGGTTGGGCCGCTTCCCGAAGTGGGTGCCCCACAATCACGCCGGCGAGTCCACTTGTATGTCGCAGTGCGCGACACAAGAGTGGACGCCCACGTGATTCAGCAGCAAAGACGGGTGGCGCCGGAGCGGGACGCGAAGTGGTATCGGGAGCACACGCTCCCGTTCGAGACCGTGCGGAGCCGCTCGAGATCAACTGATGTCGATTAATCCAGCAGAAACGGCTGCATGGGCGCCCACTTCTCCTTCCAGACGACCGGCACAAGATGTTCGATCACAATGGGCGGCATCTCGGCGGCAAAGAACCTCCGCTTGTCTGGAGCCAAGTTGTGCAGCAGGAAAGGCACGATCAGATAGTCCGGGCCCGTGTGCCGCTGCATGTGCTCCATGAAAAGCGAAATCAGCCGGCGGTGCTCCTCGGGAGGAAGGAGGGACTCGAACCGGTCCAGGGTGAAGTGCTTTTCTTCTATCGCGATGTGCGGATGCCAAAACTCCAGGATCCTGCGCAGCACGAACCTCAGCCTTAGCATGGGATGGGTGGCGTTGGGGTCGGCGGCGGCCTTTTCGATCTCGGCCTCGGCTTCTTCCAGCAGCGGATCCAACAGCCGATGCTGTTCGGTCAATAGGTCATATGGCGCATCCAGCTTTTCTCGAAAGCAGGGGAAGGCCAGGGTGTCTTCGGTTTCGTGGTGGACGCTCAGCACGGAGACCAGGCACCGGAGGTAGCTGATGAATCCTTCGCGCGGGGAGCTGTCGTTGAAGCCCGGTTGCGCAAAGTCTTCGCTCCTTTTAACTGCCACTTCCAAGCTTCGGGTGATAACGGCATGAATCGCGAGCATTCCCACAATCACGTTGGGCAAGTTCGAATCGGACATGTACACCTCCAGAGTTTGCTTCTCAGGCAGGATTTCCGTCACGGCTTACGGGCCGCTGCGCCCAGCCAGCCAACCGCAACTCCGCAGGCTCGGGAGTCTTCGAATAGGGCTCAAGAACCTCTCTGAGCCTCCGAAGAAACGCTTCGCGCTCCTTTGCGCTGTCCGCCGCGTCTCTGTTCCTGCGGGTTTGCCAGAACATCGGTTTCCTCCATCGGTTTCTCAGGCACGTTGGGGGCCTGTGGGCCGATATCCGGGCGGCGCCGGCGGGGGGACCGCAACTCATATCATTTTCAATAGATTAGCTATTAAGAGATATCAAGGTTCGAATGGCGCAAAATGCGGGACATGTTCGTTTCGGCGACAATTGCTGCACCCTGCGTCAGCGGCTTGCCGTGCCGGAAAAACAGCTCAGCCTGAACTGCGCGATTTCTCCGACCGCCATCTTCAGGCCTCATGGCGATTCCCCGGACAGCGAAGCTCCCGAATGACCCGCGCGCTTCAGGCTGGCACGCTTTCAAGAACGCTCTAGAATGAGGATGACATGTGCTGCCGGTGGGTTCTGCTCGCTGGTTTGGTGGTCTTCTCGCACCTCTGCCCGGCCGCCGCTGCAACGGTCTTCACCGGCCGCTATCACCTCACTCTGGGCACGCCGGACCGTCCCATCGACGACGCCACCGTCTGGATCTATGTGATTGGCTGGGGTAGTGTGGAACGCGTCAAGGCGGGGGTGATCCGAGGCGGCGTCTTCGACGCGCGGTTGGATTCGGCCGAGCTGCCGGTCTTGAGTCCCGAGATCTTCCTGGCCGCTATCGAGTTTTCCGATGGCCGCTGGTATCGCGGACCCGATTTTCCGCCGACGGCCAATAGCCCGCCTCGGCGGAGGAGTTCGTCGAGGGCTTCGACGCGTACTTCCGAAGCCTCGGGCGTCCTCAGCCATCGCCCGATGGCGCGCCATCTCTACTGCTGCCCGCGTTTGTCGAGCGGCGCATTACGTTGCTCAACGAGGACGGCTCAGCGTTGGTGGGGAGACGGGTCCCGCTTGATGTCTATGTAACCCAGCGAAACCATTGCGCTGTTCACCGTGGTCTGCGCTTTGCGGAGCCTCTCGCCGAAGAAACCACGGACGAGCGAGGACAGGTGATGTTTGTGTCCCAGCCGGGAGTGGCGCTGTACCTGGGTACTTCTTCGTGGCCCAAGGTTTCACCGGCGGATTCTGCATGGGTGTGGCGGGAGGTGAGTGTCGGGATTCGGACGGACACTGCTGATCGGATGGTGATTCGGAGGCGTTGGGACGAGGTTGAGCGCAGGACGTTCACGCTGGAGATCCAGGAGCACGACGGCCGGCCGGCGGCGGGCTATGGCGTCCTGTGGACCGGCGCGGGTGCAACGTGCGGGTTCTTCGGCCAAGGGTTCGGCCCTACTGACCGCGACGGCCTGATTGACATGGAGATCCAGGCGGAACTCACCAGCGAAATTCAGATCCTCCGTCGTCCCTACGACTCTGGCCAGCCCGCCTACAGCCAGAAACTGACGGAGCTTAGCGAAGACCAGCGCGGCCGGCTCGTGCGTGACGGGAGGCTGACGGTGACCCTCGCTCGGCCTAAACCGCCCACGTCTCGGTGAGCGCCCGCGCGAAATTCCCGCCGAGAATGAGTTCGATGTTCCGGTCGGAATAGTTCCGGCTCACCAAGCCTTCGGTCAGTTCGTAGACCTTCTTGGCATAGTCGATTCCGTCAAGGTCGAGCTTCCTTGTGGGAAGAACCGCGGTATCCCGCCCGTCCAGATCGACGTCGGTCCCGATGCCGGCATGCTCGACCCCGACCAGCTTGGTCACGTGGTCGATGTGATCCAGTACATTTGCGATCGTGACTCGTCCCGTGGCCCGGACAAAGGCGCGGACCATGGTGATGCCCATGACGCCTCCCTTGGCCGACATGCGCTTGATGGCTTCATCCGTTTTGCAGCGGGCGCTCGCCGGAACCAGCGCGCGGCAGTTGGAGTGCGTAATGAGGACCGGCTTGCGGGAGGCTTCTATAGCATTCAGGGTGGTCCGGTCGCCGCAGTGCGAAATGTCGACGGCCATGCCAACTTCATTCATACGCTCCACGATCTGAACGCCGTATTCCCGGAGGCCCTGGTCTCGTGGATCGGAAGATCCTCCGCCGATCCGGTTATCGCTATAGGTAAGCTGCGAGACCCGCTGCCCTAAATTATAGAAGCGGTCCACGTCCTCGACGCTTCGAAAATGCGCGGAGTTCTGCTGGCCGATGAGGATGCCGATCTTTCCGCCCGCTTTGGCCTGTTCGAAATGTTCGACTCTTTCGATGCGCTGGAATTTCTCACCGTGCGCCGCGATGAACGCGTTCCACCCAATGATGTCCCGCAATGAGTCGGTGTAGATGTCCCCCGCGGTGAACCCGACGGCGGGGTGGAACACTGTAATCCCCGAATCCCTCAACCGCAGAAAATCGGCTTGCCGGAAGCGGCCCGGATTGGTTTCCCAGGCCGACAGTTTCCTGTAGTCCAAGGTCAACAGGCCCAACATGTCGATCACCGTGGAGCGGCGAACCAAATCCACGGTGCGAACCGAGTACTCCGTGTCACCCTGGGCAAAAAGGGAGAATCGGCCGCGGTTGATCATCGGCGCACCCAGGGATAGCGCCGCGCCTTTCAGAATTGAGCGACGAGAAAGCATTTGAGTCGGATTGGCCAGTCTAGCACAGCCCCGGAGGTATCCTCACGCCGCCTATCTGGCCGGCTTGCCGCGCCAGAACTCCTGGTCCGGCTCGGCGAAGGCGTCCGAGACGTAACCCATCCGGGGGTCGATGCGGAACAGCAGGTCTTCCTGCGAGATTTCGTTTTCGAACGCAATCCTCGCGCTCTCCTTGGCTGGTGCGGGCGCGGGTCCCCTGGCGTAGCCCGGCAGCGTGGCCAGGTTTTCATCGAGCGTGGCCAGCGAGAGTAGCGGCGAAAGAAAAATGAAGGTGCCGCCGGGCGCGCCGGAAACCACCCTGAAAGCCAGGTCGGGCCGGTCCAGGTTGACGCTCTCCGAAGTGGCCTTGCGGAGCCGCACCAGGTCGCCTATATCGGATTCTGTCCCGGGACGGATGCGCAAGATTGACACGTGCACGTAGCGGGCCCGCGACCAGAGCCGCAGCGCGTCCGCCGGACGATAGCTCCAGCCGGGACGATAGAGCGCGATCAGGGTGCGGGTCGACCACAACACCTGGTCCAGCAAAGGATCGGAGGGTTGGCTGGAGCGTGCCGGCAATGCGCTGAGACCCCGGTCGAGGCCCTCGATGCTGGCGAACGACCAGTGAGCTTCGAGCAGCCAGGTTTCGGGCAACCCGGTGATGGCCGCCATTCCGATCACGTTGACCGCGGCGCCGGCCTCGCCATAGGGCCGGCTCAACCCCGCACAATATCAGTGTTCGCATAATGCTGCCCCTAGGGTTGACGCGGCGGGTGCGCGACACAAAAGTGAACGCCGACGTGATTCAACAGCAAAGACAGAGTGCCCACGTGGGGTCTGGCTTTCAGCCTGCCGCCGGCTTTTGAGCCGGCGTTTCTTAGGGCTGTCGCAAGACGCCGGGCCGAAGCCCGGCGGCAGCCAGAAATGGCTGCCCCACAAGCACGCCGGCGATTCCACTGTACTTCGCCGGGCGCTGTTAGCGGCCGGGAGGCACTCCGCCCCTAGCCTTTAGAGGCCGTTGTGGCGAACTCTTCCACCCCGTCACCCGGCCATCCCGGAAGTACACCTCAGACGGACCGTAAATCCACGTATCCCCCCTCACTTCGGGAGGAAATCCCTGCAAAGCCGCCACCTCGGATGCGGAGGAGCCAATCTCAATAGAGTCCTTACTGAGAGGTGCAGTCTTCGCAGCTTCGATTCGCATCTTGAGAGGAAAGTCCGGCGTGCTGTTCCATGCCACGACCCGATCACCCTTGAAGTAGACCCTCGACGAGCCATAGATCCATGAATTCTCGTCCATTCCCGTCGGAGTTCCCTGGGCGGCTTGGACTTCGACCCTGGTAGAACCGAGGGTGAAGGAAGGCGCCGTCACCGGCGTGTAGGTCGTTGGACTCCTGAATAGGGCCACCGGCAAAATCCGGCCGGTAGTGGAATAGCGCCATGCAGCAGTCCCGATCAGGACCACCACACAGGCGCCGGCGACAATTCCCACTGTCCTCGCGTATGGCGAGACGGGCGCCGGGCGCATCTGTGACCCGCAGAACATCAGCCGTTCGAATTTCACCCCGATTGAGCCATCCTCCGCGCAGTAGGTGACGATGCCATCGGCTTCCAAGTCAATCGCCATGAAGCGAAGGTGCACCTTGGCCGAAACCAGAATCGATTCCGGGAACTCAACAATTCTCGTGCCCCCCGCCGATAGATCGGCACACTTCCCCTCGCCCTCGTGCGGCTTCCCGTCAGCTTCCCAGGTAACGAAAACACTACCCGTAGCCGCAACCCGGGGGGCTCCCCGGCGTTCGTCAGTCTTAGGTCTTCCCTTAACCCACATCTCTGTCTCGTCAATCGAACCGCATGATTCTCAATTCTCAATAATTCCCAGGCGCGCGTCAAGGTTGCTCGCGCGCCCACCAATCGAGTAGGGCAATGGCAGGCAGCCATTTCTTACTGGGGATCCAATGCTCCTTCGAGCGGGCATAACTACCCTGAACCCTGGGTGGCCTGCCGTGGGGAGCCCTGGAACGGGAAACAGATCCTCCGCCAGGGCGGGCCGGCCCAGAAGAAACCCTTGCACCACGTCGCAGCCCGCGGTCTGCACAGCACTCAACTGCCCCGATGATTCCACCCCCTCAGCGACGGCGAGCATCCCCAGGCTCCGAGCCAGCGTGGCGATCGACTCCACCAGCAAGGGCGACTTTGACGAGCTTCCCAGATCGTGGACAAAAGACTGGTCGATCTTCAGGCTGTCGATGGGCAGCCGCTGCAAGTAACTCAGGGAGGAATAGCCGGTGCCGAAGTCATCCAGCGAAAGAAGAACGCCGAGCTTCTTCAACCTATTTAGTCTCGAGGCAGATTCATCCATGTTCTTCATCAAGAGACTCTCGGTCAACTCCAGTTCGAGGAGGCTGGCATCGATGCCGGCCTCATCGATAGTCTTGGCCACAACGTCCACGAAATCGGTGCGCGCAAACTGCAGGCTGGATACGTTTACCGCCATGCGAATCGGTAGACTCGAGGACGATCGCAGTCTCCGGGCCTGCCGGCAGGCCGTCTGGAGCGCCCATGTGCCGAGCTGGACGATCAAACCGCTGTCCTCCGCGATCGGAATGAAGCTGGAGGGGGGGACCACTCCCAACTGCGGATGCCGCCATCGGAGCAGTGCCTCCAGGCCCACAATCTTGCCGGTCTTGAGATCGAATTGAGGCTGGTAGTTTAGGGCTAGCTCGGAGCGTGCCAGGGCGCCTCCCAGTTGGTTCTCCATGTATAGCCTTTGGCGGTCTACCTCACCGAGATCCCGCGTATAAGAGAGAGCGCCGTTCCTGCCGGAGCCCTTGGCCCCGTACATCGCGTGGTCCGCATTCCTGATCAGTTCGTCCACGTCCTCTCCATCCTCCGGGTAGACGCTGATACCAATCGATGCGGTGACCGGAATCTCGTGTCCTTCCACATCAAACGGCGTTCTGAAGGCGTCCACCAGCTTGTCGGCCACAAGAATGGCGTCCTGGCGGTCCTTGATTTCCACCAGGCCGGCGACGAACTCGTCGCCCCCCCATCTGGCGATGAAGTCGGTCTCCCGCAGACAGCTCTGCATGCGCTGGGCCGTCTTCCTCAACAGGCAGTCTCCAGCCGCGTGCCCCAACGTGTCGTTGACTAGTTTGAAGCGGTCGAGGTCGACCGAGAGGATCCCGAGCCGCTGTCGATACCGGCGAGCGCGGGCCAATGCGCGCTTCAGCCCTTCCTCGAAATCCAGGCGGTTCGGCAGTCCCGTCAGGCTGTCATGCCGGGCCCGGTAAGCCAACTGGTCTGTGAGCTGCCTCTGCTCAATACAGACAGAAGCGAGACGGCTACCCGTCTCCAACAGTTGCATCTCGGCGTCACTTGGCTTGCCTGGCTCCCGCCTGTAAAGCGCCAGCGTTCCGACAACCACTCCCTCGCTGGAGAAGACCGGCACGGACCAGCAGGCTCGCACGCCACACGCGGCCGCCGCCTCGCGGTACCACAGTGCCGGAGAAGCGCTGGTAATGTCGGCGATCGTGACCGCCCTGCGCTCAAGTGCGGCTATGCCGCAGGAGGTGCCGCCGGGACCGATCTGGGTCTTGTCCAGGATCTGATAGAGGGCTCTAGGCAGGTTGGGAGCCACGGCAGTGACGAGTCGCTCACCCTTCACCAGCATCACGGCGCAGAAAGATTCGGGCACCTGGTGCTCGATCATCTGAGTCAAGCTGGTCAGCACCGCCTCCATGGGCTGGTATTGAGCGATCATTTGGACCACTTGAAGCCGCTCGCGGCTCAGCAGGTCGGCCAGCCGGTCCCCGGTCGCGTCTCGAAGGCTGACCAGGAAGAACCTGCCGCGTTCCTCCCCCCACGCGTTCAGCTTCGCCTCGGCCGGGAACATGCTGCCGTCCCTCCGGCGGAAATTCGCGTGAACCGCCATGCCTTCCAATCGACATGCGTCCGACGCCAGGCGCCCGGCCCATACGTGCTCGGCGAGCCCGTCATCCAGCATTTCGCCGAGAGGCCTCCCGGCTACCTCCTCACGTGCGTAGCCGAGCAGAGTGAGAGCTGCTTGGTTGGCGTCAATGATGCGGGTGTCCGCGTCCGCCAGCACGAAGGCTTCGGAGGTGGTGCTGAGGATCCGTTGGTAGAGATCGGTCACTTCCGCCGCGGCGGCTTTGGCGCGTGTGAGTTCGGTCAGGTCCTCGACTAGCACCACGCGGAGTCCGTCATCAGCTTCCCCCGACGGCAGCTCTTTAAGAGTGATGTGGAGTCGTTTGCCGGAGTGAGTCCCCATGAAGCTCGCAGGCCTCGTGGACGGCCACTTCTGTGCCAGCGCCGCGGGAAGTACGGTCTCCAGCGCCTTCCCGAATAACTCCTCCGGTGTCAGGTTCACCAGCCCGCAGAAAGACTGATTCGCGGAGAGAACATGGAGGTCCCCAGACAGGAGCGCCACGCCCGTCGGCAGCTCCTCCAGTGCTTCGACCAATGCCTGTGGGCGCTGCTGGATAATCACCGGCACGACTCCCATAGCGTCGGACTCGCTCGCCGGCGGAGCCACTGGCCGATCTGGATCTACTTCTCCGGCGGGCAGCAGTGTGAGAACGTGGACGTTCCTCAGGATTGGACTCAGCGCCCATGCCAGGGTCGAGAGCAGAAGCAGACCGAGCGCCGTAGCCATCCCCCAACTGTCACTCAGCCAGGTCATAAGGATCCCGAGTTTGCTCACTGCCCTGCTCCCCGCGCGGCTGCCAGCATCCCGTCGCGCGGTTGTGCGCTTTCCGCGCTCAAACCAAATGAAGGCTTCCGGATCACGATAGACCGCAACCAGGGTGTCAGTCTGTTGAGCTCCTCCCTGGAACCTGGCTCGTACTTCGTCCTCGTCCCCGCCAAGTTGCGAACTCCGCAAATCGCCAGCTCAAAGCGGTCATTTACGCCTACCTTCCTGAACATCCTGGATAGGTACACTCTCACTGTCCCTTCGGAGAGCCTCAACCGCTCTGCGATCTCTTTGTTGCTCATCCCCGAGGACAGCAGGCCCACAAATTGGCCCTCTCTATTGCTCAAGTGCACGGACCGTAGGTCCTCAAGGCTCGCATTCAAGGACTCCTCCATCCACATCGCGCCTTGCGCGATCGCCGTGATGCAGGCAATCAACGTCTCAACAGGCTCCTTCTTCGACAGAATCCCGCGGACGCCATGCTCGATTGCCTGATGAGCTAGTTCAGCGCTGACGGTCCGTACCCACAGGATCGTGCGGCAATCCGGTGCGGCCGTTCGAATTTGCCATAGCATACTCAGGGTGAATTCCGGCACTGCGTCAAAGAGCAGGATCCGGGGGCGTCGTCTCGCTAGCGCATCAAACAGGTCCGCCGTGCTGCTGCACGTGTATACAAGCTGGAGGCCGCTTTCGCCGGAAAGCGCCGCCGCTAGCCCCGCGGCCGCAATCGGCTCGCCGGCAAACAACATAACAGAAGTTCTGGATTTCCCCTTCTGCCGGATACAATTTGGCGGGGTTTGCCTCCGAGCGCGGTTGCGCCTGGTGTGAAGGCTTCTGCGCTCCCCGTCCGTGTCCTTCTTATTCAGCACTCCGGCAAGCATGAGCTCTTTCCTCTGGAGGAATCTTTGATCGTGCTCTGTTAATTTACCGCCGGCGTGAATCACTTCGAATAGTACTAGAGGTTCTATTCGGTTTGCCTGGTACCAAAACGAACGTCCCATGCCAGGTGGGCCTGGCGATCTAGTAGAAAGCGTAGCGGGTGAATCCCCACAGTCAGAAGTGCGCGCTAGTGTGCTGGCGATATTCCACCTGTTTTCTGGGGCGGGCAATCCTGCCTGGAGCCGGCTGAATGCCTGCCCCACGGTCAACTTGCCGCAATGCACTAGTACCGCACAGCCTCCGGTACTGCCACTAATCGTGTTCCAGGTCCATTCTCGATCGCGGTCAGCCGGTACATGTTGAAGAGGTAGCGTATGAGACTATTCACCTCGCTCCAGATCGCTGACATCCTGACGACACTACTGGCCCTGCGCCTGGGACTGGTGGAGGGCATGAGCGTCCCTGCGGCGCTGATGGCCCACACCAATCCAATTCTGGGTCTGGTGATGTGCAAGCTGATCGCCTTTGCTATCGCCGGCATAACCCTACTGCTTGGCAGAAAGGTGACGATCTACAACCGCTGGTTCTCTCTCTTGATTGTGTGGAATTGTGCGCTGATTACAGGGCGAGCTGCGGGCTTCTACTGAAAGTGGATTCCTAGCTGGCCGCTGCCAGTTTCACTCCTACCGCGTATCCGTTCCCCGCCGGGTTGCAGTAGACGACCTGGCCGCACAGCGCTTCGTCGCCCGTATCGACCCGCAGTTCGCTGTTGACAGCCGCAGGCGCATCCAGAGTCAGGCCTAGCCCGCCTTTTGCTGCGTTGACGACACGTCCGGCGATTGCAGTCTCCCCCGGACCGGCCGGGCCGATCTTGACGGGTTTGTCGAGGAGGTAGCGGTGTTCTCTTCTTCCTTCGAGGCTCCGCAACGAGCCCAGGAGCCCATCCATCAAACCGCCGCGGCGCCGAACTTCAGTCTGCAATTCCCGGATCGTCTGCTCCTGAGGACCCAAACGAGCATCGAGCGAGGCTTGAACTTGTTCCAGCCGCTCGCAGACGGACCTCAGCCTGCAGGCAACCTCGGCGTGTTGATCCAAGCGCTGGTCGGTTTCGTTGAATCGCTCGCCGAGTCCGGTGAGGCGAGCTTCTAAGGAAGCTATAGCTAGGGCGCAAGTCTGAATCTGCAGTTCGTTCCTGACCTGGCCGGTCGACAATTCGACGATTCGCTCCTCGGCCCCTAGAAGGTCAGTCTCGCCACGTCTCAAGCGGTTGTCGAACAGCGCGAGCGTGGCGTTAAGCCCCGACCACTGCGGCGTCTGAGACTCGACCGTCTCCTGAAGGCCGGCCAGTTGGGTCTTGATTTGGCCGAACTCCGCCGAAAGCCCGGCCAAGGTTTCGGTGGTGCTATCCAACCTGGCCTGGTCTTTCGCTGCCTGCTTGCCAATCTCCTGGACTCCCTCGGATAGTGTCCAGCTCAGGGCTTCGGCGATCTGCCGGGCAGCTTCTTCAAGGCGGTTCCCGTGCGTTCTGACGCCGTCAACAGGCCCCGTCTCCGCCGCGGGAGACGCGACATCTCCGCACGCAATGTCGGCGGCAATTCCATCGCCGTCGTGTAGCACGGCCGTCAGCCGGCTCATGTACTGCAACCGGCGGTCCGCTGTCCCATTCCCTTTTTCGATCGCCAAACCAAACATGTGCTAGTTTCCTGGCCTTTCGCGGATGATGCTGCCGTCCTAAGGCCTAATGTATTGGCCTGGCTAGAATTGCCAAATAGTACGGAAGGCCCGAATGAGTTTGTCTGGTACTAAAACGGTCGTTCTGGCAGGAAAATGCGATTGGTGGCCTGCAGGCTGCCAGAGGACTGCGGCGCAAATGCTGACCACTCCCTCCCGGTCGTGGTTCGGTGGCATCTCACTAGAGGACGCCATCGGGATCTTCGCCGGGCTGTTCGCTGGGCTGGGCGCCGGTCGATGTGCGCGGCGTCGAGTCGGCATCACTGGATTGCTCGGGCGCATGCAGAAGCTTCTGAAGCAGGCGGTTGGTTGGAAGTGAGGACTCAACGAACTCCGCGCCATCAGCCGTGAGCTCAAAGTCCGCATTGCTCTCGGTCCGCAAGAGGCGTTTCTCCTTCAAGTACCAGATCGTAAAGACCAGGTGTTCGCGGGGAATCCGCATCATCTGCTCGAACTCCAACAGGGAGAGGCATGGCTTGTCCGGATTGACTCGCCGGCGATTGTACAGCAGGCATAATATCCCCAGCCTGCGATTCACCTCAACGTCAATCCCGACCACAAATTCCTTCATTTCAAAGACCGGCATTGGCTCCGTTTGCCGGAAATGGTATTCGGTGTCGTACACGGCCCTCTTGACGGGATCGGACAACGTATCAAACGCCGTCTTGAGCAGGAGGAACGTATCGTTATCGCCCGTTTGGAGGTTATCGGGGTGGTAGCGGGCGGCAAGCAACCTGAAAACGCGGGTGATCGTGTCCTCCTCCGCGGTGGGGCTGATTTGCATCAGCTCGTAGTAATCGACAAATTCGTCAGACTCTGCCCGACCGGCGCCTGCGCGGGCTCCGCGAAACTCCAGGCCGATTCGGTAACCAGAACCCCAACGCCGGCAGCTACGAACGCGCGCAGTCCAACTGAAGCCCAGGTGCTCGGCGTGCACCTGAACGTAGGAGCCCACATCCAGCGGTTCCGCCGACTCCACGCCGACGCCGCCCTCCGAGAGGTCCACCCCCTGAACGTTGCAAAACTGGAGCAAACCGTTCCTGTCCCGCCACGCGACGCCGACTTCTCCCTTGACCGGGCGCCTGGTCTCTTTGCGCAATTCTTCTTTCACGGTCCTCCAGCCTCCCAATTCCGCCTCACATTATAGCTTCTTATGTTTAGCAGCGTAGGCTCACCAGAGCCTCCGGGTGTATACTCTGTGAGGGGCGAAGTCAAACTGATGATCAGGAGGGCAGAGTCATGCTGAAAACCGTTTCACGCCGCGGTCTGTTGCAGCTTGCCGGATGCGCTGCATTGTTGCGAGGTCAGACGGTAGCGCCCGTGGCGGCCACGTTGCCGAATCAGCCCATCGGAACCGGGAAAGGTCTGTATCCGGGGCGTGTGGTATGGACGCGCGACGCGAAGGCGGCCCTCTGGGGCGGGTCCGGGGACGGCCATTGGTGGGAAGCCAGAGCCACCAACGAAACGGCGCTGGACAACATGATGTCCAAGGCGATACGCGAGCTGAGCGGCCAGTCCAGCGACACCGCAGCCTGGGACGCGCTCTTCCGGAACTTCAAGTCCACCCACGGGGAGGGCGGGGGCGGCTATGTCAAGGGGGAGAAAGTCACCATCAAGGCCAATCTGGTCGGCTGCATCTTCACCGAGAAGAACATCGATTTGCAGAGCTACGAGTTTGTGAAGAAGGCCGACTACATGAATACGTCCCCGCAGGTGATCGTAGCCCTGCTGCGCCAGTTGGTGGACAAGGCGGGTGTGGCCCAGCAGGATATCTCGATAGGCGATACGCTGGCCGTGTTTCCGAAGCCATACCATGACATCTGCCGGAGTGAGTTCCCCAACGTTCAATACCTGGACTACGCCGGCGGGAACGAGCGCCATCCCCGGGCGCGCATAGGGGTGTCCACCACCCCCGTGTATTGGAGTCAACGCCCGACCGAGGTGGCCCAGGACTATGTGCCCGTTCCCTATGCGGAGGCGAAGTACCTGATCAACCTGGCGAACCTGAAGAGCCATACCATGGCCGGTGTCACACTCTGCGGCAAGAACCACTACGGGTCGCTGAACCGGACGCCGCCGCAAAAGGGGTACTTCAATGTCCACAACAGCCTGCCGCGGATAACTCCCGGTTTGGGACACTACCGGGCTCTGGTGGACATGATGGGGCACGCTCACATCGGCGGCAAGACGCTGCTGTACCTGGTGGACGGGCTCTACCCGGGAGTGCATCCGATCGAGGTCTCTCCCCGCAAGTGGGCCAGCGCGCCTTTCAACGGGAACTGGGCTGCCAGTTTGCTGGCCTCGCAGGACCCGGTGGCGATCGATTCGGTCGGCCACGACTTTCTCTGGGCCGAGTGGAACGACTACCCGCGCATGCCGGGAGCCGAGGACTATTTGCACGAAGCGGCGCTGGCCAACAATCCGCCTTCGGGCACGTTCTACGATCCCAATCACGCCGCCGGCACAACCCGTCTGCAGAGTCTGGGCGCGCACGAACACTGGAACAACGCCACCGAGAGGAAGTACTCGCGCAACCTCGGCCGGAAAGAGGGCATTGAGCTGGCCGCCTTGGTTTAGCGCAAGATCGGTTCCACACCGATCGGCGAGGTCACTGGAGAGCCCTTGGCAGGGCGGCTGTGCGCCTCTGGCGCAGCGGCCCTGCTGCTTTACGAGCGGTAACACGGTCAATCGCGTGTTACTGGAGAGAGCCCTTGGCAGGGCGGCCGGGCGCCTCTGGCGCAGCGGCCGTGCTGCATTACGAATGGCAACACGGTCAATCGCGTCTTACTGGAGAGCCTTCGACAGATCGGTAGCGGCCCTGAGTGAATTGCCAGATTGTCGGTCGGCAGGTTTTGCCGCCAGCCGATTCGATCGAGGAGCATTGATTCGGCAGGCAAACGTCACTGAACCCATCGTGGCGGCTCTCCAGAACGATAAATAGGCCACAACCGTTCGCGAATCCCAAAACGCCTCCTACGGCGGTCAGTTCCGTCCAGGTAGAGCCGGCCTTTCCAATCACTACAGCACCGCAGGGCCCGTGGGGCTGCTCTTGACAACAGATTTCGTATTCGGGTTCGCCGTCGCCATTCAGATCGACTGCGGTCCCATAGTCATAGTTCCGCCTGGCATCGCACTTCATTCGACTGAGCAGATCGAGCGCTTCCTGCGGCAGGTCCTTGTAGCTAGTCTCCTTGCACGCCGCGAGTGCCTGTATGGACGGCTTCGGACACCCGTACCACCGGGCGGCTTCTGCATAATCTTTCGTGACGCCTTTTCCTTCGAAGTACATTTCGGCAAGGCCATGTTTAGCAGAAGTGCTACCCTGCTCAGCCGCCAGGCGGTACCACTTCAGGGCTTGGGCATAGTCCCTCTTGAGGAATTCATACCTAGATCCGAGTTCGAACTGCGCTTGGACATCGCCTTTCTCGCTGCGCTGAAGTAAAAGGTCCAACTCCGCCGCCTGTTTCTGGTAGGTTGTTTGGCCGAAGCCCAGACTCGCAAGGCAGCATACGGTGAGGACAGTGATCAGTGCTTGTCGCGCCATCCAATGACACTCTAACAGAAGAGGTAGGCCAATGCTCCGGGTCGCCCCTGTTGTCGTGAAAACAGGCATACCGGAGATTCAGTGCGACACGGCACCGCGGCACATTACGAGGCGGCAACTGGCGTCGGTTATTGATGTGTCGAAATGCCAGTCTCCGGTTCGCCAAAAAACGAAGTAGGGCCAAAGCCAACGATCTGCTTTCTATTGTTAATGCCGTGTACCAGAGTGTTGGGACCGTCATCGACTAAAACGAATTCGGGATTTGGCCCGTGGATCAGTACGAAACCGTGCCTGGTTTTGTTAACGAAATAAAGGCCCGCAATATCGCCGTTATCGTTTATCGAGGAGGGCACGATTTGATCAACTGGGAAGGGCGCGTGAAGGTCTATCATCGACACGACACCCGAGGAGAGCAGGAAGGCGCGTTGGCCCGCACACATACCGACGACCTCGCCCTTGTTGTTGAGGCCGATCGGCCTGGCTGGCTTACTGTCAGGGCACGTAATTGCTTGAAAACGACCATTGGAATAAATAAAGCCGACAGGAGGGCTCAAGGACTCCCCGATCGCATCACCACTGTTGTTGATCGCTTCGAGTCGCGTACCAGTAGAGTTCGGGTAATCAAGGGTAGCGAATTGGGTACCGCGATAAACATACCCATGATCACCGGGCGCAACTGATCCCACCCATTTCCGTGAACCGGGTGCGCCGTAGTAACCAGCTATTTCCTTATTGTCATTGATTCCCGTTGCCGCGGTATAGCTGGCTCCTGGGAAATCGATCGTGCTGTATTCGCCAGACGAAACGGAGTCCAGGTAGAAACCGTGAGGTGCTGACGACCTCCAGTACAACCCGACCATGTTGCCAGAATCATTGGTTGCACTGACCAGCACTTGCCTTGAGTCCGGTGGCCCTGGAGGCAGCCGGTTGAACCGATACATCACAGCTTGACCAGATAGGGCGTGAGCCAAGCCGCCCAGTAGCAATGGGCTGAGCCATGCAAAGCGTCTCATGCCATCATTCTAGTCGAATCCCATTACCTTGGAAAAGCCGCCTTCGCACGAGTAATGCCCGTGAAGGGGGGTTGCCGGAAACTGCGGGCTGGGTGGACCGGCACGGTACTTTCCAGAATCGCCGTCTTTCGTCCACGACGCCCGTCTTTCTGGCGGAACACCACGTCTCCGAGCCGACTACGCGACCAAGTGGACCCATTCCGAGTGGCGACGATTGGTTCGGATCGCGTGTTAGCCCGGGGCTTACGCCGAATCGCGAAAGTCCCGGTGAAAAGACAATTCGTCTCTGCGGCAGTCGGAATAGTTCTTTTCTTGCAAAGCGCGCCAGCGCAGCCCTATCCATTTTCAGCGGTTTCGCCAGATTCCGAGATTCGTAAGGGAGAAGCAGAGCGTAGGGATTGTGGTTGGCATTTTTGTTCCGGGCAGGTGCCCGTGATTACTAATGACGGAGTTCCGGGGCAGAGCGTCCCCGATCGCGAAAGCGCAAGGTCCTGTCATACGGAATGACGTCGAAGATCTCGCCGTTGTTCAGTTTCTCGGTGAGGGTCTTCCAGAACGCGAGGGTGTAGAGATCTCCGTGGACCGATTTGAAGACGCCTCTGAGAGGTTGCGGAATGCCGGAGTATCGCTCAATCTCATCCATGAAGAAATCCTCCCCAGTAACGCAGATCCAATCTTCCTCCGGTCCGGTCTCTTCCAGGTCGTCCCGTGGAAGGGGTTTCTCCCTGAACGTGACGTCCTCCATCGGCAGGACGTCATCATAATCATACAAAACGACTCTTCCCCAGTACGTGACGCCATAGTTCCAGGTATTGAACAGGTCGCCTGGAAACACACCGCTCGCCGCGATGTCCTTCAGAAAATATCCAAAATCGATGAGAACGTGCCGTAAAGTCTCCGGATTCTTCTCGCCTGTGAAATACATCGGCAGCGGAGCGACTCTGCGTTGAACATAGACGTACCGCATAATCACGTATTCGTCGGTGATAGTCACGTTTCGCGTTGCCGCCTGTTCGAGTTCACGGAGGAGAGCGTCCGAAAACCGCCTCTTTCTGAAGCGAAGGTTCTCGAACTCCTGCGTATCCACCGTCCGTCCCGCGCGGTCCCGGTGAGAAACGAAGTCGTACCGCAGGCGGACCTGCGCCGTCGTAATCCTTTTTGGAGTCTGATTCATAGAACGGAGAAAACACGGCCGATCTTTGATCACTTTCAAAACGAATCCGTAATTCGGCAGTGTGAATGCAATCATCACCGCCCCCTCCAGACCCGGGGCGACCACAAACTGTTCTTCGGAGACATGGACAAGCCGGTGAAGCTCCCTGTAAAAGACAGTCTTCCCGTGGCGGTTGTATCCAAGGGAAGTGTACAGCTCAGCCAGGTCCGCGGAAGGGATGATCGACCGCAGGAATTCGATCAATGCATCGAACCTCTCCACATCGACGAAGAAATACGAATAGGCAAAACTGAAGACGATACTGGCATCGGATTCATGCAGCAAAATCGTTTCGGCATAGATACCCGACTCGCCGTTGGCGAGTGGAATGATCATCGGCATCACATGCGTGCCGGTGACAATCCTTCCGACGATATAAGCTTCTTTGTTCCTGTAGAAGACCGCCTTCACGACGTCGATCGTGTATGGTCCGTCGCTCCCCACGAGCGGCCACGTATAGAGATCGATTTCCCGTGCAAGGAGGGCAGCGTCCCTTCCGGTATCCTCATATCCGGTGCAGAACGAAACATCCTGGAGAATGTGTCTCAGCGTGGATGCCGTATCGGACGTCACGCCATAGGTCCGGTAGACTGCGTCCCCTTTGTGCGGGATTGGTGGTTTTGGATGAAGATAGAAGAACTCAACATTTCTGTTGATCCCGACCGTCCTGAGCATCTTGCGGGTGACAGAATTGAAGAACGTCTCCGCGCGCTGGATATCATATCGCTCGGCGACAAGTGCGGCGAAATACCCTTTCGCGGACATCCACATCGGCTCGGATCTGGCCTCGGCGCCGAAGTCGGACTCGAGCCGGACTGAGATGTGGTCGAGGGCTTTCTCGTATAGATCGAGCCGCTCGGCCGCATCGCGGAGTCCACCCCGCCAATCTTTTTCTTCGAAACGCTTGCTCCCCCTGCGCGTGATAGTCCGGAAGTCCGCATCGAACGCGTCAAACGCCTCGAGAGACAATCGTGCAGCCAGATCAGCAACAAGCGTGTCTGTCATGAATGACCTGCCACGTCAGCCCCGGCTGGCACAGCGGGGTCGCTCGGCGAGTGCCAGTATACCACCGGCGCTTTGTCCTGGAGCTGGAGAAGCGCACCTGGATCTTCCCGAACCGTAAGTCTGTCAGGTACGAGTCCACCGTCAGAGGTGACCCGTGATCCCTGGAACTCAACCTTCAGAGAGGCGTTAAAGAAGAGCTGAAATGGCCCGTTCTGTTTCTCACCCATTGGGTGCCGTCCTCCGGAGCGTCTTCATCGCGTTGAAACCCGCATGAATGAAGGCGTCCGATGGCTTCGCTGCAGCCGTTGTGGTCACCAGCCACTCGCGCTACCCTGATTTCAGGAGGCGTCCATGCGGTACTATCTGCTGCTGATCGCGATCTCGGCCAGCCTCTTCGCACAAACAACCCAGAAGGATAAGGCGCCCAGCCGGCCCGCCGCCGTCACGATGTCCGGCTGCATCGATCAGGCATCGGACGGTAACTTTATCCTCGCCGACAACAAGGAGCTGCGCAAGATCATCACGCTCCACGGCGAGGGCTTTCTCGACGAGGGCTTCGCGAAGCACGTGGGCCAGCAGGTGAAGGTTACCGGGCGGATCGCGAAGGAGGGTGACGAGCAGGTGCTGCGGGTGAATAAGATCGAGATTGTCTCCCAGACCTGCCACCCGTAGCCGCGGTTCGCGCCGGGCGACTGAGGAACTCACCAGGTTATCTGTAAGAAGGAACTAGTGAACGGGTTCGATGCTTCTATTGTGGACCAGAAGGCGTTAAACGTCGGGCCGGCCGGGATCGACATCACCTACCAGCGCCTGGGGAACCCCGATGCGCCGGTCGTGCTGCTCGTCATGGGGATCGCCGCGCAATCAATTCATTGGCCGGACGCGTTTTGCCATGCCCTTGTCGAAGGCGGCCTGCAAGTCGTCCGCTTCGATAATCGTGACTCCGGGCTCTCCACGCACCTGACGGATGCCCCGCCTCCGGATCTGCCCGCGGCGCTCGCCGGCGACCTGTCGTCGGTGTCGTACACGCTGTCGGATATGGCTGCCGACGCGGTAGGGTTGCTGGACGCGCTCGGCTTCGGGAAGGCCCATGTCGTGGGCGCGTCCATGGGAGGCGCCATTGCGCAAACCATGGCAATCGAGCATCCGGACCGTGTCCGCTCTCTCACCTCGATGCTGTCGACAACGGGCAATATGTCAGTCGGGCAGCCCTCGCCGGACGTGCTCCGCGAAGTGTTCGCCGGCCCGCGTGCAACCACCCGCGACGAAGTGATTCAGCAGATGCTCCGGGCTTCTCGCGCCGTCGGCTCGCCTGGATATCCGGCGGACGAGAAGGACGTCGCCGCATTAGCCGGCCGCGCCTACGACCGCTCCCACGATCCGATCGGCGTCGCTCGGCAGGCGATCGCCACGATTGCCTCTGGCGATCGCACCGAACGCCTGCGGCATCTCCAGGTCCCCACCCTCGTGATCCACGGTCTCGCTGACCGCATGTGCGACGTGAGCGGCGGGCGAGCGACGGCTGAAGCCATTCCCGGCGCGGAACTCTTGCTGATCGAGGGAATGGGACATAACCTGCCACCCGGTTTGCGGTCCCAACTGGCAGAGCGCATCGCCGGGTTCGTGCGGCGCGCGGAGGGCCGTTGAACAAGCCGTCCGCCATGCGGCCCTCGGACCCGAGGAGCCAGCTACCGATTAGGGCGACTTCCCTCAGGGTCATTTCTAGTTCTTGAGGTACTTGTCGAACCAGGTGAGGGTCTCGTAGAGCACGTGTTGGATGGTCTCCTTGGCTGAGTAGGCGTGCGGTTCGCTGGGCAACATGACCAGGCGCACGGTGCCGCCGTTGCCGCGAATCGCCTGGTACAGGCGTTCCGACTGGATCGGGAAAGTCCCAGTATTGTCGTCAGCTTCGCCGTGGATCAACAAGACCGGCTCATTGATCTTGTTGGCGTAGGCGAAGGGAGACATCTTCATGTAGATCTCGGGGGCCTCCCAGAACGTGCGGCGCTCGCTCTGAAAGCCGAACGGCGTCAAGGTACGGTTGTACGCGCCGCTGCGCGCCACACCGGTCCGGAAGAGATCGGTGTGAGCGAGCAGGTTGGCCGTCATGAAGCCCCCATAGCTGTGGCCGGTGACGCCGACGCGGGCCCCGTCGGTAACGCCCATCTCGACGGCTTTGTCGATGGCCGCCTTGGCGCTCATGGTGAGCTGCTCGACGTAGGTATTATTGACCGTCTCGGGATCGCCCACGATGGGGATCGTGGTGTCATTGAGGATCACGTAGCCGGCGAGCAGCAGAAAAAGGTGCGATGCGCCCTGCAGCGTTGTGAAGCGCTGGGTAGAGCCGCCGATCTGGCCCGCGACCCCGGGATCGGTGTATTCCATCGGGTAGGCGTACACGATTGTGGGGTAGCGCACACCCTCCTTGTAGTCGGGGGGCAGGTAGAGCGTGAAGCTGCACTGCGTTCCGTCTGAACGGTTGTACTTCACCAGTTGCTTCTTGATCTTGCGCAGGATGGGCGCCGGGTCGGTAAAGTTGGTGAGCCGGACGGTCTGATCGGACCCGCTGGTGCGAACAAAGAAATTGGGCGGCTCGTCGGGACTCTCGCGGGAGGTCAAGAACCGCGAGCCGTCGTCGGACAGGATGGCGGCGACAGATTCATAGCCTTTCGCGTCAGCGCGCCACAGACGCTCGCTCCGCCAAGTATTGAGGTTGAAGCGATCCAGGAAAGGGCGGTCGCCTTCCGGAGTGGCACCGATTCCCTGCAGGAAGATGTAGTCGCCGGACTGACGGATGGTGGAGCGACCGTTGGGAAGGACCCGCGTAGCCGGCGAGCCGATATCCCCGTAGCGGTCATTGACGTTGCGGCTGTAAAGGAGCCTCGGCTGGCTGGAAAGATCGTCCAGGAAGATTCGAAAAACGCGCACCCAGCGCTTGTCGCGGTCGTAGTCGCCGACCATGGCTATACCGCCCTCCCCGAACTGGAGGCCATTGGCCCGCTGCTCGACTTTGAAGACCTCGACCGGCGGCGAGGTCGCCGGGATACGAAGCATCATGAAATGGTCGCGATTCGGCACTTTCTTGCGAGGATCTCCACCGTCCAGGGCCTCAAACCACATCAGGGTGGACGGTTCGGTAGGACGCCAAGTGATGTTGCGAGGCCCGGTTTCGACGCCCTCAATGGGAACGTTGTCGGCCAAGGGCTTGCTGGCTACCTTCTGGACCACTGTGCCGGCTGTGCTCCAGACCTCGATTTCGCGAGGGAACACCGAGTAGGGATGAAGATACGAGAACGGTTTCCGGAGGGTGGTCACCAGCAAGTGCTTGCCGTCGGGCGCGGGACTCACCGCTGCGAAGATGACTGGCTTTCCGATGGGAGTCGCTTGCAAGGTGGCGTAATCGACAGAGGCCAGTTGCGCAGTGAAGTAGTAATCGAACAGCGCCTCGTCGTAAGGGTCTTTGAGGAGATCCTCGTACGTGCGCACGGGACCTGAGGCGCCCGAGCCTTCCTGCACGTTCGGTCCGGCGGGAACGGCCGGCCTGACGGGAGGCTTACCCCGGAGCGCGGGGACGATCTTGACGAGCAACCGGTTGCTTCCGGAAAGCCACTGCACGCTGGAGCCGAGCGTGCCGTTGATTCGGACGAGTGGCACGCGGCGCAGGGCGGGGGATCCAACCGAGCCCAGATACAGGTCGATGCCGGCTGCGGTGGTGTTGGTGATGGCGAACCGGGTCCCGTCAGGGCTCCAAATGGGCGTTGAGAGCACGGCGTTCACGGGCACGGCGATCTTGGACTGGATGCCGCCGTCGATCTTCAACAGGCTGAGCGCCTTAATGCGCGCGGCGATCACGTGCGGGCCGTTCGTCGCAGGGTCGATGCGGACCCCCGCCAGGCGGAGCATGGGCGCGGACACCTCGGCGATGCCGGGATAGCGTTCGTAATCGCCAAAGAGTATGTAGGTCCGGGTCGGATTGACCACGGCGATTGGCGGAGGAGGGGCGTGCAATACGTCGAGGATTTGCTGGGGAGGCTTCTGGTAGGTTTCACCAGCCCACAGGTTCAAGCCCGCGCTGACGGCCAGCAATGTGATGATCGGCAACCGCATTTCTGAGTTCTCCTATCCGGTCGGAACAAGCTGAGCCCGAGTATGGTTGAAATGTGTATCCCGACCTTCTTCAACCGGGATTTCCGTTCTGGTCTCCTGATAGCTATCAATTCTACGTCCAACGGCCTCCGTTGGGGCCGTTTCTTTCGTCCTTTTAATCCCCGGCGGCCCAGGCATGGCGTCTTCCCCGGCGGCGCGAGGGGTTCCAGAGATGTACAATAAACCACCCGGAATCAGGCTTTACCGAATTCTCGGTAATCTTAGGCCGCCGGTCTGGCCCCATCCGGGGCTGCCGGACTCGCTCGGTTTAAAAAAGGACAAAAAGCGGCTCCAAAAGAGACGGTTGGAAGTAGAATCGAATGCGGAGCGGAAGGCAAGAGGCGAGTCTCGGTGGACACGCGCCTGGAGGAACAAGTATGCCCTGCCGGTTTTTGACCGTTCTGTTGTGCGGTACGGTTTGTATCAGCCTGTCCCTCTTACTGACCTTTCCCGATCTGGCGCGGGCCGCGCCGCTTCAGGAGCCGGCGCCGGCGAATCTCAACATCGTCATTTTGGAGGGCGACGGCGTCATCAACAATCTTCGCCAGCGCACTGCCCGGGAGACCATTGTCCAGGTGGAGGACGAGAACCACCGGCCCGTTGCGGGCGCCGCGGTCGTATTCCTGCTGCCGGACAAGGGTCCCGGCGGAGTTTGGGAAAACGGGACGCGGACCTTGCAGGTGATCACCGACAGCCAGGGCCGGGCGGCGGCCAAGGGCTTGCGCCCTAGTGACACCTCGGGCAAGTTCCAGATTCAGGTGGAAGCAACGTACCAGGGCATGACGGCCACCGCCAGCGTCACGCAGATGAATGCGGTGATCACTGGCGCACCGGCCGGCGGAGGCCGGTCCGCCGGGAAGTGGATCGCGATTCTGGCGGCCGCGGGCGGCGCGGCGGCGGCTGGCGCCGTACTGGCCACTCGGAAGAGCGGTTCAACAGCCTACGGTTCAACGCCGCTTCCGCCGATTACGACTGTCACACTCGGTGCGACGGATGTCGGCGCGCCGTAGCAGCAGTCCGGGAGGAGCATCATGGCCACAATTCGGCCCCCCAGAGGTGAGCGATGAACATACGGCGCTTCACGCTAATAGCATCTTTGATGCTGGGCCTGGCATCGCTGGCGGCAGCTCAGGTTGCTCCCCTGACGATTACGTCAACCTCCCCGCTGCCTTCCGGCGTCGTCGACGCAGCGTACAGCCAGACGTTCGAGGCCACAGGCGGTACAGACGTGTATGCGGCGTGGGCCGTGACCACCGGCATGCTGCCCGCCGGGTTGAGCTTGAACAGTACCACGGGCGGGCTGACCGGCACCCCGACGCAGGCGGGTGAATCCACATTCACCGTGAGAGTGACCGACAGCGCCCAAAGCACCGCGTCCCAGCAGTTCACGCTGACCGTCTGGGTCAATCCACCGCCGACGCCCTGGATCCGTTCATTTCCGGCCCAAGACAGACCACCCCCGGCAGATGGCTTTCGGCATCTACATAGGGGCTGCGTACCCGCTAACAATTACCGGCACCTTGACGCTCACCTTCGACGCCCGATGTCATCGCGCTGGCCGACGATCCGGCGATCCAGTTCGCCAGCGGTGGAAGAACCTTGAACTTCACCATCGAGGCGGGCCAGACCATCGCCACCTTCGCCGGCACACCGGCCTACCAGAGCGGAACCGTGGCCGGCACCATCATGATCACGATGACCCAACTCCAGGCGGGTGGCCAGAGTTATGTACCGAACCCTGACCCGACTACGACACATGTGGTACACGATCGCCCGGTCGGCTCCAGTAATCACTTCAGTGCAGGTCTCGAAGGTGTCGCCGGGCTTCAGCGTGCTGATCCGCGGCTACTCCACGCCGCGGCAGATGACCCAGGCCACGTTTGTTTTCACGGCGCAGACGCCTATCTTTCAGCTTCCGAATTGCACACCTTCGAGCTCCGAAACCTGTCGCTCGTCGACGAGCTCATTCGTAGTTCCGCTGGATAGCGTCTTCGGCGCCTGGTACGGCGGGTCGTCATCGACCCCATTCGGCAGTCAGTTCCTTTACACGCAGATGTTCACGGTTCAGGGGGACGTCAACGCGATTTCTGAGGTTTCGGTAACATTGCAGAATTCTCGGGGGACATCCCCGGCCTTTCGCGGCAGCTTCTTTTAGCCTGTCATCTTCTGGCCCATGCGGTTGTCGGTCCCAATCCTTGTTGACTGGCTGCCACCCTTCGGTTTAGCCCATAATAGATACCAGCCTGGAGGAACAAGTATGCCCACCAGCCGGTTCTTCGCCGTTCTGCTGCGCGGTGCGGTTTCTGTCAGCTTGTCCTTCCTGCTGACTTCTTCCGATCTGGCGCGGGCCGCGCCGGCAAAGCTCAACATCGTCATTTTGCAGGGCGACGGCGTCATCAACAATCTTCGCCAGCGCACCGCCCGGGAGACCATTGTCCAGGTGGAGGACGAGAACCACCGGCCCGTTGCGGGCGCCGCGGTCGTATTCCTGCTGCCGGACAAGGGTCCCGGCGGAGTTTGGGAAAACGGGACGCGGACCTTGCAGGTGATCACCGACAGCCAGGGCCGGGCGGCGGCCAAAGGCCTGCGCCTCAGTGACACCTCGGGCAAGTTCCAGATTCAGGTGGAAGCGACGTACCAGGGCAAGACGGCCACCGCCAGCGTCACGCAGATGAATGCGGTGATCACTGGAGCGCCGGTGGGCGGAGGCCGGTCCGCAGGGAAGTGGATCGCGATTCTGGCGGCCGCGGGCGGGGCAGCGGCGGCTGGCGCCGTACTGGCCACTCGGAAGAGCGGTTCAACAGCCTACGGTTCAACGCCGCCTCCGTCGGTTATCACTATCACACTCGGGGCGACAGATGTCGGTGCGCCGTAGCGGCGGTTCGGGAGGAGCATCATGACCACAATTCGGCCCTTCCAGAGGTGAGGGATGAACATAGGGCGCTTCACGCTAATAGGATCGTTGATGCTGGGCCTGGCATCGCTGGCGGCAGCTCAGGATCCTCCCCTGACGATTACGTCAACCTCCCCGCTGCCTTCCGGCGTCGTCGACGCAGATTACAGCCAGAGGTTCGAGGCCACAGGCGGTACGGGCGTGTATACGGCGTGGGTGGTGACCACCGGCACGCTGCCCGCCGGGTTGAGCTTGAACAGTGCCACGGGCGAGCTGAACGGCACTCCTACGCAGGAGGGCACGTCCACGTTCACCGTGAGAGTGACCGACAGCGCCCAAAGCACCGCGTCCCAGCAGTTCACGCTGACCGTCTGGGTCAATCCACCGCCGATTCCCCAGTGCGTTTTCAATCCGTTCCTAGCCGTACCCGCCCAGCAGCTGGTATTCGGCGTCCGCATAGGCGGTGCGTACCCGCTAACAATGACCGGCACCTTGACGCTCACCTTCGAGCCCGATACCATCGCGCCGGCCGACGATCCGGCGATCCAGTTCGCCAGCGGTGGATGGACCTTGAACTTCACGATCGAGGCGGGCCAGACCAGCGCCACCTTCGCCGGCACACCGGCCTTCCAAACCGGAACCGTGGCCGGCGGCATCGGGCTGACGATGACCCAACTCCAGGCGGGTGGCCAGATTTATACCCCCGACAACCACGGCACATCGTGGGGCACGTGGATCGGCCGGTCGGCTCCGGGAATCACTTTAGTGCAGGTCTCGAGGGTGGCGCCGGGCCTCAGAGTGCTGATCCGCGGCTACTCGACGCCGCGGGACATTACCCAGGCCACGTTTGACTTCACGGCACGGATGCCGGCTACCTTTCAGGTTCCGGATTGCACACCTTCGGTCTACGAAACCTGTCAATCGTCGACGAGCTCTTTCGTAGTTCCGCTGGATAGCGTCTTCGGCGCCTGGTACGGCGGGTCGTCATCGACCCCATTCGGCAGTCAGTTCCTTTATACGCAGCTGTTCACGGTTCAGGGGGACGTCGACGCGATTCATTCGGTCTCGGTAACATTGCAGAATTCTTCGGGGACATCCCCGGCCTTTCGCGCCAGCTTCTAACCTGTCATCTTCTGGCCCATGCGGTTGTCGGTCCCAATCCTTGTTGACTGGCTGCCACCCTTCGGTTTAGCCCATAATAGATGCCAGCCTGGAGGAACAAGTATGTCCACCAGCCGGTTCTTCGCCGTTCTGCTGCGCGGTGCGGTTTCTGTCAGCTTGTCCTTCCTGCTGACTTCTTCCGATCTGGCGCGGGCCGCGCCGGCGAAGATCAACATCATCATTTTGGAGGGCGACGGCGTCATCAACAATCTTCGCCAGCGCACTGCCCGGGAGACCATTGTCCAGGTGGAGGACGAGAACCACCGGCCCGTTGCGGGCGCCGCGGTCGTATTCCTGCTGCCGGACAAGGGTCCCGGGGGAGTTTGGGAAAACGGGACGCGGACCTTGCAGGTGATCACCGACAGCCAGGGCCGGGCGGCGGCCAAAGGCTTGCGCCCCGCTGACACCTCGGGCAAGTTCCAGATTCAGGTGGAAGCAACGTACCAGGGCATGACGGCCACCGCCAGCGTCACGCAGATGAATGCGGTGATTACTGGCGCACTGGCCGGCGGAGGCCGGTCCGCCGGGAAGTGGATCGCGATTCTGGCGGCCGCGGGCGGCGCAGCGGCGGCTGGCGCCGTACTGGCCACTCGGAAGAGCGGCGGTTCAACGCCGCCTCCGTCGGTTATCACTATCACACTCGGGGCGACGGATGTCGGTGCGCCGTAGCGGCGGTTCGGGAGGAGCATCATGGCCACAATTCGGCCTTCCCAGAGGTGCGCGATGAACATAGGGCACTTCACGCTAATAGCATCGTTGATGCTGGGCCTGGCATCGCTGGCGGCAGCCCAGGTTGCTCCCCTGACGATTACGTCAACCTCCCCGCTGCCTTCCGGCGTCGTCGACGCAGATTACAGCCAGAGGTTCGAGGCCACAGGCGGTACGGGCGTGTATACGGCGTGGGCGGTGACCACCGGCATGCTGCCCGCCGGGTTGAGCTTGAACAGTACCACGGGCGCGCTGACCGGCACCCCGACGCAGGAGGGCACGTCCACGTTCACCGTGAGAGTGACCGACAGCGCCCAAAACACCGCGTCCCAGCAGTTCGCGCTGCCCGTCTGGGTCAATCCACCGCCGACGCCCTGGATCCGTTTCATTTCCGGCCCAGGCGGACCCGCCCAGCAGCGGTTTTTCGACGTCCGCATAGGGGCTGCGTACCCGCTGACGATCACCGGCGCCTTGACGCTCGCTTTCGCACCCAATGCCCACTTTCCGGTCGACGATCCGGCGATCCAGTTCGCCGACGGTGGAAGGACCTTGAACTTCACCATCCAGGCGGGCGAGACCGTCGCCACCTTCGCCGGCACACCGGCCTACCAGACCGGAACCGTGGCCGGTACCATCACCATGACGATCACCCAACTCCACGCGGGCGGCCAGAGTTATTCACCGGACCCCGAGAGCCCCAGCTACGACCCAATCGAGTTCATCATCACCCGCTCGGCTCCGGTAATCACTTCAGTGCAGGTCTTGAAGGAGGCGCAGGGCCTCAGAGTGCTGATCCGCGGCTACTCGACGCCGCGGGACGTGACCCAGGCCGAGCTTTACTTTACGGGGACCAACCTGCAACAGAGGCGCTTTGTCGTTCCGCTGGTTGAGGCCTTCCTCTGGTGGTACGGCGCGTCGGATTCGACCCCATACGGCAGTCAGTTCCTTTACACGCAACTGTTCACGGTACAGGGAGACATTAACGCGATTTCTTCGGTCTCAGTAGGATTGCAGAATTCTTATGGGGATTCTGGGGACGGTGAGGGCTATCTCGTCTACTTCTAGCCTGTCATCTTCTGGCCCATGGCGAGGCCCATGACCAGGACCCAACCAGGAAGTCTTGGAGTATAATGCTGAACCTGAGCTGAGAGGCGACGATGCAGAGCCCAAAGAGGGCGGTCATAATGATCCGGCATCGCAACCTGGCGCTCGCGTTGTTGGCCGGCATCCTCGCACCCGCCGCGCAAACTGCGCCTCCGGCCGCGGGGCCGCTCCCGGAGGCTTCGGATCCGCTCGCGGTCCTTTTTCCGGACGGGGGAGGGGAGTTCGCCGTTCCGGGAGGCATGAAGGCCCTGGCTGCCATAGCCCTCCTGAAAACCACACCCACCCCCTCCAGTTTCTTTCTGGAGTTTTGCCGCGCAGTTGCCGCCAACGCCGGAACACCGGGGGGCGGCGACACCCCTGACTTCATCGAGACAGTCAGTACTTACCTCGGCGTGGTTGCGGAGCTGTCCCGCCTCGCCGGGCCTGGCGTCAACCGTATGATGCTTTCGACGGGCACAGCCTCCGAATACGAGAAGACAGTGATCGCCCTGAAGTTGCTGGGCTGGAGGCTGACTAACGACAACGGAGCGATCGCCATCGAACCCAGCGCCCTGCCTGGAGACGCGTCGCGTCAGCTAATCCCGGCCGCCCTGGGAATCGACGAAGTCGAGATGGAAAAGTCGCTGGCCAAAGGCGGATCCTACCCCATCGATATCCGCGCCGAATGGGCCCCACTCGTGGAAGCGCGCGCATGGTGGGCGTTGGTCGGACGGTTTCCGCCCGGAGGAGTGGCCGAGGTGTTCGTCCGCAATCCGCGATTGGCCGGCGCCTGTTCCGGATTGGCGGCGATGAATCCGGAAGCGGCCGCTCTGCTGGTCTCTGAAATGGGGTTGCCCGTTCTTGTCAACCGGCACGCCAACATCTTGCGATTCTATGGGGAGGCTTTCAACCTTGCCGCGGGCCGGGCAGCCGTTCCTGGAGGACGCGAAGCAGAGCCGGCCTGGGAGAAGTTGGCTGGCGCCAGTCCCGCCAACCCTAAAGGGTTCTTCCGCGCCCTATTGACCAAGGATCAGGGGCGGCTCGCCGCCTTCTTCTCCGCGCTCTTCCAGGGAGACGCGGCCCACCAGCGTTTCTTCACCCGCAACCCTGTCACAGCGGAACGCTTCTACCTCTGGTACCGGGCTTCGGACGAACTGCGCAGCGGTGTGAACCCAATGCGCCCACCCTGGCGCGAAGCGATATTCCAGGACTTGCCCCTGGATGATGCCGGCAGAGTGCGTTTCCCCGGAGGGAAGGCGGCATGGAGTGCTGCTTCCGGACCGGACGAGGAACCTTTGCTCAGGCTGCCTTCCATCGAGGCGCTGGTCCCGCTGGCCAAGATCGAGGAGAAGCGCAAGGCGCCGCTCGATGTGGATGCGGTCCGGCTGCTGGCTGGGCGTTACCGCCAGTGGAAGCCGCTGTTCCCTTACTTCGAGAAGCTGCCGGCGCTGGCTGCGGCGGATTTCCAGGCGCTGGCGGCCTTCGAGGAGGCCGCCTCCGGGCGTCCGCCAGGAGTTCGCAACGCCATTCTGGGTGAGTGGCATTCGCTGGTCAAGCTGATTGAGTTGGGTTTCTCGGCTGGCTCGCTCGACGCGGCAGCCGGCGCGCGCGCATTCCGCGGCGTTTGCGCGGCTCTCTCCGGACCCGACTACTCCGCGCGGGCGCTCGCTGAGTTGCAGAAGTTGGTGGGTGCGGCGGGCGACTTAGACGCGGTAGCCGCGTTCCTGCGTCTGAGTGGAGAACGGCGTGCCGCATTCAACCGCGTTTGGGCGATGCAGAAACCGATTTCCGGCGTGGCCGGCCCCGACGAGCGTGCCTTGGCGATGTTGGCGGGAGTGGTCTACGCCGCGCTCCTCGACCCGAACATCCTGCTGTTGTCCGAGGACCCGCTGGTGCTGAGGAAACACCAATTCGTGAAAGGCTCTCAGGACGCCCCGATTTTCGCCAGTTCGAGCCTGAGGCTATTGAACCAGTCTCCTGGTTCGTTCTTCGAGGGCGGCTTCATGACCTTCGAGGAATCGGCCCAGCGCTTGGCGCGGCGCGGATCGCCTGGGGCGATTCGCACCGCGGCGGCCGCCGCCCCCTCGCCAGCCTCCTCCCCGGTGGCAGTCCCGATGGAGCCGGCTTTTGCCCCGGAAACGGTCTTCCGGACGAGCGTGCGGCTGGTCGAAGTGTACACAACCGTCACGGACGGACGCGGCCGGTATGTAGACGACTTGGCCTCCGGCGACTTTGCGGTGCTGGACGACGGCGTCCCGGCGAAAGTCGTGACCTTCGAGAGCCACACCTCCGGCGCCTCGGTGGCGCTGGTGCTGGATACTACCGGCAGCATGAAGGCGGCATTGCCCGAGCTCAAGACGGCCGCGCTCAGGCTGATCGGGGACTTGCGTCCGGTGGACTCGGTGGCTGTGTACGCGTTCAACAGCAGGGTCTCCGAGTTACAGCCCTTCACCACGAACAAGGATCTGGCGAAGCGGGCCGTGCTTGGCACGCGCGTGTCCGGGACCACAAGCCTCAACGATGCGCTCGTGCTGGTAGCCCGCGATCTCTCCGGCCGCCCCGGCAAGAAGGCCATCGTGGTGTTCACCGATGGGGCCGACAACGACAGCTCACTGACTGCCGAGTCTGCCATCCGGCGGACCAAGAGCGAAGGAGTGGCAGTTTACACCATCGCGCAAGGGGAAGCGCTAGCCAGCGCCAGACTCCTGGCCCAACTGAAGGCCGTCGCCGACGGGACCGGCGGCCTGTCGTTCGCCATCAAGTCTTCGAGCGAGTTCCGCACGGTTTTTGATTACATCTCGCGAGATCTGCAACACGGATACCTTTTGACCTTCCGTCCCGCAGCCGGCGCCGAACGCTGGCACGCCATCCAGGTGACTCTGCGCGGCGCCCGCGGATTCACCGTCCGCGCGCGGGAGGGCTACTACCCCGAGTAAGCCTTATTTTTGGGATGTACTGGTCAAGAAGGTGCAATATGGTGGAGCACACACACACGGCGCAAGCCATCCTCGTTCATGCGCACTGGTCGACGGTGAAGGAGTAAGCGTCCCAGCGGCATCCCCAGCCTCAAGGCTTTTCCGCGCGGAGAGCTCTGCGCAGGCAGGCCTTAGGTGTCGCGCAGCGATCTCGCGCGAATTCGAGAGTAAGCGCTACTTACGCTTTTTGCCAGTATTTGGCGGTATCGTTCCTGTGCCACCCCCCGGTTTTGTGACCGGCGGCGCCTTCTTCAATGTGTAGCTTGTCTTCTTACCGATCCAGAGCAGAGGAACTGCTTGGATCCCCGCAATATCAATGAGGGTGATGTTGAACGCTTCCTTGTTGTGGAATAGTATGCGGCACGCCTGAGGCGATTGGTTGTTAAACAATACAATTCCTTCCCTGCCGCTGAAATCGTCATCTATGCTGCTTTTCCAAATGCCGCCCACGTATTCGATATTCACGGTGCCGATTACGGTGTAGCTTTGATTGTCCATTGTCCTTCTCCTTTCTACGCTGTTGGTGGTTTGAAGTTGGGATCTGTCCGGAACCGCCGGGCCTCGGGATCTGCATCAAGACTGTCCAGAGTGAGGCCGTTGGCGACAGCTTTGTTGGCCGTCGCCGCCGCAAGGCTGCGATTACCCAGCACCGCGTAAACGTCCGCACAGCTCAACAAGACAGTGGGACTCTGGGGATCGTGCGCCAGGGCGGCATTGGCGGAGGATACCGCCTTGTCGCTATCGCCGGTGTAGGCGTAGATTTCCGCCAATGTCGCCCGGAGGGTGGCTTGTTTAGGCTGTACGCGCACCGCCTCCTCCAGAAGAGGGAGGGAGCGTTTGTAGGCAGCCAGCGCCTGGCCGTCATGGTTCAGCCAGCGATGAGCCACCGCCAGATCCACCCAGCCCAGCCAGTCCTTGTCGTTCAGCGCTACAGCCTGCCGGAGCTCTTTCTCCGCCTGGGGAAAGAGCCGCCGGCGCAGGTACAACATGCCGAGATTGAGATGGGCGGTATACGACGACGGATCGATCTGAGACGCCTTCTGGAGAGTGGCTTCGGCCTCGTCGAGATGACCGCCGTCGATGAGAGCAGCGGCCAGGTTCACATACCCTTTGATGCTGTCCGGCGTGAGCCTGATCATCTCCCGGAACTGCTGCGCTGCCTCGTCAGGCCGTTGCCGCCCCTTCAGGAAGATACCCAGGTTGTTGTACCCCTCTGCGTAGTCAGGCTGAAGGGCGACGGCCTTGCGGTAGAGGCCCTCGGCCTCCGTCAAGCGCTGCCGGGCGGCCTCCTCGCGGGCCAGCCCGATAAGGGCGTCGGGGCTGTATGGGTCGAACTGCTGGGCTCGCTGGTAATGTTCCTGGGCCAGGTCCCGATTTCCCAGTGCGCTCTGCACCTGGCCCATGACGATGTGGACCCGAGCCGAACGGGAGCTCAGTTGCAACGCGCGCCGGGCGTTGGACTCCGCCTCGACGAGCAAACTCGAGTCTCCGGTGACACGGTACTTCTGCCAGTAGGCCTCACCGAGCGCCGCGAAGGCCAGGGCAGAGTTCGAGTCGGCCTTCACCACGCCCTTGAGGAGCGAAACCGCCTGGTCCAGGTTCTCGGGCTTCTCGTAGCGTTGAATGTAGTGGATAGCCTTCAGGTAAGCGTCAGAGGCGGCGGGCTGTGTCGCGCCCGGGCGCCACGTGCTCAAGAGGGCGGCCACGGCCACCAGCAATGCTGGCAGCGCGAACTGCCAGCGGAGGTAACGCCGCCGATTCTTCGCCCGGGTCAGGCCGGCAGCCAACTGGCGATAGCCTCTGATCTCCTCGGGTGTGTCGGCCGGACCCTCCGGACCGGACAGCCGGCGCAGATCCACCATCATCTCCGCAGCGCTCTGGTAGCGGTCCTCCGGCTGCTTTGCCAGGGAGCGGTAAGTGATCTTCTGCAATGCGCCGGGGATGTTGGCACCCAGGTCCGGCGGCGGCGCGTTCACAATTGCGAAGAGGGTGGCGGGAAGGTCACCGGCTGAGAATGCCCGGTGGCCGGTGATCATCTCGTAGAGGACTACGCCGAGCGACCACAGATCGGTGCGGGCGTCCAGGAATCTCCCCTGGGCCTGTTCCGGAGACATGTACGCCGCGGTCCCGGAGATGTTCGCGCTCAGCGTGGCAGTTGTGGACCGGATCACGCGGGCGAGGCCGAAGTCCAGGATCTTGACCCGCCCCTGCCGGGTCAGAAAGACGTTGGACGGTTTAACATCCCGGTGGACGATGTTGTGCGCATGAGCCTCGGCCAGACCGCTGGCGATCTGAAGCGCTACAGCCGCTGCTTCTTCAGCGGGCAGAGGTCCTTGCCGCAGCCTCTGCGCAAGGGTCTGGCCTTCATAGCAGGCCATGACGATAAACCGGTGTCCGTCTGACGTGTCTTCGATTCCGTAGATTGTTCCGATATTGGGATGATCCAAAGCCGATGCCGCACGCGCCTCGTTGACGAGCGCGGTCCGCGCATCTTCGTCGAGATCCAGCATAGGGGGGAGAAACTTCAATGCTACGTGGCGGCCAAGTTTTGAATCGACCGCCTTGTAGACCACACCAAAGCCGCCCGCGCCCAGCCGCCCCAGGACTCGGTAGGCATTGATGATCTGGCCGGGAGGCGCGGGCTGCGGAAGGTTGGACGCCAACGGCGCCGCAAAGGGGCTACCTGGGCTGAGCTCGACGGTTTCCGCGAGCTGACGTTCGGCCTCGCCGCGCAATTCCGCATCCCCACGGCAGGCGCAATCCAGATATTCGGCCCGTTCCCCGTCGGGCCGCTCCAGGGCGGCGCCAAGGATTTCTTTGATCCGAGCCGAGCGCTCCGGTGGCATCGCTACATCCTCCCGGAGGGTCGCGCGTGCAGCCAGGCCAAGGCCTGCCCCCGGCCTCGTAACTGGGCCAGGAGGAGAGCCACCTCGCCTGCGGACGCGCCCATCACAGTGCTCCTTCCGGACGGCACGGATCGCCGTTCGGCGGCTTCTCTATAGTACCCACGGTTAACCCGATTTGGGCCTTTTTTTTTGTACTTTTCGCGTTGCTAGCGGGACAAGTGAATTGAGGGTTGGGAGCAGGCCAGGGCCTAACGATCCGCAGGAAGGATCGGCGTGCCGTCCACAACACCAGGATGATGTGGACGGCAATCAAACACGTGGAACCCGTTTCGTTCTAGGGACTTCCGTGACTGCCGGGTGGGCTCATCGAGGCGATCGGCACACTGAGCCGCCCTGTGCCGCGCCGGCCCAAAGCGTATTTCCAGCTACGCTACGGATACCGCGGCCGGAAGACCCATCGCTTTTGTGCTATCGACCGTGTAGTAGGTGTTACGGCTGCTCTGAGCGCTCAAGGGCTCCAAGAAGTTCTTTACAGCTTCTACCGAATTGGCTTCCCAAAGACAGACCGCCCGATCACTGCTCATGCTCGGGAAGAACTGGAGTGCCTTGATTCCCGAAGGTGCTTCGGCGGCTCTTGAGACAAGCCCAAAGAAAACACCCGGGTTGGTAATCGTGTGCTCGACGACGACAAACATGGTACCCCTCCTCTTCTATTATTCTGACTTCGCGTTCCAACCGATCACGGTTTAGTAGATGTGCCTTGGAGCCGCTGCGACTCACGTATTCTTCTCGATGCGTGCCCTCCAGCTTTAGAGAGCCTCGTCCTGATGAAACCGGCAGGCTTGGCGTGGCTTCAAATGTCACTTCCAGGGACGCCCGTTCGCGTGCAGTAGGCGTCCCCATCAGACTGATGATGTAGACGGTAATCCACCGAGTGGGACCCGTTTCGTTCTGAGGGCTTCCGTGGGTGGATACCAGAGGGGCAGCGCGGCATTCAATCGGAGACGGCGCGTACGAGCCGTTTCCGAGTACCGGTTTGGGGGCAACTTCCGAGTGGCGATCACTCGTCCAGAATGCGTTTACCAGCAGCAAGTGGATGGCCGGATAGGGGGAGACAATGGGCGTTATCGGGAGCTATTCCGGTCCCAGGCGCCTGGGTCAAAGAGGACTGCTGCGTCTCTGAAAGCTGGTCCGCCAGACGGAGCTTGTCGTCAAAGACGGCCGCTACACGTAACCCTGACCAGTTACTTTGAAGCGGGCATCAAGAGCCCCCCGGGATGCCTCGGTCCTGAAACATGAGCGTCCTCCGCGCACAAAGCCACGCTTCCGGGCCGAGCAGGGCGCCCGAGGCTCTGCCAGGTGTTGCGGTGAGACGTGATCAGTAGCGATGCCCGCGCGACGGGAACGGGCAGCGAACTAGGGCCCTCTCAAGGTCCTGACTTCTTCAACCCGCCGGGGGCCTCGTAGAGCGGATTGCCGATCGGAATCGCGGCGCCCGCCGCGGCACCTATTCCCCCAAAAATGCCCCCGAAGACCACCGCGCTCAATCCATGGCGGCGTGAGCCTAGATTAGCTCCGAAAGCCACGCCGGCAGCGGCCCCAATACCTAACCCGATTAGGGAGCGCTTCATGCGGATCTCCGCAACCCGCACCCGGAAGACCTCATCCCGCTGGATCGTGAGGGGCTGGGCACCCGCCTGTACCGTGATCGATTCGCCCGTGAGAGTGAGCAACTTGCCTTCCGCCTGCTTCCGGCTGTGCTGCACCACGACAACTCTGCGTCCTGGTTTGAGCGTCGCAACCAGAGTCTCCCAGGACCGGTTCACCTCCGCGCCGAAAAGAGCCGTCGTCAACAGTGCCGCCGCCAGACCCGACAATAGCCGTCTTCCTCTCATGCTTCACCTCCACCCCGTTCGCGAACTCCTCGTTCAGTCCGTGCCAATCCCGGAGCATGTTACGTCTTGACCGGGATTTCCGATTTCACCTCCTGGGCGCCTTCGATTGTACTTCCAAACACCTCTGTTGGAGTCGTTTTCTTCATCCTTTCCATCCCGACCGACTGCAGCGGCCCAGGAAGGGGCCGGCTCTGGCCCCTGCAGCCATGGGAATTGCCTTCTTCCATAACGAGCTGGGCCGGCGACCGACGGGCGCCGAGCCTCGGTCGTGGGAGAGTGGCCGATTGCTCGTCCAGAGTGCGTTTGACAGCAGCAAGCGGATGGCCGGATAGGGGAAGACTACGGGCGTTTTGTGGAGCTATCCGGCCTCAAGGGCCCGGAGCGAAGAAGACTGCGCCGACTACTGCACGACCACCTGGCGCGATGTTCCCTCACCTCAATCTGGGATCACCCGCGAAAGACCCAAGTCCGGGGCCCAGCACCAGCACGAACACTACCAGGGCGGTCAATCCCAGGACCAGCCACAGCCAAGAGCGGGGCAAGCCGACAGTCTCGACTCTGGCGGACGCTCGCGGCACCGGGCAGGCATTGACAAGGACGGCCCACAGCACGAAGTGGACGTACGCGAAGACCGAGGCCAGCAGGTGATTCATCGCTGGCGGCAGGGCCGCGAACGGACTCTTCACGAGGGACAGGGTTTGGACGACCAATACGGTTGCCACCGGAATCACGGTTACCTTAAGCAATACGCTCCGGTGGCCTCTGAGCCGGGGCATCCACAGACGGAGAGGCAGGGCATACCCCACCCCGGCTAGCACCAGGCCCGTTCCGATGATACCGGCTCTCCAAGTGTCCCTCGGCTCCAGCCCACTGAGAAACTCGGTCCAATCACCGAATCCTATCAGCGGAGCCGACACAAGGTTCAGCGTCACGATGACAGCGCTGAAAGTGGCGAAGAGGAAAAGGAACTGGCGTGTGGCGGTCGTCCCCTGATACCAGCGCAAAGCGCATAGGGCTAACGCTCCGCTATTGATGTTAACCAACGTGCCAGCCGCGACAAAAAACCTTACCGGGTCGAACCCCTGGTTGTTGATCAACCTCGGCCAATCCACATCGATGTAGGCGGTCGTGGTGGAGACCGCCTTCACGGTCCATCCCATCAGGATTCCCGCCCCGGCATGCCCGACGATTTCGTGCAGAATGTCCACCAGCGCCCATGCCAGGATAGACACCGCAATGAGCGACGGGAGGTCAATATGAAGTCGCGCTTGGCTGCCGGTCACAGGCACTCCTTCCTGCACAACACCCAGTCCGCCGGCAGCCTGATTCGGTTCAGGCTATGTTTAGGTGGATCTGGACAAGATCGACCTGCGGTCGAGTATAAGCGTAAAGTGGCACAGCGTCAATGCTCGTGGGGATCTGGAGTGTGTCGAGTGTCGGCTTTGCTTCCAAGATCCGGCCATTGAACTCGGATCGCTGAAGCCTGCTGGCGTTATCGGTAGCTATCCCGAACCAATCGCTGCGTTGGTTCAGAAATCGAAAGAGGGCGCTCTCCGTTGTTGAGTATTCCCCTGGGCACTACCACTCCCGACTACTAGGCGCGATGTTCCATCACCTCAGCCTGGAGATTACCCGCTAAACACCCCAGGCCGGGGCCCAGCACCAGCACGAACACAAGCAGGGCGATCAATCCCAACACCAAGGCTGCCGCCCAGATTCTACGGCGACCGTCGCCCCGACTGTTCGACCGGGGCGGTCCCTGTTCGTCCGTTGACCGTCACGATCGCCTCCTCCGGTCCCGCGGACAGTGCCGAACTCCGAAGCAACTCGTCTGATTCGGGAGCCAGGAATCAGGGGTGGCCTTCGTGGACGACTGCCAGCCCGAATACCTCTACGGCTAGCGACGCTTGTCCACCAAGCGGTATTGGCTCCAGGATCCCCCCCATGGCTGGGTCATCACGACGCCCTCGCCGTCGATCTGGCGCACGACCGCTTCCAGCGCCTCGTTCACGGTCCTGCCCCCCACATCGATGGTAACCTTCCGACTGCCTTCGTCCTTCCAGGGCCGCAGTTTGAGCCCGGCGGCCTTGCCGATGGTCTTGAGCACGTCCTTCAACGGCGTGCCGTCGAAGTGCATGCCCGTGGGCAGCCGGCTCTCGAGTTTTCTGGAGTGCTCTTCCATGGAGGCTATCTGGCGTCTCCGGCCGGCCGAAAGCGGCTTGATGAAGAGGTTCTTGCCGTCGAAACGCCATTCGCACTTGATGCTCTGGCAGATCGTGACGATAATGTCGCTCGCCGGCCTGTCCACGAGCCGTAGCGTCAACGGTTTCTTCACGGCCCGATCGACCGTAATCTCGCAGTCCAGCTCGTGGGCGAGCAACTCGAAGACCTTCTGTGGCGCGGCCCCGGTGACGTCGATCGTGACGCGTTTCCCCAGGTTCGTCTGGGCTGGCGCCGGGGGAGCGGCCGCGATGGCGAGGACAAAGAGCGCCGCTAATGCGCTTGCTCGGGTCATTTGGTGCCTCCTTCATTGATGGGTCGCCTTTTTGAGAGTAGGTTCATAACGTCTGCATCGCCTTAATCTGCACCGCTATTCCCATCGCAGCGCGACGATGGGATCCACACGGCTGGCGCGGCGAGCTGGCCAGTAGCAGGCAGCCGCCGCCACGCCCACGAGGATCAAGGTCATTCCTCCCAATGTGATTGGGTCGGCTGGGTTCAGGGAGTACAGCAGCGGCCGAAGCAGCCCGCCAACCGCGTACGAGCCCAAAAGACCCACTAAGACCCCTGCGCCCACCGGCGCCAGAGCCTGCCGGAGTACTGATCGCCGAACTCGCCTCGCGTCCGCACCCAGGGCGATGCGAATTCCAATCTCGTGAGTGCGCCGCGACACAGCGTACAGCACGACTCCGTAGAGGCCGACGGAGGCGAGAATAAGGGCCAGGAAGGCGAAGACCCCGAGCAACCACGAGATCAGAAGCGGCTGCCAGCGGGAGTTGGCGAGTACCTTATCCATAGACTGGATGCGACTGGGTGCAATGTTGGCGTCAATCTCTCCGATCACCCGGCGGACCGAGGGTGTGAGGGACATCGGGTCGGTTGCAGTCCATATAGCAAGATTCATGCCTCGGGCGGCCTCCTGCTGGTGTGGTAGGTAGGTTACCGCGCGCATCGTGGAGTTTTGGTACAGGACATCGCCGACGACACCGAGGACGGTCAGCCACGGCGATTCCTTGCCCGGCCCCATGCGGTACTGCAGGCGGCGCCCGATTGGGTCCCCGGTCGGCCAATGCTGTCGCACGAATGACTCATTCACGATCGCCACGCCCGGGCCATCGGGGCGGTCGTCGCGCTCAGTGAAGCCGCGTCCCCGAATCACGCGAATCCCGAGCGCGTCGAAGTAGCCAGGGGTCACGACGACCTGGTTGGCCACGAAAACTCCGAGCGGAGACGAAGCCACTGTTCCTTCGGGAACGATTTGGGGAACCCAGTTGGCGCCTCCCGTTGGAAGAACCGTAGCCGCCCCAGCCCGGCGTACTCCCGGCAACACGTTCAGGCGATCCATTAGCTCCCGGTAGAACCTGAGCCGTGCACTGCTGTCGGGGTACGCACTGCTGGGAATGGTCACACGGAGCGTGAGGACGTTCCCCGGACGGAAACCGGGGTCACGCTGAAGCAGATTGATCACCGACCGCGCCATCAGACCGGCACCGACCAGAAGCACGAGGGCCAGCGCAACCTGCGTCGCCACCAACACGGAGAACAACCGCGCCTCGGGTTTCGTCACCGATCGTGTGCTCGCCTCCTGAATCGCGGCCGGGCCTCCAGGCCGCGATGCCCGCAGCGAAGGCACGAGCGTGAAGAGCAACGTCGTGCCGGCCGCGAGAAGAGCGGCGAACCCGACGACAGTAGCGTCAATGTCGAATCGGATCCAATTCCCGATGGTCACCGGAACAAGAGCGAGCATGGCATCGCGCATAAGGCCTCCGAGCAGCAGTCCCCCAGCGGTTCCGAGCGCGGCGAGCAGCATGCCCTCAGTGAGCAGCAGCCTTATGATTCGCCACTGGCTTGCCCCGAGAGCCGCACGAATCGCTATCTCGCGGCCTCGATCGATAGCTCGTGCCAGCAACAAGTTGGCCAAGTTGGCGCAGGCGATCAGCAAGAAGAACGCCGGCCGCCCCCATGAGGGCCAAAAGACCGAGCCGGACCTCCGGCTCGATCAGTTTGTCGCGGATGGGCACAACCAGGGCATCGATGCGGGTGTTCGTATCGGGATGTTCGCGTGCCAACTGTTTCGCAATCGCAGACATGTCGGTACGAGCCCTCTCGATGGGCACGCCCGGCGCCAGAGTGGCGACAACAAAGACGCCGTGCACCGCACGGTTGGCAGCCGCCGGATCGATAGCCGCCGGCACCCATGCCTCCGCCAAGTCAGGGAAGTTGAACTCGGCAGGCATAACACCGACAACAGTGCGCGGTGAGCCATTCACCACGACCTCCCGGCCGACGACCGGCGTCCCGCCAAATCGGCTCTGCCACAGGCCGTAGCCGATTACGACCACGGGCGCCGCTCCAGGCTTGTCGTCATCCGGCCCGAATACTCGCCCTGCCAGTGGCGTCACACCGAGGACGCGGAACAGATCGCCGGTCGCGACGACCCCCTGGACGCTCTCGGCCTGCTCACGACCGGTGAAAGTGAATTCGCTGCCAATCCAGGCCGCCAGCGCATCGAAGACATGCTGCCGCGCCCGCCAGTCGGCGAAGTCGGGAAACGACACACTCATCCCGCTTGGCGCGGCCGACGTCCGCTCATCGACCCAGACCAAGCGTTCCTGGTTTGGGTACGGAAGCGGCCGCAGCAGCAGGCCGTTGACAATGCTGAAAATGGCCACATTCACACCCATGCCGATGGCGAGCACCAGCAGCGCCACGAAAGTGAAGCCGGGTTGCGTCGCCAAGAGACGGCTGGCGAATCTCAGATCGAGCACCAGATTCCGCATGATCCCTCCTAGTCGGTCCCCCTGCGTTGGATGGCATTTACCTTGCCAATGGGATTTCGACCGGCGACCCGTTGGAAACAATGGACTGCCGACTGCGGGCCGATCGCTCATGCTGTCCGGATTCGGACAAAGCGGTCCCAAAAGCGGACAATTCCGTCTCCGTCGCATATTGGAGTTGTCTGGAGGCTCTCCAAAGGCGGAACGAGCGGCAAGAAGCAAGCATGTTTGACCATTTGACCACCCATCTTGATCAACCGTTACCGGAGGCTCGTCAGCGATGACCTCCAGATCCGGCTGGGAGAGCCATCCAATTTGCCTCGGGGGCTGCACTGGGAACAACGAGCAGCAGATCTGGATTAATAGGGCCAGGTAAGCACGTGCCGTTTAACAGGTTCGCGGCCAAATCGAAGTGATGGATCCCAAAAGGTCTTTGCTGACGCTATCCGGGCGAGAGGAGCCGTATGTGATTCAAACAAAGGGCATTATCCGCCCAATCCAATGTCCACGAAACAGGATGGCCTTCTCGGTCAGTGCTCCCCACCTGCTCCGTGCCGTCTTTGAGTTGTGGCAAGGTGTTCATCGGGGTCAAAACAGCCTCCAGCCTGGATCACGTCCCGCTTCCATGAAGAGGCCACTCCGTGTCAAGCGCCAACTTGGTCGTGTCTGGGAAGCGCCTGGCACCTCAATGCGCACCGATCGGAGCCAGATCCGGAGGCTGCAAAATGGCTCCGTTAGGAGAGCCTCGTCCTGATGAAACCGGCAGGCTTGACATGGCTTCAAATGTCACTCCCAGGGACGCCCGTTCGCGTGCAGTAGGCGTCCCCATCAGGCTGATGATGTGGACGGTAATCAACCGAGTGGAACCCGTTTCGTTCTGAGGGCTTGCGTGGGCGGATACCAGAGGGGCGGCGCGGCATTCAATCGGAGACGGCGCGTACGAGCCGTTTCCGAGTACCGGTTTGGGGGCAACTTCCGAGTGGCGACCACTCGTCCAGAATGCCTTTGCCAGCAGCAGGCGGATGGCCGGATCGGGGAAGACTACGGGCGCTTGTGGTAGCTATTTGGCAATCGATCACGTTGCGTTGTTGCTGCCCCAACTGTCCGGCGACCGAGATCAACAGAAGTCGAACCGGGTCGATAGTCCGGGGCGAGGGACCAGGATAGCGGCCAAGGCCGCTACAAACGGCTCTGCAACCTGCACGATCTGAAGCAGATCTAGTTTTTGGGCCGTACGGGATTAGTCCGGCGGGGTTTCTGCAGAACCGTCTGGGAGTATGGGAACCTTCAAGCTCCGTCCATTTCCGGCGAAAAGCCCTCTGCGGACTGAGCCAGGATACCGGGACCGAAAATCAAGTAGGCCGCACGGTTCGAGTGGTTTGATCGGCCAGTTCAAGCGTGCCACCCCCTGGCCATGACAGCGGTGGATGACGGCTGTAGAGGGCGGCGTGAGTGCGTTCGGATGACCTGTAAAGAGCCGGCTTTCGCGGAAACTGAGGGGGCTTTGGGGGACTCCCTAAGGATGCCAGTTTCAAGGAATCACTGACGCGATACTTGCGTTCGCTCCTCCGAACCTCGGCCTATCGGAAGCCCTCCAGCAACATCAATTCCTGGGTTCGCCGGTCCGTTTGCCCAAACACAATGTAGGCACCGTCCGGCGAAACAGTTTCTGGGTAAAAGCTGCCCGGCCCGTGAAGCGTGGCCAGCGTGCTCACCTTGCCGGTTGCTGGGTCCAGAAGCTGGATCGTCCTTCCATCCGTCGAGAAGTAGACGCCCTTCGCCGTCACGCTGAAGTAGCGCTCATGCCCGGTACCGGTAGCACCTGCTTCTCCTCGCCGCCCTCGACCGGCATTCTGAACACGCCTAGCAGGGACCGGATTCCTTCACGTAGTAAATGTACTTGCCGTCAGGCGACGCCTGCGCAGCAATACCGCCCGAGCGAGTGACCTGGACTTCTTGCCCTCCGCCCGCGGGTATCTTCCAGATCTCGTTGCGGCCGCTACGATCGGAGGTGAAATAGATCCAACCGCCGTCGTGCGACCAACTCGGGCCTGATATTGGTGAAACCGGACGATCTTGTCACGCGGCGCAGCAGGTCCCCCGTCTGCCGCAACCACGTAGATCTCTGACCACCCCTCCGCACGGGAATCCAGAGCCAGCCAACGGCCATCCGGCGACCAGCGCGGTGAGCCGCCCTACCGGCCCACCGAAAGAGGTGAGCTGTTGACAGTTCGCCCCGTCCGCGTCGCAAGTCCAGACCTCCCAGTTGCCGCTCCGGTTGGAGTCAAACGCGATCTTGCGCCCGTCCGGCGAGTACTGCGGAGGCTTGAGCTGTATACGTTGAGCCGATGAGCATCTTGCGCTCTCCGGTGCGGATGTCCAGGCGCCAGAGGTTCTCGTTAACAACCTGCTAGGTGTACACGAGGCGGGGCAGCGTGCGTGCAATCGCGGGGTAAATGGCGGCTGGAGCTGCGTAGGTCAGGCGTCTTGGCGTCTGCCGTCCGGAAACGGGGACCCGCCAGAGGCTCTGGATACCGATAGCCGCCCGCCGCGTATACGATCTCGCGGCCATTGGCGGTCCACGCAAGGCCCGTCACCGCGCCGTAGCGCTGATCGGTAATCCTCGTCGGCTCCCCGGCCGGCCGCAGGTCCCGCGTTGAGCGGTAGCACATAGAGTTCGTCAGACGTAGTTCTTACCTGCCGGGCGAATGCCAGGCTGCGGCCATCCGGCGAGATGGACGGGTGAGTGTCGCCCAGAAGCGTCGCCTGGGCGGCCCGTGGCTGTGGTCTGCGAACTTGGTCAGCTGGCGACGGTCGTTGGTGTCCACGTTGATCGCCGAAATGCTCATCCGATCCTCTGAATCCCGCTCGCTAAAGGCAAGCCACTTCCCGTCCGGCGTCCAGGCACAGCCCCAGGGCGCCTATCATCTCAGTCAGCTTGCGCTCCGGCCCACCAAGTAGGGCGGCTTCAACATAACCGCCACGTTGCCCTGTTGCTGCCGCACGAATGCGATCCAGCGGTCGTCCGGAGACCACGCGGGGTAGCGGTCCGCCGCCGGGTCCGTGGTGAGCCGCATAGGCGTGCCCGACCCGCCGATCTGCTTTACGTAGATGTCAAGGTTGTCTTCCTTCTCGCCGTTCCACTGGAAGGCCACCTTGCTGCCGTCCGGCGAAAACGACGGTTGGCTTTCGAGGCCCGAATTGCTGGTCAGTGGGACCGGACTGAGGCTCGTCTGGCGGTGGCACCTCTCGCAGCCGCCAGACCGCCATCGCGGCCAACAGCAGCGCCGCTGCGGTAGCGGCGGCCCACCACCACCGCCGTGAGCGCTTCCGCCCGCTCGCCGGGACGCCCCCCAGCTTGCCCGACTCCGATTCTTCCTTCAGATCCTCCAGTTCAACCTTCACGTCGCCCATGTGTTGGAAGCGGCGCGCGGGATCCTTGCGTAAGCAGCGCGTGATGACCCTACTCAACTCCTGCGGGATCTCAGCAGCGAGTGGCTCCGGCTCTTTATGGATGATCGCCGCCAGGGTCGACACCTTCGTGTCCCCCTTGAACGCTCGCTGCCCGGTCACCATCTCGTAGAGCACCGCCCCGAAGCTGAAGATGTCCGAGCGCGCGTCCAACGGCTTGCCTTCGGCCTGCTCCGGCGACATGTAGGAGACGGTGCCCACGATGGTCCCTTCCTCTGTCGCCGGCCTCATCGTGCGCGTGGGCTCGTCCTCACCGAGGGGAGCCGTCTCGGTCAGCTTCGCCAGGCCGAAGTCGAGCACCTTCACCAGACCGTGCTCGTCCACCATGATGTTGCCGGGCTTCAGATCGCGGTGGATGATGCCGGCCGCGTGCGCCCGGCTGAGCGCATCGGCGATCTGCACGCCGTACTTCAGTGCCTCCCCCAGCTTCAATCCCTTGCGCCCGATCAACTCGTCCAGCGTCTTGCCCTGGACGTGCTCCATGGCGATATAGTCAACGCCGTCCTGCTGATCGATGTCGTAGACGGTGATGATGTTGGGGTGGTTGAGCGCTGAGGCAGCCTTGGCCTCCTGCACGAAGCGGCGCTTGCGCTCAGGGTCAGCGACCTTTTCCGGCGGCAGTACCTTGATGGCGACGAAGCGGTCCAGGTGGGTGTCGCGGGCCTTGTAGACCACACCCATGCCGCCCTCGCCCAGCTTCTCGAGGATCTGGTAGTGGCTGATCGTCTTTCCAAGCATCGTCGCCCTCTGGGTGGCAGAATCGGACCCTCTGGTCTGCCGTGTGGATCAATTGTACAGCAAAGACGGGCAAATTGAGCGTACAGAATCAGATAACTGCTTTCCGGTCAGCAGATTATCCTTGGTTCACGCCTACCTAGTCGGCTTTGCTGACGCTATCCGGGCCAGAGGAGCCGTATGTGATTCAAACAAAGGGCATTATCCGCTCAATCCAATGTCCACGAGACAGGATGGCCTTCTCGGTCAGTGCTCCCCACCTGCTCCGTGCCGTCTTTGAGTTGTGGCAAGGTGTTCATCGGGGTCAAAACAGCCTCCAGCCTGGATCACGTCCCGCTTCCATGAAGAGGCCACTCCGTGTCAAGCGCCAACTTGGTCGTGTCTGGGAAGCGCCTGGCACCTCAATGCGCACCGATCGGAGCCAGATCCGGAGGCTGCAAAATGGCTCCGTTAGGAGAGCCTCGTCCTGATGAAACCGGCAGGCTTGACATGGCTTCAAATGTCACTCCCAGGGACGCCCGTTCGCGTGCAGTAGGCGTCCCCATCAGGCTGATGATGTGGACGGTAATCAACCGAGTGGAACCCGTTTCGTTCTGAGGGCTTGCGTGGGCGGATACCAGAGGGGCGGCGCGGCATTCAATCGGAAACGGCGCGTACGAGCCGTTTCCGAGTACCGGTTTGGGGCAACTTCCGAGTGGCGACCACTCGTCCAGAATGCGTTTACCCGCAGCAAGCGGATGGCCGGATAGGGGGAGACTATGGGCGCTTTCGTCAGCTATCCGACTCCAAGAGCCTGAATCGAAGAAAACCGCGGTGGCCCGAGGCGGGGAAAGCACGTATTTGATACGCGGCGCCTCACGCTGCGCGGCCTTTTGCACACTACGCAGACCGCACGAATCCACTTCGGCCCCCGGTTGTTTCGCCAGTCCTCCGGCATGAATCAGGGAGGAAACGTGGGCTACTGACGGTCGTAAACGGCTTTGTACTTTTCGCTGACGCCGAACGCGCTGCCGGTATCGGTGAGGGTCTTCCCGTCGGACGAGACGGCGAATGTGTCCTGGTATAGCGCCTTGCCGTTCTGCTTCTGCGTCATTTCAAAGGAAAGCGGGCCGGTCTTCTGGACGGCGAAGGTCATGCCCGCAGGAATCGTCGGGCCGGCGAAGGGATAGTCCTTTCCGTCGAATTTCGCGTCGCCGGTCGCTTGAAAGTCGGCGATCCTCAACGTGAGGCCGTCCTGGCCTGAGGCCGCGATTTCAATGATGGGCGGTGCACTGCTCTTGACGTTCGTCGTTTTCCACGTTCCCGGCAAGCCAGGCCCGCCGGAGGTCCGCTGAAAGACAATGGTATCGTCGAATGATCCACCACCCGGCTTGGGCCCCTTGGCCTCCATGGCTAAGGTCGCGCCATCCGCCGACAGCGTACTCGTGGTTGTGGATATCACTTTCCCGCTGAGCTTGGTGCTGGTTTCCCACGTGGTCTTGTCGACCCGCTTCCACGCGGCGGTCTGCCCTAACAGAGCTGGATAATCCTTACCATCTATCTTGAAGGTGTAGGACATGCCGTCGGCCGTGTACTGCATCTGGCCGGGACCTGTCTGTGCAATGGTGACCGTGGTCTCACCAAAATCGCTCTGTGCGAGGTTTATCTTCCACTTTCCTGCGTAAGGCAGGTCAGCCGCTTGAGGTGCCGGCTGCTTACACCCGGTCAGCGCGAAAACCAGGGCCGCCAGTGCGGTCAGCAGCAATAGAAACTTCACTCTCCTATAGTCGTGCGTGAACGCCACATTGCCTCCTTTGAAGCAGGATTGCCGTCAGTGCTCCTGAAAGGGCCCGTTCAGCCGGGAAGGAGTTGGTCCGCCTCGTGTCAGCCCGTTGCGCGAGATGATGCCATTCCACTTGAGTTCACGAAGCCCAGCAGCCAGGATTCAGACTCCCTACTCCTGACCGTGGAAGGATTATATACCTACTTGTGGACATTTCACACGCTAAGTCTTGTTTTGAGTCGATATTGTGAGTTCTGGTACCCCATCCCGAAAGTGCCCGCTAGAGAGGCCGCGCCCGCGCCCGCGCGTCCGTGGCCTACTGGCCGCCGCCCGCATGCGGGCAGTTTCGGTCGTTCGCGTCCAGGCTTCGGCCTGTGGGAGTTGGGCCTCATCAGGCCTGCCAGCATGCACCGTGATCTCGTTGGCGTTGAACGTCCGGTGATCGGGGATGTCAGATGCGTTGTTTGACCTTACGAGAAGCAGCGCCGCCCGGTAGCGTGAGCCGTCAAGCCATCCGTTATGGTTTCTTCGGCGGTGGAACAGGCGGCGGGGCTGCACCGCGCAGGACCGCAAGTTGGTTGAGCTCGTGGGGACTTTGAGACTGCCGCTGCTCAAGGACGTGCGGGTCCAGGCGGTGGAGCCGAAGTAGCCGCAGTCACTCTTGCTTTGCGCTCGTTTCCGACCAGGGCGGCACGATCCCGTTCATGCGCGCGTAGGCCACCAGTTGCCCCATGTGCTCGCTGGCGTGAATGATGATGCGGAGGTACATGCCTTCCACACTCGCGTCCCTGCCAGCCACTTTGACCTTGCGCTGGAGGCCTGCGGAGTTGATGCCCGCATGCGCGGTCTTGACGGCGTCCAAGGATCGCTTGAGCCAGGCGATGACTTCCCCCTTGGCCGTGACGGCCTTCTCCATGTCGGCGGTCTTGAGATCGGCAGGCGACTGGGGTCCGGTTAAGCTCAGCAGGTGGAAGTTCGCCACGGTGACGTGGTTCAAAACCTCGCTGGTGGAACGCACACCCGGCCCCGGGCGCCACGCGAACTTCTCGGCCGGGATGGCTTCGGCCAGCGCGACCAGCTGGTGGGAGACATGCAGCCACTCTCCGTCAAAACCCTGCCAGACTCCCTCCAGCGGATCGTCCTGGGCGCGCGCGGCCGCTCCAACCAGCATGACCATCAGAAGAAGCGTTCTCATGATTCTCCTGTCATCCTCCTTCTCATGTATCCAGGATTTCCGTTATGGCTTCCTGGCCACCATCGATTGTACAGCCGGACGCCTCCGTTGGGGCCGGTTTCTTCCGTTCCGTCCTGCACGACTCCGGCTGCCAGGCCCGCCCGCCGCCGGGGCTCGCTCCACAGGCCGCGAGCGGGCCGGGTCCCCGGACTAACTAATGACACCTCCTGAAAGCGGCACTCTATCAGAATGCACGGAGGCGTAAGAAGAGATCTAACCCGCCCGAGAGGATCGCGCCGCAGCGCCGCCTGGTGGCGTACTTTAAATTCTCCCTGAAAGTGATTGATTCGGAAGGTCCGGCGGAGAGGGGGGATTCGAACCCCCGGTAGAGTCAGATGACTGCTTTTCCGGTCAGCAGATTGTCCTCGTTTCGCGCCTGCTTCATCTATCGAGCATTTTCGGCCTGGAGGCTACTGAATCAAAATGCGTTACCGGCCCGGTCCCTGGCGTGTTTGCGCCTTTGCATGAGATCTTCCCTCACCGGACTTTGCCAGCCGTGTTCGCGAGGACCACGTCAGAGACCACCGCCGTATCGGACTTATCCGGCGTGTGCGAGGCGAAGCCGATGCCGGCATAGAAGGGCTCCTTCATGTGGAAGGTGAGGGTCTGGCCGAGCTGCTGCATAGGCGCGCCGTTCTTGCTGATGAAGAGCGAGAAGACGTCGCCCTTCTTTTCGATCCCGATGCGCCAGGGTGCGGCGGGAACCGGAATGTCGGCCGGAGCGCCGGCCGGACGCCGCGGCGCCTGGAGAGTGAACGTCTCGCTGATCTGGCCACCCTTCGTGGTACGCTGCGCCAGGTGGATCAGGCCGGCGCCGTGCCGGGCGGTCATAACCTCGATGGAATCGTCATCCAGGTCCTCGCGGATGATGAAAACCACCTTCCGGTCGCCGTAGCCGTTCACGTCCGGGAACGAGACGGTGCTCGCCAGCGAAACGTCACCCGACATCTTCTTCCACAGATATTGGAACTCGTCGCGCTGGTACCAGATGTTGTAGCCGGCCGAGTTGATGGTGTACTGCTTCGTCGCGGCATTGTAACTGGCGCTGCCCGGAATGATCGCACTTCCAACATCGGTTTGGCCCTCGAATATGCCGATCGGCGTATTGGTCGTCTTGCTGGGTCTGCGAAAGTCCGCCGGAGGCGGTACCTGCCGGTGCGTTGCGGAGCCCGGAAGCGCCCAATCCGGTATGGCGGGGTTGCCTGCCGGAGCCTGCGCCAGGAGCAAGAGGGACGCCATGCACAGTGCCAGGGCCAGCGCCGGGACAGGGCGCCAAAAGAGACCGTTCATGATTTTCATGACATTGATTCCTTCCGGCGGTTTCCTTGGGAACAAAGGACTTCCGAGTATAATCGAAATCCGGACTCCATTGACGGTGCCCTCCCGCCTTGGCTCCCGACGCCTTATCAGAAGCAGCGGAAGCAGCGCCCTCCCTGTCGGGGCATCCGGGGCATGCGACAGCTCAGAAGATTTTGCAGCTTATTTGGACTATTCGCTTCGAGCAGGCCTCCAATTGATTATCATGGGATGAACGAAGGAGGGTCAGCGATGCTTCGCACGATGTTGGCGGGTTGTTTCTGTTTCGCCCTTGCAGCGTCAGACGTGATCGCCCAAGTCCGGGTCCCTCGGACGCCTGTGGATGCAAAAGTTTCCGTTGCGATTGCGTTGGAGATTGGGAGTGAATCGTACAAGTACACCGGCCCAGGAACGTGCCGCCACGCCTTGCAGGCCTCAATTTACGATTTGCCTGCCGAGCAATGGACGATGGAGGGAGCGGATGGTGTGAGAAACGTGACGCTGACGCTGTGGCAACCGAAACAAGGCGCTGGCAATATGGTGTCGTTTGTGGTCAACACCGGCGGCAAAACGCATGTTGTGAACACGGTCAAGGTCAGTGGTCGCGGCAGCGTGCGGGGCTCTGGCACCGCAACGCTCGCTCCGGCGGGAAACGGTGGCACGTTCACAATCAATGCGACCGCAGCCGACGGCGCCAAGATAAGCGGCACGATCAAGTGCGACGCGTTTCTGGCACCGGCGCCTGTCGGGGGCTGACACAACCTTCTCTCCGTTCGTCTTCGGCAGGCACAGCACCACGGCGGCGAGATCTGATTCCGCAGTCAGACCCGCCCAAAAGGCCGGCTTTGCTGCCAGTATCCGGTCATGGAATCCGGATCGTTGAAGACTACTGGCGTTATCGGAACCAATCTGGCCTCAAGAGCCTGGTTAGAAGAGAACTGTGTTGCCGGCGAGGAGTACTACCCTCTCCGTACTAGGCAAAACTAGACTGAACGTAGTATTGACAGGCAGCGGCAGAGTAGTAGTATTAACTTGGAACCCAGTGGCATCCGGTTCCGCCGAGGGCGCCGCAGCCGGCGCCTTCAGAATGGAGGCTGCTATAGAGCCGATCAGTAGTGAGGGGGTGGGTGCTCCGGCACTTGGTACCGGCAGTGCGAAGGTAGCGAACGACCGGATCTACAGCGCTTGAAATGCGCCGCGCTATTGCGCAAGGTGAAGGCGTCAACACCACTTTCGGGTGTCAAGAGCAAGCGGGGCCCTACCCCTTCGAGAGCCGTTCTGTGAACTCCCTCCAGCTTGCCGGAACCGCACCACATTGTGACCCACGTTGCGCGTGAGTCAGCCGCCGTGGACCTACCCGAAGTACACCGTGACTTTCCTATTTGCGGACTCTGGCTTCGGCACGTCCGACAGCCGGACGTGGTCCCGAGTCCTCCTAGCGCCTGACCTCGACTGGACATGCCGCCCCCGACACACCAGGCGGAGAGCCCGCTGAGTCTTCTGCGTGTGGCATGGCTTGACGAGGGTGGGGTCGAACTAATGTGGGACTCGGCGTCGCGGGGGCAAGCGCAATGGGGCGGTCTGACGCTCTGAGAAGAACTCAAAAAGAGAAATCGTCGCTTCGGTTCAACCTCGGCCTCAAGCGTTGCGCCGGGCAATGAGTGCCGGAGGATTCCGCCAAGGCTGCCCACTGGTCCCGCTGGGCCGCCGACCAGGCGTTCCCTGAACTGCGGATTCGCGTTTCAGCCTCTCCAAGAGCGCGCTGAGCGCACGTCGAAAAATCTCATGTTCCGCTTGCCGAGCCGCCACGGGCACAAGCGATTGATCTGATTCCAATCTGGCAACGACCTCTGGAACGTCAAGTCCTTCGGCTTCGAGTCCAGATCGGTACAGACCGAAATCGACTTCCCTTTGTGCGAGGTCTAAGGAGAGCCAGTCACTGAAGACCTCCGCATGGCTCTGGAGGAACGCCTTGTTTGCCTTCTTTCGGCCGTAAATCTCCGACATTCCCCAGTGTTGGTACTCCCCGGTCGCCGGATTGTGGAGAGAAGCAAAGTATGCCAAGCGACCGACCAGGGAGGGTATCCGTAAGAGAGTGACTCTCCGTAGATTCGCCTTTGCCCTGAAATCAACGCCCCGGTTGGAGTTCGCGGGCCGTCGAGCTAAATAGGTTTCCTCCATTACTTTTCCGAACCTTGCGGACAGCAGGCGAGCGAAACGACCGTTGCTCTCCCTACATGGCGATTATGGCCGCCGAGAGCGCGGCTGACAATCCTGGCGATGGTGGGCAGTACGCTACTGACTTGGGTTAACAGCGGGGCGCGGCGAGGCTTGTCGAGCGGAGTGTGGCGGCTAGCGCTAAGGTGCGATCCGCGAAGTCGAGGGCGCAGAAGAAGGGGCGTGAGGCTCGTTAGTCTATTGACTCATGTGCTCATATGCTTGAGCTATGGCAAAACAGAAAGTAATCGTGTCCGAAAGAGCACTGCACCAGCGCATAGACCGGAAGCTGAGCGGTACCAACCAGAGGCCCTGCACAGCCCGAAGTCCCAGGATGGAGCAGGACTGCGGCCGCTTCTATATTGTCGACACCGTCCGCAACGTGATCGCCTTCAAGAGTATCGACCTGGAAGCTCAGGGGCGCGACCTCGGAGCGATCGCGGCATGGGAGAAACTGGGCTGAAGGGGGCCTGCGGTGGCCGTTGACAACCGCCTGAAAGTCACCGTCGATCCAATAGAACCCGTGCGCGGACAATTGGCATGTCAAGCCGACCTGTGCGTCTTTGAGGAGGTGGAGGCCATGGTGACAATGCCGGTGTTAGAATGCCCCCTGTGAGCATGAGCCCTAGAGTCGAGGGGTTTATCCTTCGCCTGATGGCTGCGATGCGGAATGGCGATGAATTGCGGGCGGTGCTTGAGGAGTCGAAACAGCAGTTGTCCGACTCCGAATTCCGCGAACTCCGTCTCTTCTTTTCCACGACAAGCCCCACAGTGCGGGAAGTCCTCTTAAGCCTTAGCCCGCTCAACCCCGACATTGAAGCGGAGAGCGCGTGGACAGCCGATGAGAACCTCCTGGAGGAGGAACTGCCGGGACTGACTGACACAGAGGTGCAGGAGTTTGCCGATTACTTCGAACGCCAGATGAGCCGCTGCCGCAAAGAGATGGAGCGCAGGGGGCTTGGGCTACATCAACGGTAAGCCCGATTGAACACAGCTGGCTTGTGTCGTGGGTCCCCAGCCGGGACCGCGACGCGCAATTTCCAAGAGCTGTACTGCAACTGAAGGCAGCGGCGCGACTCATCGGGACAGTTGCCCCGCCGCCAACTCCTTTGGTTCTGGTCGTCCGCCGGGCGGACGAATCGTGCGGAGTTCAGAACCTCAGCTTCCACGGTTCGGACTTCAAGCCGGTGTGACTTCACGGCGAATCTATGGTAATGTACCCGCAAAGGAGGCAGCGATGTCGAAATGGCTGCTTCGTTTGTGGCACAGGTTTGATGTGTGGATTCAGCGCCGCCCGGCGGTGCCGACGCACCCCCGCACGGTCTCGCGGGATTATCATCCGTCAAATCTCCACGGCCGTCGTCACTAGAACGGCCCAGAACGGGCGATCTTAAGTTTAGGCGGCTCAATCGTCGGAACACTGCCCGAGAATTCAACGGCGCCCTGGAAACCGATGCCACGGAAGGGGCTCCTTCCCGCTTACCTATGGGGCAGGAGGCGTGTTCGAGCGAATCTTCCAAAGATAGACGTCAATACCGCCGACTCTCCTGGTCTCGTCGGGGGCCCAGTCCCCCATATCGTGATACAGGGAGACGACCCGAGTTCCGGGCTTCAGCTCTTTGAGCAAGCGGGGCCTGAGTTTCAGATTGACCGACGGCCAAAGAGCCATGGCCACCACCGTGGCAGCGCGGAAGTCAGTCTCAAAGAGGTCCTCTTCCCGAAACGTGGCCAGGTGGCTGACGCCCGCCTTCTTGGCATTCTCGATCGACCTTTCGACCAGCTCGGGATCGATGTCCACGCCGACCGCCCGCGCCCCGAAGTCTTTGGCCGCAGTGATTGCAATCCGCCCGTCACCGCAGCCCAAGTCGTAGACTAGGTCGCCGTTCTTGACGCCCGCCAATTCAAGCATGGCTGTCACCGCCCCCATCGGCGATGGTTCATACCGGACGTCGGGGAGACGCTTCGGCTCTTTCTGGGCACTCGCCGGCACCCGGCCCCCCAGTACAGCCAGGATCAGCAGCGGCAAGAGAACTCTTCTGAACCATCTCATAGGAAGATGGGGACAGGCAGCAGTGTCCACGCGCTGCGCCTCCCGTTCCAGTTGCGCCCTGGAGGCAGGGCCGGTCACCGCGTTAGTGGGCAGCACCTTGATAGCCACGTCCCGGTCGAGCTGCGCGTCCTGAGCCTTGTAGACCACTCACATCCCCCCTTCCGGGAGCCTGCCAAGAATGTGGTAATGCGAGATGGTTCCGCCGATCATGGGGGCCACCAGGAGATTCAGGTCTCGTTCACCGTCTCAAAAAGTCTACTCCTCGGCGCAGGCCCAGGCAATCGCTATTTGCGCAATTCCTGTCCGCTCGATTTGCACGTCTGCCCGACCCGGTATTGGCCCCTTCGCTGGCCGCTGGGGTTGCTCGGGATGGAAAGGACGAGAGAAACGGCTCCGACCAGGGCTAGTGGATGTACAATCGTTGGCGGCGAGGAAGCGAAATCGGAAGGCCTGGATGGGTTGGCCAGGCCGAGGAGGTTTGTCGATGTTGGAGATTCTTAGCTCGAAGCAGGAAGCCGAAGTCGTGAAGCGGAGCTTTTCACGTCGCGACTTTCACAAGATAGCCACACTACTCACGGCTGGCGCTGCCCTGCCGTTCTACAACGAGCAAGCGCTCGCGCAGGGCGCAATGGGCCTCTCCGCGCCGCCCGACGCCGTCAAGATCGATGCCAATGAGAATCCGATGGGGCCGTGCGCGGAGGCAGCCGAGGCAATCCGTGCCATCGTGCCGCAGGGAGGGCGGTATCTCACCGAGGAGAATTCGAAGATGGCTGCCACGCTGGCCGAGCAGGAGGGGCTCTCCCCCGGCTACGTCCAGGCGTTCGCGGGATCGAGCGACGCTTTGCACCGCACGGTTCTTTGTTTCTGCGGCACGGAACGGCCGTTCGTGGTCGCGGATCCCTGCTACGAGGCGGGCGCCCGCGCCGCCCAATTCATCGGCGCGAACGTGATTCGTGTGCCGCTGATTGCGGGCAGTTTCGCCCATGACGTCAAGCGGATGGCCGTTGCCCATCCAGGCACTGGCGTCATTTACGTCTGCAACCCCAACAATCCGACCGGCACCCTTACCTCAAGAGAAGATATCGAGTGGCTGGTGAACAACAAACCCGCCGGCTCGATCGTGCTGTTGGACGAGGCCTACATCCATCTCTCGACGCATGCCGGGAAGGCATCTTACCTGGTGGCCGCGGACAAGGACCTGATTGTCCTGCGCACTTTCTCTAAGTTGTATGGGATGGCCGGTCTGCGGGCAGGCGTGGCGATGGGCCGGCCCGACCTGTTGCGCAGGCTAAACCAGTACGCCGGCTCGGGCTTCCTGCCCGTCACGGGGATGGTTGGGGCGACCGCCAGCCTGAGGTCCAAAACGGTCGTAGCCGAGCGCCGGAAGATCATTGCCGATATTCGGGAAGAGACGTTCGGGTTCCTGACGAAGCACAACATTGAGTTCATTCCGTCGGAAGCCAACATGTTCATGATCAACGTGAAGCGGCCGGGCCAGGGTTTCTCCCAGGCGATGGCGCGCGAGGGGGTTTATGTGGGGCGCGTCTGGCCGGTCTGGCCCAACTGGGTACGAGTGACAGTGGGGAGTCGCAAAGACATGGCTCGGTTTCAGCAAGCCTGCCTCAAGTGTTACAGCGCCTAACTCCGCCTCCTGCCACCAGAGACGCGCTAGAGGGCCGTGCGCAGAGACTCCGATAGTCCGAGCTCTCAGGCCTGACTCAATCCTGGAAATCCCAAGCCGATCGTCCGCCGGGCGGACGGGGAGATCCGTCCGACAGCAGTCTAACCGGCAACGAGAACCAAAGGTCGGGTCGACCTGCTCCCGCAGTCATTTCCGGTCTGCCAACCACTTGTGCAGGATGCGTTTGACAGCAGCGGGTGGAGGGCCGGATAGGGGAAGACTATGGGCGTTATCGGTACCAATCCGCTTCAGCGAGGGATAGGAGATAGAGCGTTTTGAAGCCGGTCTTCCCCCATATGCCGTGGTGGAGCATGAGCGGCCCCAAGGCGCGTGCGAAGAAGACGTGAACCCGCAGAGCCAAGGGTCTCACGATCGATCATTGGAGGTACAATCGACGGTCATCTTGCAAGAGAAGCCAAAGATCCTCCTTTACGATCATTCTCCACACCGTCGGGCAATCCAACGGCCCCGGCCAGAGTCATCCCAAATGCACTCCAGGACGGTCGGGCGTATAGTGTCTGGCTCGCGCTAGAATGGCGTACGCCAATGCCAGATGTCCATGAAGAAGGCCGTTGTCTCGCCATAGAGAGCGCTCCCGAGGCGCTGGAGGCGGTGCGGGCCGCCGTTGTCGATGGGCACGTCAAACTCGTACGCGGCGGCCTGGGAGTAGGCGGCCTGCTTCTCGGCCGCCGAGATGGCGAGACGCTGCACGTCACAGCCTCGCGGCCCATCCCCTGCGAGTATGCCTACGGGCCCACATTCACTTTATCGGACAGCGATCTGGAGGGGCTGGCGAAGCTGTTGGAAACGTATTCTTGTGAACCCAGGTCGATCGGCCTCGTGCCAGTAGGCTGGTACCATTCGCACACTCGCGGCGACCTGGAGTTGTCGAAGCGAGACATCCAGCTTCACGACCGCTGGTTTCCCGAAGTCTGGCAAGTAGCTTTGGTTCTTTGCCCGGAGTGGAAGAAGCCGACCAGGGCGGCATTTTACGTGCGCGACTCCGAGGGAGTTCTGCGGCAAGCACCCGAGTTCGTGGTGGAGCCTCTTGCCGGCGTGCGCAGGACAATCCTCCCATCACCAGCCGTCCCGCGCAGTGAGCCCCGGAAGGAAGCCCCTGCGTCTCCGAAGCCGGCCACCGCCCCCCCAACTCTCGTGGCCGCTGGGGGGCCGCCGCCAACTGTCGAACTTCCGTTACCCTCGTTCGCTCAAGGTCCTGTTCGCGCCGCGGGACGGAGTCGCAGGCGGTGGTTGCTGTTCGCCGCGGCGTGGTACCTGGCGGGCGTGACCTCCACCGTTGCCTTCCGCAACTACTGGCTTCCAAAACCACCGGCTGCGCTGCAAATCTCTTTGCAGGACGTGGGTGGCCAGCTTGCCGTTCAATGGAACAAAGAGGTAGAGGCCATTCGGGAAGCCGAAGGTGGGGTTTTAGAGATTCAGGATGGGGATCGGAAGCTGGTTCTGAAGATGAGTGGGCCAGAGCTTCGCGGCACGGACGTCGTGATCAGCCGCCAGTCGGGACGGGTTACCGCAAGGCTCAAGGTTCAGCTGCCACGCGGACGTACCGCTGAGGGGTGGGCGATGTTTGAGGGCGAGCCTGTACAAAGGGGGCCTGCCCTCGATACGGTCAAGGCGCCCGACGCGAGAGAATGACGCGAGGCTAAGGCAGAACTGTGGTTCCCGTCAGAGGGCCGGTCCAACAAGCTGCTTCATCACATCTCCCGAATGAGCTTGAAGTAAGTGCTGTAGGTCTCCCGCTGCACCTGGTAGAACGGTCGCATCCGCACCTTGCCGCCCGCCGTCTGGCAGTCGAATTCAAGCGCTCTGCCCGTCACCGGCTGCATCCGTGAAATCGCGGGCGCGCTGGCCGCCAGTTGCTCTGGCGGATCGACGGCGGTGAGCATCACCGGTCCCCGCATGACCGCAACAGTGTCGGGATTGAGATCATCGATCGGAACCGTGCGGAACGAGAAGGGCAGCGTCAGCTCGATGGTATCGCCCTTGCGCCAGCGGCGGCTCAGCGTCGCGAATGTTCCACGCTGGGCCTTCACCGTGGCCGCTTTGCCATTCACCGAGATCTGCGCGGGCCGCTCGAGCCAGCCCGGAATGCGCAGGCGGATGGCGAATTCCACCGGGATTTCCGGTTCCACGCGTACTTCAATCTGTTCCGATTCCGGGTACGCCGTCTTCTGCGTCAGCTTCACCGGAACGCCGCTTGCCTTCCAGCGCACCTCGCTCCCGGCATACAGATTTATGCAAATTCCGCGCGCATCTTGAAAGTAGATGTCGAGCGGATAATCGGCCACGGATTGAATCAGCGTGCCGGCGCAGCACGGCCACTTGCGTTGGTAGTAGCCCTTTCGCGCGTGCGCCTGATAATCGGAATAGTAAAAATAGCCGCCTTCGTCGTCGGGATCGAGCGCGCCCAAGACGGTGTTGAGCAGGACGCGCTCCAGGCCGTCTCCGTACTGCGCATCGCCGGTAAAGCCCATCAGGTATCGGGCTAGCTTGGCATGCGCGTAAAAGCAGCACGGCGTTTCAAAGTGGTCGCGCGTGGTGGTCAGGCTGGCCGCCAGCTCGCCCGAGTGCGGTTTGACAAATGCCTCCTTGGGCGCCCACGCGCCCGAGGCATATTGCTGCGTCTGCTGGATCATGTCCCAGGCGTTGCGGATCGCGCGCAGATACTTCTCGTCGCCCAGCACCTCGTAAGCCTTCGCGCCCGAGCTCAATGCGATCACGTGGCTGTAGCCGTGCTTGCCCGGCAGAATATTGTCGCCTTTGGCGAGCGGGTCGAAGAACTCCTTATCCAGCAGGTACAGTTTAGCCATCTCGAGGAAGCGTTTCTCGCCGGTGAGTGCATAAGTCTTAAAGAGGTTCTCGGGCAGAATATACGGCTCATCGTAGGGCGCCTGCTTCGGGCTATTGGGTGTGCGATCGTAGGTGTGGTCCGGGATGAAGCGAATGGCGCCCTCGATCACCCGCGGCAGCAGGCTGCGGGCCTGCTCGAAGCCGGCGAGGGTCGAGGCATCCAGCAGGCCGATTTCATACTTGTCGAGAATGTAACAGGGCCAGGTGGTGGATGCTTTCGGGCTGGCGTACGGATTGCCGTCCTTCTCGAAGGCGGCGGCGTAGCCCTGGACCAGGCGGCGCGCCTTGGCCGCCGCCTCGGGATCGCCCGTGGTGGCGTGAATGCGCGACAGCCCGGATACAAACTGGCCGATCAGGTGGCCGGGAACGAAGCCGTCGGCGTCGTACCAGCCACCCATGTCGCGCCCGGGCGCCGGCATGCCCGCGCGCTGGCGGTAGACCTTGAGCAGGCGGTCCTCGTCGAGCTTCAGGAAGTGCGCATGCACGCGCTGGTACATGGCCGCCAGGGGACCGCTCGTCAGCGTGACCTGCGGATAGCCAAATTCCCGCAGCTTCAGGCGTCCGGGGGGTTGAGCTGCCCGCGCCACCGCGGCAACTGCAGGCGCGCAGCCAAGGAATGTTCTTCTAGAGAGCACCTTCTCTCCTTTCTTATCATTATCCCCCGCGCGCAACAGATCCCTGCCAAGGAATCGCATGTTGGCGCGGGGCCAGCTCGACAGATGAGATCTTGCGAGCGTTGATAGCGGCGCTCCGCCCAGCGAGCGACGCCGGCCGCACCGAAATCCCAGAGCGGCGAGTCATCATGTTCGGGATTGTAACACCGTCGCTCGACGAATCCGGCCGTGCAGCATTCCGTTACGCTAACCCGCGTTTCCGGAAGGATCGTCGGTAATCCGGAAGTTGAGACCAGCAGCGTTGGGACTGATCAGTTCCGAAGCACGGTCGGCCTTAGCTCCCCGATCTGTGGCCGAAACCCGGATTGGGGAAGCCTGCGATTGAAGGTCCGACGCACATGCTGGAGTGAGCCGTATCGTCTTGCGTGCAGATAATTCACGGTTCTGGGACTTCAGTAGCAGTAACGTTAGGGCTCAGTAATATCCCGGCCCCCGGAACGTAAGTTGCACACTCCGAGGTAGAAATCCCAAGGCAAGCCAGCGGTGGCCAGGGCGTCCGCCGTGACCGCGGCGACCCGGCCGCGCGGATCTTCGCCACGGCGAGTGAGGTCGCCCTGCGGGTACTCCATCGGTCCAGAGCATCAAGCTGCTTGGGGTTGAACTTGAGAGTGACCCAAGAGCCGTCCAGGGAAAGCACCTTCCCCTTCCCAATCTCCATCTGCCGGTCTCCGCATTGCACCAGGGCCTTCCCGTCGAAAACCCTCAGCGCAGGTGGATTCGCCTCCAACCGGTACAGCCCCTGCTTCCGGATAGAGATCGTCGAGTTGCCAAAGGCCATGGTAACCGTGTTGTTCTTGGACACCTGCACAGCCTCAAGCACGGCCGCGCCGGAAACCAATTCAACCTTGGATTCCGTCAAAAGCCCCGACGACAGGCGGATCGAGCTGTCCTCATCAACTCTGAGGAACACGCCAGGATTGAGCAGGACCTCCGCCCGGCCCTTCGCGGTCTGCAGCGTATCGGCTTCCTTCATCTGAGGGTACTGCCCAAGCTGGGTTTGGACTGCGCGCCCGGCGAGCAGGACCCGTCCTTGGGTGTAGTGAACTAACCCGGATTTGGCGGAGATTACCGATTGAGGCACAGCCGGCACTGCAACAATACCCAGCAGAACTACCCCGGCCGCGAAGTGGAACCCAGCGTTTTTCACGCGAAAACTCTCTACTTCGATCATGCGCCGGCTGCGGAAAGGTGTCAACAACAATTTCATTTTGGTCTTGCAGCGGGCGTTGAACGGGGCGCTTTAACCCTACCGGGCTATTCCGTGATGTACGAGTCGCCATTGATCTTCAAGCCGCCGCCCGGCACCAGTTCGACGGTGAAAACCGATTGGCCACCCTGGTCGAGCTGGGCGTACAGCGTATTCCCGTAGATTTTGTAAAGGGATATATGCGCTTCGGTTGGGGCATACTTCTGGTAGGAGGAGTGGCCATGCTTGCTCGACGGTTGCATTTGCACCCGAAGACGCACAGCCGGTTGGTACGCCTCAGTAAGGAAGCGGAACGGGACGGCCACGGGCGGGGCAGCGTGGAAGTGGTTTGGCGCCAATCGCCACTGGTTGGCCGTGCATCAACTGCCGCCGTACTCGCCCGAGTTCAATCCCACGGAGCGGCTCTGGCAACATACGCTCTTTCCAGGGTGCCTCAAGACACACTGAATGTGGTATGCTAATCCCGGCCGCAAGGCCAAAGAGGAATTGTGGCTTAGGTTCAACGCGGCTGTTCTGACGGCGGCAGAGGGTCTACACTGTGTCGTCTTATCTCGTCTCGTCGCGTGTATGGTTGCTCTTTGCCGCCGTCAGAACAGCCGGTCGGAGTCGTTTATGGCGCAGACCGCGAACGCCTCCGTTTTTGTGCTATGGGTAATGATTTGTCAGATTAACCAAAACAGATAAGAGGAGGAAGGATGCTCTACACGAGACGAGACGTCGGGAGAATCGCGCTGGCGACAGGGTTCGCTTCGGGATTCACTCCGGAAATGATGGGAGCCGCGAAGCCGAATTCCAAGATCAAGGGAGTTCAAATCGGCGCCATCACCTATAGCTATCGAAGCATGCCGGATCAGAGCGGCGAAGCGACGCTGAAGTACTGCCTCGATTCCGGCATCAGCGCGATCGAGCTAATGGGCGGCCCGCTGAACAACTACATCCGGAAAGAGGGCAAGTGGGACTCGAGTCCCGCGGCTGCGGCGGCTGCGGCGGCGCGCGGCGGCGCGGCCGGAGCGGCGCGCGGCGCGGCGGGAGCGGGGCGCGCGGCGGCGCCGGGCGGCGGCCGCGGCCCGGGGCAGACATACCCTCCGGTGGCGGGGATGCAGACTGGTTATCCCAACAGCCAGCCCGCGGGACAGTGGAACGGTGTGTCGTGTCCGGCGGGGCGCGGCGGCGGGGCTGGCGCGCCGGGAGCGGCTGGCGCAGCGGGTGCCGGAGCGGCAGCGGCGGGTGCAGCGCGGGCGGGCGCACCGGCCGGCGAAGCGGGGGCAGCTAGGGGCGGCGGCGGCGGCGGCCGCGGCGGCGCCCAGACCCCGGAGCAGAGGGCCGCGGCGGACGCCGAGCGCAAGTGGCGCCTGGCGCTGCCGATGAGCATCTTCAAGAATTTCCGCAAGATGTACAACGACGCCGGGGTCACGATCTTCGCGGTGAAGGACATGCGGACGGGAACGGACGACGACCTCGACTACACGTTCAAAGTCGCCCAAACGCTCGGCGCCACCCATGTGACCACGGAGCTGATGACTAATGACAGCGACGGGCCGGCAATGAAGAGGCTGGGCGACTGGGCCATGAAGTACAAGATGTTCGTCGCCTACCACTCGCACGGGCAGGGGAGCATGAACGCCTTCGATGTGTGCTTCGCGGCTTCACCAGGCAACAGGTCAAACGTCGATCTGGGCCACTTCACATCGGCACAAGGCCCCGAGCTGGCGCTCAATTTCCTGGAAAAGTTCCACGCTAAGATTGCGAGTTTCCACATCAAGGACCGGACGGGGCCCACGCACTGCGCGCTGAACCTGCCGTGGGGCACCGGCGAGACGCCGATCAAGCAGATTCTCCAAATGGTGCAGAAGAACAAATGGCAGAACCAAGCCGCGATCGAGCTAGAGTATGCCATTCCGGCGGATTCGGATGCAGTGAAGGAAACCGCCAAGTGTCTCGAGTACTGCCGTCAAGCGCTCGCCTAGGCGCCCGGTCTCGCGGTTTGGTGGGGGCCTGAAAGGGCCCCCACTTCCGCCTCAAGTAAACTGCTTTTTCCGTCACCACCGAGCCCTTGGCAGGGCGGCTGTGCACCTCTGGCGCAGCGGCCCTGCTGCATTACGAGCGGTAACACGGTCAATCGCGTGTTACCGGAGAGGGCGGCTGTGCACCTCTGGCGCAGCGGCCCTGCTGCATTACGAGCGGTAACACGGTCAATCGCGTGTTACCGGAGAGGGCGGCTGTGCACCTCTGGCGCAGCGGCCCTGCTGCATTACGAGCGGTAACACGGTCAATCGCGTGTTACCGGAGAGATCTCTACTGTGCCCGCGGTTAGATGGAGAACCGGATCAAGGAACAGATGTTGCTGTTGGCCGACCGGATGAGCGCCCACGTCCTTACTTGTTTCACCCCCGCTTGAGCGCCTCCAGGACGCGGGCTGGGGTCATCGGCAGCTCAAACAACCTGGCGCCCACGGCGTCGAAGATCGCGTTGGCGATCACGGCGCCCATGGTGATTATCGGCGGCTCTCCGCAGCTTTGCGCCGCAAGCCCCGGATTGTCGATCAGGATCGTTTCGATCTTCGGCAGCCAGGAGTAGCGGGGCAATTCATACGTGTCGAAGTTCTTGTCCAGCACCACGCCGTCTTTGAAGCGCACCTCCTCACTGAGCACGTAGCCCAGGCCCATGGTGATGCAGCCTTCCATCTGCTGCCGGCTTCCATCCGGGTTGACCACGACGCCCTCGTCCTGCGCGCACAGCACGCGGTTAACCTGGACTTTGCCCGTCTTCTTATCGACGGACACCTCCGCCATGGTCGCGACCATCGTGCCCGAGTAAATCCCGCAAGCGACGCCCACCCCTCGCCCGCTGGGGGCGCGAGCCGTCTTCCAACCGAACTGCTTGGCGGCCGTATCGAGCACCCGCCGCATGCGCGGCTCCGTCAGGTGGCTCAATCGGAACGCGAGCGGATCGGCCCCGGCCTTGGCGGCCAGGATGTCAATGTGCGACTCGCGCGCGAAGGAGTTGGAATTCACCGCCGGCGCCCGCCACGGGCCCACGGCGAACGGGTGCATGCCGGGGGGATTCCCGCCCATCCATTCCCCCGACGATTGAGTGCGCTGGTGCGCCAGATCATAGAACTGCTGGGCCCCGCGGTTGCCCGCGCCGTACACCATGTAATCCCACAGCGCGATCTTGCCCGCGCTGGTCAGCCCCGAATGGATCTTGATGACCGCCGCGGGCCGGAAGTTGTCGTAGAAGAACTCCTCGTTGCGGCTCCAGACCACCCGCACGGGTCTGCCGGTGAGTCTGGCCAGCCGCGCCGCTTCCACGGCCTGGGGGCCGGCGGTCTTGCCTCCGAAACCGCCGCCGGTATAGGCCGTGATGACGCGGACGTTCTGCTGGGGCAAACCCAGCGCCTGCATGACCTCCTGCCTCACGCCGAACGGCCCTTGAGTCCCCACCCAGACGGTAACCTTGCCGCCCTCAATCGCGGCGATGGCCGAGTGGGTCTCCATCGCGGCGTGCGCCACGTAGCTGTTGAGATAGGTTGCGTCCACCACCGTCGAGGCCAGCTTCTCTCCCTCCGCGAGGTTGCCGCTCTGATGCACCATGCGCGGCGGGGGGCCGGTCTTCACCAGGTGATCGAAGATGGTTCGGTCGTCCGTCGACGGCTTGGGCGGCACGAAATCCGCCTTGATCAGTTCCAGCGCCTGGTCGGCGATGTCCCGCCGTTCGTGAAGCACCGCGATCATACCGCCGTCTTTCACCACTCGAACGCCCGCCACTTTTTCGGCGGCGGACGTGTCCGCGTTCTTCAAAGTCGCGCCGTGCGCCGGAGGTCTGAGAACCCGCGCATGGAGCATGCCCGGCATGGAGACGTCGCCGGCGTACTTCGCTTTTCCCGTGACCTTCTCGACCGCGTCCTTGCGCCGGGGCGACTGCCCGCTGATGCTGAAAGCGGAGACGGGCTTCACCGGGATGTTCTGAAGACGCCGCTCGATCCGCTTGCCCTGCACCAGTTGCGCATAAGTGACGCGCTTGCCGGACGTGCCGGTGACGATACCGGCCTTCACCCGAAGCCCGCCGGCCGCTTCCTGAAGCTGCTCGGCAGCCATCTGGAGCAGGACCGCGCGCGCCTCTGCTCCCGCGCCCCGTAACACCGGGCCGAATTGCCAGATGCACAGCGAGCCGAACGTGCCCATGTCGTACGGGCACTGGTCCGTATCGCCCATAATCATGTCGACCGAGTCGTAGGCGACGTCCAGCTCTTCGGCCAAGAGCTGCGCCAGGGCGGTCATGGAGCCCTGCCCCAATTCCACTTTGCCGACGAAGCACGTCACCCGGCCGTCCGCGCCGATCCGCAGATATGCATTGAAGTCCGACGCGGCGGCAGCCCTCGCCGGCAACTGCGCCGGCTCCTGAAACGCTTCGAGCGGCTCGACGCGGAAGAACAGGAACAGCCCCGAGCCCGCCAGCCCGACGAAATCGCGGCGTCGCATCTCATTCGCGTCCATCACGCACCCGCCTTTACCGCCCCGGCGGCTTCCTCGATCGCCGCCAGGACGCGGACGTGAGAACCGCAGCGGCACAGGTTGCCTTCCATGTACTGGCTCACTTGCGCGCGCGTCGGCCGCGGCGTCGTCAGCAGCAGCGCATACGCACTCAAAATCATTCCGGGCGTGCAGTAGCCGCACTGAAACGCGTTGTGTTTCACGAAAGCTTCCTGGATGGCGTGCAGCTTGTCGCCCTGGCCCAGACCCTCGATGGTCAGGACCTGCTTGCCCGCAACGTCTTTCAAGGCTGTCGCGCAGCTCCGGACGGCCTCTTTGTTGACGATAACCGTGCATGCGCCGCACTCGGCGATGCCGCAGCCGAATTTCGTGCCGGTGAGGCCGAGGTCGTCGCGCAGCACCCACAACAGCATGCGCTCGTCGTCGGTCGTCACCTGCGCCGGCTTGCCGTTCAGCGTGAACGAAACCGTTCGCTGCATGCTAAACCCTCCCTGGCGTGGTCTTGAGTGTCAAATCAATACTACACCGATCCGCCCCTTCCTGAGCGCTAGAATGGGCGGGAATGGACATCTACGAGGAGATCGTGCGCCTGCGCCGGGCGGGACGGAAGTGCGTCTTGGCCACAATCGTCGGCGCGCGCGGGTCGGTCCCCAGTTTTGAATCCGCCAAACTTTTGATTCGCGACGACGGCTCCATTGCCGGCACGGTCGGCGGCGGCTGCGTCGAGGCGCAGGTTCTGACCGCCGCCCGCGAGGTGATCGAAACCGGCAAGCCCAGGCATTTGCATTTCGATCTTAGCCAGGAGGCCGCGTCCGAAAGCGGCCTGATCTGTGGCGGCGAACTGGAGGTGTTCGTGGAACCCGTGCTTCCCCAACCCGTCGCGGTCATCTTTGGCGCCGGGCACATTTCGAAGAGCCTGTCGAAGATCGCCGATCTGGCCGGCTTCGCCACGGTGATAGTCGACGACCGCGCCTCCTTCGCCAACCGCGAGCGATTCCCGGAGGCGGTGGAGATTCACGCCGCCGAATACGAAGAGGTCTTCCCGAAGCTCTCCATCAACGAGTCGAGTTATATCATCATCGTGACCCGCGGCCACAAGGACGACCGGCGCGTGCTGCGCCTGGCGGCGCCCAGCCCGGCTGCGTATGTGGCCATGATCGGCAGCCGGAAAAAGGTCATTGAGGTGCTCAGGGATTTGGAGAAGGAGGGCGTTGCCTCGGACGCGCTCAAACGCATCCACGCCCCCATGGGCCTGGACATCGGCGCGGTTACGCCCGAGGAGATTGCGGTTTCGGTCGTGGCCGAGATGATCGCCGTCCGCAGAAACGCGCCGTCGAACTGGCGTGAGCTTTCCAAGTCGATCCATCCCCGGAAGGCGCCCTGACATGAGCCTCGCCGGACTCATCCTCGCCGGCGGCGAATCCCGTCGCATGGGTTCGCCGAAAGCCCTCCTGGAGTTCGGCGGAGAAACCTTCCTCGACCGGCTGATTCTTATCCTGGGGCAATCCTGTTCGCCGGTCATCGTGGTTCTCGGCCATGAGCCGCACCGGATCAAGGCCGGGCTGAGCTATGCCGATCTGGCGTCGTTCGTCACCAACCTGGATTACACACGCGGCCAGTTGAGTTCGTTGCAGAGCGGCCTGGCGACGGTCCCGGCGCAGGCTGAGGGCGTGATGTTCACGCCGGTCGACCACCCCGCCGTGCGGCCATCCACCGTGGCCCGCATCGCGCGCCGGTTCCGTGAGCGGTCGCCGCAGGAGCTTCTGGTAGTCCCTCGCTTTGAGGGCCGGCGGGGGCATCCCGTTTGCGTGTCGCGCGAACTCATTCCCGAGTTTCTCGCCCTGCCCGATGGCGCTCAGGCGCGCGGCGTAATTCACGGCCACCTCCAACACACTGCATATCTGGACGTCGATGACCCCGGAGTTCTGAAGGACATCGACGACCCCGAGTCCTACAAACGTCTGAAATCCGAAGATAGGATTTAAGTCGACAAGCTGTTCCACTACCCGCTCTTCGTGTTATGCTCCGGCTTGAACTGGCGCGGGAATGCAGCCGAGCGGTCGTGAATCTCACGTGGACATAGACGACAAGCCGCGGGCCCGGACCCCGCTTCCGTCCGGTGCGACATTCGCGGTCGTGGTTCTGACCGCGATGAACCTGCTGAACTACCTCGACCGTTACGTGCCCAGCGCGGTGAAGGATCTGTTCAAGCGCGACCTGGGCTTAAGCGACGCGCAAACCAGTTATCCGCTGGCGGCTTTCGTCGTGGTCTACATGCTCACCAGCCCGGTGTTCGGCTCGTTGGGCGACCGGTGGTCGCGCAAGGCGCTGATCTCGACCGGCGTCGCGCTTTGGTCGCTGGCGACGGCGGGCGCCGCGCTGGCCACCGGCTTCTGGAGCTTCCTCGCCGCCCGCGCGCTGGTGGGCGTCGGGGAAGCGGCCTACGCCACGATCAGCCCGTCGCTGCTGAGCGATTTCTATCCACCCTCGCGGCGCAATCGCATCCTGACCCTGTTCTATTTGGCCATTCCGGTCGGCTCGGCGCTGGGCTTCTTGATCGGCGGCGCGGTCGGCGGGCGCTGGGGCTGGCGCGCGGCCTTCCTGGTTTGCGGACTGCCCGGCCTGGCGGTGGCCGCGCTGGCGATGTTGATCCGGGAGCCGCGGCGCGGCGGGATGGACGCCAAGGAAGAAAGCGCGGCGGTCCCGGCCTGGCCCGCGGCGCTGCGGTTGCTGGCCCGCAACAGAGAATACGTAATTGCGGTGGCCGGCTACACGGCCGTGACCTTTGCGGCCGGGGGCATGGCCGATTGGTACATGACTTTCCTTGTGCGTCACCGGGGCATGGGTTTGGCCGAGGCGGGCGGGCTGATGGGTCCGGCCACGGTGTTGGGCGGCCTGGGCGGAACGCTGATCGGCGGCCTGCTGGCGGACTGGATGCGGAAGAAGACCCGCAACCCATACTTCGCCCTCAGCGCGCTCTCCATGATTCCAGCCACGCTGTTCGCCGTGGCCGCGCTATTGGCCAGGGACAGGACGGCCATCTTCGTCTGCATCCTGCTGGCGCAGTTCTTCCTCTGGTTCTACAACGGCCCCATCAACGCCATCCTGGTCAATTCGGTGGCCGCCAACATGCGCGCGCGCGCCTTCAGCCTGTCGATTCTGTCGATTCACATTCTGGGCGACGCGATCAGCCCTTCGATTATCGGAAGCATCTCGGACCGCACCGGCAGCCTGTTCTCCGCGATGTTCCTGATACCCGCCTCCATGGCTCTCGGCGCGGCGCTGTGGGCCGCAGGCTGGGCAGGCCGTCAGCGGACCGAAGCCAGGTCGTAGTTCATTTGCAGGCGCAGCCAGAATTCCGGCTCCCCGCCGAAGGCTTTCGAAAGCCGCACGGCCATCTGGGCCGAAACGCCTGCCTTCCCGTTGACGAGGTTGTTCAGCGTCTGCCGTGTCACCCCCAGAACTCCGGCGGCTTGGGTCACGGAGAGGCCGAGCGGCTCGATGCAGTCGAACCTCACGATCGCGCCGGGATGGGACGGATTCTTCATGGGCATAGTGACAATTGCCGCTTATCAAGCTAAGCGAGCGTCTTGAGTCCAGCCTCCCCCCCATGGATCGGCGAGAATGGGGGCATGCCGACATGGGTCCGCTTGACCGTCGCCGCATTCGCCGCATTGCTCTTCGGACGAGCCCCAGCCGCCGTCCAGCCACCTTTCACCCTGGAGCAGATCATGGGTGCGCCCTTTGTCTCGGAGCTGAGCGCCGCGCCTAAAGGCGACAGGATTGCCTGGGTCGTCAACGTCCGGGGAGTGCGCAATATCTGGGCCGCCCAAGGCCCTGACTATAGAGCCCGTCCGATCACCGCTTACACCGCCGACGAGGGCCGCGACATCGCATCCCTTCACTGGGTCTTGGACGGCACGGCGGTTCTGTTCGCCAGGGCTGGAGGCGGAGCCGCCGAATCGGATCTGTGGGTCGTCTCCGCGAGCGCCGGAGAGCCGCGGCGGCTGGACGAGGGCCGCTCGCCCGCCGTCTCGCCAGGAGGTGGCACCGTAGCTTACTTGAAGCAGGGCCAGATCTGGTCGGTGGCGCTGGCGGGCGATCCGAGGCCGGCGCGTCTGTTCCTGCCCAGGGGAGAGTCGAGTTCGCTGCGCTGGAGCCCGGACGGCTCCGCGCTGGCTTTCGTGAGCACGCGCGAGGACCACGGCTTCATCGGCGTCTACGATGTCAAGACGCGCTCGCTCCGCTACCTCGACCCCAGCGTCGATCGCGATAGCGAGCCGGTGTGGTCGCCGGACGGCAAACGCATCGCGTTCCTGCGAATCCCCAACTCCCGGGTGCTGGCCTTGTTCGGCCCCAAGCGCAGCGCCGAGCCCTGGTCGATCCGAATCGCCGACGCGGCCACTGGCGATGGCCGGGAACTCTGGCGCGCCAAGCCCGGCCGCGGGAGCGTCTTCTCGCCTGTCACGGCGGAGAACCAACTGCTCTGGGCCGCTGAGAACCGCATCGTGTTCCCCTGGGAGGCCGGCGGCTGGAAACATCTCCATTCGATTTCCGAATCGGGAGGCGACGCCACTCTGTTGACGCCCGGGGAATTCGAAGTGGAAGACGCCGCTCTTAGTCCGGATGCCAGGCAGGTCGTCTATTCCTCCAACCAGGGCGACCTCGACCGGCGGCACGTTTGGAGCGTGCCCGCGGGGGGCGGACCTCCCGTTGCCGTGACCAGCGGCGACGGCATCGAATGCTCGCCGCTGATGCTGGCGGGCGGCGCCGTGGCTTTCCTGCGAGCGGACGCGCGGGAACCCGGACGGCCATTTCTTTCGGTCAATGGAAAGACGCGCGAGCTTGTGCCGGCGGCCCTGTCGGGGCTCATGCTGGCCACACCCCAACCGGTCGCTTTCCCGGCGGCCGACGGCATGCAAATCCGAGGCCAGCTCTTCCTGCCGGCCGGCCTGAAGCCTGGTGAGCGGCGGCCGGCGGTCATCTTCTTCCACGGAGGCTCGCGCCGCCAGATGCTGCTCGGCTGGCACTCCATGGACTACTACCACAACGCCTACGCGTTCAATCAGTATTTGGCCGGCTTGGGCTTCGTGGTGTTGTCGGTCAATTACCGCAGCGGGACCGGCTACGGTATGGAATTCCGCGAGGCTTTGAACTACGGCGCGACCGGCGCCAGCGAGTTCAATGATGTTCTCGGAGCGGGTTCGTATCTGAAGACCCGGCCCGATGTGGACCCCCGGCGCATTGGCCTATGGGGCGGTTCCTATGGCGGCTACCTGACGGCCCTGGGCCTGGCCCGCGCCTCGAACACGTTCGCCGCCGGCGTGGACCTTCACGGTGTGCACGACTGGCGCACCGAGAACCGCTTCTTCCTCCCCTCCGACGACCCCGCCACGCAGGAGGCGGCCCTGCGCCTGGCGCTCGATTCCTCTCCTATGGCTCACGTGAAAACTTGGCGCTCGCCGGTGCTTCTGATCCACGGCGACGACGATGCAGACGTCCAGTTCCGCCAGACGGTCCAGTTGGTGGAGGCGCTGAGGAAGCAGTCGGTCGAGTTCGAGCAACTGATCTTCCCGGACGAAGCCCACACTTTCCGCACTCACGCTCACTGGCTTGAAGCGTTCCGCGCGGCGGCCGGCTTTCTGGAGCGAAAGCTGAAGACTCAGTTGGGCAACAACTGACGCAGCGGCTGGAAGAACGCTTGCACGAACTGGGCCGATGCTTGAGTGGCGGCGTCCTCGTCTCCGTCGATCACGGGCGTCACCACGCGCACCAGCGCCGTATCGGAACGGTGATAGCGGATGGAATCCGCCACAACGTAGAACTTGGCGCTATATTCGCTGGCGATCACGCGGTCCCGGCTCTGATACCAATACAGCACCACGCTCTGGCTATCGCCATTGCTCACGATGTAGCGGTTCACCTGGATCGGCTCGGCTCGCCCCTGGATCGCGATCGTCAGCACGCCTGATGCGGACGGGGTCCAGCCGGCGCCCGGCAGGCAATTCTTCGGGGAGTGAGGTGCTTGCCCGGTCCTCTGCGACCTGAAGTACGCCACGAACAGGCTGGCGGGGCGCCCCGTTCCGTTCTGTCTGTAAACACGAGTCACGGTGTCATCCGCGCGGAGCACGTCCAGCGTCTCCTTATCGATGACGCCTTCCGTGCTCATCGTCCAGTCGCCCACTTGTTTGGAGAATTCCTTCAGAGGGCGCGAAGCAGGCACTCTGTCGGCCGGAGAGAAACCGTAAAACAGAACGGCCTGCGCGATAAGCGCCAGGCTCAGGATCACGGCTTGACGGCTTCGGATCATGCCTCTGACCGGCGCCTCCTGAGGATTAGCCTGAGAAGCTGATGGAACGCGATCAGGATTGTGAGGGCCACCATGAAAATCACCCATCCGGAGGCGTAGTGGAAGACCCCCTCCGCCAGTGCCGGGTCGTATTCGCTCACCAGGGCGGTCAGGGTAACCCGGCTGGCGTTGGCGATAATCGCGATCGGCAGCGTGGCGGCGAAGAGCGCCACCCTCATCCAGCCCCTCTTGTCAAAGAAGTACGCGTAGACCAGTGCCAGGAAGGTCAGGGAGAGAAGCGAGCGAATGCCGCTGCAGGCTTCGACCACGTTGAGACGCTGGCTCGCCAGTTCCAGGATGTTGCCCTCGCGCAACACCGGAATGCCGATCAGCGTCAGCGCCCAGTCCGCCACGCGGCTGGCCAGCAACTGCAGTGGAAAGGTTATCTGGTTATAGATAATGGCCGGAATCGGCACCATGAAGCACAACAGAAACAGGGGGAAGGCCAGAATCCTCAGGCGCGCGGCGCCTCCCAGCAACAGTATGACGCCCGCCAGTGAAAACAAGAATGCCGTCCTGGCCAGAAAGATCTCGGCCCCCAGCGTGGCGACGATGAGTTGGAAAGCCCCCCAGATTACCAGCGCCAGTCCCCACCAATTGGGAGCTGGCTTGGCCGCCAGCAGTTCGTCTCTCCGCTGCCAGGCGATGTAGCCCGCCACGATGGGCACAAAAAAGCCGTGCCCCATGTCCGGATCGTTCCACCATTGAGCCGCCAGCCGGGCCAGAACCGGCGCATAGCATAAGATCAGCAGCCCGCCGAACCAGAGGGCGGCCAGCCACTGCGGACTGGTGGCGCGCCGTGTCGCGTCTGGGCCAGACAAATTCGGGGAGGCGGAAGCCATCTGCAATCACCAAGTAGACCATACGCAGCCATGCGCCGACAACGGCTCGAGGGAGCAATTTTACGACGGAGTAAGCATTGACTTCACCCGCCGCTTCGGCCAACATTAGAATCGAAGGCAACAGAACCGAAGGACACGCCGGAGGAAGACTCATGGACAGTGCTTCTTTGTTGAGATTGCTTTTGATGGTCTGGATCGTCCCTACCGCCGTTTTCGTGATGGTGATGATCTGGCGCTCGCTGGTGGCCGCTCGGGAGGAAGACATCCTCTTCCTTGACCCCGTCGAAGATAAGCAGGCGGCTGAGCAGAAACAGATAGTTGACCGGGTGGTCAAACTGACATCGTATGCCAGGATCTCGGGAATCCTTTCGGCGATCCTGCTGCTGGCGGTGTTCGGGGTTTGGATCTACCGCGGCTTAAGAAACTTCTGATCTCCTGACTGCCGTTTTTGGGCTTTTCCGCCTCGCTCCGCTGGGAGTGTCTCTCCACAATCCGCCCGTCCCGCCGCAATCGCGTGATATATTGAGAGTTTTCCATGGACATCGATAAGGTCTATGAGCCCCAGCGCTTCGAGCCGCGTTGGGCAGAGCGCTGGATCAACTCTCGGATCTTCAGGCCCCCGGAAGAATCCGCCGCGCCCGTATTCTGCCTGGCCATTCCGCCGCCTAACATCACCGGCTCGCTCCACATGGGTCACATGCTGGAGCATACCGAAATCGACGTTACCATTCGCTGGCACAGGATGCGCGGCGACAGGACCCTCTGGCTCCCCGGCACGGACCACGCCGGCATCGCCACCCAGATGGTCGTCGAGCGGAAACTGGCCGAGGAGGGCCTGGACCGGCGCACGCTGGGGCGCGAGGAGTTCGTCAAGCGCGCCTGGGAGTGGAAGGAGCAGTACGGCGGCACAATCAAGCACCAGATGGAGCAGCTCGGCGCAAGCTGCGACTGGAGCCGCGAGCGGTTCACCCTGGACCCCGGCCTCTCCCGCGCCGTGCGGGAGGTTTTCGTCCGCCTGTATGAGAAGGGCCTCATCTACCGCGGCGAGTACATGGTCAATTGGTGCCCGCGCTGCCACACCGCGCTCTCGGATCTGGAAGTGGTCAAGGACGAGACCCAGGGCAACCTCTGGCACATCCGCTATCCACTCAAAGGCTCCCCGAACTCCCTAATAGTGGCTACCACCCGTCCCGAGACCATGCTCGGCGATACCGGGGTCGCGATCAATCCCAAGGACCAGCGATATTCCGCTTTCCACGGCGGCACTGTCATACTGCCGCTGGTGGGGCGGGAGATCCCCATCATCCTCGATGAACTGGCTGACCCGAAGTTCGGCACCGGCGTCGTCAAGGTAACCCCGGCCCACGATCCCAACGATTTCGAGGCGGGCAAGCGGCACGATTTGCCGAAAATCGAAGTGATCGGCCCGGATGGCGTTATGACCGCCCAGGCGGGCGCTTACGCCGGCCTGGATCGCTTCGAAGCGCGCCGCCGCGTGGTCGCGGACCTGGAAGACCTCGGCTTGCTCGTCAAGGTTGAGCCCTACCAGCTAGCTATTGGGAAGTGTCAGCGCTGCAAGAGCGTTGTGGAGCCGCTGGTCTCCACCCAGTGGTTCGTCAAAACCAAACCGCTGGCCGAGCCGGCCATCCGCGCGGTGGAGAACGGCTCCATCCAGTTCATCCCGGAGAACTGGACCAAGACCTACTACGAGTGGATGTATAACATCCGCGACTGGTGTATCTCCCGCCAGCTCTGGTGGGGCCACCGTATTCCCGCGTGGTACTGCGGCGATTGCGGCCAGATCACCGTGGCCCGCGAGGACCCCGCCACGTGTCCCAAGTGCGGTTCGGCGCGGCTCGAGCAGGATCCCGACGTGCTCGACACCTGGTTCAGTTCGGGCTTGTGGCCTTTTTCCACTCTGGGCTGGCCGGACCAAACCGCGGACCTCAAGACGTACTACCCGACCTCGCTGCTGATCACCGGCTTCGACATTCTCTTCTTCTGGGTCGCGCGGATGATCATGATGGGCTTGGAATTCATGGGGGATGTGCCCTTCCGCCAGGTCTACATCCACGGCCTGGTCCGCGACGCCGAGCGGCAGAAGATGTCCAAGACCAAGGGCAACGTAGTCGACCCGCTGCTGGTCACCGGCAAGTACGGTACCGACGCCGTGCGGCTGTGCCTCCTGCTGGGCGCCGCGCCGGGCACGGATATCGTTCTGACCGAGGAGCGCATGGCGAGCGCGCGGGCTTTCGCCAATAAGATCTGGAACGCCGCGCGGTTCCTGTTCCTGAACATGGAGCGCTCCGGCGTCGAGCCGTCGATCCCCGCCTCCGCCGCGCCCGAGACGCTCGAAGACCGGTGGATCCAGAGCCGCCTGAACCGTTGCGCCGAGTCCGCCAACCGGGCCATCGCCCAGTATCGCTACCACGAAGCGGCGCAGGTGCTCTGGCAATTTTTCTGGCACGAGTTCTGCGACTGGTATCTGGAGATCAAGAAGCTGCGCTTCACCGAGGGCTCTGGCCTCACGGGCGATTGGCGCAATGTGCTGTTTACCTTCGAAAGGGCGTTGAGGCTCCTGCACCCCCTCATGCCGTTCCTCACCGAGGAACTCTGGCAGCGTCTGGCCGGCGAGGGCGGAAAGCACCCGGCGTCTATCGCCCTGGCGGAGTATCCCCAGCCCAGCGAGGCCGCCATCGACGAAGCGGCCGAGAAGGAGATGGATACGCTGCAGGCCGTCATCACCGCGGCCCGCAACCTTCGCGCCGAGATGAAGGTAGACCCGCGGCTGCGGCTGGGCGGCGTGCTATATTCGCAGAACGCCGTTCTGGAGTCGTCCCGCACTCACCTGGATGTCCTGGAAAAGCTGGCCGGGGTGAAGCTGGAGCTGCGCTTGGGACTGGCGCCGCAAGGCGAAGGCACGCTCCACTCGATGCCTGACTTTGACCTGGTGCTGCAGCTTCCTCCCGCCGAATCCGGAGCGCAGAAAGCGCGGCTGGAGAAGCAGATCGAGCAGCTTGAAGCCGTCATCGCCAATTCCCGGCGGCAATTGAGTAACGAGGAGTTCCTCAGCCGCGCGCCGGCTAGCGTGGTTGAGTCGATCCGCCATAAGCTGGCGGATTACGAGGCGCAGTTGCAAAAGAGCCATGGCGCTCTGGAATCCACGCGGCGAACATGACCTTCGACGTATCTCATCCTGACATCCACGACGCGGTCTGGCGGGCGCTTGAGGAGGACATCGGACCGGGCGACATCACCTCGCAATCCTGCGTGCCGCCCGATCGTCTGTCGGAAGGCTGGTTCCAGGCGCGCGAGAAGCTCGTGGTTTCGGGTCCGGAGCTGTTGCCCGTCATTTTCCACATGCGCGGCGGCGTGGATGAGGTCCGGCTGATTGCCACCAGCGGCGTTCAACTTGCCGCCGGGGAGCCGATCGCCTGTGTGCGGGGCAGGGCCCGGACGCTGCTGGAGTGCGAGCGCGTCGCGCTGAATTTCCTGCAGCGGCTGAGCGGCATCACTACTACCGCCCGCCGCTACGCCGACGCCGTGGAAGGGACAAATTGTAAGGTGCTGGACACCCGCAAGACCACTCCCGGGCTTCGCCGTTTGGAGAAAATGGCCGCCGCGGCGGGCGGTGTCACCAATCACCGCATGGGGCTCTACGACGCGGTCCTGATCAAGAACAACCATGTGGCTGCCGCTGGCGGTGTGCGGGAGGCGTTGGACCGGGCCTTCAAGACCGGCCTCGATGTCGAAATTGAAGTACACACCCACACTGAACTGGAGGAGGCTTTGGCTTGCGGGGCTAAGTCGATTCTCCTCGATAACTTCTCGCCTGAGGAGGCTGCCGAGCATATCCGCTTCATCGGCCAGCGCGCCAAGGTGGAGCTGTCCGGCGGAATCACCCTCGACAACATCGCGGCCTATGCGCGGACCGGCGCGGATTACGTCTCCTGTGGCGCCATCACCCACTCGGCCAAAGCGGTGGACATCAACTTCCGGCTGCAACTGACCTGACCATGCCGCTCGATGCCGGCCTGCTCCGCTCGCGCTTGCCGGGACGGGAGTTGGTTTATCTTGAGACGACACCCTCCACCATGCCCGAGGCGGCTCGTCTGGCTGCGGCAGGCTGTCTGGCAGGCGCGATGGTTGTGGCCGAACAACAGACCGCGGCGCAGGGAAGGCAAGGCCGCTCCTGGTACTCGGAAGCGGAAACCGGCCTGTACGTCTCGATTGTGCTGCGCCCCGGCTTGGAATCTGGACCGCTCGGCACGCTGACCCTGGCCCTGGGCCTGGCTGTTCAGGAGGCCATCGCGGTTTCCACCGGCGTCCGCTGCGCGCTCAAGTGGCCGAACGACTTGCTGGCCGGAGACAAGAAGTGCGCTGGCATCCTCTGCACGGCTGCCGGATCGGCCGTCATCGCGGGCATCGGCGTCAACGTCAACCATGATTGCTTTCCGCCGGAACTGGCTGGTTCGGCCACTTCGCTGAAGATGGTCTCAGGGCAGCCGCACTCCAGGGAAGATCTGCTGGTGGCGCTGGCGGCGGCGGTGGACCGCTACTGCCGTCTGCTGGTGGTGCAAGGGCCCGATCGAGTGATGCGGTTGTACACTGAGAGAGCCAGAGGATGACCTATGCTGCTTGCTCTAGATGCGGGCAATACCAACATCACCATCGGGGCGTTTGAGAACCGCGCGCTGATCGGCCGTTGGCGTCTGAGCACCGTGCTGGCGCAGACCGCCGACGAGTGGGGCGTCCTGACCCGCAATCTATTCTCGCTTTCGGGCCTGGATCTGGCCGGCGTCGATGGCATCATTGTCGCCAGCGTCGTGCCGCCGCTCGATTCCGCCCTGGCCCGGATGGCCGAGAAGTATTTCCGCACGCAAGCCATGTTCGTCACTCCCGCCACGGACACCGGCATTGAGATCTCCTACGACAATCCCAGCGAGGTGGGCGCCGACCGCATCGTGAATGCTGTCGCCGCCTTCCATAAGTATGGCGGTTCGTGCGTGGTGGTCGATTTGGGAACGGCCATCACCTTTGACGCCGTCTCTGCGTCCGGCCGGTACCTCGGCGGGCTGATCTGCCCGGGCGTCGGCCTCGCCGCCGAAGCCCTGTTCGCCAAAACCGCGCGCCTGCCGCTGGTGGATTTCAGGGAGCCCGAAAAGCTCATCGGCACCAACACCGTGGGGAGCATCCAGTCTGGCCTGTATTACGGCGCGATCGGGATCATCGACGGCATTCTGGAGCGCCTCATTCAGGAACTCGGGCCCCAGACCCGCGTCGTGGGCACGGGCGGCCAGGCGGCCCTGATCACGCCCGGATCGCGCTACTTGAGGGAAGTGGACGAGGACCTCACCCTGAAGGGCCTCGAACTGATCTGGGAACGGAACGCGAGGCCGTGAGCGAACCGGAAGAGAACTGGCAGTTCAACTACTTCAACTACTTCACTGAGGTCGAGGAGCACTTCCAGCAAGCCCGCGGCACCGGCCTGTTCCTGCTTTCGCCGCTGGATTGGGCGCTGATCGAGACCTGGAAGAACTCCGGCGTGCCCCTGGAGGCCGTGTTGCGCGGCATCGACTCGGCCTTCGAAAAGTGGCGCAGCCGCAAGTCGAAAGTCCGCCTGATTAATTCCCTGGCTTACTGCGCGCAAGAGGTATTGACGGCGGCCCAAACCATGGCCGGCCTGTCGGCCGCTAGACCCGGCGGCCCGGTTTCGGCCCCGTTCGAGCTCGACGAGCTTGGGGCTTTCCTCGCCAGGTGCGCCGCGGAATTACGGGCGAAGGGCGAGGCCGCCTTTGACGAGATCGCCACTGTTCTGGACGGGCTGGCCGCCGAGGCCGAGGCGCATTACGCCGCGCTGGAGGAGTTGGAGCGGCGGTTGAGTGTGCTCGAGGAGAAGATGATCGCCATCGCGCGCAGCCGTTCGAGTGAGCAGGACTTACTAGCCGCGCGCCGCGTCCTCGATCTAGAACTGCGGCCCTATCGGGGCAAGATGACAGCCCCCCAACTGGCGATGCTGGAGAAACAGTATACCGATCGCCATCTGCTCGAAGCCTTCTCCCTACCCCGCCTCAGCCTGTTCTATTTGTGAACCGCGACCGGCAGGAAGCGGGTGGCGGAGGAAGAGGGATTCAGAACCCCCGAGGGCCTTCCGACCCTAACGGTTTTCAAGACCGCCGGGAATCCCTCCCAGGCGGCGCAGAAGTGGCTCCGCCTTTCCACGCCGAACTTCAGCTCTACACCGACGACGCGAAGCCAAAGGGCGCGACATCCTCCTGTACTTCGAGCAAGTTCGGGCTTTCTCCCTGCCCGCGCTGCGGGCTTTGGGTTTGCCGGATAAGCCGGTTCGGATCGTCGATTTCCGGTCACCCGGAGAGTACGGCTTGTACTGCCCGTCCGGCCTCTGGCAATGCAACCTCGACCAGGCGTGCCTGGAACCCTTTGCGCCGATCGACAGTCCCTATACCGGCTGCCAAACCCAGTCGTCCTACCCTGCTTTCTCGCTGACCGTCCCCGTCCGCGACTCAATTGTGATGACTCACGAGCTAAAGCCGGCTGGACCGAGCGGCTGGTCCGAGCATGGCAGAATGTCGTTGGAAGCCAATCGGCGTGACGGCTTCCGGCTTGGCTCAAGAGGGGCCGCTTGAGTCTCTGCAGTAGAACCGAGCCGGTGAGCGGCGGTCTTGGCGTCAACGTGTCGTACCCCTGCGTATGACCAGAACCCGGGCATGCGGAGGCTTCGGCGTGCGGGCGGCAGCCGAGCCGATGGTGCAGATGCTGGCCTCAGCGAAGCCTCATCAAGAACGGTTCCCGACCATCCTGAAAGCCGTCAGCACGCGGAGAAGACGATGTGAGCGCCTTGAGTCGCACCTACGGGAGACTCTCTAAGCGAGAGTCGAGCGGGATTGAGGGCTTACGCCTAGAGCCCGGCTCAGGATGCCGGGATGCGCGATTGACGTGCCGGGGAGTTTGCCCCCCAAACCCGGCCGATGACGCCAGTCGAGATCGGGCTCGTGATGGCGGAACTGGAAGGCAACCAGCCCGGCACATGGGCGCTGAAAGACATAGCGCACGCGGGTGCGGTCGCCATCAGTCCGGCCAGCGCGAGGCCGAACCCCGGTCCTTCGCGGTAGAGCCGAAGTGAGCCAGGGCGCATGTCAGAACGTCGAAATCTTAACCGACGAGACATGTCGAGCGGAGACGTCCTTTTCCAATGTCGAGACGGCGCGGGCTTCTTCCTGCCGGCAATGCAGATCCTTGGGTTGAATGAAGAGCCCGTCCGAACATCGCCTTTCGATCCAGAACCGACTACCGCGGTACTGCCCAAATAGTCTTCGTGGGCCGAGGTCAAGGCACCTCCGCCGACCATTGATGCGGCGGATTCTTCGGGGGAATTCCGGGATTTCCACGCCGCAGCCTACTTGCTCAGAACCGCATCGCCGTTCGAGCGTGATGATGACTGGTCCGCGATTCGTTTCAGGCGCATCCCCGCCGTTCGTCCAGACGGGGAAATCGTTCGACGCCCCGGCTTTGAGGGCTCCGGGTCGAGATTCCCGCCTCGCCTCAAGGTGGGCCTCAAGGAATTCTATGGCTGGGTGCGACCGGTTGTACGCCAACTCGAAGTGTATGTGCCGTTCAGGGGCTCTATCCCTCGGCGCAGACCTCGACATCCGGCAGACCTAACCCTGATTATGTCCTGCTGCACAGCTTGCGCTGGTGCCGGCCTACCGTTCGAACTACTTGGCCTCTCTGAAAGCTCTCGGAAACGGTGAGGACCGGAACGCCGTGCTCAGCCGCATCTACGGCGGTCAGTAACGCAAGTAGAGAAAGATCTTAGATCTTGCCCTTGCCACCCCGCTCGAGCCAGGGTGTTCCGGTTGAACTCACGCAGCCTTTTGCGCCCGGATCCGGCCGCCTGCCCCCGATTCGGCGCTGGTGCTGGCGGAATTGAAGGCCAATATGGCAACCCGGAGGCGGTGAGTGATGGTGTAACGAAGATAGCAGTCGAAGGAGGGATTCATGTTCAGAGACAGGTATACTCTCGCCATCATCCTGGCTTGCTTGTTGCCGCTTTGCAGGTCCTTGGCGGCGGAGAAGAGGTGGCTCAGGGCCACGTCGGAGCACTTCGAACTTTACACTACGGAGGATAAAGCCAAGGCCCGCGCAGCCCTCGTGCAGTTCGAAGCTGCGCGCACATCTTTCTTCACGCGGTTCGAGTTGATAATCCTACCCGGAGCCGGTCAGAATCGTCGCCTTTCGGTCTGAGGATGAACTGAGTCCCTACCGTACGAGTCAGCATGGAGTCGGCCAAGACCTGACTTCCGAAACGGGTGGATCGCGATGCGACCATCATGATCGATCTGAAGGTGGAGAACTGCCGCCAAGGCTTCCGGGAGTACCTGTGGATGGTTTGTGAATCGCGTCCGCCGGGCTTTGCCGTACTGGATCGCAAATGCGAATCGCCGGATGCTACCGAGAGCTCTGGTCGAGTGGATTTCAGGTGGCGCACCTTCTATGATTCGCGTGCTGGCCGGGATGCTCGGCTGGACCTGTCCGTGCTGCGGGCAGCCGAGGGGAGCCGTCGTCCGAGGCCGTTGGGAGGCGGCAGCATCTCTCAACATGCCGACTATGCCCGCGATGCCGCATGGTTGGTGAGATTGGTCATGTCGGCACGGACTACGCGCCGAAGTTGCGGTCATTGGTTGAGATGAGCACGGCCGCCAAGGACGGCTGCGCAACCTGCGTCGGTTGGGGCTTAAGGGAACCGCTCTGGGTGTCGCGACGCTTAGTCGTGGTGCTTGGCGGGTGGCCGCCCAACCGGAATTGCATCAGGCCCTGAGCAACTCAGTCCTACGCCGGTACGGCTTTCTCTTTCCTTCAACCCTTGCCGCGCCTTAAGGCGGCTGGGTTCAACCGCCGGATGCGGAAAACCGCACGTCCGGTGGTGTGGGAGGGTGACGGGGCGCAATCCTCGTCCTCGACCCGATCTGAAAGCATGACCCCACCTGGGCACTCTGTCTTTGCTGCTGAAGCACGCCGGCGATTCACCTTTAAGTCGCGCCCCCGCGATCAAAGGACGGACGCCGCACGGCTTACGCCAGCGACACGCAGGCGAGAAAGGGGCAGTGTTTCCGCCGCGCGAGGCAGGCTTCCCATCCTCTCCCGCAGAATCTCGGCGAACTGTCCGGCCGCCACCGGCGGCAGCGGCGAGTGGAAAGCGCAGGCCAGGCGCACGAAGCCGTCGCCTGCCAGCGGCACGCGCAGCTCCCAGCAGCCGCTGCCATTGGTGTGCGCCAGCCGCCGGGCATAAACCACGCCGTCCAGGTGCATCTCCACCTGGTGGAATCCGAGGCTCGCGGAGGCCTCTTCCAGCGCCCGCCAGCGCTCCTCGGGCCCGGCCGCCCGGCTCAGCGATTCGTCGAATTTGTCCAGCGCCAGGCGCGCGTTCACTATGTTCTGAAAAGCGCCCGCCAGCAGCAGCCGCCGGGCCGTCCCGAACTCTCTGTAGCCCAAATTGTGAACCCCGATCCAGGCGGCGGCGCAGAAGATCACCAGGATCAGGCCGCTGAATTGATTCTGGAAGACACTCTGCATCAGGGAAAGCGCGGCGCACAGCCCGCACACTGCGTAGAGCAGCAGCGCGACCCGCCGCGGCGTGAGTCCGCGGTCCAGCAGCCGGTGGTGTATGTGCCCCCTGTCGGCGGTGAAGATCGGCTGGCCCCGCAGGAAGCGCCGCAGAATCGACAGCACCACGTCCAGGATCGGGACGGCCAGCGCCATCAGCGGCGCCGTCATCCCCAGAATTGTCGCGCTCTTCTGGCTCCAGACGACCCCGTAGCAGCCCAGCACGAAGCCGATCAGCAGGCTCCCGGAATCCCCCAGGAACACCGAGGCCGGGCTGAAGTTGTACCGCAGGAACCCCAGCAAGGCGCCCGCCAGCGGCGCGGTCGCCAGGGCCACCGGCATGTTGTTGCCAAGCAGCGCCGCCGCCAGCATGGTGAAGGTGGCGAACAGGCCCACCCCCGCCGCCAGTCCGTCCAGCCCGTCGATCAGGTTGAAGGCGTTGGCGCAGCCCACAAGCCAGAGCAAGGTCACGGGAATGCTCAGCCACGCTTGGATGGGATGGCCGCCGATGGCGTGAATGTGTACGCCCGCCAGGCACGCGGCCCCGGCCGCGGCCAGTTGTCCCGCGAGTTTCTGCCAGGGAGTGAGCCCGTGCAAATCGTCCACCAGGCCGGTCAGAAAGATCAGAACTACGGCGGGGATCACTTTCCAGGCCCAGGGGAGGCCTTGCTGGACGATCTCGCCCGCTTTAAGCGGCGACAGGATCAGCAGCACGAAGGCCGCCGCCGCCGCGATCAGGATAGGCGCCCCGCCGATCCTCGGCACCGCCCGCGTATGTACTCTCCTCGCAGCCCCCGGAGCATCCACCAGCCCACGGCGCAGAAACACGTCCCGGCACAGCGGCGTCAGCGCCAGCGACAGCAGGAAGGACACGGCAAAGAGGAAGCCTAAGGAATACATGATTCCACGTGCGCGTTGCGCCGAATGGCAAACTCACTCAACGGCCGCTTGTCTCGCAACAGTTCGCGATACAACGAGTCAATAGTCGCCATGTGCGTCTCGATGTCGAAGTGAGACCTCACGAAGTCCGCGGCCTGCCGGCCCATGCGTGCGGCTTCACCCGGCTGGTCCGCGATCTCGCATAGTACGGAGGCGATAGCCGCGGCATCCGGCTCGACCAAGACGCCATTTGCGTACCATTTAGCGCCTCGGTCCGCGCGCAGCATGGAGCCACGCACCATGTCTACGACTCCTCCCACGGGAGTGGAAACAAAGGGTCGTCCCGCCGCGCCTCCCTGCATCAGCGAGATTGGCGTCCCCTCGTTGAGAGAGGTCTGGATCAGCATGTGGCAGCGCGCCAGCATGCTTCGCACGTCCTGCTGCCAGCCGAGCCACTCGAATGACTCGCGTCCCAGGCGGGACACGGCCTCGGTTACCAGGCCGCGCTCGGGCCCGTCGCCGGCAACCAGGAAACGCACATTGGCTCCGCGGCGCACCGTCTCCTCAGCGGCAGCTACCAGCAGTGGGATATTCTTGATCGGAACCATCCTGCCTAGCCAGCCGACGGTGAAGGGACGCTCAGGGGGCTGCGATACGCCTTCGAAACGCTGCAGATCCACGCCTAGCGGTGTCACCCGTACTTTCTCCGCCCTAGCCACTCCATACGTGCCGGCGATCTCGTCGAGTTGCTCCCCCGATAGAACGCAGACACGGTCCGTCAGCGCAGCTAGCCGGCGCTCGCACCAGCGCACAATGGCGCTTATCGGTCTTGAGAAATAGCCACGCAGCACGTTCCCGTGGTAGCTATGGACCACACAGGGAACGCCCGCGGCGCGCGCAGCCAACCGGCCGATGAGCCCGGCCTTTGCCGTGTGAGTGTGAACGATGTCGGGCTTCAGTCTCACCAAGAGCCGGTAGGTACGCCATAGCGAAACTCCGTCGCCCCACAGATTCACGGACCTGGACATTTCGGGGATTGTGTAGATTGACTCGTCACTCGTCAAATCCGAAGGCAGGTCGACATCGTGGCGCGGGTCGCATCTTCCAACAATCAAGGCTGTCGCATAGCCGCGCCTTTTCATCCCAGCCAGCAGCCCGAGAACGTGTTCTCTCGGCCCACCGCCGGCAAGACGAGTCAGAACGTAGACGACTAAAGGCCGCCCGCAATCGGGGGCTCGACTGTCACCCAGCAGATTCACTGTCTGTTCCATTGCCAGCGTTTTGTCGCCTCTTTGATCCCCTCGTAGAAGGCCAGCCGCGCACCGTCCTGCGACCCCTCACGATACTTCTCTGCCTCGATCAGGTTCCGCGCCGACATTCGTGCCATCCGGCCCGGTTCACCGAGCACCTCACAGAGCTTGTCCGCCAGTTCATCGGGATCGCCCGGTGATACCAGATCCTCGGGAGGGAGGATCTCCGGTATCCCGCCCACATTCGAAGCCACACAAGGTAATCCGCGGGCCATGGCCTCGATGAGGGCTCGGGGCAACCCCTCGGTTCTGGAAGGCAACACAAACAGATCGGCCCGATCCATCTGCTCTCGAATCGCTTCGCCGGCGGGGAGTTCGCCGGCGAAGTTCACTCGCCCTTCGACACCCAGGTGGCGCGCCAGTCGCTGGAGGTCGATCCGGTGCTTTCCGTCCCCCACCAGCGACAACCTGATATCCAGCCCTCTGCGGACGCAGTTGGCGACCGACTTCAAGAGGATATCCGGGCCCTTATAGAGTTGTGCGAGGGAAGCCACGCACAATAGAACCCACCCGGTTTCCTTCGTAGGCGCGGATCGTGGTGCATTAACTACAGCTTCCGGCGGCAACTCGACGTCGGAGTAGCCGGTAGAAACGACCCCATCCGCAGGCCGATAGCGGCGCTGCAAAGCATCGTGGGTCACGTATGCTGCGGCAGCCGCCTGGGTGCACTGTTGCTGCTGGAGGCGTGAGAAGCATTGCCGGAACAGCGGACGCAACGGGTGCGACACTGCGCCTGGGGCGAACTCCGCGTGGGGATCTCCCACGACCTCGATGCCATAAGGCCTCCCTTCATTGCATAGCCTTCGCCATATCCCCAAGGTCAGATGAGACGGGATCCTGAGGATCACCGCGTCAGCGCCAATCTCAGCCCGGTGGACCGCTCCCTCAACTGCCGGCAGTTTCAGCAGGTACTGCCAAAGCCCCTGATAATCTGGCACGGGGAAGAACGAGACCCCTGGCCCCTCCGCCACGGTCACCGGCTCCTCGCCGGGCGCGACCGTCCTCACTCTGGCTATGACCTGAACCCGATCAAAAACCCGCAGATACCTGCTCCAGTGGCTGTAGGAGAGGCATGTGCGTGTGTAGACAGGTCCCGCCGCTGTTCGGAAGAAGCGCTGATTGAGGACCACGGAGACTCGCATTGTATTAATTCCGGCGCGTGCGGCTGGCGCGTCTGCAATCGAATCAACGGCCCTGGGCGCGCGCCAGCAACTGGACGGCAGCGTATGGGAGAAGGGAGTACCAGAGGACGCCACGGACCATCGATGCGGATTCCCCCCTGGCAAAAAACAGGACGAACAGCAGCATGCATGCAACGGCCGCAAAGCTGCCGGACCTTTGAGCGTTTCCCGCCCACCTGACCAGTAAACCGAGTAGCAACCCGACAGCCAGGAGTGCGAAGGGCGCGCCGTACCAGCCAAAGTTGAGAAAGGCTTCGGCGAGAAAGGAGAAGCCCAGCCCTCCATTGACGGCCGCCCGCCCTGGATCTACGGTCCAGACCAGCCAATTACTCAGAAGACCATGGGCACTAGTCGGATGCAGATCCCAAAACAGATTGGGCAAGGCTGTAAGGGAAGCGTAGAAGTAGCTCTGCCCGTAATCGAACCCCCGGACTGCCGGGACAAGTTCAATGGTGTAGGCTACGGTGCTCATGGAGTTTCCCATCTCCGCGACGGTGAAAACGAGAGGATTCCCGACGGCCCTGAGCGAGTCGGCCGTCAAGTTCGCACTCCTGGCCTCCATGCTGTAATCTCTCACCGTAGCCACCAGCGGGATCAGCAGAGCGACGCCCAGCCCTACTAGAACAACCGTTAGCCTCCGCACGCGACTGACTGAGTAGTGCCACAGCCAAAGGCCGGCCACCAGGGTCGTCGTGGCCGGCGCCCTGGATCCGAGAATGAAGTTGCCGACGCAGTGCGCGGCCAGGATCGTTACCGCGCACGTCCGGCCAAGTGGCCGGCGGCTGCCGGCCAACAGAAAAAGCGCACCCGGTATCAGAAAAGCGCTCAGCAGGCTAGGAGCAGCATCGAAACTCGTAGCGGACTCCTGCTGGAAAAGCCCGACGAAATACCCATACGACATGACGGCCGCCGTGGATGACCACATCACCATGAGCCAAGGCAGGAGGGACACGCCTATCATTGCGATTCCCACCATCGCGCAAGCCCTTGACTCCCGGCTCGCGGAGAGTGCCACAGAACTCCCGCAAGTCGTTCGGCGGCCGATATGCAGACTCAGAAGGGCGCCCAAGTGAACCGACGCGAGTCCCAACATGTTAAACCAGAGCGCTCTCAGCAGTGACTCCGGTGGAAACACATTGCCCAGGAATCCTCTTGGGTTCAAGCGGAACATCTCGAGAAGCGCTTGGCCGCCGTTAAAGAGCACCGCCGCCAATATGAAGAGCGTATATGGATCCAGCGCTTCGCCGCTCTGCTTCCGCCACGACCAGAAAAGCCATAGGCTGAGTGCAGCGAACGACCAGCACGCCGGGTAAATCAGTCGCTCAGCGTCCCAGTCAAACGCCCGGTAAGCCACTACCAGCAATACCAGGATGGACAGAATGCCAAGCTGACTGAAAAGGACGCCGTAGCCCCGAGGCGTATTTCTGGCTGCCTCAGGCTGCCCGAGATTGATATATCCGCTGAAGGAGGGCAGTTGCGTGCCCGATAGCGTAGCCATTGTTCTCGATTGCCTTCTGCCGCAGTGCCCACGGCGGGTGGCTCACATCCATAGCTCGAGCTACGGCCTCTGCCCAAGTCCCGTGGGCCGCGCCAAGGCTCAGGCAACTCGTTAATCCCAGTCCGAGGTTCGCCTCGGGCGGCACGGCCTCGGACACGACGCAAGGAACGCCTGCGGCCTGAGCTTCGACCACCACGGTTGGCAGACCCTCGAACAGAGACGGGAATACAAACACTTCTAGACTCCGCATGATTCTCGGAATGTCATTTCTGACCCCAAGCATGCTCACCCGCTGGCGCAGGGCCATGCGCGAGATCTGAGACTCGATCTCGGATCGGAGCGGCCCCTCCCCCACCAGCAGGAAATGAACGTCCGGCAGTTTCTCGGCGAGCGTCGCGAAAATCTCCAGCAGAAACCGGTGGTTCTTAGGCGGTGCCAGCCTCCCCACGTGGCCAACCAGCCTCACACCGGGCGGCAAACCCAGTTCCCGCCGCAGGCTGTCTTGTTCTGTCTGCGGGTCCTCAAAATCCGCCGGTTCGAGTCCGTTCGCGACAATTTGAAAGCGGTGATCGGCTCCGAATTGATCTCCATACAGCGCCCGCCCAGCCGCGCCGGAGCAGGCCAGCAAATGCGTGGCGTGCTGGAGGATCCAACGTCGCATCAGCCCCGTGTACACCCGGCGCGGTGGGCTGCTGCCGCGTCCATCGTTGGTGGTATGGCTGTGAGCGATCCGGACAGGCACCCCTGCCGCTCTGGCTGCCAGAAGCACGGCTCCGCTGCAGTAGTGAACGTGGCTATGCACCGCCGCAAATGGCCCGTAGCGTCGCAGGATCGTCGTCAGCGCCACAGAGTACTTCGCCAGATTCCCGAGTGTTGGACGCGGAAGTGCGTGCAGACGGCCTCCTCCGGCCAGAATCTCGGCGTCGTAGTCGCACCCCTGCTGCGCCACGGCAAAGTCGAACTGGAGCCCCGATCGATCCAACTGCCGGTAGACCCGCATGACCAGCGTCTCCACTCCCCCGCAATCCATGCGGTCCACCACGTGCAGCACGCGTTCAGTTTTCGAGCACGAAGGCACGCGGGCTCCGTTGCGGGCGAAAGGTTCGCCCGATCTTGGTCTTGAACGCGGTTCCCCACTGCAGAGCTCTCGGGCCAAGCAAGCCCAAGCCGGGGATGACCCAGGAATGCAAAGACATAGGGTGCCGCCCCAGGTGCTTCAAGGCGAGCGTGCAACCTTGCATCCGTTTCCCAGCCAGAAAACGATAAGTCGCCGCCATTCGCGAGCAGACCTCATAAGTCCTGGGCGCGTATGCCCGCATGGCCGGGCCGTGGTCCGCCAGCAAACGGATCATCCCCTCTGCCTGTTCAGTCGCGTTGAAACTCGCTGCCCCATCGGCCTTGTTGCTCCTCCAGTCGCTGAGCCGGTTGCCCGCGTCTGTGTGCAACTTCGCCAATACGTCGGGGAACGCTCTCGTCCTGAACCTCCGGGCGAAGTCGAAACTGTACGGCAACTCCTGGATGTGGCTCTCCGGGAACCTCACGTGGTCAAAGGTCCCGCGCCGCACGCATTGAAGGAAATCCGACAACTGAACGTCATTCGTCCACCTGACGTAAGCCTCGTAGTCCACAGCATCGCCGGCAAACCGCGGGAAGGGGGAGACTGCGCCGTCGTCCAGGAGATAGCTGAATGCGAGCCTGGCTATGTCCGGTGTATTAGTGCGGACTTTTTCATCGACGGTGCTCAAAGCGCCTGGCAACAGTTCATCGTCGCTGTCCAAAAACAGCACCCAGTCCGCCGTCGCATTGGCGACCCCGGTGTTCCTCGCGGGGCACACGCCGCGGTTGGTGTCATGGCGCACCATTTTGATCCGGCTATCCCGGCAGGCACGAACAGCCTCACATGTGCCGTCGGTGGAGCCATCGTCCACAACCACAACTTGATAGTCGGTGAAGCGCTGCGTCAGACAGCTCTCGATGGCGCGTCCGATCTCACGCTCGCGGTTGAAAGCCGGGATGACAACGCTCACGCGAGGCTCGGCCATATTACACAGCCTCCTCAGCTGTCGCGTTCAACGCCGGCGCACGGATCGGGCTCTGGCGTGGGATCAGACGCACTGCCAGCACTCCGTAGATCCCCATAGAGCACACCCAGGCAGCCAGATAGGCCGCGGCCAGGGCTGCCGCCCCCCTCTCTTGACTCAGCGCCGTTACCCCCACCAGGGTGACCGACCACAACGCCGAAACCATCGCTTGAAACCACATCCGGCCGTGACTTACCAAAACCTGATAAAGACTCGACGCCGCCACCTCGGCTACCGCCGCCGCGGCGAGGATCGCCAGGATCATAGAACCCTCAGCGAACTCCCTGCCAAACAGGCGCAGCACATACCGCCCGGTCAACAAGAATGATGAAGCGACGACGGCCGCGATCAGAAGGTTGAGCCTCAAGTTGTTCCAAAACAATTTTCCATAGGTACGTTCCGAGTTCGTGCTCCAAAGGTTGGTAAGTATTGGGGTGGTAACTCGCGTAACTTGAGCGGGCAGGACGAGAACCACGCTGCGCAGCACATAGGCAGCCTGGAACACGCCCAGTTCCAGCAGTCCCGAGCGGCCCCGCGCTACCAGGAGATAGCTGCACCAGATGGCGCAGTTTCCCATCACCGAGGATAGGATGCAGGGCGCGACGAATCCGCCCATGATCTGCCGCTCCGAAAGTGCGTTCTTGTAGTCAATCCGAATACCGCGCAGGCGGCACTCTCTTTGCAGCGCGGCGTGCTGAAGAATCCACAAGAACACCGCTGCGGCGATGAATGACGCCACTGCTCCGCGGAGTCCAAACGCGGAAGTCAGGAAGAATGTGAGGGGCAGAGACACGGCCGCCTGGCAGAGGTTAACGGTTACAAGTTGCCGGAATGCCTCCAGGCCGGCCAGTGCGCCAAGCTGGAAACCGTTCAGCGTGGCGAAGTAGACATAGACCGCCGCCGGGCGCACCAACCCGCCCAGGTTCGGCCCGGACAGGACGATCTGCGGCAGCGCGCCCGCGGCCAGCAGCAGGAATAGCGCGAACGGAAGACCGGCCACGCCGCTGAGCAACGAACAGAGAGCCAGAATGCGGCCCGCCCTGGCCGGGTCCGAGTTCTTGTACGCCGCCACGTACCGGGTAGCGATCACCCCCAGGCCGAGGCTGGCAATGCCGGCTGTCGCGATTGCCGTGCTCTGAACCATCGTCAGCGCACCGAAGCTCTCGCGGCCCAGACTCCGCGCGTAAATGACCGATCCGAGGAATGCTGCGGATTGCGAGATTGCGGTACCGGCCAGGGCCCAACTCGTGCCTACAGCCAGTCGCCGGGTCAGCGGAAGGTCGGCCTTGCGCCCGCTGTCCCTCATTCCCCGCTCCTCCCCAATCATGCCTCGCCCTTCGTTCGCCCCGCCCGGCAAAGCTCTCGCTCCGTGAGTCCCATTCCGGGACCCTGACTACACAATCCTCGTGGGGGAAGTGACGTGGGGGAGGACCCGCCAGCACCCGCCCGATCCGGCGGCGTGAAGACGGTTGTTTTACGTTTCCATCCAGTATACGGCACACCCCGCTCTTGTCAAGACGCGGCTTCGGCCGTGTCAAGTAAACCGCCCGGGAATCAATTATCCTGGTGGATTACCGCAGTTCGATATAGTTCCCCATTCATAAAGGAGATTTCTCAATGAGCATTCGCCTGTCCAACGGAAAAACTATTCCGATGGAAATGCACAAGGTCCGCATTGTCCAGAAGACCCGCCTCACTCCCGCGGCCGACCGGCTCGCCGCCATGGAGCAGGCGGGCTACAACACCTTCCTGCTGCGCACCAGGGATGTATTCCTGGATATGCTGACCGACAGCGGCACCAACGCCATGAGCGACAATCAGCTTGCCGCCATGATGGTATCCGACGACGCCTATGCCGGCTCGGAGAGCTTCTATAAGCTGGCCGCCGCCGTCAAGGATATTTTTGGCTACGACTACGTCATGCCCACCCACCAGGGCCGCGCCGCCGAGCATCTCCTCGCCAAGACCTTCATCAAGCCCGGCGATGTCATCCCCATGAATTATCACTTCACCACCACGCGCGCCCATTTCGAAATCCTGGGCGGCAAGGTTCTGGAGATTTATACCGACGAAGCGCTAAACACCCAAAGCACCTGCCCCTTCAAGGGCAACATCGATATCGCCAAGCTCCACGACGTCATTCGGACCTACAGCGCCAACAAGATTTCCTTTATTCGCATGGAGGCGACCACCAACCTCATCGGGGGCCAGCCCTTCTCCCTCGCCAACCTCCGCGAAGTGAAGAAGATCGCGGACCAGCACGGCATCTTCCTCGTCCTTGACGCCAGCCTCATTTCGGAGAATGCCCACTTCATCAAACAGCGCGAAGAGGGTTACGCCGATCGCACCATCGCCTCCATCGTCCTTGAGATGATGAGCCTCTCGGACGTCTGCTACCTCTCCGGCCGCAAGAGTTGCAGCGCCCGCGGCGGCCTCATCGCCTCCAACAACAAGCAACTCTTCGATCGCGTCCGCCCCTGGCTCCCGGTCTACGAGGGCTTCTTCACCTACGGCGGCATGTCCACCAAGGAAGTGGAAGCCATGGCCGTCGGCATGCGGGAGATGGTGGACCCGGACGTGGCCAGCGCTTCGGCGGACTTCGTCAGGTACTTCGTGGAACGGCTGGTGGAGGAGGGAATTCCCGCCGTCACGCCTCCGGGCGGTCTGGCCTGCCACGTGGACGCGCGCCTCTTTCTGCCCCACATCCCCTCGCTACAGTACACGGCGGGGGCCTTGTCCGCTGCCGTCTACCTGGTTTCGGGTATTCGCACCATGGAGCGCGGCACCATTTCCATGGACCGTGACCAGGCCGGCAACGAGATTCCCTCCGACCTCGAGCTGGCGCGCTTCGCCGTCCCGCGGCGCCTCTACACCATGTCCCACATCGAGTATTCGGTGGACCGCATCAAGTGGCTTTTCCAGCACCGCGATCTCGTCGGAGGCCTGAAGTTCATCGAAGAGCCGCCCGTGCTGCGCTTCTTCGTCGGCAGACTCGCGGCGCTCGACAATTGGAGCGCCGGGCTGGTGGAAGCCTTCCGTTCCGATTTCGGCCCCGACTGCTGAGGGCTTAGTTTGACCAACCCGACCGCGCCGCGGTGATAGAATGAAACCGGTTAACATGCCCGAGTCTTCCGCACAACCGGCGTTCACCGACGAGTCCGACCTCATCGCCAGAGCGAGGCAGGGTGACGGCCAGGCCTTCACCCTGCTTGTAAATCGTTACGAAAGGAAGATCTTTCGGCTGGCCAAACACATCACACAAAATGTGGAGGACGCAGAGGATGTTCTTCAGGACACGTTCCTGAAGGCTTATGAGCACCTGGACGGTTTTCAGGAGCAGTCGAAGCTTTACACCTGGCTGGTCCGGATAGCCGTGAACGAGTCGCTGATGAAGCTGCGGAAGCGCCGCACCGGCAAGCTGCTCTCGCTCGACGAGGACATCGACACCGGCGAAGAGAAGGTGGCGCGCGAGATAGCCGTCTGGGACGATAACCCCGAGCAGCGCTACTCCCACGAGGAGATGCAGGCGATCCTGCGGCAGGCGATCGACGGCCTGGCCCCCATATTCAGGACCGTGTTCGTTCTGCGCGACGTCGACGAGCTCTCGACCGAAGAAGCGGCGGAGGCGCTGGGCATCTCCGTCCCGGCGGTCAAGAGCCGCTTGCTGCGCGCCCGATTGCAGCTTCGCGATAAGCTCACTAAATTCTTCAAACGGAAGGTGGAAAATGCCTTTAGTTACATGTGACAAGTTCTTGGACGAGATGTCAGAATTCCTGGACGAGAACGTCCAGGGCGGTCTGCGCCAGGAACTCGAGGATCACGTCGCGCAGTGCCCGAACTGTTGGGTGATGCTGGACACCACCAAGAAGACCCTCAAAATTTACAAGGGCCTGGAGTTGGAACCGCTCTCGGATTCCTTGAAGTCAAGACTCATGGCTGCGGTTGAACAGAAGTTGGCCACCGGCCGCTGATTATTGCGTAGCCGCCCGACCCGCCGGACACAAACCGCGGTAAAATTCGCACCTTCCGCATTGTTCCCCTTCCCGCAACTCGAATCGGAGCGTGGACTGCGCCTCCTTAAGCGCCCGCACCGCCGCTCTGGCCTCCTCGAGCAGAGAAGCGTCCAAGGATACCGGCACGGCCACGCCGGACCGCAGCAGACACACTAATGCCTGCCCGGGCAGCTTGCCGGCGAGCCGCTCCAGGGCCAGGGCGTACAACCGCAATTGCAGTGCGTACCGGGCGGCGCGCCGCTCGGCCTCCTCCGCTTCGATGGAGTCCGTCTTATAGTCCACCAGAATCAGCTCGCCGCCTTCTTCGAACCAGAGGTCGATCTGGCCGCGCAGCACCACGTCCTCCAGCGCCATCACGAAGTCGAACTCCCTTTCGACGCGCCGGGCTGCCGCGGCGCGGCGGCCCATCTCACTCGAGTGGAATCGCTCGACCAGTTCCAGCGCCTCGGCTGGCGCTTCCGGGCTCGGCTGGCCTGCCAGCATCGCATGAACCACGTTTCCGAATTCGGCGGCGTTCGGCCGGCCGGAGCGCTCCGGGCTGGGCGGGCCCTCCCGGCCGATGTAGCGCCCCAGGTAGTAGCGCCTGGGGCACTGCGCGAAGAGGTTCAACGCCGTTACCTGGACTGTCGAATCGTATTGTACGGCGAGCGCGGGCCGGGCCAGAATGATCGGCTCCTCCGTCCGCGCCCCAACCCAGGCGGGCCGGTCCATCACCTCCGGCAGCTCTCCAGCGCGGGTGAGCCTGATCGGCGCCGCATCCAGGCCCTCCGCGACCAGCCGCCAGTGGTTGCCCCGCTTCCGCTCGGTCTCGGCGTAGGAGAGAACCAGGTGCTCCTCGGCGCGGGTCATGGCGACGTAAAGCAGCCGGTTCTCTTCGCCCTCGCTCTTCCGCTTGATTTCGTCACCATGCCTCAGGTGAATCAAATCCCGCACCTGGGTTCCGTCGGCCGGGTTTCGCCAGCACACTCCCAGACCGCCTTCGCGTGAAAGGCAGATGGGCGCCAGTGCGCTGCTGACGCCCCGGTCGAGGGCGGCGACGAACACGATGGGAAACTCCAGCCCCTTGGCCTGGTGGATGCTCATCACCCGCACGGCGTCGGAGGCTTCATCGGGAGGCGCTTCGGCCTCCGCGGCGGACTCTCGCAGCCATTCCAGATCCTCGGCCAGCTTTTCGAGGGGCCGCGGCCGGTTGCTGTACCAGTCCCGCACCAGCGCCAGCAACTTGTCCACGTTGGCCCGCGCGCCGGAGTCGAGCCCGCCTTCGTAATCGCACTCGTCCATCGCCCGTAGCAGCAGCCGGTCGGGCGAGACGTCATCGCGCTCGGCGCGCAGCCGGGCTAGCAGCGCGTCGAAACGCCGCAGCCGGGTCTCGTCCTCCGGATCGGGAAGCGGCGCGCCGGCGTTCAGCTTGAGCCGCAGCAGCGTCTCGTCGCTCACTCCGGCCAGCGGCGAGCGCAGCACGGCCGCCATGGAGACTTCGTCGGCGGGATCGGCGATCACGCGCAACAGGTGTACCAGATCGCGCACCTCCCGGGCTTCATAGAAGCTCTTGCCGCCTTCGTGGAGGAATGGCACCGCTTGGTTCTGAAGCGCCTCGATGATCGCCGCGAGCGCGTTGGTCTTGCGCACCAGAATGGCGACATCCCGGAAGCTGGCCGGCCGCTGCCCTTCGGGCCCGTCCTGGACCATGAGGCTGCCAGCCAGCTCGCGGATGCGGCTCGCAATCCACTGCGCCTCCATGGACACCGGGTCGTCTCCCTCCCCGACGATCACCTCGACCGATGGGCCGTCCTTCGGGCCGAACTCCCGAAGCGCGCTCAGATGCGCCGCTCCAATGCCCGGCTTGCCCCCGAGCACCGCTTCGGCAGCCGCCAGAATCCCCGCCCGGCTGCGGTGATTCTCGTCGAGTTCATCGACCTGCTTGCCCGCCGCGGCGATGGATCGCTGGTACTCCTCGAACACTCCGGGTTCCGCATGGCGAAAGCCGTAGATCGACTGGTTCACGTCGCCCACCGCGAAGAACCGCCCGGGCGTACGCAGCAGGTTGACCAGCGTCCATTGCAGCGGGTTGGTGTCCTGCAACTCGTCCATCAGGACGTAGTCAAACCTCCGGCGCACCGAGGCGAGCACGCCCGGGCCCGCGCGCAACAACTCGATGGCCTTCTCTTCGAGATCCGAAAAGTCGAGCGCGGCCAGCTCCGTCTTCCGCTGCCCGTATATCTGGCCGGTGAGTTCAACGGCGTCCAGCAAAAGCGTCTTCAGCGGCGCAAAGTACTCCCCCGCCAGCGTGGAGACCACTAGCGGCAGCCGCTCGTCGCGGATGAGTCGCAGGTCCGGCGACAACATCTTCGCGGGCAAGCCACGTGGATACTCGCTCAGCAATCTGAAGCGGTCCGCCGCGGCCGGCGCGCGCTCGCACCATTCGAGCAGGTTGTCGATGCACTCGCCCTGCTTCACCGTGCGCTGGGCGGGCGCGCTCGCCAGCAGCCCGCGCAGTTCGCCGATGAAATCCGCCAGCGTGAGACCGGCTGTCTCCTTGGCGCTCTCCTCCCGCACCTCGACGACGGTCTTCCCATACGTGCGCAGGGCCTGATAGACCTTGATGACCGCTTCGGCCAGATCCACCTGGCGTCCGCCCGGCCAGGTGGAGACGTAGATCGCATCGAGCAGCGGCCAGAAGCGCTTCTGATCGAGAGCTTCGTGAGCCGCCTGCTCCAGTTCGCGCTCGCTGGCGGGCGCATCCAGCACCGCGAACCCAGGGTCGACGCCCGCCGCGATCGGATGCTCGCGGAGCAGCCGCGAGCACAGGCCGTGGATCGTCGAGACGTAGGCCCGCTCGACCTGTTCGCGCAATCCGGCGTCGCTCGCAAATTCGCCTGCCAGCCGCCGCTTGATCTCGGTAGCGGCCTTCTCGGTGAAGGTGATGGCCAGGATGCGCAGCGGAGAAACCTTCCGCTCCCGCACCAGCCAGCCGAAGCGCTCCACCAGGACCCTGGTCTTGCCCGAGCCCGGCCCCGCCACGACGCAAACGTCCTGCCCTTCCCGCTCGACGGCTGCCTGCTGCTTTGGCCGGAGGGTCATTCTTCCGCCTCCCCGCCGGCTCCCACTTTGGCCGCGGACTCAAACCGGCAGGCGTCGTAGAAGCTGCAATATTGGCACAGCCGCGGGTCCGCCGGCTTCGGTTCGATCACTCCCTCCCGAATCTTGGCGACCGCGTCCAGCGCGGCCTCTCTGGCGCTGGCCATGACCGCGGCGAGTTCCTCCGGCGCGCACGACTTCGCGTTCAAGGTGCTCCACCCGTCCCAAGCCGTCTTGCCGCGCAGCCCGGCGAACAGCATCCCCGCGACCTCGCGGCCCGCCTGCCGCAAAGCCAGCATGTACACGCCGCCCTGTATGCGACGGCCCTCCAGGTGCGCCTTCACCAGGGCCTTGATCTTGTCGGGCGCGCTGTTCTTATAGTCGATGATGAGGGCCCTGCCGTCGGGACTGGTGTCAATCCGGTCGATACGTCCCCTAAGCGTTAGCTTGTCCTCCAATTGCACCTCGACGTCCTGCTCCGCCTTCTCCGGCTGTGCGCCGGTGGCCAGCGCCACCGGGATGAATCGCCGCAGATTCCGCAGCAACTCCAGGCGAACCGACTCGGTCCGATATCCGCTCGGGATCTGCTCGCGCCGGCACGCCTCCGCAAACGCCGCCTCCAGCAGCGGCTCGATGGCGCCCCGGCTGTAGAGCCACTTCCCGAGAACCTCGTGTATGACGTTGCCCTGCACCTTCAAGTCCAGGCGCTCCTCCGGTTCGACGGGTGGGTCCACCAAGCGCAGCGTCTGCCCCGCGAAGAACTGGAAAGGACATTGCAGGAAGCTCTCCAGCGCAGTCACCGAGATTCGTTCGAACCTCTTCGCGAGCCACTGCCGCAGACCCTCGTCGTAGATCAATGGCCGCCGCACCGGCGGGCGCACGCCGAGCGGTTCGGGACGCGCCGAACGGGCCGGCGCCGCGCTCACGTTCCGGGCCGCTTCCAGGAACCGATCCAGGTAGAACGAACGCAGCGTCTCCTCGCCCTTCTGATCGAATCGCGGGTAACTCAGCACCAGCGTCTCACTAGCCCTGGTTGTGGCCAGGTCGAACAGGAACCGCTCTTCGGCCTCCCACTCCTGGGTTGTCCGCGCCCCGAGCCGCGTCCGTACGTCGTCGGGAAGCAGCGGGTCCTGGGCGTGGTACAGCGGGAACCGCTTTTCGAGCAGGCCGCAGACGAAGACCACCGGCAGCTTCCACTGCCGGGCCTCATACACGTCCATCACGTGTACGACGTCGCGCCGGTGGTCCGGGACTCGCAGCTCCGCGAGGCGCAGCGCGACTTTCAACTCCTCCCGAAAATCCGGAAATGGGATACGGACTCCCTTCGGGAACACCGCCTCGGCCTCGTCCACGGCCTTGCCGAAGTCCCCCAAGGCGACCGCCGCGCTCCGCCAGATGGCAGCCATCGCGTGCGTGGCGGGCTCCGTAATTTCCGGCTGAGGGTATTGCGCTCCGAGCGACTTGACCCGCTCCGCCCAGTCAGCCGGCGTCTGCCGGTCCGCACCCCAGCCCGGCGCAGCCTCGATGGCCGCCGTCACGTATCGCGCCAGCGAATGATCCGCCAGAGGCTCGGCGAAGTAGAACCGCGCCGGGATTCCGAAGCGTTCCAGCGTCGCGCGCAGCGCGGGTACATACGGATCGGCCGTGCGCACCACGATGCCCATCTCCCGGAACGGCCGGCCTGCGTGGGCATGCTCCAGCAGCCGCGCGGCGATATCCTCCAACTCCTGCTCCCTGTTCCGCGCCCGGACCAGCACCGTTTCCGGACCGCCTTCCGCCGCTGGGCAGCGTTCTTCACGGCAGCCAATTTCGAGCAGACGGCTCCGGCTGGTACTCGGCGCCGGGCCAGGCCGGCAAGGTCACGGTCAGGCGCGCGTGACGGCTCAGGGCTTCGATGAGATCCAATTCAGGCCCGGTGAATCGGAAGAACCCATCGAAGAAGATCTCGTCTGGTCCCGCTGGTCCTTGATCCCGAATTCTGGCGGCAACCCGCCTCAGCCGCTCGCCGCTCAGCAGCGCTCCCCGTGCGGCCAGTTCCTTTTCGACCTCCGCGTAGACGCTCTGAAACCCGCCGGCCGTGACTCGGCCCAGTTGCGCCGCGTCGCACCCGGACGAGGCAAGCTCCCCGATGGATCTGGCCAGCGCCGCCCGGAAGCCCTCGAACCCCGTCACCGCCGCGAAACCGGACGGAGCCGCGCGCTCGAGCGCCTGCCTGATCGAGAAGTCCAGCAACGCGCCGGAAACCGGAGGCAAGTCCTCGGCCTCGGAATCGATGAACTTCGCCAGCGTCGAGACCAGCCCGGCGCGGAAAACGAAACCTTCGCGCGCCAGCAGATTGCGCAGGTGTTCGGCCATGGTCGCCGTGGGCGCGAGCAGCCGGATGGCGCCGCCCCTCCGCAGCCGTTCGCGCACGGCCTCCAGCACGCGGCGGGACTTTCCCGAGTCCGGCGGTCCGGTGAGCAGCAGGTGCTCGCGCATCAGTGGATGACCTGCGCGCGGAAGACGTAGATGCGCGTCGAGGGGTCTGAGTAAACGCCGGCGCCGGCTCCGGCCTTCTCCGCCAGGGCGCGGAAGAACCGGTCGGCGCTCCATCCTCTTTCAGTGGCGACCTGCGGCAGAAGCAGGCCCTGTCGGCCTCCAGCCTTCAGCAGCGCTCCGTGCTCGTTCACCCGGAAATCGCCGCGGCCGGCGATACGCTTCATCGGCGACAGGATCGAGACTTCGACCTCGAGGCCCGTCTCCGATGGCGAGACCGGATCGAAGCGCGAGTCCTCCAGAGCCGCCGCCATGGTCATTTCCGGCACCACGCTCTCGATCGATTCCAAGGCCGCGCTGCGGCCCAGGCAGCCGCGCAACTCGCCGTTCTTGTGCAGCGTAACGAACAGGGCCGCCCGCCGGGCCAGCCCCGCCAAACCCGTAGGCGGCAAACTGGGAACGATGCCCTTGCCTGTCTTCTGGTAGGCGGCCAGCGTGCGCTTGGCCAGATCCAGGACGGCCTGCTGCTCCTGCACGTTCAGCTCAAAGGCGGCCTGAGGAAAGAAGCCCGCCGCGCCGTAGCTGACAGAATGGTGGAAGTCCTTGGTAATCTCCCCGGAGGTTTGGTAATCGAGCACCTCCTCGAAGATCTCGCCGGCGCGGTCCAAATGACGCATCGTGGCGAGCAGCAGCGCGATGGGGTCGGCCCCGCACACGGTGGCGCCCGTCTCGCGCAACGTCTCCAGGAACAGTTCCTCCCGCAAACTGCCCGCCGCCTCCAGAACACCGTAGTCGAGCTTGCGGAGCTTCTCCGCCACTCGCGAATCGACCGCGAAGGGCTCGTAGTGAAAGGCTTTTCCGAAATGGGTCAGGTCCGAGCTGGCGATCAGGACCGTGCCCGGCGTAAGGCAGTCCGCGAGCCTTAGCGCAGCCGCCTGCCGCTCCTCGGGCTCCAGGTGGCTGACGTACAGCGGGACTAACTTCGCCTCCGGCGCGGCCTTCTGCAGCAGTGGAAGCTGGATCTCGATGGAGTGATCGCAGACCTTCGATTCCGCCGTCTTCCGGAATGGCTCGGCGGCGGTCAGGCGGTCGGCGAGTTCGCGGTCCACCGCCGTTCGCCCCAGCGGCGTTTCGTAGACGTCAACCTCGGGAATCCCGATTCCAGGCGGTGAGCCGCGGTGAGAGAAGCCCGCCAGCAGGACCCGCTGCGGACGTTCGCGTTCAATATGACGGTAGACGGCAGCCGCCACCGTGCCCGAATATACCAGGCCGGCGTGGGGCGTGATGAAGGCGCGCCCTCCAGAGAGCAAACAGGACCCCGTGCGCTCTGCGGACTTATCCCACAACTCCCCGAGGAGCGTCCTCAACTCGGCGGGGTCGCCGGGATACCAGCTTCCGCTGTAAGGGCTGGCGTGAGTCACCAGTTGGTATTGTAGCCCCGCCGGCGGATTTGCTCCAGCATGCTGGTGGCCCGCACGGACCCGGGCGGGAAACCCCTCGACGCCAACACGCGTTCGATTTCGGAGAGCCGCGCGGTGTAGGCGGGGAATTCCACCGTCGTTGCGGCCGCGTGACGGTGATAGATCTCCGGGTTGACAGGGAACGGGAGACCCTCCAAGGCTTCCAGCAGCCTTTCCAATATGTGCGGATCCACCGCGATGGAGACCGACATCAGTTCACCTTCGGTCCCGGTCAGAGAGAGGCGATCGGGCGGCAGCGCCTCGGGCCAAACGTTCATACGCACCTCCTGCAGGTGCGATTGGTCCAAGAAACGAAAAACCCTGGGCGCAAAGCCACAGGGTTGACGGTCCGCCGAAACCAATCCACCTTTAGCACTTTTTTACGTGGTTGCAATTAGCCGGGCAACGAACGCCCTAAATCAATCCACGTTGGCTACAGCGTATCACCCGCCCGCGGCAAATGCAACGCGAAATCCGGGTCTGCAAGGAGGATGGCGGCAGCGAAGAACCGCGGACCCGTTGCGCCTGAGCGGGCAAAAGTAAAGAAAGCGCCGGATCCTGTCGGATAGTGTCGGACATTGGCGTCTCCAGCGGCGAGGGTGCGGCGGCTGGCGCAGAGCATCGATTTCACCACAAAAACCAAACAAATCCGACAGAAGAAAAGTACGGAGCGAACCCAAAGGCAGTCGATGCGCTTACCCGCTTGAATTGTAGCTCAGGGACTACACCAGGCTGAGGGGAGTAGGGCTGTAAAGCGTTGGAATTGGGGGAATTAAATATTTTGCAATTTGGTGATCGCACAGTGAAGTTTCACCTCTGCAACATTTATCGCAGGTGCGGCGTGTCGAGCGAAAACAGGACAGTTGACACCGACAGACGATCCGGTCAAAATCCTAACTTATCGTAATCATTGAGCATTGTACATCCGCATGTCGTGAACGGCGGCGGGGGGCGGCGGGAGCGGGACGGCAGATGGCTGCCAGGAGGCAAGGATGAAGAGCAAGCGAAATGCGACAGTCAGGTTCTTGGCGCTGCTGGCCGCCGGGTTCGGCGTTACGTCCGGCGCGGCGGCGCAGCAGCCTTCGCGGGAGTACATCTATCTGGGCAAACGCGTGGTGGCCATCCAGGCGTACGGGGAAGGGGACCACGTCGGAACGTTCTCCGCAAACTGGGAATGGCAGTTGGACGTCAACGGCAACGGAACCTTAGACAGCGGCGACAAGGACTTCGTCCTCGGCTGGACGGGCACCACCCCGGTGCTCGGCGACTGGAATGGGGACGGCAAGACCGAGACCGGCGTTTACTCGGGCGGCTCCTGGTACCTGGACTACGACGGCGACGGCGTCTGGGATGAAGACGACGGTGACAAGCAGGCGGAGTTCGGCTGGGCGGGAGCGACCCCCATCGTGGGCGACTGGAACGGCGACGGAAAAACTGAGATCGGGGTCTACGCCGATGGCAGCTGGTACCTGGACTGGAACGGGAACTACAGTTGGGACAACGGAGCGCCGGACAAGGTGTACAGTTTTGCCGCGTCCGGAGCGCAACCGATAGTAGGGGACTGGAATGGGGACGGCAGGGAGGAGATCGGAATCTACGTCAACGGTCTCTGGTACCTGGACATGAACGGGAATGGGGCGTGGGACGGCGGGGTGGTGGACGAGGAGTACAGTTTTGGCATGTCGGGAGCGCAGCCGATGGTAGGGGACTGGAACGGGGACCGCAAGGAGGAGATCGGGATCTACGTCAACGGTTTCTGGTACCTGGACATGAACGGGAACGGGGCCTGGGACGGCGAGGAAACTGACCGGCTGGTGGTGCTGGGCTGGACTGGCACGACGCCGGTAATTGGTGACTGGAACGGAGACGGCGCGAAAGAGGTGGGAACGTTCATCAACGGATATTGGTATCTGGACTACAACGGCAACGGAGTCTGGGACGGCGAGAGCACCGACAAGGCCTACCTCTTCGGCGAGGCCGGCGACACGCCGTTGGTAGGCAGGTGGTAGATGGGGTCTGGAAGGAATTCGAGACGGGATTCGGATGAAGACCACGGCGGCTGGCGCTGTCGAAGGGAATGACTTCCCACAAATGGTGGAATTCAGAGCAACACGAACAGGATTTAGGGGTACATCTTCGGTTCCTGGTGAAGGAGGAGAAGCGGTGAAGCGAAGAAAGATTTGTCTGGCGCTGTTGGCGGCGTTGGCGGTGAGTTCCGGATCCTTCCGGCTGGACGCCCAAAGCGAGATTTCCAGCGTCGCGAAGCGGCCGGCCGGAGTCTTGACGTTTACGCTCGGCCCGTGGGGCGTCCAGCCGAAAGCGATCAAGGTGCAGCCCGGCTTGTACCTCATTCTGGTCAGAAACGGGGTGTCGCTTTCCGCTCTCAGCGTGGAACTGGATCATCCGACACTTGGAGCGGAGCTGCGCAGCAGCATAAAGGCGAATAAGTCCGGGATGCAGGAATTGGTTCAGCTCGAGTTGGGGAAGCACACGCTACGAATTGCCGGCAAAGCCGATTGGAGCACATCGATCGAGGTGGCGCCCGCCCCGGGCGCGGGGGAGGCTGGCCGATGACCAAGCGGATATTGAACTTGCGCTGGGGGCCGGTCCTGGCATGTCTACTTTGGCTTCTGGCGGCGGGAAGCCGCGCACCGGCACAAACAGCGGCGAATTCCGTCCTCAGCGGTCCTACGCCGCCGGCGCTGGCTCCCTCCACGCCGGCCAACGTCTACACGCTGTCTGGTTTCGACAGTGTGGACTCGTATAGCGGCCGCCTCTCTGTCGCGCTGCCGCTGCACCAGATCGGCGGGCGAGGCGAAGCCGGCTATACGATGACCCTCGGGGTTTCCAATCCGGCGTGGACGATCGAGAATTACGCAGTAGTGACGCAGCAAGGCGAAGGGGGCGATTATCTCTATGCTTACAACTCCGCGGCGAGCGCGGACTGGTGGCACCCCCTCCGGCCCCTGTACTCGCCGGGATACGTGGTCAAGAAGCGATCGTTCACGGCGCTCAAGTATTGCGCGACCGCCGAGAGCTCTTTCTACACCCGAACCATGACGCACATGGTGTTCCTGCGGCCGGATGGCTCGGAGATGCCGCTGTATTCGGTGTATAGTCCCGGGGTGATCGAAGACTCCGACTGCTCGTTCGACCACGTCCTGGACCGCGGGACCGTCTTCCGCAGCGAAGACGGGAGCGGGACGTGGTTTCATTACGACGCTTCGGCATGTACGCCGGCACTTGGCGAGACCAGCGTGTTTGACCACAATGAGGCCAGCTTGGGTCTCACGGATGTGGAGGACCCGGGCGTCTGTGGCACGCTGTATTTCCCGAACGGCATTCGCTACCTGATCGATAGGGCCCGCGTAGTGAAGATCATCGACCGCCACGGCAACCTTGACTCCCTCACCTACGACGGTATGTTGCTTACTTCGGTCACCGACCCGATCGGCCGGGTCACAACGGTGAGTTACACAGGCTGTGGAGGCACGTGCGATGTGATCGAATATCCCGGAGTCAACGGGACACCGCGGCAGATCAAGGTGCATCGGGGATCCCATTCGGAGAGGCTGCGTCCCGCTCAAACGCTCTTTCCGGAACTGAGCGACACTAATCCCTACGATGTGGATGTTGTACACAGCGTGGAACTCCCCGACAATTCCCAATACTCCTTCTACTACAACGCTTACCGCGAAGTGGCGCGGGTGGTCCTGCCCACGGGCGGGTTTGTCGACTATGAGCACGGCCACGGCATGCACGAAGTGGACAACGCCAAGGCCGTTTTCGAGAGCGGGCAAGTGCTCACCAGGCTGACCGGGATGGTAGACAACTTCACCAGCAGCATTCCCCCTTACCAGCCGATCATCTACCGGCGGCTGAAGCAGCGCACGGAGTATGCCCAGGGGGGGACCACGCCCACCAGCGTCACCGACTACGAGACAGCCGAGGTTCCTGGAACTCCGACGACTCTGCAAGGTCACCCGAATAATGTGAACGGATACAGCACCCTCGCTTCCGGGCCGCTCACGGTGACCACCACCACCAGCAGCGGAAACGTGGTGACCAAGCATCATTTCTCGGCGGGCACATCGCCGGGAGATTCTTCCAGGTCGCAGCCCTTGCCGGGGTCCGAAACGGACGAAGTCAGTGCCGGGGAAAACCTGATGATCGCGGCTGGACGATCGGATGATCCCGGGCCGCTATTCCCGAATGTCATGGAAGGGGTCGAGTTGAAGACGGAGATTGGGGACGGCGCCGAGACGCTGCGGACGGTGGAGAAGGCGTACACGCTCGGCCCTCTGGAGTCAGCGCCGCCGCTGGTTTGCCAGGAGGTCACGACGCTCGGCTCGCAGTGGCGTACAACAATCACTGAATACAGCCAGGACGCGTTCCGCAATCCGGTGGAGGTTTATGAACTCGACTATGGGGTACAGCCTGGGATCACGACAGTGGGGACTGGCGGCTCTGCCTATCTCGATTGCCCCGATGTGACCAGCGAGAGCAACAGCAACTACGCCCGGTGGACGCATACCGATTACGTGACCGACTCCGCCTACCGGCTGCAAGTGACGTACACGGGGACACCACCTGGGACCACCACCGGCGGCCCGGCGTTCCTGCCCCGGCTGCCTTCCCAGATAACCGTGTACGGCACCGGAGACTCAGTGGCCAGCGATACCAAGTACACGTATGACTGCGGCAGCGGCCAAAGCGGGACGTGTTCGCTCGACACCTCCCAAATTCCGAACCCGGGCGGGACCTACGTCCCGACCCACACCACGCGAGGGAACGTGACCCAGGTCGAACGCTGGCGCAACACGCCTTCGGCGGGCTGGCTCGTGGCCGGCACGGCGCCGTCCTACGATCTGGCCGGCAACGTGCTTCAGGCCAAGGACGCGAACGGGAATTCGACCTCGTATTCCTACCTCGACAGTCCCGGAGGAGGCTACGGAGCCACGGGTTGCGCAACGGGTCCCACCGGCAGCCACGCCTTCCTCACCCAGATCACCAACGCCAAGGTTCAGAAGACGAACCTCGAATGGGACTGCAACATCGGCAAGCCCGTGACCATTACCGACGCCAACAACGCGGCAACCACGGCCGCCTACGAAGATTTGCTGGACCGGCTGACGCTGGTGAATACGGCCGCGGTGTCGAGCGTGCAGTATTCCTATCCCTCCACCACGACGGTCGTGACGAATCGGGACCGCAACGCGGCGGGCGATGGACAGATTCAAACCGACATTATGTACGACGGTTTCGGGCGGCCGGTGCAGAGCGTCCTTCACGAAGACTCGACAACGATCCAGAGCGACACCGAGTACGATGCTCTAGGCCGCGTGTGGCGGGTGTCGAACCCGTACCGCTCAACGGCTTCGGACTGGACCACGACCACGTATGACGCCCTGGGGCGCGTGACGCAGGTGGAGTATCCAGACGGCTCGGTGGCAACGACCAGCTATACCGGGAACGTCACAACGGCCGCCGACGAAGCGGGTAAGGTGCGGGTGCTCACCCACGACGCGTTGGGGCGGCTGACGCAGGTGGTAGAAGACCCCAGCGTGCTGAACTACTCGACCGCCTACGCCTATGACGTTCTGGACAATCTGACCGATGTCACCCAAGGCGCGCAGGGGCGCAGCTTCAGCTACAACAGCCTGGGGCGGCTGTGGAGCGCCACGAATCCAGAGAGCGGAACCACTACCTACACCTACGACAACAACGGCAACCTGGCCAGCAAGACCGATGCGCGCAACGTGACCACCACGATGAGCTACGACGAACTGAACCGGGTGACCGAGAAGAGCTATAACGACTCGAACCCGACGACGCCAACGGTGACGCTGGAGTACGATACCAGTGTGAGCATCAGTTGCTCTGGGGACAGCGCGCCCTTGGGGCGGTTGACGAAGAGCACGGCGGGCGGCGTCGAGCAGGCCTACCGCTACGACGCGGCCGGCCGGGTGATCGCCAGCCAGCAGACGGTGGACAGCACGCCCTACCGGTTCTGCTACAGCTACGTGCCGGCGGGACTGGCGAGTATCAAGTACCCATCGGACCGCGAGGTAGCGACGAGCTACGACACGGCCGGGCGGATGACGGCGGCTGGCAGCTATGCCACGGACATCTCCTATGAGGCGCACGGCGGGGTTTCGTCGCTGCACATGGGCAACGGATTGACGGAGACGCGGAGCTACAACGACCGCTTACAACCGTTGACCATCGCGACTGGTTCGCTGCTGACGCTGACCTACGGCTACGGCTCGGCGAACAACGGAAACGTCATGAGCCAAACCATCTCGCCGCTGAACGCGATGCAGACCTACAGCTACGACGGGGTGAACCGGCTTACGTATGCGGCCGAGGGCACAAACTGGTCGCAGACGTTCACAAACGAGCAACATCCATACGACCAATACGGCAACATGCAGGTCTCGGCGGAAACAGGCTTGGGGTCGTCCATTCAGCCGCTGGTGTTCGATCCGAGCACCAACCGGATCACGGGGCCGCAGACGGGATGGGTCTACGATAACGGCGTAGCCGGCCCGGGCAACCTGACCGGGAATCCGGACAACGAGACCTTCACCTACGACGCGGAGAACCGGCAGAAAACCGCGAGCACGCTCTCCGGGTCGGCGGCGTACGTTTACGACGGCGAGGGCCGGCGGGTGAAGCGGACGGTTGGCGCGCTGGCGACCGTGTACGTTTACGACGCCATGGGGCGACTGGCCGCAGAGTACGGCGGCTCGAACACGGCGACGGGGACACAGTACCTGACGGCGGACCATCTGGGCTCGACGCGCCTCGTGACGAACGGGACAGGCGGCGTGGTGGAGCGGCGCGACTACCTACCGTTTGGAGAGAAGATTCCGGCGCCGTCGGGCAGCCCGCGGCTGAGTGTGGCCGGCTACACAGCCGACTCGGGGGTCACCCAGAGTTTCACCTCCAAAGAACGGGACGCCGAGACGGGGCTGGATTACTTCGGGGCGAGGTACTACTCGGGGGCGCAGGGGAGGTTTACGACAACCGATAAGCCCTTGGCTGACCAGCACGCTGAAGACCCTCAGAGTTGGAATCTCTACAGCTACGTTCGAAACAACCCGTTACGGTACACCGACCCGACGGGCGGGGCGTGCCTGGACGGCCGTGGTGCCGCAAGTTGCGGAAACTACATTTTGGGTGGATTGAAGGCGGTTGGAAATATTCCGAGTGACGTCATCAACACGCCAAATCGCCTCGCGAACCTCTTCCTCTCGCCGTTTACCGACTTCCGTTTTCAGGACGCAATTCAGCAGACGTTTGCGGCCTCGAGTTTTGACCAGCAACAGGGTATGGAAGCAGCGCAGATAATGATGATCGCTGCTCCAGCGGCGGAGGCGGGGGCGTCAAAGCTGATAGAAACCGTCGGAGCTAGCGCAAAGACGGAAGCCGCTGCCGCAGCCGCGACTCGTCGGTCTTTCAACCCATTCCAAGGTAAGACTCCCGACCAGGCGAGCGAGATGTTCGAAACCAAGGGCTTCGATCCTCGCGGGCCGGACCCCGTTGGCGGTAAGGGAGGCTACCTCGAATCCGGCCACCGGACGGTCCTACCATATCGGTCCCGGTGGTACGTACAAGCAAGGTGTAGAACTGCCCCACGTCGATGTGAATCGACCGAAGACCTCCAACTTACCAAAACGCAAGTTCCCACTTGAGGAGGACCTGCATGAGCACTAGGCTGCTAACATTCGAGCTGTCCGGTGACGGCAGCGAATTGCATATCCATGGCGATGCATCCGGACTGCGGGAACTGGTTCGCGCATTGGAACGTGTTATCACTACGCGAGAACACGACCATTTGATGACTCCGTCGTGGGGCGGCGCCGAACTGACGGAGCAGCCGCAAGGACAGGGAACTCGGCTAGTTCATTCCGTTGTGGTGCACCCGTGGTGAGGCAGCATCTTCTCGTATTCGCTATGGATACCAGGCACGGATACCAGGGCAAACCAGGGGGATACCAAGGGAGGGATACCGGAGTACCGGGGATACCAGGGGCGGTGACCGGATACCAGGGACGGATACCAGCGACGGATACCAGCGATACCAGGGACAGCAACCAATTGTGCAATTATCTGTACGCGTCCGGCAAACCCATCTTCCGTGTTTTGAGATAAGCGGTCATACTCCCTTGTGCCGGTGCATGTGCGCCCGGAGTGCGTGCGCGGGCACGAGGAGGAGCAGGAGTGAGCCAGAAACACGATATGGAGAAGGCGCGGTACTGGCAGGCGGTCATTCGGGATGCTGCCCGGAGCGGCCTGTCGACGCGAGCCTTCTGCCGACAGCGGAAGCTGCATGAGAGTCAGTTCTATTGGTGGCAGCGCAGATTGAAGGAGAAGCGTCCGCCCGCTTCGGCACCGCGGGGCCCAGCGACCAAGCCGGCCAGCTTCGCCCTGGTCAGCGACGAGCCGGGTACGGCCGAGGCCGGCATCGAACTCGTGCTGGCCGGCGGGCGCCGGCTGCGCATCGCCAAAGGCGTCGATGAGCCGACCCTGCGATCGGTGCTGGCCGCGCTGGAACAGCCGGGATGCTGAGCTTCCCGGCGGCCATCAAGGTGTATCTATGCACGGTGGCCTGCGATATGCGGCGCAGCTTCGACGGTCTGTCGATGATGGCCGAGCACATCATCCGCTGCAATCCCTTCTCGGGCCACCTGCTGGTGTTCTGCAACAAGCGCAGCGACCGGCTGAAGATCCTGTACTGGGACCGGGACGGGTGGGTGATCTGGTACAAGCGGCTGGAAGAGGGGACGTTCGAGTTTCCGTTCGCCGCAACGGGGCGGCGGGAGATCGCGGCCTGGGAACTGGGCGTGCTGCTGGAGGGCATCGACCTGAGCAAGGGACGGCGGCGGAAACGCTACGCGCTGCCCGCCGCGGCGGTCGAGGCGCGCGCAGAGCTGGAAGCACCGAAACCATAGCGCACGGTCCCGTTTTTCGTTGACTTATGCGAGTAAGTGTAGTAAGTTATTACTTACTCGCTCACGCCATGGAGACCAACCCCAAAGACCTGCCCAGCGACCCAGCTGCCCTGCAGCAGATGTTGCTGCGGACCCTGGCGCAACTGGACGCCACCCAGGCGGCACTGGCGGCCAAGGAGTACGAACTGGAGCGCGTGCGGCACTGGCTCCAGCAGATGCTGCGCCACCGCTACGGACAGAAGCGCGAGCGGGTCGACGAGAACCAGTTGTTTTTGTTTGCCGCCGAGATTGCCAGCCGGGGGGAGGAGCCGCCTGAGCCGAAACCGGCCACGAGCGAACCACGGCCCGCTCCGCCCGGACACGGGCGGCAGCGGTTGCCGCAGTCGCTGGAACGGCGGCGCGTGGTCTACGACCTGGCCGACAACGAGCGGCAGTGCCCCGAGTGCCAGATGGAACTGCGGCACATCGGCGAGGAGATCAGCGAGCAACTCGAGTACGTGCCGGCCTCGTTGCACGTCGTTCAGCAAGCCTGCCAGAAGTACGCCTGCCCCCAGGGCTGCACCGTGGTCACGGCCCAGAAGCCGCTGGCGCCGGTGGAGAAGGGGCTGGCCGGGCCGGGACTGCTGGCACACGTGGCGGTGAGTAAGTTCGGGGATCATCTTCCGCTACACCGCCAGGAGGCGATCTTCGCCCGGCAGGGCGTGGATCTGTCTCGCCAGACCATGTGCGATTGGATGCGGCAGTGCGCGGAGTTAGTCGGTCCGCTAGCCGACCTGATGAAGGAGCGGGTACTAAGTTCCAAAGTCGTGCAGACCGACGACACGCCGGTGCCGGTGTTGGACCCGGAGTTGCCGCGCACGCGCACCGGGCGGATCTGGACCTACGTCGGGGACGCGCTGCATCCCTACACGGTGTACGACTACACCCCGAATCGTTGCCGCGAAGGGCCGGATGAGTTCCTGAAGGACTTCCACGGATACCTGCAGGCAGACGCCTACTCGGGCTACGACCAGATCTACAAGGAAGTCGGAGCGCGGCATCACGGAGGTGGCCTGCATGGCGCACGCGCGCCGCAAGTACTTCGAGGCGCAGTCGAGCGACATCATGCGTTCGACGGTGATGCTGGCCTACTTTCATCTGCTGTACGACGTCGAGCGCGAGGCGCGGGAAAAGCAGTTGGACGCCGCAGGACGTCTGGCGTTGCGTCGGGAGCGGAGCCAGCCGATGCTGGACGATATCCAGGCGTATCTGGAACGCGAGCGGCCGCGGGTATTGCCGAAGAGCCCGATCGGCCAAGCCATGGCCTACACGTTGTCCAACTGGGACGCGCTGGTACGCTACGCGAAGGACGGCGATCTGGAAATCGACAACAACGGCGCCGAGCGCAGCCTGCGCGGAGTGGCAGTGGGACGGCGCAACTGGACCTTCTTCGGCAGCGACAACGGCGGACGTACGGCGGCGGTGCTGAGCAGCCTCATCGCCACGTGCAAGCGCCATCACATGGATCCGTTCGCCTACCTGCGCGACGTGTTCACTCGCATCGGCGCTCACCCGCAAAACCGACTCGAGGAGTTCCTGCCCGACCACTGGCTCGCGGCACGGGCGGCCAGCAAGGCCTGAATCCAAACCCAGCCTTCAACCATACACGCGTCTGGGCCTACATGTGTTCGCCGGACGGATACGGAAAAATCGCTCAGCCTGACTGCCCGGTTTTCTGATTCGCCGGGGTAGAGTCGTTGGGCTCAGCGGTAGGCGTCCTTGCGGTTGCGTACGCGGAGGACCCGAATGGTCTCGCCGTCCAGTTGGAAGCGGACACGGTGATCGCCGGAGCGGAGGCGGAACTCGGGCGGGTGGATGCCCTGGAGCCGTTTCAGGTTGCCGGCGCCGGTGGCGGCGAAGCGTTCGACGGCCTGCTTGATGCGGCGGGCGACGCCCTTATCGAGCGCGGCCAGGTCTTCCAGGGCTGGTTCGGTCCACTCGATCTGTCTCACTTGAGGCCGAGTCTCCGCATGGCCTCGTCATGCGGGATGCCCCGGCCGCCGTTCTGTTTGAGCCAATGGCGGGCTTGCTGAACGGCGCCAGTCTCCTCTTCGGTCTCCGGTTCGTCATCCAACGGCGCGTTACGGAGAGCTTCGGCAACCGGATCACGCCCAATCATCGCCTCCAGCAAACCGGCCAGAGCGGAAAGCTGCACCGGGGGCAAACGGTCGATCAACTCGTGTACGTGCTGGCGTGGGTTGCTCATCGGGCGGTCTCCTTGGCGGCTGGGGCCGACGACCATCTTCGCGCCTCATGCTTCAGAATCATGCCGTCCAGCAGTGAGCGTATCACGTCTTTCTCGGCGGCATCGAAACGGCTGACGGCCTCGAACTGCAATCGCAGTTCATCGTCGGGGCCACGCTCGTCCTTGCCAAAAAGCAGCAGATCAGCGCTGACGCTGGGCGCCGTGGCCAGCTTGCGAATGACCGCCAGCGTGGGTTGCGAGGAGCCGGCCTCGTAGCGTTTTAGCTGCTGCACGTGGACTTCGACCCGCTCGGAGAGGTGCTGCTGGGTGAGGCCCTTTTGCTTGCGTAAAGCGGCTAAACGCTGAGCAAGGTCGGCGCTGGTCTGAGTGTGGGGCACACAGGCAGGATACAGGGCCGGGGAAACTGCGTTGACCGCTCTGGATTGCATATGCTACTCATACAGTAGTATATCTGAGACTTGAGGCAGCGGTTCAGCAGCTCTTCGTCCAGATCGATCGCCGTGGTGGTCAGGAAGATCATGACCTGGCCTTCTACGCGATACTGATGCGTGACCAGGCGGCCCGTCGAAAGGATCCTTGCCGGTGGACGCGATGGTGAGCACGCCTTCGCTTTGCAGCAGCTTCAGCGCGTAGGCTGCCCGCAAAGCGCCCTCCTCTTCCACGATGGCCAGCACCTTGGGAACCCGGGGAACCCCGGGGAACCCGGGACAGTAACCAATTGTGCAGTTTTTGGGTGGGCGTTGCGCCAACCCCATCTTTTGATCATAGGCTGGATGGCGCACTGTAGGGACATGCGCAATCGTGGCGCTCACAACTTGGGGGCGTCGATCCAGCCGCTGTCGTTTGATGTCAAAACCAACCGGATCACGGAACAGGGGCGAAACAACTATTGACAGGCGCCGTCTTTTGGATTACACTTGTGATCCATGAGGCGCCAACCACTGCCGGGTCCTCGCATTTCGGAGTCCGAATGGCTGATCATGCGGGTGCTCTGGGCCAAGTCCCCCGCCACGGCGAAGGATGTCGTCGCGGCCTTGGAGGCCCAGACCGACTGGAGTCCCAAGACCGTCCTCACTCTTATTAACCGGCTGGTCGGCAAGGGCGCGGTCGGCTTCAAGAAAGAGGCCAGATCTCATCTGTATTACCCCAAGGTGACCGAGAGGGAGAGCGCCGCGGCGGAGAGCCAGTCCTTCTTAGACCGCGTTTATGGAGGGGCCATCCAGCCTATGTTGGCGGCCTTCGTCGAGGAAGCCAACCTCTCCGAGCGGGACATCGCCGAACTCCGGCGAATCCTCGACGAAAAGGCGAACTCATGATGGAAACCTGGTTGGCTGACTGGACGGCCCGGCTGCTGGGTGTGTCTATCGAAGCTGCGCTGCTGATCGGTGCGATCTTTGCCGTCCGCGCCGTGGCGGGCCGCGGGATCTCGGCTCAATGGCGGCACGCGCTTTGGCTCGTGCTGTTGTTGCGTCTGCTGCTTCCCTGGACCCCCCAGGCCCGCTACACCGTCTACAGCCTGGTTCCGCAGACGCTGTCGAGTCCGCTCTCGCGCGCTCTCGCGCCGGCGCCCCAGGCGGCAATCACGCCGGCTACTCCGGGGAACGTTGGGGCGCGAGACGTGCTCGGCGTGGTTTGGCTGATCGGCGCGTCGGGCTTTGCGTGCTGGCTGCTTTGGCAGGCGGCGCGAACCACGCTCGCTCTTCGCGGGCGGCGGCCAGTCACTGACGAAGCCGTGCTGTCGCTTCTGGAGGACTGCAAGGAGCAGCTTGAGATTCAGACCTACCTGGCCGTGGTCGAGACGCCCAGGGTGCCTGCGCCGGCGTTGTTCGGATGGATCAGGCCGCGCTTGCTGATCCCAGCGGGCCTGCTCGATACGCTCAGCCGGGAGTCGCTGCGGCACGTCTTTCTGCACGAACTCTCACATCTCAAGCGGCATGACATCGCGTTCAACTGGCTGGCGGCGGCGGCGCAGGCGCTCCACTGGTTCAATCCCCTGGTCTGGCTGGCCTTCCGGGAGGCGCGCTCGGATATGGAATTGGCGTGCGACGAAGTCGCGCTGGGGCGCCTTGAAGTTCACGAGTCCAGCGGTTACGGACACACCATCCTCGATCTGGTCGGCGTTAAGGCCAGCCCGAGGCGAGTCCCCGCCCTGGCGGCGATCGGCGAGGATGCGGATGGCATCAAGAGGAGGATTCAGATGATTGCGGCATTTAAGAAGGGACAGCCCGCTTCGCCCGTGCTCCCGGTAGCGATTCTCCTGCTTCTGGGAGCTGTTTTCCTGATCGATGCCCGCCAGGGTGCCGCCCCGGCCGGTTCTCTCGGGATTCCGCTCGCGGCCGACACCCAGGAACGCCCGACCCAGCCCAAAGCTCCCCCGGTCGACGCGGCCATGAAATCCGCCTCTGCCTGGATGGCGCTGTTCGACTCCGAAGACTGCACGCGAGCTTGGGACGATTCGCATTCCGTCGTTCGGGCCATGGTCTCTCGTGAGACCTGGGCCGGGCTGTGCTCGCAGTTGCGCCGGGTGGAGGCGGCCGAGCGCGGCGCCGCGATCTCGCGCCAGCCCGTTGGGGCCGAATACATCTCGAATCTGCCGATGGGCCTCGGAGATGGAATCAGCGTGGTTTTCCGCAGCAAGTACGAGAAGGGTGAATACGCCGGCCCCAAGCTGCTGCTGGCCAAAGACAAGGACGGTAGCTGGAGGATTGTCCGCTCGGACAAACAGTGATCCACTCGCGGAGCTGAATTACTTGCCGTACTGTTCCCGCAACTGCCGCTTGAGAATCTTCTCGGTGGCGCCCTGGGGAAGCGAGCCGGGTGCGGCGAGGTGGACTTTGCGGGGGACCTTATAGGCGGCCAGGCGCTGGCGGCACCAGATCAATAATTCCTCTTCGAACGCCTCGGTCCCCGCCCGCAACTCCACGATAGCCACCGGAACCTCGCCCTTGTCGGGGTGCGGCACGCCGATCACCGCGGCGCGCGCCACCGCGGGGTGAGTCGCGAGAACTTCCTCCACCTCGCTGGCGAAGATGGAATATCCGCCGCACTTGATGACGTCCTTGGCCCGGCCGGTCAGCCGCACAAATCCCAGGCGGTTGCGTACGGCCAGGTCGCCCGTGCGCAGCCACCCGCCGGGGGCCAGCAGTTCCGAGTCGGCCCGCGAGTCGCCCCAATACCGCCCCGTCACCCCCGGGCCGCGGACCTGGCATTCGCCATCCATCACGCGGATCCGAAACGGCGGGACCGGCAGACACAATTCGCCGTCACCCGGCAGAAAAGGCGCGTCCAGGCCGAACATCGCGACCCCGCCGATCTCGACCATGCCATACGCGTTGACGAACAGCGGCCCGATTCTGAAGCGCCCATGTCCGCCGGCCAGGGCGCCGTACTCGAGCAGGCGCCGGCGATACGCTCCGGGAAGATGATCGCTGGCCGAGACCCACAGCCGGACGCTCGCGAGCGATTGGGGCGAGGGCGCGGCATTCACCAGGCGGATGAACATGGCGGGCACTCCCACCACCGTCGTCACCCGGTTGCGCTCGATGGCGGCGATAGCGGCTTCGACGTCGAAGCGCCGCAGCAGACACGCGGGAATTCCCGCGAGCAGCCCGTAGATCGCCGTGCTCACGGCCATGATGTGCGCCCAGGGCAGCGCCATCAAGGCCATCGTACCCAATCCGGCCAGCGGCGCCGCAACCAAAGCCACCGCCCGTCCCGCCAGCAGCGCGCGGCTCGAAAGCGTCGCGAGCTTGGGCGAGCCCTCCGTACCGGAGGAGTGGAACACGGCCACGGTCTCCGACGGGTCCACTCGGACGGGCGCAGTCAGCGGAGCGCCCAGCCAATCCGGCGTGAAGCGCGGGAAACCGGCCAGCGGCTCTCCTTCGCCGAGCACGCAGCGTTTCACCGGAAGCGCGCCGAGCCCCTCGATCCGGGCGGCGTCCGTGACCAGAACCGAAGCCCCGCAGCGCGCCAGGATGGCTTGCACCTCCGCCAGCGGCAGCAGCGGATTCAAGGGGACCGCCACGCCGCCCGCCCGGATCGCCGCCAGGAACCATCGGAAGCAGCGCGCGTCATTGGCCTTCCAGATGGCCACGCGGCCGCCGCGCTCCAGGCCGCCCTCTTCCACCAGGAAGCGGCCCATGGCGCTGACCTCGCGGTGCAGTTCCGGGAATCGCAGATCCCTCTCGTCGAAGGCGCCGGAGCTTGAGACTTCCAATTCACGGCTCACCAGGCGGTCGCCCGTGACCGGCAGCAGCTCGTCGAGAAGCGTGGACAGCGTGAGGCTGCGATCGCGTATGAGGCGCAGCCGGCGGATCATGGCATCGTCGCCGGGGCTGCCGGACGGCGTCCCCAGTCGGAGGCGACACAGTAGGCGAACAGCCGCTCCAGGTACTCCATCGCTTGGGGCGGCTGGATGCCCGCCGGCGCGAGCAGAGCGTCGGCCTGCGTCGTGTCGAACTCCAGTTGCATGTCCAGGTAGGGGCGATAGAAGCCCCCCTTTTGAAGTATCCTGCGCTTCGGCCCCCACAAGACCAGCGTCAGCACCGGCCGCAGCAAGGCCAGGAATAGCGAGGGGTTGATGAACCGCGGCGGCGGCGCGTTGAAGTAACGGGCCGCGGCGTGAGCGATCTCCCCGATGGTGGTAGCGCGCTTCGGGCCGGCGCAGAGATGAAAGCAGCGCCCGACCGCCTCGGGAGCGAATGCCAGGTGTGCGACGGCCTCGGCCACAAAATCCACCGGAACCATGTCGACCGGCGTTTGGGGACGTCCCGGCACCAGCCGCCACCCGTTTTGGACATAGGCCCGCAAAGGCCAGTACAGCATGTGGAAGCTGGTGGTGGCCCCGGTGCGGGAGTCGCCTACAACGATACTTGGCCGCGCGATCACGGCCGGCAGATCCCCCACCCGCTCGCGAACCAGGCCCTCGGCCTCACATTTGCTGCGCTCGTAAGAGTTGCGGAACCGCTGGCCGGTGTCCAACTCGTCCTCGCGCACCAGGCCTTCCCGGCATCCGGCCACATAGGCCGTGCTCACGTGGAGGTAGCCGCGGAGAGTCCCGCGGCGGGCGGCCTCCTGGCCCAGTTCGAGCAAATGGCGGGTTCCGCCCACATTGGCGCGCCGCGCCTCCTCCGCGCTCGAGTCGAAGCGCACGGCGGCCGCGGAATGAATCACGCGGGTCGCGCCGTCGGCCGCTCTCGCCCAGTCCCGCTCGCTCAGACCGCAGCGCTCGGCGGCGGTGTCGGCGGTGAAGACCTCTATGCGCCGGCGGGCTTCGGTCTGCTCCTGCCCGGCGCAACAGTGCGCCAGCAGCTTATCGAGCCGCCGCGCCGCGCTCTCTTTAGCACTGTCACGAATGAAGAGCGCCAGACGCGCTTCGGGCCGGGTCTTTAGCAGGATGCGAACGATTTCCTGTCCCAGGAATCCAGTGGCGCCGGTCAGCACTATCCGTTCGCCGGTTCCCGTCTGTGGCGTGGAGTTCACTTGGCCGCGAGCGCGTCGAGCTGAACCCAGAAATCCGGGCTGGAAAGGCGGCAGCGCGCAGAAGGCTTCGCGTAGAGGGGATTGGCCGCCATGGAGTCCCATATCGCGCGCAGCGTCTGGCGCCGGATGCTGCCGAAAGAGTACGGCGTGAAGTCGCAGGGCGATACGTCTCCGTTGGCGCGCAGATGAAGCTGCACCATGGCCGCCGGGCAGCCCTCCGCCACGCAGGGATACGCGATGCTGGCGAACATGGTCTGGTGGACGATGCGGGGGTAGTCGGGCTTCTCCGTGTACTGTCTGCGAAATTCTATGATCTGCCCGGCCTCTTCGTCGGTCAGCAGGCAGTGCCGCTGGTCGCTCAGGCGGCCGGTCGGAATCACGTCGAAGAGGAAGACTTCGAGCACGTTGAGATCCCGCGCCACGTCCATCATCGCGTCCAACTCGCCGTTCTGCATCTTCTCCCTGGTCGCGTAGGTGGAGATGCCGGTTAGGATGCCGGCTTTCCGGCACAGATCCAGGCCGCGTGCCGTTTTCGCGAAGAGTCCCGGCCGCTTGCGGTTCTCGTCGTGGCGGGCGGGATCGGCATGGTCCAGACTCACGAACACGCCGTACAGCCCCGCTTCCTTCAGCCGGGGCACGGTGTGCTCGGTGAGGAACTCCCCGTTGCTGAAAAGGGTGCAGACGCTTCGCGAGCGGTCCACCGCGCCAATCAGATCGTAGATCTTCGGAAACAGGAGCGGTTCGCCTCCGGTCAGAATTACGCAGGTCGTTCCGAGATCGACGGTCTGCTCGATGGCGCTCTTGAGTTCATCGAAACTGAGCGAACCGCCGTTGGCGGCGGTCTCCCGCTGATAGTCCACGGCCGAGCAGTGGCCGCAATCGCACTGGCAGTTGTAGGTCACCGCGATCGTGGCTACATGCGGCGTCCGGGCGGTCACGGTGGCGCCGGCCCGGCTGCTCTGCATCATGTTTTCCATGATTTGCCGGATGCGCCTGCGCGTCGCGGGCGCGCCCATGGGCGGGCTTACCAGCGAGAACGCTTTGTAGCCGCCGTCGACCTCCACAATCGCCTTGCCCCCTGCGTAGTAGTCCTCCTGGGCGCGGCGGTAGCGCTCCATGCTGTTTCGAATCGCGCTTCGCTGCCAAGATTGTAGGGGACTATCCATGTGCTCTATACCAACAGACCAAGTATATTACCGCGCGGCCCTTTCCGAAGCCAACCCGGTTACCGCGGCGCTCCGGCGCGCCAGTTCGCCGGCGCGAGCCAATTCTCTTCGAATCAGCGCGTTCTCTGGAAACTCCGCTGCCAAGCCCGCCAGCATGGTCTCCGCTTCCCAGGGCCGCTTCTCCCGCAAGTAGATCACCGACAGCAGGATCCTGGCAAACGGGCCGCAGTACTTTCCCCGCTCGGCTACAATTCGCAGATCCTCGATAGCTTTTTGGGTGCTGCCCTCAACCTGATCGATACGGACGAACCAGCGGATGTAGAACGGAAGACTGCTGACGACGTATTCGATCGACCCCGAACTCATATAAGCGTCCCAGAAGGGAGGGTTGAGCGCGAGCAGTTTGATCCCGCAAGCCCGATCCTCCTGCATCAGCGGGAGAACGCCCAGGCGCCGCCTCTCGATCAGACCGGCATAGTCCGTGCGCAGGCCGGTTGTCATGCACACGGTGAACAACGCCTCACGGTCGCCGGGATGCGACGACAGCCGGGCGCCGGCGCGTTTGCGGGCTTCGTCAATCAGGCGCAGAAACTCCGAGCGGGCGGCGGGGTCCGGCTTCAATCGACGCCGGTCGGCAATCTTGTCGTTGTCCTCGAAGAAATCCATTTGGAGGATTTTGAGCCGGTCCAACTCCGAGTACAGGTGAGCCGCCGCCTTTACCGCGTAGGGGAGCGGATCCTGCGGTTCGCGCGAAATCCGATCATCCAGAATGGCGTGCGCGCCGCGGAAGTCGAAGTTGTACAAGCGGACGAAAGCCTGCCCTGCCGGTCCGGATACGTCGACCTTGGCCGGCTCCGCGAGACAGCACACCCCTAGCGCCAGAAGTAAAGCGACTACCCGCACTTTAGGTAGTATACAGCGCGACGGCCCTCATCCGCCAATCGGAACTGCAATCGAGTGAACGCGGACGTGATTCAACAGCAAAGACAGAGTGCCCACGTGGGGTCAGGGTTTCACCCAGCCGCCGACGCCGGGCCGAAGCCCGGCGGCAGCCAGAAATGGCTGCCCCTGGAGTTTCTACATTTTTCACGCGTCCTGTTTCGTGCTTGCCGACCTTGTCGGTTCACATCTTAAACTGCGCGTGCCGGCTTTTGCGTCTGTTCTGTCATTATTGTATTGACAGACCGACGCAAATGTGAGATCCTACCCTTGAGCCTATGCTCAGGAGTCCGCCATGAACGAGGATCTCAAAGAGGTAGTTCTAGGTGCCTTTGAAGCTTCCCTGGAGGCTCAGCTTCGCGCTGTCCGCCGCCTCCGTCAAGGTTCCCCCGGGGGAGCGCAGCCGCGCCGAAAAAAGAGTATGTCCCAGGTTGACATGGCATATGACCTACTCAGAAAGGCCCGCCAGCCCCTGCACATCTCCGAACTGCTGGCTCGCATTCAGACCAGCTTCGGTGTCGCTGTCGACCGCGAAAGCCTGGTCTCCTCGCTGGCCAAGAAGGTGGTCCGCGGGGACCGTTTTGTGCGCACCGCCAAGAACACCTTCGGCCTGCGTCCGGAGGGCCGATGACCCTGCTGGAGAACTTCCTGGAGATCGCCGCCGACTGGCGCAGCGTGTTCCCGCAACTCCGCTCGTCGCGCCGCGCCACCCGTCAGGCCTTGGCCTCGCTGGTTTGTCTGGGCCGCCGCACGCTCTCGCGCATCATCTGGACCAACGGGGGTGAACAACGAAGTTGGAGCGCCGAGTACTTTCTGCACTCGCGCTGTCCGTGGGACCCGCAGCAGTTGTTTGTCCCCATCCTGGAGCGCGCCCTGGCCTGGTGTCCAGGCCGCCTGATCGGCGTGGCGGTGGACGACACCCGGCTGCGCAAGACGGGGCTGTGCATCCCTCAGGCCTTCTACCAGCTCGATCCACTTTCGCCGCCGTTTCATTGGAACCTGATGCGGGGCCTGCGCTTCTTACAGGCTTCGCTGCTGCTGCCGCTGCACCGGCGCGCCCCCGTCGGCAGCCGCGGTCTGCCGATCCGCTTTCAAGACGCGCCGGCCGTGAAACGCCCGCGGCGCAACGCTCCGCTGGAAGAGTGGCAGGGGTACCGGGACTTGGTCAAACAACACAATCTCTCCCAGCGCTTCCGCCAGATGATGGGCCAACTGAGGCAGATGTTGGATCAGGCGGGCGCCGCGAACAAGCTCCTGGTGCTGGCCGCCGATGGCAGCTTCTGCAATCGAACCGTCTTTACCTCCCCGCGCGAGCGCACCGAGATCATTGCCCGCGCACGCAAGGACGCGGTGCTGTGCTTTCGCGCGCCGCAGCCTTCCCGGCGGTTTTATGCTCCGGACAAGTTCACCCCCGAACAGGTGCGCCAGGATGAAACGATCCCCTGGCAGACCACCAAGCTCTTCTATGGGGGCAAGTGGCGCCGGATTCGCTACAAGGAGATCGGTTCGCTCTACTGGCAAGGCGGCGCCCGGCAGCGACCGCTGCGGCTGTTCGTCGTCGCACCCACCCCCTACCGCAAGCGCAAGAGCGGCCGGCTGTACTACCGGCGGCCCGCCTACCTGCTCACCACCGATCTGACCAGCTCCGCCAAAGCGTTACTGCAGATCTACTTCGACCGCTGGCAAATCGAGGTGAATCATCGCGAGGAGAAGGACACCCTCGGCATCGGGCAAGCGCAGTTGTGGAATGAGAAGGCCGTGCCCAAACAACCCGTGCTGGTCGTGGCCGCCTACAGCGCCCTGCTGCTGGCGTCGCTGATCGCCTTCGGAACCGGGCGCGGAGAGGTCTACGCACAGTTGCCCAAGTGGAGGCGGCATGCCAAACGCCCCTCCTGCCTGGATCTGATCACCCTGCTGCGCAAGGAAATGTCCGAACATCCGGAAATCCTGGCCCTCTACGCCCTCCAACCCTCGGATCGCCGGCTCGTCGCCGCCGCAGCCGCCTGAAAATGTAGAAACTCCAGCGGCAGCCAGAAATGGCTGCCCCACAAACACGCCGGCGAGTCGCACACCCAAGGCGGCCGGGCAGCCCACCGGTAGCCGCGCTCCGTGATAGAATAGCTGCTTGCGTTTTTGAGCGGATCGAATCCCGGAGATTAGCCGTGACAATTGTGCGTTCGCTACTTCGACTTTACTCTTATTTCTTTCAGGCGGCGTTCGTCGTCGCCAGCTTGGCGATGGCTGTCCTGATGATGGTCAGCGGTCCCCAGACGGTGAACTTTTATCTGCTTCCCTGGCAGACCTGGACGCTGACGGTCAAGATCTCCGCCCTGATCGGACTGGCCGTGGTCGGCGCCCTCGTGCTGCTGATGGCGGTACGCGGCAAACTCCAGATGGTCTATGTCGCCTGGAGCGTTCTGGTTCTAGCGCTCGTCGCGCGCTACTTCCTCTTGAGCCCGCAAGGCTACACGCCGACGTCCGGAGGGTTTACCGCCGTCCTGTCGAAGACCGGAGGGTTTACTTCCGCTCTATTGCTGATCCTGGCCGCGATAATCGCCGTGGTGGGCGCCAGCATGAAGCCTGCGGAGAAGGCGAGTTAGGGCCACGGCCGCTGAAACGCCCGCATGGTCTGGCGCGTCCCCTAAGATCGGAGTGTTAGTATGAAGGCGCTGTTGCTTTTGATGGCCGTCCTACCGCTGGCGGCGCAGGATTCCTTCCCAAAGTACAACTTCAGCTTCGGCGCGGGCGCCGGCCTGCCCCGCGGCGAGCTCCGCAATCTGTTCGCCAACAGCCCCGGGTTGTCGGTCGGCTTTGGGTATCGGTTCATGCGGAACTTCCAGGCCGATACCGGGCTGGATATCCTTTTCGGCGCCGCCGGCGTGCGCGAGTTTGTTCCCACGGACCTGGGCTACCTGCGGATTCGCGATCGCCAGTACATGTGGCCCTTCGGCGGGCGGGTTGTGCTGCCCTTCAAGGAAGGGCGGGTGCAGGCCTCCGTGGGCGGCGGCGGGGTCTACTTGCGCTATTCCGAGCGGCTTAGCCAGCCCAGTTCTTACTATCGCTTCGAGTGTCCGAACTGCACTGCTCGCACCGGGTGGGGGGCTTACGGCCTGGCCGCCACCAGCATGGCGCTGGACGAATCTCAACGTTTCCGCGTTGGCGTCACAGCCAAGGTCTACCGCGGACACACCGACGGTGAAGCGATTGGGGCCGTGCCGGGACTGCGTACCCGCGATATGTGGGTAAACCTCTTCGCGGATCTGTCCGTCGGTTTCTAACCGGCCCGATCAAGATCGCGTCACTTCTTCAAGCCCGCCTGCCAGTTGGTCACGACGGTCAACGGCGCCGGTCCCTGCTCCGCAGTGGATGGCTGCAACACCAGGAAGCGCTGACCGTCCGCGGTGACGTCGTAAGGTCTCACGACGTTGAGCAAGCCCGGTGAAACGGAGAACAACTCGCGGGGTTTGTCGCTCTGGAAGCTCGCTCCCACGACGTGGGTGCCGGCAGCCATGACCTTGTCTCCACCAAGCCCCAAAAAGAACAATTCCTTCCCATCGGCACGCCACTTGGGTCGGTCTCCGCCCTGGTTGGAAACTTGCCACTGACCGCTGGAAACCGGAAACGCCCGCACGTATACCTCGTACCTGCCCGATTCATTTGATGAGTAGGCGATCCAATTGCCATCGGGCGAGAACTGCGGGTAGCTCTCAGCAAAAGGCGTTTGCAGCACTGCAATCGGCTTCCTCGCCCCCTCGAGCGGTAGCGCCCAGATGTCACTCCCCGTCTTCGGCGCCGACTCGGCATAGAGTAGATAGCGCCCATTCCGGCTCCAGTCAAACAGAGTCTTGTCGTTCGGACTATTCGTGAGTTGTTCCTCCTGGCCTCCTCCTCCGGCGTCTGTCCGGTAGATCTGCAAGACGCCGGTACGTCGCGAATGGTACGCGATCTGACGGCCATCCGGAGACCACACTGGCATCCCATCCAGGTTCGGATCGAACGTCAGCCGGGTCATCACCTCGCGGCCAAATTCGAACACCCAGACATCCCCGTTGCCGCCATCGTCCGTGCGACCTATCGCCACACGCTTGCCGTCAGGCGAAATCCGGAGCGAGTAATAGAGGTCCTCCTTTCCCGCCTCGCCCAGGCGTTTGCCGACCCGGCTCATCCAGATCATCTTCGCTTTGGAGCGGACATCTCCTCGTCCGGTATACCAGCAGTCCGGCGTCGGAAGTCCAGAAAGCGGCGACAAGTCCCGCCACAGCCACATCTTCGGCGAGCGGCGTCGGGTCCCCTTCCAGGCGGAGTCTCGCTGCGTCGAGGCGCTGCGCCAGCAGCGTCTGCTCCCGCAGCCACAGCAGGAACCCCATCCGGCCACCCCGCGGCGGCACATAGTATGCCTTGCGTTCGGTGGCAAGGAGCCGGAGGCGCTCCTTGGGTTTGTCCAGCGAGCCGGCGTGGATCCCCTGCGTATTCGGGTCCGCGCTATAGATGAAGTAAAGAAATCGTTTCCCATCCGGCAGGAACTGCGGCGCGAAATGTCCGAGCTCCTTGCGCGCCGCATCGAGTTGGGTGATCTGCTGCGGAACGCCGCCGGTTGCCGGTACGCGGAAGAGCCCTTCGCGTGTCGTCCCGAACAGGATCACCCGTCGCGGCTCCAGGTCCCTCCACGTACAACCGTGGTGTCGCACAACACCTGCGGCGCTCCACCCACAATTCCGCTCCGCTTCAATTTGCCGTTCGCAAAGAACGCGATCGACCTGCTGTCGGGGGACCAGAACGGCGATGTCGCCGCCTTCAGTCCCCTGCAAGGGCCTGGCGCTGAGCGAGTCCAGCGGGCGCAGCCACAAGCGCGTGTTCACCGGGGTCCCCGCGGCGAAGACCACGTAACGGCCGTCGGGCGAGACTGCTGTCCCGGTATAAGAGTTGATGAATTGCGTGTCACCGGGCGCTTCGAGCAGGAACTGCGTGGACCGGATTTCGGGCGCCGGCGCACGCAGCCACAGGAACGCGAAAGCCGCGGCGACCGCCGCACACAAGGCGGCCACAGCCCACGGCAGCCAGTTGCGTGGGCGAGGCGTCGGAGTCGGCGTTGTCTCCTCCAGGAGCAGCCTCGCATCGCCGATGTATTGCAGGCGCTGCTTGGGATCCTTCCGCAGACACACTTGCACCAGTCGTCGCGCCCTGATGGGAACCTTGTCGAGGTTTGGCTCCTCCTTCAGCACCGAAGCCAGCGTTTCCGAGACCGTCTCGCCCTCGAACAGCCGACTGCCCGTCAGCATCTCGTACAGCACGACGCCGAAGGCCCAAATGTCCGCGCGCTTATCGACGGCCTTGCCCTTGGCCTGCTCGGGCGCCATGTAGGCGGCGGTGCCCAGGATCGTGCCCACGCGGGTGGCGGCCTCCAGCGTTATCGTCGGCGATTTGCCCGGATCGCTGTCGGGCGCTGGTGCCGGCTCGGCCATCTTCGCCAAGCCGAAGTCGAGCACCTTCACGGTCCCGTCCGGCTTGATCTTGATGTTGCCCGGCTTCAGGTCGCGATGGATGATGCCCTTGTTGTGCGCCGCCTCCAGCGCGTCGGCGACCTGGCCTGCGATGGCGAGCGCCTCATCCAGCGGTATGGGGCCCTGCTTGATCCGCTCGGCGAGCGTCTCTCCCTCCACCAACTCCATCACGAGGTAGTTGGGGCCGACGTCATGCAGCGTGCAGATGCTGGGGTGATTGAGCGCCGCGATCGCCCGCGCCTCATGCGCGAACCGTTTAGTAAACTGCTCGGCGGAGACCTTCACCGCCACCTCGCGGTGCAGCCTTGTATCGGTGGCGCGATACACCTCACCCATCCCACCTTTGCCGAGCAAGGTCAGGATCTCGTAGGGACCGAGCTTGGTGCCGGGGGCTAGGTTCATTTCAGCCTCGCGTACTCCTGCTTGGCTTCCTTCAGGATCGGGATATCGGGGTCGGCGTCCTTCCACAGGGCCAGGAAGTCCTGGTAGGCCTTGCGGGCGCGGGCGGTATCGCCAGAGAGCGCTGCGGCCCGGGCCAAGCCCACATAGGAGAGCGAGTAGTACGGCCCCCAGTTGGTGCCTTTGTGATCGAGGATCTGCTGGAACTGGGCGGCGGCTTCCGCTCCCTTGCGCAGTCTCAGATAGGCAATCCCGCGCAGATACACGGCATAGGCATGTGCCCGCTCGTAGGGAGTCGCAGATCGGAGTAACTCCAAGGCCTTCTCCGGCTGGTTGCGGCGCAGTTCGACCGCGGCCCGAATCGAAGGCAGGTGGACGGCGTTCCACAAAGTGTCTAGCGGGTATCGTTTCGACGCTTCCTCAGCCACCTTCTGCGCTGAGGCGAAATCCCCGCACTCTGCCAAAGACCGGGCTGCCAGCAGGGCGAAATTGGGCGCCAGCACCTCGCCCACCGCAGCGCGGCCCTTGTCGAGCGCCTCATTACAGTTCCCCATCTGCCCCTCGGCATTCGCCACTATCGCGAAGACTGCTTTGCCCGACGGGTTCAGACGCTGCGCCACGTCCGTGATCCGTCGAAAACGCTCCCTCCCTTCGCGAAACCGGCCGATAGCAACCGCATTCTCGATCTGCGCATCGAGGCTGTAGAGTTCCTCCGGCTTGCCTGCCAGCCACTGGATCTGCTTGTCTGCTTCTGGCCGGTCCCCCTGGAGATAAGCAATGCGAAGGAGCCTTCGGTGAAGGCTGGGGAAATCGAACTTCTGCTCAACTGCCTTCTGCGCGACCGCCTTCGCCTCGTCAAGCCGGTCGAGATGCACATACGCACTGACCACGTTGCTGTATGAAAAGGCAAGCCGGGGATCCAACCGCATGGCTTCCTGAAACTCTTCGAGCGCCTTCTCCCACTCGCCCATGCCCAAGTGGATTAGAACCCCCAATTCGTTGTGAGCCCGTGATTCGCGCGGGTAGGTACGGACGAACAGTTGATAGGCGTCGGCGGCCTTATGTAGTTCGCCCGTTCCGACGCTGTAATACCAGGCGATTATGCGGAGTCGTTCGTGCTCGCTGACGCGGTCAACCAGCGCGAACGCCTTCTCCATGTGTTCGGTGGCGCGTACTCTCCAACCGATGTTTCTGTACATGTCGCCCAGCGCTTGGTGAGCCAGTGCGAAGTTGGGGTCCAACTCAGTGGCGCGCCGGTAGAAGCTACGCGCCTCCGAGGATAAGCCCGATAGGTACTGTTTCTTCCCGAGGGCATAGGCCTGGAAAGCTTCGATCGAGGGGGTGGTCGCCTGCTCGTCAGGGACATCCAGCTTCTGGATCGAGGCCAGCGATTCGCCCAGCTTCGCGCGCATCCCCTTCGCGGCTGCGGCCACGGCCTGGAGTACGTGTTCTTTGTCTTCGGCCTGCACCTGCTGGCGGGCCAGCGCCTCCCCCGTCTGGCAATTGGCCGCCCGAAGCGTGATCGCGTAGGTCTTGCCCAGGCTGGCGATGGAACCGCCGATCATCGCCTTCTCGCCCTCCCGTTGGCAGATCTCCCGCGCGACTTGGCTGCTGATTTGTTGCCCGGCGGGGCGGCCCATCAAGCGGAGATCCTCACGCATCCGTTCATCGCCGAGGATCTTCAGAAATGGCGATTGCTCGAGCTCCACCGCCAAGGCTTCGCGTAGCGTCACGTCAAATACTGGGTCGCCGGTGACGTTGGTGAAGTCGGCGAGTACCAGCACGTCTTTGTCGGTAAGCGGCTTGGCCTGCATGCGTTGCCAGACGAAAACTCCGGCCGCAACAAGCACGACCACTGCCACCACCGCTGCCCCAACCGCCAGCCAGCGGCGGCGAGACAATCCGTACTTCCATGCCAGCCAGACCCTGAGCGTCACCCCCGCCTGAACTGTCTCCAGGCTGGCCCGCACTTCGTCGCTGCTCTGGTAACGCCGGGCCGGGTCCTTCTCCAGGCAACGCTCGATCACGCTCCGCAGCCACAGCGGAGCAGGCCCTCCCGGTCCCGGCGGCAGCGGCGTGGGCGGCTGGTTCAGGATCGCGGAGCTCAGCTCGAAAGCGGTCGTGCCCCGAAAAGGACGCATCCCCGACGCCATCTCGTAGAGCATCACCCCCAGCGCCCAGATGTCGCTGCGCGCGTCGGCCGGTTGCCCGCGAAATTGCTCGGGCGCCATGTAGGCCGGGGTGCCGGCCACCGTTCCGGCGGTGGTCAGCGTTTCAAGGGTCTGGGTCGTGACATCTTCCTCTGTCTCCCCCTTCAAACGCTTCGCCAGCCCGAAGTCGAGCACCTTGGCCCGGCCCTCAGGCGTGATGACCACGTTGGCGCTTTTCAGATCGCGGTGGATGACGCCGCGCTTGTGCGCGTGCGCCAGCGCATCCGTCAGTTGCAGCCCGAAGCGCAGCACCTGTTCGACTGGCAACGCCCCCGCCGCCAGCCGTGCGCTCAGGGGTTGGCCTTCCACCAGTTCCATGGCGACGAAGACCTGGCCGTCGGACTCACCGACCTCGTGAACCGTGCAGATGTGGGGGTGGTTCAGCTTCGAGGCCAAGCGCGCTTCCCGCACCAGCCGAGCCCGGGCGGCTGGGTCGGTCACCGCGTCAGCGGGGAGAACCTTCATGGCCACGTCGCGGTCGAGTTGCGTGTCCCGCGCCTTCCACACCACACCCATCCCGCCCTCGCCGATCTTCTCGAGGACCTGATAATGCGAAATGGTCTTGCCAACCACAGCCGCCCTCCGGGCCGGAGAATCGGACCCGCTCGTCTGCTTTGTGGATCAATTGTACAGCAACCACGGGCCAATTGAACTTCGAGAATCAATTACATGAAACAGAGCTCAATTCACGCTCGACGCGATCGCGGGCGAGAGGTCATCGCGGATCTGCTCCGTTGGTTTCTAACCGGCCCGATTTCGTACAATCGAAGCTTGCTCGCTCCTCAAGTCACGGTTGTGGTCCCGACGCTGGCGGCGGACTCGGCGCTGGAGGAGTGTCTCCGCGGTTTGAGCGCGCAGACCTGCCCGAGTTTCGAAGTGGTAGTCGTGGACAACAGCGGAGAGAATCTGACCCGCCGCTGCCCGACGGCCGGCGCCAGGATCATCGAGAACCGGCGCAACACCGGCTTCGGAGCCGCGGTCAATCAAGGCTTCCACGCTTCTCATGCGCCGTATCTGGCGACCATCAACGACGACGCCGTGGCGCATCCCGGATGGCTCGACGCCTTGCTGCGCGCCATCGCGGATCGTCCCGACGTCGGCATGTGCGCCTCTCAGGTGCGCCTGGCCGGCCAGGGCCTGCTCGACTCGGCGGGCATGCTGATCGCGAGCGACGGCACCACCAGGCAGCGCGGGCGCCTCCAGCCGCCCGAGCGATTTGAGCGGCAGGAGGAAGTTCTGTTTCCCAGCGGCTGCGCGGCGCTCTACCGGCGGGCGATGATCGAGGAGATCGGCGGCTTCGACGAGGATTTTTTCCTGTATTCGGAAGACAGCGACCTCGGGCTGCGCGCGCGCTGGGCCGGCTGGAAGTGCCTGTACGCGCCGGAGGCCGTCGTTGAGCACCGCTACTCGCACACCGCGGGCCGCGCTTCGCCGCAAAAGGCGTACTACGTGGAACGAAACCGCCTGTTCGTCCTGGTGAAGGACTTCCCCGCGGGCGCTCTGGTTAAGGCGCCCTTTGCCGCCCTGGCCCGCTACGGCTGGCACCTTATGTCGATTCTGGAGGGACGCGGCGCGGCCGCTCAATTCCGGCAAGAGGGCGGCAGCGCCTGGAATCTGGTCTGCATCGTCCTGCGCGCGCACCTGGCGCTGCTGGCGGCCTGGCCTGGCCTGTGGGCCAAGCGCCGCCGGATTCGGCGCACCGCCAGGATCGGGGATGCGGAGTTCCGCCGCCTGCTGCGGCTGCATGCCATCAGTCTGCGGGAGGTGGCGGCGCTGTGACTTCCTCGAACGACATGCGGCCCCTGCTGATCCTGGTCCCCGCCTACAACGAGGAGGCCGCCATCGCGCGGGTGGTTGGAGAAGTCCGCAGCGTTCTGCCTGGAGTGGCGCTGGTGGTGGTCGACGACTACTCCGCCGATGCCACGGCGACGCTGGCCGAGTACGCCGGCGCCAAGGTCCTGCGCCTGCCGCACCACCTGGGTCTGGGCGGCGCCGTTCAGGCCGGTTACAAGCTCGCCTACGAGCTGGGCTATGAATACGTGATCCGGGTGGATGGCGACGGGCAGCACGACCCCCGCGACATCCCCCGCCTCTTCGACGCCTTGAGGGATTCCGGCTGCCAGATGGTGATCGGGTCGCGCTTCCTCGATGGCGACGATGGCCACACCAGCTTTGTCCGCCACCTGGGCGTGCGCCTGTTCCGCCTGCTGCTGCGCCCGATCCTGGGCCAGCCGGTGCGCGATCCGACCTCCGGGTTTGTGGGCGTGAATCGTCAGGCGCTCGAAGTCTTCACCCGCAGCTTCCCGCTCGAATATCCCGAAATCGAAGCGCTGGTGGTGCTTCAGCGGCGCGCGTTTCGGTTTTTGGAAGTGCCGTGCCGGATGCGGCCCCGCCTGGGAGGCCGCAGTTCCATCACGGCGGTTAAATCCATTTACTATATTCTGCATGTGCTGCTCGGCGTGCTCGTGAACATCCTCAAGTTCGAGCGCCGCCGCTGGAGGAGATGACCGTGGAACGCCTCCTGAACGTCATGACCGTGCTCAGCCTCGGGCTGATTCTGCTCGTGCTGCGGGACGTGCGCCGGGCGCACATCCGCGTGGAGTACTCGGTGAGCTGGCTGGGCGCCGCCGCCGCGTTGCTCGTGCTGTCGCGATCGAAAGGTCTTTTGCAGTGGCTCGGGCGATCCCTGGGCGTTACGGACCCGTCGCTGGCGCTGCTGTTCGTCATCGGCTGTCTTTTTTTCGTCGTCTTCTATCGATCCTCGATTCTCATATCCGAACTCAAGGATTCGAGCATCTCGCTCGCGCAGAGAGTGGCGATCCTGGAGTTTCGCCTTCGGTCCCTGGATGAAAAGCAAGAGAACCAAACTCCCTAAACTCCCGCCCGAGCCCGTCTCCGCCCCGGTTTGGCGCCTTCGCTTGTGGCATGTCGCCGCGGGCGTGCTGGCCGCGGCCCTGGCGGCTTTCTGGGTCTACGGGCCGGCGCTCAACGGCCCGTTTGTCTTCGACGATCAGGCCTTGCCGTTCTTTTCGCGGCACTATGCCGAACAGCCTTTGTGGCTGGCCATCAAGGGCGTCCGGCCTCTCCTCATGTTCACGTTCTGGCTGAACAGCCGCGCGGCGGGCACGGAGCCCTTCCTCTATCACGTTTTCAACCTTCTCCTGCATCTGGCCAACTCGCTGCTGATCTTTTTCATTGCGCGCAGGATTCTGGGTTGGGCGGGCCTGGATGGCCGCCGCCGCGAGTGGCTCTCGGTTTTCGCGGGCTCGGTGTTTCTCTTGCACCCGGTCCAGACCGATGCCGTGTCTTACGTCGCCAGCCGCTCGGAGAGTCTGAGCGCACTATTCTTCTACGGCGCTTTCGCGGTCTTCCTGTATCGCCGGTCGCCCGCCGTCTCCTGGGGAACGGCCCTCGCCGTCCTGGTGTTGTACGCGGCCGCCGCGTCGACGAAAGAGCACACCGTCGCGCTGCCCGCGCTCTTGCTCCTGACCGACTACTTCTGGAACCCTGGCTTCTCCTGGCAGGGGATCAAGCGGAACTGGCGGCTCTACGCCCTGGTGGCCGCGGCCGGTGCGGCGGGCCTGGTTGCCGTGGCGGACTTGCTCAAAGGCTCAACATCGGCCGGGTTCGGGCTGCGCGAGTTTACCTGGTACCAGTATTTCTTCACCCAGGGGCGAGCGCTGTGGGTGTACCTACGGCTGTTTGTCTTGCCCTACGGCCAGAACGTGGACTACTATTTCCCGATCTCGCGGACTGTGTTCGACCACGGCGCGATCATCGGCCTGGCCGGATTGCTGATCCTTCTGGGTTGCGCGATCTACTTCCGCAAGCGTTACCCGCTGGCTTGCTACGGGATGCTGGCGGCCCTGATCCTATTCGCTCCGACCTCCTCCGTCGTGCCGATCCTGGACCCGCTCGTGGAGCGCCGGCTCTACCTTCCGATGATCGGTCTGGTGCTGGTTGCCGCCGAGGCGCTGCGGCGCATGCCCGCCAAGCCGGCGGTTATGGCGGGAACGGCAGCCGTCGTTCTGGCGATCCTCGCGTTTCTCTGTTACCAGCGCAACCAGGTCTGGGCCAGCGATGTAGCTTTGTGGGAGGATAGCGTCGCCAAGTCGCCGCGAAATGCGCGCGCCCACTTCCAGCTTGGCGTCTCGTATTACCAGCGGCAGCGCTGCGGCCCGGCGGCGCGGCAGTACGAGGCCGCCGCGTCCCTGGGAACGCCGGATTACCGGTTGCTCATGGACTGGGCGCTTGCCGAGGACTGCTTAAACCGGCCCGGCCCGGCCCTTGAGAAGTTGCATCAGGCCGCCGCAATCCGGGAGACGCCGGACATCTACGCCACCATAGGCTTGGTCCAAGGCAAGCGCGGGAATACCGCGGAAGCCCTGGCCGCGCTGGAGAAATCTCTGCAGCTCGATCCCCGGTTCGACCCTGCGTATTTCTACCGGGGCAACGTCTATGCCGCCGCGGGCGACGCGGCGAAAGCGGCGGCGGACTACCGGCGCGCCGTCGAGATCAACCCCGACAATGAACTGGCGCGGCGGGGCCTGGCCCGCGTCACGGCGGCCATGCATCCGCGCTGAAATGAAACCCCTGCGCATCGGCGTCAACGCGCTGTACCTGATTCCCGGAGGCGTGGGCGGCACTGAGATCTATCTTCGGAGTCTGCTCGCCGCGCTAGGGGAGTTGGATGATGCGAGCGAGTACGTTATTTTCGTCAATCGCGAGACCGGCGCCGACATTGCTCCGGCCTCGCCCCGCTTCAGTATTGCGCGGCAGCCGGTGCGCGGCGCTGTGCGGCCGGCGCGGATTCTGTGGGAGCAATCCGGCTTGCCCCTGGCCCTGCTCCGTCACCGGGTGGATGTGCTCTTCAACCCCGGCTTCACCTCTCCCCTGTTTTGCCCTTGCCCTACAGTGACGGTTTTCCACGATCTCCAGCACAAGCGCCATCCGGAGTATTTCCGCTGGTTCGACCTGCCCTTCTGGCGGACACTGCTCTGGATGTCGGCGCACGCCTCGACGCGCCTGGTCGCGGTTTCGGAGGCCACTCGCACGGATTTGCTGCGCTACTACAGAATTCCCGCCGCCAAGATCGCCGTCGTGCCGCATGGAGTGGATGAGCGATTCTTCGGCATCGGCGGGCAGCGCGCTGGCGCCCAGCTTGAACCATACCTGCTGGCCGTCTCGACACTCCATCCACATAAGAACCTGGACCGCCTGATCCGGGCCTTCGCCGGGTTTCGCCGCGCCCGGCCCGAGTTCCGGCTGGTGATTGCGGGGCTGCGCGGCTTTCACGCCGAGGCTCTCGAACGGCTGATCGCGGAACTGGACCTGAAGGAAGCGGTGCGGCTGACCGGTTGGATCTCGCGAGAAGAGCTCCTGGATCTTTACCGGCGCGCCTGGGCGTTCGTCAATCCGACTCTATTCGAGGGTTTCGGCATGCCTGTGCTGGAGGCACTGGCCGCCGGGATCCCGACGGCGTGTTCGGCCATCGAGCCGCTGAACAGCATCGCCGGCGCCGCCGCCCTGCTGTTCGATCCGGAAAGCGAAACATCGATCGAAGACGCGATGGCCCGCATCGCCTTCGACGACGGCCTGCGCGCGCGGCTGGCGCTCGACGGTCCCCGCCGCGCCTCTGAGTTCTCCTGGCGCAAGGCGGCCGGGCAGACGCTGGCAATTATGCGCGCCGTGCTGCGCGGCTCGACGTAGCGCACGCGCCCACGCGGTCGTCCTTACGAAATCCTTATGGCTTCTTTATGCCCTCCTTATCTTCGCCTGCCTATGATTAGGCATGGTGAAAGAGATCCAGGCTGCCATTGGCCACGGCCTCCAGGCTGAACCCTCGAAGCTTGTGGTCACCGTCCTCTTCACGACCGCCAAATCGACGTCAACGGCCTTGGAATTCGCGGCCAGGCTTGCCCAGGGCTTTGATGCCAGCGTTGAGGTGGTCGCGCCTTATGTCGTTCCATTTCCCGACCCTGTGGACCACCCGCCAGTCGACACCGGATTTCTCCTGCACCGCCTTTGCGAGGTCGCCGAAGGCGTGCCCGTTCAAACGGCCGTTCATCTAATCCTGGGAAGGAATCTGGAGCAGAGCCTGCTCTCGGCGCTCCGGCCGCACTCCATCGTGGTGATTGGCGAGCGTGAGCCCTTGTGGCCGGGCCTGTATCGAAGACTCGCGGAGTCTATGCGGGCGCGCGGCCATCAAGTGATATTCACCGGTCACGGGAACGGAAGACATGCTTGACGCCATCTATATTTTGATCGGAATTGCCGGCTTCGCGGTGCTTTGGGGCATCACCAAGGGCTGCGACCGGCTGTAAGGAGGATGCTCATGGATTACGTGCTTTCAGGCATCGCAGCGCTGTTTCTCCTGGTGTATTTGACGGTGGCGTTGCTGCGCCCGGAGAGGTTCTGAGGGCCGCATGACGAGCGTAGGGATTTTCCAAATCGCCGTATACTTCGGCATCCTGCTTCTCCTCACGAAACCGATTGGCCTTTTCATGGCGAAACTGTTCCAAGGCGAGCGCACGTTTCTCCACCCCGTCCTCCGCCCGCTGGAGCGCCTGATCTACAAACTATGCGGCGATCCGGGAAGACGCCGAACAGCGCTGGACGCAATACGCCGGAGGAATCCTGTCGTTCAGCCTCGTCGCTTTCCTGTTCGTGTATGTAATACAGAGGTTGCAGGGCCTTCTGCCGTTCAACCCGCAGGACTTCGGCGCAAAGCTGGTGACGCCCGACCTGGCCTACAACACCGCGATCAGCTTCGTGACGAACACCAACTGGCAGGCCTACAGCGGCGAGTCGACGCTGAGCTATTTCGTCCAGATGGCCGCCCTCGCGGTGCAGCAATTCGCCTCCGCGGCAGTTGGCATCGCGGCCGCCGTGGCCCTGATACGCGGCTTTGCCCGCCATCAGACCGACAAGCTAGGCAACTTCTGGATAGATCTCACGCGCGCGATACTTTACGTTCTTCTGCCGATTTCTTTGGCCGCTGCGCTGCTGCTCTGCTCCCAGGGCGTCATCCAGAACTTCCGCCCCTCCGCCACAGTCAAGACCGTCGAGGGAGTCACCCAGACCATTCCGCAGGGCCCCGTCGCCTCTCAAGAGGCGATCAAGATGCTGGGGACCAACGGCGGCGGGTTCTTCAATGCCAACTCCTCGCACCCCTATGAGAACCCGACGCCGCTTACTAACTTCCTCGAGGTGATCCTGATTTTCATGATCCCCGCCGGACTTACCTATACGTTCGGCCGCGTGGTAGGAGATACCAGGCAAGGCTGGGCCATCTTCGGCGCGATGGCGGCCATGTTTCTGGTCGGCGTCTTCGTCTGCTACGGCTTCGAGCAGGCTGGGAATCCCATCCTGACCAAACTCGGTCTGGAAAGCGCCCCCACCGTCTCGCAAGCCGGCGGCAACATGGAGGGCAAGGAAACCCGCTTCGGCATCGCGTCGTCGGCTTTGTTCGCGACCATAACCACCGATGCCAGCTGCGGTGCTGTCAACAGCTTCCATGACAGTTTCACTCCCCTCGGCGGCCTGGTCCCCATGTTCAACCTTCAGGCCGACGAGGTGATCTTCGGCGGCGTCGGTTCGGGTTTGTACGGCATGCTGCTGTATGCCATCGTCGCGGTCTTCATTGCCGGGCTCATGGTGGGCAGAACGCCGGAGTATCTCGGTAAGAAGATCCAGCAGAAGGAAGTCAAGATGGCGATGCTGCCGATTCTGGCGACAGCGTTCCTGATCCTCGTATTCACGGCGGTGAGCGTCGTCATTCCGTTCGCGAAGAACAGCTATTGGAATGCCACGGGGCCCGCAATCGCTAACCTGAACAACTCGGGCCCCCACGGGTTCAGCGAGATGCTGTACGCCTACTCCAGCGCCTCGGAAAACAATGGCAGCGCGTTCGCCGGAATCAATGCCAACAGCCCTTGGTTCAACCTCACCACCGGTTTGGCAATGCTGTTTGGACGCTTCATGTTCATCGTGCCTCTTCTGGCCGTCGCGGGCAGTCTGGCGGCGCAGAAAAAGGTGCCCTCATCCAGCGGCACGTTTCCCACGCACGGTCCCCTCTTTGTGGGTCTGCTGGTGGCCACGGTGGTGGTCGTTGGCGCCCTGACCTTCTTCCCGGCGCTGGCGCTGGGCCCGATAGTGGAGCATTTCCTCATGCACCAGGGAAAACTCTTCTCATTTGTGATCTTCCCGCTCGGGAGCTGAATGATGGCCGCCACTTTGACTCCTCCTCGTGCCGTTGAAGACTCGACGAATCTCATCCCGAAGAGGTTGGTGCGGTCCCGCCCTCTGTTCGACCCAGAGATTCTCGGGCGCGCGCTGCGGGATTCGTTGGTAAAGCTGAACCCCCTCACGCTCATGAAGAATCCGGTGATCTTCGTGGTGGAGGTGGGCGCCGCTCTGACCATTGCGTTCCTGATTCGCGACGCTTTCATCCGAGCGCACGGCCTGGGATTCGAGTTGCAGATCTCCCTGTGGCTGTGGTTCACCGTCCTGTTCGCCACCTTCGCCGAGGCGATGGCGGAAGCTCGTGGCAAGGCCCAGGCGGACTCGCTGCGCAAGGCGAAGACCGACGCGCCCGCCAGCCGCCTCCTGGAAAACGGGAAGATAGAAAAGGTCCCAGCCTCCCAACTGCGCGCTGGAAATCTGGTGGTCTGTGGTGCGGGCGAGCTCATCCCGGGGGATGGAGAGGTCATCGACGGTATCGCCACCGTGGATGAATCCGTGATCACCGGCGAAAGCGCCCCCGTGATTCGCGAATCGGGCGGCGACCGCAGCGCCGTCACCGGGGGCACCAAAGTACTCTCCGACCAGATCAAGATAAAGATCACCTCGAACCCCGGTGAAACGTTCCTTGACCGCATGATCGCGCTGGTGGAAGGCGCACGACGCCAGAAGACGCCCAACGAGATTGCGCTTAACATCCTGATCGCGGGCCTGACCCTCATCTTTCTGTTCGCCGTCGCCACCCTGGTGCCGTTTGCCATCTACAGTGTGAATGCGGCCGGCGCCGGGACCGTGCCCACCATCGCCGTCTATGTCGCCCTGCTCGTGTGCCTGATCCCCACCACCATCGGTGGACTGCTCTCGGCCATCGGCATCGCTGGCATGGACCGGGTGATGCAGCACAACGTGCTCGCCATGAGCGGCAAAGCGGTCGAAGCCGCCGGCGACGTGAACACGCTCCTGCTGGACAAGACCGGCACCATCACCTTGGGCAACCGGCAGGCGGTAGCCTTCCTGCCCGTCAACGGAGCGACCGAGAGTGAACTTGCCGATGCCGCTCAGCTTTCCAGTCTCGCCGACGAGACCCCCGAGGGCCGTTCGATTGTGGTCCTGGCCAAGCAGAAGTTTGAGCTGCGGGGCCGTGACGTGTCCGAGCACCAGGCGCACTTCATCCCGTTTTCCGCCTACACCCGCATGAGCGGCGTGGATATCGACAGCAGGCGTCTTCGCAAGGGCGCGACGGACGCAATCATCAGGTTCGTGCTGGAAGAGGGCGGCCCGATACCCCTAGGCTTCACCGACTCCGCCGATCGGATCTCCAGGACCGGCGGCACGCCGCTCGCGGTCGCCGATGGGCCACGGCTGCTCGGCATCGTCCACCTCAAGGACATTGTTAAGGGCGGGATGAAGGAGCGCATCGCGCAGTTGCGCGCCATGGGGATTCGCTCGGTGATGGTCACCGGCGACAACCCGTTGACCGCGGCGGCCATCGCCGCCGAAGCCGGCGTGGACGATTTTCTCGCCCAGGCGACGCCCAAGGACAAGCTGGAGTACATACGCAAGGAACAGGCGGGCGGCCGCATGGTGGCCATGACCGGCGACGGCACCAACGACGCCCCCGCGCTCGCCCAGGCCGACGTGGGCCTGGCCATGAACACCGGCACGATGGCCGCCAAGGAAGCCGGGAACATGGTGGACCTCGACAGCAACCCGACCAAGCTGATCGAGGTCGTTGCCATTGGGAAGCAATTACTGATCACGCGCGGCGCGCTGACCACGTTCTCCATCATGAACGACGTCTCCAAGTACTTCGCCATCATCCCGGCGATGTTCATGGCGACCTACCCGCCGCTGGCGAAGCTCAACATCATGCACCTGCGCACCTCCCAGAGCGCGGTGCTCGCCGCGGTGATCTTCAATGCGTTGATCATCGTCGCCCTTGTGCCGCTCGCGTTGCGGGGCGTTCAGTACAAGCCGCAAAGCGCGGCCGCGATGCTGCGCCGGAACCTCTGGATCTACGGGGCAGGCGGTTTCCTTGCGCCCTTCCCCTTCATTTGGCTCATTGACCGGATTCTCGGCCTGCTCGGGTTGGCGTAAGGAGGAGACTATGTGGCAGCAACTAGGAACCGGCCTCAAAATGATGTTGGTGCTGACGGTTCTGACCGGGTTGATCTACCCCGGCTTGGTAACCGGACTGTGTCAGATCCTATTCCCGGCCAGGGCCAACGGCAGCCTGATAGTGGCCAATGGGCAAGCCATCGGCTCCGGGCTGATCGGGCAGAACTTTAAGAAGCCGGAGTATTTCCAACCCCGGCCCTCCGCGGCCGGCGACGACGGCTACGATCCAACCGCTTCCGGTGCATCTAATCTTGGCCCAACCAATCAGAAGCTTGCCGGCCGCGTGAAGGATTCCGTGGCTAGCTTCCGCCAGAACAACCCGGACTACGCCGGGCCGATTCCGGCTGATTTGGTTACATCATCCGCCAGCGGCCTGGATCCGGACATCAGCCCCGCCTCGGCCGAAGCGCAGGCAGCGCGCATCGCCAGGGCGCGCGGCATGTCGGCGAAACAGGTCGGGGATCTCGTTGCGAGGCACACAAAGAAACGCGACCTCGGCTTCCTGGGTGAACCCCGGGTGAACGTTCTCGAAATCAACCGCGCCCTCGACCTGAGCTTCCCAAAGAAATCCGAGTAAAATCTGGTAGTGGAGAGCGTCACGGCACAGTCGGGCAATAAGGTCCAGCGCATTGCAGTTCAAACCGCCTGTGCGGTGGCCGCGATCGGCGCCATCACCTTTCTCTACCATCGGGTCTTCTCGGTCAACAGCACCACCGTCGCCCTCTCCTACCTCCTGGCGATTCTGATCGTCGCGACAGCCTGGGGATTGACGGAAGCCGTGATTGCGTCTATGGCGGCGATGCTCTGTCTCAATTTCTTCTTCCTTCCCCCCGTCGGCACTTTTACCATCGCCGATCCGCAGAACTGGCTGGCACTCATGGCTTTTCTGGCTGCCGCCGTGATCTCCAGCCATCTCTCGGCACGCGCGCGGCGGCGGACCATCGAGGCCGATGAGCGGCGTGAGGAGATGGAGCGGCTGTACTCGTTCAGCCGCTCTCTCATGATCACCGAGGGACAGGCCGAGGCGGCCCAGCAAGTCGCCAATCAGATCGCCCAGGTGTTCGGCGCGGAGGCGGTAGCCGTATTCGACCGATCCAGCGGGACGGCTCATCGCTCAGGACCCCAAGATCTTACGCTAACCGACAGCCAACTGCGGGACGCCGCGCTGCAAGGCACGGTTCTTCAGGACCCGGCGGCAGGAATGAAGATCATTCCGATAAGTTTGGGCGGCCACCCGGAGGGCAGCCTGGGCATTCAGGGTGCTTCGATCTCGGAAACCGCCCTGCACGCGGTTGCCAACCTTGCGGCTATCGCCTTTGAGCGGGCTCGCAACCGCGAGTTAATCGGACAGGCCCAGGCTGCGCGCCAAAACGAGGAGCTCAAGTCTACCTTACTGGATGCCATCGCCCACGAATTCAAGACGCCTCTGACCTCCATCAAAGCCGCGGTCTCGGCCCTGCTTTCCGATTCCCCCGCTGACGCCAACGTCAGGGAACTGCTGACCATCATCGACGAGGAATCCGATCGAATGAACTATCTGGTCAGCGAAGCGATCGACGTGGCCCGCATCGAGGCCGGGGATATCCAGGTGCGAACGGAGCCCCATGCTCTTCCGGATCTGGTGGCGGGATCCCTCAAGAAGCTCCGTTCCGTTCTGGCCGATCGCCAGGTTGCGGTCGCCATCCCCGGCGACCTGCCCACGTGCTGCGCGGACCGGGCCTTAATCGAGATTGTTATCACCCAGCTTCTGAACAACGCCGCCAAATACTCGGAACCTCTGGCGCCCATCCAACTTTCGGCCGAGGCTGACGGAGACTCTATCGTCGTCAGCGTCGCGGATCAGGGCCCGGGCATTCCCGAAAACCAGCAGGACCGCGTCTTCGAGAAGTTCTACCGTGCTCCAGGTCTCCGCGAACACATACCCGGAACCGGCATGGGGCTCGCGATCGTGCGCCGCATTGTGGAGGCCCACGCCGGAAAGATCTGGGTGACGAGCCAGCCGGGGAGAGGATCGCGTTTCTCCTTCTCCCTGCCGATCGCGCGCGCGGACAATTGCCATGAGTAACGCCCGAATCCTGGTCGTGGACGACGAACCGCAGATTCGCCGGGTGATGCGCGCCACACTCGCCGCGCAGGGCTACTTCATAAATGATGCCCGCAGCGGCGAGGACGCCCTGCAGAAGCTCCGCGAAGAGAAGTACGACCTGGTACTGCTTGACATGAACATGCCGGGAATGGGAGGCATGGCGGCGTGCCGCGCAATCCGCGAGCAGTGGGACGTGGCGATCGTGGTCCTGACCGTCCGCAACACCGACAGAGACAAGGTCGAGGCGCTTGATGCCGGCGCCGACGATTACGTGACCAAGCCCTTCAGCATGCCGGAATTGCTGGCGCGCATCCGCGCCGCTTTGAGACGGCTCCCTCTGTCGGCGGAGGGCGCCGCCGCTATGATCGTCGCCGGCGGCCTCGAGATTAACGCGGCAACCCGGCGCGTAACCGTCCGCAACAAGGAGATCCGGTTGACCCCGAAGGAGTTCGACCTGTTACACCACCTCGCCTCCCATCCTAACGTGGCGATTACACACGGCAGCCTCCTGCAAGCCGTCTGGGGACCCGACTACGGTGGCGAGGTCGAGTATCTCCGCGTGTTCGTCAACCAGCTTCGCAAGAAGATCGAGATCAATCCCTCCAAACCGGAGTACCTGTTGACCGAGCCGTGGATCGGCTACCGGTTCAACGTCCCATAATGGAGATTAGAGTGCCCTCGACTACAGACGGCCGTCCCGATCCCGATGAACTCCTTCAGCGGATTCACGCCCAGGAGCACAGCCATGGGCTCGGCCAGTTGAAGGTCTTCCTCGGATACGCATCCGGCGTAGGCAAGTCCTACCGCATGTTGGACGAGGGCCGGCGTCGAAAGCAACGCGGCGAGGACGTGGTTATCGGCGCCCTACAGCGCAAGATGGACCCCAGAGTCGAGGCGCTCATCCCCTACTTCGAAGTCATCCCGCCGCTGCAAGTGGACGGCCGCGACGTGCTGGATCTTCACGCCATCCTGGAACGCAAACCGCAAGTCTGTCTGGTGGACAACCTGGCCCAGGACAATCCGCCCCGCTGCCGCAATGCGAAGCGCTACCAGGATCTCCAGGAACTAAGGGATGCGGGCATTTCCATTATCACCGCCGTCAACCTGCAGCATATCGAGGAGTTGCGATCGCAGGTTGAGCCGCTCACTGCTAAGAAGGTCGCCGAGACGATTCCCAAAGCCTTTCTGAAGGCTGCGGATGAAATTGAAATGGTGGATGTCCCGCCCGAACAACTGTTCGACCGGCTGGGGCGTCAACCCGACGAGGCGGCCAAAGCGGCCGAGAGGCGCAGGCTCTCCGAGCTCCGGGAAATCGCGTTGCTGCTGGCCGCCGAGGTCGTGGACCGCCAGCTTGACAGCTACCTCGAAACCCACGGGCTGAACCAGCAGATCGCCACGCAGGAGAGGATTCTGGTCTGTGTTACTCCCCGCGCGAATGCCGCGGCCATGCTGGCTATTGCCCGGCGCACCGCAGACCGCTTCCACGGCGAACTGCATGTTCTGAACGTTCATCAGTCGGCCCTCAGCGAGGCCGATCAGGCGGCCCTCGAGAAGCAACTGGTTCTGGCGCGCGACGCCGGGGCCCGCGTCGAAGCGCTGACCGACGAAGATCCCATCCAGGCCATACTCAAATTCGCGCGTGCGAACCGGATTACACAGATCTTTATCGGACACAGTCTCAGAGAGGGTCTGTGGAGCCGGCTTTTCGGCAACCCCGTGGACCGCCTGATCCGTTCGGCGGAGTCCATGGACGTCTGCGTTTTCCCTCACTGAAGGGATTCCACCATATGGCCAGCTCGGCACAGCCACATCGAGGAAAACTCAAAGTGCTCATGGGCTACGCGGCCGGCGTGGGCAAGACTTATCGAATGCTTGATGAGGGACTCGAGCTGAAGGCCAAAGGGGTCGATGTCGTCATCGGCTACTTCGAAGCGCACGGCAGACAGGACACCATCGCCAAGACCGAGGGCCTGGAACTCGTACCGCGCCGCAATATCGAGTACCGCGGGGCGTATTTCGAAGAAATGGACACCGAGGCGATCCTCGCCCGAAAACCGGCGGTCTGTCTCGTGGATGAGTTCGCCCACACCAACGTCCCCGGCTCCGAACGCACGAAACGCTGGGAGGACGTTTTCGTGCTGCTCGATGCCGGCCTGGACGTGATCACCACCATGAATATTCAGCACCTGGAAAGCATCAACGATCAGGTTCTCCAGATCACCGGAATCCTGGTGAGGGAGACGGTGCCCGATTGGGTGGTGAAGCATGCCGATCAGATCGCCATGGTGGATCTCACCCCGGCCGCGTTGATCCACCGGCTGCAGCGCGGGGCCGTCTACGCGCCGGAGAAGGCATCGCGCGCTTTGGAGAACTTCTTTAAGGAATCCAATCTGGTGGCGCTGCGGGAGATGGCGCTGCGCCAGGCGGCTCACGAAGTGGATGTCCGGCAGGCCACGACGCCCTCGGCGGCGGAGCCGGGAGCCTCACCGGCTCGCGAACGGTTTCTGGTTTACATCACCGGCCAGCCGTCGACGGCCAATCTCATCCGGCGGGCCTGGCGAGTCGCCGACTATCTCCAGGCTGAATGCTTTGCCGTCCACGTCCGGCGCCCATTCGAGTCGCAGTCACCCGGCGACGCCGTCGAGAAACACTTGAAATTCGCGCGCGACCTCCACATCGAAACGCGAGTGCTCGAAGGTGAGGACCCAGCCGAGACCCTGGTCCAATTTGCCAGAGTCCAAAGAGTCACCCATATCTTCATGGCGCGGGCGCGATACACACCCTGGCAACGATTCCCCAGCGTCAACCTGATTCATAAAGTTGTGCGCAGGGCGCGAGACATGCGCCTCACCATCGTGGCCGAACGCCGGTCTTGATCGAGCGCTGAACTCTCACAGATCGGGCTTCGGGGCGCATCCAGGGTCTTCAGGCGCGGCCTGGGTTGTGTTCTCCTTCACCCGCTCCACGCCCAAGGTGAAGTTGGCAATCAGCGCGGCGATCGCGCCCAGCCCAGCCAGCACCGGCGCCGCGATCACGCCCACCGTCGCCACGGTCAAAGGGATTTCCGTAAACGTGTTGCCTTTCTCATCCTTGACGATGATCCGGCGCACGTTCCCGGCGTGGATCAACTGGCCCACTTTGTCCACCAGTTCGTGCCCGAGGACCTTGAATTCTTCATAGACCACGCGGATTTGCTCCATGGTAGGACCAGGATAGCAGGATCGCGAAAATGCTAATGAAGCGAAATGGCGGCCATTTGTGCCGATAGAGCTTAATGAGGAGCAATCCCGGGGGGAAGCTTTGCCGAAACGGTTCACTCAACTGTGCGCGGGAGCGGCTTGCGGCATCGCCTTGCTGGCGTTAGCAGGTTGGCTGTTGGACGCCCGGTTCCTGGCGGGGCAGTGGGGCAAGTCCATCCCGATGGCTCCCAGCACCGCTCTGGCCGTGCTTCTTCTCGGCAGCGGAGTCTTCAACTATGCCCGCTGGCCCGCACATCGGCTGAACCGGCGTCTGGCGCTGGCCCTAGCCGTCCTTCCCGCTGGCTTGGGATTGCTGGTTCTAGGACAATTCTTCACCGGCTTCGATCCGGGCCTGGAGTGGGTGCTTTCTAGAACCAATGCACACCTCGGCCAGATCCCGCTGGGCCGAATGTCGCCTTTGACTGGCGGGGCGCTTCTTCTTGAAGGTGCAGCGCTAATGCTCTTGCTCCAGGCCGCCCGGTGGCGTTTTGCCGACTCCACGGCCGCCCTGTTCGCGCTGCTGGGGGCAGCGATCGGCCTGGTGGTCTCGGTCGGGTATGCCTACAGCGCGCCGTTATTGTACGGCGGCGCCGCCATTCCAGTGGCTTTTCCCACGGCCCTGGCCTTCGTGCTGCTGGGCGCGGGAGAGGGCAGCCTGGCGCTGCCCGGGGTGCCGGAGTTGCGTGCCTGGAGCGGAGATTCCATGCGCGGCGTGCTCTTGCGTGCCTTCTTGCCGAGTGTGCTGCTGCTCATACTCTTTGACGGCTGGCTGGACTCGATGAACTTGACCCTGCCGAGTGCGAGTCCGGCGGTTTGGCACTCCCTGGAGGGCATTTTGGCCTGTGTTCTGATCCTGGGCATCACCGCCTGGACCGCGGGGCGCACCGGCAATGCCATTGAGCGGGCAAAAGAGGCGCTGCGGGAGAGCGAGGAACGTTTCCGCCAGCTTTTCAGCCACGCTGGCGAAGGAATTGGATCCGTGGACGACGGGGAGCGCTTTCAGTTTGCGAACCCTGCCGCCGAGACCATCTTCGGCGTTCCTGCGGGTGGGCTGGTGGGGAGGAGCTTGATCGAATTCCTTGGGCCCGAGGAATCCCGCCGCCTCCTGGCGGAGAGCGCAAACCGGCGCGGTGGCCGGGAGGGTTGCTACGAGCTGGAGATTCTGCGGCCCGACGGGGCCACGCGGCAGATTCTGGTGACAGCCGTGCCGGACATCACCGCGGAGGGCCGGTTCACGGGGGCCCTTGGTGTCTTCCGCGACATCACCGAGCGCAAGCGGACTGAGGAGGCGTTGCGGGAGAGCGAGGCCCGGTTCGACCAGTTGGCTGAGCAGAGCCGCACCATCACCTGGGAAGTGGACGCCCAGGGCCTCTACACCCATATCAGCCATGTGGCCGAGACCGTTTGGAGCTACCGCCCCGACGAACTGGTGGGCCGGCTGCACTTCTACGATCTGCACCCGGAAGAAGGACGCGAAGCGTTCAAAGCCGGAGCCCTCGAGGTCTTCGAGCGGAAGGAGCCGTTCGAGGGCTTAGTCAACGCCGTGGTGACGAAAGATAGCCGCCTCGTGTGGGTCTCCACCAACGGCATTCCCCTGCTAAACGCCGACGGAACCCTGCGGGGCTACCACGGCAGCGACACCGACATCACCGAACGGAAGCGGATGGAGGAGGAGTTACGGGCGAAAGAGCATTTTCTGTCCGAATCACAGAGCGTTGCCCACATCGGTAGCTGGAGCTGGGATTTGGCGGCTGGCGCCAGCGTGTTGCATTGGTCGCCCGAAACGTACCGCCTGCATGGGGTCTCGCCGGATGCCTTTGTTCCCTCCGGCGAGACGCTTCCGAGTCTGATCCACCCCGACGACCGGGCCGCCATGCAAGAGTGGCTCGGTGCCTGTCTGGCTGGGGAAGCTCCGCCCGAGCTGGAGTTTCGCGCCAGGCTGCCCGGCGGCGGCATCCGCTATATCCAGGCTCGCGGGAGTTTGGTTCGGGACGCGGAGAACAAACCGATCCGCATGACCGGCATTGCGCTGGACATCACTGGGCGCAAGCAGGCCGAGGAGCGCATCCAGAAATACCTTAGCGACCTGGAGGAGGCCCGCGAGACCCAGGAAAGAAACAGCGCCGACCTGGCCCGGTTGGTCCAGCAACTGGCGGTGGCGAGGGATCGCGCCGAGGCCGCCACTCGCTCCAAGAGCGATTTTCTTTCCTCGATGAGCCATGAGATCCGTACCCCCATGAACGGCGTCATCGGAATGACCGGGTTGCTGCTGGACACGCGGTTGACCCCCGAGCAGAAGGGCTACGCGGAAACCGTCCGCGACTCCGGCGAAGCGCTGCTCGGCATCATCAACGACATTCTGGATTTTTCCAAGATCGAGGCCGGCAAACTCGATCTGGAGATTATCCCCTTCGACCTGGCGAGCGCCCTGGAAGACGTGGTCGGACTGCTGGCGGTGAAAGCCCACGAGAAGAAGCTCGAACTGCTGCTCCGCTACGCTCCGGATGCACCCCGCGAATTCCTAGGCGCCCCCGGCCGCATCCGGCAGGTGGTGCTGAACCTGGTTTCCAACGCCATCAAGTTCACCGAACGCGGCCAAGTGCTGATCGAAGCCGGCAGCCTGCCGATCTCCGAAGGTTTGGCTTCCATCCGGATTGCAGTGCGTGATACCGGAATCGGGATTCCAGCCGACCGCCAGGGAATGCTGTTTCAGAAGTTCCAGCAAGTGGACTCTTCAACCACACGCAAGTCTGGCGGCACGGGGTTGGGCCTGGCCATCTCCAGGCAGCTTGTGGAGTTGATGGGTGGAACCCTGAGCCTGACCAGCCAAGGGGGGAAAGGGTCGACTTTTTCCATTGAGATGCCACTCCGTACGAATCCGCTTCCGCGGGCAGAACTGAAAGTGGGGAAATCGAAGGAACCGAGTGCGCTGCCGTCTTTCGGGGGGCGGCGCGTCCTGCTGGTGGAGGACAACATCGTCAATCAGAAGGTGGCAGCGGCGCTGCTCAAAAAGCTGGGGTGCCGGGTGGACGTGGCCGCCAACGGGCAGGAGGCGCTCGACATGGCCGCTCTACTGCCCTACGATCTGATCTTCATGGATTGCCAGATGCCGGAGATGGACGGCTACCAGGCCACCGGCGAGATTCGCAATCGCGAAGGCGCGGCCCGTCACACGCCCATCATCGCCCTGACGGCGGGAGCCATGGCCGACGACCGCGAGCGCTGCTTAGAGGCGGGGATGGATGACTACTTGAGCAAGCCATTCCGCGCGGCGCAGTTGTGCGAGATGCTCGACAAGTACATGGGCCTCATTCAGCTTCAGAACGGCGCCTACCGAGCCGGTTTGGATGTATGATTGATGGCGGCCGGGAAGGCAAAGCGGGAATCCTGGATTAGAGCCTTACCCGCCGTTCCAGCTGGCGAAGAGGGTGAAGGTCAAGTGCGAGGGTCCGACAAGATGAAGCTCGCTTGGAGAATTGTCCAGGTGCTGATGGGTGGCATCATTATGGTTTACTTCCTGTCCGGCTGGATCAAGACCGGCGTAAGGCTTCCACCGCTCAGCAGTTTCCACAACGCCGGATATTGGCTCGGATCGGTGGGCCTATTCGCGGTCGGCGTTTGGGGAGTTCTCCGTGGTGTGAGGGGCAAGTGAACGGGAAGGGCTGACGTCGCCGAAGGAATCGAACCTTCAGCCTGATGCACTGCGTAGCAAATACTGACCACTCCCTCCCGGGACTGTGAAGAAATCGAGGCCACCCCGAAGTAAAACATTTCCTCTTGAAAAGGTTTTGAATCTCCGTATGCTGGCACTGTGAGTGACCAACCCGCTTGGCTTGACATTCCCGAGCATCCCGAGCCCGAGCCGATCTGCTGCCCGGCGGTCGAGGCCCCCCGCCCAAGCCCCGCTTCGTCGTGCTGGACCGAAAACAGATGCGCTGGGCGCAGATGGACGTCGAAGCGCTACTCGCTGTGGACCATCCGGCGCGGGCGATTTGGGCGCTGGTGGAGAGTCTCGACCTGCAAGAGTTCGAGCGGGACTGTTTGAACCGGGGCGAGCGGGCGGGGCGGCCGAGTTGATCCCCGCAGGTGCTGATCAGCATCTGGGTGTACGCCTACAGTCAGGGGATCGCCTCGGCGCGGGCCATCCAGCGGAGCATGGTATGGGAGCCCGCGCTACGCTGGCTGGCGGCGGATCAGTCGATCAATCATCACGCACTGTCGGACTTCCGGATGGGCCAGAAGGAGCAGTTGGACGCGCTGTTCGTGAAGATCCTGGCGGCGCTGCAAAGCGCCGACCTGGTGGATTTGCAAACGCTACTGCAGGACGGCACGAAGGTGCGGGCGCAAACCGGCAAGGAGTCGTTTCACCGGCGCAAGAGCGGGCGGTGCGGGAAAAAGCCGCCCGGCTGCAGGCCGCGCTGGAGGAGTTGACCCAGCGCGAAACGGAAACGGCGGCGGCGAAACAACGGGCGAAACTACAGGTGGGCGAAACGGAACCAGAAGCCCGCAAGATTAAGCACGCCGACGGCGGGTGGGCGCCGAGCTGCAACGTACAGGTGACGACCGAGGCGAAATCGCGGGTCATCGTGGCGGTGGAGGTGACGGCAGCGCCGAACGATACCCAGGAACTGCTGCCGGCCGTGGAACGGGCCAGCCGGATCACGGGACAACGGCCCGCGCAGATGATCGCCGACGGCGAGTACGTGAGTCGGGAGAACGTGGAGCGGCTCAGCGAGCAGACGTTGGAGTTGATCGCGCCATGGAAAGACTCCGACAGCCGGAGCGCGGGGGCGTTTGTGCGGCAAGGCATCGCCGAGGAGTTTCGACCGGCAGCTTTTGTGCACGATGCGGCGAGCGACACACTGAGCTGCCCGCGGGGCAGGTGTTTGGCGCTGGTCAAAATCCGTCAGCACCATGGGGTTAGCTGTAACGTATACCAGGCGAGCGCGGTGGACTGCCAAGCCTGCGAGGTCAAACTGCTTTGTTGTCCGCGTAGCGCCGCGGGGCGGCAGGTGGAACGGGTGATCGAGAGCGAAGCGATGCAGAGCTTCCAGCGGCGGATGGAAACGGCGGAGGCCAAGCAGATCTACAGCCGCCGCAGTGAGGTGGCGGAGTTTCCGCACATGTGCTGGAAAGGGACGTGGAAATGGCGGCGGTTCTCGGTGCGGGGTCTGGCCAAGGCGGCTAAGGAAGCCCTGTGGCTGGCGATCGCCTACAATGTGCAGCAGTGGATCCGGCTGTGCTGGAGGCCGCAGTTGAAAGCGGCCTGACCGCCGCGGGGCGGCCCAGCCATTTCAGAGTCGAGCGAGGATAGAGCCGTGTAAACGCAAGCCAGCCGCCCGGCGGCACCCAGGGTGTGAGGCGCGCGATTCTTTCACGGCCCCGGGAGGGAGCGGTCAGGGGGGTAGCGGTGTGACGGCGGCGAAATACGCTCAGGGCGCCAACATCGCGGTGATCGATCCCGACGTACTCGATGTCTTCCCTGACGGTGCGACTGTCAATCAAGCGCTACGAGCACTCGCTCCGGTTCTTCGGCAGCGGCGTGGAGTCGCAACAAAGCGAAAGAGCGCCTGACGCGCCGGGCCAGCCGGCGAAGGTCCAGATCTCCCTTAGGCGCTACGGAACCCGGGGGCGTGGGGCGGGTAGCAAATTATGGGGACACTTGTCTGGCTGTAACGATCCACCGCTTGGGCGCCGGCCCGACGAAGTAGAACGGGTAACATGTCACCAACGTCAGCACGTTCTCGCCTGACGGAGCGAGTACCCCGACATTGTCCGGCTCCACCACCCTCAGCGACTCGACTTCGTAATTGAAATTGCCTTTCATCGTCGAGAGCTGAACCTCGTCCTTGATCCTCAAGTCCTTCAGCGGGAGAAAGAACGTGTCCCGGTGCCCGGCCAGGCCCACGTTGCCGGGCTGCCCCGGCAGCGCCGTGCCGGAAATATGTCCGACCGCGCGCCGGAGGGTGGTCTCGCCGGTCCCTTCGAGGACAACCGCTGAAAGGAGGAGACGTGGGATCTCGATGCGGCCGATCATACCGTCGGTTACGGCGGGAGGCGGGCTCTCGCTCGCCGCACGTCGATCGCGCAGCAGACGGTCCAGGTCGATGCTTTCGCGCTTCTGGAAAACCCAGGCGTCCACCAGGGCGAACCCGTAATAGCCCAGAAGCAGGACGGCGCAGACAAAGAGCGCCCGCTGGGTCCACTTCAGAATCCGCCTGACAGGCCTCATTTGGCGCTCTTCTTGCCAAGCCGTGGCTCTCCGCCGGCGATGTAGCCGGCGCGCGTGCGCACGGACAGTCTGTCGCGGTCCGTCGACCCGGCAACTACCCGAATGGCCCGATAAGATCCGTCACGAGCCGGGTTGCTCGGAACATATCCGATCGTGTATTGATGGCGAATCTCCCGGGCGATGCGCTCACATATGGACACCACTTCGCTGAGCTTGCCGGGCACAAAGGCTTCGCCGCCCGTGGCCTGTGCCAGACGCTTAAGCACGCCGGGGTTCCGGTCCGGATCTTCTTCGTCGAAGAGGCCTATGGTGTAGATGATGGCGCTGGATTGCTGGGCCAGGTTCATGACCTGCGCCAGGCTGTGCACGCTTCTATTGTCACCGCCATCACTGATGACGATCAGCACTTTCTTATCCCGGCTGCCTGCCTGTAATTCCTCCAACCCCTTGGCGATCGCGTCGTAAAGAGCCGTCTGGCCTCCGGAAACTGCGGCGGTTATCGCGTGTTCAAGTTCGTCGGTGCTATCAGTGAATCGGATCGTGCTGGGCAGGCCCAGCCTGACCTTCTCGTTGAAATTGACCACGAACATTTCGTCTTCTGGATTGCTGTACCGCACGAAGGTCCGGGCGGCGGCGGCGACCTCCACAATCTTCGGCCGCATAGTTGTGCTGTGGTCCACAACCAGTCCCACGGTGACCGGAATATCTTCGTTTCTGAAGAGCCGGATGGTCTGCGGCCGGCTGTCCTCATAAACCACAAAATCCTTCTGTCCCAGATCCGAGACAAAACCGCCTTGCCGGTCGGACACCGTAACGTGCAATACCACCAGGGCAACGTCCACCGCGAATTGGAAAGATCCCGAATCGTCATCGTGTGTCGCCGGCGGAGACTGATTTCCAAAGTAGACTGCCAGGCCAACCAGGAAAAGAACCGGGAGAGCCAGCGCTTTCACCGCGCCAGACTCTCCCGTCCGCGATCGCCCACTCCGCATTGCTGCTCGCTTTCTTAACTCGCCACGCAATCCGGCCCCGAGCGCCCTTGTTGACCGGGCCTACTTACTTCGCCCGCTTTTGCACCAGTCCGATGGCCCAGCTTCCGCCCAAAGCCAGCAGTCCAAGCAGCGCCATCAACGGCAGCGTACTGGCTGTTTTCGGAAGCGTCATCTCCGCTACTTGTGTCGAGGTATCCGGCTCTAGCTCCGCGGCTGGCGGGGCGGTGACCGCCGAAGCGATTTCCTCGGTTTCTCCCGTGGGTTGAGTCGCAGCGACAGGGGTTTCCATTAACTGCGCTACGCTCGATTCGTTCATCGTCATCATCTCGGGTGTGGCCTCCTCCGGCAAATCGGACGTGGTGGAGAGAACGACCGTGTTGGTCGCCTTGGCCAGCTCCGCTGCTTCAGCTCGCGAGTACACGAATTCCTCGCCGAAACTCTTGCCGGGATAGAACCATGCCCGTAGCGCCGGAGGCTCACCTGCCGGCCGCTCGCGGAAAGTGACCACGGTCTTGTCAGTCGGCTTGAGGCGATAGTTCGGGATGGCCAGGATGGTGGCGTAGATCTTCGTTTCCTCCTTGTTGAAAATCTGGACGATGTGGCGGTTGGAGGTCGAGTTCATGATCTTGAACACATAGGTGCCGGCTGGCAACACCCCGAACCCCTGGAGGTGCACATCCGGAATCTCCACAGGTCCGCTGAAAGTCATCACGGTCTTCTTGTTCCACTCGTCCGCCTTGGCGACCGGTGATAGTACTGTGCTAATCAGCGCCAGGCAAAACACTGCTGCGGGTACTGTCTTCAGGAACCTCATTTGCTCCTTCTCCTTTGCTCTAGATTTATCTCTAGACCTTCATGTCTCGTTTGATGCTGACCGTGACCGCAGGTCGCATTCTTCTTCGGGGCAGGAGGATCCAGGAGACGGCAAATTCAGTTAGCCGCGAGGGATAGACGGAATTGGTGGGCCCTGTAGGATTTGAACCTACGACCAACGGATTATGAGTCCGCTGCTCTAACCAGCTGAGCTAAGGGCCCAAAGCCTTTCAATTCAGTTGATTAGTGTAGCACGAACGATTCTAAACGACTATGACGTGGATTTCCCCGGGGCCATGCACACCGCGGATGAGGAGCTGCTCGATATCGGTGGTCTGGCTCGGGCCGGTGATCAGGACCATGGAGGAAGCTGCCTCAGCCGGCAAGGGCAGCACGGTGAACAATTCGTCCAGGCCCGTCAGTATCCGCTCCTTCGCCAGGACGGCTATGTGGACCGGAGGGAGTAACGAGATCATGCGGGCTTCCTCGCGGCTGGCGAGCATGACCAGCGAGCCCGTATCGGCCAGACCGTAGTTTGCGCTGGTGACGCCAAAGTCAGTCACGGCGCAAAGGGCCCGCAATTCCGGCTCCGCCAGGAATCCACTCCGCACACCGGCGAGTGCCGTGATCCCGCACTGCTCCAGGTAAGGCGAGTTGGAGGCCACGGCGGAGCGGCCATCGACCAACGCGGCGACGTACGCGCGGGCGTCGTCCATCGAGGCGGCACGATGGAACTTGCCGCCGAGAACCTCCAGCGCCCGCGAAAAGCGCGCAAGCCGCGTTTCCAGGTCCACTTCCGGCACTCGGAGACGCGCCTCCGGCACAACAGCGGGCGGCTGGCCGGCGCTGCGGCCCAGGGCGGTACGAACTTTGTGGAGGATTTGGTCGCGGGACATCAGCGGGCGCCCCCCTGACGCGTACGCCACAACTGGCGGAAGCTCTTGGAGGGCGGCGGCGGGATATCCCGCTCGCTGGTCCACGCCTTGAGCGGGCCAATGCTCGGCACAAACGGAACCTTGCGCACCAGCGCGCCCATCGTGCCGGCCAGTTCAAAGAGGCGCGGGTGGCGCATCAACCAGGACCAGGCGCGGAAAGCCAGGCGCTCCAGTCTCGATTCGCCCTCGCGGCTCACCACCTCGCCGCGAAGCGCCAGCAGCAATTTGGGCAGTTCGATCTTGACCGGACAGACTTCGGCGCAGGCTCCGCACAGGCTGGAGGCGAACGGGAGCCAGGGATCCTGGCCGATGCCGCGGTACTGCGGGCTGATGACCATTCCAATCGGGCCGGAATAGACCCAGGGAAAATTGTGGCCGCCGATCTTGCGGTACACGGGACAGTGATTGAGACACGCGCCGCAGCGGATGCAGTAGAGCGACTGACGTTTCTCGCGGTCGGCCAGCAGCCGAGTGCGGCCGTTATCCAGCAGGAGAACGTAGAACTCCTCGGGGCCATCGATCTCATTCGGACGCCGGGGCCCGGCGAGGAAGGAAGTGTAGACGGTCAGAAGCTGCCCCGTGGCGCTGCGTCCCAAAAGCTTCAGGAATACGGCCAGGTCCTGAGCGCGGGGGATCAACTTCTCGATCCCGGCGATGGCGACATGGACCTTAGGCAAGGTGGTACACATGCGGCCGTTGCCTTCGTTGGTCACCAACACCACCGCTCCCGAGTCCGCCACCAGGAAGTTCGCCCCGGTTATGCCTATGCCGGCGGCCAGGAACTTCTCGCGCATCACGCGGCGCGCGATCTTGGCCTGGTTTTCGGGGACGGTCTCGCGCTCGACGCCCAGGGCGCGGGTGAGCAGGTCGGCGACATCGTAGCGGGTCAGGTTCAGCATCGGCGCCACGATGTGGTAGGGCCGCGATCCCGCCAGTTGAACGATGTACTCTCCGAGATCGCTCTCGACCGCCTCCAGCCCGTGCTCCTCGAGGCGCGCGGTAAGGTCGATTTCCTCGGCGGTCATCGACTTGCCCTTTGGTGAAGAGCCGGGCGCCCTTCTCCCGGGCCAGGCGCACGAGGAACTCGGAGGCCTCGCCCGCGTCCTGACACCAGACCACCTTGCCGTCGCGCGCCGTCACGCCTGCCTCGAACTGCTTCAGGTAGTGGTCCAGGTTGTCCATGGTGTGCTGCTTCAAGGCGTGGGCCTGGTCCCGCAGTTCCTGGTAGTCGGGGAGGACCTCCGAGTTGACCGCAGCGCGCCGCTTGCCAATCAGGCGTCCGGTCGCGGAGTAGATGGCGAGTTGGAGGCTGGAATCCGCCAGCGTTTTCCGAAACTGCTCTTGAGGGGCGGTAGGCATGGCCAGCGATCAGCGGGAAGCCAGGACTTGCGCCAGGTGCATGGTCTTGACGGGCAACCCATCCCGCGAAAGGACGCCCCTGAGCTGCATCAGGCAGCTCGCATCGACTCCCACCACCGTGTCCGCGCCGGTCTTAATAATGGATTCGATCTTGGTGCGCGACATCGCGCCCGAGATAGACGGGAACTTCACCGAGAATGTGCCGCCGAAGCCGCAGCACTCCTCGGGGATGTCCATTTCCCGCAGGGTGAGGCCCTTGACGCGCGCCAGCAGCCGGCGCGGCCCTTCCTTGATTCCCAGCTCGCGGAGGCCGTGGCAACTGTCGTGGAAGGTGACGACGCCGTCGTAGCGCGCGCCCACGTCCTCGACGCCGGCCACTTCGAGCAGGAACTTGCTGAATTCCCAGACGCGGGGAGCCAGGCGCCGCGCCTGGTCGAGGCGGCGCGGGTCCTTGTCGAAAAGCTCCTCATAGTGGTGCGTGATCATCGAGGTGCAGGAGCCGGAAGGCACGATGACGTAGTCCGCTCCGGCGAGGACTTCGAGGCAATGGCAGGCCACCTCGCGGGCCTCGTCCCGGTAACCTGAGTTGAAGGCCGGCTGGCCGCAACAGGTCTGCTTTTCGGGGAAATCCACGGTATAGCCCAGGCGCTCGAGCACCTCCACCGTCGCCAGACCAACTTCCGGAAAGAGCTGATCCACGATGCATGTGACAAAAAGGGCGACACTGCGAGGCATGCCAATCAGATTGTAGCACCGCCCGGCGGCCCGGCAGCTCGCAACAACCCGAACAACCCCGGCTCGAAAGCCGTAGCCTGTCTGAGAGCCAGACCCCACATGGGCCACTACTGTGTCACGCACCCGGTGCGGGGCAACTCGCATCCCTACCACGGCCGAGAACACCGTTCGGCCCGAATACATGGTGTCCCAATGTTGCCTGGCCAGTTGCCGGCAATTGCCCAGGCAACATTGGGAAACAAATGCGTCTGTCCCCTTTTAGAGCTTCAGTAGGGAGCGGAGGCGCTTGGTCTGGACCCGGCTGACGGGGATCTCGGTCTGCTTCTTGTCGTCCATGCGCAACTGGTAGCTCGACTTGAACCAGGGGATCACTTCCTTGATCCGGTTGATGTTCACCAGGAACGAACGGTGGACGCGCCAGAAGACGTCAGGGTCGAGGCTGGACTGCAGATCCTCAAGGGCGCGGTAGTTTGACTCCCCCTCCAGGGTGGTGGTGATGATCGTGATCACGCCGTCGTTGATCGTGGCGTAGACGACATCCTCGGAGTCGACGATGAAGTTCCGGTTGCCGCTCTTGACCATGAGCTTGACCCGCTGAGTGGACGGTCGGCCGGCTGGCTGCGCTTCCGAGGTCTCGGCCTTTTGCCGTTCCTGGAGCATGCGCCGGGCGCGCTCGATGGTCTCGGCGAGGCGCTCTTTGTCCACCGGTTTGAGCACGTAGTCCAGGGCGTTCAGGCGGAACGCTTCGATGGCGTACTGGTCGTAGGCCGTAGCCAAGATAAAATGAGGGGCAGGGAGCCCGGCTTCCTTGACTTTCCGGATGACCCCCAGGCCATCCAGGCCGGGCATCTGGACGTCCAGGAAAGCCAGATCGGGCTCCAACTTCTCTATGAGGCGCACTGCGTCGAGACCGTTCCTGCCGGAGCCCACCACCTCAATGTCGGGGAAGTCCTTCAGCAGGTAAGCCAGTTCCTCGCACGCCAACTGCTCGTCATCGACGATTATGGCGCTCCAGGCCATCGCGCGTTCCGCCACGAGAATGGTAGTATAACATTTACGGTGCCGGGTTCAGCAGGCCATTGAAAGAAAAGGAGAAAGTGAACGTTGCCCAGCAAGGATAGTGTGCAGATCGCGCCCGCCGAGGGCAAACTCGGAGTGTTGATTCCAGGTATGGGGGCCGTCACTTCCACATTCATCGCCGGGGTGGAGTCCATCAAGGCGGGACACGCGCTGCCGATCGGCTCGTTGACCCAGATGGGCGCCATCCGGCTGGGAAAGAGGACGGATGGCCGGAGCCCGAAGATTAAGGATTTTGTGCCCTTGGCGAGCCTGAACGACTTGGTTATCGGGGGCTGGGACATCTTCGAGGACAACGTCTACGAGGCGGGCATCAAGGCGGGCGTGCTCGATCGGGCGGACCTGGACAAGGTGAAGGAGCCGCTGTCCCGAATCAAGCCGATGAAGGCCGTCTTCGACCAGGAATACGTCCGGCTAATCACCGGGCCGAACGTGAAGCAGGGCGGGTCGAAGATGGACAAAGCCCGCATGGTGATGGAGGACATCGAGAACTTCAAGAAGACCAACGGGGTGTCGCGGGTGGTCATGATCTGGTGCGGCTCCACTGAAGTGCATCACCAGGCCGCCGAGGTCCACCAGACCCTGAAGAACTTCGAACGCGGCCTGGCGGCCAACGACCCGGGCATCGCCCCCAGCCAGGTTTATGCCTACGCCGCCCTGAAAATGGGCATCGCTCACGCCAACGGCGCGCCCAACCTGACTACCGACGTGCCCGCTCTCCATGAACTCGCCCGGGAGATGGGGGCTCCGATCTGCGGCAAGGACTTCAAGACCGGCCAGACGCTCATGAAGACCATCCTCGCGCCGGGTTTGAAGGCCAGGATGCTGGGAGTCAAAGGCTGGTTCTCCACCAACATCCTCGGCAACCGGGATGGAGAGGTGCTGAACGATCCGGGCTCCTTCAAAACCAAGGAGGAGACCAAGCTCTCGGTGCTGAACTACATCCTCCAGCCCGAGCTTTACCCCGAGTTGTACAAGGATCTCTACCACCTGGTTCGAATCAACTACTATCCGCCGCGCGGCGACGCCAAGGAAGGCTGGGACAATATCGACATCTTCGGGTGGATGGGCTACCCGATGCAGATCAAGATCGATTTCCTGTGCCGGGATTCGATTCTGGCCGCGCCCCTGGTGCTGGATCTGGTTCTGTTGATGGATCTGGCACAGCGGGCCGGGATGAAGGGCGTGCAGGAATGGCTGTCCTTCTACTTCAAGGGGCCCATGACCGCCCCCGGGCTGTATCCTGAGCACGACATTTTCATCCAGTTGATGAAGCTGAAGAACACGTTGCGGTGGATGCGGGGCGAGGAATTGATCACCCACCTTGGTTTGGAGTACTACGACTAGCTGTCTGGGTGTCCGCCTCCCGAAAAGCGATGAATGTCCTCATAATCGGCGGCACGCTGTTCATCGGCCGCCTGCTGGTCGCCGAGCTGTTGAAGGCTGGTCACAAGGTCACGGTTCTGCATCGCAAGGCGGGCCACGACCTGGGCAAGCGAGTGGGCGAGCTTGTGGCCGACCGCAACGACCCGGCTGCCATGCGGAGCGCCTTGGCCGGCGGCTTCGACGCGGTGTTCGATAACGCCTACGACTGGGAGCGCGGTACCACTGCCGCCCAGGTGGAAGCCTCCGCCTCGGCCTGCGGCAACCACCTGCAGCGGTACGTCTTCATGTCCAGCGTGGCGGCCTACGGCGACGGCCTGAATCATCACGAGGGCGACGCGCTGGCCCCCGACGATCACTCCGAAGTATACGCGCGGAACAAAGCGATGACCGAGAGGGCGCTGTTCCGGCTGCACCAGAGGACCGGGTTCCCCGTCGTCACCCTTCGGCCTCCCTTCGTGTACGGCCCCCTCAACCCGTTTTACCGGGAGGCTTTCTTCTGGGACCGCCTGCGCGACAAGAGACCGATTATCATGCCGGGCGATGGACGCCGCCTCATGCAGTTCGTTTATGTCAAGGATCTGGTGTGGGCCTGCCTTCGCGTCCTGGAGGACCCGGCGGTGGCGGGGCACGCTTTCAACATCGCCAACCTGCGGCCCATCACCCAGGCCGAAGTGGTGGAGGCGTTCGCCGCGGCCGCCGGAAAGAAGGCGCAACTCGTGCGTGTCCCCAGGGAGCGAATCGCGCGCGCCGGGGGAAACGCCATGGGTCCGCATCCCTACTTCGGGGTCTACTACGACTTGCCGCCGATCACCCAGATTGTCAGTAAAGCGCAGCGGATGCTGGGTTTCAAGCCGACCGGCTTCGTCGAGGGGCTGGAGGAAACCTACCGCTGGTATCTGCGCCACCGCGACCACCGGGAGCATGACTATTCCTTCGAGGACCGCCTGCTCCAGGCGACGGCCGCCGCGGCGGCCGCCAACTAAGCGGAGAACCTCAGCCGGGTTATCCCCACTACTGTTCCAGGAGCCCTCGCAAGCTAAAGCTTGCGCCACTTTGGCCCCAAAGCGTTGATCGCGCTTGTGGCGCAAGCTTCAGCTTGCGGGCTGTTAGGGGAACTTGCGCCATCCGTTGCTCTTGCCGGCGGTCGCCCTGGCTGGGGGAATCGCCGGCGGCCGGCTGATCGGTTTCGATAGCCGCGAACTGATAATTCTCATTTCCGCGTTCTTGGCGCTGGCCCTGGCTGCACGCCTGGCCGGCGCGGGGCGCATGCTCCAGCCCTGCCTGCTCGCGGCCATCCTTTTCGCGGGAGGGCTCCTGGAACTGCTGCGCCGGCCGGGACCTCCGCCCGTGATCGAAGCGCAGCCCCGCGAGATCATGGTCCTCAGCGGCTGCGTGGTGGAGCCGCCAGCCTTCTTCCCCGACCGCGAGCAGTTCATCCTGGAACTTGGCCGCGGTGCGCGGGCTCGCGTCACGCTGTACCCCAGACCGGGCGAGGCGGCGCCCGCCCTGCGCTACGGTCAACGGGTGGAGTTCGAGGCTCGCCTGCGCCTCCCCCGCAATTTCGGCAACCCGGGCGCCTTCGACTACCAGGGCTACCTGGCCCGGCGCCAGATCTACTGGACCGCATCGGTCCCCTCCGGCGCGCGCATCCAAACCCTGCCGGGGCAATGCGGCTCGGTCCTGGGGAGCTTCATCTTCGGTCTGCGGAGCGCGGCCCTGACCCAGGTGGAGCGGCTTTACGCCGGCGACGCCTACCAGATTGGAATGATGCAAGCGTTGTTGATCGGCGAGCAGTCCAAAGTCCAGGAGAGCTGGACCGATCAATACCGGCTGACCGGCACCTACCACGCCCTGGTTATTTCAGGGATGCACCTGGCCGCGCTGACGGCGGCGATCGCGCTTCTATTGCGCCTGGGGGTGCTGCCGGATATGGTCTCCTGGCTGGCCGTGGCGGCCTGCGGGTGGCTCTATGCGCTGGTCACCGAGTGGCAGACCCCGGTGGTGCGGGCGGCCGCGGGCCTGTCCCTCTTCGTCGCGGCGCGCTACTTCTACCGGCGCCAGCGCCTGCTGAACCTGCTGGCGGCCCTGGCCATCGTTTTCCTGGTTCTGGACCCGTATCAGTTGTTTGAAGCCAGCTTCCAGTTGACGTTCCTTTGTATTCTTGCCATTGCCGCTTTGGCCGTTCCGATCCTGGAAAAGACCATCGGTCCTTACGCCCGCGGCCTCGCGGCTCCAGCGGACAAGAACCGTGACCTGTTCCTGCCGCCTCAAGTGGCCGCGCTACGCGTCGAATTGCGGCTTTTGGCTGAGACAGTTCGCTTGTGGGCCGGCGTTCCATCGCGGTGGTTCCTGAGGGTAGTCGCGCTGGGCCTGCGAGTTCTGCTCTACTGCTGCGAATTGGCTGTCCTGACAGCTTGCGTGCAGCTATGCCTGGCGCTGCCCATGGCGCTGTACTTTCACCGCGTTTCCGTTTCGGCGCTCTCGGCTAACATGGCCGTGGTTCCCCTGCTTGAACTGGCCGTTCCAACCGGATTTCTGGGTGTGTTCACCGGATGGAGGCCGGCCGCGAACCTGGGTGGCGGGCTGCTCACCTGGTCGCAGAAGGTGGTAGATTGGCACGCCCGCTGGGAGCCGAACTGGAGGATTCCCGATCCGCCCTTGTGGCTGGCGGCCGCCTTCGTGGTTTCGCTGGTGCTGCTGGCGCTCGCGCTACGAGGCCCGCGTGGCTGGCGCTGGCCGGCGGGAGGGGCCGTGGCCGCGGCGCTGACGCTTCTGGTCTGGCATCCCTTTCCGGCCAAGGTCACCCCCGGAGTTTTGGAGTTTACGGCGATAGACGTCGGCCAAGGGGACTCGATACTGCTGGCTTTCCCAGACCGCAAGTTGATGTTGGTGGACACCGGCGGGGTGCTGACCTATGGCACCCGGCAGAGCCGCCTGGACATCGGCGAGGACGTGGTATCGCCCTACCTGTGGAGCCGGTCGATCAAGCGCCTGGACGTGCTTGTGCTCACCCACCTGCACGCGGACCACGCGGGCGGGGCGGCGGCCGTGGTGAGCAACTTCCGCCCCCGCGAAGTATGGATCGGGGCGATTCCCCGATCGTCCGAGGGCGCCCGCCTGCGCGAACTCGTCCATAGAAACGGGGCCGCGCTTCGGGTGCTGAGCGGCGGTGAGGGTCTGGATTACGGAGGCGCCCATATCGACGTTATGGCCCCACCCCCGGAGGATTTGTCGAGCGGTGAAGCCGGCGATCAGGATTCCCTGGTCATGCGCGTGAACTACGGGCGCCGTTCCATTTTGCTCACGGGCGATATAGAGCCCCGCGTTGAGCGTCAACTCGTGGAGACTGGGGGGCTATCCAGGATCGACGTGCTTAAAGTCCCCCACCACGGCAGCCGGACGTCGACCGGCCAGGCTCTGCTGGAGCAACTGCGGCCCGTCTGGGGGGTGATTTCAGTAGGGTATGCGAATTCTTACGGCCACCCCCATCCGCTACTGCTCAAGCGACTGGAGGAGCAGAGGGTGACGCCGTTGCGTACGGATCAGTGGGGCGCGATCACCATCCTCACGGATGGCAATGGCCTCATGCTGGACTTGGCGCGCTGGCATCCGGCCGGGCGGTCCTTATTGCGTTGATTCCGAGGCCCGCTCGGCTTCGTCTGCGGCTTGGGGCCCGGCGGCTCGCGACTCGGCGATCAGCCGTTCGGCGTCCTCCACCCGGTCTTTCGGAACGCGCACCATGAAGGGCAGGTTAGGCAAGGCCGTGTCACCCACAATGAACGCCGGCACGCCGCCGGCTTCAAGAGCCCCGCGAATTATCTGAGCCTCCATCTGGGAATCCACTTCGCTCGATTCAAAGATGGTGACCAGATCGAGGTCGTCGGAAAGATCCAATTCATCCGCCATGCTTCGAGCATAGCGCGTCGCGCACGAAGGCCGGAGCTTCATCGACAGCGACGTCTACGGACTGGCGCGCGCGGCGGGTGACGACCTCGACCTTGCCCTGGCTCAGCTTCTTGCCCACCGTGATGCGGTAAGGAACGCCGATCAGGTCGGCGTCCTTGAACTTGACGCCGGGCCGTTCGTCGCGGTCGTCGAGCAGGGCGTCCAAGCCCAGTTCGCGGCAGCGCAGAAGCAGTTTGTTGGCGGCCTCGCGCTGCGCCTGGTCGGCGCTGTTGACCGGGGTGACTACCACATCAAACGGGGCGATGGACGGCGGCAGCGCCATGCCGTCGGCGTCGTGGTACAGTTCGACGGCGGCGCACAGGATGCGCTCGATGCCGATTCCGTAGGAACCCATTATCGGCGTCGTTTCCTGGCCCCCGGCGTTCAGAACTCGCAGCCCCATCTTCTCGGAATACTTGTAGCCCAGCTTGAAGATGTGCCCGATCTCAACCATCTTCGTGAGCCTCAGCGCGCCGCCGCACCGCTTGCAGGCATCGCCCTCGGCCGCCTGGCGCAGGTCGTGATACTCGGGCTGGAAGTCCTCGCCGGGCGTCACGTGGCGCAGGTGATAGTCGTTCTCATTTGCCCCGGCGATCATGTTGCGCCTGCCTTGAAGCGCCAGGTCGGCCAGGATTCGGATGCCCTCGAGGCCCACCGGACCCAGGCTGCCCGCATCGGCCCCAAACCGCTCGCGGATCTCGTCGGGGCGGGCGGGGCGGATCTCGGTGGCGCTGATTACGCCGGAGAGTTTGGTCTCGCTCAGGTTGTGATCGCCGCGCACGAGCACGAGCATGATCTCGCCGTCGGCGGCCATGACCAGGCTCTTGACCTGCGAAGTCTCGGGAAGCGCCGTGAACTCGGCCACTTCCGCTATGGTCTTGCGCCCGGGCGTGTGGAACTTCTCGGGCGAGAGGTCACCTTCGGGATCGGCGGCGAGCGGCGCGACGGGCGCCGCTTCAGCCTTCTCCAGATTGGCGGCGTAGCCGCAGCCGGGGCACTCGGCGACGAGATCTTCGCCGGCGTTGGTGGCTACCATGAATTCGTGCGACTGGCTGCCGCCCATGGAACCGGAATGGGCCTCGACCACGGCGTACTTGAGGCCGCAGCGGTCGAAGATCCGACAATAGGCATCGTAGTGCTTCTGGTAGGCCGCATCCAGTCCCGGCGCGTCCAGGTCGAAGCTGTAGGAGTCCTTCATTATGAACTGCCGCACCCGCAGCAGGCCCGATTTGGGGCGCAGCTCGTCGCGGAACTTGGTCTGGATCTGATACCAGACCTGGGGCAGTTGCTTATAGCTGCGCAGTTCGCCGCGGGCGATGACCGTCATGACCTCTTCGTGGGTCATCCCCAGGCACAGGTCGCGCTGCCATCGGTCCTTCAGCCGGAACATGTTGTCGCCCATCACGTCCCAGCGGCCCGATTCCTGCCAGACTTCGGCCGGGTTGAGGGCCGGCAGCAGCATTTCCTGGGCGCCGATCGCGTCCATCTCCTCGCGAACGATCCGCGTGATCTTCAACAAAGACCGCTGCGCCAGAAACAGGTAGCTGTAGATTCCGGCGGAAAGTTGCCGGATGTAGCCCGCCCGCAGCAGCAGTTGATGGCTGGGAACTTCGGCTTCGGCGGGGTTCTCCCGCAACGTGGGTATGAACAGCTTGCTCCAATGCATGGGGTATCTCGAAGGACCGAGTGACGAAGAAGCCATTCTAGCATGTTAAAATTGAAACTCGCCTGAAATGAAAATTGCTATTGGCGCCGACCACGCCGGATTTATCCTTAAAGAGAGACTTCGCCAGACGCTGGCCCAGGACGGGCATGAGGTGTGCGATTCAGGCACCGGCAGCGCCGACTCATGCGACTATCCGGACTATGCCGCGGCGGTGGCCCGCGAGGTTATGTCGGGACGCGCGGAGCGCGGGATTCTGATCTGCCGCACCGGGGCTGGCATGTGCATCGCGGCCAACAAAATCACCGGGATACGCGCCGCGCAGGGCACCACGCCCGAGGAAGTGCGCCTCGTCCGGGACCACAACGACGCCAATGTGCTAACTCTCGGCGCCGGTTTCGCCACGGCGGAGGAAGCCGCGGCCCTGGTGGATGTCTTCCTGACCACCGCGTTCTCCCAGAACGTCAGGCACGTCCGCCGGATCGCTAAGATCGCCGCCCTGGAACGGGCGCCACAGGACACCAAGACATGACACCTCAACAGAGAATGGCAAGGCCGCTGGCCGAGACCGACCCCGAGGTTTACGAGGCCATCCAGCAAGAGCTCCACCGCCAGGACTCGCGCCTGGAGTTGATTGCCAGCGAGAATTTCACTTCCCAGGCCGTGCTGGAAGCCGCCGGCAGCGTTCTCACCAACAAATACGCTGAGGGCTACCCCGGCAAGCGATACTACGGCGGCTGTGAGTTCATCGATGTCGTCGAGAACCTGGCCCGGGACCGGGCCAAAAAGCTGTTTTGCGCCGAGTACGCCAACGTTCAACCCCATGCCGGCGCGCAGGCCAACCTGGCGGCTTTTGCCGCCGTCCTTCAGCCTGGCGACACCATCCTGGGGATGAACCTTTCCCACGGCGGCCACCTCACCCATGGCCATCCGCTCAACTTCTCCGGAAAGACGTACAAGGTGGTCCCTTACGGCGTTCGCCGCGAGGATGAAATCATCGACTACGAGGAAGTGGCCCGCCTGGCTTTGGAGCATCGCCCGAAGCTGATCATCGCGGGGGGCAGCGCCTACCCGCGCATCATCGATTTCCAGCGCTTCCGCCAGATCGCGGACTCGGTCGAAGCCATCCTGCTGGTGGACATGGCGCATTTCTCGGGCCTGGTGGCGGCGGGCCTGCATCCCAACCCCTGCGACAGCGCCGACATCGTGACCTCCACCACCCACAAGACGCTGCGCGGTCCGCGCTCGGGCATCATCCTGGCGAAGGCGAAGTACGGATCTGCCATCGACAAGAGCGTCTTCCCCGGCATGCAGGGCGGTCCCCTGGAACACATCATCGCGGCCAAGGCGGTGTGCTTCCTCGAGGCCATGACTCCCGAGTTCGTCGAATATCAGAAACAGGTTCTGGCTAACGCCCGCGCGCTGGCCGGTGGACTGGCCCAGGCCGGCTGGCGCCTGGTGTCCGGCGGCACGGACACGCACTTGCTGCTGGTTGACGTGTTCGTCAAGGGGCTCCGCGGGCGGGACGCCGAGTTCGCGCTCGACAAGGCGCACATCACCGCCAACAAGAACACCATCCCCTTCGACGTGAACCCGCCGCTGAATCCGAGCGGCATCCGTCTGGGCTCGCCGGCAGTCACGACGCGCGGCTTCCGCGAAGCCGAGATGCGGGAGGTGGCGTCGCTGATCGCCGAGGTGCTGGCCGACGTCAATTCCGAGGATAAGCTGGCTGAGGTCCGGCGGCGCGTGGCCGCGCTTACCGGCCGCTTTCCTCTGTACCGTTGGAAGTTTACCTCGGCCGTTACGGGATGAATGCCGTTCCGCATTGTCATCGACACGCGGCACATCCGAGACTTCGGGATCGGAACCTACATCCGTAACCTGGTGCGCGCGCTGGCGCGAATCGACGCCGAGAACCACTACATTCTGGTCAGCTATACCGCCGACGCGCACGAGTTGAGCGGCCTCCCCCACAATTTCGAAATATCCCTGTACGATCGGCGCGATTCCGATCTGGTGGACCAGGCCGCCTTTCCACTTCACTTGAGGCGGCTCCACGCCGACCTGTACCACATGCCGCTCAACGTGGTTTCTCCGCTCATGCCGAGGCCCTATGTGGTCACTGTCCACGATATGAGCAGCCTGCTGTTCGATGAGATGCCCGCCCGGCAGCGCCGCTTCCGCCTGTACCAGTTCCGGCGGGGGCTGGAGCGCGCTGCCCGGGTGGTCGCGGTCTCGGGCGCGACGCGGCGCGATATCCAGGACCTGTTCGGCACGCCGACCGAGAAGCTGCGTCAGATCTACAACGCGCCCGATCCCCAGTTCCTCGCCGAGGCCCCGCTGTCGGAAACGCCCGAGCGGCTGGGCATGCTTCAGCGCTACCAGATCGACTACCCTTTCCTGCTCTACGTGGGGACCATCCGGGCGCAGAAGAACATACCCCGCCTGGTCGAGGCCTTCGCCGTATTGCGGGGCGAGCTGGAGGGCCATCCGATCTACAAGAATCTCCACTTGATCATCATCGGCGATGACATTTCGCGCCACACGGCGGTCCGCCGGATGGTGATTCAAACCCGGATGGAGCAGTTCGTGCGATTCCTCGGCTTTGTGCCGTTTGACACTCTGCGCGCGTTCTACGGGGCCGCCGCGGCTTTCGTTTTCCCGTCCCTCTACGAGGGTTTCGGGCTGCCGCCGTTGGAGGCCATGGCCTCGGGTACGCCGGTGGTCACCTCCAACATCAGCTCGCTGCCGGAGGTCGTAGGCGAGGCGGCTGTCCTGGTGAACCCGGAGAACGTCTTCGAGATCGCCCGGGGGATACTGGAGGTCCTGACCAACCAATCCCTGCGGGCCGAACTCATTGAGAAGGGCCAGGCGCAGGCCCGCCGCTTCAGTTGGGAAACCAACGCCCGGCAGATCCTGGAAGTCTACCGGGAAGTCGCCGGCGCGCCGGGGGCGAAATTGCGCCCGTAGTCTCCGGCGATCCGGGTTCCATTTGCCCGTCGTTGCTGTACAATTGGTCCCGGACGGCGGCCATGGTTGGCAAAACCATCGCGCACTACCAAATCCTCGAGAAGCTGGGCGAGGGCGGGATGGGAGTGGTCTACAAGGCCCACGACACCCACCTCAATCGTTCGGTTGCCCTGAAGGTCCTTCCGCCGGAGAAGGTCGCTGACCCCGAACGTAAACGAAGATTTGTCCAGGAAGCTCAGTCGGCCTCAGCCCTGAATCATCCCAACATCGTTCACATCTACGACATCGATCAGGCAGATGGGACTGATTTCATCGCCATGGAATTCGTCCCGGGCAAGACGCTGGGCGAGGTGATCGGGCGTAAGGGATTGAAGCTAGGCGATGCGCTGAAGTACGGGGTACAGATCGCCGATGCGCTCAGCCGGGCGCACGCAGCCGGCATTATCCACCGCGATCTGAAGCCCGGCAACATCATGGTAGACGAGCATGGGCTGGTGAAGGTGCTGGACTTCGGCCTGGCCAAACTGACCGAGTCCGCCCCCCTCGGCGAGGACGAACCTACGCGCACGCTGAAACCGGCGACCGAGGAGGGCACGATCCTCGGCACGGTCGCCTACATGTCACCGGAGCAGGCCGAGGGCAAGCGGTTGGACGCCCGCTCGGACATCTTCAGCTTCGGGGCGGTGCTCTACGAGATGCTCACCGGCAGGCGGGCATTTCAGAAGGAGTCCAAGACCTCCACGTTAGGGGCGATTATCCATAAGGAGCCGGAGCCTTTGGGGGCGGAGGTTCCGCACGACCTCGAGAAGGTGATCACCCGCTGCCTGCGCAAGGACCTGGACCGTCGCTTTCAGAACATGGCGGATGTGCGCGTCGCTCTAACGGAGCTGAAGGAAGAATCGGATTCCGGCAAGCTCAACGCCGCGGAGGCGCCGGCGCGACCCCGAAAGCGTCGTTCCCTGTGGCCTGGCTTGGCCGTAGTCGCCGTCATCGTGCTGGCGGTGGCCGGAGTTCTTGTGTGGCAGCGCATGCAGGCCAAGCCGCTCACCGACAAGGACGTGCTGGTGATCGCCGATTTCACCAACACAACCGGGGACACGGTTTTCGACGGCACCTTGCGGGAAGCCTTGGCCGTACAGCTTGAGCAATCACCCTTCTTGAAGATTCTGGGCGACGAACAGGTGCGCCAGGATCTCCGCTTCATGGGCCGCTCTGCGGGAGAACGTATTACCAACCAGACCGCGCGTGAGATCTGCCAGCGGGAAGGCGATAAGGCCATGATCGGCGGCACCATCGCCAGCCTGGGCAAGACCTACGCCATCACCCTCCAGGCCACCAATTGCCAGACGGGGGAGGCGCTGGCCCGCGAGCAGGTGGAGGCCGAAGACAAGGAGCACGTTCTTCGGGCCGTGGCCACGGCGGCGACCCGAATGCGCGCGAAGCTTGGGGAATCGCTGGCCTCGATCCAGAAGCTCGATGTCCCGAACCAACAGGTGACTACCACGTCGCTCGAGGCGTTCCAGGCGTTTGCCCTGGGGCGGGCCCAGCAAAGGCAGGGCCTGAATCTGGACGCGCGTCCCTTCTTCCAGCGCGCTACGGAGCTGGATCCCAACTTCGCCTCGGCTTATCAGGGTCTGGGCACAGTGTACGGGAATATCGGTGAGACCGGACGCCGCATTGAATACTATAAGAAGGCGTTTGCGCTGATCGACCGCGTCAGCGAGCGGGAGAGACTTGGCATTTCAGCTTCGTATTACCGCATTGCGAGGGGCGAGCTGAACAGAGCCATCGATGCCCTTCAGTTGTTCGCGCGAACATACCCGCGCGAATGGCAGCCTCACAACGAACTGGGAATCACATACTCGAACGCAGGAGATGACGAGAAGGCGCTGCCGGAACTTCAGGGAGCCATGCGTTTGGAGCCCCGGTCCGTCCAACCGTACGCCAACCTGGTCGCCACGTATTCGTGGCTCGACCGGTTTGACGAAGCGAAGGCGGTCGCGGAGAAGGCGTTTGCGCAGAAGCTTGATCCTCCAAGCATTCACTGGACTCTTCTCCGCATAGCGAACGTGCAGGGCGACCGGGCAGAAGCGGAGAAACAGATCCAGTGGCTGGCAGGCAAAGCGGAAGAGTACCGGAGCCTCGCCACGCAGGCGGTGAATGCGGCGGCGCTCGGCCAGCTTCGTACGGCAGGGGAAGTCCTGGGGCGCGCCGCTGAGATGGCGAAGGGGCGAAGTCTTCCCGAGACTGCCGCCCGGTTCCAGGCACAGGAGGCTCTGCGCGAGGCGCTGGTGGGGAAATGTGAGGCGGCACGTGCCAAGGCTCGCGCCGCAATCCTCCCGGTCCAGGCTCCGGCTGATACCCTGACGGCAGTTCTGCCCCTGGCGCTCTGCGGGGATACTGCCGCTGCGCAGAAGGTGGCTGGGGAGACGTCGAAACGGTTTCCCCTTAACACGATTTGGAACGCGGTCCATTTGCCTTCGATCCGAGCCGCGATCGAGCTAAGCAACAACCAGCCGGCCAAGGCGATCGAGTTGCTGCAATCCGCAGCCCCCTACGAACGGGCCTACCCGGATGCAGTGTATCTGCGCGGGCTTTCCTATTTGCGTCTGCGCAAGGGGGTGGAAGCGGCGGCCGAGTTCCAGAAGATTCTCGATCACAAAGGCGCCAATTGGGGGATCTACTATCCCCTCTCCTATGTCGGCCTCGCCCGCGCCGCCGCGTTCACCGGCGACAGCGCCCGCGCCCGCAAGGCCTACCAGGACTTCCTGGCCCTGTGGAAAGACGCCGATACCGACATCCCGATTCTGAAGGAAGCCAAGCAGGAGTACGCGAGGCTGAAATGAACCTGGCCCGGCTGCACCGCGAAGTGGCAGTGAAGGTCTCCGCCGAGCAGTTTACTGGCAGGCGAGGCGGCTGTCCTGGTGAACCCGGAGAACGTCTTCGAGATCGCCCGGGGGATACTGGAGGTCCTGACCAACCAATCCCTGCGGGCCGAACTCATTGAGAAGGGCCAGGCCCAGGCCCGCCGCTTCAGTTGGGAAACCAACGCCCGGCAGATCCTGGACGTCTACCGGGAAGTCGCCGGCGCGCCGAGGGCGAAATTGCGCCCGTAGTCTCCGACGATCCGGGTTCCATTTGCCCGTCGTTGCTGTACAATTGGTCCCGGACGGCGGCCATGGTTGGCAAAACCATCGCGCACTACCAAATCCTCGAGAAGCTGGGCGAGGGCGGGATGGGAGTGGTCTACAAGGCCCACGACACCCACCTCAATCGTTCGGTTGCCCTGAAGGTCCTTCCGCCGGAGAAGGTCGCTGACCCCGAACGTAAACGAAGATTTGTCCAGGAAGCTCAGTCGGCCTCAGCCCTGAATCATCCCAACATCGTTCACATCTACGACATCGATCAGGCAGATGGGACTGATTTCATCGCCATGGAATTCGTCCCGGGCAAGACGCTGGGCGAGGTGATCGGGCGTAAGGGATTGAAGCTAGGCGATGCGCTGAAGTACGGGGTACAGATCGCCGATGCGCTCAGCCGGGCGCACGCAGCCGGCATTATCCACCGCGATCTGAAGCCCGGCAACATCATGGTAGACGAGCATGGGCTGGTGAAGGTGCTGGACTTCGGCCTGGCCAAACTGACCGAGTCCGCCCCCCTCGGCGAGGACGAACCTACGCGCACGCTGAAACCGGCGACCGAGGAGGGCACGATCCTCGGCACGGTCGCCTACATGTCACCGGAGCAGGCCGAGGGCAAGCGGTTGGACGCCCGCTCGGACATCTTCAGCTTCGGGGCGGTGCTCTACGAGATGCTCACCGGCAGGCGGGCATTTCAGAAGGAGTCCAAGACCTCCACGTTAGGGGCGATTATCCATAAGGAGCCGGAGCCCCTGGGGGCGGAGGTCCCGCACGACCTCGAGAAGGTGATCACCCGCTGCCTGCGCAAGGACCTGGACCGTCGCTTTCAGAACATGGCGGATGTGCGCGTCGCTCTAACGGAGTTGAAGGAGGAATCGGATTCCGGCAAGCTCAACGCCGCGGAGGCGCCGGCGCGGCCCCGCAAGCGTCGTTTGCTGTGGCCTGCCGTGGCCGTGGCTGCCGTCATCGTGCTGGCGGTGGCCGGAGTTCTCGTTTGGCAGCGCATGCAGGCCAAGCCGCTCACCGACAAGGACGTGCTCGTGCTGGCGGACTTCACCAACACCACCGGGGACGCGGTTTTCGACGGCACCTTACGGGAGGCCCTGGCCGTACAGCTCGAGCAATCGCCGTTCCTCAAGATCATGGGGGATGAACAGGTCCGGCAGGATCTTAGCTTCATGGGCCGCTCCGCTGGGGAACGCATTACCAACCAAGTCGCCCGCGAGATCTGCCAGCGGGAGAACGAGAAGGCGATGATCGGCGGCTCCATCGCCAACCTGGGCAAGACCTACGCCATCACGCTCCAGGCCACCAATTGCCAAACGGGGGAGGCGCTGGCCCGCGAGCAGGTGGAGGCCGAAGACAGGGAACACGTGCTCCGGGCCGTCGCTACGGCAGCAAAGGGGATACGTGCCAAGTTGGGCGAATCACTGGCCTCGATCCAGAAGCTGGATGTCCCGAGCGAACAGTTGACCACCACGTCGCTCGAAGCCTTCCAGACATTCGCGCTCGGAGGGGCACAATTGAGGTTGGGCCTATCATTGGCGGCGATTCCCTTCTATCAGCGCGCCACGGAGCTGGATCCCAACTTCGCCTCGGCCTACCAGTATCTGGGCGTAATGTACTGTAACGCCGGCGAGACTGGGCGCTGTGCCGAATACATGAAGAAGGGGTTCGCGCTGGTTGACCGCGTCAGTGAGCGGGAGAGATTCAATATCTCGGCCTGGTACTACTTCGTCTCGACAGGCGAGCTAAACAAGGCCATCGATGCCTGTCAGTTGTTGGCGCGGACCTACCCGCGCGAACCGGGGCCTCACAACTTACTGGGACTCATGCACTGGAGCACGGGCGATTGGGAGAAGGCGCTGTCGGAGCACCAGGAAGCCGTGCGGCTGGAGCCCAGAGGCGCAATTCTTTATGGTAACGTGGTCCTCGCATATCTTTTCCTCGGCCGTTTTGACGAAGCGAAGGCGGTCGCGGAGAAGGCGTTTGGACAGAAGCTTGATTTTCCAGCCATCCACTGGGCCCTTCTCTGGGCCGCGTATCTCCAGGCGGACCGGGCGGAAGCGGAGAAGCACATCCAGTGGCTCTCAGGCAAGCCGCTAGAGGACAGAAGCCTCTCCTCCCAGGCCGTGAATGCGGCTGCTCTCGGGCAGACTCGTAAGGCGCGAGAGCTTGCGCAGCGCGCCGCGGAGATGGCGCGGCGGCAAAATCTGCCCGAGAGGGCGGCCCAGTTCCAGGGACAAGAGGCGCTGGGCGAGGCGCTGGTGGGGAACTGCGAGGTGGCCCGCACCAAGGCCCGCGCCGCAATCCTCCCGGTCCAGGCTCCCGCTCTCTTCTTTTCTGACACCCCGCCGGCTCTGCCTCTGGCGCTCTGCGGGGATCCTGCGACAGTGCAGAAGGCAGCGGATGAGACGTCGAAACGGTATCCTGTTCACACGCTGTGGAACGCGGTCTTCCTGCCTTCGATGAGAGCGGCGGTCGAGCTGAGCCGTAGCGAGCCGGACAAGGCGGTCGAACTGCTTCAATCGGCGACCCCGTACGAGCGAGCCTACCCGTCTGCAGTGTATCTGCGCGGGCTCGCCTATTTGCGCGCTCGCAAGGGAGCAGAGGCCGCAGTGGAGTTCCAGAAGATCCTCGATCACAAGGGCGCGAATTGGGGGCCTTACTATCCGCTCTCCTACGTCGGCTTGGGCCGAGCCCAGGTGCTGGCAGGCGATACCGCCCGCGCCCGCAAGGCCTACCAGGATTTCTTTGCCCTGTGGAAGGATGCCGACCCCGACATCCCGATCCTGAGGGAAGCCAAGGCGGAGTACGCGAGGCTGAAATGAACCTGACCCCCGGCGCCAAGCTCGGTCCCTACGAGATCCTGACCTTGCTCGGCAAAGGTGGGATGGGTGAGGTGTATCGCGCCACCGATACGCGGCTGCACCGCGAGGTGGCGGTGAAGGTCTCCGCCGAGCAGTTTACGGAACGGTTCGCGCATGAGACGCGCACGATCGCGGCGCTCAATCATCCCAACATCTGCACGCTGCATGACGTCGGGCCCAACTACCTGGTGATGGAGCTGGTGGAGGGTCCGACGCTCGCCGAGCGGATCAAGCAGGGTCCGATTCCGCTGGATGAGGCGCTCGCCATCGCCGGCCAGGTCGCCGACGCGCTGGAGGCGGCGCACAACAAGGGCATCGTCCATCGCGACCTAAAACCGGGCAACATCAAGATCAAGCCGGATGGGACCGTGAAGGTGCTCGACTTCGGCTTGGCGAAGATGGCCGAGGCGGCACCAGCGCCCGACAGTGATCCGGGCAAATCGCCGACGATAACGCTGGAGGCCGCCACCCGCGTGGGCACGATCCTGGGCACCGCCGCCTACATGGCGCCCGAGCAGGCCAAGGGCAAGGCCGTCGATAAGCGCGCGGACATTTGGGCCTTCGGCGTCGTGCTGTACGAGATGCTGACGGGCAGTCGGCTGTTCGAGGGCGAGACGGTCTCGGAAACGCTGGCTTCGGTGCTGAAGGAGGAGCCAAACCTCGACAAGGTTCCCATCAGGGCGCGACGACTGGTGCAGATGTGTCTGCGGAAGGACTCCAAGCAGCGCCTGCATGACATCGCCGATGCGAGGTTGCTCCTGGATGAGACGCCTCCTGTTTCACCACGGCACCGTCTGTGGCTCCCGTGGGCTAACGGCCCCCTCAGACCGCCAGGACAGCGGCGCAGACGGGCCGGGAGCCGACTGGCACCACCGTGAATAGCGGGGCGAACCGGTTGCGGCTTGGAACGATGGCGGCCATACGGATGACGGCCAGGTTTCCCGAGCGCCGGTTCAGGATCAGCGCGTACTGGCCGTCGGGCGTGAAGGTAATGAAGCCGGGCTCCTGACCCACCGCCACAACGGCGATGGCGCGCCGCGTATCGATGTTAAAGAGGGTCACGTTGCCGGAAGGAGGGTTGGCCACGAACAGATACTCCGGCGAACTGGAGACCGCCATGGCCCCCGGCCCGCGTCCCGCCAGAAGCGTCTCCGCGACTTCGTTGTAGTAAGGATTGACAATCACCACGGCGTCCAGGCCCTCGCCAGTCACGAACAGCTCGCCGCCGTCCGATTTGAAGCAGAAGTTCTCGGGTTTCACCGCCACGGGTAGATCGGCGATCGCTTTCCCCGTTGCCGCCTCCAGCGTGGCGACGACGCGCCGGCCGCGATCCGCCACCAGCAGTTCGGCCCCGTCGAACCGAAAGCGCAAGGTCCCCGTGTCTTCGCCGGCTTGAGCCTGCTGGCGCACTTTGCCGGCCTGCAAATCCAGAAGGCTGACCGAGCCCTGAGCGCCGTGGCTCACCGCTCCAGATCGCCCGTCCGGGCTGAGATCGAAATCGACCGGGTCAGCCGGCAGGGCTATCCGCATCTGGATTTGGAAGGAATCCAGGCGAATCTTCACCAGTTGGCGGGGTTCCAGGCAGAGAATCCAAAGGGCGCTGCCATCGGGGATGGTTCGCATGGACACGGCCCTTTGTGCCACACGCAGCTTGCGCCGCACAACCAACTGAACAGGGTCGATTTCGTGAACCGTGCCGTCGTCCGGAGTCAGAACATGAACGGTCTTGCGCACGGGGTCGGCGCTGATGGCCGTGGGGCCGGCCTCCAGCGGGATGTGCCGGACCAGCGCAAAGGCCGTCAGGTCCACGACGGCCACCGTCCGTCCCTCCTGGTTAGCCACAAAGGCGTAGCCGGGAAAGCCGGACCCGCGCTTGGGGCGGCAACCGGGGAGGGCAGCAGCCAAAATAGACACCAGGGTACGCCGGGTGAGCACGCAGCAACCATTTTGACATGCCCCCGGCCTTCTGGGAAGATATATACTGCACTGGGAGCGCCAGAATTGCCGGGCAGTTATCTGTCTCTTCAGTGACGATGCCCCGCGGTTGAAAGGGCGAAGGAACAGGTTAGGTAAATGAGACTGTATGTGGGGAATCTCCCCTATCAGGGGAGTGAGACGGATCTTCAGGAATGGTTCACCCAGGCCGGTATCGCGGTTGACAACGTGGCGCTGGTGCGCGACCGTTTCTCAGGGGAGGCGCGTGGTTTTGGTTTCGTTGAGATTCAGGACAAGGCGCAGGCCGAGGCGGCCGTCCGGAGTTGCAACGGCAAGCAGTTCATGGGACGCGCTTTGGTGGTGAACGAAGCTCGTCCACAAACCCAGCAGGGCGGCGGCGGTGGTGGTGACCGCGGCGGCGGTGGTGGCGGTGGCGGACGGCCCCCCCGCGGCGGCGGTGGTGGCCGGGGACAGGGTCGTCCCCCGCGCTGGTAGGAAAATACGAAAAACGGCTCCGGTAACTCGGAGCCGTTTTAGTTTCTGCCTAGTAAGATCAATAGAGCGTAGACCGCCGGTATCGAAAAAAGGCTGCTGTCCACACGGTCCAACCAGCCCCCGTGACCAGGCAGTAGCGTGCCGCTGTCTTTAACTCCAGCCCCGCGCTTCATAGAGGACTCGACCAGGTCTCCCAACTGGCCCGCTATATTGCCCAAGGCCGCGAGCGCCAGCCGCTGGAGCGGCGGCACCGCCGGCATCAGCCAGCCGATATAGAAGAACCCAAACACCAAAGACGCAGCGAAGGAAGCCGCGCCACCCTCCCACGATTTGCCCGGACTCAGCTTCGGGGCCATCTTGTGCCGTCCAATGGCGCTGCCCACGTAGAAAGCCGCCGTGTCGCCGATCCAGTTCAAGGTCAGGGCGAAAAACAGCCAGTAGGCGCCAGTTGCCGGTATGTTCCGAAGCGCCACCGCCGCGCGCCAGGCTCCGAAGACGTAAATGATCCCCAGCAGCGCTCCGGCCGCGCCGGGCAGTCCCTTGGCGAGATCCGCCGAACGCAGCATGAGGGCCAGGGTAAGCAGGGCCAGGAGAACCACGAGCAGCCAATCGCCTTTGGGAAGAACCAGTAGCAACAGTCCCGCCGCATAGCTGACGGGCCCGGGCCGCTGGATGCCATGGCCGGCCACAATGCCGGCGTATTCGTGGAAGCAGAAGAGCGCTATGGCCGCGGTCACCGCCAGAAATAGCCACTGGGGGCTCCAGAGCACCACATAGGAAATCAGCGGGATCAGAACTGCCGCCGTGGCGATGCGCTTCATCGGTGGGCGGCGCCGGCGGCGGCCGGATCCTCAGCGGCGGCGAATGTAGAGGCGCTCAGGCCTCCGAACCGGCGGTCGCGTTTCTGATAATCCAGGATTGCTTCGAGAAGATCGGCGCGCTTGAAATCGGGCCAGAGCACCTCGGTCACGTAGAGTTCGGCGTAGGCGATCTGCCACAGCAGGAAATTGCTGACGCGCATCTCGCCGGAGGTGCGGATCAACAGATCCGGGTCCGGCAGACTGGCCGTATACAAGTGGGCGGCGATGGCCGCCTCGCTGGCCCGAAGTTCTCCGAGTTTCCCTTCCCGGCGCGCATCGTCCAGAAGGGCGTTCACCGCGTCAACCAATTCGTTTCTGCCTCCATAATTCAAGGCCAGGTTCACTTGCAGGCCGGTATTGGACGCGGTCGCGCTGATCGCCTTGTCCAGTTCCTCCCGGGCCACTGGGGGCAGCGCATCCAGGCGTCCTATCGCCGTCAGCCGGATGTTGGACTCGTGGAGCTTGGGCGCCTCCTGGCGCACATACAGCCGGAGAAGCTGCCACAGCGTGTTCACCTCGCGGCGCGGGCGCTTCCAGTTCTCCGCGGAAAACGCATAGAGAGTGAGCACGCGCAGCCCCATCCGCGAGCAGGTTTCGACGCAAACCCGCACCGCTTCCGCGCCGGCCTTGTGTCCCGCCACGCGCGGCAGGTTCCGCTTCTTCGCCCACCGCCCGTTGCCGTCCATGATCACGGCGATGTGCGCGGGCAGCCGCCGGGGATCGATCGCCTTGGCCATCGCCCAAGTCCGGCTCTCGGGCTTGAGCACTTCAAACAGAGCCTTCATGGAGTCAGTCACCTATGGTACACCGCCGACAAAGGCCCCTGGAAGTAACCTACCAGGATCGCCGCGAAGGCGAGGAAGGTTCCGAAAGGCAGCTCGTAAGTGGAGTAATCCTTGCGCGTCAAACGGATATACAGGAGACCGATTACGGCGCCCAGCACCGAGCCGATGATTAGGGTCTGTAGCGCGCCATGCAGGCCGAGAAACGCGCCGGACATCGCGATCATCTTCACGTCGCCCAGGCCCAGCCCCTCCTTGTGCCTGGCTGCACGGTAAGCGGCGCCCATCAGCCAAAGCAGAATGCCGATTGCCGCCGCGCCCAGAACGGACTCGGCCACCGACGCCCATCTGGGGTCCCAGTTCGCTGTCAGCAATCGCGCATACCCGTAGTCCATGGGAACGAACGCCGCCAGGAGGCAGCCCGCCGCTGCGCCGCCGATGGTGAATTCATCCGGCAGAATGCGCTCCTCCAGATCGCTGAACATGAGCCCCAGCATGAGGGCTGCCAGGAGGCACCATTTGAGCGCGACGAGGCTCACCCCGCCGGGCAGAACTCCGGCCACGAACAGGATTCCCATCAGCAGTTCCACGGTGGGGTAGCGCCAGGAAATGCGGGCGGCACAGTCGCGGCACCGCCCCCGGAGGAGTACGAAGCTCAACAGTGGAATATTGTCATACCAGGCAATCGGCTTTTCGCACGCGGGGCAAAAGCTGCGCGGCCGGATGACGGACAGGTCGCGCGGCATCCGGTAGATGCAGACGTTGAGGAAGCTTCCAATCAATAGCCCGAAGAGGAATGCAAAGATGGCAACCAGCATGACGGGTCCCAAGTCCAGCATCCAGACTATCACGGGCTTACCGGCCGCACGCCCGGCGATATAGGTCGAGCGTCCGGTCGATCATGCGGTCCGCCGTGAAACGCTCCTCGATGGTCCGGCGGGCGGCTTGGCCGAGTCGGTCGCGCAGCGCGGCATCGTCGAGCAGACGGGTGACAGCCGCGGCCAGCGCCGAAACGTCCGGCTCCGGCAGAAGCAGGCCGCTCCTGCCAGCTTCTATAATCTCCGGGACGGCGCCCCGCGCCAGAGCCACCACCGGCAAGCCGTGCGCCATGGCGGCCAGGAGCGAACTGCCGAGCGGCTCGGCCGAGGACGGGAATAGAAAAACATCCAGCGCCAGGTAAACGGCCGCCACGTCATCTACCATGCCGGCAAACCGCACCGCTTCTCTAACCCCCAACTTAGTGGAGAGTCTCTCGAGCTCGGGCCGGCATGGCCCCTCGCCCGCCAGGAGCAAACGACAGCCACCATGCCGCTCGCGTATCAGCGGCATAGCACGGATAAGCAGTTCCTGGCCCTTCTCGGGCAGTAAGTAACCGACGCAACCGATCAGGGGCGCGGCGCCGAGCCGCGCCTCCGCGCGCTCGTCCGGCGAGGGCAGGCACGGCAACTCCACGCCGTCGTAGACCACCTCGACCTGTTCGCCCGGCAACCCCTGGCCGATCAAGCTGTCTCTCACAAAGCGCGAGACGGCAATGATATAGTGCGCGCATTGGTACCGTCCCAAACCGTATTTCGTTCGGGACAACGTGTAGGCCACTCGCCGGGACGCGACCACTGCCGCTTTGCGGTGCGCGGCGGCGAGCCGGGCCGCCGTCAGCGCGTGGGCGTCGTGGCAGTGCACCAGATCGAAGCTGGACCGGCGAAGCGCCGTTTTCAGCGGGAGCGCCGCCAGAAACTGGCGTGCCACGGGGCATACACCGTGCACCCGAATTCCGGCGGTGCGCGCGCGTTGCGCCAGGGGCGAGCCATCCACCGCGATCAATTCCGCGTCGTGCCCGCGGCTTCGCAAGCCCTGGATCAGGAGCAAGGCCTGGCTCTGGCCCCCGCGCCATTGCTTGCCCAGGTCGACGTGCAGCGTGGTCAATCGTGATCCTTTGAGAGAATAAGACAGTATTCATTTTCGCTCACAAAGCCCATGGCTAGAATCGCGCTGGACGCCAGCTACATACTCGCCTCGAACCCCACCGGAACTTCGACCTATTCGCGCCGGCTGATAGAGTCGCTGGCGGAGATCGACACCCCGCACGATTTTCTGCTCTGCTTCCGGCTGTCGCGTTTCCTCCGGAGGAGGGAAGTCCGGCGGCCCGGCGGCGGGCGGTTCTCATCGCGGTTGATGGAGGAGCCCTGGACGTTTTGGCTGCCCCGCGAGGCCGGCCTGTTCCACAGCCTGGCGCAGCGGCCGCCGGCCTTCAAGTTCAGGCGGGAAGTTGTGACGGTCCATGATGTCTTTCCAATCACGGGCCGCGATTACTCCACGCCGGAGTTCCAGCGGAAGTTTTCGGGGTTGCTGCGCCGGGCCGTTTCGCGGGCGGACAGAATCATCTGCGACTCGGAGTACACGGCCTCCGAGATGGCGCGGCACTGCGCGGTGGACAGCCCGAAGATCCGGGTCATTCCCTTAGGCGTCGATCAGCCCCGGGACGTGCTCTCACCGGAACAGCGCGTGCGCGAGCGGGAACGGTTGGTGGGTGAGGGCAACGAGATGCTCCTGGCCGTCGGTGTGATCGAGACGCGCAAGAACCTGGGCAATGCGTTGCGGGCTCTACAGCATTTGCCCAAGCGTTACCGCCTGGTCCTGGCCGGTGGCGACGGTTACGGCAGTGAGGCCGTCCACGCTCAGGCGCGCCTGGAGCCGCGCGTCAAGCTGCTCGGTTACGTGTCGCGGGAGAGCCTCGGGATTCTGTACCAGGCGGCCAGCGCGTTGCTCTTCCCGTCACTCGAGGAAGGCTTCGGATTACCGTTGCTGGAAGCCATGTCCCATGGATTGCCGGTCGTGGCATCGCGCACTTCATCGCTGCCGGAAGTGGGCGGGGACGCGGTGCTGTACGTGGACCCGCACGACCCCCTGGATATCGCCGAGAAGGCTGCCGAAGCCGTCGAATCGGCCGATTGTCGGGAGCGGCTGGTGCGGATGGGTTTCGAGCGGGCGAGCCAGTTTACCTGGCGGCGGACCGCGGAGGAAACGCTCAAGGTGTACGAGGAACTGCTCAGGTAGGGGCACGGCGCCGCCGTGCCCCTACTCAGCTCATGTTGCGGGCTTTGGCGTACTTGAGAAAGTTGTAGAAGGCAGCCATAAAGGCTATGGTCAAACCTTCCATGCCATCCAGGAATCCCGCCTGGAGAAAGTAAGTTCGAACGAACGTCCAGAAGGGATCCAGAACCAGATCAGTCCAGTAAACCCTGCGCTTTCGCGCCACCAGTTCCTCGGCAGCCAGCGTCGTGTAGCGGTCAATGACCCGCAACTGGCCGGAAAGCGAATTGTGGGTGTAGTGCAGCAGGTTGCAATGCAGGTGTCCGAGCGTGCCCTTCAGCCAGAACCGATTCGTGGACGTACTCGCCGACCCATCTCGCCTTGCGGCGGTCGTAGAGGCGGACCTTGCGGTCCGGGTACCAGCCCGAGTGCTGGATCCAGCGGCCCAGGTAGCGCGCCATGCGGGGCATGGTGTAGGCGTCAAAACGGGGGCCGTTCTTCTTGATCCTCCAGATTTCCGCCTCCAGGGCCTCGCTCAGGGCCTCGTCGGCGTCAATCGAAAGGACCCAGTCGTGGGATGCCTGACCGGCGGCGAAATTTTTCTGACCGGCGTAGCCGCGCCACTGCGACTCCACCACGCGGGCGCCCAGGTTCGCTGCAATTTCCATGGTCCGGTCGCTCGAGCCGCTGTCCACAACCAGCACTTCGTCGCAGCAGCGGAGACTCTCGATCGCTCGGGCAATGTTCGCCTGCTCATTCAAGGCGATGATGGTCGCCGAGATGTTCATCGGCTTACTGCTCCCCTCCGGTTTCAATCGGCGCGGCCATGAAGCAAAGCAGGAACACGGCCAGGGCCACTACCCCCAGCACCAGCCGGCGCCGGTCCAGCGGAGTTTCGTCGACGATCGCCGGATGGCGCAGTCCGAAAAAGAAGAGGATCGCGGCCCAAACGAGCCACGGCCAGTAGATGGCGCCCAATGGAATCAGCGCCACGACGAAACACCTCGACAGAAAACGATGCTTTCCGGGAAAGAACGAGTACAGGATGTGCCCGCCGTCAAGCTGGCCGATCGGCAGCAGGTTCATAGCCGTGGCGAAGATCCCCACCCAGGCCGCCCGCGCCACTGGATGCAGCGAGATGTCGGCCGCGGTCGCTCCGGGAAAAGCCAGGTGCTCGAAGAGCCAGAACAGCGGGGGAGTGCCGAAGTTCAAGTCGCCCATCGCCGCGATGCCCGGGACAATTCTCGAACAGGCGATTCCAACCGCCGCCGCGGGCAGAATCAGCACGAAGCCCGCCAGCGGCCCGGCGATGCCCACGTCGAACAGAACCCGGCGCGTGTAGATCGGCGAGCGGATGCGGATGAATGCGCCGAGGGTGCCAATGAGGCTGGGGAAAGGCATGAAATAGGGGAGGCTGGCATCCAGGCCGTAGCGAACGCAGGTCAGGTAGTGACCCATCTCGTGCGCCAGAAGAATTGTCATCAGCGTGAGCGAAAAGGCCAGCCCGTCCACCCAGGAAGATGGATTCGACAGCAATTGCCGGTAAGCCGTCAGGTCTTCGGCCAGGTAGATCGCCGGTTTGTTGAGACGGAAGTTCTCCGCCAGCCGGGCGCCTACAACGGTGGTCGAAATCAGCGTCAGGAAGAACAGCAGAGCGTGCAGCCAGTATTGGTGCATCCTCCGCTGCGGACGGAAATCCAACTTCCCGTCATCGGGGAGACGGTGAGCGCTGAATGCCTGAAAGGAATCCTCTGAAGACACCGAGATACATGGACGGGCTACAAGGACTGCAACTCTTTCCCCGGTTTGAAGCGTACGGCCTTGCCGGGAGGAATCGCCACCTCGGTGCCGGTGCGCGGGTTGCGGCCGATGCCTGTTTTCCTGGGCCGCACGTTGAAGATCCCAAATCCGCGCAGCTCAATTCGCTCGCCTTGTCCCAGCGCCCGCTTCATGCTTTCGAAGACGGTCTCGACCGCCATCTCGGCCTTGGTCTTTGTGATCCCCGTCTTGTTGACAACCTCATTGATGATGTCCAGCTTGATCAAGGAACCGTCCTCCTTATTGCCTCGTGCTGCTCCGCGGTCTTCACCAGGCGGGCCTTTAAGCGCGCAAACCTAATGATATGAGTAGGTTTGAAGCCTTGTCAAGCGGAATCCGCGGCTTGACCTCCTAACGGCTTACCTCCGTCATCCAGATGTTGCCCGTACGCTCGCTCATGTTAAACACCATTCTGTCTGCGCCGATGTCCAACCCACCCGCCAGCGAGACTCGTGCGCTGTGAGAATGAAAGACCGCGAACGGTTCGCCCACCCGCCGCTTCGTCGCCGGATCGAGGCGCTGGGCCCAGATGCAGGGATAACCGTCCCGGTTTGAAATGTCGTAGATCAGTTTGCCGTCCGGAGACCACAAGCCTCCCACGCCTAGATCTATCCACGCGCTCTCGGGGATCGATCCCTTGCCTTCGAAAGGCACCATCCAGAAGTGCCGGAGCGTGCCGAAGATGACCCAGCGGTCGTCAGGCGAGAACCAGCCGCAACACACCTGAGGGGCGGTAGGAGCTAGCAACTCGGTCTTGCGCCGCGACTCCAGATCCAGCAGGTTTAGCCGGTATTCAAGATTATTACAGATGGCGAGCTTTCCATCTGAGGACCAACCCGAGAACAAGCCGCAACCTTTGAATACCAGTTCCGGGGTGCCGCCCGCCGTGGGCACGATATAGGCGTCCCAATTCGGGCCCACGGTGAATGCCACCTTGGAACCATCCGGGGAGAAGCGCGGGCCATACTTGATCGACTGGGTGGCGGTGAGCATCGAGTCCTCACCGTTCCGCAGGTTTTTGATCCAGATTTCCTGATGGCCGGAGCGGGCCGAAATGAACAACATCTTGCTGTCGTCCGGGGACACCACAGGGTTAGAATTGGGGGACAAGTCGCGAGTTAGTTGTTGCAGATCGCCCGCGACTTTGCCTTCGTTCGGCTTGATCGGCAGGCTCCAGATATTGCTGTTTTCGTTCAGGCTGGCAAATGCGACCCGGACTCGGCCGGCTCCCGAAGACACGGATGGCATCTCATCCAGCGTGGAACCGGATGTCAGGCGTTGCGGAGGACCGGTCACCTTCCATGTTTTCACCGAGATTCCGATCCGCCACAAGTTCCTGCTGTCGCCGGAGCGGGCGGAGAAGACCAGCGAATCACCGTTCGGCTGCCAGGCTGGCGCAACCAGCATCCAGGGGTGGACTGGGAAAGGGGCCTCGAGCTTCGCAGTGCGAGTGGCCGCGAGCGCGCCCGTCTTGATGACCGGCCCCGAGTCCAAGGGCGTGACCCACCAGTCGATGCTGTCTTCTTCGGGAAGCTTCTTGTCACGATTGCCGAGAAACAGCAGGCCTTTCCCATCGGGCGACCAAACCGGATACGCCGCCGTCACGAAGTCCGGGCGCACGCGTCTGGGCGCTCCGCCCGCAAGGGCGACCAAATAAATGCGAGCGCCGTCCTGGATGTTTAGGTCGGCCAATAGTATATCCCCCGCCCAATAAGCGATCCAGTCTCCATCCGGCGAAAACTGCGGCCGCTGGCCTTCCGGAGCGATCCTTCTGGCCGTGCCTCCGAGCGTGGAAACGACCGAGATCCCACCGCCCGCCTCCCCCGATCGAAACGCGATCTGCGTGCCGTCGGGCGAGAACGCCGGCTGGGAGTTGTCGGCCGGGCCTCGCGTCAAGCGCATGGGCTCGCCGCCGCCCACCTGCCGCACCCAGATGTCCAGATGGCCCTCGCCGCTGCGATCCGAAGCGTACGCCACCAGCTTGCCATCCGCGGAAAGGGCCGGATCGGTCGTGAGGCCGGAATCCGAGGTCAGCCGCGTCAGCACGGGCGCCGGACTGGACTTCGGAGAGCGAGCTAGCCACCAGGTGACGCCCGCGGCCAGCACCACAAGCGCTGCGGTCACCGGCACGGCCCACCAGTAAACATGGGGACGTCGTGGCGCCGCGGCAAGCAGCTCGCCTGATTCCGATTCCTCCTTCAACTCCGCCAGTGTGGCTTTCACATCGTCCATGTGTTGGTAGCGGCGGCCGACGTCCTTCCTCAGGCAGCGCGAGACGACCCTCTCCACGTCACGCGGAATCTCCCCGCCCAGCGGAGCTGGCTCCTGGGTGAGGATCGCCGCCAAGGTGGAGGTCTTCGAATCCTTCTGAAATGCCCGGTTTCCCGTGAGCATTTCGTAGAGCACCGCGCCGAAGCTGAAGATGTCCGAGCGTGCGTCCAACTGCTTGCCTTCCGCCTGCTCGGGGGACATGTAGGCCACCGTCCCTACGATGGTTCCTTCTTCGGTCGTCGGCTTCAGCGTGCGCGTGGACTCGTCCTCGCCGAGGGAAGCCGTCTCGGTCAGCTTGGCCAGGCCGAAATCGAGCACCTTCACTAGCCCGTGCTCGTCCACCATGATGTTGCCGGGCTTCAGGTCACGGTGGATGATGCCGCCCGCGTGCGCCCGGCCGAGCGCATCAGCGATCTGCACCCCGTACTTCAGCGCCTCGCTCAGCTTCAGTCCCTTGCGCCCGATCACCTGGCCCAACGTCTTGCCCTGGACGTACTCCATGGCGATGTAGTCGATAAGGATAGGCGGGCCGGACGGCCCGCCCAGCGTGGCAAGCCTGGAGGCATGCCCCACTTCTGCCTGGTCGATGTCGTAGACGTGGACGATATTGGGGTGGTTCAGCGCCGAGGCGGCTTTGGCCTCTTGCACGAAGCGGCGCTTGCGCTCAAGGTCGGCGACCCGCTCGGGGGGCAGGACTTTGATGGCGATGAAGCGGTCCAGGTGGCTGTCCCGGGCCTTGTAGACCACACCCATCCCGCCCTCGCCGAGCTTCTCGATGACGTTGTAGTGGCTGATGGTCTTGCCAACCATGAGGCCGTCCGGACCGTAAAACCCGCCCCTCTCGTCCGCCTTGTGGATCAATTGTACACTGCCTTGTGGATGAATTGTACGGCAACGACCGGCAGATTGAGCTTCGAGAATCAAATAACTGCTTACAGGTCAGTGGATTGTTCTCGACCTGGAGTCAATCGCTCCCAAAAGGCTTCCCGGCAATTCACCGAGGCGCGCGGACCACGAAGGCGCTCGCTAAGTTTGCGCGGGCCGCGTTGGTTCTGCCGCTGTTCGTCTGTGTATGCGCAACCCGCGCCGACTAGCCGATTTGGCCGTTCACCACAACGGACTCGACTGGCAGCCCGTTGACCACCGCCGTCATATGGTCCAGCCCGAAAGGCTTCACGCGCACGGCTACGGCGCCCTTCTCCTACTCCTTTCGCTGCCGCAGAAAAGGGCAGTTCACTTCATTCGACCTCCCTGACTCGACAATGAAGGGAGGCCTCGCCATCAATACCGAAGGGGACGTGACCGGCCACTATGGCACCCCGCCATCCGGAAAGATGCGGGGATTTCTGCTGCGGAACGGCGCCTTAACGACGTTTGGCGCCGAAGACTGGGGCAGGTCGAACACGATAACCTGCAGCTTTGGAATAAACGCCGGCCAGTACATTGTGGGCCATTTTGCGGATGGAACCGGCACGCACGGATTCCTACTGACAGGAAGCGTATTCACGCCGATCAACCATCCCGAGAACGGAGCAACTAATACGCAGGCGCTCGGCATCAATCCTCAGGAAGAGATTGTCGGCAACTACAAGGACAAAGACGGAAAGGTGCGGGGGTTCCTCCGCAGCGCGTGGGGCGACTTCACTCCGGTGGACATTCCCGGCGCGCTGGGGGAACGTGTTGCGCGGATTTATTCTCAGCCGCTGAAGGCGCCTATTCTGAACCACAACCATCAGGGAGCGGGCAATCTCGGCCGTTCAGGGCCTCTTCGCCCGTGGTAGTTGTAGAAGAGATGAACACAGATTCCGCATTGATCGCGGAGCATCCACATGGCGCTCTGCGCGGCTACCCCGTCGTCGTCACATTGCAGGTCGAGTGGGGCGACCAGGACTCCTTCGGCCACGTCAACAACACCGTGTTCCTTAAGTGGTGCGAGACCGGCCGCGTGGCTTACCTGGAGCGCGCCGGCATGTGGCAGTTAATCAAATCCCAGGGAAAAGGGCCGATTCTGGTGTCGATAAGCTGCAACTACCGGCGCCCGGTCACCTTTCCGGACACCGTACAGGTGGGCAGCCGCGTCACTAAGATCGGCAACAGCAGTTTCAGCATGGAGCACGCGATCGTAAGCCTCACCCTGGATGCCGTGGTCGCCGAGTCCGATTCCACCATGGTGTTTCTGGAGTACGAGCACAACAACCCCTTGCGCGTACCCGACGACATGCGCGAGGCCTTCGGCCGGATTGAAGGCAGGACTATCGCTTGAATTCCTGCCGGACTGGTGTACACTGATCGTCACATGTGTGGAGACGTGCTGGACATGGCGAAATTTGAGGAGAGACTAAGTCAATGCAGAAACCAGAGATGACCCGGCGGGCCTTCGTGGGCGCGCTGGCGGCGGCCCCCCTGCTGGCTCAGAGCGACGGCTGGGTCGAGTTGTTCAACGGAAAGAACCTGGATGGCTGGCGGCCCCAGGAAAAGCTGGCTTCCTGGAAAGTGGTGGACGGTCTGCTCTCGGCCGACGGGCCGAGATGCCACCTGTTCTATGACGGGGCGGTCCGCAACGCCGACTTCAAGAACTTCGAACTGGAAGTCGAGGCGCTGGCGCGGCCGGCTTCAAACTCGGGGGTCTACTTCCACACCATTTACCAGGATACGGGCTGGCCCAACCGGGGCTTCGAGGTCCAGATCAACAATTCGACGACCGGCGAGCGGAAGAAGACCGCCTCGCTCTACAACATTCGCAACAACTACAAGCAATTTGTCCAGGACGACCAGTGGTTCAAGATCAACATTCAGGTCCGCGGCAAGAACATCCAGGTCCGGCTCAACGGGATGAAGACTGTGGACTACATCGAGCCCACACCCCCGGTCATCCCGCCCAGCATGGAGAAGGAACGCTGTTTGGGCCACGGCACTTTTGCGCTCCAATGCCACGACCCCAAGAGCAAGGCCCAGTTCCGCAGTGTTCGCGTGCGGCCGCTTTCCGATGACCTGGCGACGCCCGGCGGCGCCACCGCCGTGGCCGACGACATCTTCAAGCAGATCATCACCCTGGGCGTGCGCAGCTACCCCCTGCTGGACCTCCACGTCCACCCCAAGGGAGGACTCTCGGTCGAGCAGGCGGTCGCGAAGTCTTACCGGGACGGCATCCAATACGGGCTGGCGGTGAACTGCGGGCAGGCTCAACCCGTCACCAACGACGCGGAAGCGCGCAAGTGGCTCGAGACGTTAAAGGGGCAGCCGGTCTTCGCGGCGATGCAGGCCGAGGGGCGCGAGTGGGTCAACATGTTCTCCAAGAGCGCGGCCTCGCAATTCGACTACATCTTCACCGATTCGATGACCTGGACCGACAACCGCGGCAAGCGGATGCGGCTCTGGATGCCGAACGAGGTGGGCACGATCGCCGATCCTCAGGAATTCATGGACACGCTCGTGGACCGCGCCGTAGGGATCTTCGATAAGGAACCGGTCGATATCTACGTGAACCCGACCTTCCTGCCGGACGTGCTTAACAAGGACTACGAAACGCTGTGGACCGACGAGCGCCGCAGGAAGGTCATGACCGCCGCCGCGAAGAACGGTGTAGCGGTCGAGATCAACAATCGCTATAAGATCCCCAGCGCGTCCTTTATCAGGGTGGCGAAGGAGTGCGGCTGCAAGTTCACCTTCGGGACGAACAACGCCGGCGCCACCGATCTGGGGCGCTGCGAATACGGCTTCCAGATGATCAATGAGTGCAAACTGACCGCGCAGGACTTCTGGGTGCCGCTATACCCTGGTACGACCAAGGCCATCGACAGGAAGGGCGACTAGTACTCAAGAAAGCCTGACGGCTTGGCACAGGTTCAAGATGGGGGTCACCTCTTCGAAAACGGCTAGTATCGAGCCGATGAGGTCGGCCCCTGTGGACGACCGCACTTCCTTCGCGGTCATTGGGTAGTAGATCTGGAAGCCCGCCCATTGCGAGGCCGGGGCGGCCAGGAGGAGTCGCTTCAGCTTGGCGGCGCCGGGGTAAGCGTCTTTGTCGAGAGGCGCGGCGCCGGCTTCCAAGCTTCCCGCAAACAAGTGAAATCCCTCGCCGAGCAGACGGCGAAGCTCCTGGTCCAGGGGCGCGGAGGGCTTCAATTGCGCCAGCAGCCGGTTCCAATCCCAATCCGGCTGGAGTTGCCAGGCGCCGCTCCCGCGCGGGGCCTTGAGGTAGCCGCGCTCCACCTGGAGACCGCACTTGAAAACCCCTTCCTCGGGCTCCAGAGACACGAAGTACTTCGAACAGCCGAAGCTGACTCCCGATGAGATGGGCATGGCCTCCCGGTTGGCCCGGGAGAGAAAGCCGATCCAGCGCCAGTAGACTCCCCGGCCCCAACGCTCGGTCACGAAGGATTGCTGGAAGCGCGCCTCGAGCGCCAGTTTGAGGATGCGGGTGATGCGCTGGTTCTCCTCCAGGTTTCCGACGTGAATCCCCCGGTCGAAGTCCAGAAACTCCGGGCTTGAAGCCGTGAATCGCCACTATAGCTGCTGGTCCCCGCGGCCGAGGACAACCTTCACCTTGATCGTGCGGCCGTCGCGAATGATGGTCAACTCGACGGCGTCGCCGGGCTTCTTGCCGCGCGTGGCGCGGTCCAAGCTGGTGTTGTCCACGGCTCGACCGTCGATGGCCGCGATGAAGTCGCCGCCGGCCGGAATCAGGTAGCGGCCGACTCTGACCTGCTGGCGGGCGCCGCGAATCCCGGCCTGCTGCGCGGCCGACCCTGACTCCACCTTAGTTACGAGCAAGCCGCCCTCGACCGGCAGGTTCAGTTCCTGGGCCAAGTCCCCGGCGATGTACGTGGCGTTCACGCCCAACTGAAGCCGGCCGTACTGGCTCTCGGTGCGGTAATCCTGAAGCACACTCTTCGCGCGATCGATGGGAATGGCGAAGCCCAGGCCCACGTTGGCCTCACCCACGATCATAGTGTTGATGCCGATGACGTTTCCCTGCGAATCGAGCAGCGGGCCTCCGCTGTTGCCGGGATTGATGGCGGCGTCGGTCTGGACCATGTCGTCCATGCCCCCGCCATCCTCGCTCCGCACCGAACGGTGCAACGAGCTGATGATGCCGGTCGTCAGCGTGCCCTCCAGTCCAAACGGGTTACCGATGGCGAGCACCTTCTGTCCCACTTGCAGGTTGTTCGACTCGCCGAGCCTGAGGAACGGAAGCTTCTTCTTCGGCTCGATCTTCAGCAGCGCCAGATCGTTGCTGGGGTCCTGGTAGAGGACCTTGGCGACGTAGTCCGAGCGGTCCGGCAGTCTCACCTTGATTTCCGCGCCGCGGCCGGAGACCACGTGGTTGTTGGTAAGCACGCGTCCGTCGACGTCGATCAGAAAACCCGAGCCCGCGCCATCGACAGGGTAGCTAAAGAACCAATCCTCTCTGTAGACACGCGTGGTGATGTTGACGGTGGCCTGATTGGCGGCCTTGTAGACTTCGATGTTGTTCAGTTCGTCGGAGCTCAAGCCGGCGGTCTTGGCCCGGTCGGGTTCGCTCCACAGGCGTCCGACTCCGGCAACCGGCGCGAACAGATTGCGGGGATTCCAGCGGGCCACCGAAGTCAGATAGACAAAGCCGCCCACCAGAAGGGCGGCTAGCAGAACGGATCGTATCTTCATGAGAGGCTCTGAAGCCGATTATAAACCTCAGCGGCCTGCCGCAGCGTCTCCTCGTGCGAGCCGGAAGTGTCGATCACGTAATCGGCGAACTTGCGCTTTTCTTCGAGCGGCATTTGACTCCGGAGCCGCTCCAGCGCCGCGTCGCGGCCGATGCCGTCGCGGAGCATGGCCCGCTCGATCTGCTGCTCCTGGCTGCAAACGGCGAGGATCAGTTTGTCGAAGCGCCGGTAAGTGCCGGCCTCGATTATGATGGCGGCCTCGACCACGGCGATGCCTCTCGGATCGCTCGCGGCCAGCGCTTCCATCAATTCATCCTGGCGGCGGATAACCGGAGGATGAACCAGGCGGTTCAGCGCGGCCAGCCGCTCGGGACGGCTGAAGACCTCGGCCGCCAGGCGCTGGCGGTCAATCGAGCCGCCGGGCGTTAAGATGCCAGGGCCGAATTCCTTCACCACAGCATCAAAGGCTTCGCCGCCGGGCTGCATTATTTCGCGGCCGATGTCGTCCGCCTTAATCAGGTGGCACCCCAGATCGGCCAACGCCTGGGCGACAAAACTCTTGCCCGATGCGAGTCCGCCCGTGAGCCCGACCTTCAGCATCACTTACGAACCCAGAAGTGATAGACCACGGCGCCGGCGGCTACCGTCAAAGCCGCGGCCAGTGAAACTTTCGGTTGCAGCAGGAAGCCGTAGACGGCCATCCAGGTGCCCACCAGCATGAACAGGGCCGGCAGCAGCGGGAAGGCGAAGCTGACAACGCGCAGCTTCTGCCACTCGGGGCGCTTCCGGAAAATGAACAGCGAGGAGACCGACATCACGGCGAAGAAGTTCAGCGTGAATCCAATATAGATGACCAGTTGCGGGAACGGCGTCAGGGTCATGAGTATGGCGCAGAGCCCTTGCAGCACGATGGCCGGAACCGGGGTGTGCCAGCGCGGGTCCACCTTGGCGGCGACCGGCAGGAAGGCGCGGTTCTTCGCCATGGCGTAATAAACGCGCGGACCGATGGTCACCATCGCGTTCACCGTCGAGACCAGCGAGAGCGCCATCAGCCCGCTGAATATCCCGGCGATCCCTGGACCGAACAATCGCGACGCTGCCAGCGCGCCGACCGCGATCACGCCCTTCATCTGCTCCAGCGGGACGGCGTAGATAAAGATCAGGTTCAGCCCAAGATACAGCACGGCCACAAGTCCCGCACCCACGGCCAGCGCGATCGGCAAGGTTCTTTCGGGCTTCTTCAATTCCTCGGCGACGTAGGTGGCCGCGTTCCAGCCGCTGTAGGCTACGTAGATCCAGAACAGGCTGATGGCGAACTGCGCCAGCAGGGGCGTCGTCGAGGTGCGCACCGCGGACATGGAGAAGTGCCCCCAGCTCCCCGTCCCGGCCATGAAACCGAGCGCGATGAAGGCGACCAGCACCAGGATCTTCGTCGCCGTGAGAACGTTCTGGATGCGGGCGATTCGGCGCACGCCAAAGAAGTTCAGAATGGTGAACAGCGCGATCAGGACCGAGGCCGTCAACTGAGCGCCGCCCAGCTTCAAAGAGAATGACGCGGGGCCGATGGTGAACTGCGCGTTTTCCTGCTTCAATCCGGGGAAGAAATACCCGAGGTAATCCGAGAAAGCCAGCGCCGCGGCGGCAATCGGCGCCGAGAATCCGGCGAAGAACGAAACCCAGCCGGTCATGAAACCCCAGGTAGGTCCGTAGGCCCGCGTGAGGTAGACGTACTCGCCGCCGGAACTGGGGAAATTGACGCCCAGCTCCGAGTAACAGAACGCGCCCACCAAGGCGAACAGGGCGCCCACAACCCATATGCCCAGAACCAGGGATGGAGAGCCCAGATCGCCGGCCAGAAAACCGCTGGTCGTAAAGATCCCGGTTCCCACCATGTTGGAGATGACCAGCGCGGTGGCGCTGACAACGCCCAACTGGCGCAGCAGAGCGGTGGAGCTCCCGCCCGATTTACGGATAGTAGAGGTCTTCATTTGCGTCACCTGGACATTGTACGTCAACGCGACTAGCATGCAGGTATGGCGTGGCCGGTCATTATCCCGCTGATCTACGGCCTGCTGCTGGGCCAAGATCCATACGCGGGCGAGCGGACGCGGATGGTCAGCGAGCAGATCGAGGCGCGCGGCGTGAGTAGCGCGGCTGTGTTGCGGGTCATGCGGGCGACGCCGCGCCACTTGTTCATCCCCGAATCCTTGCGGCTGCGGGCCTACGACGACGCCCCCACGCCCATCGGCTACGAGCAGACCATTTCGCAGCCTTACATTGTGGCGCTGATGACGGAACTGCTTCAGCCCGGGCGCGGCCACAAGGTGCTGGAGATTGGCACGGGATCGGGTTATCAGGCCGCCGTGCTGTCGCCGCTCGTGAAACAGATCTTTACGATCGAGATTGTGCCGGAACTCGCCCAACGCAGCGCCGAACTGCTGCGGAAACTGGCGTATGCCAACGTGACCGTGCGTCAGGGAGACGGCTACCGGGGCTGGCCGGAGGAGGCGCCATTCGATCGCATCATCCTTACGGCCGCCCCGAGCGAGGTCCCCAAGGCGCTCCTGGAGCAGTTGAAGCCGGGCGGCAGGCTGGTTGCGCCGGTGGGCGGCACGCCGTTCGACCAGGAGCTCATCGTGATCGAGAAGGGAGCCGACGGCCGGCTCCGCCAGCGCTCCGTCATCCCGGTGCGGTTCGTGCCCATGGTGCGCGGCCGGGATTGACCACCGCGAGCAGCGGACTTGCCAAAGCCGGGCCGTTCCGATAGAGTAGACCCTGATCGGAGGGATCATGCCATTCTGTCCCAGTTGCGGAACCTCGGTGGAAGGGAAGTTCTGCCCCAAGTGCGGCAGCTCCATTTCCGGAGGAGCTCCGAGCGCCGTCCCGAGTGCCGCCCCGCCGCCTGCCGCCAGTGCGCCGGCTGCGTCCGACCTTGCTCCGAACGTCGCCGCGACCCTGTGCTACATACCCATCTGGATTCCGGCGATCTTGTTCCTGGTGATCGCGCCTTACAACCGCAACAAGGCGATCCGATTCCACGCCTGGCAGTCTCTGTTTCTCCACATCGCGTGGGTCCTCGCCTGGATGGTGTTGCGAGTGATCCTCGCGACAGTCTCCTGGAGCCTCTGGTACTCCTTGTCCAGTCTGCTAAGCCTGGGCGGCATCATTTTGATGCTCGTTCTGATGCTGAAGACTTACCAGGGCCAGAAGATTGTGTTGCCGGTTGTGGGGCCGCTGGCCGAAAAACAAGCGTAGCCCTTGTTGTGCCTCTCGCGTCCAATACTGCGGAATGCGGCTGATCCCGGTTTGTCTTCTTGCCTGCGGCTTGGTTTCGGCTCAGACGCCGCGGATCGCGGTCATTGACTTCTACGGCCTGGGCAAAACGCCGGAGAGCGCCTTGCGGACGGCGTTGGGAGTGAAGGAGGGAGATCCGCTCCCTGCGTCCAAGGCCGATGCCGAGGAGCGGCTGCAGAAGGTCGGCGGCGTGACTCTGGCCCGGATTCAGGCGGTCTGCTGCGAGGCGGGCGGCGCAATCCTCTTTGTCGGAATCGAAGAGAAAGGGGCGCCGCATTTCGACCTGCGCCCGTCTCCCGCGGCGGCTGTCGAACTGCCCCAGGAGATACTGGACGCCTACCAGGCCTTCCTCGATGCCCGCGATACCGCCGCCCGCAGCGGCGAATCCGGCGAGGATCTCACCCGTGGCTACGCCCTGTCGGCTGATCCGGCGGTGCGGGCCAGCCAGGAACGCTTCACCAGCCTGGCTTCGAGCAACTTCGCCGTGTTACGGAATGTCCTGCGGAATTCGGGCGACGCGGAGCAAAGGGCCATGGCGGCCTACGTCATCGGTTACGCAGTCGACAAGAAGACTTCAGTTGACGAGTTGCTGTACGCGCTCCAGGATCCCGACGACGGGGTCCGCCACAACGCCATCCGGTCCTTGACGGCACTAGCGGTCTACTCCGCCAAAAACCCGGAGCCGGCGCTGCGCATCCCGCCGACATGGCTGGTCGAGATGCTGCACTCGATCTTCTGGGACGACCGCACGCGCGCCGTGAATCTGTTGCTGACGCTGACCGAGACCCGCAACCCAGAGGACTTGAGTCTGATCCGCGAGCGGGGCTCGGCCCAGCTCACCGAAATGGCTCGCTGGAAGAGCCTCGCCTACGCCCTTCCGGCTTTCGTCCTGCTGGGACGCACGGCTGGATTGACGGACGAGCAAATTCAGGATTCCTGGAGCGAGGGAGAGCGGGTGGCGAAACCAGCCCGGTAGCGTCCGCTCGCTCAGCCGCCAACCGGAGTCCCTCCCGCGGGAGGGTGCTCGGCTGCGGGCCGGGAGTCGCACTCGCAGCAGTCGCTGCAGCGCTGGCACTTCGCGCAGAGGTGATTCTCGCAGGAGTCCTTCGTGCAGTAGATGCAAATCAGCGTGGACGGCTCTCCGCAGATGCTACAGGTGTATGTCAGAGGATCGCTCACTTCGGCTCTACCTTCTTTTCGGCAGATTTCTTTGCTGCGGGCTGTTTGGCCAGCGCGGCCCGGCAGCGCTGCGCTTCCTGGTCCATGACCTTGAGTTGCTGCTCCTTGGCGCCGGCCAATTGGACGATGTAATCGCGCAACTTCTCCCGCCCCGCGCTGGTCGCGGTCACAGCCCCGCTGATAAGATCCGCCAGGGCCGGATCTTGATAGCGCCGGACGCCCTCATTGAAAGAGATCACCAGGGCGTGGAGCGACTGGGCGCGGAAATAAGTCTCAATGGCGAGCGTCAGACGTTCCGGTTCGGCTCCCAGTTCACCGGCGGAGCGGCTAATGAATCCAATCTCGTCCACCACCGACTTCCACTGGGCCTGGTAGGCGTCCGGAGCGCCCTTCGCCGTCCACTCTGCCGGCTTGGCCTCCTGAACCAGAGGCAGCAATTTCTGGGTGGCGCTCAGCAGCGAATTCAAGCTCTGTTGAAGTTCCCACTCCGGCGGCAAACCCGCGTTCTGCGAACCCGCCTGGGGCATCCCGAGAATAAAGAAGGCGGCGCATAACACCGCGCTTCGTGGCGCAAGGCCACCGCTCATGAGTCACTCCTTCAAGGCTAGTTTCGCACGATCTAGGGTATGGGAGGCGGCGCGGGTCCGCCGATGTCGCCGGTCGGCGGAGGGGGAGGAGGAGGCGCGGGAGGTTTCGTATCGCCGGGCAACGGCGTTCCACCGCCGCCCCCGCCGCCGGGCACGCTCCCGATGCCCACTCCACTACGCGGGCTGCGGTAGATCAGAGTATGGAGAGCATCCGAGATCGCGCGGAAGGCGACATTCAACGCCGACCCCTTATCGATGCCGATCCCGGCCAGGGGCTGATTCCTGTAAATGCGGAGCCACTCGCCGGGGCCAACCATCCGCGGAGTGCCGGGGCGCCTGGCGTGCTGCACTTCAACCAGGCCCTCCTCGACCGCCACCAGCGTCGTGTCTTCATCGTCTTCGACTTCGACGTCGAAGATCGTGCCGCGGACCGAAATCACTGCCGTCGGCGTGAATACCCGGTTGAAATTCGGCTGACCGCCCCACTTCTGGATATGCACCCGGACCCGGCCCAGGATCACGTCCAGCAGATCCTTCAGGTTTCCCGGCGTCTTGCGAAACACGACCTGCGAGTTCGCATAGACTTCGAAAGTGCTGCCGTCGGACACCTGGAAAACGGCAAAGCCATCTTCGCCGGTAATAATTACTTGGCCCAACTTTATGTCGTCGCCCAAGTTCAGCGCCCAGGGCTGCGAATCGCGCAGCACGGAAACCTGCCCGGTGATGGCGGCCACCCTGGCGGCACCCGAACTGGAAGGAAGCGCGAGCGGCGCTTGCGCGGAGCAGACCACGCCCAGTGCCGCAACCAGCAGCCCCCTGAGCGCCACGGTCATCCACTGCATCCGCATAGCCCTGCCCCTGTTTCCGTCCACCAGACCGGATATCGTAACACAGTCTACCACCGAATACGTCAGCAATAAAGAGGCCAATGTCCCTATTTTGCTAAATTGCATGAGTTTCAATGCATTGAAAGAGCGGAATTGGGCCAAATCGGGATAGAATAGACTCGTCTGATGTGTCAGGACGCCCCAACCCGGCGGAGATTGGTATCGGTGCCGCTCCTTGCCGCGTGGCTCCTGACGGCCGCCGTGGCCTCTGCCCAGTCGCGGCCGCCCGCTTCGGGGAGCCTTAGCCCTGATTGGCGGCGCATAGGAGATTCCTCCTACGACGCGGGACTTGCCTCGCCCGCGACGGGTCCGGTCAATCGGGTGTGGTTTGCTGAGGACGGGCTGCGTTTGTTCCTCCGCACTGCCGATGGCCGTAGCTTCGAGAGCCAGGATTTCGAAGGCTGGAAGCCCGCGCCCGCACTTCAGGCGCCCGAGGCCACCTCCTATTCGCCGGGGCTCGCGCCCGCGCTGCCCGAGCCCGAGAGCAAGGTCCGCGCGGCAGACCGGGCTGGCCGGCTTTATGCCTACGGTCGGCACGTGTACCGGTCCGACGACGGCGGAGAGAGATGGGTCAATCTCACCAGCTACCGCGGCGCCTCGATCATTGGGGCCGGGATTCTGGATCTGGCGGTTTCCCCGCTTGATGCCGATTTCATCGTGGCGGCCAACTCATACGGCGTGTGGCGGTCCGCCGACGGAGGCCTTTCCTGGAGCGGGGTCAACGCAAATCTCCCCAATCTTCCGGTTCGCCGGCTTCTCGAGACGCCAGCGGGGAGCCGCGGCACGCGAGTCCTCCTGGCCGCCGGCGACGTGGTCGAGTGGGCCCCAGGGGAACGGCAGTCCTGGCGCCTCGTCCTCGACGCTGCCGCCGCGGGCCGGGCCGCCGCACGGCGCGGCGCGGCCATTCAACTGGGAGCCGAGATTACGGCCGTGGCGATGGGCCGGGATTATTCATATGCCGGCGCCTCGGACGGCCGGCTTTGGATGTCAAGAGACCAGGGTGCTAGCTGGAGCCTGACCCGGCTGGGAGGCGGCGCGCCCGTCGAGTCGCTCTACATTCCGCCGGAGCGCCCGGCGATGGCGTTAGCGGCGCTCGGCAAGCCGCCGGCCGACGGCGGCAATCAAGCCCGAGTGCTGCGGTCGCTGGACGGAGGGATTGTCTGGGACGATTTGACCGGGGACCTGCCCGCCGGAGCGGCGCTCGGCATAGCTTGCGATCCGAGCGGGACTGCCGTCTACGTGGGTTCCGACGCCGGTGCTTTCTTCAGCGCCCTGGAAGCGGGATTGAACAGCACGGCGAATCACTGGATCTCGATGTCGGGAAGTCTCCCCCCGGCTGCCAGCGTGGATGTCGGCCTCGACCAGGCGGGCAACCAGGTGTACGTCGCCCTAGCCGGCTACGGAGTGTATGCCGCGCCTGCCCCGCACCGCTTCTGGAACTTGCAGGTGGTGAGCGCTGCTGACTTAAGGCCACGCCCGGCGGCGCCCGGTTCCTTGCTGACGGTCCTCGGAGGGCGTCTGATCCGGGCCCAGGCGGGATTGCTGGACGCGCCCGTGTTGGCCGCTTCGGAAACCCAGTCGCAGATTCAGATCCCCTTCGAGGCGGCGGGCCGCTCGACTGTGCTGGCGCTGGAGCTTGCCGGTGGACAATTCGCCATGCCGCTGCCTTTACAAGATGCCTCACCGGCGATCTTCATCGATTACGACGGCAGCCCGATGGCGCTGGACGCCGACACCGGCGAACTGCTCAACGGCCAGATGCCGGCGCGAGCCAGTTCGCTGATCCAGGTCCTGGCGACCGGTTTGGGAAAGGTTCAGCCCGCCTGGCCGGCGGGGAAGAAGGCGCCCATCGAAGCGCCGCCACGGGTGATAGCCCCGGTCCGCGCGTTCCTCAATCGGACGCCGCTGGAGGTCACGCGCGCCGTCCTTGCTCCAGGCTATGTGGGCTTCTATCTTGTGGAGTTACGATTGCCGCCGCTGGTTGACGAGGGTCCTGGCCGAACTGTATCTGGAGGTCGATGGCCATGAGAGCAACAAGACCAGGATCTATCTTGAGCAGTAGCGGACTGGTCCGCGGAGCCGCCCTGCTGGCGTTCTGCGCTCTGGCGGCGGCCGCCCAGACCGAAAAGGGCGAGGCCGAGCGGCTGGCGCCTTACTATCCCACGCCCGAGATAATTGTGGAGAAGATGCTGCAAATGGGCGGGCTCAAGCCCGGGGAAAAGCTTTTCGACCTGGGCAGCGGCGACGGCCGGATCGTCATTCTGGCGGCGCGGAAGTTCCAGGCGCAGGCGACCGGCATCGAACTCGATGAGGACCTGGCCGCCCAGAGCGCGGATAAGATCAAGAGTCTCGGCCTTCAGAAGACCGCCAGGATCAATCAGGGCGACATACTGAAGCAGGATATGAGCTCGGCCGACCTGATCACCGTTTACCTTTTGCCCTCAGCCATGACCAAAGTGCGGCCGCTGCTGGAGAAGCAATTGAAGCGAGGTGCGCGGGTTGTGGCTCACGATTTCGAGATTTCCGATTGGACCGCGGATAGAATAGAGCACATCGACGACGACGGGGAGGGCCGCGCTCACACAATCTATCTCTACCGGCGATGACATCCAGCGCCCGGAGTGAGCGGCTAGAAGGCGGTTCGTTCGTGGGCGAATCAGTGACGTCATCATTGCCCAGATACGGGCCCAGGTTCACAGGGAGAGACCTCTACGCTGTGAGCCTCGCGCTCTTTCCGTCTCCCGAGTGGTGATCGCCCTCGCCTGCCTGGCCGCGCAGTTACATGCGGCGGACAGTCTCCCGGTGGGAGGTCACCGCCCTCGCCCTGCTTTTTACCGGATTCAGTATCGCCACCCTCTGGGTTCGGTGGGGTGTCAGCGGCGGCCTCGCTCGGTTAGGTTTGGCCGGTGAAACGGTCTTCTTCCTGATTTTCGCGGCGTATGGCCCGAGCGGCACGGACTGGCTGAGCTCGCTTCTTTATATCCACCTGTTGCTGATGGCGGTCTTCGTCCATAACTGGTGGGAGGCCTGGGGCGTGGTTGGCATTTGTGTGGGCTATCTGGCCGTGGTGCGCGGCTGGGGCGGCGCCGTGTTTAGCGTGGCGCTTTGGGCCGGCATCCTGGCTGGCGTCGCCGCCCTGCACAGATCCGAAACCCGGCAGAAGCTGGCGAGGCACCTCCGGCTGGAGCGGGAAGCCACCGAGGCGGCGGCGAAAGCCCGCGACGTCGAGCGGCAGAAGCTGTCCGGCGACTTCCATGACGGGCCGCTGCAAAGCTTCATTGCGGTCCATATGCGGCTGGAGTATGTGGCCAAGCTTCTCGACAGGGATCTGGAAGCCGCCCGGCGCGAATTGCGCGAGTTGCAGGAAGTGACCAAGTCCCAGATAGCGGTAATCCGCGTGTTCCTTCGCGGGATTCGGCCAGTCGAGGTGGCGGAGGCCGGATTGCCGGCGTCCCTGCGCCAGGCCGTTGCCGACTTCCAGAAGGACAGCGGTATTACGGCGACCTTCCAGAGCAGCGGTCCGCCGGGCCTGTTGAGCGAGGAAGCCAGCCTGGAGCTGATCCAGATCGCCCGTGAGGCCCTGCATAATATCCAGAAGCATTCCAGGGCGACGCGCGTGGCTGTGACCCTCTCGGGCGCCGGCGATTCCCTCGAGTTGTCCATAGAGGATAACGGCAACGGCTTCCCCTTCGCCGGCGTTTTCGATCTGGACGAATTGGAGCGGCTGCAGGTAGGTCCGCTCAGCATTAAGCGGCGTGTCCGTGCTCTCGGCGGCCAGTTGAGGGTGGAATCGAGGCCCCCGCGAGGCTGCGGCATTCTGGTGCGAGTCCCGGCCTGAGCGGTGTTAACCTAAATATCGTGAAGATTGGAATCACCTGTTACCCGACTTATGGCGGCAGCGGCATCGTCGCGACCGAACTGGGCATGGAACTCGCCAACCGCGGCCACGAGGTGCATTTCATCAGCTACGCCAACCCCATACGCCTGGATCCAGGGCACCGCCACATCCATTATCACGAGGTCGAGGTCGCTTCCTATCCCCTCTTCCAATTCCCGCCTTACTGTCTGGCCCTCGCCAGCCGCATGGCGGAAGTCGCGGAGTGGCACTCGCTCGATCTGCTGCATGTCCACTACGCGATTCCCCACTCCGTCTCGGCTCTGCTGGCGCGGCAGATGCTGGCCGCGAAGCGCCGAGTGCCCTTCGTCACCACCCTGCACGGGACCGACATTACCCTGGTCGGCCAGGAGCAATCCTACTTCTCGATCACGAAATTCTCCATCGAGCAGTCGGACGGCGTCACCGCCGTGAGCGAATACCTGAGGCAGAAGACCGTGGAGGTGTTCGGTGTTGCCAACGAGATCCGCGTCATCTGGAACTTTGTGAACTGCGACCTTTATCACCCCTCCCCCGAGGCCCGGCGTGAGAGCCCCTTTGCGCCTCCGTCGGGGAAGGTGCTGATCCACATTTCCAATTTCCGGCATGTGAAGCGGGCGCTGGATTGCGTCCGCATTTTGCAGTTGGTGCGCAAGGAGACCGACGCGCACCTCCTGATGGTGGGGGACGGGCCGGATTGCGGTCCCGCCGAAGCCCTGAGCCACGAACTCGGACTCGCTGACCACGTCACTTTTCTCGGCAAGCAGGACCACGTGGAACGGCTGATTCCGGTGGCGGATGTGTTGCTGCTTCCGAGCGAGCTCGAGTCCTTCGGCCTGGTCGCGCTGGAAGCGATGGCCTGCGGCGTGCCGAGCGTGGCAACCAGGGTAGGCGGACTGCCGGAACTGATCACTGACGGCGTGGATGGGTACCTCGAAACACCCGGCGACGTGGCGGGACAGGCGGCGCGCGTGGTAGCCATCCTCTCCGACGACGCCCTCCACGGCCGGTTGGCGAAGGCAGTGCGCGCCACCGCCCGCAGCCGGTTCTGCTCCTCGCTGCTCATTCCGGCCTACGAGCGGTACTACCGGGAAGTCTGCCAGCGCCAGTAGTACCTCGCTCGTTCTTTTTCGCCATCCCGCTGAAGAGCCCTTGGCAGGGCGGCTGGGCGCCTCCGGCGCATAGGCCCTGCTGCATTTCGAACGGCAACACGGTCAATCGTGTGTTACTGGAGACAAGTGCGTTATTCCTGGTCCGCCAGCGGGAACTTTTTCTCTCGAAAGGCGTCCAATCCTTTGCAGCCAGCGGTCGAGTCGTGGTAGTTTGAATTGGGAATTGTTTTGAGGCGCTACCGTGGCCGAGCGAATTGTTGTTTTAGAGCCTGAGTTGACCGGCGGGTGCCCCGTGGCTCTGCTGGAGACCGCGGACGTCCCGGAAAGCGACGCGCGCCTGCTGGAGGGCTTGCGGGCCGGGGCGGAGTCGGCTTACGAGACCCTCGTGCAACGCTACCAGCAGCCAGTCTACAACTTGGTGTACCGGCTGCTCCGAGATTCAGAGGACGCCTCCGATGTGGTTCAGGACGTGTTTCTGAAAGTTTTTCGGAAGGTCGGCTGCTTCCGGGGCGAAAGCAGCCTCAGAACCTGGATCTACCGGATCGCCGTCAACGAGGTCCACAACCACAGCCGCTGGAACGGACGTCATCGCCGCCAGGAGGTTGCTTTGGAGGGCGACGAGGAGTCCAGGGGATATGGCGATATTTTGCCGGCTCCCGAGGAGTCTCCATTTGCGTATGCCCTGGATCGCGAGAGACACGGCCTTATTGAGGCGGCATTGGCCGATCTGAATCCGGCTTACCGCTCCGTGATCGTTTTACGGGACGTCGAGGATTTGAGCTACGAGGAGATCGCCGAAATCCTCCTGGTTCCGATTGGGACAATCAAGTCGCGGATCCTGCGCGGGCGGGAAGCTCTGCGGAAGGAACTGGAGAAACGGCTGGAACAGAAGCCTGATTTCCATTGGATGCCAAGGTTGGTGGAATAGAAGGGGTTATGGACTGCAAAAAAGTCCGTGGGAAATTGGCGGCTTATTGCGACGGAGCGCTTTCGCGCGACGAAGGGCAACAGGTCCGGCTGCACCTGGAATCCTGCAGGAATTGCGTTTCAATCTCCGAACAATTCACTCACCTGCGCGCGACTTTGCGCGCGCTGCCCGCGCTGAGTCCGCCGCGCTCAGCTCACCGCCGCTCTGGACCTTCTGGCTTCCGAGGAGTGCGCGCGCAAACTGTCTGGCGGGAACTGGCATTGGTTACTAGGCGGACGGATGCCGCGCGCGAGGTTCTGGCTTAGCGAGATGGTCCGTCCGATCGCTGTTCCCATGGCCGGCGGGCTGATTTCGGCTTTGGTGTTGTTCGCCGTGCTGGCTCCGAGTTTCGCCCCTCGCGCGAATCCGCGCGTGGCGGACGTGCCCACGACGCTGTCAACCGGCGCCCTCTTCTTAGGGATGGGGCCGTTCGGATTCAGCAGCGATATGGTGCTCACCCTGGATGTCACCGTGGACGGCGCGGGCCGCCTGGTGGACTATTCGGCCGTCGACGGGCAAGCCTGGGCCAACGATCCCGGCGTGCGGCACAGCGTCGAGAACGCCTTGCTGTTTACTCATTTCTCCCCGGGGACCAAGTTCGGCAGGCCGGTCTCGGCGAAAATCCGGATTACCCTGAGCCGCAGCCAGATAGACGTCAGGGGCTGACGGCGCGAGAATCGGTGGCACGCCGGCTGGGCCAGCACTTTCTGAAGCGAAATGCGGTCCTTGATCGTATTGCTTCCGCGGCTTGTCCCGAGCACGAGGCTCTGGTGGTGGAGATCGGGCCCGGAAAGGGAGCTCTCACCCAGTATCTCTTGGCGCGCTCCGGCCGGCTCATTGCCATCGAGACGGATCGTGGCCTGCATGATCGCCTGACCCAGCGATTCGTGGGCGCTGGTAATCTGACCCTGATCCACGGGGATGTGCTCGAAACGGATCTGGCGCAGTGGGGCCCCGCCGTAGTCGTCGGAAACCTGCCTTACTACATCACCTCGCCCATTCTCAGAAAGGTGCTGGGTCTGGGCGACCTGCTCAAGCGCGCCGTCTTCCTCATGCAGAAAGAGGTCGCCGAGCGGCTCACCGCCCAACCCGGAACCCGGCGGTACGGGTTCCTGACCGTGCAAACCCTGCTTATGGCCAAACCGGAGTTGCTGTTCGCCGTCCCTCCGGCCGCCTTCAGCCCGCCTCCCAAAGTCGATTCCGCGGCGGTGCGGCTGGAGCCCCGGAGCGCCGCCGAATCCTGGGGCATTGATGACCCGGACGGGTTCCTGGAGTTCGCCGGCCGCTGCTTCCGGCAGAAGCGCAAGACCATCCGCAACAATCTGGCCGGCCTGTGGGATAGGGAACTGCTGGCGGGTATTCCGGAGACCTCGCTGCGCGCCGAGCAACTCCCGGTCGACGAGTTCGTCAAGCTGCACCGGCGTCTTTCGCTATACTGAGATTTCCAAAGTGACAACACCATCCAAGCCGGTACGGGTGCGTTATGCCCCCAGCCCCACGGGCGATTTTCACGTGGGCGGCGCGCGCACGGCGTTGTTCAACTATCTCTTCGCCCGGTGCCACAACGGGACGTTCATCCTGCGCGTGGAAGACACCGACCAGAAGCGCTACAACCCGGAGGCCCTGGGCTGGCTCTTGCAGGGGTTGCGCTACCTGGGACTCGATTGGGACGAGGGTCCCGAGGCGGGCGGCGATTTCGGGCCCTACACTCAAAGCCAGCGCCAGGACATTTACCGGCGCTACTGCGGGCAACTCCTCGAGACCGGCGCCGCCTATCGCTGCTTCTGCGCGCCGGAGCGGTTGGAGTCGGTTTCCAAGGAGCTGCAGCGGAAAGGGCTGAACCCCGGCTACGACCGGTTCTGCCGCGGCATCGACCCCGGTGAGACGGCCCGCCGCGCGGCCGCCGGCGATAGCCACACGCTGAGGCTCAAAGTGCCCTTGACCGGCGAGATCACGGTCCACGACCTCATCCGCGGCGACATCACCTTCCAGAACTCGATCCTGCAGGACGCCGTCCTGATGAAGTCCGACGGCATGCCGACCTATCACCTGGCCAACGTCATCGACGACCACCTGATGGAGATCAGCCACATCCTGCGCGGCGATGAGTGGGTCAACAGCCTGCCGCTCCACGCACATCTTTACCACGCCTTCGGCTGGGAGCCGCCGGCCATGGCGCACCTGCCCCTCATCCTGAACCCCAGCGGCAAGGGGAAGATGAGCAAGCGCGAAGATCGGGCGCCCGACGGCAAACTCCTGCCGGTCTTCGTGCGCCGGTTCCAGGAGTTGGGATACCTGCCGGAAGCCATGCTCAACTACCTGGCGCTGCTAGGCTGGAGCTTCGACGACAAGACCGAGATCATGACCCGCCAGGAGCTGGTTGAGCGTTTCAGCCTGGAGCGTGTCAACGCTTCCCCGGCGGTTTGGAACTACGAGAAACTGGATCATCTGAACGGCTGCTACATCCGCCAATTGACCGTCGCAGAGCTGGCCGGCCGGATTGAGCCGTTTTTGCGCGCCGCCGGCTATGAGGTGGACCGCGAGACGCTGCTCGGGGTCACTCCCTTGATCCAGGAGAGAATCACAACGTTGAGCGACGCCGTTGCCGCCGCGGATTTCTTCTTCCTGGACGAATTGAAGCCCTACGATAGCGCCGACCTGATCCCGCCCAAGGCGGATGCCCGGGTCGCGCTGGCCGCGCTCGAGCGGGCCCGCGACGCTCTGGCCGCGGTCGAGTTCAGCCACGACGCCCTGGATGCCGCGCTGCGGGCTGAGGCGGCCGCCTTGGGGATCAAGACCGGCCAGATGTTTCAGCCGATTCGCGTCGCTGTGTGCGGGCGCAAGGCCGCGCCGCCTTTATTTGAAACCATGCAAGTGCTGGGCCGTCAGAAATGCTTGAAGCGGATTGGCCAGGCGATTAAGAAGCTGCAATGATCGCCGCCCGTGAGACACTGGAATAGAGAAGGGATCGAGTCCTCCATGAAGCCGAATATAGCTCTTAGGGGCGGTTTTAGCCTCGCGCGAATCATTCTTCTTGCAAGCCTCGTGTTCGCTTTCCCGCCCTTCCTTGGCCGGGCCCAAACCATTGCGCCTTACACGATTTCGACCGTGGCGGGTAACGGCACGAGCGGCTTTTCAGGGGACGCGGGAGCGGCCACCAGCGCGCAACTCAATACCCCCTCCTCGGTGGCGGTGGATCGTACCTCGAATCTTTTCATCGCCGATCAGGCCAACCAGCGGGTGCGGAAGGTCGCCTCGGGCGGCACGATTTCTACTCTGGCGGGTAACGGCGTTGCCGCTTACTTGGGTGATTCGGGAATCGCCACCAGCGCCGAACTCCATGCCCCTTACACCGTGGCGCTGGATGCCTCCGGCAACGTTTATATTGCCGATACCTTGAACAGTGTGGTCCGCAAGGTCTCGACGAGCGGAATCATCACCACCGCGGCCGGCTTCGGGAGCGCCAGTTACTCGGGTGACAGTGGACCCGCTGTCTTCGCCGCGATCAACCGGCCCCTGGGCGTGGCCCTGGACGCCGCGGGCAACCTCTACATCGCCGACACCGGCAACAACGTGATCCGCAAAGTAAGCACGAGCGGCACTATCACCACGATCGCGGGCGTCGGCTTCCCGGCCTACGCCGGGGACGGCGATCTCGCCACCAAGGCCTACTTGAACGCCCCCTCTCGCGTGACTCCGGACGCCGCGGGCAGTCTCTACATCGTCGACACCGGCAACGAGGCCATTCGTAAGGTGGACTCGGCGGGCATCATTACCACCATCGTCGGCGACGGAACCTGCGGATACTCAGGCGATTTCGGCCCCGCCTCGAGCGCCAGGCTCTGCCGCCCCCGCGACCTGGTTGTGGATTCCTCGGGCAACCTTTTCATCGCGGATAGCTTTAACAGCCGGATCCGTCGGGTAGGGGCCGACGGCATCATCACCACGATAGCCGGCAATGGGGTCTTCGGATATACCGGGGACGGCGGGGCCGCCCTTGCCGCTGCTCTCTTCTTCCCTAATGGTTTGGCCTTGGATGCTAGCGGGAACATTTACTTCGCCGACAGCCAGAACCACGTAATCCGGAAACTCACCCCCGCCGCCGCTCCCGTTCCGGGAGGGCCTCCCGCAATCCTTCCTGGCGGCGTGACCAGCCTGTCGGGGTTTGGAGGGTCCGGTTCCATCGCGCCCGGCTCCTGGCTTGAGATTCGCGGCTGGAACCTCGCCGGCAACACGCGATCCTGGGCCATCGCCGATTTCAATGGGCTGAACGCTCCGGCCTCGCTCGATGGGACCACCGTCACAATTGACGGCCGGCCCGCGTTTCTGTCCTACATCAGCCCGAATCAGTTGAATGCCCTGGTGCCATCCGACGTAAGCCCTGGGCTCGGACAACTCATTGTCTCGACGGCAGCGGGATCGAGCGATGCCTACACCCTGACAGTGAACCTGACGCAGCCGGGGTTGCTCGCTCCACCGTCGTTTAACGTCAACCAGAAACAATATGTGGTGGCGGTGTTTCCGGATTTCGGAACTTTCGTGGCCTCTCCCGGCTCCATCCCGGGCGTTGTTTCCAGGCAGGCCAAGCCCGGCGAGACCATCGTGCTGTTCGGCATCGGTTTCGGCCCGGTGACCCCGAACATCCCCGCGGGTCAGATAGTCCAGCAACTGAATTCAGTCAATTCAGCGCTGCAATTCTTCATCGGGAACAAACCGGCGATCATTGAGTACGCCGGCCTGGCTCCGTTCTCGACAGGCTTGTACCAGTTCAACCTGGTGGTGCCGATAATCGCCGCCGACGACGTAGTGCCCGTCACTTTCACTCTCGACGGCGTGAGCGGCGAGCAAACCCTGTACACCGCGATAGGAAACTAGCTCAGCGAGATACCACTGAACCGCGACCGGGAGGGAGCGGTTAACGGCGACGCCGCAGACCGCCAGGGCACCGGCAGCGGTCTACCCTTATTTCAACTTCTTCGCCGTATTGCTCGGGCACGCGAACCAAATCCTGAAGTGGAACCCGACGCTGGCTCTCGCGAACCTGGCGGCGCGGCGTTGATCGCGGCCGCGAATCCCCATCTGGCGGACACGATCGGCAGGCGCATTCTCCAGGTCGAGCGCGCATCCTACGCCACCCCCGAGTGCCCCAACGTTGCCCTCGGGCATAGCGTCCCGTTTGCCTCTTCGTCTCCCGGCGACTCGACAATCCGAGACCAGCCACGCGCGCCAAAGCGGAGTTGCTCCTTAGGAAGTGGCCCACCCTGCGCGTCTGAGTCGGTTATCATGGACCGACAAGGATCATGTCCCGCCGCCGGAGCCCAAATCAATTGACACTCGACTTCTTCGAAGTTCTGCGCCGGAACGTAGCGAGTTTCCCCGAGCGTGTAGCGTTCCAGATCCTGGCCGAAAACGGCCGGGAGACGTTCACCTACGCCCGCGTCGCCGAGGACATTCGCAAGATCAGCCTGCTGCTGGGCCGCGCCGGCGTGCACTCCGGAGACACCGTCGGCATCCTGATGGAGAACCACCCCCGCTGGGGCATCGCCTTCCTGGCGGCCCAGAGCGCGGGCGCCATCGTCGTGCCCCTGGACATCCTGCACGATCCCGCGACCCTGGCCAAGCTGATCCAACACTCCGACTGCCGGTTCATGCTCGTCTCCGAGCGCCTGGCGCCCGTTTGGGAGCAGGTCCAAGCTCTGCTCGCCGCGCCGCTGCCCTTCCTGGTCGCTGGAGATAAGTCCGAAGCCGCCGGCTGGGAAACCGCGCCGCTGCCGATCGTCGAACGCGGCCTCGACGAAGCGTTGATGATCCTCTACACCAGCGGCACCACCGGCAACCCCAAAGGCGTGGCCTTGACCCGGCGCAATGTGTACCGCAACGTGGTCGAGGCGGTGAACGTGGTCGGGCCCACGGCCGAGGACCACTTCCTCAGCGTTCTGCCGCTCTATCACATCCTGTCGCTGGTGATCAATTTTATGATCCCGGTCTACCTGGGCGCGCGGGTCACGTTTTTGCAGAGCCTGGAAGCTCAGAAAGTCCTTAAGGCGTTCAGGGAAGAGGGCGTCACCATCTTCATCTGCGTGCCGCAGTTCTTCTATTTGGCCCACCGCCGCATCATGCAGGAGGTCGCTCGCCAGAGCTTCCTCAAGCGATTCCTCTTCCGCCGGCTGCTGGCGGTCTCGCGGTTCTGTAACCTGAGCCTGGGCGTGAATCCGGGGCGCTTCTTTTTCAAGGCGATTCACGAGCCATTCGGGCCAACCCTCCGTCTGTTCGGAGTGGGAGGCGCGCGGTTCGACCCTCAAGTCGCCGGGAGCTTCCGCGACCTCGGCTTCAATCTCGCCCAGGCCTTCGGCATGACCGAAACCGCCGCGCTGATCACCATCGCCCTGCCTGAGGGACGCCAGGTTGGGACCGCGGGCGCACCCATGTCTCACGATGAGGTGCGCATCAAGGAGCCCGATGAAGACGGCGTCGGCGAGGTGCTGGTGCGCGGCGAGAACGTCATGCTGGGCTACTACAAGAACCCCGAGGCGACCGCCGAGGCCCTCAAAGACGGCTGGCTGCACACCGGCGATCTGGGCTTCATCGACCCCCGCGGTTTCCTGCACGTAACCGGCCGCATGAAGGACGTGATCGTGCTCAGTTCCGGCAAGAACATCTACCCGGAGGAGATCGAGAAGCACTACCAATCCGAAATTCCTTACATCAAGGAGATATGCGTCATCGGCCTGCCGGACACGAGTTCGGGCGAAGGCGGAGAGAAGCTCCACGCCGTCATCGTGCCGGATTTCGAATATCTGAAAAAGGAGCAGATCCTGAGCGCCTACGAGACCATCCGCTGGCGCATGGAGACGGTCTCCCAAAGCCTGCCCGCCTATAAGCGTGTCATGAGCCTCGAGATTCGGTCGGAGCCGCTGCCGCTTACCACCACCCGGAAGGTCAAGCGCTTCCAGGTCCAGCGCGAAGTTTTGGACCAGGCGTCGAAGCCCGCCGCTGCCCCCGCCGACGCCGCCCCGGAGACCCCCATCGAGGCCCGGTTGTTCGCCCTGATCCGGTCGGTGAAGGATGCGCCCGCCCTCAACCCGGCCCTGAATCTGGAACTGGACCTGGGCTTCACGTCGCTCGAGCGAGTCGAATTGCTCAGCTCGATCCAGGAAGCCTTCGGCGCAAGGATTCCCGAGGTGGAGGCGACCAGGATCCACACCGTCGAGGATCTGATTCTCGCCGTCGGGCGGCTGCAATCCGACGGCACGGCTGTCTCCGAGGAGGACGAGGGGAAGTTCTCATGGGATGCCATTCTCGCGGCGCCGCTCGAGCCGGAGGATGCGCGAACGCTCGATGAGGCCTTGCGCCCCAGGCCGGTAGTTGAAATGATCTACTTCCTGCTCTCCAGGCTCCTGGCCCTCTTCTGCCGCCTGCTGCTGCGCTTCCGGGTTGAAGGCCGGGAAAGCCTGGTCCCGTCGCCGGGCTTGCTCTGCCCCAACCACGTGAGCTTTCTGGACGGTTTCCTGCTGGTGAGCGCCGTGCCCTTCAGCGTGTTGCGGCGGATGTTCATTCTGGCCGACATCGAGTATTTCAAGGGACCGCTTCTCTCGCGGGCGGCGCGCTGGATCAAGGTGATCACCGTGACCCCCGACCGCGGCGTCCGCACTTCGCTGCGCCTGGCCGCGGAGGGCCTGCGGCGCGGGATGACCATGTGCGTATTTCCCGAAGGCGAGCGCTCGATCGACGGCACGGTGAAGGTCTTCCGCAAGGGTTCGGCGATCCTGGCCACCGGGCTTGGCTTGAAGGTCGCTCCTGTGGGCATCCGGGGCGCTTGGGAGGTGTGGCATCGGGGATCGAACCAGATCCGGCTGCGCCCTGTGACCCTGGTATTCGGCAAGCCGCTGGATGCCGCCGGCAAGACGGCCGACGCCTTTAACGAGGAACTGCGCGAGGCAGTGAAGAAGCTGCTGTGAAAAGCACGCGGATTAGAATCGGATTGACCCGGTCGCTTTTGGCGGCCGTGGTAACAATCGCGCCGCTCGCCGCCGCCGTCGGCCATCCCGTGAAGGTGGAGAGCGGCCTCGTTTCGGGAACGCCGGGAAAGCATCCCTCCGTCATGGCGTTCAAGGGCATTCCCTACGCCGCGCCCCCCATCGGTGGCCTGCGCTGGCGCGCGCCTCAGCCCGTGGTCGCCTGGCAGGGAGTCCGGCCGGCGTCCCGGTTCGGCGCCAGTTGCATCCAGAGCATCGTTGCGGAGCGCAAGCCCTGGACTTACGAGTTCATGACCCACGGCCAGATCAGCGAGGACTGCCTGTACCTGAACGTCTGGACTCCGGCGCAATCCGCGCGCGAGAAGCACCCCGTCCTGGTGTGGGTTCACGGCGGGGCCAACACCGAAGGCTCGGCGGCCGTGCCGGTCTATGATGGAGACGCGCTGGCCTCCAGGGGGCTGGTGGTGGTCACCTTCAACTACCGCCTCGGAGTATTCGGCTTCCTGGCCCACCCCGAGCTGACCGGCGAGTCCGGCTACAACGCCTCGGGCAACTACGCGTTGCTCGACCTGGTGGCCGCCCTGCGGTGGGTGCGGAACAATATCGCGGCCTTCGGCGGCGACCCGAACCGGGTGACCCTAGCCGGCCAATCCGCGGGCGCCTCTAACGCCCATAGCCTGACCGCTTCGCCGCTGGCCCGGGGCCTGTTTCAGCGCGCCATCGCCGAGAGCGGCTCGAGCGTTGGCGGCGGCCCGGTGGGAGGACGCAAGCTGGCCGAACAGGAACAGAACGGCGTGAAGTTCGCCGCGGCCAAGGGCGCGAAGTCGCTGGCGGAGCTGCGGGCCATGTCCTGGCAGGATTTGACGGCGCCCGTGGCGGGCGATGGCCAGAGCTTTCGCTTCGGCGTGGTTGTCGATGGATACGTGCTGCCGGCTTCGGTCGGCGAGATTTTCGCGCAAGGAAAGCAGAACGATGTCCCGACCCTGACCGGCTGCAATGCGGACGAGGGCGGCGCGGAGCCGCAGCCTGCCATCACGGCCGGCGCCCTCTTGAAGCAGGTGCGGCAGCGCTACGGCGAGTTGGCGGATGAATTTCTGAAGCTGTATCCCTTCCGGACCGACGAGGAGGCGCGGCGCGTGCAGAACGAAAGCGCGCGCGATCAGGCCAGAGTCTCGATGTACCTGTGGGCGGTCAACCGTGCCAGGACCTCCCGGACGCGGGCCTACACCTACTTCTGGAACCACGTGTTACCGGGGCCCGACGCCGAAAAGTACGGCGCGTTCCACACCTCGGAAATCCCTTACGTGTTCAGCTCCCTGGCCCTGTCCGACCGGCCGTTCACCATGACCGATCGGAGGATCGCCGACATGATGGCCTCCTACTGGGTGCACTTCGCGGCGAGCGGCAATCCAAACGGGAAAGGCTTGCCGGCGTGGCCCTCGGTCGCGCAGAAGCCCGAGACCACGATGGAGCTGGGCTACAAGCCGGCCGTGATTCCGGTCGCCGGCAGCCGAGCCAAGTTCGAGCTGTTCCGGAAGTACTTCGCCCGAACCGCCGCGGCCGCCCCCGTGTTGTAAAATAGAAAAGTCTGTCCCCAAAGGGCCACCCTAGCTCAGTTGGTAGAGCGGCTGATTCGTAATCAGCAGGTCGCCGGTTCGACTCCGGCGGGTGGCTCCAGTCATCCTGAAGCACTTAACCATCTGAACGAAGATGGCCGGGGCATACCTCGGCGGGGTAGGACCCGGGCCGGCCGTCTAAGACCCCTTTCTTCCGCCTAGACTTTGTCTTCGTGGCCCGCACCTTGGCGCTCGCCGCGGCTGCACCGGGAGCCATAGGGATGCCTGGTCCGCCTGACACCGTCAGCGGAATCTGGCGGTCCACCGGCGTTGCCAGAGACGGGCGTCTTCCCTAATCCATTGATTACGAACGAAGGTAAAATGCCCCACCAATGGACTGGTGGTTGCTCATGGCGTCTTGGGAGGCAAGATCATGTTGTGGCAAGCTCTTTGTTGTTTTCTGATTCTGACGTTGGACGGCCTCGGCAGGCCGGTTTTGGCCGCAGAGCAGAGTCCGGCTTCTGCCAGCGACATCAAGAGACAGTCGGCCTTGATTCCGGCGGGCAAGAACATCGAGGTCAAGCTGAAGCAAGAAGGCAGTAAGAAGATTACGGGTAAGCTCGGCCCGGTCACAGACGACGGCTTCGAGCTACAGACCGTCAAGTCGGGGCAAGTATCCAGCGAGAAGATCGTATTTGCCGATGTCGAATCGATAAGGAAGAGGGGAATGAGCCGGGGGAAGAAGATCTTGATTGGGGTTGATATCTTCTTTGCAGTTGGTGTCGCCTACGTGGCCGCGACTGACAGCTGGAGTAATTAGTCGCAATCTACCTTGTGGGCTTGTGATCAGCACACGCGTGCCACAATCGGTGTGTCTTGGAGCAGCCACCTTTGCCTACCCCACTGACACTGCGGCGAATTGCGGCGCTGCCTGTGCGAGCGGGGGTGGCGAAGGCCGCGGCCGCAGGGAACCAAGTAATTCGGGTCTCGGGCCCTTTCACGCGGGGGCTTTTCGGGGCAATGGTGCGACGAATCGCAGCGGCCGCTGCCGAGCGGACAGAGTGCCGCTGGCCCCCCGGGGCCGCCGGAGTCGCTGGGGAGGGCTTGGGGGTGAGAAACGGCTCCAACCAAGACGGTTGGATGTACAATCGAGGTGGCCAGAAGCCAAGGCGTAGATTCCGGGTGAAAGGTAAAATGAGACGTCTTGTAGTCGTCCTCGCTTTCGTCTCGAGCCTGTTGTTCGTTGGTTGTGCGGGCAAGACCAGCGAACAGAACGCCGATATTGGAACTAAAGCCAAGGTGTTGGGGGCAACGCAAGCTGCTGAGAAGCAAGAGTTCGAGGCCAAACAGACCCGTCAAAGGATCGACCAGGAACTGGCAACTGAGAAGGAGCGCAACCGAAAAGCGCAAGCAGGGAGCCCAACGAGCAAGTAGCGGACGGGAAGTAGTCAATCAGGAGGGCCGCAGTTGACGCGCTTGGTGTCTCGCTGCAGTGGTTCAATCACCTCGGCAGTGAACCGGCAGTCGGGGTACCGACTGCGTGTTCGGTGACGTGGTGATTCACCAACTACCAGTTCGGCACACCAACCACGAGTTCAGCGCATCCACAAAGCAGTTCGGTCTTCAGCGCGACGGAAGCCGAGCCGCTCCCCGGAGTCAATCGATGCGATCCGGAGACACGCAGGAAGCGCCCCAAGGGGCAATGAAGTAGGAGTATACTTCTTCTGGAGCCGGGCGAAATCCCGGCAGAAGGGAGTCCCCAATGCGTATCGTAATGTTCCGCTGGCTCCTGCCGGCTGTCCTTGCCACTTGTAGCTGGCCTCAGGAAGTCGCCGTAAGCGCGCCGGTGGAACACAACTTCCCGGCGGTGGGAATCGAGCCGGGCCAGACCATTCGTATTACAGCCCTCAACATCGTCCGCAGCGCCACCCCGGCAGGAGTACGGACCGTTCCTTGCTCTTTGACCGTGCGCATCCACGACGAGAGCGGCAAGGCCCTGACGGAAGAGAAGATCGACGATCTCGCGCCGGGGACCGCCAAATGGGTGGACTACTCCCCAAAGATCGCGATTCTGGTGTATCCGCCCCCGCGGTTCCTGGTGGCGGCCGTGGTCCAAGTGAGCGCAGCAGCGTTGGGTTTGGTGACGGACATGCCGGAGATCGCATGGATCTCGCCCTGTCGGGTGATTCCGACGCTGGAGGTCTTCGACGCGTCTACGAACAAGACGGTGTTTGCCATGCCCGGACCGGCTTTGAACTCGCCAAGGCCGATGGTCTATCGTGGGCTGGCGACGCCGGACAGAGAAGCGGGTCGCCGCCAGTAGCGACGGCGGTTCGATCCTCGGCATTCGTGTAGTACATGAGGTCTTCTACTACTCGAAATCTTTCCCAGGAGGGTGCCCGCCGGATCGGCAGGAAGAGTGGGGCGCAACTTGGCCGCGCGCGGACCTCATCTTGGTTTGCGCCAACTTGCATCGTGGTCTCCTCGGTTGCTGGGTCAAACGGACTGATCACTCTGGATATAGAAAGTGGGGCGGGGCATGCGGAGGCCACGTTGCGGAAATTTTTTTGGGGGGGCCGGAGGGCGGCGTGTTGGGTAGACATTTACTCCAGCTGCCCCCGGGTTTCGATTGACGGGGGGGCTCATGAAACTGTGCCCAATTCTGTGCCCACCCCACACATAGCAGCGTTGTGCACCGCTGCTCGAGCCCGAGCGGTTGTTCACCGGAAGTGCTTAAAAAACTAACACCGGTTGGCAAGCGAGAGCAACCGTTGTGCCCACCGCTAAGTTGCTTATTCTTCGTAAGTTGACGATTACTAATCAGCAGGTCTCCGGTTCGACTCCGGCGGGTGGCTCCATTCGTTTTAAAGCACTTCAGCCAGATCCAAGAGAGGCAGAAGAGGGCGGGCGGGGTGAGTTGGCAGGCCGTCTCAGGCCCCACTCTCCCGGTTCGCCTCTGTCTTCGCGATCCGCATCTTGGCGCTTGCCGCGGGTGCACCGGGAGTGATCGGGACGCCTGACCTGCCTGACAGTGTCAGCGGAATCTGGCGGTCTAACAGACTCACCGAAAAGGGGCATTTCCCGTAATCCATTGATTACGAACGAGCGCATAATGAGTCCAGCCATGGACTGGTGATTGCGCATGACGTGTTGGGAGGTGAGATCATGTCGCGACAATTTATTTGCTGTTTTCGGTCGGCAATGATGTCCGTGCTGCTGCCGATTGAGGCCCTGGGGGCGGCTGGATGGATGCTTGATGGCGGCGTGGAGGCCACATCGGGAATCCCGGCTCATTTGTTTTTCGGAAAGAGCAAAGATGGAGGCAATACAGCAATGAGACTCCGAAAATGGATGCTCGTTTCCTTCTCGCTAGCCTTCGCAGCGCCTGCCGTCGGTGCCGGCGATTGGGGAAGCCTTGGCCAGCTTTCCAAGACGCAGACCGTCAAGGTCCATCTGCGAGATGGCCGAGTTCTCAGCGGCACGGTCCAGCAGTTCGGGGCGGACGGTCTGGGGTTGGTGGAACAGAAGGAATGGACCAAGGTGCCATTAAATCAAATCGAAAGCACGGTGCAGCTCAAGGAAGGCGCCGAGTTCCGGCGGATCGAGGGCTACACGGGGTTTCAGAAGGGCGAAACCGTCGAATTGACGATGCGCGACGGCCGGGTCTTGCAGGGCGCGGTCCAGGAGGTCGACATGGACTATAAGTTGCTCAGGATTGCCGAGACCAGCGCAGCAGCGCAGCTCCGGCGGGAAGACATCGTGCGCGTGATGTTGAAGCGCCCGGGACATCGCGGGCGCAACGCGGCAATAGGCACTGCCGGCGGGGCAGCCATCCTCTGGGGCATCGCTCGTCTTAAGAGCGGTCCGGAGTGCTTTGGGCTTCTGGCCGTTCGCTGCTATGGGACGCCTCCGGCGACGTTCGGAGTGTTCGGCGCCATCCTGGGCGCGGTCGCAGGGGCCGTAATTCCCACGGGGGGCTGGACGGAGGTGTACCGTGCGCCGTGACCATCCGGGCGTCGCTCGCCAAGAACGACGGGATGCTGGTCGCCTACAAAATCAGGTGAGCAGGCCGGGCGGGCGGGGCATCAGAAGAGTCTCGCCGACGCCAGCGTTTACCAGGCCTTCTTTGGTGAAGTCGCCCGGCTGGATAAGTTGAATGGTGAAACTATTGCCAATCCTACAACAGCCAAAGACGCCATCGGCCTGACCGACCAGGAGGCGCGAATCCTGAATGAACTGGCCGCGGACTACGAATCCAAGAGCAGCCTGATAGCCGACGCCGAAAGGCGGTTGACCTGGGAAATCCGCATACGCACGCCGGTTGATGGCCTTGGGTCACCTACAAATACTCCAGACTGCGCTTGGTGATTCACGCTTCAAAACGCTGGATGCCTACGTTCGCTCCAAGGAGAAGGCTGGCCGGTTCTTCCCACCCGATCCCACATGAAAGCCGGTCGTGGTGAAGGTCGCTCCTCAGAAGTGATCGAGCGGGTCTTCGGCGGGGCTGCCCGCTCGATGCATTGTGCCGAGGATCAACCGCTCCAGGTCGTGGTCGGAGATGTGCCCGTAGTCTGCCATCGCTCAGGCTCAATTGGGAGTGGGTTCTTTCGATTTACTTCCTGGCAGCAGTGAAAGTCCCGTTGGGCATCCCCGCCAGGTAAACCTCGCCCTTCACGGTTCCGCTCACCTGCGTGCTGCCAAGGGTGCCGCTGTACGTGCCGCTAAGTTTCTCGCCACTCTGCTTCAAAACGAAAACAGGCGTTCCGCTCCCGAAGTTGGTTTCGACCTTCGCGTCCCAAGTTCCGCTGACATCTGCTCCCAGCAAAGACGCCGCAATCAGAATCAAGCCGGCGAGAACTCTTCCCATGAGATCAAGGTTAGCTCCGTGCGAAGTGTGAATCTCAATCGCGCCATCCCGAATGTTGTTCTGCCACTTCAGCCGGGAGCACTCTTCCGGCCTAAGCCCGCAGTCCATCTGGACCGTGACGGCATCCGGGAGAAGAAAGGCGTCAGGTTGTTTTGGTTGCTGTGCCCGCCGGGAAGGGGGAGTAGAATCGCTCGTATGCGCCGCCGGGAATTCGTCACCGTCTCTATCCTTTTTGCCGCCAGTTGTGCCAGGCGCTCCGGGTTCGACCCGGAGGAAGCCGGCATCGCTTCGCTTGCGGGCTTCGGTTCGCAAGAGCTTGTAAGAGCGTACCTGCGCCGAATCGAAGCCATAGACCGTGCCGGACCGAGACTGAACTCGGTCATCGAACTCAACCCCGATGCCCTTTTCACAGCCGGGGCTCTGGACGAGGAACGGCGGGCGAAGGGCCCGAGGTCGCCACTGCACGGCGTGCCGATTCTCATCAAAGACAACCTTGACACGGCGGACAAGATGAAGACTACCGCCGGCTCGCTCGCCTTGGAGAACGCTCCCACTCCCAAACAGGACGCACCAGTCGTGGCGCGGCTCCGCCGGGCGGGCGCCGTGATCCTGGGCAAGACGAACCTCAGCGAATGGGCCAACATACGGTCGCCGCGGTCGACGTCGGGGTGGAGCGCGCGCGGCGGGTTGACGCGAAACCCGTATGCATTGGACCGCAACACGTCAGGCTCGAGCTCCGGCTCGGCCGCTGCCGCCGCGGCAAGCCTGTGCGCCGCCGCCGTCGGCACCGAGACCGACGGCTCCATCGTGTCGCCTTCCTCCCTCCACGGCCTTGTGGGCATCAAGCCGACGGTCGGGCATCTGAGCGGACGGGGCATCATCCCGATCGCACGCAGCCAGGACACGGTGGGCCCCATAGCACGTTCCGTCCGCGACGCGGTGCTGTTGCTCAGCGTCATGAACGACAGCGGGGTAGACTACTCCTCCTTCCTGGATCCCAATGGACTCAAAGGCGCGCGCTTAGGCGTCGCGCGTCAGCACTTCGGGGGGAACCCAGAGGTTGCGCGGATCGCCAGGACATCGCTCGAATTGTGTGCACGGCTGGGAGCGGAGGTTGTCGACCCCGTCGAACTGCCGCCCACCTCACTCTATGGCGACGCCGAGCTGGAAGTGCTGCTTTTTGAGCTCAAAGCCGGCCTCAACGCGTATTTGGCGGAGCGTGGCGGCAGGGTGCGCACTCTGAGAGAGGTCATCGAGTTCAACCAGAAGAACGCGGCGCGCGAGATGCCGTACTTCGGCCAGGAGTTGTTCATCAAGGCGGAGGAGAAGGGCGGGCTGGGCGACAAGGCATACATCGCGGCTCGTAAGCAGTGCATGGCAGCCGGACAGGGAATAGACTCCGCAGTGCAGAAACACGGACTCGACGCAATTGTCGCGCCCACCGACGGACCGGCCTGGCTCACCGATTTCATCAATGGCGACCATTATTATCCCGGGGGCTGCTCCAGCCCGCCGGCGGTCGCAGGGTATCCGCATATCACGGTGACTGCCGGAGACGTGCACGGGCTGCCCATCGGACTGTCATTCTTCGGCCCTGCAAACTCCGATGGCCGGCTGATCCGGTGCGCCTATGCATTCGAGCAGGCAGCGAAGGCGCGGAGGGCGCCGACGTACAGGGCCTCCGTGGAGGTGAGCTGAAACCCGCGACCTCTTCCGCTTCTTCGGCATCCCGGGCGCGGCAGCTCGCCTTTTCCGCCTTCGACCAGCCCGGCGCGGAACATGCCGGGAGTGTTGAAGCTCCAAGCTGTCTGCCCGTCCGGAGCGAGGGCTACGATGCCGCCGCCTGTAGCTTCATCGCCCGGTACTCGACCAGGGCGCAGATCTCGCGGGCGACCGTCAGACGAATGAAGTACTCCCCGTCCCCGTGGATGAGACGGCGCACGACCCGTTTGACTCATACGTGCCAGCGCAGCTAGGTGAAGAAGAAGGCGGGCTGCACCTGCTCCAGGCCGCTCTGCGCGTCACGCCCGCCAACGCCCCGGCCTTCAGGGTTGCGCCGTCCATGATGGAAGCGTCGAGCTCGTTTCGGCCGTCGGCTGTGAACACCGCACTGCGCTCCGCCGGTTCGCCCCCTGGGCGAAACACGTCACCGCGCTGAGCGCCGCCAGCACGCACGTGAGCGGGATCCGGACAGTGGCTTCACGTCCGCGTAATGCAAACATGCTGACTATTGTAGTTTCGCAGTTCTGGCCGCGGAGTTGAGATTTCTTTCAGAAGGTGGCACTTCAAGTGCAACATGCCTTGCGCCCATGGGTGGCGCCAGAGCTATACGAATGAGATTCCAGCGCGCTGGTGAGGCGGATAGTGCCATGAGTGTGCATATTCTTCCGCTTTCCGTGTTTCGGACTGTAATTTCTTCCGGTGCGCAAAGCCCCAAGAGGGTCGGGAGGACTTGACATGAGTATGCTGGAGCTTCTGCACCTGCCGATCCCCGAGGTTGTCCACAAAGACCCCAGGCGGGGCAGACGATTCTCATTGAGCTTGTCTTGCTCTTGCAAGTCTCCGTCCTCGGAGTTTGCCCAACTGGCTGGAAGAACCTGCGACATGAGCCGGACTGGGGTCCTTGCCCGATTTCCTAAGCCTGGGGCATCCGAGGCCTTGCCGAAGGTGGGAGAGACAGCCCTTCTCGAGATCGACCTGCCCACCAGTCCAAACTTCTCGCCCAGATTCCTCCAATGCATGGCGATAGTAGTGCGCGTCCTTGACGTGGAAACTGATCATCTCACCGTGGCTTTCGAGCTGCGCCGGATCCGCGTGGAGGATCGCCACAAGAAGGCGCCCGCGCCTGGCCCGGCGCACTGGGTCTAAGGGCCCAATTCCCGGACGCAGCGGAACCCCACGCCGTCGCCCTTGAGGCCTGGGAGGCGCCTACCGCGAACGGCAACGCCCATCTCCCACGAACCTAAGCTCCAGGCGCCGCCCCGCAGTACGCGCAACTCTCCCTCCGCCGGCCCTGGCGGATCGACCGGCGGACTCTTCGCATAGTATTCGCTGCTATAACGGTCCGCGCACCACTCCCACACGTTCCCCAGCATGTCGTACAAGCCCCACCCGTTGGGCTGCTTCTGCCCCACCGGGTGAGTCTGGTAGTCGGAGTTCACCAGGGACCAGGCCACCGGATCCAAGTTAGCCGCCTCCCATACCAGCCCGGCCCGCGCCGCGTACTCCCACTCCGCCTCGCTCGGCAGCCGGTAGCGCGCGCCCTTCTCCTTCGCATTCAACTGCTTCAGGAATTCCTGCGCGTCTTCCCACGACACCTGCTCCACCGGCAGGTCCGGCCCCTTCATCCGGCTCGGGTTGTTGCCCATTACCGCCTGCCACTGAGCCTGCGTCACCTCGGTCGCCTGCATGTAGAAACCTCTGGTCAGGGTAATCTTGTGAGCTGGCTTCTCGGATGCATCGCCGCTATCCGAACCCATCCGAAACGTTCCCGGGCCGATCGGCACAAACTTCATGCCGATCGAGTTGGTGAACGGGCGGGGTGGCCCGCCCGTGGTTTGTCCACTCCCCAGGACGCATAGCGCCCCCACCATCGCCGCTACGCCTGCCAGCCGCATGTCAACGCGAGATTCAGCTGTTCGCCGCGGACTTGGCCTCGGCTAGCTTGGGCTGCATCAGATCCACGAGTTCCTTCACGGCCCCCGCGCTCTTCTGCAGCGCGGCTTGCTCCTCTGCCGTGAGCTTGATCTCGAAAACCTTCTCGATGCCCCGCGAGCCGAGCTTTACGGGCACGCCCACGAACAGGCCCTGGATGCCGTATTCGCCTTCCAGATACGCGGAGCAGGGCAGTACTCGCTTCTTGTCCTTCAGGATCGATTCCACCATCTGGACCGCGGCCGCCGCCGGTGCATAGTAGGCGCTGCCGGTCTTCAGGTACTTGACGATCTCCGCTCCGCCGTCGCGGGTGCGCTTGACGATGCGCTCGATAGCGGCCGCATCCAGCAGGTCGGTCAACGGAATGCCCGCCACGCTGGTGAAGCGCACCAGCGGCACCATCGTGTCGCCGTGGCCGCCCAGCACCAGGGTGGTTACATCCTGCACCGAGACGTCCAGTTCCTTTGCCAGGAAGGTGCGGAACCGCGCGGTGTCCAGCACCCCAGCCATACCCATGACCCGGTGCTTGGGGAAGCCGCTGATTTCGCGGGCCACGTGGCACATCGCGTCCAGCGGGTTGGCGACCACGATCAGAATGCTGTCGGGCGAGTGCTTCACCGCCTGTCCGACCGTGGCTCGCACGATTTCGTAGTTCGCCCACAGCAGGTCGTCGCGGCTCATCCCCGGCTTGCGCGGCATGCCGGCGGTGAAAATGACGATGTCGGACCCCGCCGTGGCCGCGTAATCGTTGGCCCCGGTCACGGTGACGTCGGCCCCGACCACCGGCCCGGATTGCAGAATGTCCAGCCCCTTGCCGGCCGGGACGCCTTCGAGCACGTCCACGATCACGACATCGGCCAATTCGCTCTGCGCCAGACGTACGGCGCAGCTTGCGCCGACATTGCCGGCGCCGACAACAGTAACTTTATTCCTCATTGCCCTCTCCTATGATGGTTTGTCAACCAGCCTTCAATATATTTCCCAGTGCAGGACATCCGCTAGCGGACGCTTCTCGGGCGCGGGATTTTCGGTTGTACGCCCCAGCCCAACCAAGCTTACCAAACGCAAGCCGGCGGGGGCGCCCGCCAGTTCGCGGATAGTCTCGGCGTAGGGTTTCTTGTCGCCAGCCACCCAGCACGACCCCAAACCGTGAGCGCGGGCGGCTAGAAGTAAATTCTGGGTGGCGGCGCTGCCGTCCTCCAGGTAGTATTTGGTGTCGCGGCACAGCACCAGGATGCAGGCCGATGCTTGCGCAATGAACTTGCCATGATCCGCAATCGCGGCCACCCGGGCGAGCATGGCCCGGTCCGTGATGACGACAAACTCCCAGGGCTGAATATTGATGGCGCTAGCGGCCAGGCGGCCGCAGTCCACAATGTCCTCCAGAATCTCTCGGGCCACCGGCTCGCCGGTGTAAGCGCGCACCGCGCGTCGCGTCTTCAATACGGTAATCGCATCCATTACTCCGACTTTACTACTGATTGCCGCTAGATCGCTTCTATCACCCGGCAGGTGATCTCTCGCGCCGTCTCGCCCGCCCACTTCAACTCGACTTCGACGCTGCCGGCCGGCCACAACTCCGGGAACCTCTCTCCCCACTCGACCAGCAGCACCGCGTCCTGGTCGAGCAGGTCGTCGATCCCCAGCGCCAGCACCTGCCCGGCGTGTTCGATGCGGTACAGGTCGAGGTGATACACCTTCGGTTTGTCTCCGAATTCGTGAATCAACGTGTAGGTCGGGCTGGAAACGTCGTCCGGCTCGCCGGCCCCCAGCCCTTTGACGATGCCTTTGGCGATGGTGGTCTTGCCCGCGCCCAGTTCGCCGATCAATAGGACCACGGCGGGGAGGGCCAGACCGCGCCCAATCTTCTCCCCCAGCGCGATGGTCTCTTCTTCAGAGCCGGTCCGGAACACCTGCACACTCATCCATGGCCTCCGGCAGGAACTCGAGCAGGTCGGTGGCGATGAGCGCTCTCTCGCCCAACGCCTTCGCGCCAATCTCGCCGGCCCGCCCGTGAAGATAGACTGCCGCCGCAATAGCGGCCTCCGCCTCCTGAGGTGCCTGCGCCAGGAGCCCCGCGATCATGCCGGTGAGAATGTCTCCGCTTCCTCCCTTCGCCATGGCCGGCGAGCCCGTGGGATTGATCCAAACCCGCCCGTCGGCGAAGGCCACCAGCGTGCGCCGGCCCTTCAGCACCACCGTAACTCCGTGCTCCGCGGCGAAACCGCGCGCGCATCCCAACCTGTCCGACTGCACCTCCGCGGTTCGCTTGCCCGTCAGGCGGGCCATCTCGCCGGGGTGCGGTGTCAGGATCAGGTTCTGGCCCTTGAGCGGCGTGCCTGCCAGCGCGTTCAGTCCGTCCGCATCAACCACCAGGAACTGGGGAACATCCTCCACTATCCGCCGGACCGCCGCGACGGTCTCCGGATGCGTGCCCAATCCCGGCCCTAAGGCCACCACGTCCCTGGTCCCGGTTAGATCCGAAAGCGAGGCGTGATCGAACGCCTCGAGCGACATCGCGCCACTCCCGGTTTCCGGCAGAGGTTCGGTCATCAGTTCCGGAGCGTGCGCGGCGATCACCGGCAATGCCGACCCCGGCGAGGCGACCGTCACCAATCCAGCGCCCGAGCGCAGAGCGGCCATACCAGCCATGGCCGCCGCACCGGTCTTGCCGCGGGAGCCGCCGATCACCAGCACGTGTCCGAAGTCGCCCTTATTCGCTCCGCGCGGGCGTGGCTGGAGCAGGCGGCGAAACATGCCGGGCTCGATCAGCGACAGGAAGATCGAATCATCTTCCTCGTAAAGGCTGGGGCGGCTGCCGATGGGACAGACGTGCAATTCGCCCACCCGGTCGCAGCCCGGCGGCAGAACCTGCCCCACCTTAGGCGCGGTGAAGGTGACGGTGTAATCCGCCAGCACGGTTTCGCCGCCAACGGCTCCGCTCTCGCTTCCCAGGCCCGAAGGAATGTCCAGAGCCACTATCTTCGCGCGCGGGAAGCCGGCATTGATCTCGCGGATCAGCCGCAGCATGTCTCCCGTGGCCGGGCCTTTGAGCCCCGTTCCCAGCAGCGCGTCGACAACGATGGTCGCGCCCCGCATCTCGGCCGTAATCTCACGCTCCACCTGGCAGCCCGCGGCTTCGAGCATGCGATAATTCTCGGCGGCATCTCCGCGCAGTTCGGCCGGGTCTGCCGCCAGCACCACATCGAGCGCGCGCGGCTGCAAATGGGTGAAGAGCTGGCGCGCCGCCGCCAGCCCGTCGCCGCCGTTGTTGCCCTTGCCGCAGAGGATCAGGACGTGCTGGTCGCTGAGCGGCGCGAAACGCTCCGCCAGAAACTCGGCCACCCGGCAGCCGGCGTTCTCCATCAGGATCAGCCCCGGGATTCCCAGGGCCATTGTGCGCCGGTCGACTTCCCGCATTTGGGACGACGTTAGTACTTTCATGGGCGTGCCTCCGTCACCCGTTCCTCGAGTTTGCGCAGATCCTCTTGTTCACCCATGACCACCAGGTGATCGCCGCCTTGGATTACCGCGTCCGCCGGCGGGTTGAATACCATTTCCCCGCTGGCCCGGCGGATGGCCAGCACGATCACGCCGGTGTCCCGGCGAATCTGCATCTGCTTGAGCGACGTAGAGGCGAACTCGCCGCCTTCGGCCACGCGGATTTGTTCGATGATCACGTCGAGCCCCATGCTCTTCGTCGTGAAATCGAGGAACTGGGACACGTGCGGCCGGATGAGCGACTGAGCCAGCCGGTGCCCGGCGTCGGTGTAGGGCGCGAACACCGTGTCCGCTCCCGCCCGCCGCAGCTTGGCCTCGGCCTCCTGCTCGGCGGCGCGCGCGGCGACGTTCAGCTTCGGGTTCAGCGTCTTGGCCGAGAGGATCAGGAAAAGGTTGTCGGCGTCGGTGGCCAGCGCGGCAATCAGCCCGCGCGCGCGAGAGATGCCGATGTCGAGCAGGGTCTGGTCCAGCGTGGAGTCCGCGGCCACGGCCAGCATGCCAGTCCGGATGGCCGATTCCACCTTCTCCGGATCGCGGTCCACAACTATCAAAGGCGCGCCCGCCTGTTGCAGTTCCCAGGCGGCGCCCTTGCCCACGCGGCCATAGCCGCAGACAACGTAGTGATTTTCCAGTTTGTCGATCATGCGTTTGGTCCGCCGCTTTCCGAAGTACTCCCCCAACTCGAGCTTGATGACCGCCTGCGCGATCAAGCCGATGGCCAGGAACAGCAGGCTTACACCGAAGAAGATGAGTACGGAATTGAACACCCGCCCGGCCATGCTCAGAGGGTGGATCTCACTGTAGCCCACCGTGGCGATCGTGATCAGCGTCATGTAGAAGGCGTCGAAGGGTGGATAGTGCTCAATTACGATGAATCCCACGCTGCCCACCAGCAGCGTGGACGCGATGGCCAGCCCCATCCAGGCGAGTTGTCGTAGGAACGGTCGCATTGCGGTCCTAGAGCCTCCGTGCGACGAGCATAGTCATGTCGTCCTGCGCCTCGGGTGTGGAACTCCACTGCCGTACCGCGGCGAAAACCGTCTCGACGACTTCCTGGGGCCGGCTCCGAGAGTGTTTCACGATCAAATCGGCCAAGCGGTCCTCTCCGAACATCTCCCCGTATTCGTTCTCCGGCTCCGTGATGCCGTCCGTGAAACAAACCAGCAGGTCGCCCGGCTGCAGGCTGATCTGGCTTTCTTCGTAATCGGCGAAGGAGAAGGCTCCGACCACCATGCCGTTGGTTTCCAGGCGAATGACCCTTCCGTCCCGCACCAGGATCGGAGGCGGATGGCCCGCATTGGTGTAGCTCAGCAGGCCCGTATCGTCGTCATAGACGGCGAAGTAGAACGTGGCGAATTTTTCGACCGGCGTGTAATCGAAGAGCTGCTGGTTCAGTTGCGTGACCAGCCGGGCGGTTTCGATAGCGCATTCCCCCGGCGCGGCGCTCTCCAGGCAGGCGCGGATCTGGGTCCTCAGGCACGACTGCACCGTGGCCATCAACAGCGCCGCCGAGATCCCCTTGCCGGACACGTCGCCGATGGCCAGCGCCACCTTGGCCCCGGTCAGGGACAGGTAATCGTAGTAGTCGCCCGAGACCATGCGCGCCGGGCTGCAGTAGGCCTTCAGTTCCAGGCGCGGCATCGAGGGCACGCTCTTCGGATACAACTGGTTCTGGACCTCGCTGGCGATCTCAATTTCCGACTGCAAGCGCTCCTTTTCCTTCTCGACTCTCAGCAGTCGCTCCAGGTTCTCGGTCATGCGGTTGAACGACACGCCCAGGTCCGCCAGTTGATCGTTCCCCCGCACCGGAATGCGGTTGCGAGAAGTTGCCCTGCGTCACCCGCTGGGTCCCTTCGTGGAGTTCATGCACGGCTCCAGTGATGGTGCGCGTCAGCGAAATCCCAATCCTCAGGGCGACCAACTCGACCAGCAGGAAAAGCCCCGCCGTCACCAGGAACGCCCACGCTTGGTTGCCTTGGGTCCAATCCACCTGAGCGACCGAAGAGAGTGCCGAGGAGGGCTGAAGGGCGAGTGGTGACTACCAGGAGACAGTCCTCGGTCGCGCCGGGCTCTTCCCAGAGGGGTGCTGGGATTATGTTCCACCAGGCCACCTCGGCGTCCAGCCAGTTTGCGGCCGGCGGAATCTGGGGGACTTGGGCTGGCGCCGGGGTCGACGCCACGCGATTCTGAGTCTGCGCGCCTCCGCTGGCCGCCGGCGTCATTCTGACGAGACTGACGTCTCCCAGGTTCGGCACGAGCCCGCTGAGCACCTCGCGGGTGAGAGGCGCCATCACCACGGCCACGGCCGAACCCCTCCGCGCATTAGCCCAGAGATAGGACTGACCGGCCTTTCGGAGCACCCCCGCGGTCTCGGCATGGCCGGGGGGCGGAGCCGTAATGGAGGCGTCTTCGGGAAAGCGCCATTCGCGCCCGTTGCGAACGAACAACTCCAACCCCGGATAGCGGTCCTGATAGAAGGACGCCAGCCGGCGCGCGGGGTTTTCCCTCGTGTCCGGCGGGGTGGCCACTAACGCCCGTGCCGCACCCATCAGACCGTCGGCCCGCCGCTCCAATTGGGCGCTGACCAGGTAGAGCGCGATCTGTGCGGTCAGCAGCGAGGAGCCGAAGGTCGCCAGCAGCAGGATCAGAGCGATCGGAACCACCGCGATAAGGAGGTAGGCCACCACCAGCCGGTTGCGCAGTCTCCATACGGCCGCCCGTATCCCCTTTCGCGCCCAGCGAATGCCGGCCATAAAGCCGGTCAGCACCAGCGCCTAATCCAACCCAGAAGGTGAATGTGGCGCCCGGTGCCCTCCACCTCAGCAGGAGGTACACCACCAGCAGAACCAGAAAGACCCGCTCCACCCGGCGGGTCTTGCTGTACAGGAATCGGAGATGATCAAGCCCGCTCATTAACCGGTAACCGGGGACAGTAACCAATTGTACAGTTTCCCGTTAACCGGGGACAGTAACCAATTGTGCAGTTTTCTCGGGAGACTTGTGGGCACACGGGGACTATTCCCCTGTATGGCTAGATCGCCGAGAGCAGTCGCCGTGGATACGCCGCATCACGTTACCCAACGTGGGGACGGCAAGCAGACGGTCTTCTTCACCGACAAAGATCGCGAGGTGTACCTGGACGCGTTCTTCGATTACGCCGCGCGATACAGTCTGCGGGTGTAGGTCTACTGTCTGATGAGTAATCATGTTCACTTTGTGGTGGTCCCGGAGCGGGAACCGAGCCTGGCGCTTCGCGGGTGCGGGCGTTTCTGGCAGTCGCGGTGCTAGCGCTACGCGTTGGATGCGCGACACGCCTGGGAAGCGCTAGCCTGCGTGGAGAGGAATCCGGTCCGCGGCGGCCTACTGCCGGGAGGTCTTGGGCATCGGCCCGCAAGACGCCGCCATCGAAGAACGGATTCGGGAAGCCACTCGGCGCGGATGCCCAACGGGCGGCGAGGAGTCCGTGGACCACATAAGCCGGGCGCTCGGCCGGGATACGCGCCCCCGCCCACCTGGTCGTCCGCCGAAACTGCCGAAGGGTGCGTTCTCCGTAATGGGGTAATTTGGTACTGTCCCCATTTAGACCCCATTTAGACCCGGGACTTGGCGATCGCGGGCGCCTCGCTCTCGGCTTCACCCAGTTCCAACTCCGGTTGCAGGTAGTACTTGGTGAGGCCGTCTTTCAGTACCTGCATGGCCGTCTCCGGATCGTCCGCGAACTGGAACAGTTGCAGGTCCTCTTCCGAGATCATGCCGTGGCGGACCAGCGCCTCGAAGTTCAGAACCTCTTTCCAGTAGCTCGAACCGTACAAGACAATGACGATCTTCTTGGCCAGCTTCTCGGTCTGCGCCAAAGTGAGCAACTCGGTGAGCTCGTCGAGCGTGCCGAACCCGCCGGGAAAGACAACCAGCGCCTTAGCCATGTAGGCGAACCAGAACTTGCGCATGAAGAAGTAGTGAAACTCGAAGGAAAGTTCCGGGGTCACATACGGGTTGGGCCACTGCTCGTAGGGAAGACCGATGTTCAGCCCGATGTTCTTGCCGTTGGCGTCCTGCGCTCCGCGGTTGGCCGCCTCCATGATTCCGGGGCCGCCGCCCGAGCAAACCACGAAGCGCCGCGTGGAATTGGCCAGGCTGTTGGACCATTCCGTCACCATGCGCGCCAGGGTGCGGGCTTCGCTGTAGTATCGCCCGAGCTGGCTATCCTCGTTGATCCGCGCCGAGCCAAAGAACACCACCGTGTCCCGAATCTTCTGCTTCCGGAAGTGGGAGAGAGGCTCCAGGTACTCGGAGAGTATGCGCAGCGGGCGGGCGTCGGCCGAATCCAGGAATGCCTCGTTCTTATACGCCATGGGCCGCCGGTTGTGGGGGAACGTTCGATCACTCATTAGGTCCAGCCTGGGGGGAAATCGTCTTCTCCAATTCGGCCACTCGCCGCTTCAATTCTCTGGTTGTCTTCAGCAACTCCGGCAGCTTTTGAAACGCGGTGATGGCGCGCCGCCACTCGGCTGCGTCGAAGGCGGGCGAGCCGGAGATGATCTCTCCCGCGCCTACGTCGCCTCCCACGCCGCTTTGCGCGTAGACCACCGCGTTGTCGTGGATTGTCAGGTGTCCCGAAACGCCGGCCTGACCAGCCAGCAGGACGTTCTTTTCCAGAATCGAGCTGCCGGCCAGCCCGGCCTGCGCGCAAATGATATTGTCCTCACCCACCACCGAGGCGTGCCCCACCTGCACCAGGCTGTCGATCTTGGCGCCGCGCTTCACCCGTGTCTCCCCGACCGTCGCCCGGTCCACCGATGTCAGAGTCTGGATCTCGACGTCATCCTCAATCACCGTGACGCCCGATTGCACGATCTTGTAGTGCCGCCCGTCGGCCTTCCTCGCGAATCCGAAACCATCTCCGCCAATGACCACGCCGTTCTGCAACGTGACCCTGTCGCCGATCCGGCAGTGTTCGCGCACCACCGCATGCGAGTGGGCCCGGAAATCGTCGCCGATGCGGGCTCCCTCGTAAATCACCACGTGCGGATGGATGACCGCGCGGCGTCCGACCGTGACGTTCTCTCCGATGACGGCGAACGGTCCGATCGATGCTTCCTCCCCGATCACCGCCGAGGCGGCGACCCAGGCCAGGTGATGAACGCCGGGTGCGGGGCGCGGGGGGCGGTAGAACAACTCCAAGGCCCGGGCAAAGTCCAGGTACGGATTCGAGGACACCAGGCTCGCGATCGGGAGCCCGGCCACGGGTTTGGTCGTCAGAATCGCCGCCGCTTTGGTGTGTTTCACTTCTGGCGCGTATTTCGGGTTGGCCAGGAAGGTGAGCTCCGTGGGGCCGGCGTGCTCCATCCCGGCCACGCCGGTGATCTCGATGCCGGCGTCGCCGTGCAAGCTCGCACCCGAGCAGGCGGGCGATTTCTATCAGCTTCATGCGCTCTTGTACTTGTCCCGGCAGGCGGCGGAGCAGAAGTGGACGACCTCGCCGCGAACCGTCATTTTCACGCTGGCGGCGGCCGATACATACACGCCGCAAACGGGATCTTTCTTGAGTTCGCCCGCTGGTTCGACTCTGGGCGAGTCGGGGGTGCTTGACTGGAACAATGCGGCAAACCCTCTTCCAATCGTCCCGATCACGTAGCGCAACAGCGTGATCAGGAAGATGGCAAGAAGAAGATAGAGTACTGTCCTTATCATGGGCAGGGGCGTCTCGCTGCGACGCCCCTAGCGCAACCGGTCACTTCTTCTTCGCCGGAGCCTTTTTCTTTGGCGCGTCCGGATTCGAATAGTTCGTCTCAATCGTCTGGTCCAAGGTGGCCAGAATAGCTTTGGCGTCGCCGGCGTACGCTCCATTCGGGTCCAGGGTGAGGTATTGCTGGAGCGCCTGGCGCGTGCCGTCGGGTGGAACGACCTTGCCGTCGGCGCCGATCGTCGCCTTACCCATTAAGCACATCGCGAGCTGATACTGGGCCGGAGCATATTTGGGGTCCACACTGATGGCCTTCTTGAACTGCTCCAGGGCCGGGTCCGTCTGGCCGGTGTTCATCAGCACCGCTCCCAGGTTGTAGTAATACTTGGCCGCACCCGGCGCATCCAGTTCAGCGGCTTTGCTCAATTCCGCCTGCGCTTCCGGCAGCTTTCCCATCCTGGCTAGTGCGAGCGCGTAGTTGTTGTGGTAGGCGGCGTCGGTCGGCTTAAGCTCCAGTGCCTTCAGATAACTCTCGCCGGCCTTGGCGTAAGCGGCATCCTTCTCGGCTCCGGACTTGGTGGCACCGAGCTGCGAATATGCCTCGCCCAGTTGTCCCCACACTACGTCCTGCTTCGGGTCCAGTTCGGAGGCCTTCGTGAGACCGTCCACGGCGGCCTGGAACTGGCCCGCTTTCAAGGCCTCCATGCCCTGGCTGAAGGCGTCGTTCAGCCCCTTGTTCTTCTTGAGCGCCTCCGCCCGCGCCTTGAGAGCTTCTTCGAGAGCAGCCCGGTCTTCGGCCGACATGCCCTTGGTCTGGGCCGCAGTCAGTTCCATGGTGCCGCTGGCGACCGCCTCTTTCACGAGATCGGCCTTCCTCTTGGCCTCGGCCAGATCGAAGTTGACGGGGACCGACGTGCGCGAGGCTGTGCGGACGGTGGGGCTGGTATCCTTAAGCTGGCCGTTCACTTCGACCGATACTTGAAACGTGGCGGGGGCTGGGAGTCCCATCTGCATCCACTCCCCCTTGTTGTTGGTCTTAAGCTGCCAGTTGCCCTTGATGTCCTTGCGTTCGATCTTGATAACCACGCCGGCCGCTGGCTTGCCATCCTCGCCGGTTACTTTCCCTTCGAGTCCGCCCACTTGCGCGAACGAGGGCGCGGCGAACAGGAAGAAAAGCGCGGAAGCTGTCAATACACTTTTAGCTAGCAATTTGCCCATATAAAGAAATCTCCGCTACAAGAATACTACAACTGGCGGACGCGGAGATGGGCCAAATGCCGTGTTACCTAAAAGTGGAATCGCCGGCGTTCCCGTGGGGTCAGCCATTCCTGGCTGCCGCCGGGCTTCTACCCGGCGTGCTGAATCAGGTCGGCGTCCGCTTTTGTGTCGCGCACCCTGGGCCAAATGGGGGGGCAGCCCACCTCACGCGTGAGCTTCGAGCATTTTCTGGACGTCCAGCTTTCCGATGGCGCCAATCCGCTGTTCCACTACCCGGCCGCCCTTGAAAAGAAGGAGGGTGGGAATACTCTGGATGCCGTAGCGCATGGCGGTGGTCCCGTTTTCGTCGACATTCATCTTGCCGACCTTCACCTTGCCGGAGTAATCGATCGCTACCGCGTCGATGGTTGGTCCCATCATGCGGCACGGACCGCACCATTCGGCCCAGAAATCAACCAGTACCGGGACATCGGACTTCAGAACGTCGCTGTCGAAGGTTGCATCGTTAAAGGTTAAAGTGCTAATGCCTGCCATTTAAGTTCTCCACTAGATACGATGATCTCACGGATGCCGGGGATTCAGGCTCAGCCGGCGGTAAAGCCCGGCATACTCTCCGGCCGACTTCCCCCAGGAGTAGTCCTTTTCCATGCCGCCGCGCATGAGCCCGCGCCACCTCTCTCGCTCCCGCCAGGCGGCCAGAGCGGCGCGCACCGCGGCCACCAGGGCCCGCCCGCTGTACTCCGTGAACTTGAAGCCCGTGCTCTCGTCGATGGTATCATCCAGGCCGCCCGTGGCGCGCACCACGGGGACGGCTCCGTAGCGCAGGCTATAGATCTGGTTCAGGCCGCACGGTTCGTAATGGCTGGGCATGAGGAAGATGTCGGCTCCGGCTTCGATCCGGTGCGCCAAGGCGTCGTCGTATGCGATCTTGACCGCGATCTTGCCGGGGTGCGCCGCCGCCAGCGCCTGCAGAAACTCCTCGTAACGCGTCTGGCCGGTTCCCAGCACCACCAGCGAGGCGTCCTCGGCGGCCAGCGCCGCCGCCGCATCCTCCAGAATGTCCAATCCCTTCTGGCTCACCAGCCGGGAAATCATGCCGATCAGGGGCCGGTTCATAGCCTGTTCGGGAAGTCCGGTTTGCTTCAGAAGATCCCGCTTGCAGACTTGCTTGCCGGCCAGGTCCGTGGATGAATAGGGGGCCGCAAGGAACGGGTCGTGGGCCGGGTCCCATTGTGAATAATCCACCCCGTTCAGAATGCCCGTGAGCGAGTTCCGGCGCTCGCCAAGCACCCCTTCCAGGCCGAAGCCGTATTCGGGAGTCTGGATCTCGCGGGCGTAGGCGCGGCTGACGGTGGTAATCGCGTCACTGGCCAGAATGGCCCCCTTTAACAGGTTTACCTTGCCGAAGAACTCCAGGCCACTCGGGTTGAAGATATCGCCATCCAATCCCATCTCTTCAACGGCGGAGGCGGGGAACATTCCCTGGTAGCCGAGATTGTGAATTGTCAGGAGCAGCTTGACGCCCAGCAGCGTGGGATCGCCAGCCAAAGCGCTGCGCGCGTAGATCGGAACGTGGGCGGCCTGCCAGTCGTGGCAATGCAGAACCTGCGGGCGAAACACCCACCTGGTGAGCGCGATGGCCGCGCGCGAAAGGACGGCGAAGCGCACGTGGTTGTCCGGGAAATCGCCGCTATCTCCGCCGTAGGCGCCTTCGCGATCGAACAGCGGCGCGCATTCGACCAGGAAAAACGGCACCTCGCCCGCCATCGCCTCGTGAACCCGTACCGGGTGCGACGCCTTGCCCAGCCAGATCCGGAGACCGTCGAGCACCAGGCGATGCGACTCCACCCGGGCCTCGCGGTACCAGGGGAGCACCACCCGGACTTCTTCGCCGATTTTGCGAAGTGCCGCGGGCAGCGATCCGATCACATCCGCCAATCCGCCGGTCTTGATGAATGGCGTCGCCTCGGAGGCGACCATCAATACTTTGCTCACAAGGACCGATTATCGCCGCCAGCGGCCCCGCTTCACAAGCGTGGATGCCCGCGTGGGGCCTGGCTTTCAGCCAGCCGCCGGCTTTTGAGCCGGCGTTTCCACTCTCATGTCGCGCGCCGCGCGCTACAATGAGCGAAAGCTTCCGGCTGGTCATGACTGGTGTGATCCCCCTACTCTTGTGTTTGCTGGCTCAGGCGGACGCCCCTCCACCCGCTCAGAAGGAGGTCATCGTCGTCACCGGCGCATACCAACCGGCGCCGCTGCAGGAGTCGGATCGCTCGGTGCATACCCTGGACATTGCCGGGCAGTCCTTGCCGACCTACGCCGTCGTGGACCTGCTCGCTTTGGATCCATCAGTCAACCTTCGCCAGCGCGCGCCGGACGGCGTGCAAACCGACGTCTCCATCCGCGGCGGGACCTTCGGGCAGACCCTGGTGCTCCTGAACGGCTTGCGCCTCAACGACCCGCAGACCGGCCACCACAGCATGGACCTGCCTGTGCCGATGGACGCAATCGCGCAGGTGGAAGTTCTGCGGGGATCGGGTTCGACGCTCTATGGCTCGGACGCCGTGGGCGGGGTCATCAATCTCATCACTCGCGTTCCGGAAGCCGGCGAAATCAGGTTGGGCGCGGCGGCCGGAAACTTCGGCGTCAACCAGCAGTCCTTTTCTCTGGCGGCCGTGAGGAAGAGGTTCGTCGAGCAGCTCAGCGGCTCGCGTGACTTCTCCTCGGGCTTCCGCCCCGGCCGCGAGTATCGGAATCTGACGCTGGCTTCGGCAACGCAGGTCTCGACGGCGTGGGGGAGCACGTCGCTGTTTGTGGCGCACAACGACCGTCCCTTCGGCGCCGAGAACTTCTACGCCGCCTATCCCTCGTGGGAGCATACCCGCACGTGGTTCGTCTCCGCCCGGCAGCAATGGAAAGGGCGAACCGAGACCGCATTCGCCTGGCGCCGCCACACGGACCGGTTCGTCCTCGATCGGAATCGCCCCGAGTGGTCCGCCAACCAGCACGCCGCGGATAGTTTTCAGGCGGCCGTTCGCCGCTGGGAACAGCTTGGGAGGAACGTGAGGTTGTACTACGGCGGTGAAGGCTTGCGGGATTCGATTGTGAGCACCAATCTCGGCTCACACTCCCGCACCAGCGGCGCTGCCTACGCCGCGATCGATTTCCGGGCCCTGGGCCGGGCCTCTTTTTCGCTGGGCGTCCGCGAACAGGTGTATAGCGGGGCGCATTCAGTGCTCAGCCCCACTCTCGCGGGCGGCTTTTGGATCAACCAAAAGCTGAAGTTGAAGGGTTCGGTGAGCCGGGCCTTTCGCCTGCCCTCTTACACCGAGCTTTACTACCATGACCCCGCCACCGTGGGCTCTCCGTTGCTGCGCCCGGAGCGAGCCTGGAGCTACGAGGCGGGCCTGGACTGGAGCCCGAGCCGCCGCCTGCGAGGCGAGGCCGTCGTATTTCATCGCCGCGAATCGGACGGTATCGATTTCGTCCGGCGCTCCACGTCGGACATCTGGCAGGCCGCCAATATCCAGCGCCTGCATTTCACCGGCGTCGAGGCGTCTGTAATCTTGCGGTTGGCCCCCGCGCACCAGGTCAGCCTCGGCTACACCGCTCTCAACGGGGCCAGCCAGAGTCTCGCCGGCCTGCTCTCGCGCTACGTTTTCAATTACCCTCGCCACTCGGCGGTCGCGACCTGGCAGGGAGCCTTGCCGGCCGGTCTTGTAGGACGGGTCAGGGTGGGGGTGACTGAACGCCTGGGGCGGGACCCCTACGCCCTCGCGGACCTGTACCTGGCTCGGACCACCGGCTGGCTCCGCCCGTTCGTGCGGCTGACCAACCTCGCCAATGTTTCCTACCAGGAAACGCCGGGCGTGCCGATGCCTGGACGGGGACTCCTGGGGGGCGTCGAGGTGGTCCTGTTTGGGCGCTCCAACTGAGTTACAATAATCACGAGAGCGCAGGACACGTTTTGGGCAGTCTTCTTCTTCTTCTTTTCGCCAGCCTGGCCTTGCTTTGTGGCCCGATGCCCGCGCGGGCGGCGGAGCAAGGCCAGCTTGACGCCAATCCCTCCCTGTTCGCGGTTCTGGCTGCGATCAATGCGGCGGGTTACGACGCTGACATCGGCAGCGCCTCCAATAATCCGCTCCGGGAGACCGTGCGGCGGCAACTGGCATCCAGAAACATCCCCTGCCTCGACGACCTGAAGCGCTTCGTCCGTGAGCACAAGCAAAAGGACGAGACGGCGGAATTGAGCCAGTACGTGTCGTTCGCTTTGCTGGTCGACGGACCTCCCGCCTTCCAGTTCCGCTTGAAACAGAACGAGCTGCCTCCGGACGTAGTCGCCCTGGCCGGGTTCCAGGAACTGCTGGTGCGCTTCTACCGCGAGGCCGATGTCGAGTCGCTCTGGAACAAAGCGCAGCCAGCCATCGACGCGGCCATCGCTCGCTACCACGAACCGGTTTCGATGTCGGTCCTCGAAGCCAGTGCGTATCTTCGCACCACTGGCAGCACCTATCTCGGACGCCGCTTCCAGATCTACCTGGAACTGCTGGCTGCTCCCAACAATATCCAGATGCGTAACTACGTCGACGACTATTTCATGGTCGTGACGCCTTCGCCCGAGCCGCAAATCGCGGACGTGCGGCACGCCTACCTGCACTACCTTTTGGACCCGATGGCGATGCGGTACTCCGATGAACTGGCCAATAAGAAGACCGTCGGCGACTATGCCCTGGCGGCGCCGTACCTCGAGGAGTACTACAAGTCGGACTTCCTCCTGCTCGCCACCGAGTGCCTGATCAAAGCCGTGGAGAGCCGCCTGCAGCCCGGTTCCGCCGGGAAGAAACAGGCGCTCGTCCAGCAAGCCTTGGGGGAAGGCTACGTCCTGACACCGTACTTCGCCGAACAACTGGTCCTCTTCGAGAAGCAGGACCTGGCGATGCGCTACTACTTCCCGGAGATGGTCGCTTCGATCGATTTGCGCAAGGAGGATCGGCGGCTGGCGGATATCAAGTTCCCCGAAGTAAGGCCGGTCCGAATAGCCAAGGTTGTTCCCGTCGAGCAGAAGGCGGCGCCAACCGGCCCCCAAAAAACTTGGCAGGATGCCGAGCAGTCCTACGCGGCCCGGAATTTGGCCCAGGCCAAGCAATCCTACCTTTCCCTATTGCAGGAAACCAGTCAAAGCCAGATGCAGGCCAAGGCCTACTATGGATTGGCGCGGATCGCGGCACTGGAGAAGGACCCGGATACCGCCGAGAAGCTTTTTCAGAAAGTGCTGACGTCTTCTCCCGACCCGCAGACCCAGGCGTGGGCCCACGTGTATCTGGGCCGTCTCGCCGACGCCGCGGGTGAACGGGAGCAGGCCTCCAGCCATTACAAAGCCACGCTGGCGCTCGATGGAGCGCCGGCCGCCGCACGCACCGCCGCGGAGAGCGGCTTGCGGGAGGCCTTCAAAAAGTAGTAAGCAAGGAAGGGTCGATCCATCCACGGTTTTTGCGGGAAGTATCGAAAATAAGGAGTTGTTAATGATGCAAGCAAGAAGGACGAATCATGGAGCGATTTGGAAGCTGGCGCTGGGATTGATCGGCGCTGCCAGTCTGCTCTTGGCACAGGGACAAGGCGGCCGGCAGGGGCAGGCTGCGCCGCCAGCGAAACCGGCGGCGGCACCGGCGCAGCCGGCGAACGTCGCAAAGCAGCCGAGCGTGAAGTCGCAGAAGGAAGCTCAGGAACTCGTGGCTGCGCTGAATGCGCAGGACCCCGATAGCAGGATTAAAGCCGGCCAGGTGTTTACTACGGATTTCCCGGACTCCGAATTCAAAGGTACGATCTTATACCTCATTGGGGCGTCTTATTTGGAGAAGAACGACAACGAGAATGCCGTGACGTACCTCGAGCGCTGCGTCCAGGCGGATCCTCAGAATTTCCAGGCGTATATCATGCTCGCCCGGAGCATCGCCATGCGCACCAGGGACACTGACCTGGACCGGGAAGAGAAGCTGACGGCGGCGGAGAAGTACGCCAATCAGGCGACGGAACTCCTGAAGACGGCTCTCAAGCCCAACGCCAATCTTCCGGACGAGCAATGGGAAGCGGCGAAAAAGGACATGAACTCCCAGGTTTATGAAGCTCTGGGTGTGGCGGCCTTCGTGCGCGGCAAGAACGACGAGGCGATTGCCCAGCTCAAAAAGTCCATCGATACCGCCGCCGTTGCGGATCCCTCGACCATGGTGCGTCTGGCCAACGTCTACAGCAAGGCCGGCAAGCTGGATGACGGGATCGCCGTGATTGACAAGGCCCTCGCCCTCCCGGATTTGGACGCCAGGGTGAAGGTGATCGCCCAAGCGCAGAAGGATGACCTGGTAAAGAAAAAGGGCGGCGGGCAGGCCAAACCCTAAGCGCTAGTTCCTCAACTCCATGAGCGCGGAAGCGGGGACCCTGGAGGCCGGTATCGGCTATACCTTTCGGGACCAGGGTCTCCTGCGCCGCGCTTTGACCCACACTTCACACGCTCACGAGAAGCCTGCCCCGGCCCAGCCTGAACTCGGCGATAACGAACAACTGGAGTTTCTGGGGGACTCAATCCTTGGCTTCCTAATCAGCGAATCGCTGCTGGAGCGTTATCCCGCCCTGGACGAAGGCCGCCTCTCGAAGCTGAAAGCCCGCCTGGTCAGCGCTGCGCACCTGCACCGCGTAGCCGCGAGCCTGGGCATCGGCGGGCATCTTCTGCTTGGACACGGCGAGGAATTGAGCGGCGGGCGGGCCAAGCGGACCCTGCTGGCCGACGCCCTGGAGGCGCTCATCGCCGCCATCTATCTGGACGGAGGCCTGCCCAGCGCGCGCGAGTTCGTTCATCGGCATGTTGTGGGCAGTTCGGAAGCCGGGGCCGAAGACGCCGGCTTGGATCAGCCTGACTACAAGGGAGCGCTGCAGGAGGCCGCCCAGGCTCGGGGGCTGCCCGTTCCGCGCTACTCCGTGGTTCTGGAGGAAGGCCCCGAGCACGCCAAGACGTTTGTCTTGGAGGCGCGCATCGGCGGGGAATGGGCCGAGCGAGGCGAAGGACTGTCGAAGAAGAGCGCCGGTCAAAGGGCGGCCCAGTTGCTGCTCGAGAAGTTAGCGGGAAGCGGGCTTTGAGGCGTCCAGCAGGCGCAGGATATCGACCAGCGCCTTCCGGATCTCATCCAAACCGGTGGTGGACGGAGCAAACAGCGCCGCCTGGCCCGCCGGGGAAGCCGTCTTTTGCGTGCGCTGCTTCGCGGCGGATTCTCAGAGACTTGCGCGCACCCTCGATGGTGAATCGCTTCTCATAGAGAAGTTGCTTGATCTGGTAAAACAGCTCCACGTCTTTGCGGCGGTAAAGACGGTGCCCGCGGCCGGATTTCCTGGGTGACAGCGCGCGAAACTCGGTTTCCCAAAAGCGCAAGACGTAAGCCGGAACCCCGAGCAACCGGCTGACCTCGCCAATGCGAAAGTACATCTTGGCCGGGATCTGCGGCGCGCTATCGTCTAGAAGTGTGTCGGGCATCGCCACCAGGGGAGCTACCGCCATCCTACGGGAACCATCCGGCGGCGTCAACCGCCCCAATTCCACCGCCAATCAGCCCTTCTTCGCCGTCTTGCGCGCGCTCTTTAGCAGCACCCCGTACAAGCGCTTGTCGCGAGAGGCGCAGCCCGCGGGGAATTGGCCGAGCGGAGAGGTTTCGCTGCGCATCAGGCAGATGCAGTCGCCGTCCGTCAGGCACACGCGGCCCGGGTCCAGCGCACCCTTCTCCAGAGCGTCCCGGGCGAACTCGGGGTAGGCAATGGCGTTGCGGCCCGCACCGAAGAAACGGATCTTGCCCTGGCTGATGTTGGCGGCCGCCGCGTTGATCATGTGCTCGCGCAGCCAACTGTAGCCCGCTCCCGCCATCGGCAGTTCCGGGTAGGCCTGCTGCAAGGCGCCCGCGATGCGGAATTGCCGGTCCACGCCCAGCAGCGGGTGTTCCGGCTGCGCATAATCGCCCTCGGCGGGCCGCTCGTACGGCCGTCCAACGTGCGGATTGGCCTGGCCGAAACCCACCGTAACGCTGAGCAGCGCGACATCCCAAGCTTCCAGCCATCCCACCACCTGTTTCACCTCCGTGAGATCCTCCCGGAGCGGATCGTCGGGATCGACGCCGAAGCCGTCGGCGTAGGGAACCGAATGCTCCAGCGGCGCCCCCACGCCATCCGGACCGGCCGCGTAAGGAATCCCGTCGTAACACCCCAGCCGCACCGCGATGACCAGGGGGCCGCCGGCGGCATCGCGAATCTTGCCGATCACGTTCTTCAGAAAACGCGCGCGGTTCTCGAGAGGGCCGCCGTAGCGCCCCGCTCTCTGCCGGGCCGAGAGCAGCTCGTGCGCCAGTGAGCCGCCGCAGGCCTTGATGTCGATCGCATGGAATCCGGCTTCGACGGCCAGCCTCGCGGCCTCGACGTATTGATCCTCTATCTGCTCGATCTCGTCGTCCGCGGCCAGCGGATGATCGGCCGCCACGCCGGTCTTACGGTCGAGCGCCGGATGGTGCGCCGCGACGACGCCGTGCGGAACGCCGAACCTGCCCGAGTGGCTCAGTTGCAGCACCTCCAGCAGGTCGCCCGCGCCTCCGAACTCCCGCCGGTGCGCGCGCCGGACCCCATCCAGCAGCTTGGCGAAGTCCGGCATCGTTTCCGGGCACAGCCACAACTGCCGCGCGCTCGACCGTCCTTCGCCGCTGACCGCCGTCGATTCGAACCAGATCAGCTTGGCCCCGCCCGCCGCGAAGCGTTCGTAACGGCGCCGGGTCAGGTCGCCCGGCCGTCCGTCCCCAGCGGCGTCGCAGCCCTCCATCGGGTGAACCGCGATGGAGTTGCCGACGTTGTGGTCCCCCACCCGCTGCTTGCGGGCGAGAAGCGCCCTCACCCGTTCCGGATCGCGCTCCAGCGCGACGTGCGACGCCCCCAGCTTGTTAGCGCGCCGCGCCAGTTGGTCGAGCGTCTCGAATTGGAAGTGACTCATCGGCCAGGTCTCGCTCCTTCCTAGGCAGCAAGGCGATCGAAACGCTGCTCAATATGCCCACGGCAAACACGATATACATCGGCGTGGTGTAGCTTCCGAATTGCTCCTGCAGGAAGGCCGTCAACACCGGGAAGCCGGTCTGGCAGATGGTGTTGGCGGGCAGGATGATCGCCATCGCGCGCGGCAGACTATTCACGCCGAACTGCTCGGCCGCCATCAGCGGGATCAGCATATAGTCCGCGCCCATGGCGAATCCAAACAGGATGGAGAAGACCCACGGATGCGCCGGCGGATGCACCGCCAGCAACAGCGGGATGGTCAGCGCCGAGAGTAGATAACTGGTCGCCATCACCCACTTCTTCGAGAACGCGTCCGACAAGCCGCCGATCATCAGCCGTCCGCCGATGCTCGAAATCAGGATGGCCGCCTGGGCGAATTCCCAGGTGGCGTTGAGCAGAGTCTGCGCCTGGCGCGGATCGGTGATGCCCGGGTCGAAGTTCTCCTTGAATACCAGCTTCATCAGGAAGTTCACCGCTCCGATCGAGCCGATCGAACACATGCTGCCGACCACCAGCAGCCAAAAAGAATACCGGCTCATGAGGAACTTGAAGCTCCGGGGCGGGGCGGACACTTCCGGAGCGGGCTGGTCCGCGCCATCCGGATACTGGTTCTTTTCCGACGGCCGGTCGCGCAAAACGAAGAGCGCCAGCGGCCACGCCAGTAAAACCGCCGCGCCCATAATCATGAGGGTCTTGTGAAAATCGAGTCCCTCGGTCAGCGGTTTGACCAGCCTCGCGCACATGGCGCCCGTAATGCCGACGCCCACGTACAGGATGCCCATCGCCCGTCCCCGCTTCTTGCGGAACCAGTTGGCGATTATTATCTGGTGCGGGATGGGCCCCGACAGGAAGTAGCCTACGGCGTAGATAACCCAGATTCCCCAGTAGAGCCAGATGCTGGGCCCCATGTTGCCGAACAGGAAAAAGGCGATCGCGGTCAGTCCGGTGCCGGCCATGATCAGCTTGCGCGGGCTGAATCGCGGGATGATGACCGGGCCCACCCACAATGTGAGCAGCGTGGCGTAAAAGAATCCGCGCGTGATGTCCACGGCGTGCCAGCCGTATTCTTTTGCGAAGTAGTCGTAGAAAAACGGAATGTTGTAATAGGGCAGGCCGACCGACAAGCCGAATGTCAAAAACGCTGCCGCGACAACCCACCAGCCATAAAAGGTCTTCTTCATTGGATTCTGTGCCGCTCCAACCGGCAAGAATGACTTATACCACTTCTCACTTCCCCGCGGACCCGAGCGCCCACTTCGCGAATCGCCGGCCGCTTTCGAGCGCCTCGCCATAAGCCAACTCCCGTTCCGCGGCCGTCAATCGATAGCCCGCACGATAATACCGCTCCAGGCCGAGTCCCGCTACGTAGGTTCCGGCGTAGGCTATCGCGGCCTTCGGAATCAGACCGCCGCCGAAGGGAATTTTGCCCGCCAACTCGCGGGCCAGCGCCCGCCAGCCAAAGGCGCCCGCGATGATGGCCGCGATGTCGTGTTTCTGCGTCCCGTAGCCGGCGTCCCGGCCGCTGGCTGCCGCTATCAGAAACGCCATGCGCACCTGGTTGACCGTGATCACGGCCGTATCGGAGGCGAACTCTGCCGTCGACCAGCCCACGGAAAAGATGCTCGGCAGCATGTCCGGCAGCGCGGTCATCAGCGCGAACAAAGCGTTCTCGCGCGAAACCTGGCGGATGATCTCGCTGATTACGGGCCGGCGAAATGGAGGTAAACGGCGCGCCAGCGCGAGCGACAGATCCTTTCTCTCGAGCAGAATTCGCCGCAGAGTTGCTTCCGGCCTGTCCGGGTGAAAGCTAAAAGAATTCGCAGGCCCCAGCAGCCCTTCCTCCCTGATCACGATGTCGAATTCGCGCTCGACGTCGCCCGCCCGGTGCAAGACTTCCAGGAGTTCCAATCGTTTGCCGCGCGAGAGATGAGGAGGCGCGAGAAAATCCTGCATCGCGCCGAAGCTCTCGCTGCTGGCGGCCGCCAGGCCTACGCTGAACGGACGTGAAGCCGCCTCGCGGACCTGGTTCGGATCCAAATTCTGAATCGCAGTGCGAATCTGGCGAAAAACCTGCATCGGCACGGCCATCGAATTCACCCCCGCCCCTCGCAACCTCGCAGACGAAAGGCGACCTTTATCTTCCTTCGCCATTCTAACCCGAGGCCGATGCGTTCCACCGGGATCTCCGGCGCGAAGTAGCGCAGAATGGTTTCCGTCGTGGGATGGAAGTGCAGCGACGGCGCTACCAGCAGCAGCCGCGGCGGCTCGTTCCCGATCGGTATCCCCGGAAAGTAACCCTGTTGGCCGAATTCTCCCCGCCCCAGGTGCCATTGAACGCGCATCCAGTAATCCAGAGCCTGCAAAGGAAGGTGAATGTCCTCCGACGCCTTCAGCTCCAGAACCGCCAACCGGCCGGACCTCTCCACCGCCAGCAGATCCAGCAGACCCCGTTCTCCCGCCGCGAAGGATGGCGCCTGACTGTAGACCGGCGAACCGGCCAGCGCGGGATCGACTTCCTCCAGGCTCTCTCGAATGCGGGATTCCAGCCAGCTCTCGGGCTGTTGCCGGTACAGCGGGTTGTCGCGATCCGGCGCGTCCGGCGAGCGCAGGCGCGCCAGTTCCCGCGCCATCGCTTCTATCTCGGCCAGGTTCGACTCGCCCGCCGGCGTCGCTCGCTTCAGACCGAATTCCAGCGTGTCGCCCAGGGCGCGGGCGAACTCCAGACCGCGCACGCCCAGGCTGACCGCGCCCCCCGTCCGGCCCACCCGCTCGACGTGCGGGAGCAGCGCCAGGCGCTCCACCCATTCGAGCACCCGCCGGCTGAGCCCCGCGGCCGGGTCGCGGCAAGGCTCCAGCCGCGTATCCAGATTGCCGTAGTCGCTGAGGTCAACTCGCGCGGCGAAGCCTTCCGGCGAGTACACGTAGGCGCAGTGCTTCGCCGCTCCCGAATCCAGCCAGCGCAGGCGCAGGCACGTGGTCTTCTCCCGCCCTTGCGGGAGAAATAGCGCCAGGCCCTCGATCGCCAGCCGCGGCTCGCGCCGCCGGAGATAATCCAGCCAGATCAGGCCGAAACTGAGCGCCCCGTCCACGTCGCGGCTCCCGGAGGAAGCGCCGATCGCGGCCAGGCCCGCTCCGCCCTTGCGCAACAGCGCCCGAGAGTAAGCCGGCGACAAGCTGTGCTCCAGGTCTAACTCGCTCGTCAGTTCCGAGATCTTCCAACTGGCGAACTCCCGCGCCAGCAGGCGGCGAAACTCCTCGCGGAAAGAAAGCCGCCGCTCCTGCCTCGCCGCGCCGGCCAACGCTGGCCGCGCCACGTCGATCAGTTCCAGGCTGCCCTCGCGCTTCGGAAATCTTTCAATCGCCAGCGTCAGCTTGCCGGGTTTCTCCTCGATCAGGCCCGTGACGCGCCGCACGTGGTTGCGGTTCTCGTCCCATGCCTGCACCGTGAGCAATCCGTCGCGGAACTCCACCATAAACTGGCCGGGAACCATAGCGAAACGGTCCTCGCCCGCTTCCAGCAGAATTGGTTGGCGGCTGGCGTCGAGAAAGCGCTCAATCGCGGCATGAGCCTCGGCAGGACTGCGCCGCCGGGCTCCTCCTGCGGAGGAAACCATTCGCGACTATTATAGAATTACGCAAGTGTTGAGCGAGCGGCTGGCTAGAATCGAAGAGCGAATCCAGCAGGCGGCGCACCGGGCTGGCCGCCCACGGGACCAGATCACTCTGGTCGCCGTCACCAAGACCTTTCCCGCTGCGGTGACGCGCGAAGCCTATGCCCTGGGACTCCGTCATTTTGGTGAAAACTACGTCCAGGAATTCGAAGGCAAAGTCCCGGAACTGGCCGGCTTGAGCGAAGCTCGCTTCCATTTCCTGGGACACCTGCAGTCCAACAAAGTGCGGCTGGCGAGTTGAACTATTCCACGCGATCGACTCCGTTGATTCAGATAAACTAGCGCGTAAAATCAATGATATAGGCGTACAACAGAATGTAATGATTGAAGTCAGACTGGGCAACGAGGCCAGCAAGGCCGGCGTCGATCCCGAGGCTTTGCCGGCCCTCGTCGACGCCGTTCGCGCCTGCTCCAACCTGACCCTTCGCGGCCTGATGACCATGCCTCCATTCGCCGACGATCCTGAAGAGTCCCGCCCCTACTTCCGCCAGTTGCACCGCCTGGCCGGGCGGCACGGCCTGACCTGCCTGTCGATGGGCATGTCCCAGGATTTCGAAGTCGCCATTGAAGAGGGTGCGACCCAGGTCCGCATCGGTACCGCCTTGTTCGGCCTCAGGCAGAAAGCGTGATCGTCGGTTTCCACTCTCCCTTGCCGCCCATCCCCTACGGGCGTCGCCGACTACGCTTCGGCCCTGCTCTCCGCTCTGCGCCCGCGCGCCGAAATCAAACTGGACTCCGGTGGGGCCGATGTCTGCCTCTACCATCTCGGCAACAATGCGCTGCACCGCGGCATTTATCGGCGGGCGCTCGAGCGGCCCGGCGTGGTGGTCCTGCATGACGCCGTGCTTAACCACTTCTTTCTCGGCTCGCTGGAACGGGCTCAATATATAGGCGAGTTCGTCTACAACTACGGCGACTGGTATCGGGATTTCGCGGGAGAGCTTTGGGATGAGCGCGCCCGTTCAGCCGGGGATGCGCGCTACTTTCAGTACCCGATGCTGCGGCGAATCGTCGAGACCTCGCGGGCGGTGGTTGTGCACAACGCCGCGGCAGTCCGCCTGGTGCGGGCGCACGCGCCTGATGCGCGCGTTTGTGAGATCCCGCACCTCTGGGCGCCGCCTCCCCAGATCCCGGCCGGCGCGCCTGAGGGATTCCGCCGCCGGCTGGGTCTTGATTCGCGGACGTTTCTTGTTTTCAGTGATTGGTTATCTCAGAGAATCCAAGCGCTTACCTGTCGTATTGAAGGCGTTTGATGCAGTGCATCGGAGCGGCCTGAAGAGCGGCCTTGCTGGTAGCCGGCCGCTTCGTCTCCCCGGATCTTGAGGCCGCCTTCGCCGCGTCGCTGGACCGGCCCGAGGTGTACTGCGTGGGCTGGCTGCCGGACTCCGATTTCTGGCCGATGGCGGCGAGCCTGGACGCCTGCGTCAACCTCCGCTACCCGACGGCGGGTGAATCTAGCGGCGTCGCCATCCGGCTGATGGGCCTGGGCAAAGCGCTGATCGTTTCGCGGACCGGGGAGTCTTCTGCCTTCCCGCCCTCTTCCTGCCTGCCGGTCGCCCCCGGTATCGCCGAACAGTCCGAGTTGATAGAGTATATGCTTCTGTTGGCTCGCTTCCCCGAGTTGGCGCGCGAGATTGGCAGCCGGGGCGCTGCCCACGTTCGTGAGCGCCACTCGCTCGAAGCCGTTTCCGAAGCCTATTGGAAGGTGCTGTGCGAGTGCCGCGATTAGCGCTGTCGATGGCCGTCCTGCTGGCGGCCTGGCCGGTCTGGCCGCAGAGCCCGGACAAACCGCTCGGCGCCGGGATCCGCATGCGCGATGGCGTGGAGTTGAGCGCCAACGTCTTCCTGCCGCCGGGGGCGCGGCGCGTCCCTGCCGTGCTGGTCCGCACGCCCTACGGCAAGGGGACCGGAATGAGCTCCACCTACAAGCCTTTCCTCGGCGCGGGCTATGGCGTGGTCATCCAGGACGTTCGCGGCCGGGGCCAATCGGGCGGCGCCTTCAACCCCTTGCACCAGGAAGTCAGCGATGGCCACGACACTCTCGACTGGATCGCCACGCAACCCTGGTCGGACGGCAGGGTCGTCGCCGTGGGCGGCTCATACCTGGGGATCGCGCAATGGCAGGCGGCGGTTTCCGGCAATCGTCATCTCGTGGCGATCTCTCCGGCGGTGTCCGGCAGCGACGAGTACGAGGACCGCTTCTACTCCCGGGGCGGCGCGCTGAAGCTGGGGCATCGCCTTTCCTGGCTTGCCGAGAACCTGCGCGCGCCCGGCTTCGCCAAGCCGGGTTTTTCGAGCTACATCCTGAACTTGCCCCTGCGCTCAAGCGACCGCGTCGCTACCGGGCGAACCTTGGCCCTGTTCCAGGAGATCCTCGATCATCCCGATTACGATTCGTTCTGGAAGTCCATCAGCGTGCGTGAGCGCCTCGACAAGGTGCAGATCCCGGTGCTGGCGTTCGGCGGCTGGTACGACAACTTCGTCGAGAACGACCTGGAGGCCTTCCGCCGTCTGCGGGCCCGTTCGCGCCCGGTGCGCCTGGTAGTTGGGCCCTGGGCGCACGACATGAACTACAAGTTTCCGGCCTTCAACTTCGGGCCAGAGGCGAGCGTCGCCGTGAGGCGGCTCCAGTTGGAATGGTTCAACTACTGGCTCAGGCCGGCGGGGCAGGGCAGTGCGGATTCGCCCCCGGGTCCGCCGCTCAGGATCTTCGTGATGGGAGTGAATCGCTGGCGGGATGAACGCGAGTGGCCCCTGGCCCGCGCGCGCGATACGGCGTTCTATCTTTCCAGCAGCGGACAGCTTCAGCCCAAACTGCCGGGACGCAGCGCTCCGGATCGCTTTACTTACGATCCGCGCAAGCCCGTGCCGACCATGGGCGGCGCCGTGTGCTGCGATCCCAAGATCTTCCCTTGGGGGCCGATGGATCAGCGGCCGGTCGAAAAGAGGCGCGATGTTCTGGTTTACTCGAGCGGTGCTCTTAAGCAGAATCTGGAAGTAACGGGCGTGATCCGGGTTGTGCTCTGGGCCTCGACTACCGCGCCCGACACCGACTTCACCGCCAAGCTGGTGGATGTTTTTCCCGACGGCCGCGCGGTCAATCTCACCGACGGCATCCTGCGCCTGCGCTATCGCGAGAGCCTGGAGCGGCCCACCCTCGCCGTGCCGGGCCGGGTCTACGCGCTCGGCATCGACGCCGGGGTGACCAGCAACGTCTTTCTCAAAGGTCACCGTATCCGGGTGGAAATATCGAGCAGCAATTTCCCGCGCTTCGACCGCAATCCCAACACCGGCGGGCCGCTCGCCACCGAAACCACGCTCCGCACCGCCACCCAGACCATCTATCACGACGCCCAGCATCCCAGCCGCATCATCCTGCCTGTGGTCCCGTAACCCCGATGACCGTGGTTACATACTAGAAGGAGGAGTCAAATGCGCCAGTGTCTGATCGTGGCCATCGCAGCCACGATGGCTTTCACTTTGAACGCCGCCGACCTTGCCGGCGCCTGGAAGGGAACCATGGAGACGCAGATGGGCCCCATGGAGACCACCATCACCATCCAGGCCGGCGCGGTGTTGGCGGGAAGCGTTAAGATCGACTACCTTGGAGATTTCGAGGGCAAGATCGAAAAGGGCAAGCTGGAAGGCGACAAGATCTCCTTCGAGGTCAATACGCCGTCCGGCACGGTGTCCTACGACGGTACCGTGGGCGGAGACCAGATTAAGCTCAACGTCACCGGCACGACTGGTAACAAGATGACCTTGATCGCCAAGCGGCAGAAGTAGCAACGCGTCGGCACGCAGAAGCTGATTAAGTTTGGAGACGAGATTGATTATGCACTCGAAATTGATGTTCCTGGGATTATGTATTGCCGCCGTGCTCTGCGGCCAACCGGCCGGCGACTCGAAACCTGCCACTTCCAACGTACTCAACGCGCAGTATCCGCGCCTGTATTCAGACGGCCGGGCGGCGTTCCGGCTGGTTGCCCCCAATGCGGCGAAGGTGCAACTCGCCGGCGCGGTGGTCGCATCTCCGGTCGATATGGCCAAGGGTGTGGACGGCGCCTGGACGGTAACGATTCCCCCCGCCGTGCCGGGATTTCATTACTACTGGTTCGTGGTGGACGGCCTGCAAGTCAACGATCCCTCCAGCGAAACGTTCTTCGGCTACGGCAGGCCCACCAGTGGAATTGAGATACCGACGCCGGGCGAGGACTTCTACTTCCCGAAGGATGTGCCTCACGGCCAGGTTCGGATGACCTGGTATCTCTCCAAGACCACCGGCGCATGGCGGCGCGCCATGGTCTACACGCCGCCGGAGTATGACCTCAATACCCGCACGCGCTATCCCGTGCTCTACCTGCAGCACGGCTCCGGCGAAGATGAGACCGGCTGGACTAAGCAGGGGTTCGCCAATTTTATCCTCGACAACCTTTTCGCTCAGAAGAAGGCGAAGCCCATGATCGTCGTGATGGAAAGGGGCTACGCCACGCGGCCTGGAGAGAGCCCCGCCGGCCGTGGCGGCGGACAAACTGCCGGGCGTGGCGCTGAGCAGGCGGCGCGCGGAGCACTTCCACCATCCGCTTTTGAAAGCGTTATTATCAGCGACCTGATTCCCATGATCGACCGCACCTTCCGAACCCTTTCCGACCGGGATCACCGCGCCATGGCGGGGCTGTCGATGGGAGGAATGCAGACGTTTCAGATTACCCTTAATAACCTCGACAAGTTCGCCTATATCGGTGGATTCAGCGGAGCCGGTGGCGGCATGGGCCGCGGCGCGGCCTTCGATGTCAAGACCGCCTACAAAGGCGTGCTGGCCGACGCCGCGGCGTTCAACAAACGAGTCAAGCTGGTCTGGGTGGGCGCGGGGAGCGCGGAACTGAATGGCATTGGAGCCAGCGTTGTCTCGTTCCGCGACGCCCTGCAAAAGGCCGGAATCAAGGTGGTCTACTACGAATCGCCGGGCACCGCTCATGAGTGGCTGACCTGGCGCAGGGACCTGAACGAGTTCGCGCCGCTTCTTTTCCGGTAGGCCTGCTCTGGAGCCGTCCGATCAGTACTGCGGCGCATTGCGATGTCGGCGGTCGGGTATACAATCGATGGTGGCCAGGAAGCGAATAAGGACGTCCGGCTAAAGGGGATCGCTTATGTTTCGAACGGTTGTCTCTTTGTCTCTGCTCGTCCTCGGTCTGATTTCGGGCGCAATGACGGGTTTCTCTCAGTCGTCCGCCGCGGCTACGCCCGAAAATGCAGCCGCGTTTATTGGCGACTGGACTCTGTCGGCCGAGGGCGGCCAGGGCCCAATGCAGTCCGAGTTGTCCATTAAGGTTGATTCGGGGAAGGTCGTCGGCTCGCTCACCAGCGCGGGGCAGGCCAGTCGATCCATCAAGGACGTCTCGACGGACGGAAAGAGTTTGATGCTCAAGTACGACATGGACTACCAGGGAATGGCGGTCCCCGTGGTCATCACCCTGACGCCGAATGGAGATAAGGTCTCCCTGACCATGGATTTTGCGGGTGGCGCCTATACGATGTCGGGCACTGCGGTAAAAAAGAAATAACCTGCTTGACGCCGCCGCGCTGATGCGATCAGATGGAGGTCGTGCCCGCCATCGCTTATACGCTGCGGCTGATCGGGTTCACCCTGGGCGCGTCTCTCGATATCTTCCTGCTTGTCACGTTAGTCCGTAGGTGGCGTACCGCGCTGGCCCAGGGTTTGACCGCCTCAGTGCTGGCTCTCCTCGCTCTGTGGCATGCCGGTAGCGCAGCCGTGATGTTTCGCCGCCTCAACGCCGACGTCGAGTGGAGTTCTCCTTCCTGGGCTTCGGTCACTTCCCCTCTCTGGATCGGCCTGGCCCTCGCGGCTGCCGGCCTGAGTCTTTACGCCGCGGCGCGCGGGCGGCGATCCTGCGAGCGGCGATTCTTCATCGCATTTGCAGCGGCGCTGGTGGCCGCTCCGATAACCGGCGCGATCGCCGGCCCCGGCTCCACTGTGACCGTACTCGCGTCGCTCGTACCGCCGTTGACCTTCGCCTGGTTTGTCTACCGTTGCAACCTGTTAGACCTGCTGATCCCGCGCCGTGTGCTTTTCGCCTTGAAGCTCGGTGCTTTCTTTGCCGTGTATCTGTTTCTGATTCGAGAGGTCGCGACCTACGTCGAGGAGGCTTACGGCGCTCACGGCCCCCTGCTGGAAATCGCCCTGGTCTTCGCCGCGGGCTTGGTCTGGCTGCCGCTGTATGGATGGATGACGCGCTCCCTGTCCAAGCGCACGCAGCTTTACGCCGGCTTCAGCAAACGTCTCATCGAGGAGGCCGCCCGGATCCTGGACTTGAAAGAGCGGCTCAAGTTCATCGCCGCTGAGCTGGAACGGACTTTCAACCTGCGCAGGGTGCTGCTGGTCGCCTCTGACGACCCCGCGGCTCCCCCTGAGATTGGGCGATTGGCTCAGGAACACCGTGTAGATGTGATCCGCGTCTCGCGCGGTCCCGATTCGCCGATCCGCCGCCTCATCGGGAGTCTCGGTTTTACCTACTTCTTCCCTCTGTGGTATGAGGAACGTCTGGTTGGGTACCTGCTTGTCGACACTTCTCCCCAGATGCTTCTGGATGAGAATGAAGACATCCTGCTGGGCTTGAGCCGCCAGATTTCCAACTCCATCGAGACCTGCCGCCTGATCGAGGACAAGATCCGCTTGGAGAGAGCTTTCGCCGACCAGGAGCACATGGCCAACCTGGGCAAGGCCGCCGCGACAATCGCTCACGAAATCAAGAATCCGCTGAGCTCGATCAAGGCGCTGACTCAACTGATGCGCGAGGAAGCGGAGACGCGGGAAAGGCACGGCCGCGATCTAGGCTATATTATCGACGAAGCCGACCGGTTGAACCGGTCTGTCCAGCAGTTGCTCAGCTTCTCCCGTCCGCTCCAGGAACAACCACCGCAGGAAGTAGATCTGAGCCGGCTTTTGGAAAATCTGGCGCAATCGCTGGCCAGGCAATATGACTGCGACCGCATTCGCATCACGCACGGAATCCAGCCGGGACTGAAGCTGAACCGCGGGGATCCCGAGATAGTCAGGCAGATTGTTCTGAACCTGCTGCTCAACGCCGTACAGGCATCGGAAACTGGCGGGGAGGTCCGCATGGAGGCTGCGCTCACCGACCGGCAGCACATTTCCGTCGCAGTGAGCGACGACGGCTCGGGCATCCCGACGGACATCCGCGACCGGATCTTCGAGCCGTTCTTCACCACCAAACAGAGGGGAACCGGATTGGGGTTGGCCATTGTTCGGAAAAGCGTTCTTCATGTGGGGGGCACGGTCGAAGTGAGGAGCCCGACCGGGGAGGGGCGGGGCACGCGCGTCGAGGTGACCCTGCCGGCCGAATGAGGCAAACAGGCACAAGCCGGATTGCGTTCGGGGTGGCGGCATTCCTCCTGTCGCCGGCGGCGTTTTCCCAAACCGCGGCTTTGTTCCCTCCGGAGCAGTTGGCCCTCGTCCAGCAGGGCCTGCATGACATCTACAACATGGACTACAGGCGCGCTGAGCGTACATTCCAGTCCATGGTGAAGAATGCGCCGGACGATCCCACCGGTTATGCCTATCTCGCCAAGACTTACTGGATCGAAGACCTCAGCCGGCGGCAGGAGCTGGGCATTGACCGCTTCGCGGCCTCGAACTTCTTTACGGAGAATCCGAACGCCAGTTCCGGGGGAGACGCCGGGCTGCAGGCGCGTTTCCGGCAGGCGAGCGCCGAGGCGCTGGTGCGGGCCAGAGCGCGGCTTGCGAAGAATCCGAACGATCGGACCGCGCTCTTCGTCCGAAGTCTTGTCTACCAGAGTCTGGCGAGCTTCGAACTGTCTCGCCAGCGGTGGTGGGATGCCTACCGGCACGGAACCAGAGCGTTGCGCGACGACCAGGAGCTGCTGCGGCGAGATCCAGGTTTTCCCGACGCCAGGCTGTCGCTCGGGGTCTATGACTACGTAGCGGGCAGCCTGCCTTGGGCCTTCCGCTGGATTGCAGTCATCTTCGGTCGCCCGGGCAATAAGGAGCGGGGCCGGCAGGAGTTGGTGACCGCCGCGGAGAAAGGGATACTTGTCGCCGATGACGCTCGGGTCATTCTCATCTTGCTGTACATGCGGGAGAAGCGATATGAGAACGCCGCCGCGATACTGGACTGGCTCCGCTTGCAATACACCGGCAACTATTTGGCGCACCTGGACCTCGGCGGCATAGAGCTGCTAATGGACCAGCCGGATAAGGCCATCGCCACCTACCAGGAGATCCTTCGCCAACGCGAGGGCGGCGAGCCTAACTACGCAGGGCTGGAGCGCGCGGTTGTATACAACCGCCTGGGAGTCGCTTTCCGCAAGAAAGGCGACCTGGCCTCGTCCATCGATTGGCTCCGCAGGGCGCTGGCCGAGCCACGGCTCTCGGCGCGATCGGCGGTCGTCGCCCGCCTGGAACTGGGCAAGTCGCTCGATCTGACGGGTGCGCGCGCGGAGGCCCAGGAGAGCTACCGGCAAGTCATCGCCGCCGAGGACTTCGCCGCCTCCCGCTCCGAAGCGCGGGAACTCCTGCGCCGGCCCTATAAGGAGTAAGCCACATTTCCATTTTCGCCTCCGCCTACGAGCAACAAAGACACTCCTGAAGTCAACTCGGCGACCGGGTAGATCCTGGTCGCGCCAAAGTCGTGGACCAGCGGATTGATGGACTCCCCAACGCGTATTGCAATGCGAACTACGGACCAGGCGGTTCCACTTGTTTTAGAATCGAGACGCGTGGCGGGAGAGCCCGTAAGACATTGACTTAAAGTTGTTTATACCTGTCCGACGCTCACAGCGGTGTGCCGCAAGGCGAAACTCACTCGGAAGACGACTTCACTCTTGCTATCGAGCCGGTACTATGGCATTCTCTAGCTCTGAAAGTGAGCCGATTTGCCATCTGAAACGAGAACCATGAAGATCAACAAACAGCTCCCACTGATTATCCTCGGGCTGTGCCTGCTAGCTGCCGCGGTATGGAGCCAGCAGACCGGTACCGGACGTAGCGGAACAACTGCTCAGGCGCCCGCCGCCAGGGTGACTGTCTCGAACCTGGAGGCGGACGCCAATCCGGCGCCGCTCGGCATCGACAACGCCAAGCCGGCACTCACGTGGCAGTTGAGCGAGACCGGCCGTGGCGTCACCCAGACGCGCTATCGCGTCCTGGTTGCCAGCACGTCCGTCCTTGCGGCGGCCCGCAAGGGCGATCTGTGGGACAGCGGCCCGATAGCCTCGGACAGCACGTCGGTCACGTATGCGGGAAAGGCCCTGGCTTCTCGCACGCGCTACTACTGGACGGTCCAGGTGACGACCAAGGATGCATCGGCTTGGGCGCCAGTAGCCTGGTTCGAGACCGCTTACTTGACCCCTGGCGAGTGGCAGGGCACCTGGATCTCCGGCCCGCCTCGGTACACGGCCCCGATTACAGTCGCCCAGGGCGCCGCCGATGATGCCTGCTGCGTAGCATTCAACACCACGCTTCACGAAGCGGCGCCGGCAGGGGCCACGAATATCAAGGTAGCGAGCGTATCGGCCATCGCGCCGGGCGTGCGGTTCAATATCGGTGGACAGGCCGTTGCTGCGACGGAAGTGGGAACGGCCGCTTCCACCACGACGCTGGCGGCGCCCGCAGCGGCCGGCGCCACGAACATTAAGGTGGTGAGCGTAACCGGGTTCCAGGCCGGGCAGGCCATTGTCATCGGTTCGAATCGTGCGACCATGAGCACGGTGGGCCGGCCCGCGGTCAGCATGACATTGTCGGCGGCGACGGCGGCCGGCGCGACGCAAATCCAAGTCGCCGCAGCCGGCGGTGGCGGCGGTGGCCGCGGTGGTGGTGGCCAGGGCGGCGGCCCTGGTGGTGGCCGCGGCGGCCAGGGCGGCGGCGCTGGCATCCAGGCCGGCGACAACGTGATCGTGGATGGCGAATCCCGCACGGTTGTTAGCGTCGTGGCGCCGCAAGGCGGCCGCGGCGGCGGGCCGGGTGGCCCGGACGGCGGCCCTGGTGGAGCGCCAGCGGCGGGAGGTGGAGCACGGGCGGCTGCTGGAACTGCTCCGGCCGGTGGTGGGGCGCGAGCCGGCGGCGGTGGCGGCCAAGGCGGCGGCAGGGGAGGCGCTCCTGCGCAGCCCACTACGGTTACGATCACGCCGGCCTTGACCTCCGCGCACGCACAGGGCGCCGCGGTTCAAGGTCTCGGAACCGGCATCACCTTCGCCCCGGCTCTGGCTTCGGCGACGCCGCAGGGCGCGGCGGTATCCAATGCGGGCACTGGCGTGAACTTCACTCCGGCGTTGCGGGCTGCCGCGGCGGCCGGCGCCGCGATCGCTCGCGCCGATCAGCCCGAGGATTACTGCCGCCCGGGGGGCAGTTTCTCGAATTCCGGTGCCTGCCGGGCAATCCTGCCGAACTACATGCTGCGCAAGACCTTCACCGTCGACCCGGTCTCGGCGCATGGTAAGGTCGTCAGCGCTCGCGTCTACTCGACCGGCCTCGGCTGGAACGACATGACCTTGAACGGCTCCAAGACCGAGCCCAACACCTGGATGAACCCCGGCTTCACCTCCTATGACCAGACGGTCCTCTATACCACCGATGACGTGACCGCCCTGATCCAGCAGGACGCCAGGACACCCAAGACCAACGTTGTCGCCACCCAGCTCGCCGCCGGCAGGTACAACTCCACCAACAGCACGGGCGGCCACGCCTTTGAATTTGCCCAGTGGCGCGCCCAGGAGGTCCTGCGCGCCGACCTCTACGTGAAGTACGCCGACGGCACCGAGCAGATCATCAAGACGGATCCCAGCTGGCAGGTCAGCATCGACGGTCCGGTCCGCGTCTCGGACTACTTTGATGGCGAGACCTTCGACGCTCGCAAGCAGATGCCCGGTTGGAACACCGCCAGCTACGACGCGTCCAGATGGGCGTCCGCAAGCGCGATCGCGGGCCCCAAGGGTAGGGTCTACGCCCAGCCCCAAGAGTCCAGCGAGCTGGTCCAGGCCATTCCCAACAAGGTCAAAGGCGTCGATACCTTCCCCATGTGGGAGGTGTCCGCCGGCGTCTATGGCGTCGACACCCTCGAGGAGCGCCAAGGGCAACCGGTCGTCAGCATCTGGGGCGCCGCCGCCGGCCAGGTCATCCGGGTCGTAGCCGTCGAGCGCCGCAATGACGACGGCCTCCCCACTACGACGAACAACCGGCAGGACGGCGCCTTCGCCCTGCCCGGCAGTATGAGCCAGCAGTATTACATTTCCAACGGCATCGGCACAGCCGAGCGTCCGGAGGTCTTCGCGCCCACCTCCAACGTCCAGGGTTTCCAGTGGGTCCAGATTGCCGGCCCCGCCGGGGAAGCCCTGCCGCCGAGCGTTAAGGTGCACGTGGACGCGGTGTGGGAAATGCGCACCAACATGCCCCCGACGGGCACTTTCACCTCGTCGAACACTCTGCTCAACAAGATCCACGAAGGGACCCGCGTCGGTGTCGCGGTCAACCACACGGCCGGCCAGGTCACGGACACCCCGACATACGAGAGGGACGGCTGGACCGGCGACACGCAGCTAATGGCGCCGTCAGCGTCTTACCTCTTTCGCACGCAACGCCAGTATCTGAAGTCGGCGCAGGACGCCGTCGATAGCCAGGCGGTCGGCAACACCTACATCGTCAACTCCGATGTCCCCAAGCCGCGCGCGCTGGGCGCGGTGGGCCTGCTCATCCCGAGCGCGTACGGCTATGGCTACTGCTCGCCGGTGGGCACCAACCCCTACGGCTGCGGTAGCAGCACCCCGTCGAACAGCTTCGGCAAGGGCACCAACAGCGGCGCCACCCCGATCTGGGACTCGTTCCTGCATGTGCTGCCCTACGAGGCCTACCGCTTCTACGGCGACACCAGGCCCGCCGCGACGGCATACGCCGCGATGTCCCAGTACCTCAAGTCCTGGGCTACCTACTGGATGGGCGCTTACACCGCCAATATCGACAGCACCAAGCACTACCTGGTGTCCTCGGGTCTGGGCGACTGGGCTGCCCCGCGCGGCAACCCTGGCAGCGCCGTCGCGCCGCCCGGCGGCGTCAGCGACGACGAGCAGGCCGTGCGCGATAACACCAACTTCAGCGTCGCGACCATCGGCGTACCGTCCGGAAGCGCCTACCTGGCCTACATGGCTAAGGTGACCGCTGAGGTCGCAGCCGCCCTCAACAACAAAGCCGATGAGGCCTACTTCAAAACGATGTTCGAGAACATCAGGAAGGACTACAACGCCAAGTGGTACGACGCCTCGGTGGGCTACTACCGCGAGAACCCGACCCAGCCCTTCCTCCAGTCCATGCAGGCCATCCCCCTGGGCATGGGTATCGTGGACGAGGCCAACCGCATCCCGCTCGAGACCAAGCTCGTCGAAGACGTGCTGGTGACTCGCAAAGGCCACGAGGAGGTCGGCATCGCCGGCTCGCGCTGGATCTTCCCGGCCCTCACCCAGGCTGCGCGCGACGGCGTGCCCAACGCCGCCAAGGCCGCCTATACCATCGCCCTGCAAACGACCTATCCGAGCTACGGATACTGGATCCAAACCCTCGGCTGGACCGGCATCGGCGAATACTGGGAGGCCGGCAGCCGGACGCGCACCCACGAAATGTACGGGTCCATCGTACAGTGGATGTACGAAGAACTGGCCGGCATTCAGGCCGCCAGCCCCGGCTTCAAGACCATCAACATCCGCCCGTTGATTCTCAACGGCGCGGGCATCAGCGACGCGGCAGCGAAGTACTCGTCCGTGCACGGCCTGATCAGCTCGGCCTGGACCACCAACGCCTCGGGCATCACGCTCGACGTGACCATCCCGGCCAACACCACGGCCACCATCTACGTGCCCGGCACCGATCCCGCCAAGGTTACCGAGTCCGGTGTGCTCGCCTCTCGCGCGCCCGGTGTAACCTTTGTGGGTACCGTGCTGGACGCGGTCAAATACACCGTCGGTTCGGGCACCTACCGCTTCAGCACGCGGGGCACGACCACGGTGGGCGCCGCGCGTTAACCTTCATCACCGCCAAGAGCGCCGCGCCGGCACGATGAGTGCTCGCGCGGCGCTACGCGGTCTTGTTCCGCTCCACTTCGATCCCCAATTGCTTGACCTTCTCCTGGAGACTCTGCCGCTCCAGGCCGATGGCCGCGGCGGTTCGCGTAACGTTGCCCTGGTTCTCTCGAAGCTTCTGCGTAAGATAGGCGATCTCGAAGCTGCGCCTCGCCTCCCGATAATCTCCAACATCGGAGGCGTCCACGGGGGGCGCGGCCGAAGCCGGCCCGGAAGTCAATGCCGCCGCCACATCATCCTTGTCAACGTCGTCGCCGCGGGCTAATACAAAGAGCCGCTCGACGGCATTGCGCAACTGGCGGACGTTGCCTGGCCAGTTTGCCTGCTCCAGGCTGAGCAGCGCCTCGCGCGTCAGCCGCGGCCCAGGGCGGCCGTACCGGCGCTGTAACTCCACCCAGAATTGCTCGACCAGCAAGGGAATATCGCTCCGGCGCTGGCGCAACGAAGGCAAGCAGAGCGTCACACCGGCCAGCCGGTAGTACAAGTCCTGGCGGAAACGGTTCTCCTGAATAGCGGTCTGCAGGTCCTGGTTGGTAGCGCTGATGAGACGCACGTCCACGCGCACAGCCCGAGCATCGCCCAACCGCTCCACGGTTCCGGATTCCGCGGCTCGCAGAATCTTCGCCTGTGTGGCGGGAGCCATGTCCCCAATCTCGTCCAGGAACAGCGTGCCGCCTTGCGCCAGCTCGAACCTGCCGGGCCGCGAGTTCGTAGCTCCGGTGAAAGCGCCTTTCACGTAGCCGAACAGTTCGCTCTCGACCAGCGTCTCGGGCACTGCCGCGCAGTTGAATGCGACCATGCGTTGCCGGGCGCGCCCGCTGCGGGCGTGGATCTCCTGTGCCAGCAGATCCTTGCCCGTGCCGCTTTCGCCCAGGAGCAGAACCGGAAGGTCGGTTTCGGCCACCCTCGCTGCGATGACGAACAAATCGCGCATAGCGCCGGACATGCCAATCATGCGGCCGAACTGGCCCTCCGCGGCGAGGCGCTCCCGCAATGCGCTGACCTCGGTCCGAAGGCCCTGGCGCTCCAGCGCGCGGCCCACCACCATCCGCAGCTCATCCACATCGTAGGGTTTGGACAGATAGTCGTAGGCGCCGGCCTTCATGGCCTCGACTGCGACCCGCTCCGAGCCGTGGGCCGTAATCATCACCACGGCCGGCGCCCCTGAAGCCGTGCCAATTTCCCGCAGGAGCGTCAACCCGTCTTCCCCGGGAAGACTGAAATCAAGCAGGAGCACGCTGGGGTGAAAGGAGCGCAGCTTCAGCCTGGCCTCAGCAACGTCTCCCGCCTCCACAACCCGGTAATCCTTCTCGAACACCCGGGTCAGGGCGTATCGCGCAGCGGCGTCGTCGTCAACCACCAGCAGAGTTTCGGCCATGAGCAATCCCGAAGCAATCATCTTAACCCCCCAGCCAGCCAATTGGTTAGCGAAACGCGAGCCCGGCGCGAAAGCCCAGAATGTGAACGGTGCTGCATCCCTCGCAGATCGGGATGTGGTCCCGCACTTCCAGACGAACGGCAGCCCTGTCGTGGAACCAGTATTGGAGGCCGCCGCCGAAATTGACCGCATTGCCGTGCCCGTGCCTGTCGAACGCGAGGCTATAGCCGCCAGTGACGAAGGGCGTCACTTTCGCAATGCGTTCGGCGCGAGCATAGTAGGAGCCGTTCACCGAGAGTAGGCCGAGGCCGTTGGAACTGTCGCGCCAGGAGCTGAAATACCCGAGTTCAGCGCCAACGCCGAGTCCTTTGTACAGAAGCGCATCTCCGCCGCCGCCAACATGAAACAGCCCGGCGGAGTGTCCTGACGAGTAGGCCAGACCTGGGCTGAAGAAGACATACCCGTGGCCCGAGTACTTCTTGTCCGCTTGTCCCCAAGCGGCCGCGGAGCACAGGGTCAAAATCAGAATTGAGAACTTCAGAGTTCGCATGGTGTGATACCTCCCGCCATTGGACCAGGCAAGTATCTATCCACCCCAGCGGCGTAGATTTATCAATGACTTCCGCGGGAGAGCACCGCCAGATTTAGCTGACACTGTCGGCTGGCGCCGACGCTACCTTCAGTGCCTCTGTCCCCTGAACACGAACAATTCGCTCACGAGGAAGTTCGCCAGCGACGTGGTGGCGATGGTCAGGACGTTCGCCACCAGGTAATGCAGGTGGAGCGCACCAACTAACAACCGCATCAGGACCAGGTTGGAGACGATGGACACCAGGCCCGTGGTCAGGTTGAAGCGCAGCAAACGCGCCAGCAGCCGTCCCATCCCCGGCGATTGGCGGGTCCGTTCGCTCCAGGTCCAGCGCTCGTGCCAGCCGAAGTTGTGCAGCACGGCCACTTCCACCGCCAGGGCCGTCGCCAGCATGTAATTCAGCCCCAGCAGGCTCTTGAACACGACCAGTGCGGCTAGTTGTACCCCGGTTCCGATCAACCCGACGGCATGGAATTTCGCCACTCTTCCGGCGAGCCGGCGAATCGGACTGACTTCGGCGGCGGAACTCATGGGATGCGCTCGGCACGGTAAAGGGCGATGGTGTGACGCGCGACGGCGGTAATCAGCATCAGGGCCATCCCGATCAAGCCGATCACGCCGCCGGCGTCGTACAGCGGGAAGGACCGCCCAAACAGGCGCGCATTCGCCCCTTGATAGTACAGCGCCAGATTGCCCACCATCAGTAGAAGCCGCAGTTCAGTGGGGCTGAACTTCCAGAACGACAGGTGAAACGTGCCCAGGGTGTACGTTGCCAGGTAGACCTCGATAGAGAGCATGAAGTACACGAGCAGCAGTCCCGTGGCAATCCACGGGTGCATGTAGCTCGACAAGCCGAGCCCCACCAGCAGAAAGAGCGTTCCAAAGGCGTCCACGATGTGGTCCACGTAAAATCCGTACTTGGGCCGCTGTTTGTCGCGCACCCGCGCCAGGGTTCCGTCCAGGCTGTCCCCCAGCCAGTTCAGGGCCAGGCAAACGATCACGACGAGCAATCCCGTTCTGCTGCGGCTTGCGTACCAATAACCCAGGCCCGCGCCCAGCATCGATACGAACCCCAGCGCGGTAAGGTGGTCGGAGTTGATGAACCACGGGGTGCGGCGGGCCAGCCACACCAGGCAGCGCTTCTCCAGGGGCGCCAGGAAGCTGACCTGCGCGCGTTGCGCTTCGCGGAATCCACTTTCCTTCTTCATAGGTCCAGCCAGGCAGGCCCTCCATTGTGGCACGATGTACATGATGAGAGCAGCAAGGGTTGCCGCCTGTCTGGTCCTGTTGCCGGCTTGGATTGCGGCGGCGGAGCTGAAACAACCGACGCTGGACGACTTCAACCAGTACATCCAGACCACCGAAGCACGCCTTGCGGACCAAAACAGCGGCAAGCGCAGTTTTCTCTGGGTAGATGAAAGTCCTCAGCGGCGAGCGCTGGTACGACAGGGGCGGGTCGTAGCGCAGTTCTACAGGGGGAGCGGACCGCAACGGGTGCGCGACGGACTGATCCACGACTGGATCGGCGCCGTCTTTGTGCCCGGCGCCACGCTCGACAAGGCTCTCGCGCTGCTGCGCGACTACGATAACCACCACAGTATCTACCAACCCGAGGTGATGGCGTCCAAGACGCTGGAGCACGATGGGGATCACTACCGCGTCTACCTGCGGCTGCTCAAGAAGAAACTGATCACCGTGGTGCTCAACACGGAACACGACGTCCAGGACTTCCCTCTGGACAGAACGCGATTATACAGCCGCTCCTACAGCACCAAGATCGCGGAGGTTGAGAACCAAGGCCAGCCTGGCGAGCGTGAGTTGTCCGCCGGCAAAGACGACGGCTTTCTCTGGCGACTGAATTCCTACTGGCGCCTGGAGGAGCGTGATGGGGGCGTCTATCTGGAGTGCGAGGCGATCTCCCTCACGCGGGACATCCCCACCGGGCTCGGGTGGATGATAGAACCAATCATCCGGGACCTGCCGAAGGAATCCCTGATCCGAACGCTAGACTCCACCCGCCGCGCCCTTAACCGGGGACAGTAACCGTAACCAATTACCCAATTAACCGGAATCAACCGGGCGCAGTTCGAGCTATGCCGCGCCGGCGCGACCCCCGCAAGCATGAGAATGGCAGTTAGGAACGCGTATGCTTTCTAGTGCCAGGACGCAGCATAGGCCTGAGTAACGGTGAGGCTGTAGAAGCCCGCGGGACAGTTTGGCCCGAACGTCGTTTGCACCCACGAGTGTCGCGCCGCAAGGCAGCACGCAAGAGAGATTGATCTTCCTATTGGCGTTCTTTCGTACACCGGGCTAAGTCTGGCTGATCTTGTGAATTGAAAGGAAATCACCATGTAAATTGCTCGTTCGTGCATGTAGCGGGACCGGAGCGAGCCGGCGTAATCCGTCTGGTGGAAACCGGGGAAGCAAACCTGCGAGCCGTAGCGCAAGCGAACCCGATTCGGCCTCGTGACGCAAAGTGGAGGTGGCCAGTCTGCCAGAGATGATGAGGCCTGACACTGGCGGGGAAGCAATGAGCAAGCACTCGCCGGACCTTCCGAGGTGGTTGGGGACAGCGCGCAGGTATAGATCGGTCGAGGAACCTGGGAGACCCGGCAGGACGGGGAAAGGACAACCGGCCCCCAACGGTCCGAGCGAATACTTCAGCACTCAATCCGAGGGTCGCATTGATGAACAGGACCAGCCCAACCACATCTCCTTTGGCCAACCACCTCACCTGGCCTTTCCGGATCATGTGCACCGCTTCGTAACTTTGGATCGTCCGCCGGGCGCCATGGAAGGACCGGAACCCGGGACTGGCGTTAGCCCTCTGTTTGATGGCCCGGTGGTCCTGCTCCACGATGTTGTTCAGGTGCGGACAGGTGCGACAGGGACACCGCCGGCCCAGTTTCCCCTCCGCCTTCAGTTGCGCGACCACCTTGGGGTAGGACGGGTTCCCGTCCACGGTGATGATCCCGGGCCGCGGGTGGCCAGGAACACGCGAGTCGTTCTGGAAGAAGCGCGTCGCAGCAGCCGCGTCACGGTGAGCGGACAGCAGAAAATCGATGGTGGCGCCTGTGGAATCGACGGCGCGGTACAGACAAGCCCACTTGCCCTTAACCCGAATGTACGTCTCATCCACCCTCCGGGAGCAGTTGGTAGGCTTCAGTTACCGGCGGCAGCGCTGGTTCAATTGGGTCGCGTAATACTGGACCCAACGCCAGACAGTGGTGTGGTCGGCGGGGAGGCCCCGCTCCGTGAGGAGTTCCTCGACGTCCCGATAGGAACGGGAGAATCGCAAGTACCAGCCCACCGCACAGGTGATGATGGCGGGTTCGAAGTGGCGCCATTTGAACAAGGGTGGCCTTGGTTTGCACACAAGTGCAGCATATCAGGGCCGCGTCAACCACCGCCGCACGGCTTTGCAACACTTCCCTTGAAACAATGGGGGTTGAACGCTGGGATAACCTGCGGCTCGGCTTGTTCCGAAAGCTTGGGCTTTCGGCACACCGTGGTGACGCCTCGTGAGGATATTTGGTGTTGCCTAAGAGAGCGTCCTACAGCCCTGCAGCGGTGCGCTGTTTTGTGAATGTGTGCCGCCGCACGGTTGCCGAGGGCAGGACCTGATAGAGTACACCCTTCTTCTGGCGATGATTTGCCTGGCCTCGGCGGGCTTGCTCGTGGGCAGTGGCGGCCGCACCAGCGGGCTCTGGAAGATCGCCGACGACAAATTTAACTCCGTCCATTCGATGGCGAGCAAGATGTCGTAATAAACCGGTCATTCGGCCGGTGGCTCCGAGAAATCAATCCGCCTTCGGAAGCCATTCGTCTTGACCGCGGCGTAAGCGATGCCGACTAACAGCCAGATTCCCCCTGCGACCTTGGCTGGCGTGCGCAGGCTCAACCAGATGTAGCCGCAGATCAGGAAGCCCAGAACCGGTGGCACGAAGTTCACGAGCTTCTTCTCCTGCTGCCGCAGGAAATAGTGCGTGAAAGCCGCTGCGTTCACTCCCATGAAGGCGATGAAGGCGCCGAAGTTCAACAACTCCGCGCCTAACTGGTAGCTCATCAGAAAAGCGCCCGCCAGCGCCAGTGCGCCCGTGAAAAGCACGTTGTTGCGCGGAACCCCCCGCTTGGGCTCTATCACGCCGAAAAAGCCGCGCGGAATCGTGTTGTCTCTCCCCATGCTGTACAGCAGGCGGGCAGCCCCAAGCTGAGCCCCTGAGCCGGACCCGATCGTCGCCACCAGCAGCGTCAGGTTCACCACGTGGAACAGGACCATGCCCCCGGCCCGTCCCGCGACCGCCACGAAAGCGGTATCCACATCGGGGTAAGTCTTGTAGTCCGGCCACACGAGCTGGCCCAGATAGACCTCCAAAGTGGCCAGCACGCCCGTGACCAGGCAAGTAATCACCGTGGCCAGCAGGATGTTGCGCCGCGGGTTCCGCACCTCCTCGGACAGCGTCGAGATGCCGTCGAATCCAATGTAGGTGAGGACCGCGATCGAAGTGCCGGTTGAGACTGCCTGCCAGGAAAACGTCGCCGGATCATAGAAAGGCCGCGTGAGGGAGACTTGCGGCAAATGTAAAACGTAGCGCACCGCCTCCACGAAGAAGTAGGCGACCACAATGGACATGGCCCCCACCAGAACCTCATTCGTGCGAGCCGTCGCGCGGATTCCCCGCAGGTTCAGGGCAGTGAACAGCACAGCGAAGAATACTGCCCAGATCGCGTAGGGGATTTCCGGCACGATGTTCATGGCGGCTTTGCTGGACCAAATCGTGCAGATGATCGGGTTCAGCATGTAGTCCATGGCCATGCTCCAGCCGGTGACGAACCCGAGGCCCGAATGAATCTCGCGCCCGACGTAAGTGTAGGCGGAGCCGGCGCTGGGATAAGCCCGCGCCATGCGCCCATAGCTAATGGCTGTGAACAGCATGGCGCACATGGCGATCAAGATGGTGGTCGCGACGTGTCCTCTCGCCTCCTGGCTCACGACGCCGAACAGCGGCATGGGAGCCGTGGGTTGGATGAGGATGATGCCGTAGAACACCAGGTCCCACAGACCCAGTGCACGCCGCAGGTGGGTTTCCTGCTTCGGCGGACTCGGCATAGGAACTCGATTGTCTCACAACAAGAGCAATTCTGTTGTCAACCCACCTGAGCTTTCCGCAGACCAACGGCTAGGTGTATACTGCGGCTCAGCAAGGAATTCGAGAGGTGCTGTGCCGCTAATCGTCAGAACGGAGACGCAAGAAATGTCTAATCTATCCAGACGTGCATTTGTGAAAACGGCCGCTGGTGCGGCTACGCTCATGGCAGGGCCAAAGGTGTTGTTCGGCGATGCTCGAAAGAAGATCCCTATCGGAGTCCAGTTGTATTCAGTGGGTTCGGCCGCCAAAGCCGACCTGCCTGGCACCCTCGCCGGCATAAAGAAGATCGGCTATGATGCCGTCGAATTCGCCGGCTACTACAACAAGACTGCCAAGGAACTGCGCCAGTTGCTGGATGACAACGGCCTGAAGGCCTGTGGCACGCACATTGGCTTGAATACAATGACCGGAGACCAGCTCCAACCGACCATCGAATTCAGCCAGGTCCTGGGTACCCCGTTTCTGATCGCGCCGAGCTTGTCCAAGACCAATATGGCCTCGCTCGATGCCTGGGCCAAGACTGCCGATACCTTCAATGAGATCGCGGCGAAGCTCAAACCGCTAGGCATGGCCGTCGGCTTCCACAACCATACGGTTGAGTTCACCCTCGTGGAGGGTCAGATACCGCTCGAGTATTTCTACACCAGGACGAGCAAGGATGTGGTCATGCAGCTCGACGTCGGTCATTGGGTCCAGGCAGGAGCCGATCCTATTGCTCTGCTGAATAAGTTCGCCGGCCGCGCCAGGACCGTCCACGTGAAGGAGTGGAATCCCATTCTGTGGGCCGCAAAGAAGGGGTACGTGGTCGGAGAAGGCGAGGTCAAATGGCCCGCGGTGCTAAGGGCCTGCGAAACCGTAGGGGGCACCGAGTGGTACGTCATCGAAGAGGAAACACGGGCCTTCGAGGGCTTGGATGGAATTGACAAGAGCATCCAGAGCCTGAAGAAGCTGCTGGCGTAAACCGCGGCGATTTGGGGGTGTTATCCCTGTTGCCAGATCTGATTGAGTTGAGCCTTCTCCTATTGATTAGGGAAGAACGGAAATAGCTTCCGAATCTCGGCATCGGACGGACGCCGCCCGTACTCGCATGACTCAAACGCCTCCGCGGCGCGGATCGAATCCGCCGGCGCTCCGTACCACTTCCGCAGGATCTGCCGAAGCGCGGTGGAAAGCCCGCCGGAGCGTTGCTTGCGGAGCCAATCGAGGCGAGCCCCAGGGTCCTTCGGGACTTGGTCCAGGTTTCCCGCCACCCACGGCAACCACTCGTACATCTGCGATGTAACGGCGACATCGGGACGAAACGGATTCGGACGCTCAAAGCCGTCCTGGAAGTAAAAGAAGACCGGATTGCGGCGGAGCGCGGGAGTGTCCGGACAGATGTTGGGCACCACAACCATGTACGCAGCGTCCTGGACCAGAACCGCGGTGTAGCGATGGTCGGGATGGTAGTCGTTCGGGCGCGGCGAAAAAACAATGTCAGCTTTCCACTCCCGGATCTTCCGGATGATCTGCTGGCGCACTTCGAGGCTGGGGGCCAGCTCGCCATCATAATGGTCGAGGACCTCATACTCAATGCCTATGCGGCGGCCCGCCTCTTGCACCTCCTTTCGGCGGCGCATGGCAAGCGCTCCACCACCCTCGCTCTGGTGGCCGGCGTCGCCGTTGGTCACAGAGACGAACTTCACATGGTGGCCCAGGGCCGCATACTTGGCAGCCAGGCCGCCTGCCTTGCCGTCGCAATCATCCGAATGGGCGCCAAAAGCGATTACCCGAAGCTTGCCGAATCAGAGGCGGATTGGAATACGAGCCCGCCGCCGCCTTCGGACATGACCTATACTCTTTGTGTTGGTGTCGGGTAGGAGGTCTGCAATGACGACTGGAGAATCCAGCCTGTTGTCGCGCCGTGCCTTCGCCGGAGCGGCAGCTTTCACCATTCTTCCACGCAATGTTCTGGGCGGGAGCGGCTTTGTTGCGCCCAGCGACAGGATCACAATGGCCTCGATCGGCCTGGGCCGCCAGGGCATGGTCGTTACAATGAGTCTCTTGACTCGCCCCGAAATCCAGGTTGTGGCCGTCTGCGACTGCAATCAGGGCAGCAAGGACTATGCCGAGTATGGCAAAGAGGCACTGCTGAATTCGGAACGCCGGATGTTGGGCCCCGGCTACGAGAAATGGGGTGAGGATATGGCTTCCCCGGGAGCCGTACAACTCACCCACACCTTCCAGACCAGCCTCGGCATGGGCGGCCGGGAGCCAGCCAAGCGTCTCGTGGAGGCGTACTACGCCTCTCGAAAGGATGCCGGTTATTCAGGCTGCGGCGCGTACCGGGATTACCGCGAGCTGCTGGACAAGGAGAAGGATCTGGACGCGGTGTACATAGCCACGCCAGACCACTGGCACGCACCCATCTCCCTGGCTGCCATGCGCAAGGGTAAACACGTTCTGTGTCAGAAGCCTATGGCGCACTCCATCGGTGAGGCGCGCCGCGTAGCCCAGACGGCTCGCGAGATGAAGGTTGCTACCTCGCTGCCGGTGAACAATCCGTCCTCGGCGGACACCAGGCTCATCTCGGAATGGATTGCGGATGGGGCGATCGGGAGGCTGCGCGAGGTCCACAACTGGTCGAGCCGCCCGTATTGGCCGCAGGGAGTGGACCGGCCCAAGGACACGCAACCGGTTCCCTCGGGGCTCGACTGGGATCTCTGGCTTGGTCCCGCTCCATGGCGTCCTTATAACAAGGCTTACCTCCCGTTTGTCTGGCGCGGGTGGTACGACTTCGGTTGCGGCTCATTCGGCGACATGGGCTGCTACAGTTTCTCCGGGTTGTTCAAGATCCTTGACCTCGCCCCACCCACCGCGGGGGAGGCCTGCTCCAGCGAGTCATACGACGAGACCTTCCCGAAGGCGTCGATCGTTAACCTGGACTTCCCGGCCCGCGGCGGCCGTCCCGCGCTCCGACTGTCCTGGTACGACGGCGGCCTGCGGCCTCCGCGACCGGCCGGGTTGAGCAAGCAAGACGATCGCATGTTCCAGCCTGGCGACGCCAACGAGGGAGTCATGTACGTCGGCGACTCCGGATTCTTGCTTGCCGGCTTCAACGGGAATAACCCGAGAGTCTACCCCGAATCTAAGAAGTACCAACAGCCGCCCCGGCAAGGTGGTACGAGCGGCGGCGGAGACACCTCAATCAACCAGTGGATCGCCGCCTGCAAGGGCGGGCCGGCCGCGCTCACCAACTTCGAGCTTCAGAGTCCAGTGACGGAAGCCTTCCTGCTAGGCTGCATGGCGCAGCGCTTTCCGGGCCAGCGGCTCGAATGGGATACGGGGAACATGCGCGTCACGAGCTTTGAACCGGCCAACAAGTACGTGGATCCGCCCTATCGTAGCGGCTACGCTGTTTGATCCGGCCGGCCCGGCAGCATGTATACTGACGTAGATTGACGCGATAAGGAGACTTGGCTATGACGGTAGGATTTTACGGGCACGTACGCCAGTACCACAACATAAAGGCGGAAATCGACGCCAACATGAAAGAGGTCCTGGAGAGCGGCCAGTACGTGATGGGGCCCATGCTCAAGCGGTTTGAACAGGAACTGGCGGACTATCATGGGATGAAGTATGCCGTTGGCCTCGGGAACGGGACCGACGCCTTGTGGCTTTCATTTATGGCGCTCGGGATCGGCCCCGGCGACGAATGCATCACCACGACGAATACCTTCTTCGCCACTGCGGAGGCGATCTGGATCGCGGGCGCCGCCGCCGTTTTTGTCGACTCCGATGCCAAGACGCATTGCATCGACCCATCCAAGATCGAAGCGGCTATCACGCCCAGAACGAAAGCCCTCGTGCCGGTTCACCTTTACGGTCAGTGCGCTGACATGAGAGCCATTCGCAAGATCGCGGACAAGCACGGTCTTCTGGTAGTTGAGGACAACGCGCAGGCGGTCGGGGCTGCTGGAGACGGCTTCAAGATCGGCGAACTGAGTGACGCGGTCTGCACCAGCTTCATCATCCAGAAGAATCTGGGCACCTTCGGTGACGGAGGCGCGGTGGTGACAAACATCGAGAAGGTGGATCGCGCTATCCGGAGAATGCGCAACCATGGATCCGAGAAGCGGTCCTGCCACAGTTTCGGCTTCAACAGCCGGCTGGACGACCTGCACGCCGGAATCCTGAGCGCGAAACTGAAGCATATTGATGATTGGAACGATTTGCGCCGTAAATGGGCTGCGCGGTATACGGCCGGGCTGGCCGGCGCCAGGAACTTCACGCTGCCCTATGAGACGCCCGGCTACCGCCACGTTTTCCATCTCTACGTCATCGAGACGAGGAAGCCGGAGCAGCGCGATCCGCTGTTAAATCTCCTCAGTGAGAGGGGCGTAGACGCCAAGTGCCACTACCCCATCGCCATCCATCAGCAGGAGGGCTATCCATGGGGCAAGCAGGCCAGGATTGCGGGTCCTATCCCTAACTCTGAACGCAACGCCGCCTGCTGCATTTCGCTGCCGATGTACCCCGAGCTTACCGAGCAGGAAGTGGATTTTACGATCGCGACGCTCCTGGAATGGGATAAGCGCATAGGGTGAGGCATGGATCGCAAGTATAGGGTTGTCGTGGTCGGCGTGGGCAAACGCGGCATGCACCACGCCGCTGCTTTCCAGGCTAACGGGCGGTTCGAGGTGGCCGGCCTTTGTGACATCGATCAGGCGCGGTTGGACGCGGCCGCCGCCAAGCTGGGTGTAGTGTTGAAGGGAACCGACGCCCGTAAGGTCGCCGCGGCGGCGAAACCCGATGTATTCTGCTTTTGCACCCTGCCCCATGTTCGCATGCCAATGATTCAGGCCGGCGTCGAAAGCGGCGCCCGCCTGATCGCTATGGAGAAGCCGGTGGCACTCAGCAGCGCCGAAGGATTCGAGATACGCAAGACTCTGAATTCGAGCGGCGTGAAGGCCGTGGTAAGCCACCAGCACCGCTATGGGGCTCATTACAGGAAGGTGCACGAATTGGTGATGAGCGGCGCGCTAGGACGGGTCCACACCGTGTATGGAACCGCGACCGGCTGGATGACGCACATGCTGTCCCACCTTATCGACTACATGCGCTGGTTCAACGGCGAAGCCGAAGCGGAATGGGTGATGGCGCAAGCGGCAGGACGCGGCAAGCTTTACGATGTGCACCCTTCGCCCGATTACATCGGCGGTTTTATCCATTTCGCCAACGGTGTTCACGGGATTGTTGAGTGCGGCGCGGGCGCGCCTGACGTTCCGGAGGTCGACTACTGGTGGAGGAAGTGCCGCATCGGTGCGCAAGGCACTGACGGTTTCGCCGAAGTCCTCACGGGCGGAGGCTGGCGCGCGGTCACCCGGCAGGGCGCCGAGTCGGGACCGGGTTGCATGAACTACGACCTGGATATGCCGCCGTACATCCAGCAAATGGCCGAGTGGCTGGATGATGAGAAGCAGGTGCACCCCTGTAACTTCGAAAGCGCCTACCAGGGTTTCGAGATTATGATGGCTCTCTGCCGCTCGGCCGCCGGCGGCCAGGTAGCCCTGCCCCTAACCGGCATTGCCGACGAGATCGCCCTGCTGAGGACTTCCCTGCCTGAGCGGGGAGTTCTGCTCTCCATGCCGGCCAACGCAAAAGAATACATCGTTTGATCGCAACCCTTCGGATCTCGATCCAGCAATTGGAAGAGGACAATCGCCAGATGCGGGCGACCGGCACGCTACCCGTGGGCGAAAAGGGCGTCTTAAGGGGCGATGACGATTGGGCGCAGGCCTTCAACGGGGAGCCGCTTCACCCGCCAATTCCCTGAACGCGGCGAACTGCTCGGAGGCCATCGCCCTGGCCCGCGCCGCGCCGCTCGGCGGCTGGGGACAGCCCGGTAGTCCTTCGCCTAAGCCCACTGTTTTCCACGCGGTACGACCCGTGAGGCCAAAATCCGCTGGACAAGCGCGTGCAACTGTGATATAAGCATCCAAGCTTAAGTATTCGCTCGATCACGGCAGGCCGGGACGGAGGATGGCACAGCGGACCGGCATAAGTGGGGAGTCTACGGCAAAGGGGACAAAGCAAAGGTTAAAGCAATGTCAATAAAAATGCTAATAAAGTGCGTCACTACGCTCTTACTCGCGTGCGGGATCGCGTTTTCCCAAACCTCCAGTAACCTGACTGGGACTTTGACGGATCAGACCGGCTCGGTGATCCCTAACGTCGAGGTTCAGTTGACGGATCAGGCGACGGGAGCGGTCCGTAATACAGTTTCAACGGCGAGCGGGATCTTCCGCTTCACGAATATGGCTCCCGGGAGCTACACTTTGGCGGTGAAGGCCACGGGTTTCAAGTCGTATTCTCAGAAAGACATCAACCTGGCGTCCAGCGATACGCGCGACGTGGGACGCATCGCGCTGGAACTGGGCACCGTGACGCAGGAAGTGTCCGTCACGGCGACGGCCCAGCAGGTGCAGGTGGCCAGCAGCGAGAAGTCCTCGCTGATTGACGGCAACCAGATCAACAGCATCGCCCTGAAGGGCCGCGATCTGTTCGGTCTCCTGCAACTGATCCCCGGTATCACGGGCGTCGGCGGTGGTGAGAGCACGGGCACCGGCCTGCCGGGCACGATTAACGGCGGTGGCCAGAAGAACGTCACGGTGGACGGCATCACCGACATGGACACCGGCTCCAACGGCACCATTCACTTCGAGCCAAACCTGGACTCCATAGGCGAGATCCGGGTGCTGACGTCCGGCTACCAGGCCGAATACGGCCGCAACGCGAGCGGCACCATCAGCATCGTTACCAAGGGCGGCGGCCAGAGGTTCCGGGGCAGTTTGTGGTGGACCCTGCGGCGCGAGTACTTCAACGCCAACACCTTCTTCGGCAACCGGGCCGGCTCCCAGATCAATAAGTACACCGGCCTGCTGGAGCGCGTCACGCCCAAGCCCAAGTACCGCTACGACATTTACGGGTTCAGCGCATCGGGCCCGGTTTTCATTCCGAAGCTGTTCAACACCGAGAAGAAGCGGGTGTTCTTCATGGTTTCACAGGAGTGGACCAAACAGCTTCCTAGCGTCAGCACCATCAATGGGAACATGCCGACGGCTGCGCAGCGGCTGGGCGACTTCTCGGCCAGCTACAACAACAGCGGGAAAGTGGTCCCGGTCATCAACCCCAGCACGGGCGTGCAGTTTCCGGGGAACAAGATCGACACGCCGGCCGACCCGACCGGGCTGGCGATGATCAACTTCCTGCCTTTGCCGAACCGCTGCGACGACTTGAACAACCTCAGCGTCTGCAACTGGACGGAGTTGCCGATCGACTATGCCAGCGCGTCCACCAAATACGGCCGGAACTACCGCGTCATTATGGGCGGGCCGCACCCCCGGAAGAATACCATGGCGCGGTTTGACGGTTACCTGACATCCCGGCTGAACGCCTACTACCGCTGGGGCAACGACTTCGACGACATGGAGACCAGTTTCGGCTATGAACTCTGGACGCCCAGCCAGAACGCATGGCTGCCCTACACGGAGAAGCACCCCAACCCGGGACACGGCCACGCCGTGGGAATCACCTACACCATCAGCCCCACCATGGTGAACGAGTTCCTGTTTGGGAAGAGCTGGAACAGCTGGGACTGGTACGTTAAGTACGAAGACGCGCTTGACCGGTCGCGGATGAACAATCCGCCGCACTGGTACAGCGACACCGATCCCCAGTTCGACGACATATCCAACCGGCCCGGCGGCAACGGTCCCGGCCACTGGAACTACGCGAAGTACGTTCCCGGAATCAGCTTTGGGGGCAACAGCCAGACCCAGACGGGTTTCAGCAATGCCCGGCCCTACACCAACATGAACGACATCTACAGTTTCAGCGACAACGTGAGCAAGGTGACGGGGAAGCACAGCCTGAAGGGCGGCCTCTACTACGAGCGGACCGGTAAGAGTGAACAGCAGCCGGAGGGAAGTGCCTTATATCGGGGAAGCTATAGCTTCGGCTACGACTCCTCCTCCCCCGCGGACACCATGAACGGACTCGCCAACGCCTACCTCGGGTTGGTAAACAGCTACACCGAGAACAAGAGGCTTATAGGCGACTTCTGGTTTACGGGCATCGAATTCTACGTGCAGGACAGTTGGCGCGTGCACCGACGGTTGACCCTGGACATGGGCGTCCGCTTCTACGCAATTACGCCCCAGGCGAACCTGAACAAGACCGCGTCTTCCTTCCTGCCTTCCACCTACGTCTTGGCCAATGCGCCGCGGATCTACTATCCGGCCTTGCCGACCGATCCGCTCATAAAATCGTTTGCCAATCCGGCCCTGGCCAAAGCAAAGACGGTGGCCTTGGACAAGGGCACGGGACTGGCAAACTTCGCTTACCTGATCGGCAGCTACGTCCCCTATGCAGTTGGGGGCTACGCTGTGCAGCCGGATTACTACAACGGCATGCAGGTAGCCGACGGCGTTAACCCTAACGTGCCGCTGTCCATGTTCAAGTTCCCCAGGGTCAAACCAGGCGTACGCTTGGGCTTCGCCTGGGACGTGTTCGGCACCGGCAAGACCGCGATTAGGGCCGGCTTCGGGCAGTTCTACAACGTCGGCGACGGCAACCAGAACATGCCCACGAACGGGCAACCGCCAAAGGCCACGCAATCGACGCTGCAATACGTGACTATCAACAGCCTGGCGGGAACAACGGGCGGATCGATCAACGTGACGGCTCCCGGCCGGAACATGACCGGCAACAAGCCGTACGAAAACATGATGAACGGGAACTTCGGCATCCAGCAGAGCCTGGGCTTCGGGACGGTGATTGACGTTTCCTACGTGCCGGCCTTGCGGCGGCACATCCTGGCGGGCCGGAACATCAACCCAATCCCGATGTTCTCGCGATACGATCCGGCCAACGTCGATCCCACCAACGCCAATAAGCCGACCTATAGCACCCCATTCCTGGGGACCTATACGGCATCTCGCTCGTTAAACGACAACTACTTCCGTATGAACTATCCGGGGATGGGCAGCATAACCCAGTACAACTTCACGAACAGCGCCTACTACCACGGTCTGCAGGCGTCGGTCCGGCGCTCGCACACTCAGGGCTTGTCGTACACGCTGGCCTACACTTGGTCGAAGACGATAACGTACAGCTACTTCACCGACTTCCCGGACAGCCGGGGCAAGAGTCCGGGCGGGACGGCGCACGTGCTGGCGATCAGCTACGCCTACGATTTACCCAAACTGGGCCAGAAGATGGGCAGCCGCGCGCTGGGCGCCATCCTCGACGGCTGGCAGCTTTCCGGTATCACCAGCGCTCAGACCGGCAGCCGATTCTTGCCTAGCTTCGGTTATACGGGGACCAGCGGTACGACCCTAGCCGCTCCGGACCAGACCGGCTCGGCCGACGGCGCCCGGATCAACGTTCTGGGCGACCCCTACCTTCCGAAGGCCGAACGCACCTTCGACAGGAATTACAAGACCGAGATGTTCACGCCGCCGATGCCGTGCACTTGGACCAACCAGACCACGGCATGCTTCGGCAATGCGGGGCCCAACCTTCTGACCGGCCCCGGCTACAGCAACTGGGACGTTACCTTGGCCAAGATCATTCCGATCAAGTACTTGGGCGAAGGTCGCCAGCTTAAGTTCCAGGCCCAGGGCTACAACGTGTGGAACCACACCGAGTTCAGTGGGGTGAGCAGCGGTCAAACCTACGAAATCTCCACTGGTAAGCTGCAAGCCGGTTCCAGTGCCGGCCGCATCAGTGGGGCTCGCCAATCGCGCCAGTTGGCATTTTCGCTGCGCATGGAGTTTTGATGGCTTAGCGATGGGGACGGCGCGGGGAGAAACCGCGCCGCCTCGGTTTCAACTTGATCATGAATTGGAGGACGACATGAAACGATTGGTTTTGCTCATCGGGTTGATTCTGTGCTTGTCTTCGCTGGGCTTCTCGCAGCAAGGGGGACGCTTCTACGGCTTCTTCGCCCCGGCGGGCCAGCTTCGGAGCGTGGGCTCTAGCCCGGCCACTTTGAGCTTAGGCGCCGGCGGGATGTACCTAGGCTCCAATGGTTTTGGCGGCGGCGCTGAGATCGCGGCCGTGGGGCCGAGGAAACACACGGACAACGCTAACAACTGGAACAAAGACAGCGTGGGCCTATTCACGCTCAACGGCGTCAAGGCCTTCAAGCTGAGCGCCGAAAAGGTGGAACCGTTCGTCACGTCGGGCTATGGCCGGACATTCATGCGCGGCGCCGGGGCGAACTGGTGGGAGATAGGCGGAGGAGTAAACTTCTGGTTCAACCAGAAGCTGGGAGTGACGGTTGAGCTCCGCGACTATGTCCACCGCCAGGACAAGAACGACTGGTGGCAGTTCCTGGGACCCCGTTTCGGAATCACTTGGAGAGATTAGAAGAGATTGAGCATTATGCATTCCCGGCCGTCCGTGAGTAGTCACGGACGGCACTTTCTTGCCTACAGGTTGGATGAGGACCTCGACGGCCGGCTATCTAGGACGCGAGCACCTTCCTGCAGTACTCCACGCACTTCTTGACCTCGGTCACCACGTCGGAACCTGCCGGCGTCTGGTACTCGTATTCGATGAAGGCCGGGAACCTGTACCGATTCTTCTTCATTGACTGCAAAACCTGCGTTAGCGGCGTCCCACCTTCCCCCCATGGCACGAGCACCCCGCGGTCTGCCGGGCCCTTGCAGTCCTTGATGTGCAGGCTCGAAATCCGGTCGTGGTACTTCTCCATCACTGGGACCGGAGACTCGCCGTTGACACCGTAATAATGGCCCACATCAAGATTGAGCGCGGTGTACTTCGATGCCCCCAGAGCTTTGTCGAAACCGGAGGCGCCGCCTTGGCCGTGGGTGTGGAAAGCGATCCGCAGCTTGCGCTTCGCGGCGTAATCAGCGACCCGCTGGAGCAGCTTATCGTTGGTCGGCAGTTCCGTAGTGACGTGGCTCGCGCCCAGTGCTTCCGCCGCATTCCAGATGTAGGCGTATTCCTCGTCCGACATGTTCATGTTCGGCGGCAGCTTGAACGCGAAGATCTTCACCCCCGCGTCGTTGTACATCTTGCGCAGGGCCTTGTACTTGTTCATGGACACCGACAGGCGCCAGGTCTTCACCGCTTCGGCCGCCTTGCGCTGGGCTTCTTGTTGTTCAGGCGTCATCGGCGCGCGGCCGCCGCCCCCGCCCTGTGCGCGACCCTGTGCACCAGCGGCCCCAGAGGCGCCCGGAGCGCCACCCGAGGCTGCACCCACAGCGCCGGCCCGCGCCGCACCCGCAGCGCCACCCTGCCCACCGCCGCCGCGCCCTGCCTGCGCCGGCATGCCGGCATAGTTTTCTGCCGCGCCGGCCATAAACTCGATCCCGCTGATCCCGCTATCGAGGCAATACTTGAGGACCTCCTGGGCGTTGTTGTAGCCAGGCAGGCTGCGGTAGGAGTATGTAATTGCGCCGATCTGCACTCCCCCAAAAACCGAATTTGGCTTCGCCGCCGCCATCAACCTGGCCAGTGGAAGAGTGGCCAGAGCGATCTTCCCTACCTCACGTCTCGTGTAGATCACTAGTTGCTCCTTTTGGTGAAATTGGCCAAGATTCCCTCTTTGGCTCCTGCACCGCCTTCGATTGTACATCCAACTGATTTCGTTGAAGCGGCTTTTTATGCACCTCTCCGTCCCTTCCCTCCTGCGACCACTTTGCCCTCCAGCCGCCGCACCATGCTTCCAAACTGTCGCCGAGTCAGATGACAGGAAAGGCGGAGCGGTGCATCTCTTTTGTGGGCGCAAGAATGGGGGTTTAGGTGTAGACTGTGCGCATGACGGAAAACCGATTCTCCAGACGGTACTTTTTCTACGGTACGCTCCTAGTCCGGTGCGGTTCCGGCCAGGGGATTCGGCAGTGTAACCTCGCTGACCAGCTTGGGCTACAAATCACCCAACGAGAAACTGAATATCGCATCCATAGGCGCGGGAGGCCGAGCCGCGAGTGACATCCGCGGTTGCCAGTCGGAGAACATCGTGGCGCTCGCAGACCCCGACTCCATGCGCGCCGCGGCCACCTTCAAACAGTATGATAGCGTCCCGAAGTACAGCGACTTCCGCAAGATGCTCGACAAGGAAGCCAAGAACATCGATGCCGTCATCATTGCCATCCCGGACCATATGCATGGCACGGCAGCCATGTGGTGCATGGAGCGCGGCAAGAGCGTCTACGTCGAGAAGCCTCTCACCAGGACTGTTTGGGAGGCCCGCCAACTGAGGGAGGCGGCCGTGAAGTACAAGGTCGCCACCCAGATGGGCAACCAGGGTACGTCCAACGAAGGAGCACGACAGGCTTGCGAGATCATCTGGTCGGGCGAGATTGGGAATGTGACCGAGGTGCACGCGTGGAGTGACGTCCCCCGATGGCCACAGGGTATCAAGGTGCTGCCGAAGGAGGAGAAGGCGCCGGCTACGCTCGACTGGGACACTTGGCTGGGCATGGCGGCGACTCGCCCTTACAGCTCAGCCTATGTGCCGTTCAATTGGCGCGGGTGGTATGACTTCGGCGCCGGCTCCCTGGGCGACGAGGCTCTCCACCTGTTCGGCGCACCGAACATGGCGCTATTGCTGACGGCTCCCACCAGCGTCGAGTGCATCAAGAAAGATGAGATGAACCCTTACACCTTCCCGAATTCGTCGGTAACGCGGTGGGAATTCCCGGCGCGCGGGGCGATGTCCCCCGTGAAGGTCTATTGGTACGATGCCGCGAGAGCGGCCATGTACCGGCCGCCAGGAATCCCGGAGGGTGAACCGATCATACCGAGGGAGATTAGAACGTCTGCCGGCAGCCCTGCTGGCGGAGCACAAGCCGCCGCAGGACGAGCAGCGGCCCCAGCCAGGGGACCGCTGCCTCCCCCCGTCCAGAGCCAGGGGGCCGTATACTGCGGCGACAAAGGTTATCTCGCGGCCGGAGGTGAAGGATCCTCCGTTGTGCGCCTGTTGCCGGAGGCGAGAGCCGCGGACTACAAGCTGCCGCCCCAGGTTCTGACTCGGTCGCCGGGGCACTACCGCGACTGGATCCGGGCCTGCAAAGGCGGCGATCCCGCATGTTCGAACTTCAACGTTTCCGGGCTAATGGCAGAGTGGTGCCTGCTATCTAATATTGCGCTGCACTTTGAAGGCAAGCTGTTGTGGGACAGCGCCAAGATGCAGTTCACAAACAACAAGGAAGCCAACGAGTACGTCAAGCCGCCGCAGTTCCGAAAGGGCTGGTCGTTTACCTAAGCTCGGCGTGTTCAGCAACGACTCGTCAGAACGATCTTCTCGCGCCTGTTGGTCAAGCGCCAATGCGCCGGGAGGCCCTTGACGTGGACGCGCTTCACGCGAAGCGGCTTCGCTGCGTGCAGGCGGACACAGCGCTAGCGGCATGAGCCCTCGCTCATGCCGCCACGACCTGCCGTAACGCCGGGGCCCCTGTTCGGGTCCGCTCAGGCCCACTTCCAGCCCGGACGGAACTCGGGTGGCCTGAGGAAGGCGTTAGCCTCCTTGTTATTGGTGAACTGCATCTTGGCGCTGTCCCACAACAGCTTGCCCTTGAAGCGCAGCGCGACATTCCCGAGCAAGAGCCACTCGGTCAGGGGCCCGGAGACATTGAAGTTCGAGACAGCCGGATCGCCGCCTTTGCAGGCCCGGATCCAGTCCTGATAGTGCCCCGGCGACCGCGTCAAAAACTGGGGCGGCAGCTTGTAGTCTTTGGCTCTCGCCTCTGGCAACAAGCGCACGACCGAGGCTCCTTCACCTCCGGCCGCGAGATAACCTTTGTCGCCGCAGAAAACGGCCCCCTGGTTCTGTCCCCTGAGAGCCGGAGGCTGCGCCGCGCCCCGTCCAGTCGGCGCCGCGCCAGGCGCAGCGGGTGCGCCCGCCGCTCCCCGTGTTCCGCCAGCAGTACCGCCGGCCCTGGACATGCTCGGGATAATCGGCTCGTCCTCGGGAATTCCGGGTGGCCGGAACCTGACCCCTTTCGAGGCGTCGTACCAGTAGGCCGTCACCGGGGGCATCGACCCCCGCGCAGGAAACTCCCACCGGGTTATTGATGAGTTCGGGAAGGCATAAGGAGTCAGCCCATCTTGCTCGATGACCTCAACGCTGGTCGGTGCCGTTAGCTGCAGCGCCATGTTCGGCGCGCCGAAGAGGTGGCACGCCATATCGCCCAACGCGCCGCTGCCGAAGTCGAGCCAGCCGCGCCAGTTGAACGGCAGATAGGCCGCACCGTACGGCCGCGCCTTCTGAACGCCGAGCCAGCTATCCCAGTCGAGTGTCGCCGGGACCTTTTCTTCCGCCGGTGGCTCCTTCATTCCCTGAGGCCAAGAAGGACGGTTCGTCCAGCAGTGCACCTCGGTCACGTTGCCGATCTCACCCGACCAGATGATCTCGCAGGCCTGCCGCGCGCCCTCGTTGGATGTGCCTTGGTTGCCCATCTGGGTGGCGACCTTGTACTTGATGGCGGCCTCCCTAAGCTGTCGGGCCTCCCAAACAGTTCTCGTGAGCGGCTTCTCGACGTAGACGCTTTTGCCGCGCTCCATGCTCCACATCGCCGCCGTGGCGTGCATGTGGTCCGGAATCGCAACCATCACCGCGTCGATGTTCTTGCCTTCCTTGTCGAGCATCTTGCGGAAATCACTGAACTTCGGGGTCTTGTCGTACTTCGCGAAGTTCTTTTCGGCGCGCTTGGCGTCCGGATCAGCCAATGCCACGACGTTCTCTCGTTCGACGAAGGGCAGGTTCTCTCCCGCCCTGCCGCCGGCGCCAATGAATGCGATGTTCAACTTCTCGTTGGGTGATCTGTAGCCCAGGCCTGTCAGCGAGGGTACACTGCCGAAGCCTCCTGCCGGAACTGCACCGGCCAGGAGGGCGCCATAGAAGAAATGCCGTCGCGAAAACCGATCGCTGGTCATGGGGGGATTATACTCCATTGTCTTTGATGCAGAGACGGGGTGGTTCTGCACCAGGGCTCGGCTCGTGTATACTCTCAGCAATCAGGGCCCTGAGGTGGAATCGTGGCAGAAGCCGGTTCCTGGATTAGGGTGAGGTAAGCGGGGTCCAGCGGCGAGGTCGAAAGTATGGCACATTCGGGCAAAGTCAAAGTGGGGATCATCGGGTCCGGCTTTGAGGCGGCGATCCAGGCAGCCTCTTTTCAACTCATGCCGGAGGAGGCGGAGGTGGTGGCAGTCGCATCGCCCAGCTCCGGTCACGCAGAGGAGTTAGCGAAACGATACGGCATCCCACGGGTCTTTCTAGATTACCGGGAGATGCTGAGGGAACCCGATCTCGAGATGATCACGATCGCCGCTCCCAACCAGCTTCACGCCCCGATGACCCTCGACATCGCGCGGGCGGGCAAGCACGTGGTTTGCGAGAAGCCGCTTTGCCTTAAGCTTGACGAAGCCAGCGAGATGATCGACGTCTGCCAGCGCGAGGGCGTGCTGCTTCTTTATGCCGAGGAATTGTTCTTTGCGCCGAAGTACACGAAGGCCAAGGAAATGGCTGAGGAAGGCGCTTTCGGTAAAGTGTACTTGGTAAAGCAGAGCGAGAAGCATTTCGGCCCGCACAGCGAATGGTTTTGGGATGTGGAACAGTCCGGTGGTGGCGTCCTGATGGACATGGGCTGCCATGGCATTGCGTTCTGCTACTGGTTTCTGGGGCGGCCACGAATTCGGTCTGTCTACGCGCAGCTTGGCACCTACGTGCATGGCGGGAAGACCAGGGGCGAGGATGATGCCCTGTGCATCATTGAATTCGAGGGCGGCGCGGTCGGGCTCGTAGAGACAAGTTGGGCGCGGCGCGGGGGCATGGACGATCGCGTGGAAGTCTACGGGGAGGGTGGTGTCACGTACGCGAACCTGCTCATGGGGAACGCACTCCCGACCTACAGCGAGCACGGTTTTGGGTATGCGGTGGAGAAGGCTCCCACGACTCGGGGCTGGAGCTACCCCGTTTTCGACGAGCTCTGGAACTATGGGTTCCCGCAAGAAATGCGCCACTTCGCGCGGTGCGTGCGCGGCAAGGAGGCTCCCAAAGCAACCGGTGATGACGGCCGTGTGGTGCTGGAAGCGATTTTTGCGGCCTACGCGTCGGCCGGACTCGGGCGGAAAGTCTCGCTGCCCTTCCGGCCGGAGCCAGACGCGCTACCAGTCCACGGGTGGCTGGGGAGGCAACACGATGATCGGCGCGGTTGACATTGGAGGCACCAAGATAGCAGTTGGCGGGCTGGACCGGCAGCGAGTAATGCGGGCGCGGCGTGTCTGCCCGACATCGCCGGAACGCGGCTGGGAAGACGCGTTGGCACGAATGATCACCCTGCTCGAGGAGGTTCAGGAGGAGGCGGGCGAGAAGATCGAAGGCATCGGGATCGGCTGCACCGGGCCGGTGGACCCACTGACCGGCACAGTGGAGAACGCCGAGTTGCTGGCGGGCTGGCGGGGCGCTCCGCTCGTGCAGCGCCTGGCAAGCGCTTTTGGTGTAACCGCCGCCATGGAGAATGACGCCGACTCCGTTGCACTTGCAGAGACCGTGTGGGGGGTGGGTCGCGGGGCGGAATGCTTTCTCTACGCCACTATCAGCACCGGAGTTGGTGTCGGCATCGTCCAAGACCACCGGCTGTTCCGGGGCGCGGCGGGCGCACATCCCGAACTCGGCCACACTGTCCTCGATATGAGCGGCGGACCCCGTTGTTACTGTGGTCTCAACGGTTGTTGGGAGTCACTGGCGAGCGGTCCCGCGATGGAGGCGTGGTATGCAGCGCAGCGCGAATCTTGCGGCGAACCGGTGACTGCCGCCGAGATTTGCGCGCGCGCTCTCGCGGGAGAGCCCCTGGCCCTGCGTGCGGCCGAGCGTGAGGCATACTACATCGGTCTGGGGTTAGTGAACCTTGTGACCTCCTACTGCCCCGATGTAATCGCGCTGGGCGGCGGGCTCATGCAGAGCGCGCCGCTGTTTCTGGACAGCGCGCGGGAACTGGTACGCCGGCTGGCCACGCAAGTCCCGATAGGCAAGCTTCGCATCGAACTCGCCGCCCTAGGTTCCGACGCGGGGCTGTACGGCGCCGCTTGTGCGTGGCTGCACCGTTACGAAGGGCTGAAATTCTGAGCGGCGCCATTAGGGCGATCAAGGTAGAATCATGCCTGATATTGCGTACGATTTGCTCCAAGGCCCGTATCTGAGCGACCTGCTCGACCAGCCGCGGGCGATGGCGGAAACGGTAGCCCGATTGACCCCGCAGCCGCAACTGGATGAGTTACGCCGGCAGCTTGAGGGCGGCCAACTCCGCCGCATTGTGCTGACCGGGATGGGGGGCTCCTACCACATTCTGTATCCGTTGCAGGTCCGGCTGACGCAGGCGGGATTCGACTCCATCATGCTCGAAACCTCGGAATTGCTTCACGCCATGCCGCGCCTGCTGGAACCCACCAATATGGTCATCGCGGTCTCGCAGTCCGGTGCGAGCGTGGAGACGGTGCGCATGCTGGAACGCGCGGCCGGGCGGGCATTTGTGGCCGGCGTGACGAACACGGAAGACTCACCGCTGGCTCGAGAGGCCAGCTTGGTTCTGTTCACCTTTGCCGGCGAGGAGAAAGCGGTCGCGTGCAAGACCTCGCTTACCGCGATGGCGGTGCTCTACTGGATCGGGGAACACCTGACGGGAGGCGACCTGACGGTCGCGCGGAGTGAATTGGAGACGCTGGCGCCGGCTTTGGAGGCTTATCTTGCCCGCTGGCAAGACCACGTCCGGGACCTCTGGCCAAGGCTGGACGGCGTGCGACATTTCTTCGTGGTCGGGCGGGGCAGGTCGCTCGCCGCTGCCGGCGTGGGCGGCTTGATCTTGAAGGAGGCGGCCCACATTCATGGCGAGGGTATGAGCAGCGCGAGCTTGCGGCACGGCCCTCTGGAAATGCTTGGGCCGGGGACCTTCGTTCTGGTCTTTGATGGGGACCCCGAGGTGAGCCACATGAACCGCGGCTTGCTGCGGAACATCGTGGAAACCGCCGGGCGCGCAGCGCTGTGCGGCTGGGAAGAAGACGAAGGACCGTTCGCACTACCGTCAGTGCCGGCGAGTATGCGCCCTGTCATGGAGGTACTGCCGGTGCAGATGGCCTCACTTGTTCTGGCCGGCCTGCGCGGCCGGGAGCCGGGCAGTTTCGAGCATATCGCCAAGGTGACCAGGGTCGAATAGAAACCGAATTCGGAACCGAATTCGGTCTTTCATGCCGGGATAATTGGGTGTATACTGCTGCTCAGCCGTAGAACCTTATGGGAAGTGGAGGTGAAAGGTATGCGGAAGAACTTGAGCTGCACTCTCTTGGTGTTAGTGCTCTGGTTGGCGCCTTGCCGCTTCCTGGCTGCCCAGGTGCAGACTGACCGGACGGCCGCTGGTGCCAGGATAGCCTTGGAAAAGGGCTGGTCGATCCAATCCTCTGCTAAGGTGGCGGAAAAAGGTGACGCGATCTCCATCAGCCAATTCAAGCCCCAAGGTTGGTATCAGACTAGCATCCCCTCAACCGTGGTGGCGGCACTAGTTCAAAACAAACTCTACCCCGATCCGTACTTCGGGATGAATCTCAGACTAATTCCGGGCACCAGCTATCAGGTCGGCCAAAACTTCTCCGGCACCGCCACGCCTGAGGACAGCCCTTTCCGCGTCTCGTGGTGGTATCGCACGGAGTTCAAGCTCCCGGCTACGGTAAAGGGCAAAACGCTGTGGCTGAACTTCGACTCCATCAACAACAGGGCCAATATCTGGCTGAACGGGCGCCAGATAGCGAGCTCGGACCAGGTGGTCGGCATGTATCGGATGTTCGAGTTTGACGTGACTGCCGTGGCCGTGCCGGGCGCCGTCAACACGCTCGCCGTCGAGGTCATTCCCCCCACCCAGAACGATCTCTCCATCACGTTCGTGGACTGGAATCCGATGCCGGCCGACAGGGATATGGGCTTGGTCCGCGACGTCTACATCCTGACCAGCGGCCAGGTCGCGCTTCGATACCCCCAGGTGATCACGAAGGTGGAGAAGCCGGAACTGGCTCACCTGACCGTCGCCGCGAACCTTCGCAACACCCAAGACCGTCCGGTCGAGGGCACGCTCAAAGCCCAAATCGGCAATATCAGCGTCTCCAAGAAGGTCACGGTTGCCGCTCGGGAATTCACCAGGGTCGAGTTCACTCCCGCCGATTATCCGCAGCTCAACGTTTCCAATCCGAAGCTGTGGTGGCCCGCAGGGCTCGGACCGCAGAACCTTTATCGGATGCACATCGCATTTGAGACCGGCGGCGCCGTGTCCGACGAGCAGTATGTCCAATTCGGCGTACGGGAGTTCACTTCGGAGATCGACGCGCAAGAACATCGCGTGTTCAAGATCAACGGCAAGAACATCCTGATCCGCGGCGGCGGATGGTCCCCCGACATGATGCTTCGCGTCGATCCGGAGCGGGAAGAAAACGAGATCCGTTACACCCGCGACATGAACCTGAACACGATTCGGCTCGAAGGCAAGATGAATGACGATCACTTCTACGACACGACAGACAGCTACGGCGTCCTGGTAATGCCCGGCTGGTGTTGTTGTTCCTATTGGGAACGGTGGAAGAACTGGAAACCGGAAGACTACACGGTGGCCGGCGAGTCCCTTCGCGACCAACTCCGTCGGATTCGGAACCATCCGAGCGTGTTCACCTTCCTTTACGGCAGCGACAGTTCGCCGACTCCCGAGGCGGAAGCCGTATATCTCAAGGTTCTCAAGGAGGAGCACTGGCCCAACCCGCACGTATCCTCGGCCACCCGCCGGACGACCCCGGGCGCCGGTCCAACCGGAGTGAAAATGACCGGGCCCTACGAATACGTCGCTCCCAGCTACTGGTTGGAGGATCACCAGCGCGGAGGCGCCTTTGGGTTTAACACCGAGACCAGTCCGGGTCCCGCAATTCCGGTGCTGGAGAGTCTGATGGAGATGCTGCCCAAGGAGCATCTCTGGCCTATCGACGAGTTCTGGAACTTCCACGCCGGCGGCGGCGGATACCGCAATGTCAACGTCTTCACCAACGCATTGGAGAACCGTTACGGTAAGGCCAAGAACCTCGAGGATTACTTGAAGAAGAGCCAGGTGATGACCTACGAAGGCGAGCGAGCCATGTTCGAAGCCTTCGGCCGCAACAAGTATACATCCACGGGTGTCATCCAGTGGATGCTCAACAACGCCTGGCCCTCCATCATCTGGCACCTCTACGACTACTACCTGAGGCCCGGGGGAGGTTACTTCGGCACGAAGAAGGCCTGTGAACCGCTGCACGTGCAGTACTCGTATGACGACCGGTCGATTGTGGTTGTCAACTCCTATTACCGTTCCTTTCCAAAGCACAGTGTCACGGCCAAGGTTTATAATCTGGACCTCGCCGAGAAGTTCTCCAAGGCAGCGCCTGTGGATATCGGCGCGGATAGCGCCACCCGGGTATTTGAGATTCCCGAAATCTCCGGGCTGTCCCGAACCTACTTCGTCAGGCTCAGCCTTCAGGATGAAGGCGGCAAGCAGGTCAGTTCTAATTTCTACTGGCTCTCCACGCAACCCGATGTCTCGGATTGGGCCGGCTCGAACGGGCGTTACACGCCTATCAAGACTTTCGCGGATCTGACGGCCCTCGAAAGCCTGCCCATTACGAAGCTCAGACTCACTTCCCGCACGGAGCTGAAGGGTACGGAGCAGATCGAGCGCGTCACGGTCGAGAATCCGACGTCGCAGCTTGCATTTTCGGTTCATCTCCGTGTGCTGAAGGGAAAAGGCGGCAAGGAAGTCGTCCCCATCCTGTGGGGGGACAACTATTTCGAGTTGATGCCGGGCGAGAAGCGCGAAATCACCGCGACGTATCAACGAAAATTGCTCGGTGGAACCAAGTCCTGGATCGCACTCGATGGATGGAACGTGGCTACTGGCTTGGAGTAAGCGCATCGTCTTCTCGCCGGCGCGCGCACTCGGACTGAACTTGAGGTGAAAAGATGAAACTTGGATTTGTAAGCGCGATTCTCGCTGAGTTATCGCTGGAGGAGTTGTTGGCGTTTGCCTCGTCCAGCGGATTTGCCTGCGTTGAACTGATGTGCTGGCCGAAGGGAAAGGCGGAGCGGCGCTACGCCGGCGTCACCCATATCGACGTGGCTAACTTGACCGCCGACGCAGCCGCGGCAATCCGCAAGCAGTGCGCCGCGGCCGGTGTGGAGATCAGCGGCCTTGGATACTATCCCAACCCCCTCTGTTCGGACCGCGCAGAAAGTCAAGTGTACATTGATCATCTGCGACAGGTGATCGCGGCGGCCAAGATGCTCGGCGTGGGGGTTGTGAATACGTTCATCGGACGCGACCCGGCGCGCTCGGTGGAGGAGAACTGGCCCCGGTTTCTAGAAGTCTGGCCCCCGCTGGTGCGATACGCGTTGGAGCAGGGCGTGCGGATCGGCATCGAGAACTGCCCTATGTTCTTCACACGCGATGAATGGCCCGGCGGGAAGAACCTGGCGCACACTCCCGCTATCTGGCGCCGGATGTTCAAGGAGATTCCCGAAGCCAACTTCGGGCTCAACTTTGACCCCTCCCACCTCGTCTGGCAACGTATCGACTACCTCCAGGCGCTGCGCGAATTTGGCGGGCGTATCTTTCATGTGCACGCCAAAGACGCGCGGGTCGACACGGAACGCCTGAACGACGTCGGTATCATGGCGACACCGCTGGAGTTCCACACGCCAAAGCTTCCGGGGCTCGGGGACGTGAATTGGGCGAAGTTCTTCTCGGTACTAAGCGAGACCGGCTACGACGGTCCGGTTTGCATTGAGGTGGAGGATCGCGCTTACGAAGGGACGCAGGAAAGCCGGATGGCCGCGCTGCGCCAGAGCGCCATTTACCTCAGGCAGTACCTCCGTGACAGCGCTTCACGGTGAGTTTCTAGGCGGTGTTTCGTTTGGACGGCGAGGTGGTCCAAGCCGGCAACCGCGGAGGCGAAAGACGTGAAGTTAGGGAGTCGATGATGTGCACACGATCAACTAACAGAGCAAGGTGTGGGTCGAATTGTTGCGCTATTGGCTTTCGGATGTCAGCATTGCTTTTCCTGGTCACAAACCTGGCCGCCTCCACACTCCTGGCAGCAGCGGCGGATCCTGGCGCCGAATCCCAAATGCTGCTTCGAGAGGGTTGGGCCATCCAGTCGTCGGCTGACGTGCACGAGGACGGTGCGGCTATTTCGACTCCAGGGTTCAAGGCGCGCGATTGGTATACCACCACGCTACCCTCGACCGTCCTGAGTGCCCTCGTGCAGAACCGCATCTACCCCGATCCCTACTTCGGCATGAACCTGCGGTCGATCCCCGGCACGTCCTATCCCATCTTCAGCAACTTCTCGGGTTCGTTGATGCCGCCCGACAGCCCGTTCCGCCACTCCTGGTGGTACCGCACCGAATTTAAGTTGCCCCCCGAGTACCGCGGCAAGACCCTGCGGCTTGGTTTCGACGGCATCAATTTCCGGGCCAACGTCTGGATGAACGGGCGCCAAATCGCGTCGTCAGATACGATGGCCGGCACGTGGCGGTTGTTCGAGTTTGACGTAACCGCCGCGGCCAAGCCTGGCGATACAAATTCGCTGGCTGTCGAGGTCTTTCCGCCTCAGCCGCACGATCTTGCGACTACCCTGGTGGACTGGGGGCCGATGCCGCCCGACAAGGAGATGGGCATCTGGCGCGACGTCCGCATCATCGCCGCTGGGCCGGTCGCCCTGCGCTACCCTGCCGTTCTCACCAAGCTCAACCTGCCGTCCACCGACCAGGCCCAGCTCACAGTGAGGGTCGAGCTGAAGAACGCGGCCAGCCGCGCCATCGAGGGTGTGCTGAAGGGCCAGATCGAGAACATCGAGTTTTCGCAGCGGGTGAGGCTCGGCGCCAACGAGACTCAGGTCGTCCGTTTCACCCCGGATAAATTCCCGCAACTGAAGGTGGCCAATCCCCGCTTGTGGTGGCCAGCTCAAGTGGGGTCGCCGAACCTCTACCCCCTCGAACTCAACTTCGAGGTCAATGGCCAGGTCTCGGATTCCAGCCGCATTCGCTTCGGTATCCGCGAGGTGACCTCCGAGGTCGACGGCCAGGGTCACCGCCTGTTCCACCTCAATGGCAAGAACATCCTCATCCGCGGCGCCGGCTACAGCTTCGACATGCTCCTGCGCTCCACGCCGGAGCGGCAGGAGGCCGAGTTGAAGTACGTCCGCGACCTGAACCTGAACACGGTGCGGCTCGAGGGCAAACTGGAGGACGACCACTTCTTGGAGCTTTGCGACGAGTTAGGAATCCTTGTGATGCCGGGCTGGTGCTGCTGCGACCACTGGGAGCGCTGGCAGACCTGGGATGCGGATGACGAGATGATCGCCGCCGAGTCCTTGCGTGACCAGATCCGGCGGCTCCAGCGGCATCCATCGGTCTTCACCTGGTTGAATGGCAGCGACAACCCGCCTCCAGCCAAGATCGAGAAGATTTACATCCAGGTGCTCAGGGAGTGCGATTGGACCAACCCCTACGTGTCCTCGGCCACGGCCAAGCCGGCGGCCGTCACTGGCGCGAGCGGCGTTAAGATGACCGGCCCGTATGAATACATCGCCCCGAGCTACTGGCTGACCGACACCAACTTTGGTGGAGCGCATGGCTTCAACACCGAAACCAGCCCGGGTCCTGCGATCCCGCCGATTGAGAGCCTGCGTCGCATGCTGCCGCCAGATCACCTCTGGCCCGTCGACGACTGGTGGGAATATCACGCTGGCGGCATGTCTCGCACGCTCAAGATCTTTACCGAGGCTCTCGACGTCCGCTACGGCAAGGCGACCTCGGTCGAGGATTACGCCCAAAAGGCACAGGTGATGGCCTACGAGGGCCACCGGGCGATGATGGAAGCTTTCGGCCGCAACAAGTACACCTCTACCGGCGTCATCCAGTGGATGCTGAACAACGCCTGGCCCAGCATGATCTGGCACCTTTACGATTGGTATCTCCGCCCCGGCGGCTCGTACTTTGGCGTTAAGAGCGCATGCGAGCCGCTGCACGTGCAGTATTCGTACGACGACCACTCGATCGTGGTGGTGAACTCGTATTACCGATCTTTCCCCGGCCTGAAGGTAACGGCCAAGGTGTACAACCTGGACATGACTGCGAAGTTCTCCCGCGAGGCGACGCTCGATGTGGGAGGCGACAGCAGCACGCGCGTGTTCACCTTGCCGGCGATTGAGGGCCTCACCACCACTTATTTTGTGAACCTGACGCTTGAGTCGTCTGGCAACCTGGTTAGCAGGAATTTCTACTGGCTTTCGACGAAACCGGAGGAGGTCGACTTCGCCAAAGTCACCCCGAATTCCGCTGCTCCTTTCCAAACCATCGCCACCTCCATCCCAACTAAGACGTTCGCCGACTATACAGCCCTGAGCACGCTGCCGCAGGTCGATCTGGATGTAACGGCGCAGTCGAAGGTCGGGGAGTCCGAAGGCTCCACTACTGTTACCCTACGGAATCCGAGCTCGACGCTCGCCTTCGCAGTGCGGTTGAAGGTGAAAAGACCACCGACGGGGCGCACGACCCGCCAGAGTGAGGGCGTCAGCGACGACGAGGTGCTGCCCGTGCTGTGGCAGGACAACTATTTCGCGTTGCTGCCCGGCGAGAGCCGCCAGGTTACGGCCACCTATAACACAAGAGACCTTGTCCCGCCGGCGGCGGGAAGCCGGGTCCAACGAAGGGATCAGCCTCTGGCGGCGGTTCAGGTAGAGGTGGAAGGCTGGAATGTGAAGACTGAGCAGGTCCAGCCCTGAGAAGGAAGAAGATGCCATGTTGGAAGACCCCAAACGAAGAGAGTTTTTGAAAAGCGTGGCAGTAACGGGTGTGGCCCTTACGGCCCAGTCCGCCAGAATCCTGGGCGCCAACGACCGGATCAATGTGGCCGCGATTGGTCTGGGGAACCGCGGTTCCTACATATCGGATCAGTTTGCTGGCATCGGCAGCAAGACGAACGCCTGCCAAGTGGTAGCCGTTTGTGATCTGTACCAGAAGCGCGTCAGAACCACCAAAGAGCGCCTCAAGTGCGATGGCACTCCGGATTACCGCGAGATCATCAGCCGCAAGGACGTGGACGCAATTATTGTCGCCACCCCCGATCACTGGCATGCCCCCCTCGCGATTGCCGCGATGCGCGCGGGCAAAGACGTGTACCTGGAAAAGCCGATGTGCCACACGATCGAGGAAGCCAGGCAATTAACCCAGGTTGTTAAGGAGACCAGACGGATCGTCCAGATAGGCTCACAGACCTGCTCCTCGGACCAATGGTACAAGACAAGGGATGCAATCGCCGACGGCGCTATCGGGAAGATGGTGTTGAGCCAGGGATCCTATTGCGGCAATCAGGCCATATGGAACTGGCCGCTGGATGCGGACGCCAGTCCACAAGGCAAGGGTGATAACTACGTCGATTGGAACACTTTTTTGGGTAACGCCCCGAAACGCGCTTGGGATCCCGACCGGTTTTTCCGGTTCCGCAAGTACTGGGACTACTCGGGCGGGATCGCGACGGACCTGTTTTTCCACTGTGCCGCGCCACTGAACATTTGCTGGGGAGAACCTCAGTTCCCGTATCAGGTAATGGCGAGCGGAGGCCAATTCATCCACAAGGAGGGCGAGGTTCCCGACACGTACCACCTGATGGCGGTTTATCCGAAGGGACACAGTCTGGTGCTGATCTCGACCCAGAATAACAGCACGCACATTCCGGCCTCGATCCTGGGTGACCTTGGCACCATCACGGTGATGGACAATGGACGATTCGAGGGAATCACGGACCACATCACTCTGCGTCCCGAGACCAGGAGAGTCCAATCTGACGACAAATATAAGGCGTACAGGGAGAAGTTCGGGACCGCGGAAAAGGTAATTCCAGTTGGAATGCAGCCCAACGTTCCGGCTCACATCCAGAACTTCCTCGATTGCGTTCGAAGCCGCTCAAAGCCGAATCTGGACGTGGAGACCGCCGCCCGCCCCCAAGTGCTTGTGACGATGTCAGTGCAGTCGTACCGTGAGGCGCGCCCCTTGTACTTCGACGAGAAAACTTGGAGCGTCTCGCCCAAGCCGCCTAGGTCTTCTTCATGATGACGGACCGCACGAACAGAGGACACACTGATTGTGTTATGCGAGACGAAAGGAGTGTGAGGTTCGATGGCGACGAGTGAAAAAGTGCCGGACTCTTACAATACACGGCAATCCGACCAGCGGCGTGATTTTGAGGCTGTAATCCGAGTTCTCGAGAATACTCCAGCGATAGATCGCACTCTAATGGCTCCAAAAGAGGAGTTTAGCTCGCGTTTAGCAAGAGTGAACGCGGCGCTGCAGAGCCACGGTCATGTAGTCGGCTTTGTGTTTTCTGACGAGCAGTATTCCGGAGACGTGCCTTATCTTGGCGGGAACACGAATGTGTCGATCGAGCAAGTCGCAGGTGTGGTTGGACCTAACGGCTTTCACGTGGCGGCGGGACTGGAGGGTGGCTATGTCGCTGAGCAGCTAGCTGGTCGCGCGGGGGCCATTGTCCATAAAATCGAACTGCTCCAACTTGCTGACGAGAAGTACCCGATTGCCGCAGAGCGCTTGGAGGATGTCATCGCCGCGGCAGCGCAGCAGCAGGTCGACCACATTGCCCTCCTCACACCAAGGCAGGTAATCCCTGCGAGCATAGTGCAGTACCTCGAGAGCCTCTACGGGCGCGAAGGAGTTGTTGACGCGCAGGAGTTGTATTATCGCGTGAAGTACGAGAAGAGTGAGCTAGAGATGCGTCTCATTGCGGATGCCTGTACGATCGCAGACGCGATGTTGAGTGCCATGCTGGCTGTCCTACGCCCTGGCCGCCTGGAGACCGAAGTGGCGGCTTGGGGCGCCTGGGTCGGGCGTATGCTGGGGTCGGAATCCGACGGCTTCAAGATCATGGTCGGCGCCAACGAAGCGAACCGGACCCTGATCGGTCCTGCGCTGAACCGTCCCATTCGAGAAAACGATTGGGTCCATCTTGGGGTTGCCCCTAAACGCGATGGCCTTACGGCCTGCGTCCGCAGATCAGTAATTGCTGTTGAGGACCCGTTGCGCGTTGCCGAAGATCAGCGATACTGGTTTGATTTGGTGGAGGGCGCATACGAGGTTGGTGAAACCTGGTATCGCAAGGTGGCGGCGGAGAACCTTCCCGCTCGCCTGCAGGAAGACGCATTAGTCCGCTATTTCGAGGGCCGGTCAGAAGAGGTGTCGCGGCGGTTGGGCAAGAGGGTCGAGTTGGCCACTCTCAAACCTTATACGGGCACGCACAATTCGGGTTACACGGAATGCCAGGAGTTCTTTGGAGCTATTACCCTGGACAGTCACGAGCCCTTAGGCCAGCGGATCGTGACGATGCTGGATGTTGCTCTCCGTGGTATCGGCGACAGTTGGTACGATGTCGTAATCCCCGGTTTCGACTACTGTGTGATCGAGAACACCCTCGGGAAATACGGTACCCGGGTCGAGCGGTTGACCAAGCTCCCCATCAACGTGCAGGAGATGGTGGGCCGATCCTGAGCTCGGCAAGTGCATGACCGCACGGCTACCCGACTGGCGCGCGGGGTTCGCCCGTGCTGCTCAGACGCTCAGCGTCTTCAGATAGGCCACGCTCTGGACCGTGAGATCCCAGTTTTGCTCGACGAAATAGTTCTTGACCCCTCCGGCCTTGGCTGCGGCAAAAACTCTGGCCCAGTCGACGCTGTCCTTTCCCACTGCCAGTTGAGGGCCGCCACGTCCGCCGCGCCCGCCGCGAGCGGCTTGTCCTCCCGCGGCGGGAGCTGCCGGATTCGCCGTGGGCGCTGGGGTCGGCGGCGCCGCGGGGGCCGCCGGGGCCGGGTTCAAATCCACCCCCTGTAAGTGAATCGAGACGATGCGCCCGGGATACTTCGTGAAGTACATCACAGGATCACCGACCGTCCTCATGGCGGACATCTGGAACTGCATCTTCACGAACTTCGGGTCGAGCAGTTCGAACAAGACTTCGTAAACCAGCCGGCCGTCGACGCGGGCCATCTCGAAGCCTTCGTCGTGCAGGAACTGCACAATGCCCGCTTTGGCGGCGACTTCACCGATCTTGTTATATTCATCCGCGGCCCGCTTCACGACATCCATCGTGGCGACGCCGTTTTGCGTCTGCCCGCCCAGGCTGGCCGTACCCATCTGTGTCATGCCGACGTCCTTGGCCCAGGCGATCATCTGGTCCTGTTTGGTGCGCAGCTCGCTCAGCTCGAAGTGGGCGCTCGGGCACTTGAGACCGTGGTCCTCGATGACCTTCCGGGTTTGCTTTCCGTCCGTGAGGCTGGCGAACTCGGCGTAGCCGGGTGAGCACAGTTCCAGGATGCCCACTCCGATGTCCGCCATATCCTTGCACAGCCCGGCGAAATCGCCGTCCCTGACCCTCTGGCGATGCGGATAGGTCTGGCTCCCGATTGGCAGGCCTAGCGGATTGGCGTACAGTCCCCGCGAGGCGGACACGAATCCGGCGCCGGCGACGGCCGCGGATTTCTCAAGAAACTCTCTCCTCGAAATTGCAAGCATGTGTGGCTCCTCGGTATTTCCCCTCACGCGCCGGTCAGTTTCCAACCGTCGCGATATTCGCGCGTCAGGTATGCATTGGCGTCGGGGATGTTGGTGAACTTCATGTTCGCCTGGTCCCACAACAGCGCCGGCGCGCATCTGCTCTCGTCGAAAAGTTTCCGGCTGTACCGAATCGCGGCCCCGGCCAGGGCAATGGCTTCCGAGCAGTTGGCCGCATTCAGGAAGTTGCCCGGCGAGGGCGGCCCTCCCTTAAACGCCGCGATCCAGTCGGTCTCGCCGCCGCCACCGCCGCCACCAGCGCCTCCACGGCCGCCCCGTCCGGCTTGCGGCTGCGGAATCCCCTTGCCGGCGCGGTACTCCTGCATCTTCTTGGCGGGAACGATTTCGTTGTTCAGGATCACACCCTTGTCGCCGACGAACAGGCTGCCGGTTGCGGGAATCGATTTACCGTCCTCGAGCAACTCGTCGGGGGTGAAGGGACGCATTCCACCGTCGTACCAGTAAAGCTTGATCGCGGGCCACTGCCCGTGGGCCGCGAACTTGAAGCACACACGGTTGGCGTAGGGGAACGCGAAATCGTTCATCTTGACGCTGCTCACCTGGTCGTTGATTTCGCAACTGGAGCTGGATTGCGCTTCGATGCTATAGGGCACCGGCAGATCGAGCGCCATGAAGATGGGCCAGAGACTATAGTTCCCCATGTCCGCGATGCTGCCGCCGCCAAATTCGTACCAGCCGCGAAACACGGCGTGGGTGTAACTGGGATTATACGGCCGGTCCAGTGCCGGCCCCAGCCACAAGTTCCAATCGAAGCCCGCGGGGACCGGCGGCCTCTCGGTGGGGAGGCTCAACTGCTGCGGCCAGAACGGGCGGTCCGTCCAATTGTGGACTTCCCGGAGCGTGCCGATGCCGCCGTCCAGGATCATATCCCGTACCGCGGTAGCGGGGCTTCTCCAGGCCAGCAGATGCGTGGCGACGCCCGTCTTCCGCGCGCCTTCAACCACCATGCGCACCTCCGCCACCCGGTTGGACAGGGGCTTGTGGATGAGCACGTGTTTGTGTTGCTTCATGGCCGCAAGGGAAATGGTGGCGTGCAGGTGGTCAGGCGTCATGATCTTGACGGAGTCCAGGTCTTTCTCCTTTTCCAGCAGCTCCCGGAAGTCCGCGTAGGAAGCGACGCCCCTGAAGTTCTCCGATCCCCGCTTCTTCGCGTAGTAGGTATCGATGATCTCCTTGGCCACGTCGCGGCCGGCGCGAATGCCGCTGACGCCAGCGCCCCAATTGGTGTTCTCCAGAAGCTTGCGGACGCTGTCGCGGATGCCCGTCTTGTCCCAGTCGATGTAATTCGTGCCGTCCTTGACGGGATCGCAGACGGCCGTAATCTGCACGTCCGGGGTGGCGACCAATCGCAGCAGCTCTCGCACTCCCTGAGTGCCGCAACCGATGTAGGCCAGGGTGATCTTATCGCTTGGCGCGGCGTATCCAGTGCCGCCCAGCACGTGTCTTGGAACTATCGTGAAGGCCAGCCCCGCGGCCGCGGGAGCCAGCATTTCACGACGGGTGATTTCGTCTTTCTTTGGAATCATTCCGCGTCTCCTTGACCGATACCGAGCCTGAATGGTCGGCCTCAAAACGAACTACAGCTTAATCTCCCAGCCCTTGCGGAAGGTGGGCTTGATCCACTTGGTGGCGTCCCTATTGTTGGTGAACTCCATCTTCGCGTTGTCCCACAACAGCATACCTTCGTAGTGGGTGGCAACCGCGCCCAGCACCAGCCACTCGGTGTAAGGCCCGGCGACGCTGAAGTTGGAGCAGGCCGGCGCTCCGCCCTTGCAGGCGCGGATCCAGTCGCGGCAATGCGCGGCATCGTCGGTGCCGAGGGTGGCGCCGGGCGAGCGCGGAAGATAGGCGTTGGGGAGCTTGTACTCCGCCCACCTCGACCCAGGAAGCAGGCCCACTCCTTCGCCCTGGCCAGCGGTGCCCAGATAACCTTTCGAGCCGACGAAAATGAGATTGTACCCAATGCCCTGTTGTTGCCCCCAGCCAGCGGCAGGCGGCTGGCCAGCGTATGGGGCGCCCAGGACTTGCGGGCCAGTGCCGGCGATCTTGCGCGCCTCCGCAATCGTCATTCCTGGCGGAAGGTAGGCGTAACTTTGAACACTGTCGGTCCAGTAAACCGTCACCGGCGGCATGCTCCCGCGAGCGCCGAACTCGTACTTGACTGCGTTCCGCAGCGGGTAGGTGAAGGGGCTGGTAACCTCCCTCTTGATGGCCTCCACACTGATGAGACTCGCGGGGCTCAGCTGCAGCGCCCAGTTCGCCGGACCCATTACGTGGACTCCCCAATCGCCGAACAGCCCGCTGCCGAAATCGAAGAAGCCGCGCCAGTTGAACGGCAAATAGAAACCATACTGTTGTCCGCCGGACCCGCCCCTGCCGGCAGGCGCCTGCGCGCCCCGTGCGGCTGCTCCGCCTGCTGCACCCGGGGCTCCCGCCGCACCCGCGGCTGCCGGCGCGGCGGCTCGGGCGCTCCCGGCGCCCCGGTTCATGACACTGGCTGCAAATGCCCTGTACTCGTCATCGCCGGCAGTGTAGGGGCGCCATGCCGCGCCGCCCAGCCAGGCATCCCAGTTGAGAGTGTCCGGAACTGGCGTCGGTGGCGGAATCTTCTGCATGCCCTGCGGCCATCCGGGGTTGCCGTGCCAGGCATGGACCTCTCGCACTTCGCCTATCTCGCCTGACCAGAAGATCTCGCAGGCGATCTTCGTCGCATCATGAGAGTAGCCCTGGTTCCCCATCTGGGTGGCCACCTTGGGATATTTCGCCGCCGCCTGGGTCAGCAAGCGCGCCTCCCAGGGCGTGCGGGTCAGCGGTTTCTCGACGTAGACGTGCTTGCCGAGTTGCATGCAAGCCAGGGCGCACGTGGCGTGCATGTGGTCGGAGGTTCCGATGATTACCGCGTCGATTTCCTTGCCCGATTTGTCGAGCATCTGCCGGAAGTCTTTGTACTTCGTGGCCTTCTCATACGTGGAGAAGCCTTGCTGCCCCCGATTCCAATCGACGTCCGCCAGCGCCACCACATTCTCCACGCCCGAAACGGAGTTGCGCAGGTCACTGAAGGGCCGGCCGCCAGCCCCGATCGAGGCCAGGTTAAGTTTCTCGTTGGGCGACTTGTACCCCAGCTTTGTCAGCGAGGGTACACTGCTGAAGCCTCCTGCCGGGACGGCCCCCGCGAGCAGCGACCCGTAGAAAAAGTGTCGTCTTGAAAGACAGTTTTCTGACATGACAATGTGGAGTATACGCCTGCAAACCGGGGAGATCAAGGCTGAAGTTTCCAGAAGTTTCCTTAGATTCTCTGGCCCTCCCAGCCGGACACTAGTCGGAGTTGCTGACCGGGGGGCGGCTGCGACCGGTCTGGTCAGAATATGCGACCTGCCGATTCAGCGCCAGCCCACCTGTGATGTACGTGCACCATACAAGACACAGGTGGGTGCTGTTGTTGGCGTATGTCACGGGTCGGGGATTGTGCGTCCGGCGAACCGAGTCACCATTCCTTATTCAAGACCCGTTGAACGACCTGGCCATGATCGTGAAGAACCGCATTCAGCGCCGCGGGCAGCTCCAGCCACAGTCTGGGATGGAACTCTCTTGGCTGTCCTCACACGGCCCCGCCATCTTTAGTCTCTACCTACCCTCATATACGCAGGAACACTCCCCCGGATTGCTCGGAACTTGTCAAGAACCGTTTTCCGAATCTCCGCGGCGCCCCAGTTCCTCCCCAAACGACGAAATCTACACGACTTGCCCGGTCTCCCATTCCGCTATGCGAAGGTCCTGGTGAGACAAGACTCTCCGTTGACCTGGAGTCCACCCTGCGCTAAGATAGACATGCGGGGTGGAGCAGTCTGGTAGCTCGTTGGGCTCATAACCCAAAGGTCGTAGGTTCAAATCCTACCCCCGCAACCAACCTTTTCAACAACTTCCAAGCAAAATCGGTTCTCATCCAGACTCCCGTTAACTCCCGATAGCGCGAATCGGCTCCTGTTGTGGTTCAACGGAGGCCGGTCCGACGACCGTTTTCTTGAGAACCATCTCAACCACCTTGCTGTTCGCTGCCCTCTTGGTTTCGCTCATGGCAGCACCGTAGACATTCATCGTCGTCTGAATGCTGGCATGGCGCATCAGCTCCTTCTGCACTGTCATCGGCGCTCCACCTGCATCTAGCCACGAGCGATAGCTGTGGCGGAAGGTGTGCCAGCCAACCCTGCCAGAAATCCCGGCGGCGACCGCCGCTTTGCCGATGTGCTTCTTCTGGATCTCCCCCTGATAGAACGGCCAGCCGGTGCTGGGATTGGCGAAAAGCCATCCTTCAGAGGTTGGTTTGCACCGATCCCTGTACCGCAGGAGCTTATCTGCTAGTAGTGGATCGAGCGGCACCTCATCACGGGAGTACTCGGTCTTCACGTCACCGACACGCCCGTCAACGATGCTGCGCTGCACGAGCAGCGTGAACTTCTCGAAGTCGAAGTCCCCCCATTGCAGGGCCATGATCTCGCTGACCCTCAGTCCGAGACACCCAGCAACCAATACCATGGTCTGGTACGGCTCCCGAATGTAGGGCAACAATCTGCGGAACTCCTCCAGCGCCAAAATTCGCGGTTTCTCCAGCCGCTTTGTCCCGTCCTTCACCCGTACCAATTCGATTGGGTTCCCGTCGATGAATTCCCACCGTTGGCCACAATTGAAGATCGTGTGCATCAGGCTCCGAATGTGAGTTTTCGTCTTCGGTGCCAGTTTCAAGCCCTTCAGCCAGTGCTCAACCGCCATCGGCTTTATCATGTTAAGCGGCGTGTCAGCCCACCTCGGTCTGATGTGTCTGTCGATATTCGACTGATAGGCCGTCCTGGTCGAGTATCGCTCAGGCATCTCCTGTTGCTCATAGCGGGCTAGCAGCTCCCCGAAGCTGGGGATTAAGACCCCAGCCTCGGCCTGCTCCGAATTGGCCCCCAACAGCAGGGCCTGGACCTTGGGAGACTTCCTCGCGGCGGATTCGGTTGAGTACCGCTCCAAACTCCCTACTGTCGCCGCCCGACGCTGGCGTCCCCCCTGCTGATCCGGCTCGTACCATCTGAACTCCCAAACCTCCTCTCCTGTACTTCTCTTCTTCACTTGCAGACTGCCTTGTTGACATCGTGTGCGCGTAAACAAACGATTGCTCCTTTCGTTCAGTTACGGCACGAGTGGCCGTCAAAGCGTACAACAGATCGCAGCCAGGTGTCCAGTTCAGAAGCCCTGAAGCGCCACAAATCGGCTATTCGGAATGCTGGCACCTTGCCCTCACGAGCCATCTTCTGGAGCGTTTTGGGGTGAATCTTCAGCAGACTGGCAGCGTCCTTGCTGTCCAGGACCTGCTCAAAATCTGTCGCTATAATTCCATTCATATGAATCCTTCTGGGAGTGTCCTCTTCCAGGACCTCCCTGTCCCTTCAGCGAGAGAAGCGGCACGGGTCGATCAGGCTGCATCCTCTCTCTTGCGTGTGTGTTAGAAGCTCAGACCATCCCATTGCAGCTACTGGTTTGGGCGGCCACGAGGTCTGAGGTTGTCGATGAGACGGAGGATGCTGACTTCGGGGACGAGGTACGTCTTATACTTGCGGACGCCCTTTCGCGGTTCGGACATCACCAATACGTCTGGATCGTCCTTGAAACGCCGGATGATCGACTTCTCGCTCAGGGCCAGTTTCCGAGCCACGTCCTTGACGCGGTAGTACTGGGGGATCTGTGGAACTGGAGAATCGGTTCTATTATCAGTTGCTGATGAAGCATCAGTATAAGCATTTGACAGTTCGGACATAATGTACTTCTTTCCTTTATGAATACTCCTGCGTTAACCCGCAGCTATCGCGAATGGACGGGCTATTGCGGGGGTTTGAATGTAGGTCGCCCCGTTCGGGGGACGCTGTGAGGCATAATCTGTCACAGATCGCGGGACAGATTGCTTTACTGTTCTAGCTGAATAGGCTAGAACAACTCCGACTCTTCCAATTGGGGCGTTTGTGGCAGCAGAAACGATAACATCCTGCTCTCAAATGATATTGGCTAGTCGTAAGTATTGGATTCTACAGGCACTAAAGCCATTAATAGAAGGAACTCCCTTTTGTTGCGTAAACCACTGCTCGCAATTGCCCGCAAACGATTGAGTAAGCGGGCCTTACAAGCGGCCCCCTCCATATCAGAAACTGTTTGCTGGTTATCCTTATGCACCCAAGCGGGTTCTCAGGGCTATAACGGGCCGACATAAGGATCGGCCATTTCCTTCGGCAGGCCCCAGCGACGCCAGAGCGAGGCTGAAAACGCCAGCAATGCCATTTCTAGGAAGCAAGTGCATAATGTCGATTTCCCCGGTCGAACAAGAACATATTTGATTCAGGCCTTTCTGTCTTAGCCCCCTGCAACTGCGGGCCATAAAAGGCCCCACCCGAAGAAACCATCCGCACATTGTGCAGTTGGTGTGTAGACTCCATATAGAAATCCTCGTCGGCTAGAATCCCCTCCAACTGCTCTGGTGTGCACTTGAACAGGTAGCAGAGGGCTCTCTGGGACTGTTCTACGGGCTCCCAACTGACGGTGGGCTCGTAGTCGAGCCGCATCGAGTCCGCCCAACGCCCAGCCCAGTCACTCTGGGACAACCTGTCTTGCCCAGCAAGGAACCCACCACGGAGCGCAAGCAAGGAATGAAAATGAGGATGGGCCGAGCCATCATCTCCGCGTGTGACCTCGGTACTGCGAAGCCATCCCTTAATAAGGGACTTGAGGGACTTTCTCCGAACCATCCGCTCATAGCCACCTGTAAGGTCGTCTATCGTTCGCCGCAGGTCGCCTACAACGCAGTTCCGCACGGTGAGGGTCAAGGCAAACAGGCTTGAATACTGCTTAGCTAAATCGCGTGCAATAGGCAGGAATTGTGCCCTGCGCCTACAAGCCTTGCGCCACTGGCACAACGGACAGGCCGAAAGTCCGCATAAAAACGTCCGCCACGGTCTTAGCCTTTCGATTCCGTCCAGACAGTGGTCAGGCGCAAGGCCGACATTGTTCGCGCAGTCGAGCATTCTGTTGGAATAGTAGGCGTCACCGTGCTTAGCGAACACAGCCGCTGCTTTACGAGTTTGGCGCTTGTAAATGTCCCAAAGGTGGGCTTCCTCTTTGGGAATGAAATCAGATACGGCACTTAATGATGCTGTGAGTTGCTGCATAATGTTCCTTTTGGCGCACTTCTCCCTTTGAACCGCAATTGTGGGGGTTGTGCTGCCGATGTTGGGCTAAAAAAAGAGAGGTTAGAAATCTAAAGGAATTACTGATTGATGCGTCGCTCTGCTCTAGTTGATAAGAGGAAGCCTATCGTTGAGAAGGTGGTCCTCAAAACTCAGGCGGCAAACACAACTTCCTTATAACACAATTATACCACGACTTTTCTATTTGTCAAGCGACGGAAGGTCCTGAAAGTAAGAAACTGCCAGAGCAACTCTTGACAACACCTTTGCAAGTCATTCAACTGACAACAGATAAAGGTATGTGCGTTTTGAGGCGGGCGACTGAAAAAGACTCAAAGAAAAATGACACTACCTAGTCCTCCGTGGTCAAAAAAACTGTAATAGGAGCTTGATCGGCCTGGCGACTGCACACTATGCAGCTGACAAAGTGCACGTCGGGTCTGGTATCAGCTTCTGTCTGCCAGTGATCCGACTCGCAGCTTCGCCTTGGGTATAGGCGGCCTTGGGGTCACACCTTTGGTCCTGTCTCCTCATATCAGTCGATTGCGACCTCTACGGTGGGATGACTCAGATTCTCTCCGCAACCCTGTCGAATCAGGTGCTCCGAGAGTTGGTGGCAGTGCTTGTCGATCTCAGTCTCTGAGTGCTGTGAGATGCTGCGTCGGCACCAGGACCCACATTGCGAACTGAAGGCCCCAACGCCACTTGGCCAGCACGAAATGGAATCCAGCTTGTGGAGTTTGGCCCGCAGAGTCGCATAGCCGTTCCTGACGGGTCTTGCCGTGCCGTCCAGATCCCCGTCAGCGACTGGGAAAGCCCTTCCCCAGGTCCAGAACAGGATCAGTGACGGTGCATCGGTTCCATGCCTGATCAAGGCTTCGAAGATGGCTCCATAGCGATCACGTCTAGGCTGGTCAGCAGCTTGCCGCCACATCGCGAAGGGGTCAAGCAAGACCACGTCCCGCTTACCCCATGTTCCGATCTGCTGCTCGATGTAAGCCTCGCCGTCGAAGGTCTCGCCCGATTCTCCAGTGGGTGGGACGTTCACATGCAGGTGCTCGTCAAGTTGAATGCCGGTCAAGCACAGCCCGCAGGATTCGCCGCGTGTCAGGCTGCCATTGTAGAGATCCAGGCTGTGAGCGCCGGGCTGCTGCTTGGACAGAATCCAGGCGTTAGTCAATGCTGACCCGGCGTACAACCAAGAACCCTCCACTGGACACGGCCAGCATCCCAACGCCCCAAGGAGATCACGCTGCACGTCTTGTAGGAAGACTGTACGGTCGATGACCGGGCTTGAGTAAAGGCATGAAAGCAGCCTGATCCGAGCGTCGTCATTCGGAATCTGGTAGATGCCTCGGCCAGCATGACATTCTCGCAGATTCAGGCCGTGCTTCCAGGGTTCCTGCTGAAGGAGAAAGCGTAAAGCCGCAAGGTAGACGGTGTGTTTTACTATATCACCACCGTTGCCTGCGTTCCGGTTCTCGATGTTGGTCGGATCATCCCACAGTCTCCAGTCCATGGTCCCTCTCCTGGCCACCATAGATTGTACACTCTGCTTCAGTTCACCGACTCGTTCACACTCGCTCCCTGTTCGGGCGACTGAAAATACTTAACCTAGCGGGATTTCTGACTTTGTTTGGCCCAGTTCAGCCCTGACTAGGCATCGCTAGGCTAAACCAGGCCCTGCTGGGCCAAGGCGAGGCTAAACCCTGGTTCGGCTTGTGATTCTCTGGTGGTTCTCTGGGGGCCTATTCAGTGATGACAGGGGGCGCTAAACCAAGCCCTGCTAGGCTCAACCAGGCTTTGTTTTGTGTGGCTTAGCTCAACCGAGCATCGCTAGGCCCTGTTTTGCCCGGTCTTCCTTGTCTTGCCTCCTGCGTTCTCTCTTATAGCGGCCTGAGACAGGGGGCGACCTGTTCGCTTCGCTCTATAGTTTTTTTATAGATTCTAAATTGCTCCCTAGGTCGTACAGGTGGTGAGCGGGCACACGAATCCTTACCCGTTAGGATTCGCATGATGCCACACGTACAGTATGGAGCCGCAGGGCCTAGTTCTTCTTAGCCTAGACAGCCTAGACTGGGTTTCGACTCACTCGGTTTAAAACCGTTGCGGTTACCCGCGTTAGGTCTTGGTCCGACCTTTACGTGCCTGAGTACAGCGTCCTACAGGAAGATTCCCATCGAACTAGATTCCCGGTTGACTCTCCGGTTTGGTTCGCGGTTATCGAGCTTTGAGACTCGTTCTCTTTCCCCTGCTACCCTTCACCGCCGCTCATCAGGACCTTTCGCCCGGTTATCTGCTTTGGTCAGGTGTTTCGACCTCAGCACTAGCAACACACCCGCTCAGGAAGATTCCCATCGAACTAGATTCCCGGTTGACTCTCCGGTTTGGTTCGCGGTTATCGAGCTTTTATACTGGTTGCCACCTAAGTTCCCGAATGCGATCCCTTACCGATGTTGTAGACGGCGGGAAGGACAGTCATACGCCCTTACAGCACGGCTGCCTTTCGGCAGCTCTCACGATACAATTATAACACAGGTTGTCAACTTGTCAAGTCTTTAGGGACAACGTTCGTCGCAACGTGTTAATAACACAGGAAATATAGTTGTAAGAAAAATGCGATCTAGTTGCTCACGTTTTGCAAAAATGAATAACTACGACCTCATGATACTGTGCAGCGGGCAAAGTGCATAACAGAACTGCGGCATCAACTCCTGTTTTCCAGAGCACGATGCGCAGCGTCCCGTATATGTCTATTGAGCCAATACTCACAGAGGCTAACTGGACACTATGGAGTTGGCCCGATTGACAGGGGGGCCTATGCAGCGATGCTGATAAGTGTTGTTACTCAATATCCGCCCCGTGGGCGCGTTGCTGGGCCTGGCCCCTGGTTAGGCATAGCCGGGCCTGGTGGATCGCGTGTAGGGGCTCTCTGCGACGCCTGGAGAGTATTCAGCGGTGATTCTCGTTTTCGTAGAGAGCCCGGGCTCATACGCAGAATTGGGAGCCTTCACGGGAAATCTGACGATCTTGCAGCGCCTCGTCGTCGTCATCGACAATCACTTCCGCGAGAAGACCAAGTCATTCAAGTCTGATCGGCAGTATTGGCTGCGGCGCAGGTCGGCTGTGTAGACCCGACAGGTCCGAGAACGATACCCGCCCCGGCGGCCACGGTCAACAGCCACAAGCATAAAGCAAACGCGGTTGGATTAAACGGATCAGGCAGATAGGGCACCACCGAGTCTGGCATGTCGGCCTCGTACAAGAGTCGGCGTAACGGGGTCCTTCGATCGCCATGAACGAGTCCCCAGCGCAGCAACCTCCAGGCGAACCCACCAGCCGAATACTTGGTACTCCCGCTTGCGACAAAGACGCTCGCACTCCCCTTACTTAGAATTTGGTCGGATGGGACGACGATGCGCACACCATCCATTACCCAGAGGTCCCAAGGGGGTATTTCCCCGTAGTACTTGGGCGCCCAGTTCGATGCGTCAATTGTGTAAACCTCCCCCTTGTTGCGCGCTAGCTCAACGCGATTCATCGGTCGGTGGGCGACGGCGATGGCAACGATCACCGCAACCGCCACCAAAGCTAAGGTTTTCGTTGCCCTACGGAGCTGATACCGTTTGATCAAATAGATCGGGAGAAAGACGTACCACAACAGCAAGATGGGCACTGCCCACCAGCGCGACAGTCTATGTCTTGGGGCGGTCATAGCAATCCATATCGCGGCGGCCAACGAAACCAGAGTCATCAGGGAAATCCCGACCAGGTACGCCAAATACCACAGCATCGTAGCTCCTCTCCGTCTTCACGACCTAGCCAGGATTTCCGTTTTGGCTTCCTGGCCACCATCGATTGTACATCCAGTCGCCTCCGCCGGAAATCGAAGCTCCTACGGACGCCTAAGATTCCGCTGATAGTAAGCTTCGCCCTTGGCCGTCAGCTTGCGCGGCTGCCGAGGGCCTTCGCCGAGAAGCTCAGCCAAGCTGTTGGTCAGCAGTTCCTGGACGGCGGAGTCGCTCACCTGCCCTCTGGTTCTTGGCTTCGGTGCCCCAGGGAGACGCATCACAATGCAGGGAGCCCCGACAGCGGAACGGGTTGCCGTGCAGCCACTGGCCAAGTCAAGCACAAGCAGTTGTGCGCCTGTACTAAGCCTCAGTTCATCGAGTTCGTTCATACTTGCACCTGTTTCCATTTTGCGGCGCTTGTCAAGTGCCATGGTTTGAACACGTTTTTAGCATGTTTCGGGAAGGCTACAATCCGTCCAAGCGCCTAAGAAACCAGCCACTTCCGCTGGATTTCAGCAAAGACCCCCACCGGCCCACAAAGTGGGCACCCCACTGACTGATCTCAGCACCGCGACCGCCGATCACGCACTTTGTCGCCCTCCACTTCCTCTTCATCCTACCGTCGGCGAGGCAGCGATGTGGCAGTTGCTATCCGAGACTCAAGTCCTCAGTAACCGTCCTGTCTGTCTATATGCCTAGGTGCCATTCTGACAGAGAGTAACTGCACAGTGTGCAGTTGGCCTTGTAGGGGGCTGAGGCTATGCAGCGATGCTCGCAGATAGTGTTACTCGACAGCCTACAATCCAGGCTCAATAGCAGCCCTGTAGGCGCGTTGCTGGGCCTGACCCATGGTTAGGCATAGCCGGACATGAAGAATCGCGTGTAGGGGCTCCTAGCGCGATTTAAAGGGCATTTAGGGGCAGCGCCGGTCTAGGATGTCGAAGTCGGTTACTGCACAGTGTGCAGTCGGGCTGGCAGAGGTTAAGGCGGGCGGAACGTTGCAGGGAATCGGCCCCGCGAAGTACAGCTGGGTCGATCCCCCCTCTGTCGATCCTCCCTCCACTGACGGGTTGGCGGGCAGATGTATACTCTTCGCAGGGTGGGAAGTGACACCGGGAATCTTGAAATGGCCGCAGATGGGAGAACGACCGCGTGAAATCCGAGCTTGTGGAACTAATCGATCTGATGATTGAGAACGAACGGCAGGTGGGCCTCTACTACAGGGCCATGGTGAATCTCATTCCGCACCAAAAGGCCACCTGGGACCTACTGAGCAGCCAGGAGGAGGGTCACGCGGCAGCCCTGGAGCTTGTCAGGGAGGCCGTTGCAGAGCGGCCCCTTCTGTTCTCGCCTGGCAGATATCAAGCAGTAACGGTGAAAAGAATGATTCGGGACATCTCCACCATGATCGGTGACATCCAGGGCGGAAGGGTGAGTCCCCAGTATGCTCTGACGTTCGCAAGAGACATCGAGCAGGCACTTCTGGAAAGTGGTCTCGACGAAGCCGTGACGACTACGGTGCCCAATGTGCTGGAGACACTGCGCTGGATGAAGGAGCAAACGGCGTCTCATCGAGAGCTGCTTGGCAGCGTTGCTCTTTGAGGCGCTCCAGACGGGACCAGATTCGACCTGTTCACGGCGTGTCCTTCGTGGAGCAAGAAGAACGGCCTCAATGGAGACTGTTTGGATGCATGATTGACGGCGGGCAAGAGTCGAAATCGGAAATCCCGGCTCAGAAACAGAAAGGGCGGCCCGAAACCTGGTGGTTCAGGGCCGCTCCTTCCAGTCTGGCGGGCGGTTGACTACAGTCTACAGTCTCGCCAGGATCACCACTGTCTCGTAAGCCTTGGCCGTATCCACGCTCCCAGCCAGCTCACGCTCCGTGGTGGAAAGCGGGATGTCCCGCACCATGGAAAGGCTGCCGTTCACGATTTGTCTCAGAAAGTACTGATCTCCCACGCGATGGAAGATCAGCTTCGAATTCCTATCGGAAGCGCCCGGAGCCGTCTGACCTGCTTGCGCCGTGAGGTACTCAGCAGCACTGGAGTCGTCACTCCTGACTAGCACGCGTGTAGAGCTCCAGCTCCCTTTAACCGTGTAGTCTCCAGCCGGCATTACACTCGTTCCGGCTGAGAATTCGAATGGAATGTTCGCTTTGAGCGTCGTGGACTGCGCCGAGGCTGGAACCACCGCCACGGCTGCCAAAACCAAAACCGCTAGAACCGCCAAATTGTGTTTCATCGTCCCCTCCAGTATTCCTTTCTATTTCAGTTTGATGAGGCTCAGAATATACGGATGCAAACTTTTCCAGCTTAATTATGGAAAATGCCTGGCGACTGGGGAGTAGGTGATGGGAATCGGGAGGCAGGAGGCGTCAGCGATGAAATTCAGGGCCACGCCGGCGGTGTCAGGCGGAGTCGCTCGGATGGAAAGGATGAAGTGAACGGCTCCGGCAGAGGCGGTTGGATGTATGATTGATGGCGGCCAGGAGGCAAGGACGCTGGGGCTGGCTCAGTGCGGTCCTGGAGCAAGAGATGGAGATCTCAGGTAGTCAATCCAGTTGGGGCAGGTTCCTTGGTCCCGCATCGCTTGCCGTAGCGGGTTGTTGTTTCCTCGTCAGACTCATGACGGGCGGCTGGTTCATCTTGGTTGGCTGGATCGTCTACACTCCCGTCTGCGTTTTCCACGCGGCCCTTCATTGGCACGCCAGTCGGTCCCCGTCACAGCGCGTTGTGAATATGGCCGTCATCTCAAATGTGCTCTTGATTTTGGCGTTCCTTTTGCAGTGGGATATCGGCGATGGGCTGGGCTGGCTCACTATCACTGCATTGTTAGGTGGCGGTCCCGGATCGCCAGATTCCGCGCCCCCTTCATGGTGGCTCAAGGATCAAGATGTCCTGTTGTTAACGGACCTGTTGCTATTCGTGCCAGTGATCATCTCCTGGATCATCTTGGGCAAGGCAGTCCAAGGCGGACAGTGGCGTAACAAGGTGAAAGGCGCAGCGCTGATCCTAGCGCTAGCGGCGGTTGGTGGCGTCGTTGGCTATTTTGGCGGCGCATTGTGTGGAACGATAACGATGTTGTGGCTTGTTTGGTTCACCGCTTTTCTTGGGTCTCTGATTGGGGCGATGCTCGCCATGTGGATTCTCTATCGGCGCTCGATAGGTGATCCGACCGACATCGCCGCTATTGCCTTGGCCGCTTTGAACCGCTGTGACGGATGTGGGACCACATTCACCAGCTTCTATGGACTGGAGAAGGTGGAAGGGAGGGGCTTCCTGTGCGCGAAATGCCGCTCAGGCTCTCCGGCGGCGACCAGTTAATTGCCTTTCGAGATCCGCAGGATAAAGCAAACGGCTCCAACAGTGGCGGTTGGACGTATAATGGCTCCCGGCTAGGGGACGACATTCTGGGCAAGAGGAGGCAATGACGAATGGGGTGGAACTGTTCGAACTGCGGGTTCGTAGCAGGCGACTATGATGTTGTCTGCTCGAAATGTGGTGCAGAGAATCCGAACAAACACGTTGATGCGCCGAAGGAAGTAATGGCCGACCTCCCAGCCTACTCGCAACCCTCGGATTTGCGTCAACCCGCACTCCGTCGTCCTTGGCTATTCTGGGCTGGAATTGCATTTCTGTGTCTCGCCGGGCTTCTTGTGTTGGCACCGTTCGCGTTAGCTTCCAGTTGCAACCTCTGTGGGGCCGCGGCGATCGTCTTGCTCCCGTTCTCGCTCCTGGCCTCGTTCGTTGCGGTACTCGTAGGACGATTACTCATCGGGCGGTCGCAGCGGTAAACACATGCACAATCGATGCTGGCCAGGAAACGAAAAGAAGACCCCTGATTCACACCGTATCGGCTCTTCGCACAGGGCCACCTGAACCGGCGGCTGTTCGGTGCGATCCTGCGATGCGGCGATGCCCTGCGGCGCATGGCGGCGCATAGCGGCGTTGGCGGTGTCTGGCGGTTCCAGCCTGAATCGCTGGAGTTGGACATGATGAAGAGTCAGCCCCAACGGCGGTGTTTGGGGGTATACTCATCGGTGCACCGGACGGAAGCACAGAATCCTAGACGTAGAAGAACCGAGGTTCCGAGATGAGATCGGTGATTCGCATCTTCGTCCTGCTGTTTGCCACAGTTGCCACTTTCTACTTCGTGTTCTGGTCGCCGTTCTGGTTCCTTCTTCCGGCTGGCAAATCACCGAGTGTTCGTCTTGTGGGGGCTGTGCCGTGTGCTCTCGTTGTGGCGTGGTTCATCTGGAGACGAAAGCTGGGTGCGTCGTGGCCCCGAGGCTTGGCGACCTGTGTGGGAGCGGGCGCAGTCGCCGCCGGGTTGATTGGTTTCACCGTCGGATTCGTTGGGCCGATGATCTTCTCTCCCAGGGCGGCGCAAGGGCCCCTGCTTGGCATCTTCATCACGGGTCCCCTTGGGTTTGTGTTGGGAGCGGTAGGCGGTGGCATCTACTGGATGGTACGCGGGCGAAGCACTCCAAGTAGCACACGCAGATCACTTGATGATCCGACCTAGGGAAGAGGCGCAGAGACAGTAGCCAAGGGGTTGAGGAGCCGTCGCGGGAACTTCTGGCCTGGCTCAAGACCTGCGGAGTCAAGGGACTTCTCCGGCGTCACCGATTCTCGCGGCCTCACTTGTGGTACACCAACCGGATGCTCGAACAAGCTATCGAAAACCTCACCGTTGAGATTCAACGGCTGCGGGATGCCATCAAGCACCAGAACGATCTCTTGCATCCCCAACAACACGTGCCGACACTGAATGGGATGCCGCAGGTCCCCGCCCTCCCAGTGATGCTGGATGAGAGGGCCGAGATCCTCGCCGTATCTGTGGCCACCCTACGCCGCTGGCGTCTTCTAAGGCAAGGCCCGCCCTTTCGCAAGGTCGGCAGCCTGGTCCGCTACTCGCACGAGGAGCTGATGAGCTGGTTGCACAACCTTCCGCCGGGAGGTCCGGCCTGACTGGCAATGCAACGGCGGCCACAGTGGCGCACAGGACCAGCGGCGGGGCGAATCTTTAATCCTTAAAATTACCTTCGTCCGTAGAATTTGTGGGTCACTGGCGGTCCCTGTGGACTACTGAGGGTACCGCAAATGATTCGTGCGCCGCCTTGTTTTCAATTGCTCCCAGGGTACTCTGAACATCTCAAGCGCCGGGCCTGAGAGCTGGGCGAACTGGCCGGAATTACATACTTGGCAAACCCAGAGCACGGCCAGCCCCCTAGTCCGCCGGAGTTTGCCGAAGGCCGCAGCCCGAGACAACTGGGTTTGTGCCTTGTAGTCCGGTATCCGCATCTCTCGCTGGCTTCGACCGGTGACCAGGTAAGTCAATCAACTCGATTTGCACGTCTACAGAACCCGCTGGTTCCACTCGCCCCCGAACCGTGCGATGTGGCATTCCCCCGGCCTTGACCTTTGCAGTGCTACTTCAGAATCACGTCTGGAGACTCTAACTCAATCACTGGCTTCCACTCTCTCGCGCGACGTTCTACCTCTGCAACTTGTTCGGGGTTGATCTTACGGGCCACTTCGGCACGTGCGTTCAAGTACTTCACAAGTTGATCCTGAGATTTCTCCGCGCCAATCGCGATGGTCAGCCATGAATATGCCTCGGCATAGTCCTGTGATACGCCAACGCCTTCGTAGTACATGACGCCGATTGTGCCTTGTGACTGCGAGTGCCCCTGTTCGGCGGCTCTGCGGAACCAACGAGCGGCTTCTGTATGGTCTTGCTTGACCCCCTGACCTAGTGCGTACATACGAGCGAGGGCGAATTGAGCCTCCACAAACCCCTTCTCGGCAGCCCTGCGGAACGAACGGGCAGCCACATCAAGAGTCTGTGGTACTCCCATCCCTTCGTGGAACATAACTCCGACCATGTATTGGGACAAGACGTGCCCCTGATCGCCAGCATTGATGAACAACTGAAGCGCCCGACCGTAGTTTCGCGGTACACGGGAACCTTTCTGTCCCCCTGTCATGTACTCGCGGGCCAATTCGAATTGCGCCCGCGCATCGCCCTTTTCTGCCTGTGCCTCAAGCTCACTGATCGACTTTTTCGGCGATTCCGTGTCTTGTGCAGCGACCGTCAAAACCCATGACAAGGTAATCAGGATCGCGAAGAACCGTCCTAGCCGCGATATTTGGTCCATAGTCAACCCTTTCGCCCCTCCGCCTCTCCCACAACGTGCCCGCGCCGCATTCCGCGCGATCTTCCGCAAGAGATCTGGCGTCAACTGCTTCACGCGCCTCAGCGCTTGGCAGGAATGACCCACTTGTGCTCCGTTGGACCGGAATTTCCGCTGTGGCTTGCTGGCCACCGTCGATTGTAACCACAATTTCCTTTTTGGCCTCGCGGCCAACGTCAGCATACCACAATGGGTGTGTCTTGGAGCCGCTGAGGCTCATCTTCTTCTCCTGAGTGCCTGCCCTGCAGTCCCGAGAGGGTCGTCTTGCTTTTCCCGAGGACCCGGTGGCCAGAAACTGCGGCCCTTTCGCCTGATTCCACCGACACCTTTCCGTCCCCTACCTGCTCGCTGACCGATTTCCCTGCTACCGCAGCCCTCGCCTACCCCGCTGGCACCGGCAGCGCCCAGATCCGCCGCAGCATGGCCCCGAACAGCGACCGTGTCAGATGGCTCTCCGCCAGCAGGAGCCAGAAATACCTCGCGTGCTTGATCAATCGGCCACCCGTTTTCACCAACCGTTGTTGCAGGCTGGTCAGCGACCACTTCTCGATCTTCCTTGGGAGCACGAGCCGCCGCCACAGATTCCCCAGGTTGTAGGCGATTACGCTCAACCACAGGCGCACCTCGTTCGAGCGGAATCGGTGGCACGACAATCGGGTCATCTTGACGGCCTGCTTGCCTTCCTTGATCCACTGTTCCGCTGTTCCCCGCTTGTTATAGAACCGCACCACCGCCCGGCTGTCCGTCTCCAGGTTGGTCACAATGAACCCCACGCGGGCGGCGCAGGGCAGCGCATGGCGGAAGGAACAGAGCGAAGGGCTCCAACGGAGGCGGTTTGGATGTAGAATCGACGGTGGCCAGACGGAAATTCAGTGCAGATTTCAGTCTAGGCTGTAGACTGGATCGTAAGGCGCATGGTTGAATTGCGCAGAACGGCAGCATCGAGATGTTCGAGATCTCACTCACCCGTTTGATCGTAAGACGCGTGGTGGACTGGCGAAGGAACGCAATCGCGAAGACTTGGCCAATGACTCAGGCAACCGTGGAATCGGGAGCTGTCAGGACTGATGACGCCCCCCTCTACCGTGCTGAGATCGCCTACTCCTACTCCGTGGCAAACAACTTCTACTCCGGTTTCCACGAGCGAGTCTTCGTCAAGAAAGAGGCCGCACGGCGTTTCATCGACGTATTCAAGGGAAAGGCCGTTGTAGTCAACTACAATCCGCAAGAGCCTGGGATCTCGACGCTGACGAACGCGGCGCTCCGTGGCGCGGTCTCAGACACATCGATCCTTCGATGGCGTTAATGGCGCTGGACGCCTTCTGCCCGCCCTCCCCAAAAGAACATCCGCAGCGTCTTGTTGGTGAGGCGTAGAAGACCATAGATGCACGGATGACCGGGCGGCTAATTGGCCCGATGCTGCGATGCACTGCGGTGCAGGGCGTTGCATGAAGGAGGTGCCCGACACTCGCCAGATTGCACTAGAATGGGTTCCCATGATTGAGTGCGTTGAGAAGGAAGATCTATCGCCGATTTGTCCCCATTGCAGCGAGCCGGTTAGGGAGGTGTGGTGCCGCAAAGTCAGCAGCTTCTTCGGGAAACGCTACATCTACTTCTGCCCCGTATGCCGGAAGGTCCTTGGCGTCTCGCACCGCAAGGGCTTCTGGATGGGTTAACAGGGTAGGAGCCTGTTTGAGGGTGGACACTGCTTTTGGTCCGAGCCTCCGCTCAGACAAGCACAACACTCAGGAATTGATCAGCGCACCCGTGAGGCGATCAAATTCTACACCAACGACGTATCGCGTCCCAGAACGGGTGCAACGATGCACGACGCCTGTGGCGGACAGCTTCGCCTCAGATATCCTGAGAATTAGGCGCGTTCTCACCTTGAGGGGAAATGGTAGCTCCAGCGCCACGCCTCCGACCGAGATATCCTGACAGAACCCGTCGTCGGACTGTCTGAAACCCGATCCGTCGCGCCATGAGATCAGAACGGGACGGCCAACAAGACGTCTCTCGTGAAGTCGGTCGGGTCGGATTCGTCGCGACGCGAACACCACCGAGTAGGTTGTGAGCGCGGCGCAGCAGAGGAGCGCTAATGCCGCTAGAAGCTGCTGTTCCAACCGCAACTGCCCAAACGGCGTTTCCAGTATTTGCCAAAGTACGCTCATAAGTCATCCAGCTTTCACTTCACAGCCGACTCATGGCAGAGTCGGAATGCTGCCTCCTGGGCACTTCTGCCCGTTACTTGAACACAATCCGCCTGCGACGGCGCGTCGGATAGAAGATAGGGGTGGGAAGCCTCGCTGGCGACTCCGTCCTCTGGGGTGGTTCCCAGGACTTCCACCAACCTCCGGCGAAAGGCCATGCGCAGTGCTTCTGCTTTGGAGCGTTCGTCCTCTGACTGGCGGCCAAACATGGCCCCTGTATCCTCCTGCCTGCTAGTCTGGCCGCAGTTCGGCCCGTTGTCGATAACCTAGGCTGCAAAAAGTCCCAGAACCTCGATGCTTTTGGACCCAGTACCTGTCCGTCGACAATACCTCATGGTGTTTTGGAATCAGCGGTTTGCGGTCCGGAGCCTTTGCCCTGCCTTGGGGCTGCCGAGGTGGCGTTACGGCATGCTACAACCATGTGTTCATGATCGAATTCATCCTCGCGCTCCTGGGCGCGCTCCGCGTCTTCTCCCGCAGTCGGCATGACAATGCTATTGAGATCCTCGCCCTCCGACAGCAGGTTGCCGTGCTCAAACGCAAACGGCCGCGCCCAAAGCTGAACAGCTTTGACCGGCTGTTCTGGACGACCCTGCGCCGCATGTGGGCCCGGTGGGCCGACGTTCTCGTCATCGTGAAGTCCGAGACCGTGGTCGGCTGGCATCGCGCCGGGTTTCGGCTCTATTGGAGGTGGCGATCCCGGCCCCGCGGCGGCCGACCAGAGATCATCGGCGAGATTCGTGTTCTGATCCGACGCCTGGCGGAAGAGAACCCGGACTGGGGAGCCCCCAAGATCCACGGAGAACTTCAGAAACTCGGCTTCGAGGTTTCCGAACGAACCGTGGCGCGGTACCTGCGGGGTTTGCGGCGCCGCGGTGATCCCGGCAGGCGCTGGTTGACTTTCCTCCAGAATCACCGCGAGGTGATCGTTGCCTTCGATTTCTTCACCGTGCCAACGTTGACGTTCAAGCTGCTCTACTGCTTCTTCGTCATCGAGCATGGGCGGCGCAGGATTCTGCACTTCAACGTCACTCGGCACCCAACGTCCGAGTGGATCGTGCAGCAGTTACGAGAGGCATTTCCTGAGGCTGGTCCATATCGTTATGTCATCCTGGACCGCGACACGAAGTTCGATTCCGCGGTCATCACGTTCCTGTAATCCACGGGTCTGACGCCCAAGCGGACGAGCGTCCAGCACCCTGGCAAAACGGAATCTCGGAACGCTGGATCGGAAGTTGCCGCCGCGAGATGCTCGACCATATCATCGCGCTGAACGAACAACATCTTCGCCGGCTGATCCGAGATTACGTGAGCTACTACCACCAGGACCGCATCCACGACTCTCTGGAAAAGGATACGCCGAATCGCCGGCCGGTCGAGCACAAGCCGTCACCAAACTCAATCGTGATTTCAAACGCCCGAGTGGGCGGCCTCCATCATCGTTATTCCTGGCGCGAAGCGGCGTAGAACCTCGCGGCAACCACTTTTCTCTCCGTGATAGCCAGGATCGGCATCACCGACGATGTGCGCTGGGTGGCCGTCTTCGCCAAGCCAGGCGATCCCCAGGACACTGTGGCCGGAATCTGTCCGAACCGTTTCCGCGGAAGTTCGCGGAAATCCGTGCCCGCTGTCAGGCCGTCTTGTCCACCACGGCTCCGCACTTTTCGGGATCGCGCCGTTGCGTAACCTCGCTCCGCGCTGTGGATTCGGTTCTGACTACCGACATCACACTGCTTCAGAAACTTCTCTATGCGCCTGAGCAATTCAGTGACGCCAAGACGAAGTCGTTTACATCGACCGGCACCCAGCCGGTCGAACAACCGGACGAAGATCTTGATGGCACCCTCTAGGTCGCGAACTGCTTGACCGGCTGCCCGCTTTTACCCGCCTAAGGCCTACGTGGGATGGAACTTCCGTCTTGGTACTAGACAAACCAAATAGGACCTTCAGTACTGTTCGATGGAACTCACGTCGGCGCTAAATTAACAGAGTACAATCACAAACGCCTCCTGAGGAAAGGGCAGATGTTCGTAAGGGTGGAGGAGAAGAAGAGCTCGAAAGAGGAGTGCAAGAGCCACTTCGCGAGCCGCAACGGCATTCGGGAGCGAACATCTCCCAAGAGCAACCGGAAAGAGGGGAAACTCAGAACTTCCGTGATGTCGTTCGCCATCGAGCCGATGGCTGCTGTGGGTCTAGCGGCGGCCCTTTCCGGAGAAAGAGACTTACAGCTTGTGCACACTGGCAGCAGCCCGACGGATATAGGTGACGCACTAGCGAAACTAAGGCCGCAGATCCTGCTTCTCGACGTCATGCCGGAATTCACCGTGAGCACGTTGTGGCAGATCCGAGAGGCCGCTCCGGATTGCCGTACAGTCCTTTGGGTACGCTCCGTCAGCACGGAACTAGCTCATCAGGCAACCGAGTATGGCGTCCGCGGGATTCTGTCGAAGAAGGAGCCTGTAGAGACACTGATCGCCTGTCTCAGGGCGGTCGCGCAAGGCGCGATGTGGCTAGAGGAGTCCCTGAGAGCAAGCCTTGGGAACGTCCTGGCCGTCCATTTGAGCGACAGAGAGGGCCAACTTGTGGGCCTGCTGTCGTCGGGGATGAGTAACAAGGAGATCGCGGAGCGGCTGAGGCTCTCGGAAGGGACCGTGAAAGTATACATGTCCAGGATGTTCAGGAAGTTAGGCATGAATGATCGTCTCGAACTGGCGATGTGCGGAATTCGCAACTTTGCGGGGAGGGGGATGCAGAGCGCGCAGGGTTCCCGAAAAGGGCTTGGTCCCCACGGACTTGCCCCCTGGTTGCGGTCTCTCGTGATCCAGAAGCCTTCACTGGGCCTGAGTACGGAGAGCGAGCCGCCGCGCCACCGGATGGTGGCAGCCGTGCAGCGCTATAGCGGCAACGCCTCACGGAGAGGCGGACTCCGGCGGTCAGCATAGCGGAGATCAAACCTCAGATCCTTATGCCGTGGCTATTTGACAGTTGGGAGTTGATAGCGGCGCTCGGGCTGTTTCTGCTCTTAGCATTGGAATGGGCGCTGAACCCATTCCTGAAAAACTCCCGCGTCCTCATGCCTCCCCCAGCCGGAAAAAGTCCAGCTCGGCCACAGGCTCTGCTCGCGAGCGAATCCGACGCGATGAGTGTTCTGCCGGTGATGATCCAGCAGCATCGACAACCTGTTCTGGAAGCACTGGACGGCCTGTCGATGGGCGTGGCGCTCCTGTCTGGGGACCTCCATGTGCTGTCTGCCAATCGGTCTTTCAGCAAGCTGATGAACCTGGCGCCGGAGGAGCTGATCGGGAGGGCGCTGGAGAGCGCACTTCCCGCGACGCTTACACAAAAGGGGTGGTCCACGACGTCGCAGAATGCCAAGAGGGACGGCGCCAACACCGTGAGCTTCGTGGGAAATCACTCCGGCAAACGACTCCGCGTCACACTGAAAGAGCTGCCTTCGGAGGACGCGGGTGGCGGACTCTACGTTGTGCTGGTTGAGGACGTGACTGAACTCACGCGCGTCAGCGCCGCCGCGGCGGAAGTGAACCATCTCTACCAACAGATCCTCAGCGCCACCTCCGAGGCCTTTGTTCTGGCGGGTGCGGACTCCCGCATCATTGACGCCAACCAAGCGGCTCTCGCCCTGCTCGGCTACGCGCGCGAGGAGGTGGCCGGGAAGCCGCTTGGCCAAGTATTGCGTGGCGTGCTCCCCGAGCACGCATTCGACGACGGCCTGGCCTCAGACGCCTGTCGATTGGAAGGCATGGTGATTCAAACCGATCTCCGCAGGAGGGATGGCAGTATGTTCCCGGCCGAGGCAAGATTGAACGCCTGCCGGGGGGAGCGCGGCGGGGCTTTACTGGTCAGCCTTCGCGACGCGACTGGAGACCGCCTGGCGGACCTGCTGGGCCGCGAGCGGCTTCAAGTCGTCCAGATGATCGCTCAATACCAGCCCATGGAGGCCGTGCTGACTAGCTTGACGCAAATGATCGAGCACCAGTTGCCCGGATCTTTCTGCGCCGTGATGCTGGTGAAGGGCGAGCGACTCGTCACTGCCGTGGCTCCCAACCTGCCGAGACCCTTCTATCAGGCTCTCGGCGAGCCTCAAATCGGTCCCGGCGGCATCTCCTGCGCGATCGCTGCATTTGAGCGCCGGGCGGTTGCCATCGCGGATATGACTAGCGATACCGCGACACTGCGTTATCACGCGGCGGCGGTGGCATCCGGCGTGAGGGCCTGCTGGTCCGTGCCGGTCTTCTCCAGCGAGGGAGTCGTTGTCGGGACGCTGGTGCTCTACAGGCGGGAGCCAGGCCAGCCAGGTGAAGCCGAGACGGAGCTTCTGGAGATGGGTAGCCGGCTGGCTTCTGTCTGTATTGAGCAGAGGCAGCTCACAGACCAGTTGGCCCACCGAGCCCGGCATGACAGTCTGACAGGACTGCCGAACCGCTTGGATTTCGAGGAAGGGCTGAAGCGCGCGTTGGCCCGCGCCCGCCGTTATCAACAGCGGCTCGGGATCCTCTCGGTTGACCTCGACCGCTTCAAGCTCGTCAACGACACATTGGGCCACGCTGCTGGCGACGCCCTGTTGAAGCTGACCGCCGAGCGCATGCAGAGCTGTCTGCGGGAGACCGACTTCATCGCGAGATGGGGAGGTGACGAGTTCGTCGCCGGTTTGGTTGAAGTCAAGGACCGCCGGGATGCCATTCTGTGGCCGACAAGCTGGTGGACGCCTTCAGAACGCCGTTTGATGTGGAAGGACACGAGGTTTCGGTCACCGCATCAATCGGCATCAGCGTCTACCCGGAGGATGGAGAAGACCTGGACCAACTCATCCGCAATGCGGATTATGCGATGTACGGGGCAAAGAACTCCGGCAGGAACGGCGCCATCTCCTATACGCGGGATCTCGGTGAGGTGGACCGCCAAAGGCTCTACATGGAGAACCAACTGGGGGGTGCTCTGGCACGCTGCGAGCTGGCCCTAAATTACCAGCCTCAATTCGATCTCAAGACGGGCAAGATTGTGGGGCTGGAGGCGCTACTTCGTTGGCGGCATCCGCAGCTGGGATCGGTCTCGCCCACCAGCTTCATCCCGGTCGCGGAGGAGAGTGGCTTGATCGTCCAGCTCGGCACATGGGCGCTCCAAACGGCCTGCCAGCAGGCACGGAGGCTGCAATCGTCCTCGAGCCTCCCGATTCGCATGGCGGTAAACGTATCCAGCCTGCAGTTTGCGCGCGCCGATTTCGTGGATGTCGTTGCCAAGACGATCGATGAGGCCGGCATCGAGGCAAGCCTCCTCGAGCTGGAGCTGACCGAGAGCCTATTGATGAAGAACATGGACGAATCCGCCTCGAGGCTGAAGACGTTGAAGAAGCTAGGCGTTCATCTTTCGCTGGATGACTTCGGCACTGGCTATTCCTCCCTGACGTACTTACAGCGGCTGCCAATCGATAGCCTGAAGATCGACCAGTCCTTTGTCCACGATCTGGGGCACTCGTCAAAGGCCCCCTTGCTTGTGGCGTCGATCGCCACGCTGGCTCGGAGCCTGGGGATGCTCGCCGTCGCCGAGGGTGTGGAATCATCAGGGCAATTGAGTGCGGTGCGGGCAGCGGGCTGCGATGTGGTGCAAGGCTTTCTCCTGGGCCGGCCTGCTCTGGCGGAGGATCTGTTTTCCGTTCCTGGGCTCCTCACGGCAAGCCCCGCGGGATTCAGGGTAGTTCTGCCCGTTCGAAGAATCGCTGGAATCCCGGTAAGAAATGGTTGCCAGCCGCTGTCTTATGTGATCGGGAGGAACGTGAGCAACCTTGACGCGAGGCTGGCGATTATCGAGAATTGAGAATCATGCAGTCCTATTGTTGAGGCGGACGAGGCCCAGAGGGCAGGGCTCTGGATCGACGATTTCGAAACGACAATGTGGGTTAAGGGAAGATCTAAGGCCGATGAACGCAGAGGCGCCCCCCGGGTTGCGGCTACGGGTGGCGTTCTCGTCACCTGGGAAGCTGGCGGGAAGTCGCACCAGGTCGAAGGGAAATGCGCCGATCTATCGGCTGGGGGGACGAGAATCCGTGAGCTCCCGGACTCGATTCTGGTCTCGACCCAGGTGCATCTTCGCTTCATGGCGATCGATCTGGAGGCCGATGGCATCGTCACTCACTCCGCGGAGTCAGGCTCAATCGGCGTGAAATTCGAACGGCTGACCTTCTGCGGGTCACCGCTGCGCCCGGTGCCCGTTTCGCCATACGCGAGAGCCGCGGGAACTGTCGCAGGGGTCTCACTGTCGGTCCTGGTCCTGATCGTTACGTGGCACTATTTCACCACTGGTCGGGTGTGGCCCGGGGCCGGGTTCGAGGGTCCCGCAACCTACACGCCGATGACCGCGCCGTCCTTCACCCTCGGCTCCTCCAAGGCCGAAGTCCAAGCCGTGCAGGGAACTCCGTCGCGAATGGACGAGGGCTCATGGATCTTCGGCTCGTCCAGGGTCTACTTCAAGGGGGATCGGGTCGTAGGATGGCAAGGCTCGCCGGGTTCCCCCCTCAACCTGCGAGTCGACGCTGCGAAGACCGCTGTTCCCAAGAAAGACTCTATTGAGATTGGCTCAACCGCATCCGAGGTGGCGGATGTGCAGGGAGTTCCGCCGGAAGTGAGAGGGGATGTGTGGATCTACGGCCCGTCGGAGGTCTACCTTCGGGATGGCCGAGTGGTGGGCTGGAAGAGCTCGCCACAATGGCCGCTAAAGGTCAAGGGCGCGCCGAGAGGAGTGCTTCGAGGTCGCTAACTCAGCCTAGCCGCTTCTTCAGCCCCTGTGTGTAGGCGAAACCTCATGACGGTTTAGAATCAGCGGCGTGCGGTCCGAAGCCTTTGGCCGGCCGAGGCGACGTTACGGCATGCTACAACCGTGTGTTCATGGTCGAATTCACCCTTGCACTCCTCGGCGCGCTCCGAGTCTTTTTCCGCAGTCGGCATGACAATGCAATTGAGATCCTCGCCCTGCGGCAGCAGATCTCCGTGCTCAAGCGGAAGCGGCCGCGCCCGCGGTTGAATCAGTTGGACCGGCTGTTCTGGACGACCCTGCGCCGCGTGTGGCCCCGGTGGGCCGATGTCCTCGTCATCGTGAAGTCCGAGACCGTGGTCGGCTGGCATCGCGCCGGGTTTCGGCTCTATTGGAGGTGGCGATCCCGGCCCCGCGGCGGCCGACCGAAGATCACCGGCGAGATTCGTGTTCTGATCCGACGCCTGGCGGAAGAGAACCCGGACTGGGGAGCCCCCAAGATCCACGGAGAACTTCAGAAGCTCGGCTTCGAGGTTTCCGAACGAACCGTGGCGCGGTACCTGCGACGTGTGCGGCGCCGCGGTGATCCCGGCAGGCGCTGGCTGGCTTTCCTCCAGAATCACCGCGAGGTGATCGTTGCCTTCGACTTCTTCACCGTGCCAACGTTGACCTTCAAGCTGCTCTACTGCTTCTTCGTCATCGAGCATGGGCGGCGCAGGATTCTGCACTTCAACGTGACTCGACACCCGACTGCGGAGTGGGTCGTCCAACAGTTGCGGGAGACGTTTCCCGAGGCGGGTCCATATCGTTATGTCATCCTGGACCGCGACACGAAGTTCGATTCCACGGTCATCACGTTCCTGCAATCCACGGGTCTGACGCCGAAGCGGACGAGCGTCCAGGCGCCCTGGCAAAACGGAATCTCGGAACGCTGGGTCGGAAGTTGCCGCCGCGAGATGCTCGACCATATCATCGCGCTGAACGAACAACATCTTCGCCGGCTGATCCGAGATTACGTGAGCTACTACCACCAGGACCGCATCCACGACTCCCTGGAAAAGGATACGCCGAATCGCCGCCCGGTCGAGCACAAGCCGTCACCGAACTCGGTCCGTGATTTCCAGCGCGCGCCTGGGTGGTCTCCATCATCGGTATTCCTGGCGCGAAGCGGCGTAGAACCTCTCTGCAACCATTTTTCTATCCGTGGTAGCCATGGTCGGAATCACCGACGACGTGCACCGGGCTGCAGTCCTGGCCGAGGAAGGCGACCCCAAGGACACTGTGGCCGGCATCAGTCCGAATCGTTTCCGTGGGTGTCTGCGGAAATCCGTGACGGCCGTCTGTCCGCTCCGTTGCCGCGGAACCCCACTTGTCGCCAATTCACCGTTACGTAACGTCGCTCCGCGCTGCGGATTCGATTCTGGCTACTCACAGCCCCACCGGCTAGCCTCCGACCAGCAAGCTATGCACCTGCCGACTAAACCAAGATTTCCTTATTTGTTGCGAACTGGAGAGCGGTGAAGGCTAGCCCCGCCGCGGCGCCTCCCGCCGAAAAGCCGAGAACAGCCGTCAGATAAGACCTGACACCGAATCTCACCAGGGGGAGAAGGGCAATGACCGCAACTACGCCGAATGAGATAGCCCACGGAAAGGCGACCCGGGCGGCAGAGGCTAGAGCGGTCGCCGGGCTTCTATACTGAAACTCCACAATGCTACGGATCGATGCAAGTGCACCCAGGGAGACAGTCACACCGAACCCCGCCGTCGAGAGGAACCCTGCACGAAGGGCGGCGCCGCCAGCCAACGCGCCAAATAGAAACAGCGCCGCACCAACACCCCCGCTCACTGAGAGCATCACGATGCCCAGCAGTCCCCCCAACCCGAACACGCCTGCCACCTCATACGGATTCAGCTCTGCGTTAGGTTGCACCGCGACCTCCTCCTGGCCGCCATCAATCATACATCCAAACGGTCTCCATTGAAGCCATCTTCTTGTCCTATCCGCACTGGGCGACCCTAGTCAATACCGCCGTGCATCGCCCTGCACCGCGGCATCGCGCCAATTAGCCGCCCGGTCATCCGTGCATCTAGGGTCTCCTTCGCCTCACCAATAGAACGCCGCGGATGTTCTTTGGTGGAGATGGGGGCAGAAGACGCCCAGCGCCATTAACGCCAACGAAGGATCGATGTGTCTGAGACCGCGCCACGGAGCGCCGCGTTCGTCAGCGTCGAGATCCCAGGCTCTTGCGGATTGTAGTTGACTACAACGGCCTTTCCCTTGAATACGTCGATGAAACGCCGTGCGGCCTCTTTCTTGACGAAGACCCGCTCGTGAAAACCGGAGTAGAAGTTGTTTGCCACGGAGTAGGAGTAGGCGATTTCAGCACGGTAGAGGGGGGCGTCATCAGTCCTGACAGCTCCCGATTCCACGGTTGCCTGAGTCATTGGCCAAGTCTTCGCGATGGCGTTCCTTCGCCAGTCCACCACGCGTCTTACGATCAGACGGGTGAGAGAGATCTCGAACATCCCGATGCTGCCGTTCTGCGCAAGTCAACCATGCGCCTTACGATCCAGTCTACAGCCTAAATTGAAATCTGCACTGAATTTCCGTCTGGCCACCGTCGATTCTACAACCAAACCGCCTCCGTTGGATCTCGACGGAGGGTAGCCCCCCGTCGTGGTCAACGTCCTGAGTCAGCTCCTATGGCCGGTTTTGAGGTGTCCCTCAATGGCCGCTTTTGGGTGTCCCCCGAGGCGTGATGGACTTGCTCGCTTCAAGATGACTGCCCAACAGCTCGCCGAGGCTCAGCGCCGGGCGCGGGAGTGGAAGCCGAAGACTGCGCAGGAATCGAAATCACCCACTAGCCAGCGATCTCACGCTCAGCAACGACCGAATGAGCGAGAAAGTCCTGGCTGAGGGCTGGCGCGTGCTGAAGAAGCTCAACGGGTTCTACATCAACGGGCGATTCACGGAAGGGAAATCCCCGAGCCTCCGGGAGATGTTCGCGATCTATGCCCCTTCGAGCGACAAGAACGATCCGGCGGGATACGCGCAGTTCGTCGCCGACGAACTGGCGGTCACGTCGGGAAGACCACTGGCGGAGTTGATCGATGCGTGAGCCTCGACCGCTCTCGCTCAACGCGGCGAACATGGACAGAAGCCCACTCCGCTCCGCGTACGTGAGGATGTGCTGATAACACCCATTGATTCAGTCGCTTCCAGGCTAAGAACGGTCGATCGTTGAAGCCAAGCCGACTAGGCAGGCACGTACTGAGGACAATCTGCTGACCGGAAAGCAGTTATCTCATTTTGAAGGCTCAGTTTACTCGTCGTTGCTGTACAATTGGTCGACAAAGCGGATTAAGGGGTCTGATTGTCCGGCCCAGAGAGCAGCGATACTGGACAAGGTGCACAGATGAGTGACACGGAGGCAGCCCAATCCGAAGCTGAATCCGAGACGGCGCGTTTGCGGGCTCGGATTGCCGAACTCGAATTAGCTCTAGCAGCACTCAATCGGGCGCGGGCGCAATCGCCGGCGACCGAGCCTGAGCTCGTCCAACCGGATGGAAGGGCGAACCGGTTTAATCACGCCGAATTGCAGGCGCTCCTGGATGCGATGCCCGCAGCAATATTCATCTCTACCGACGCCGATTGTCTCGAGATGAGAGGCAATCGCTTGGCCTACAGTCTGCTGGGCATGCCACCAGGAAGCAACCTATCGCAGTCTGCGCGGAGTCCCCAGCGGCCGAGCTTCCAGTCGATGGTCGGCGACCGACCGGTGTCGCCTCAGGAATTGCCGATGCAAAAGGCCGCCCGGACGGGACAGCCGGTACTGGGCACAGTGGACGAACTATTGCTCAAGGATGGCACGCGCCGGCATCTGTTCGGGAATGCAGTGCCATTGCTGGACGACAGCGGACGGCCGTTTGGGGCCGTTGCCGCACTCCTCGATATCACAGAACTCCGGCAGACCGAGGAAGCCTTACGCCGCAGCCGCCAAGATCTGGACCAAGCCCAGGCAGTGGCCCATGTCGGTAGCTGGCGGTTCGCCCGCCTGAGCCGCAGGCTGGAGATGTCCGACGAGATGAAGCGGCTGCTCGGGTTTCCCAGAGAGGCCTCAGTGAAGCTTGAGGCCGTGATCGGCACGATTCACCCTGACGATCGGGATCTTGTGGATCGGTGGTGGCAATCGGCGCTTTGCGGCGAGCACCGTGACTTCGAGCACCGGGTGATTGTTGAGGGGGCCGTACGGTGGCTCTTGCAGCGTGTGGAGATGCAGTTTGACGAGGATGGTGAGCTACTCGGTGCCCTTGGGGCGGCCCAGGATGTCACGGAACGAAAGCTCGCCGAAGAGGAACGTGCTCGGCAGGCCCGGCTCAAGGACGAATTCTTGGCCCTGCTCGGTCACGAACTGCGGAATCCCCTAGCCACCATCTCCACCGCCGTGCAATTGATTACTGGCGGCGTGGCAGCGGAGCGTCGCGCGGCCCTGGATGAGATGGTGGGCCGGCAAGTTACGGTGTTGCAGCGGCTGGTGGACGATCTCCTCGACCTCGCCCGTATCACCAACGGTCAGATCAATCTGGAGAAAGAACGCATCAACCTTTCTAAGTTTTTGCAGAAGGCGGCAGTCGCCGCCCGCTCGTCCATTGCAGGGCGTGGGCAGGAGCTGGTGGTGGGGCTGCCCTCAGGGCGCATTGTGTTCATGGCGGACAGCGTCCGGCTGGAACAGATCGTAGTGAACCTTCTGGATAACGCTTCGAAGTACACGGACCGCGGGGGCAGGATCGAGCTTTCAGGCACCAGGGAGGCTTCTGAGGTTGTCATCCGGTGCAAGGACAATGGCTGGGGTGTATCGCCGGAGATGCAGAAAGTCATCTTCGAGCCTTTCGCTCGCGTGCAGAGGCCAGGCAAGGGCGCACAAGCGGGACTTGGCATCGGTCTCGCTCTGGTGAAGCAATTAACGGAACTGCATGGCGGCACCATCACGGTGGAGAGCGGCGGCCTCGGCACGGGCAGCGAGTTCGTGGTGCGATTGCCGTTGGGAGAGACGCGGTCTGCCCGGGCGAGGACTTCGGCAGGAAAGTTGGCGCCGGCCTCGGGAGAGCGTCGCTCCCTATCCATCATGATCGTGGAAGACAATCCTGACGTCGCCCAGAGCCTGGCGATCGCCCTGGAACAGGCCGGGCACACGGTGAATCTGTTCGCTGATGCTCCGTCGGCCTTGGCCGGCGTCGCCCGTCTCGACCCCGAAGCCATCGTTCTCGACATCGGACTACCAGGCATCGACGGCTATGAGCTGGCGGCCAAGCTGAGACAGAAGCGAGGACTGCAGAACGCACTATTTGTCGCAATGTCGGGCTTCAAGCGAGAAGTAGAGGTGGGACGGCCGCGCGGCGAATTCGACCATTATTTCGTGAAGCCCCTTGACTACAAGCAGATGTTGGCTGTTCTCGGCGAGTGGGCTCGTACTACGGGCGCCACATCCAAGGAGGGTCCGTCGCCTAAACGGAAGACTCGTCAGGATGGGCAGGGCAGTCCTCTTCGATCCAGGCCCTTGGAGCCGGATAGCTGACGAAAGCGCCCACAGGCTTCCCCAATGCACTTGCTGCTCTCCACGCTGGAGACCTACGAGAGCGGACTCAACGCCGGTTGATTCAACCGCTTCTGGGCGGAAAACGCCCGGTCGGTGAAGCAAAGCCGCCTAACAGGCACTATTGCCGCCTGAGCGAGAGCAAGACCTTGACATTACTGAGGTTATCTGCTCTCGGTAGCTCGATTCGCCCCTCGCTGCTGTACAATTGACGGCCGTTGTGGAGCCGGCACCCTCAACAGAATGGGAGATCAAACGTTGGCACAAGTCGCTCAAAGGGGAGTGCGTACGGCCGGGAAGGCCGATATCGCCTGAAGATGCCAGGCGTCTGATGGAGAGTTGAGTCGAGAATCACAACAAAGTCCGCCTGAACAGTGCCATCGGCCACATCACGCCGAATGACTTGCTCGCTGGTCGCCAGCAGGGAATTCACCCTGAGCGAGGCCGCAAGTTGGACGCGGCTCGGGAGCAACGCCGGGCTGGTAATCACCTGGGGCATGACGAGGAGCCCTGGAGCTCTTCGCGAATCCAGGCTACCACGAGGTGAGGGCCGGCGAGGTGTCTGCGGAATGTGCTGAGAAGGCGGGATTTCCCACTATTGTGTATTCTCACAACTTGAGAACTGCGCCTTAAGGGGGCGGCTACGGCGCCAGAATGAAAGAAGGTGAACCTAAGTAAACTCCGCTCGGAAGTTGAGCCTCGTAGGGGCTAAGGAAGGCGGCTGGGGGTATACTGATCAGAACAGAGGTTCCAAAAAGCGCAAGTTGCGGATGATTGCCTCAAGCCGATAATTGGGCCCTGCAAACTAGGTCTGGGTGGGTCAAAGGGCAGCTGGCGGTTGGATCACCGCATGGATTCCGAGCACAGTCGATTGAAGAAAGGTTCCCGATGACCCCCGCGCCTGGCAAGTCATTCCTCCCGGATGTCCAGATTCTGTGGTCGGTGCTCGATAGCGTTGCCGCTGGGATCGCCGTGTGCGACGAGAAGGGTAGGATGGTCTATTTCAACCTGGAGGCGGAACGGATCCTCGGCATGGGCTCGTACGCGGTCGGTCCTGAGGACTGGTCGTCGCTTTACGGGTGCTACCGGCCCGATAGGTTGACTCCCTTTCCCCCCGAGCAGTTTCCGCTCGTTCGGGCCTTGGCCGGGGAGGAGGTCCAACACGAGCTGATGCTCGTCCGGAACCCAAGGCAGCCCGAAGGGGTTTGGATCAGCGTCAGCAGCAAACCGCTGGTGGACCAGGCTGGCGCAAAGCGCGGCGCGGTGGCGATGTTTCGAGATGTCACAGCTGCGGAGAAGGCGTTGCGCAATCAAGATCCCGGGCTCTCTCAGGCGGCCGCGCTGACGACGCACAACGCATCCGACTGGCAGGCCGCACTGGGAGCTTTGGAACTGTATCGCGGGCATTATGAGCGGCTCTGCCGGGCCGTCGAACAGACTGCCGACTCCGTCGTCATCACCGATCGGCAGGCGCGGATCGAATACGTGAATCCGGCCTTTGAAGCGACTAGCGGGTATACCGCTCAGGAGGTCTTAGGCCGCAAGCCGAGTCTGCTCCAATCCGGTCAGCATGACAAGCAGTTCTATGAGGCGCTCTGGGCCAGGTTGGATGCCGGTGAGCCGTGGCGCGGCACGATTGTCAATCGGAAGAAGTCCGGGGAGCTTTACTGGGGCGAACAGACCATCAGTCCGATGAAGGATGACGCTGGTCGCGTCACCCACTTCGTGTCCGTGTTGAAGGACATCACCGAGCAGAGGAAACAACGGGAACAGGAGTTCTACCTGCAACTCGCCAGCGAGGTGCAGCAGCACCTTTACAGCGGTGCAGACTCAGCAGCGGGTTGCGACATGGCGGGCATCACCTGTCCTTCCGATCTTACTGGCGGCGATTACTTCGACACAATTGCACACCCAGACGGTCGTGTGACCGTTGCCATCGGCGATGTCAGCGGGCACGGGGTAGGCTCCGCCCTGGTCATGGCCGCCACTCGAGCCTATGTCCGCGCCTTCACGAGGTCGGAAGCCGACGCGGGCTCGCTTCTGAAGACCCTGAACGGGGCGCTGACCGCCGACCTCCATCAGGGGCGGTTTGTGACTCTCATGCTGATCCAGGTCGACCCGCGGACGCGCTCGATCGAGTATGCAGGCGCCGGACACCTGCCCGGCTATCTTCTGGGTGGCGCCGGCGAGGTCGAACTGATCATGGGAAGCACCGGTCCACCGTTGGGTCTGCTGGCCGATGCCGAGTACGCCACGTGCGGCCCGATTGCATATGGGGACGGCGACACGATTGTGCTCTTCACGGATGGGGTCACCGAAGCAGAGAACGCGGACGGGCGGGAATTCGGGGCCGAACGTGCCCTCGACACAGTGAGGTCGAGCCGGCAGTCGAGCGCGTGCGAACTGGTCGAGGGACTGGCGGAAGCGGTACGTACTTTCACCGGTGAAGAGCGCCAGCGCGATGACATCACCGCCCTTGTCTGCAAGCTCGGCCCCACGACCTTGAAGGCCAGCGGCGGTTTCTAAGCGTCGATGCCCGCCAAATGGAAGCCACTCTGAAGATGTTCGACGAGAAGTACGGGTCCGTTGAAGTGTACCTCTTGAAGGTCGTGAGGCTGACCCCAAGGAAATCAGCGCGGTACGCAGACGCCAGCTCGAGCCATTTAGAGATGGCGGCTATGGCCGCTCCCTCCGGTCCCGGGTCACGTAAGTATCGACTTATCAACGGTCGAAACTGAGCCGCAGATGAGGGGCGGGCGGTTTCCTGTCAGACGAGGACGCGCTGTGGAAGACAGCGCGCCTGCCGTGATCGGACGATTCAACGACAGCCCCTTTTCTTTCCAGCGATCGCGTCTTTTTGGGACTGGCACGACATGCCCGCTTGGCATGACTGTTCGGCCCCATAGATCCGGATAGGTGACGATAACGCCCATAGTCTTCACCTACCCACCACCAGGGCCGCGGGCGTGTCGAATAGATGCGGATCAAATCCCCGCCTTTAGCAGCATGATCAGCAGAGCCATTCTTGCTTGAGAACCAGTCACGTTGCAATGACCGAACTGAAGCGCTGGAATCTGCACGAGTTCCGAGGAACTGCCGGTGCTCCGCGCCTTGGCGCTGTAAGCGTCTCATGCCAGAAGGGGGCCACTGGATCGACAAGAGTGTGCAGCGTCACCAGCGGATCGCGCAGACCGCCGCTGGTCTCATAATCAAGCAGCTTGATCGACGCAAGGGAGTCCGCGGCAAAGCGTGCGATCAGGGCGTTGAGACGCGCATCCCTCAAGGAACCGCGATAAACAGTGCCGATGTTGTCGTACGGATTGCCCCCAAAGTGATTTTGGCGTCGTTGGTCGCGAAGACGTTGTACCAGAGCGCACTCACGATGGCATCGGCGGCGTTGCTGAAATTCAGCCCGACCGGAATCTTGGCCGTATTGATCAGTTGCAGCGTAGCAAGGAAATTCGAGGTCACCGCTTTGCGCACGGCCGGTTCGTACACCGCTGTCCAATTTATGATCAGCTCTGGCGGGATGTTGATGGCGCTTTCACCGGGAGCGCCGGTGGTTAAAATGCCCGGGAAGAAGCCGTCGAACAGAACGCGGACGTCACCCAGGTAGTGCAGCTCCTGTTTGAAGCTTCCTATGGGGCCGCAAACGGCAACTCCGCCGCTGTAGGTGGGGTCATCTTCCACGGACTTGGTGGCGATGAGGCCACCTTCCGACGCGCCGGTGACAAAATACTTTTGCACGGGGATGCCGAGCGTCTGGATGACGTTGATTAGCGTTTTTGTATCCTGAATACCCTCAACGATCGCCAAACCGTTCTTGGAGAAACTGGAGGCGGCGAAGCCGAAACCCTGGCGTCAGGAGAGCGGGGAGGCTGGTGCCATCCGGCAAAGCAAGCTGGCTGAGCCATGCTTCGGGCGGCGCTCCCTGCGGGATGTACCCGTGGGCGAACAGGATCATGTTGCCGTTG
>CAVTHW010000013.1:0-60857 GCA_963734625.1 Bryobacterales bacterium | reverse complement strand
CGGTGGGCTTTCTCAAAAGCCTACCCGGGCACCGGCTCCATCGGCACCGGCATAAGCTGCGTCATACCCGGGACCATTAGCGCCGAGGTGGTCCGTGGCGGGACGCCTCCGGCGGGAAAGGCCCGCGCCGTTCGGGTTGGACATCCTGGCGGCACACTAGAGGCGGAAGCCTGCATCGACGAAAGCGGCCTCAAGGTAGTCCGGGCGACGCTAGGCCGCACCGCCAGAATCTTGATGGAAGGTACGGCCTTCGTCCGAAACTAAAGCATGTCCGGCTATCCAGCCACGAAGGCGGGTGTTGCTGACCCTCAGGCGGAGCGTGAGCGTTGCTCGGCTTCTTCCGCTAGCACCCTGGTCGTGCCAGGCCGGGTTTCGGAAGAGTTTCGGCCGACTCGCTGCGATACACGGCCAGCCGCCTGGCCAGGTGCTGGGAACTGGCACCCGACAGATGAGGCCAGCCTTCAGACGAGCGCGGGAGGCATTCGGCAAAGACATGGTTCCTGCAACAAATGCCAGAGAATGCGACAGAGGCCCTCTCGGCAATTGTACTGATGCCGAGCACTTGCCCAATGCCGAGTCGGCCAGGGTCGCCGTTCTGGAACGCATCCCTAGAGCGGCGGACTGTCCTGGAAGTGGGGGACAACAAGGTGGTGGCTGGTGTTTGCGAGGCCCAACAACCCATTCGCCAGGTGGCTGCTCCAATCAACCGAACGTCAAGCGAAAAGGGAAAGCCGTTCCGTGTAATGCCACCGGCATCTGTGACGATGCTGCCTGCAAAGGTGCTGACCGCATATGCAACGCCACAGGTCATCTTGCATAGGAAACCGAACGGTGTGGATCGCTTTAGCGTGATCCTGGTGGGCGAGCAATTGGGGTTCTAGCATCGAACAAGCGAAGCCAAACTACCTCGCTCCAGGTGGGAATCGTAGCACCGTCTCGCACATCGTCATTGCCAGAGGCATGATGGCTGGGACACGCGGTTAGGCGAAGTCGACCCTCCCTGCAGTCGCCAGGGTCAGTCCGATTCAAGGGGTGGAACATGGATGTTCCTGCTCGAGTTACCGTCTGCGAGGTCGGGCCGCGTGACGGGCTACAGTCCGAAAAGCCTATCCCGCTTCAAGAGAAAGTCAAACTGATCAACCTCCTGTCAGAGGCAGGACTCGAGGTAATCGAGGCTACGTCTTTCGTCTCATCCCAAGGCTGTGCCTCAGCTTGCCGACGCAGAGGAGGTGATTAGTGCCATTCGGAAGGCGCCAGGCACTACGTACAGAGCGCTTGCGCTCAACCCGAGGGGAGTGGAGCGCGGCATCCAGGCGAGAGTAGACCAAATCAAGGTGGCAATTTCCGCTACAGATACTCATAGCCAGAGAAACGCCAACCGTACTGTGCGGCAAGCCATGAATTCCATCGAACAGATGGTCACGCTGGCAACGGACGCGGGCGTACCTGTCGCCGGTTCCATAGCCGTGGCGTTCTGGTGCCCGTTCGAAGGGTCGGTTCCCGTGCAGAGGCTAGTGGAGATCTGCGCTGAGTTTGAGCGCATGGGAATGGTCGAGGTGAACCTGTCAGATACCGCGGGGATGGCGAATCCTCGTCAGACATATGAGACGCTCATCCACTTACGGTCACACTTTCCGGCAGTTGCTTTCGGATTGCACCTGCATGATACATTCGGATGCGGTTTGGCAAATGTGGTGGCTGCCCTGGAATCAGGCGTTGCCCGGTTTGATGCGTCGGTCGGGGGCCTCGGTGGGTGCCCCTTCATCCCCAACGCGACCGGGAATATTGCCACAGAAGATCTGGTGAACATGCTGTCGGGGATGGGCATTGGGACCGACGTGGATATGGACCGGCTCTTGCAGGCCGCGAAACTGGCCGAAGAGGTAGTCGGTCACAGCCTGAGTAGTCACACGTACAACGCACGAAAGGCAAGTGGGACATTGTGTGAGTCTCAAGGGAGAGAGAAGGAAACGTGATCATCAAGTCCGTTGATAAGGCGCTCCGAGTACTTTGCCACTTGGCGACAAAACCGAAGATGGGACCAAGTGAGATCGCAAAGGATTTGAACTATGACAAGAGCACGGTGATTCGATTGCTGCAGACCATGGAATCGTTGGGGTTCGTCAAACAGGAACAGGAGATGGGACGGTACGAGCTGGGCTTCCGAGTACTGGAATTGGCGCAGACGTTCTTGGAACACCGAGACGACATTGTCTCCCTTGCAGTTGACCAAATTAGGGTCTTGTGGGAGAACTACCATGAGACAGTAGGCCTATACGCCAGAGAAGGCGACACGCGCATTTGCATCTACCGCTTGGAAAGCCCGCAGTCGCTGCGTCACTCGGTGAGGGTGGGGCAGGTCCTCCCCCTACATCTGGGAGCTTCCGGGAAGGCTTTTCTGGCGTACATGCCCCAGGACGAGGTCGAGTGCTTGTTTGCCCGCTGCAACGTGGATTCTGACCGTGCCAGTAGCTCCTACGGCGTGCACTGCCTGAGATAAGGCGGACAGGTATATCGTATAGCTTCGGTGAGCGTGAACCTGGGCTAGCATCAGTTGCCGCCCCGATTCTGGATAGGCAGGAAGCGTCCGTTGCGGTTATGTTCATCTCCGGCCCTATCCAACGGTTAGCGCCTGACCGTCTGCAGGAACTGGCCGAGCCCCTTTCCGTCGCGGCTCAGACAGTGTCCAGTAGGATCGTTGGATGATACGCCAGTATGGATGGCTGGTCGCAGATACGGGTGTTTGAAGATGACCCGAGATAGGCGGTGTAATCATAGCGATGCGGATGGCAGGACAACTGCATGCAAGGACGCGTTGGACGACCTGGCTTGCGAAGGTTTGTGTGAGTAACGGTCATTGGCCCCGCTTGAGGAGAGCCACCTGGCAGCCTCGGTCATCCATGAGGCAAACAACTTGAGTGTTGCGGTAGACGTCCACGCCAAGGAGCGGGCGTCGGCCAAGACGGCCCCTCCTTCCCGGTTTGGTGTTGGCGTCTGCTAGAGGAGGTGGTTTACGAACGAGATGCGAGTGAGAGGCTCTCGTCGGGACGAGGAGCTCCGCCTTTCGGGGACTCTACCCCACAAGGCGTAGTAGGGCCATGGAGGCGGACCATTGCCATTCCTGGTCCAGCCCATGGTGCCAGAGATTGCAAGTGAACGAGGTGCCGGGACCAAAGTTGCGCTCCAACAAAGGACTGTAGACTTTGTGGACGTTCGAAGGAGGCAGGTGATGACCGTAGGATGGGCATTGATTGGCCCGGGTAGGCTTGCCGACCTGCACATTGCACCGAGCATGAGAATGGCAAGAAACACGAAGATGGTAGGGGTGTCGAGTCGGGACAAGGAAAGGGGTGCTGCGTTCGCTGCCAAGCACGGCTTCCAGCGCAGCTATGGTTCGATGGCTGAACTGCTCTCCGATCCAGAGGTAGATGCGGTATACATCGCCACCCCAAACGGTGTTCGTGCTGCCCAGGCCATCGAAGCTGCAAAGGCAGGAAAGCACGTATTCGTTCAGAAACCGATGGCGCAGAACCCAAAAGAGTGCGAAGCTATGATAGCCGCCTGCCAAGAGAACAAGGTCAAGCTGGGAGTGGCCTATAAGGGCCGAGGCCACCCTGCTCACATAAAGGCGCGCGAAATCATCGCTTCAGGCGACTTGGGCGAGATCTTCCTGGTTACGGGTCACCTCCAAGTCACACCTCATAGCGGATGGCACAACAGTTGGTGGTATGACCCGTCTCTGGGCGCCGGTATGATACCGAGGTCAGGAGTTCATTGGATTGACCTGATGCGCTTTGTCCTGGGGCACGAGTTTGAGGAGGTGAGCGCCTTCGTTGGTCCACCTAGTCCAGACAATCCCTTTGAGGATATAGCGTTGGGCATGTTCAGGTTTGACAACGGTGTCTACGGCTCCATGCATTGTAGTGGTATTGTTCCCCGGTCGCTTGGGGCTGATAGAATAGACTACTATGGCTCGAAGGGGACGATGGCTACGGTCTGGCAGGGTTCCCAGGCGTACCGGCAGGAAGGCGAACACAGCTACATTGCCGACTTACATGTCGCCACTGAGGCGGGCTCCGCAACCTATCAGTTTGCCCTGACAAACCTGTTCTTGACCGAGATCGAAGCTTTCAATCGGGCCATCGAAGAGGACACGGAAGCCCCTTGCCACTGGCATCGACGGCCTGCGAGCAGATCAGGTCACTGCCGCCATGTATGAGTCCGCCCGCTTGGGGAAGACCGTCAGGATCAGTCTCTAGCGAACTGCCACGTCTCGCCAACCCAGACGGCGTGAATCGAACCAAGGTAGTTGTAGGAAGGTGGGTGCACGGTCGCTGCACTTACCTGAGGAACCGCAGGACTAGCACTTACCGTCCAACCATCGAGAAGCTGGAGTCCACATACCTTGTCTGGAGTGAAGTGAGCCGTAATCACGGCGCGACTTCATTGATGAGCCGGGGACATTCGGCAGAACATCGGTTGGTGCAACGGCCAATAGACGGAAGGCGATTGAACTGCTGGCCGATCGGCCGGTCTCGGCGAACTACGGGACGCATAGTAACGGTCCCACTTTGGTGACAGACTCACCTCGGACACCTGAAGCGACCATCAGTCCATCGAGTCGGTTCAACCTTTAGTTCCCGGCCGATGTGCTGAGAGAGGAGGAGAATGGAAGGCAGGAATTGGTGCCAATGTCGGCATTGAAAGACGTGGCTACCAGCTTCCGTTAGACATGGTAGACGAAGATGTGCTGCGGTGGGCGAAGGCGTCCCCTGAACAGTACCCAGGTCTGATCGCACAGATTGGGAAGTTCAGAATCTACTCTCTACAATTGTCGGCGTCGCTGTAGGACAAGATGATCGACAGAACTGAGCATTCTCTGTGAGTTGGTGTGAAGATGTGGATCCGCGCGTTCCCTGTTCTCACATAGAACTCAGGATCACGGAAGGAGGGGTACTAGGATGGCAGTCAAGGTTCAAACAGGGAGACGGGCTGCTCTGCTGAGCAGCGTTTTGGTGATGGCAACGGTTCTGGCCGCTTGTAGCCAGCCTCCCACGCCAACCACGGTCGGGCCGACTCTGCCGCCTGCGGCGGCAACCGCTACTCTGCCTGCTGCGGCGGCAACCGCTACTCTGCCTGCTGCGGATATGAATGTCCAGCAGGCGCGAAGCGTCAAGGAGGGTGGTTCCGGGCTCCACGCTGACCAGCCGGCCGTCGATGGTCAGGGAAATCATGGGGAGATCACCTCGATGGCATCGTCCGGGCAGACCTGGCGGCACATGTCGCAGCGGGTGCACAGACTGTCGTCGATCTCGTGCCGTTCGTACGGGCGATAAGGCGATGGCGTTGACCGGGCACTGCTGGGCGCAAGAGCGTGCAGCCGATGCAGTCGTCGGTGACGCGGTAGTGGATCAGCGCCGTGCACCGGCCGGCCGGGCAGCGCCTCGAGCAGGTGCGCCTCGTACTCCTCGCGGAAATAGCGCAGCGTCGTGAGCACGGGGTTGGGCGCGGTCTGGCCCAGCCCGCAGAGGCTCCCGCGGCTGACGTGGCCGGCCAGCTGTTCCAGATTCTCCAGGTCGCCGGGCTTGCCTTTGCCCGCGCAGAGCCGTTCGAGAATCTCGAGCATCCGCCGGGTGCCGATGCGGCAGAAGGTGCACTTGCCGCACGACTGGTCCTGCGTGAAGCGCAGGAAGTAGCGCGCGATGTCGACCATGCAGTCGGTGTCGTCGAGCACGACCAGGCCGCCGGAGCCCATGATGGCCCCGACGCTGGCGAGGGCCTCGTAGTCGACCGGCGTGTCGGCCAGCCGCGCCGGGATGCAGCCGCCGGACGGCCCGCCGATCTGCACGGCCTTGAACTTCCGCCCGTCCTTGACGCCGCCGCCGATCTCCTCGACGATCTCGCCGGATGGTGATGCCCATGGGCACTTCGATCAGCCCGCCGCGGCGGATCTTGCCGGCCAGCGCGAAGACCTTGGTGCCCTTGCTGCTTGCCGTGCCGAGCGCGGCGAATGGGCCGGCGCCGTGGCGCATGATCCACGGCACGCAGGCCAGCGTCTCGACGTTGTTGACCAGCGTCGGCTGGCCCCGAAAGCCGCGCTCGGCCGGGTAGGGCGGGCGCAGCCGCGGCATGCCGCGCCGGCCTTCGAGCGACGCGATCAGGGCGGTCTCCTCGCCGCAGACGAACGCGCCGGCGCCCTCGCGAACCTCCAGGCGCAGCGGAATGCGCTTCCGAGAATGCCTCGTCCGAGGAAGCCGCGCTGTTCGGCCTGCCGGATCGCCTCGCGCACGCGCTCGACGGCCAGCGGATATTCGGCGCGGATGTAGAAGATGCCTTCGGCGGCCCCGACGGCGTAGGCGGCGATGGCCATGCCCTCGATCACGCGGTACGGGTAGGACTCGAGCATCATGCGATCCATGAACGCGCCGGGATCGCCTTCGTCGCCGTTGCAGATGACGTACTTGTCGCCGGCCGGGCTGCTGCCGCGCCATGGACCATTTCAAGCCGGTGTGGAAGCCGGCGCCGCCGCGCCCGCGCAGGCCCGAATTCGAGACGATCTGAATCAGCTCCGCCGGCGGCAATTGACGGAGGCATTTCTCGAGCGCCTGGTAGCCTTCGTGGGCGAGGTAGTCATCGATGTTCCGCGGGTCGATATCGCCGCAGTTTTCCAGGACGATGCGCTCTTGCTTGCCCAAGTAGCCGGCGGCGCCGCCGCTGCGGCGGTCCATCTTGAATTCGGCGAGTTGCGGCCGCGCTCCGTCTTTCTGAAACAGGCCCGCCACGCGGTCCGCCGTCCAGCGCAGCCGCGTCAAAAGCGGGCCCGGCCGCACGTGCCGCCGGACGATGCTTCGCGCGGCCTCGGCAGTGACGTTGCCGTACAGCGCGCCGGCTCCGCCCATCTCGATCACTTCCACCAGCGGCTCGCGATGGCACATGCCGTTGCAGCCCACGGCCTTCACCACCGCCCCGCCGCCGGCCTTCCGCGTCTCTTCTACCACGGCCGCCCGCACCGCTTCCGCCCCGCCGGCGATGCCGCAGGAACCCAGGCCGATCCGGATTTCGACGTTCTTGCCGCTCATGTGGGACTCGGGCTCCGAATGCCGTCCAGCGCTTCGCAGGCCGCGGCGGGGGTCAGCTTTCCGACCGCCTGGCCGTTGACCATCATCACCGGCGCCAGGCTGCAACAGCCCAGGCAGGCCACTTCGTCCACCGTGAACATCCGCTGCGGATCGGTGTCGGCGCCGTCGGGAATCTCCAAACGCCGGCGCAGCTCTTCGGTGAGCTGCCGCGCGCCGGAGACGTGGCACGCTGTTCCGTGGCAGACCCGGACCAGATTCCGGCCCATCGGCGAGCGGCGGAACTGGGCGTAGAACGACGACGTGCCCGCAATCTGCGCGGGCGTGATTTCCGTCAGCTCGCAGACGCGCTTGAGGGCGTCGTCGGGGAGATAGCGATAGTACGACTGAATGGCTTGCAGAATGGGGATGGCCGCTTCCTTCGAGCGTCCTTGCTGTTGGACGATCCGTTCCACGAACGCCGCCGGCAGTTCCTCATCGCCGTTGGTGGCCGCGGGACGAGCTAAAGCATGTCCCACTCTGGGGCCGGCTTTGAGCTGTACCAGCCGGTCCATGGGCAGCGGCCGCCGGCCGGGCGAGGCCGCCAGCCACTTGGCGGAAGCGATAAAGAGCGCCGAGGCCGCAATCAGTACGATCGCGAGGACGTCGTCCAGCTTCTTGCGCCGCTCGAGAGCCGCGGTGATGCGTTTGTGCTCGGCTTCGAGCTTGGGCGCGAACGAAGAGTCCTGCCGGACTTTCTTCTTAAGATCCTCGACGATCCGGGCGTCCCTGGGAGCCATGATGCGGGCGGCCACATAGCTCGCCGTGAGAATCAGCACGCACACGACGACGACCGAGGCGCCGATTGCCGCCGCCCGCCGCACCCGCTTGGTCCAGTCCGGGTTCATGATTTGACCGCCAGCGATCCATGGCGGGGACAGGCTGCGAAGCACCGCGCGCAGTACAGGCATTTCGGCCGCACAACGCGCATCTTCTCGATGGCGCCATAGGGACACGCTTCCTGGCACAGTCCGCAATCCAGTTCCTTGTTCGGGGTGATGCTGACGCCGCGGCCGGCCAGCCGGGTCACCCATTCCAGCAAAACGCCGTAGGGGCACAGGTAACGGCAGTAGGGCCGCCCCACGAACATGCCCAACACCAGGACGGCCGCGCCGATATACAGCATGTGGGCTAAGCCCGTGCGACGGAAGAAGCCGATGAAGGGGTCGAAGCGGCAAATGACGAACTCGCGCGCGGCAAACGGCTGCACGGCCAGCCAGACGGCCAGGCCGAGATAGACGTACCTCAGCAGGCCCAGCGCCCGATCAAGGCGGCGCGGAACCTGCACTGGTTTCAGAAGCACCAGTTCCTGGATGGCGCCCAGCGGGCAGACGCCCCCGCAGAAGGCCCGCCCGAAGAACAACGCCACCAGCAGCGGCAGGAAGAAGATCGCCGTGACCACGATGGGGATCGAGTAAAGCGGATCGGTCAGGGCCAGCGCGACGTTTTGAATGGAGCCGATGGCGCATATGCAGCCTTCCCGGTAGAAGCCGAAATAGCCCAGGCAGGCCACCGTCAGCACCAGCACCCACATCCGGCTGCGCCGGGACAAAACCACCCAGACCGAGACCCCCATCACGGCGGCCAGCAGAAACACGTCCAGCACTTCCAGCCAATAAGACCGCGGCTTGGGCTTCTGCACCGGGGGCGTGACGTACCCGCCGCCGATGCTATCCGGCTGCGGGGCCACCTGCACCGGGCGTTCGTAGGGCAGGGACTGGCCGGCCGCGCTGGCGGCGAACAGCAGTATCAAGCCGGCCAGTGCCATCAGGAGTGCAATCGTGAGCGGTCTAATGGGCATGCGGCTCGGCTTAAGTATGAGATCCGAGCGGTACAAAGTCGAAAGCTCCTTGAATCGGCACCTGGCGGACGGCGTCTTTGGGACAGGCGGTCGAGATGGCGCAGCTGTTGCAGTCCACGCACAGATTATTCCGCACCCTCAATACGATGGATCCCAGCCCCAAGGGCTCCTTGCAAGCCATGACACACTTGCCGCAGCCATCGCACTTGACCTCGTCGATAACGTACTCGTAGAAGTTGTTGGCGGGGTCCTCGGGATCGACCGCGCCGATTGCCTTGCGCGTTATGGCGTCGCGCGGGCACAGCTTCTCGCTGGGCAGACCCTTCTCGTCCACCGCGCTGGTGACGTTGAAATACGCCGGGCAAATGTTGCACCGCCCGCACCTGGAAAACTCGTTGACCGCCCGCACGGCGGACCGCGACACGACGCACTCGGTGGTGCACAAGCCGCACGCCTCGACGCCCGATAGGCCCAGTTGGCTGTTGATGCACTTGGCCGCATCGACGTTCCAGACGACCTGTCCTTCGGCCTTGCGAACCAGGAAGAACGCGGTGCCGCCCAGCCCCAGCGCCGCCGCTCCGCGGGCCACCTTGACCAGTGCGCCGCGCCGTGTCATTTGATCGCTCATGCTGCCCCCGATTCCCCGGCTCGCGGCTCGAAAACGAAGATTTGAAGCTTCACCGTATCGGCCACATGAACCCGGCCGCGCGAGCCGGCGGCGATGCTCATGTTCTTGCAGTTGGGATCGAAGACGCCGGCGGCGATCACGGCCATCAGCTTCCCGCCGGAGTCGTAGACCTTGGCGCGCGGGCCGCCTTTTTCGGTGACCCAGATCCGGGCGCCGTCGGTAACGGCCAGGTTAGTGGGATTGCAGCAGCCCGAAAATCCCGCCGGATCGCGCCCGTCGAAGCGTCCGAAATACCCGAGCAATTCGCCCTCCTGAGTGTAGCGCTCGACGCGGTGCTTGCCCGGGTTGGCGGCGTGGAGGATGCCCTTGGCGTCCACGCCGAAATCCAACACGCCGTTGGGAATCAGGAACCCGTTCATCCGGTTGTCTTTGCCGATGTTGTTAAGGTACTTGGCGCCGGCGTCGTAGCGGCGGATGCAGCGGTCTCTGGCGTCGGCGAGGAAGATATTGCCTTTGGAAAATCCGATCGCCGTCACCAGGCCCATGCGCTCCTGGTCGCGCCAGGTGTCGGTGAGGCGGCCTGTGCTGTCGAAGATCTCCACCTGTCCGGCCTGGCCGACAAACACCCGGCCATCGCCGGATACGGCCACCGCCAGGCCCGGCTTGGCGGTGCTCCAGCGCCGCCGCAAACGGCCGGTGTCGTCGAAGACCTTGATTTCCCGGTCGCCCGCCGCGAAGACGTAGTCCAGTCGGTCGACGGCGATGCCGCGCAGGGTGGCGGCGAAGCGATCGCCTTCCCCGCCCTTCCCGGCCAGCAGTCGCACCTGATTGTATTGCATAACCTGTCCCGCCTACGCGCCGCGCACGTCGATGCACACCATCTTGGTTAAGTCCCTCAGCACCAGCTTGCCATCCGACAGCGCCATCGGCCCCCACACGTCCTGCCCGTTGAGCACCTGGGCCTTGGCCAGTTCCTTGTACTCGGTGGTGCTCGCCTCGAGCAAGCGGAGCATGCCGGTGTCGCCATCCAGGACAAAGAACATTCCGTCGGCGAGCATGAAGCTGCCCAGGCCGAAAGAGGCCTTCCCCTCGCTGGTCCAGACTTCTTTGCCATCGAAGCTCAGGCAGGTGAACAGGCCACGGCGCTTCTTGCCGACTGCAAACATGTGACCCTTGTAAACAATCGGAGTGTGCAATTCCGAGTTCCACTCATTCATCTTCATGTCCCAGACGCTCTCGGCCTTAAAAACGTCGCCTGTGCGCCGCACCCGGATCATCACGCTTCCCGCGTCGTAGCTGCCGGTCATGAAGACCCGTTCCCCGTCTACGGCGATCGGGGATGGCGCGACGACGACGTTGAACCTGCGGCCAAACTCCCACAGCAGCTTCCCATCCGTGGGGGAAACCCCGAGCGCGCCCTTGAGCGTTCCATAGAGGTACTGCCTGACGCCCCCCAGGACGACCGGCATCACGGAAACGTGCGACAGCGCGTGTTTCCCGACGTTCGGCGTCCGCCAAATCTCCTTGCCCGTGGCTTTGTCCAGCGCGACCATGAGGGCCGTGCCGCCGCCGACGCCGATAATGATCCGGTTAGCTTCCTGCAGCGGACACTGGCCGTTGTACCAGGAAGGAATCGTGCTCCCGTATTCCGTGACCAGGCTCTTGCGCCAGATCTGTTTGCCGGTCTTGGCGTCCAGGCAGTGCAGCACGCACTTGGGGTCCAGCGAGATGACGTACCGGCCGTCGACCACCGGAACCGTGCGTGTAATCGCGTGGTTGGGGCGGATTTCGCGGTTTTCCCGGAATTGCCAGATTTGCTTGCCGTCGGCGAAAGACCTGCAGTTGACGCACCAATCGGATTTCGCCTCGTCGTAATCGTGGTGGTAGACGCGGCCGCCGACAATCGCGGCTCCCGCATAACCCTGGGTCACCGGGACTGACCACAAGACCTTAGGTCCGCCGGCGGGCCATTTGCGCAACAGACCCGTCTCCTTCGATGCGTTGTCCCGGTCCGGCCCGCGGAATTGCGGCCAGTCCAGCCCTTGCGCGGCCGGCAAAAGGGACGTGAGACCCAACGAACCGACACCAATAATCCAATCCCGCCGTGTGTGCGTCAAAACCCAGCCTCCTCGCGCGACCCAGGAAAAACGCCCTTTCTAGCAATTATATCGCGAAATCCTAAGCCCACACGCCTGCAGATCTCGCTGCGGGACAGAGGCAGATTCCCGAGAAAATCGGCATGACTGCGGCCGGACCGGTAGTCCGGCTGGCGGGATGGCTGTTTTAGGTATCTCTCAACCCATCGCGGTTCGAAGGCATATAGCAGGGTGCCGTGGTGGAGAAGCCCTTGGTGGCCGCGGCGCTGGGCGTTGCCGGATACTTTGCGTCCTCCAATCGCCAGGTCCGAGACGCCGCGGATCTCCAGTCCCGGGACGGCCAGCGCCCGGGCGAGGCATCCCAGGATCAGCGAGTAGCTAGAATTTACATGGCGAAGCCTGGGATGCCGCTCGAGCGAGAGCAGCAAAGAGAAACTGATGCACCCGGGCCCGAGCAGCACGGCGCCGCCTCCCGAGTCGCGCCGCAGAACCGCGACGCCATCCTCGGCGCAGGCCTCCTCCTCCACTTCGTTTGAGACCACGCCCGAACGCCCTAGCACCACCACCGGCGCCGCACTCTCCCACAACCGCAGCGTCTCTGCTCCCGCTCCGCCTTCGACAGCGTGGAACAGAGCCGTATCGAGCGCGAGATTTTCCTCCGCGACTGTGCGGAGTGGTCGCAGACTGAGCATTGGGCGCGTCTCGTGAGGAACAGGGGATAATAGCACGGCGGGTCCGTAATCGATGAGTGCCATTTCGTATCAGCGGGGACGGTTCGCAACGCGGCTGCCGGCCGATCGCCGGTACACCGCGTCGCACTACTGGCTGCGGGAGGAGTCAGAGGGGGTCTGGCGCGTCGGCTTCACCAAACTCGCCACCTGGCTGTTGGGTGACCTCGTAGAGCACGAGTTCTCCATCCCCGCCGGCTCCATCGTTGCAGTTGGCCAGGAAATCGGTTGGGTGGAGGGACTGAAGGCGCTCAATACCCTTCACTCCGTGGCTGAGGGCGAATTCCTCGGCGCGGGCGACGCGATTCAAAGCGACATTACGCTGATCGAGTCGGACCCCTACGAGCGGGGGTGGCTTTACCGGGTCCGCGGCAAACCGCTGCCCGACAGCTTCGATGTCCACCGATATGTCGCGGTCCTGGATGAGACCATCGACGAAGTGTTGCGCGACCGCCAGGAGGAATGTGGAGGGCCGTATGCGGGCTGACTACATCATGGTGGGCGGTTTCCTGGGCGCCGGGAAGACCACCGCCCTGTTGCGGCTGGCACAGCATCTGACCGCCCAAGGGCGGCGAGTGGCACTGATTACCAACGACCAGAGTCATGGGCTCGTCGATACCGCTCTCGCCGCCTCCCACGGCTTTCCCGTCGAGGAGATCACCGGCGGATGTTTCTGTTGCCGCTTCGACTCGCTGATCCAGGCCGCCGAACGGCTGGCGCGCGGGGCCCGGCCCGATGTCCTGCTGGCCGAGCCGGTAGGAAGCTGCACCGACCTGCGCGCGACCGTCCAGTATCCGCTGCGGCGGATGTATGGCGACCACTACCGGGTCGCACCGCTGAGCGTTCTGGTCGATCCCATCCGGGCGCTCCGCGTACTCGGGCTGGAGCCGGGTAGGACTTTTTCGGACAAAGTTCTGTATGTGTACGGTAAGCAGTTGGAAGAGGCGGATATCATCGTCACTAACAAGCGTGATCTGGCGAGCCGCGAGCAATTGGATCGCCTCGATAATGCATTGCGCCAGCGTTACCCGCAGGCCGAACTGTTCCAGGTGAGCGCGGGCGAAGGGACGGGGCTGGAGCCCTGGTTCGCCGCTCTGGCCGCTGAGCAGGGATCCCGCGCGGCGCTTGACGTCGATTATGACCTTTACGCCGAGGGAGAAGCGCGGCTGGGATGGCTGAACAGCACCATCCGCCTTTCCGCGGCCCAGCCGTTCGACGGCAACCTGTTCCTTTTGGAACTGGCCCGCCGAATTCGCGGCAGGCTGGCCAAAGAGTCCATCGAGATAGCCCATCTCAAAATGACGCTCACGCCGGACGACGAAGCGGACGGCCTGGGCCTGCTGAATCTGGTTAGCACCGCGGGGGAGCCCGTCTTCTCCCGCACGCTGGCGCACACGTTGTCAGGCGGCGAATTGATCCTGAACTTGCGGGCCGAGGGCCCTCCCGAGGTCCTTCGCCGGGCCGTGGAAGAAGCCCTGGCGGCCGGCGCGGCGGCGTCGGGAGCGCGAGCCCAAGTGCAACAGATTGAGTGTTTCCGCCCTTCCCGGCCCACTCCAACCCATCGCCTACCCGTGGTGTAGTAATCTATCTAAATGTTCATGTTTCGCGCCGTTCCTATTGTTGCGCTCTTGCTTTGCGCTAATGCCTCGGCGGCCGATTGGCCCCAGTGGCGAGGGCCCAACCGCGACGGGAAATCCCCTGAAACCGGGCTCCTGGCCTCGTGGCCCAAAGGCGGGCCGCGCCTGGTCTGGAAGGCTCAGGGCCTTGGGGAAGGCTATTCCACTCTCGCCGTGGTGGGCAGCCGCCTCTACACCCAGGGCCAGCAGGGCGGCCAGCAGTTCGTCCTGGCCATTGACGTCAATACCGGCAAACAATTATGGAAGACGCCATCCGGCCGCACCTTCGGCAACGACAAAGGTAACGGCCCCCGCGGTGCGCCGACCATCGATGGAAACCGGCTGTATGCGCTCGCCAGCGACGGTATGCTCCTGTGCCTCGAGATCGAAACCGGCAAGCGCATCTGGGGATTCAATATTGGCGAGCGCTTCGGCGGCGGAGTTCCGCAATGGGGATACAGTGAATCGCCTCTGGTTGAAGGCGACCGTGTCATCGTCACCCCCGGAGGGCGCGGTGCGGCGGTCGTGGCGCTGAACAAGGCTACCGGAGACCTCATCTGGAAGTCGCAGGATGACGGCGCCGGGTATTCCTCGGCCTTCCCGTTCGATTTCGGCGGAATCCGCGGTCTGGCACTCCTCACCGGCGGAGCCACCATAGGGTTGGATATGAAGAGCGGAGCGTTACTGTGGCGGTACACCAATGTCGCCAACCGAGTGGCCAACATCGCCACGCCCATTGTGTCCGACGGGTACGTGTTCGTTTCCACCGATTACAACACCGGCTGCGCGCTGCTGAAGCTCACCGCGGCGGGTGGCTCGGTCAAAGCGTCCGAAGTCTATTTCAACCGGGATATGCAGAACCACTACACCACTTCGGTGCTGGTGGGGGACTATCTGTACGGATTCTCGGGCAATGAAACCGGCATCCTCACCGCCATGGAATTCAAGACGGGGAAGGTCGCCTGGCGCGATCGCAGCGTCGGCAAAGGTAACTGCATCTTCGCCGAACAGCGCCTGTACTGCCTGGGCGAGGAGGGCACGGTCGGGCTGATCGAGCCCACGCCCGCGGCTTACAAGGAGATCTCGCGGTTCGAAATCAAGCGAGGCAACCAGTGGAACACGTGGACCCCGCCGGTCATCGCCAACGGCAGGCTCTACCTGCGGGATCAGGATACTCTCTACGCCTACGACATCAAGCGCTGAATGCAATGAAACGGGTCATCATCTTCTGCTTGGTGGTGTGCTGTTGCCTTCTGTTTGCCTCCGATCCGGGCACGGGCGACTGGCCGATGTGGGGCGGTACGCCGGACCGCAACATGGTCTCATCCATGAAGGGCATCCCTACCTCTTGGGACATCGAGACCAAGAAGAACCTGAAGTGGACGGCGCAGCTCGGATCGCAGAGTTACGGCAATCCCGTTGTGGCGGGTGGCCAGGTTTACGTCGGCACCAACAACGAACAGGAGCGTAATCCCAAGGAAGCCGGCGACCGCGGCGTGCTCATGTGCTTCCGGGAATCGGACGGCCGGTTCCTGTGGCAGCACACGAATGCGAAGCTGCCTGTTGCCGGCAATGACTATCCCGATGTGGGAGTCTGCTCCGCGCCGCTGGTTGAAGGCGACCGCCTTTACTACGTGTCGAACCGCAGCGAACTCGTGTGCCTGGACACGCGTGGCGACGGAAACGGCAACGCCAAAGTGATCTGGAAGTTCGACATGATCAAGGAGGTCGGCTCGTTTCCGCACGAGATGTCGAACTCCTCGCCGGCGTCCTACGGCGATCTCGTTTTCGTGAGCACCTCCAACGGGCGCAACGAGAGTCACGACCGCGTACCCGCGCCGCGCGCGCCATCCATGGTCGCGGTTAACAAGACCACCGGCAAGCTGGCCTGGCAGGTGAACAACGTCAATGACCGCATCCTGGACGGGCAATGGTCTTCGCCCGCGGTTGGCTCCGTAGGCGGCGAGGTCCAGGTCGTGATCGGCGAGGGCGACGGCTGGGTGCGCGGTTATGAAGCGCTCACCGGCAAGAAGCTGTGGGAGTTCGACACCAACCCCAAGGATTCGGTCTGGCCCAAGTCGCGCAACGAGATTATATCGACGCCGGTCATCTGGCAGAACAAGGTCTACATCGCCAACGCCCAGGATCCGGAGAGCGGGGAAGGCCCCGGTCACCTGTACGCGATCGACGCGGCCAAGCGGGGCGACATCACTGACAGCGGCCGCCTGTGGCATTACGACAAGATCCGGCGCTCGATCTCGACCGCCGCTATTTACAACGGACTGCTGTTCTATGCCGATCTCACCGGCTATCTGCACTGCCTGGATGTGAACACTGGCAAGCCTTATTGGATCCATGACCTGCTGGCCGGAATCTGGGCCGCGCCCATGGTGATCGATGGGAAGGTGTACCTGGGAGACGCGGACGGCGATGTGGCGGTGTTCGAAGCGAGCAAGGAAAAGAAGTTGATCGCCGAGATGAATATGGGAAGTTCTGTCTACTCGACCGCGGTGCCGGCCAACGGAACCCTGTTTCTGACGACCCGGAATCAGCTTTTCGCCCTCGCTCAGAAGCCGTGACCGCATGATGCGATTGCTGCTGGTATTCGTGATAGCCGGCCTCCTTGGCGCGGCGGATGAATGGCCGCAGTTCCGGGGGAATCCGCAACTGACGGGCGTCGCCGCCGGCGCTGCTCCGGCCAATCTGAAGCTGCTCTGGACCTACGAGGCCGGAGAATCGATCGAATCTTCCGCCGCGATTTCGGGCGGAACCGTCTACGTTGGGTCGCAATCGAAAGAGCTGCTGGCCATCGACCTGGAAACCGGGAAGCTGCGCTGGAAGTACCGCGCCACCGATGCGATCGGGGAGTCCTCCCCGGCCGTCGCCGACGGAATCGTCTATGTAGGCGACCTCGCCGGAGTGCTCCACGCCGTGAATGCGGCCGACGGCAAGGGGCTGTGGACCTTCAAGACCGACGCGGAGATCAGGTCGTCGCCGGTCATCGTCGGCGACCGGCTCTTGATCGGCTCCTACGACGGCAACCTCTATTGCCTCTCCCGGCGCGACGGCAAGCTCCTCTGGAAATTCACCACCATCAACTTCGTGCATTCGACGCCGGGCGTCGCCGACGGGGTCGCCTACCTGTCGGGTTGCGATGAGGTTTTTCACGGCATCCGCCTTGCCGACGGCCAGGAAGTTCTGCAGTTCCCCTCTGGCGGCTACACCGCTGCTTCCGTGGCGCTGCTGGGGCAGTGGGCCTTCTACGGAACATTCAGCAATGAAGTTGTTGGGGTAGATATCCGTCAGAAGCGGGTCGCCTGGCGCTATCAACGCCCGCGCGCGCAGTTCCCGTTCTACTCTTCAGCGGCGGCGGCAGGCGACCGGATCGTGCTGGGCGGCCGCGATAAGCTGATTCACTGCCTTAACGCCAAGACCGGCAAGGCGGTCTGGACGTTCGCCACCCGGGCCCGCGTCGATTCATCCCCGGCGATCGCGGGTGCCCGCGTGTATGTGGGCTCCAGCGATGGCCATTTCTACGTGCTGGACCTCGGCGGCGGAAAGAAGCTCTGGGATTTCGATGCCGGAGCTCCGCTCTCGGCTTCCCCGGCAATCGCCGCGGGGCGCGTGGTAATCGGTTCTCAGGACGGACGGCTCTACTGCTTCGGGGACTCCGGATTCGCGAAGCAATAGAGAGCGGAGCGCGTCCTCCAGTACATCCGGTCTCCGGCGATCGCCGGCGTCGCGAACACCGTGTCGTCCAGATTGTTGGTCGCCAGCACCTCCCACTGCGCGCCGGCTTTCAAGACGGTCACCTTGCCCTCTTCGCTCACCATGTAGATCTTGCCGTCCGCCGCCACTGGCGACGCCCAGTACTGCCCCAGCGCCGAGGTCAACCGTTCCTGCTTCAGAATCGCTCCCGTCGCCGGATTCAGGCTGGTCAGGATCCCGCCCTCTTTGATCAGGTACAGCACGCCCTCGTAGTAGAGTGGCGATGGGACGTTCGGCAGGAACTTCTGCATGTGCCAAACCACGTTGGTCGCCGTCAGGTCGCCGCGCCCCCCATGCCGCACCGCCAACAGCGCGTTCCGCGCGGATCGCCGCGCCCGGTAGAATTCCCACTCCTGCTGGCTCAGCATCCCGTCCAGGTTCAGGTCTATCCCCGCATTCGGAGATTGCATCCGCTCCGGCATCTCCTGCATCCGCAGCTTCCTGTCCTTGTCGGCGTCGTAGGCTGCCAGCGTCTCTTCCCAAGTTGGTGTCTCGGTGGGCGTCTCCACTTCCCCGCCACTATCCACCGAAACGGTGTAAATCATGTCCCCCGCGATTACTGGCGTCGGCTTCGGATGCCATGACATCCCGCGAACCCACCACAGCTTCTCCCCCGTCTCAACGTTGTAGGCAATCAGCAGATACGCTCCCGGCACGATCAGCTCCGCCGGACCTTCCTTCGGGGTGAAGATCACCGGCGTCCCGTAGCCCCGGGTCACTTCCGGACGCTCTATCCGCCACTTCACTCGCCCCGTCTCCTTGTCCACGGCGATCATGTACGAGCCGGCGTCCTGGTCGCATACCAATACCAGCAAGTTGCCCGCCAGGATCGGCGACGTCCCCTGGCCGTTCTGGTTGTTGAACGGGCCGAGCGGGAGTTTCCACCGCTCCGCGCCGTCCGCGCCGTAGGCGATCAGCCCGAAGTCCCCGAAGAACACGTACACGTTGCTCCCATCGGTGACCGGACTCGGCGACGCCGCGCTGTTGGTGCGCTGCCGCTGCTCCCGCCGCGGCCTTGGAGCTTCCCTCTTCCAAAGAATCTTGCCCGTTCGCTGGTCCAGGCACAGCGTCCACAGCTTCCCTTCGCCGGCGTCGGTGACTTTGTCCCCTACCACCGCGAGCTTCTCCTGCTCCGCCGCAGTCAGGAAGATGCGGCCCCCCGCGATGACCGGCGACGAGTGTCCCGCCGGCAGCTCCGTCTTCCACACCACGTTCTTCCCCGGTCCGAATTCCACTGGCAGGTTGTGCGCCACCGCCACCCCAGATGCGTTCGGCCCGCGGAATTGCGGCCACTGCGCCGCCAGCGGGGTAACCGCCAGCAGAAGAACCCAGAGTCGCATGACCTTGACCCCTTTCCCGGATAGTATATAGAGTATTCCGTTTTCGGTCTGGAAGGAGATCCCGATGCAACGCCGTGCCGTCTTCCCCGCTCTGGCGGGCTCCCTATTGGCCACCCGCGTGGCCGCGCAGAATGACGACTGGAAACCGTTGTTCAACGGCAAAGACCTCAGTGGCTGGTACACGTTCCTGCCATCCAGAGGCAAGGACAACGATCCGAAGAAGATCTTCAAGGTCGAGGACGGCATGTTCCATATCCTCGACATTCCCGTGACCGCGCAGAATCAGGAGAACGGCTACATCGCCACCACGGCCGAGTACTCCAACTGCCGCCTCCACGTCGAATACAAGTGGGGCGGCAAGCGCTTCCCGCCGCGTCTGGAAGCCCGGCGCGACTCCGGCATCATGTACTTCGTCGTGGGCGAGGACCGCCTCTTCCCGACTTCCGCCGAATGCCAGCTCACCGAAGGCGACGTCGGCGACCTCAACATTATCGGCAACGCTTCTGCCATCGCTGGCGGCGGCGGACGCGGCGGCAATGCACAAACCACCCGGCGTGTCGTCAAGGACGCCAACTTCGAAGTTCTCGACGGCTGGAACACCATCGAGATCGAGCTGCGTGGCAACACCGCCACTCAGCTCGTCAACGGCCGGATTGTCAGCAGAGCGTCCACCATCCTGCACTGGGACCCGGCCACTCCGGAGCAGACGGTTCCGCTGAATCGCGGCCGCGTACTCCTGCAAGCCTATGGAGCCGAGATCTGGTTCCGCAATCTCAAGTGGAGACCGCTCTTTACGGCTTGACGCCAACCGCGAACAGGTGCTTGCCTCCACGGATATAAAGCACACCGTCGGAAATGGCCGGCGTGGCCATCACGGTCTCCCCGAGGTCGTTTTCGGCAAGCAATTTGTACTCGCGGCCAAGCGCCAGCACGTAGCTGCGGCCTTCTTCGTTGGTGATGTAGAGCCGGCCGCCGGCTGTCACCGGTGAACTGCTGAAGCCGGATGCTCCGCTGCCGAGGCGCTGTTGATACAGCCGTTCTCCCGTGGCCAGCCCGTAGACGCTCAGCACGCCGTTGTCGTAGCAGAAATAGCCCAGGCCTCCGTGGAGCAGCGGAGTCTGCATGTAGTTGCCGGCGCGCTCCTGCATCCAGGCGATGGCGGAGCGGTTCTTGGTGAGGTCGCCCGCCGCGTCAGTGCGGATGGCAAAGATGGGCCGCCCCTCGCCGTGTGCGTTCGTAATCACCACTAATCCGTCCATAAAAACAGGCGTGGGGACGGGAATGTCCCCCTCGCCCTGGAGCTTCCACAATTCCTTCCCGGTCTTCAGATCGTAGCCGCCGATATGCCGCCAGCCGTTCACCACGACCTGCCAGCCCCCGGCGCCGCGAGCCGTGTAAGGCGCCACCGTTGGAGTTCCAAACGTCGGCACATCTCCCCGCGGCGTGCGCCAGAGTTCCTTTCCGGATCCGGCATCGAACGCCGCGAGGAATGAGTTCTTCTGGACGTCCGCCTGAATGATGACCGTGTTTTCGAAAATCACGGGCGAACTGGCAAACCCCCACTGCGCTTGGGGGGCCGTGTAGAAGCCTGAATCGAGCACTCCGAAATCTTTCTTCCAGAGCAGCGCACCATTCAGGTCGTAGCAAAACAGCCCCTCCGAGCCGAAGAACACCAGAAGGTGTTTGCCGTCCGTGGCGGGAGTCGGATTGGCGTGAGTGGATTTCGGATGGCGCATGATCTTGGGCCGTCCGCTCGCCGCCGTCCGCTCCCAGAGGATCTTGCCGGTCCTGCGGTCCAGGCAATAAACCTTGAAGCTCTGGGAGGGCTCCCCCTCGACCGAAGTGACATCCCCGTAGAGACCGACTTTAAGCGATGCCTCGCCGCTTGCGGGGACGGCGCTGGTTAGAAAGACGCGGTCGCCCCAAATGACAGGGCTGGAGTGACCCAGGCCGGGGATAGCCGTCTTCCACAGGATGTTCTTCCCCGACTGTGCGTTCCATTCGACCGGAGGCGAACCCGTACCCGCCCCACTCGCCGACGGTCCGCGGAATTGCGGCCAATTCGCGTCAGCCGCCAAAGCGGCTATGGCCAAGAGCTGGATCGCGCAGAGTCTGATTCCGTACCGCATGAAGCGCACCCTAACGCTTGCCGATCGAGTACAGAAACTGCGTCGTGCGCAGGAAGATGTGCCCGTCGGAAATCGCGGGCGAACTAAGCGTGTAACCGGCCAGGTCGTTTTCCGCCAGCACTTCGAACTTGGGGCCGGCCCTCATGACCACCGTGACGCCATCTTCGTTGCTGAGGTAAACCTTTTCGTCCGCCACTACCGGCGAGGAGCTGTAAGTCCCGTTCTTGAGCCGCTGGCTGCCATAGAACTCCTGCCCGGTTTTGGCATCCAGGCACCAGACAATGCCCTGATCGTTCACGATATAGAGGTATTTCCCGTCCGTCGCGGGCGTGGGTACATCCGGGCCGCTGTTGACCGACCAGACTCGCTGCGACTGGCTGATGTCGCCGCTGCCGCCCGCGCGGAACGCGATCAACGGCCGGACCCGGGAGGGCACATAGATCATATCGCCGGACACGACCACTGAAGCGATCACCCTGTTGGCCTGATTGTTGCCCGGATTCAAGCCCCGCGAGCGCCAGAGTTCCTTCCCCGTGGCCATGTCGTGCCCGGTAACGCCATCGCCGTCGGCGACCACGATCTCTACCCGATCGCCGACTTTGACCAGCGCCGGGGTCCGATAAGAATCGGGGGACTCGCGAGTCGCCTCGGTGGGCCGTTCCACCCGCCAGATGGTCTTGCCGGTCTTCTTGTCGATGCGCAACAGGTAACACGGGTCGTCCGTCTTCATCCCGTGCAGCACCTGGACGTACAGGCTGTCCGCATAGAGCAATGGCGAGGAGCCGTATCCCCAGTTCAGGCCGAATTTGCCGTAGTCCTTCTGAACATCGCGCACCCAGAGTTCCTTGCCGGCGAAGTCAAAACCCTTCAGCACGCCGACGCCCGTCATGGCGTACACGTTTGTGCCGTCCGTAACGGGCGAAGGCGAAGACATGTTCTGCTTGTTGATCTCGTAATTGCCGCCGGCGATTAGTTTCTTCCAGATCGGTGTGCCTTTGGTCTTGTCGACGCACCACAGGTAGAGGCTGTCGCCCTCGGCGACATTCAGGAAGACGTTGTTGCCCCAGATGATTGGCGTCGAGCCCGACTTGCTCGGCATGGCGAGCCTCCACGCGACGTTTTCAGTCGTGCTCCAGCGCACCGGCAGGTCCTTCTCGTTGCTCGTGCCGTTCAGTGACGGACCGCGCCACTGCGGCCAGTTTTCCGCAAATGCCGGAACCAAGAGCGTGCCAATGAAACATGCCAGGGATATCGCGAGACGCATCCTGCCCCTCCTCTACACCGCCAGGGAGGCGGCGTATCCAGAAAGGATATCATGCCGCTTGCGCGCTTCAGACGCGCACGGCCACTACGAGTTCGACCGGCAACCAGATACTCAGGAGCCGGCGGCTGTCCACTCGAAAGCTGGCCGCCTCGATCGCCTCCTGGGCGCGGATGGGGCGGCAATTCACCAGGTTCGGAAAACACCGGTGGCTCCATTCATACAACTGCACCGGAACGCTTTCTCCGCCGGTCTTCGACAATGCCGCTACCACCAGCCGTCCGCCGGCTTTCAGCACTCTCTGGCACTCCCCGAGCACCAGTGGTATCTCAGGCGTATCGAACAGTTCCAGAGTGAAACACAGCAGCACGGCGTCGAAGATGCCATCGCGAAGCGGAAGCCGGGCGCCATCCCCTTGCACTAAACCAACCCCCTGGCATCCCTTCGCCCGCACCTGGTCTCGAGTCCGCTCGAGCATGCCCTCTGACAGATCGAGTCCCACGACGTAACCGCCCGGGCTTACGCCCTGCGCCAGAGCCGCCACGCCATGGCCGGTACCGGGGCCGATCTCCAGAACTCGCAGACCGTGGGTGGGGTCCAGACTCTTCAGGGCAGCCCGCCGGATTGGCTTCTCCGCGCGGTCGGCCAGCAGGCCGTAGACACTGCTCAATCTGTCGTAGATGGCCCGCAGTTCGGCTTTCGAAGGCAGGACGCGCAGGATCGGACTGTGATTCTCCACTGGGCTCTCCCGCGTGCTCGTGATGCTGCGCCAGCATACCACAAGAAGACCGCGCTTTATCTTGGCAGCTCGATGTATACTGGCCTCGATCCTGGAGATCCAGATGCTTAACATTGACACGAAGGACTTGAAGTTCGCTTTTCTCGGCGCCGGCATCATCGCCGGTGTGTTCATTGAGAGATTAATCAAGGCCGGCGGCGTGAAGCCGGAACAGATCTTTGCCACCGATATCCGCAAGGACCGCTTGGAAGAACTCAACAACCAGTTTGGAATCCAAGTGAGCCCGAACAATAAAGAGGGCGCCGGATTTGCCGGCGTTCTTTTCCTGGCCGTTCCTCCAAACGTGGTGAAGAGCGTCCTTTCGGAAGTGCGATCGGCGGTCCCCCCGGATGCGCTGGTCGTCTCGTTGGCCGCCGCAGTGCCAACCTCGCTGATGGAAGGCATCCTTGAAAACCCGAATCCGGTTTTGCGCGTGATTCCCAACACGCCCTCGTTGATCGGGCGTGGGATGAACCCGCACTGCCTGGGCAGGCACGTCAGACGAGAGGACCTGCCTCTCATCGAAAGCTTGTTGGCCCTGTTTGGTGAGACGATTCGGATCGATGAGTCCCTCATGAACGTCGCAACAGCTCTCACCGCTGTCGGCCCGACGTACATATTCCCGGTTATTAAGGCCCTGAGAGATGGAGCGGTGCGAATGGGGCTGTCGGAGCAGGATGCGCAGTTTGCAGCCGCTCAAACCGTTTCGGGCGCCGCTCAACTCGTCCTCGAAACCGGCAAAGATCCGGAGGTTCTGAAAGCCATGATCAGCACGCAAACGCTCAACGAAGAGGAAGCGAGCGCTCTGTTCAGTGCGGCTTTCCAGACCGCATGCGATAAGATCTCAAGCGCCGAAAAGAAGTTGGCGGCAGCAGGATAGGACGCGAGCCACGCTCGCTACTCCGATCTAAGCGCGTCGAGCAATGGAGAACGCAGGGCCGCGGCCGTGGCGGCGAGGGATGCCGCAATCCCGGTCACCAGCACCAGCGCGAGCAGCACGCCCAGCGAGATCACCGGCCAGCGCCCCCCGCGCATGGAAACCGCCGGTGCGATTGCGAGCACGGCGCACGCGGCGCCGGTGGCAAGGCCTACCAGGAGAAGAAACGCGTTTTCGGCCAGCACCATCGCAGCCAGGTGCCGCGGCCGGTACCCGACCGCCCGCAGCAGGGCCAGCTCCCGCCGCCGCTCCAGCACATTCCGCAGCAAAACCGCCGCGAATCCGACGGTGCCCAGAATCAGCCCTAATCCGCCGAGCGCGCGGAATATCGAAAGATACGTGTTCTCCACCCGGTGGAAGCCCGCCAGGCGCGCCGCAGCGGGCTGAATGTCGAATCCGTAATCCGAGAGAGACTCCTCCAGCACCCGAGTGACCTCTTCTCCCTTGCCGGGCGGCGCGTTCAGCAGGAAGAACCGGTAACCTTCGACGTCCGGAAACAGCCGCTGGAAGTTTTGCTCCGAAATCAGCAGCTCACCCTGGAACAGGCTGTCCTGGAGCGCCGCCACGATTCGGAACCGAACCCCGCCGAACTCGAACTCCTCACCCAGCTTCAGGTGCAGCACGTAAGTCATCGAGTTGGCATCGGCGATGGCCGGAATCACGCCGCCGGCAGGCTTCGATTCCAACAGAAGCCAGGGATTCTGCGTTTTGCTAACCGCCCCCTGGAAGGTGAAGCGGGCGTTGCGGAGAAAGGCCGCGGGGGGCGCCAGGACGCGCGGGTTGCGCGGCTGGTAGAGATTCAAGCAACTGGCATCATCCCCTGGCCGCAGGCGAAAAGAAACGAATTCCACTCCCTCCAGCGGCGGGACATTCAGAGCTTCCCGGCCCGCTGCGGTGTTCGGGTTATGGATCAGCGGCAGCGCCGATTCGGCCAGCAGCGGGAACCCGCCCGTACCTTCGGACGGCCCCTCGCGTCTAAATGCGTCGAGCGAAACGATCACGAAGGTTGCCGATGCGATCAGGGCGATGCACAGGATGCTGCGGCCCGGACGGTAGGTGACGCTGCGCAGCCCGAGCGTGAGCTTCCCGCCGATGGGCGCGAATCCGCGCGCGTGGAGCCAGGCGGACTCGAACAACAGGGCCGCAATCAGCAGCAGAGTGCCCGCGCCGAAAAAGCCAGCGGTCTGGCCGAGGTTTCCGCGCCATGCGGCGGCCACCAGGGCCAGAGCCAGGAACGCGGCGATCGCTCCCGCCACCACGCGCCATCGTCCCGACCCGATCTTCTGCTCGCCGGCCAGCAGCCCCCGGGGCGTGACTGGCTGCAGGCGCCGCAGGGTCCATACGATTGCGCCGAGGCCCGTGACCACCCCCGCCAGAGCGCCGGCGGCCAGGGACGGAAGCGAGACATGCAGCGTGAGAAGCCTGGTCCCCACCGCGTCGAACCACCACGTGCGCAACCCCAGCATGACCACCGCGCCGTAGGCCAGCGCGACCCCTATCCCGGCGACCGCGCCAGTAACCGCGAGCGCCGCTCCCTCGATCACGAACAGGGCGCGGATCTTCGATGCCGAAAAGCCCAGCGAGCGCAGCACGCCGATTTCGCGCGTTCGTTGCTCAACGCCGAGCTTGAAGAACAGGCCCGTGAGCAGCAGTGCCGAAACCATCAGGAAGAAGCTGAAGTAGACAAAGTACTCGCCAAAGTCGGTCGTGCCTCGCGCCGCTTCCAGACCCTGAGCCTTGACCGGGACGGCCGTCAATCCCATTGCCGAGGGATCGAGCGCCGCGCGAAGCGCTTCGCCGAAAGCCTCCGAGGGCGGGAAGACGCGGATCGAGGTCAGACTTCCGAAACGAGTCCCCCACAGCTCGCGGCCTCGCGCCAGGCGAACGAACGCCTTGGGCGTGGTGCGGTATTGCCGCCAGTACTGCTCGTCGATCGGCCGGATCAGGGCCATGTTCAGCGGGAACGGCGGGTCCCAGTCGTGCAGGCTTTCGGATTCCGTGATCCCTGGATAGGCGGGCGCAAACTCCCGGTCCGCGGCGGCCCCGGCCAGAGGCACGATCCGCTCCACCCTGAACTGCGCCGTCTCCGTCTCCAGCCGCCCGTCCGGCTTCCAGACGTAGTACTCGAGCGTCACCGGATCGCCCACCTTCGCTCCGAGGTCCCGGGCCGCCCAGTCGTTCAGCGTGATTCCGTCATCCCGGGCGGGCGCGAGATCGGAGTCGAGCGCCGTCACGACCGAATAAGGCGTCTCTCGATCGCCCGCGCGAATGCTGTTGGCGAGGTACGTCAACACCGGCTGAGTGCGCAGCCCGAGGGACGCGGCGGTGGACGAGGCAACCGCAGCCAGAGTGTCGCTGATGATCGCGCTGTCGCTTTCGAGTGACAGGCAGCCGGGCTGGTCCAAGACTCGCAGCTTGAGACCGAGGTCGGCGAGGGTGTATCGCTCCTTAAGAATGCGTTCGATGCCGGGAGTCCCCGCCGCGAGGATGGTGTTGACCCTCCCCGTCTGATTGAGATCCCGCTGCAAGCGCGCCAGCGGCACGTACACGGCGCGCACATCGCCCTGCCCCGCCCGAAGCGAGAATTCGCTCCTCGCCACCCCGCTCATCGCCAGCCGGATGGTCCTGCCGACGTCCTCCTTCCGGCCATGCAAGGTCTCGAGCGGGATGGCCGAAGGCTTCTCGACGCGCAGCAGGACATCGTCGCCGGCCTTGGCCCCCAGCTCTTGCGCGAGCGCCGAGGTCAAGAGGATTTCCCGGCCGCGCGGCGGCGCCCCGGGTTCCCCCTGGAACTTCCAGAAGCGCTCATCGATCCCGTAAACCTGCACCCCTCCGGCCCGCCTCCCGCTGGCCTCGTGGATTGCAACGCCATCCATCGCCACCACCGGGGCGGCGGAGGGGAACGCGGTGGCCAGTTCTTCGCGGAAGAATCCGTTGCGAGTGACGGCGAATTCGGCGTTTCCCAGCCGGGCCAGCACCAGGCCGCGCAAACTGGCCTGCACCGAATCGCCCACCAGCAGCGCGCCGCCGAGCACGCCCGCGGCCGTGGCCACTCCGAGCAGCACGGCCAGGTTCGTGCGCCAATACCAGGTGAGATTACGCGCCAGCAGGGTGGAGGTTCGCATGACGCAATTCGTACCGTCTCGGAAACCGCGCGGCCAGGCCGGGGTTGTGTGTGACCACGATGAGCATGGTCTCCTGGCGTCGGTGCAACTCCAACAACAGGGCGGCCACCATCTCGGCCGAAGCCTCATCCAGGTTCCCCGTCGGCTCGTCGCAGAGCAGCAAATGCGGACGCAGAATCAAAGCGCGCGCCAGAGCCACGCGCTGCTTCTCGCCGCCTGAAAGCTCCGCCGGGCGATGATCCAGCCGGTCCGCCAGCCCAACCTGCTCGAGCAATTCCCGGGCGCGCTTCGGATAGTCATCGTGATTCTTCCCCACCAGCGTGGGAACCAGCACGTTCTCCAGCACCGAACACTGAGGCAGCAGGCAATGATCCTGGAAGATGAAGCCGATGGTTTCATTGCGGAACGCCGCCAGTTCCTTTTCCGGAAGCTGGTAGGGGTTCCTGCCGTCCAGGGTCACGACGCCGGCGGTCGGCGGTTCCAGCGCGCCGACGATATAAAGCAGCGTGCTCTTGCCCGAGCCCGAAGGCCCCATGATGGCCGCCGCGTCGCCGCGCTCCAACGAGAAGGACACACCCGAGAGCACGCTCAGAGGCCCGCGCGGCGTTAGGTACTCCTTTGTGATGTTAGTAACTTCAAGCATGGATCGCCGCGCCCGCAATGGTCCGGTACGCCTCGAGCGCCCCAGCGGCCATTCGCGCCGCGCTGTAATGCTCGCGGACCCCTTGCGCGCCCCGCCGCCCCAGTTCGGCGGCGAGCTCGGGATCCTTCCACAATTTGTAGATGCCCTCCGCGAGGCTCGCCGGATTGCCGGGTTCCACCAGAATCCCGCCCCCCGTTCGCTCCAGGATCTCAGGGAATGCTCCGTGCCGGGGCTGGACCACGGGAACGCCGCAGGCCATGGCCTCCAGGAGGAAGATTCCCTTCGGCTCGTCGTAGGTGCAGGGGACGCTCAGGACGTCCAGGTTCCGCAGGAACTCGATCTTCTGTTCCCGATCGAGCGAGCCCCGATACCGGAACTCATTCCCAAAGCCCGCATCTTCCATCTGACGCTCGATCGCGCTCAGGTAGTCGCGATGCTCCGGCGCCAGATAACCCGCCACCTCCAGCGCCGAGCCGCTGAAATCCGTTTCGCGCCGCAGCCGCAGATAGCTCTCAGCCAGGACGTCGAGTCCCTTCTCCGGCGCTATCCGCGCGAAGTACCCGACCGTGAAAGGCCTGTGGCCAACGCGCCGGCCGCCATCGTATCCCTCCAGGTTGATGCCCAGCGGGATCACGTGCATCTTACCCTCGGGAATGCCGAGGTGGCGGCGCCAGTAGTCCGCGGAAAACCGGCTGACGGCCGCGAAGCCGTCCACGTGTTCGACATTGGATCGAATCAGCTCCATCGCCTGGGTTCGATACGGCTCCGGCAACTGGCTGAGAAAAAGGTCCTCGCCCTGGAGCGTGCAGCACACGGGCCGGTTCACGGCCTCGCGAATCGGCCGCGCCAGCCCTATCAGCAGCGAATTGGGCAGCGTTACGATATCGGGCGGCGCTTCGCTCCGGAGCCACCCGGTCAACTTCTCGATTTCCTTGCGCTGGAAGCCTTCCTCGCCGCGCAGCACGGAAACCGTCATTTCGCCCAGCATCCGCGGGTTCACCCTGATCGAGGTGCGGGAGGCTAAGTTCAGCATCCACTGCGCGTCCCACAACTTGTCCAGCAGCCAGCGTGGCTTTCGAAAGAACGCCGACTCCTGATCGAGGCAGGCGCTGATCGCGTTCAGGAACACTCTCGGACTGCTGACGTTAGTCTCGTCGGTGCGGGTAGGCGTGTAAAGGGGAAGCAGAATGACGTCGTGGCCCTGCCGGATGAGTTCCGCCGCCAGCGTATTGTCTCGGAGGCAACTGCCGCAATACATCCGGGCGGCGCCCGCGGCGAAAGCCAGAACCTTCATATCCGTGTCACGCTTCCTCCAGTTTATTACGAGACTCCCCGCCGGTAGTGTCTGACGTGGGCGTTGATCCGAAGACATCTTTCGTAAACTGCCTAGCATGGATTTCACGCAAAGGCGCAAAGGAGCAAAGGCGCAAAGAAAATGGGTTCGTTTTTCAGGGGCTAAGTGGTTTCATTTGGTTCGGGTTGGGGGTCGGAAATGGGTTTGTTCGGTATTTCTTGCTGCAAGGCCTTGAGCCTTTCGAACTCTTCGACCGCGCGGCGGTAGTGGCGTTCGGCCTGGGCGTGATAGCGGTTGCGGTTCTGGGCGAGGGCGAGGCGCTCGACGGCGAAGGTGGAGGCGCGAAGCCGTGTTTGCGGGCATTCTGTTTGGCGGCGGGTTGTTTCTGGGAGACGGGATGTTGGGACGGTGGCATACGGTTGCCCTTCCATCTGTAGATATAGCAGAGAGGAGCGGTCGGGCCGGCCGTGCTGCGGGGTTAAGTGATAGACAGTGAAGGGTTTAATTGGTTGTGATCGTAGGAGGGCGGTGGGGTGTGAAAGTGCGGGGAAGTTTTCAGATGGGGACCTGCGGCCCGCGTCGACCGGCTCACATCTACGGGTTGGGCGTGATACGACCAAATGGCGGGCTTTTGGCGTGATGGGGACTTGGACTAAGCCGCTGGCGCGGCGGACGCTACGCGTGCGGCCTGCATCGGCGGTGGCCCGTTCCTCGACGCGCTTGCTTCGACCGACCGCTGGAGGTAGGATTAGCCGTGATGTTTCACAGGCCAGAGTCACGCTATCAGCGGCTCTCCGGGATCGATCAACTCCTGTATTCACAGCAGCTTACAATTCAAATCCCATAGGCGCCGCGTTCGCCGCAAACGCCAGCGGCTTCCTTCAAGTCTCTGTATCAAAAGCGCTCCGGCGCAACAACTTCATCCACATCCACAACGGGTACGCCGCCAGATCGCTTCTGATACAGAGCTAAGACTTCACAGGAATGATCTCCCAGCTCGCCGTTTGCACTTCCAATAGGGTTCAGCAGTTTCGGGACCCCGCCCGCCGCAGCCTGTCGGCAACTTTTACGGCAACCATTGCCTTCGGGAGTGACAGGGTATAGACTCGGCAGGGCGGTATGGCAGGGCGAAGCAGATTCCAAACTAAGTCGGAGAGAGTTCGAAGTATGAACATAGGTGCCTTATTCTCGAGATTAGCTCAGCTTGGGCCACGCTTGTTGCGGTGGATATCGGTGAATTGGTGGATGCGGGTGATTTGGATCGCGGTCAGTCTCTTCGGCTCATGGTATTTTGCCTATAGACTCTGGCCACGGATCTGCGAATCGAATTCAAACGTTGTAGTGAGTGTCAACTTTAGAGCGAACCCTCTACCCGGGGCCGACTTCAAAGGCGTGACCTTCTGGCACAACATACCATCTATGCGGGATCGGTACCGTGGGAATTACGTGGACAAGGATATCTTTTGGTATACGGCATGTGCTCTGCTTCCTTTATCTCAGAAGCAGTACTGCGACTGGGAAAACAACTGGAACCGGATTACCCTGAAGGAGTTGGGCTGCAAGGACATGATGAGTTGTGAAGCTGAGAGATATACCGTGCCGGAACAGACCAGAAACGATCTCTTCATAAAGCCAAAGAAAGACGCTGCGTTTACGCTCGCAGAGAGACCTGGCCCCTCTCTCGCTGACCCGGGCGGCTGGGGTGACAACGGGAAATTGCCCTTGTTTTTTGTTTGCTGGTTTCTGGCAACAAAGCTCGGCAAAGCCCTGGACGAGTTTTTGTTTCAGCCGTATAGGAAGCAGGCATCGAACTGAGCGACGCTGGGGCATTCGAAGACGCTCGTTTCGTCTAAGGTGTCGTCCAGGCCCCCTCATGCGTTTACCGACTGCCTTGTCGCCATGCCGGACTTGTGCCACTCTTGATTACCGAACAGCGTTCTTAGGAAGCCGGCTGGAAGGTTGTGATGGGCCGGGGAGCCGGCTCCGGTTTTGCGATTTGGACTCGCGCCTCAACGCACTTTTCAGACACTCCCCCCCGTCCTCACTTGAACCGGCAGGAATGCGAGAATTGATGTAAGCCTCTTGCTGGTGAGCTGGCTGAAATGGGGTCCATTTGAAGGTTCAGATTCTCCTCCTGCTCTTGCTGCTGCTCCCGGCCGCGGCGCCTGCTCAATCGGTCCGCGGCGCCATCACCGGCACTGTCGCCGATGCGTCCGGATCGCCGATCTCCGGCGCGACGGTCCAGATCGTCAGCCTCGAAACCAACCGGCTTCGGGACGCCGTCACGGACACCCTTGGCGGATTTACGATTTCGAACCTCCCGCCCGGCGAATACCGGATTGAGGCCGAGCGCGAAGGCTATCGCCGGTACGTCCGCGAGGTCACGCTGCGGCTGAACCAGGAAATCCAGATCGAGATCCCGCTGCTCCCTGGCCAGCGCACGGACACGATTGAGGTGACCGCCCCCGCCGGCCTGCTCCGCACCGAGTCCGCCGCGCTCGGCGGCCTGATCGAAAACCGCCAGATCACCGGTCTGCCGCTGGATGGGCGCAACTTCTTCGAGCTCAGCCTTCTGCTTCCCGGTGTCGCACCTCCCGCCCAGGGCTCCGCCGGAACGGTTCGCGGCGATTTCGCCGTCAACGTCAACGGCGCGCGCGAGGACTCCAACAACTTTCTCCTGGACGGCGTGTTCAACGGCGACCCCCAACTGAACGGCATCGGCGTGACCCCTCCGGTGGACGCCGTGCGGGAGTTCGAGGTCGTCACCGGCTCCTATGACGCCTCCTTCGGCCGCAACGCCGGCGGGCAGGTGAACGTCGTACTCAAGTCCGGAACCAACCAGTTCCATGGCGCGGCCTACGAGTTCTTCCGGAACCGCCGGCTGGACGCCCGCAACTTCTTCGCCCCTCCCACCGAGAAGAGCCCGCAGTACCAGCGCAACCAGTTCGGAGCGTCGGTGGGCGGTCCCCTCGTCCGCAACCGCACGTTCTTCTTCGGCGATTACGAAGGCCGCCGCCTGCGGGAAGGCGTCACCCTCATCACCAACGTCCCTACCGAACTGGAGCGGGTGGGTGACTTCTCCCACAGCAATCTCCTGGCGATCGATCTGTTCACGCAACTTCCCTTTGCGGACAACGTGATTCCCGAAGGGCGCCGCAACCCGGTCGGGCTGGCCATTGCCGCCTTGTATCCGCTTCCCAACCGGTCCGTGCCGAATCAGAACTATGTTTCTTCGCCCGCGGCGCGCGATCGCGAGGACAACTTCGACGTCCGCCTGGACCACAACCTGAGCCGGTCGGATGACCTGGGTGTCCGTTACAGTTTCGCCGACCGCAGCCTGTATGAACCCTTTTCCGGTCCGACATTCGCCGCCATTCCCGGTTTTGGAACGAATGTTCCGTGGCGCGCGCAGAACGCCGTCGCCAGCGAGACCCACATCTTCACGCCCAACCTCCTGAACGAGTTCCGGCTGGGCTTCAATCGGATTTCGATTGGTTCCTTCCAGGAGAATTTGAGCCGCAATCTGAACGCCGAGGTGGGCCTGCCGCAGGTCTCCGGCAACCCGCGAGACCTCGGCCTCAGCCTGATCTCGATCACCGGATACTCGGCCGATCGGCGACGAATCGCACAACCCGCAGCAAAGCGCCCGGACCAGCTATCAGATCATCGACACGGCGACCCATGTCCGCGGCCGGCACCTGCTCAAAGCGGGCGTTGACCTGCGCTGGCTCCAGCAGAACGCCTATCGGGACGAAATGGCGCGGGGTTTCCTGAGCTTCCTTGGTATGACGGGCAACGCACTGGCCGAAATGCTCCAGGGCTTCCCCTCGCTGACGGGGGTCGCCCGTCTCGATAACCCCCAGCACCTGCGCACGCACAGCGCCTATTTCTTTGTCCAGGACACCTGGCGTTTTCGTCCGGACCTGACGCTCTCCGCGGGTCTGCGTTACGAATACAACGCGCCCCCCGTCGACGCCGGCGACCGCGCCAATGTGTACGATCCCGCCACTGAATCGCTGGTTCGCGTGGGCACAAGCGGGATTCCTCGCGGCGGCTACGAACCCGACCGCAATAACTGGGCGCCGCGAATCGGGCTGGCCTGGAGCCCCGGCCAGAGCGGAACGGTGCTGCGCGCCGGCTACGGTTTGTACTACGACCAGGGCGCGCTGGCGACCGGTGAAGGCCTCTACTTCAACGCGCCGTATTTCGACTTCAAGCTCTATTTCCCGCTCGAACAGCTTCCGCTCACCCTGTACGACCCGTTTCCCCAGAACTTCCCCGTAGCTTTGCCATCATCCGCATTGACCTTCCAGAGGAACCTCCGCACGGCTTACACGCAGCACTGGAGCTTCAGCCTCCAGCGGGAGATCGGCTCCAACCGGGTGGTGGAATTAGCGTACGCCGGCTCGAAGGGCACTAAGCTGCTCGGCGGCCGCGATCTCAACCAGCCGCTCCCGAGCGCGCAGCAGCCCAATCCGCGGCCCGTGCCGCAGTTCGCCGACATTACCGTGCTGGAATCACGCGGGAACTCGAATTACCACGCTCTCGAGGTCCGTTTCCAGCAAAACCTCCAGCGCGGGATGGCGGCTCTGGCCTCCTACACCTGGTCGAAGTCGATTGACGAAGGCTCCGGCTTCTTCTCCAGCGCGGGCGATCCGAACTACCCGCAGGACAGCCGCCACCCCAACCTGGAGCGTGGGCTTTCGAATTTCGATTTGCGGCACCGGCTCTCGCTGAGCTATTCCTGGGACTTGCCGTTCGGGCGAGGACGCCTGCGCGGCGGATGGCAAACCTTCGGCATCTGGACCTTCCAGAGCGGCCGTCCGTTCACGGTTGCTCTCCTCCCGGACCTCGATAACAGCAACACCGGCCGCGCGAACCTCGGTTTCGGCGCCAACGACCGGCCGAATGTTCTGCGGAACCCGGAGTTGTCCGGACCCACCCCGGAGCGGTGGTTCGACACGGCGGCATTCGCGCTGCCGCCCTACGGCAGCTTCGGCAACGCCGGCCGTAACATCGTGACCGGCCCGGGCTATCAGAACATCAACGTGTCGCTGGTCAAGAACCTCACGCTGTCCGAGAGCGCCGCGGTTCAATTCCGCGCCGAGGCATTCAATTTTCTGAATCACACGAACTTCGATCTTCCCGATAATTTCTTTGGCTCGCCGACGTTTGGTAAAATTCAGTCTGCTCAAAGTCCGCGCCGGATCCAGTTCGGATTAAAGCTCCTCTTCTGACTTGAACAATCAACCTTATGCAAAGAACACTCAGAGGTCTCATCATTGCCCTTGTGGCCGCCGCGTTTGGCGCCGCCGCTCAGGCTCCCGACGGCTGGGCCCGCTGGCGCGGCCCCAATGACGATGGAATGGCTCGCGGCGACGCTCCGCTCAACTGGAGCGACAAGGATCACATCGCGTGGAAGGTCCCCGTCCCCGGGCGCGGCAACTCCTCTCCCGTGGTATGGGGAGACCGGATCTTCCTCACCACTGCCGTGCCGACGGGCAATGCGCCGGCCAGCCCGGCGGCGGCGGCACCCGGCGGCCGTGGCGGCTTTGGCGGCTCCAGCGGTCCGCAGCCGGAGCACAGGTTTGTCGTGCTGGCTTACGATCGCAAGACCGGCAAGCAGCTCTGGGAGAAGGTGGCGCGTGTGGCCTCGCCGCACGAGGGCTATCATTCCCAATACGGCAGCTTCGCTTCGAACTCTCCGGTGGTGGATAGCAAGCACGTAATCGCCTTCTTCGGGTCGCGCGGGGTCTACTGCTACACGCACGACGGCCAGCTCGTCTGGGAGAAGGATTTCGGCGTGCAAATGAGGATGCTCATGAGCTTCGGCGAGGGTGTGGGGCCGGCGCTGGACGGCGACACGCTGGTGCTGTTGTTCGATCAGGAAGGCGACTCGTTTCTGGTGGCGCTGGACAAGAACACGGGACGCGAACTCTGGCGCGTGCCGCGTCCTCCGGGATCATCCTGGGCCAACCCCCTGATCACGTCGGTGGGCGGCCGAAAGCAGGTGATAGTTTCGGCCACCAAATTCGTCGCCGGTTACGATCTTGAGAGCGGCAAGCAGATCTGGCAGGCAACCGGCCTGGGCCGGAACACGATCCCGGCGCCGGTGGCCGCGGCTGGGACGCTGATCGTGATGAGCGGCTACCAGCAGCCCAACCTGCTCGCCATCCAACTGGGCCGCGAGGGCAATCTGACCGGCACCGATGCAATCCTATGGCAGAATCAGCGGGGCAACTCGTATACTCCGTCGCCGGTGCTGCACGAGGGCAAGCTCTACGTGCTTACCGATTCGGGCACGCTCTCCTGTTTCGACGCCAAGACAGGCAAGCCCTACTACCAGCAGGAGCGGCTGCCCAAGCCCTACAGCTTCAAGTCTTCGCCGGTGGGCGCCAACGGCAAGCTCTACCTGGCGACAGAGGACGGGGATGTGGTCGTGGTGCGAATGGGCGAGAAATTCGAGGTGCTGGCAACCAACACGCTCGCTGGCCAGATATTCATCGCCACGCCCGCTATTGTGGACGGCGAGATCTACCTGCGCGGTCAGAACACGCTCTTCTCGATCCGGTAAAAGAGCGACGTTTACACCGGTTCGCGCCCCCAACCGCTTGTTATAATGAACGTAATCATGTCGTTGCGGGGAAGCGGCGCCTTGTCTGCCGCCGATAAGAAGATTCTACTGTTGACTCCACGAGGCTTCTGCGCCGGGGTTGTGCGCGCCATCGACGTCGTGAGGATAGCCCTGGACCAGTTCGGCCCACCCATCTACGTCAGGAAGGAGATCGTTCACAATCGGTTCGTGGTGGAGGAGTTACGCGCCGCCGGCGCGGTCTGTGTGGAGGAAGTTGACGAGGTGCCCCGCGGAGAGCGAGTCATTTTCAGCGCCCACGGAGTCTCCCCTGCGGTCCGCCAGGCTGCGGCCGAACGGCGGCTTAAGGTTATTGACGCCACTTGTCCCCTGGTGACCAAGGTCCACATGGAGGCCGCCCGGTTCGCGAGCCAGGGGTACACGATCATCCTGATCGGGCACCGGGAACACGACGAAGTGGTTGGAACGCTGGGAGAGGCGCCTGCCTCTACGGTCATTGTCGAGACTCTTGAAGATGTGGATTCTTTGGAAGTTACCAATCCCGACAGAGTGTGTTACATCACCCAGACGACTCTCAGCCTGGACGAGACCAGGACCATCGTCGAGCGGTTGTGGCGGCGGTTCCCCGCCATCCAAGGCCCCCCGGCGCATGATATCTGTTATGCCACCCAGGACCGCCAGCTCGCGGTGAAGGCGGCGGCGCCGGCCTGCGACCTGTTGCTGGTGGTGGGTTCGCGGAATAGCTCCAACTCCAAACGGCTGGTGGAAGTCTGCGAGCAGAGCGGTGTGCCGGCCTATTTGGTGGATGACGCAGGCGAGGTGCAGCCGTCCTGGCTGGAGAAGGTGAGCACCGTGGCGGTGACCGCGGGTGCTTCCGCTCCCGAGTACCTGGTCCAGGATCTGATCGCCTCGCTTCAACGCTACGGGTTCGGGCGGGTTGAGGATCTTCGAGTGAAGGAAGAGGAGGTTCGCTTCTCGCTGCCTTCCGAACTCGTGCGACTTCCGGATAGCCGAGCCGGAGCCACTCTCAAATGACGCCCCGCGCGCAACTCGATCACGGCGCCGTGAGCGCCGCCTGCGATGCCGCCCGGCGGAGCGCCGAGTACCTGCTGAGCTTGCAGCGGCCGGACGGATATTGGTGGGGCGAGCTTACTGCCGATACCACGCTCGAGTCCGACTTTGTTCTGGTGCAACTGTGGCTCCACCCGCCGGACGGCAGCACCTGGAACCCGCCCACCAGGGACCTGGTGGACAAGGCGGCGCGCTCGATCCTGGCGCGGCAGTTGCCCGACGGCGGCTTCAATATCTACCCGAAGGGGCCTTCGGAAATCAGTGCCACGGTCAAGGCCTACTTCGCCCTGAAGGTGGCAGGCGTGCCCGCCGACGGGCCGGAACTGAGCCGCGCCCGCGAACGCATCCTGTCGCTGGGCGGAATTCAAGCCGCCAATAGCTACGTCAAGATCAACCTGAGCCTTTTCGACCTTTACCCGCGGGAGAGCCGCCCCTCCATTCCCCCGGAGATGATCTTGCTGCCCGGAAATTTCATCTATCAGATGTCGTCCTGGACCAGGGCCATCGTTCTGCCGCTGGCCATCGTGGACGCGCATGCGCCCAAACGGCCGGTGCCGGTCGGATTCGATCTGGGCGAGTTGTTCCTGCCCGGCGCGAAGATGACCTACCGGGGCGGAAAATCGTTCCTGAGTCTGAGCAGCCTGTTCCTGCACGCCGACAAGCTGGTGAAGTTCTGGGAGAAGCATGGCTCTCAGGCTCTGCGCCGGAAGGCCATCCGCGAAGCGGAGCGTTGGATGCTGGCGCGGACGCGCTACTCCGACGGCCTGGGCGCCATCTATCCGCCCATGATGTACGTCATCATGGCGCTGGATCTGCTCGGCTACCCGCGGAACCATCCGGACTTTGTAGAGGCGGAGCGGCAGTTCAACCGACTGCTGACTGACGACGGGGAGCGCTTCTTCTTTCAGCCTTGCTTCTCGCCTGTCTGGGACACGGCGATTGCCGGCTTCGCGCTGGCCGAAAGCGGGATGGCCCCCGCGGAAGCCCTCTCGAAATCGGCCGATTGGATTCTAGGCAAAGAAGTTCGCCGGAAGGGCGACTGGGCGGTGAAGCGGCCCTCGATCGAGCCGGCGGGCTGGTACTTCGAGTTCGCCAACGAATTCTACCCGGACATCGACGACACGGCGATGGTCCTGCTGGCGCTCAAGGACGCCCGCGCCTCCGACGCCGCCGCGCAGAAGGCCTCGACCCAACGCGCCGTAGACTGGCTTCTCGGTATGCAGTCTCGGGACGGCGGCTGGGCCGCCTTCGACGTCGACAATAACTGGGAACCGCTCAGCGAAATCCCCTTCGCCGATCACAACGCGATGCTGGACCCGACCTGCCCGGACATCACCGGCCGGGTGATGGAGGCGTTGTGCTCGTGCGGCGTCGAGGGCGGCCACCCGGCCATCCGGCGTGGCGTCGAGTACCTGATTCGAACCCAGGAGCAGGACGGAAGTTGGTACGGGCGCTGGGGCGTGGACTACGTCTACGGAACCTTCCTCGCCCTGCGCGGCCTGCGGGCGGCCGGCGAGAGCGACCGCGAAGCGCTACATCCTGCGCGCGGCCGAATGGCTCCGCTCGGTTCAGAACGCGGACGGCGGCTGGGGCGAAAGCTGCGCCAGCTACGACAACCGGAGCTTCACCCCGGCCGAAAGTACGCCGTCGCAGACCGCCTGGGCCGTGCTGGGGTTGCTGGCCGCCGGCGACTCGCGCAGTTCCAGCGTGGTCCAGGGCATTGAGCACCTCGCGCGCACCCAGCGTGGCGACGGGGGCTGGGATGAGGAATTGGCCACCGGTACGGGTTTCCCCAAGGTCTTCTACCTTGCCTACCACCTGTACCGCCAGTCGTTCCCCCTGCTGGCGCTCGCGAACTACTTGAAAGCGCGTAAAGCGGACGGGGCGGAGGAAGCTTGAGATTCCCGCTATCGATGACTGCCGGCATGGCGAGTTACATCGCCCGGAACAAGCTGCGGCCGAAGCCTGAGTGGCAGCGGGATCTGTCTTCCCCGGCCGATCCGGCAAGTCCGTTCCGCATCGTCCAGCCAGGGCGTCCGCACCCGATGATCGACAAGCGATTCCCGCTGGTGCTGATGCTGGAGCCGCTGCACGCCTGCAACCTGACTTGCACCGGTTGCGGGCGCATCCGGGAATACCACTCGACCCTGGGGCGGCGGCTGACCGTCGAGCAGTGCCTGGCCGCGTCGGACGAGTGCGCGGCGCCCATCGTCTCCATCTGCGGCGGCGAGCCGCTGCTCTACCCCGAAATCGGCGCGCTGGTGACCGCCTTGCTCGCCAGGAACAGGCGCATCTATCTCTGCACCAACGGGCTGCTGCTCCGGAAGCATCTGGGGGAGTTTCGGCCGGACGGACGGTTCTTCTTCAACATTCACCTGGACGGGTTGGAGCAAACGCACGACCGGCTGGTCGAGCGCCCCGGTGTCTTCCGCGAGGCGGTGGAGGGCGTCAAGGCCGCCAAGCGGGCGGGCTTCAAGGTCTCGACGAACACGACGATCTACCGGGAGACCGACATGCGTGAGGTCGAGGCTCTGCTCGAATTCCTCGATCCTCTCGGCGTGGATGGCTACATGCTCTCGCCGGCGTACGGATACACCGCGGTGGATGATCGCGAAATCTTCATGACGCGCGAGGACGTCCAGGAAAAATTCAAGGATATCGAACGCCTGGCGCGGCGGTTCCGCCTGAACAGCACGCCTTCCTATTTGGATTTCTTGCAGGGCAAGCGCGACCTCCCCTGCACGGCCTGGGGAAACCCGACCTACAACCCAATGGGCTGGAAGGGCCCGTGCTACCTGATCACGGACGCCCACTTCCAGTCCTTCGAGGAACTAATGACCAAGACGCCGTGGGAGAGTTTCGGCCGCGGCAACGACCCGCGCTGCGAGCACTGCATGGTCCACTGCGGCTACGAGCCTTCCGCGGCCCTGGGCATCAACGGGCAGCCGGGCGATAACCTGCGACTGCTGCACTGGGTTCTTCGGTAGAGAAGAAAAGTGAAGCCGACTCTGGTCACCGGCGCGACGGGATTTGTAGGATGGCACGTAGCCCGGTTGTTGCTGGAACGCGGACACCGGGTCCGGGCGCTGGTCCGTCCGCCGGGCAGGTTGCGCGAACTGGACGTGGAAGCGGCCGCCGGCGATTTATGCGATCCTGATTCGCTGGAGCGGGCGGTAGCCGGATGCGGCGCTGGTGTTCCATGTGGCCGCGGACTATCGCTTATGGGCGCGCGATTCGGGCCAGTTGTACCGCTCCAATGTGGACGGCACGAGAAACATGCTGGAGGCGGCCCGCAAGGCGGGAGTCGAGCGGATCGTCTACACCAGCACGGTGGGCTGCATCGGGTTTCCCGGTAACGGGGAAGGGGACGAAACCAGCCCGGTCAGCTTGAGCGAGATGACCGGCGCTTACAAGCGGTCGAAGTATCTGGCGGAACAGGTTGCGCTGGAGTGCGCCAGGGGAGGGCTGCCGGTGGTGATTGTGAATCCCACGGCGCCGGTCGGCGACCATGACTTCAAGCCCACGCCGACCGGCAAGATCACCGTGGATTTTTTGCGCGGGGCGATGCCGGCTTTTGTAGACACCGGTTTGAATCTGGTCGACGTTCGGGATGTCGCCGCCGGCCACTACCTGGCGTGCGAGCGGGGCAGGACCGGGGAGAGGTACATCCTCGGCTGTCAGAACCTGACGCTGGAGCAGATTCTGGGCGACTGGCGGCGGCGAGCGGGCGGCCGGCGCCGGCCACCAGGATTCCTTACGCGCTGGCTTACGCCGCGGGGGCGGCCAGTACGGGGTGGGCACGCCTGACTGGGCGAGCGCCCCGGATCGCCCTGGATTCGGTCCGGATGTCCCGCCGGAAGATGTGGGTGTCGCACCAGAAAGCGGCGCGCGAGTTGGGGTATACTCCAGGCGGCGTGGATGGCGCTCTCAAGAGGGCTGTGGATTGGTTCCGCGCCAACGGGTATTGTTGATTTGCGGAAGCTGTTGCTAGTGGCCGCGGAGGCTATGGAATTCGCCGGACTGCGGCGGCATTGCCGCCGGGACGCCCGGTTGGGGTGGCCGCTGCGGTTTGCGAGAGAGGTCGAGCTGAACGGACTGCGTATGATCTTGGTCGCGCACGGCGCGGGTTCCGCGTTGGCGGGAGAAGCCTGCGACGTGGCCTGGCTCCGGGGGGAGGCGAATGCCGTCGTCAGTACCGGTTTCTGCGGAGCGCTGGACCCCGCGCTCGGGGCGGGGGAAGTTTTCGTCGCCACCAGCGTGGCTGCGCCCGGGGAGCCGGATGCCATTGACGCGCGGAGCCCGGATTGCGCCCGGCCATGCGCCACGGGACGCCTGCTCTCGGTCGATCGCGTGATTCAGACTGCGAAAGAGAAGCGCAGCTTGGGCTCTTTGGGAGCTTCCGCGGTCGAGATGGAAGCCGCGGCCGTCGGGGCCCGCGCGGCGCGATGGGGCGTCCCCTTCTATTGCATTCGGGGAGTGACAGATCTGGCTGAAGAGGACTTCCGAATGGATTTCAACGCGCTTCGCTGCGGGGACGGGCGGCTCGGCAAGGCGCGAATCGCATGGGCGGCTCTGCGGCACCCCATCACCGGGATCCCCGAGGTATTCAGATTATATCGGCGCGGCCGGGCGGCCGCCAACGCTATAGGAGATTTTCTTGCCGACTGTCGATTCTAACCTCGCCACCCCTCTCATGATGCGCGCCGCGGTATATCGGGGCGACAGCAGGCTGTCCGTCGAATTGGTGCCCACGCCGCGCATTGGACGGGGCGAGATTCTGGTGCGGGTGGAGAGCTGCGGCATCTGTCACACCGACCTCAAGAAAATTGAGCATAATCTGCTGAGCCCGCCGCGCGTTTTTGGCCATGAGATCGCGGGCGTGGTGGCCGAAACCGGCGCGGGCGTCTCCAAATTCTCTCCCGGCGATCGCGTGGTGGTCTTCCACCATATCCCCTGTTCGGGGTGTTTCTATTGCCGCAAGGGGCTTTACGCTCAATGCCTAACTTACAAGAAGGTCGGCGTGACGGCGGGCTTTGAGCCCGCGGGCGGCGGGTTCTCCCAGTACGTCAGGGTGATGGACTGGATCGTTGAGCGTGGAGTGGAACGGATTCCGGAGGGGGTGTCCTTCGATCGCGCCTGCCTGGTCGAGCCCATGAATACGTGCCTGAAAGCCGTTGAGCAGCTTGAAATTGGGCCTGGAGATTTGGTATTAGTTCTTGGCCAGGGGCCTATCGGCCTCATGTTCACCATGCTGGCGGGGAGAGTTGGAGCGAATATAGTGGCCACCGACATGATCGCGCGGCGCAGGCAGTTGGCGATCAGCATGGGGGCCAAAGCGGCATGGAATCCGAGGGCGGACGACGCGAGACATGAAGTGGGATTAATGACCGAGGGCCGGGGCGCGGACGTAGTAATCGTCGCGGCGTCGGCGCCAGGAATCACGGACGAGGCCATGTCCTGCTCGCGGCCCGGAGCCCAGATTATGTTCTTCGCTCAAACCTCGCACCAGGAGAGGGTGGAGATGTCGGGGGCGGACATCTGCGTCGGCGAGCGCAGAATCATTGGCTCTTATAGTGCATCCATCGATCTTCAGGCGCAATCCCTGCGGCTTGTTTCGAACGGGGAATTGCCCCTCGACGAGTTGATTTCCCACCGCTTGCCGCTGGAAGAAATCGAGCGTGGCGTCGAATTGGCGTTGCATCCGGACGCGCAATCGTTGAAAATTGTAGTTTCACCCCAAGGGCGGGCACAGTGAAGACAGAAATGATGGCCGCCGTTCTTTACGGCAGAGAACAATTGCGCATTGAGCCGGTGGCCGTTCCCAGTATCGGCGCCGGCGACATCCTGGTTCGCGTGAAGACGGCTCTGACCTGCGGCACCGACGTCAAGGTGTTCCTGCGGGGATACCACGCGCGGATGATTGTACCGCCGGCTGTCTTCGGACATGAATTGGCGGGCGACATCGTCGAGGTTGGGGAGCACGTCACCCGGTTTAGCGTCGGGCAACGCGTGGTCGCGGCCAACTCCGCGCCGTGTAACCGCTGCTTCTACTGCCTGAAGGGCTCCGAGAACCTCTGCGAGAATTTGATCTTCAACAATGGCGCCTATGCGGAGTACATCCGGATTCCAGCGCGAATCGTAGAGCAGAACACTTACGAGATTCCGAGTCACGTCGGTTATATGGACGCCGCGCTGGTGGAGCCTCTGGCGTGCGTGCTCCGCGGCGTTGAGGAGACGGGTTTCACGCCGGGGGATTCCGTGGCGGTTATCGGCCTGGGTCCGATCGGATTGATGTTTGTGCGGCTGGCGAAGGTCCACGGAGCGCGGGTGATCGCGCTGGGCCGGCGGCACACGCAACTGGAACGGGCCGGCAGGATGGGCGCCGATGAACTGGTGGAGGTTCACGACCCGACCGACGCGGTCAAGGCCGTCAAGGATCTGACCTCGGGCCGGGGCGTCGACGCCGCCGTCGAAGCCGTGGGCACGCCGGCAACCTGGAAACTCGCGGTTCAACTGGCGCGCCGGGGCGGCAAGGTGAACTTCTTCGGCGGATGCCCGAGTGACAGCAAGATTTCGTTCGACACGTCGCTGCTGCACTACTCCGAGATTGCCTGCAAGGCCAGCTTCCACCACACGCCAAGCCATATCCGCCGCGCTTTGGATCTGGTGAGCCGGGGCGAGATCACGGCGCGGGATTTTGTGAAGAGCGAGGAGCCGTTGCAGAACCTGCTCGAGGTGATGCGCTACCTGACCAGTCACAACGGCCACCTGAAAACGGCGATCATTCCGTAAAGTCCGGCCAGCGTGTTCCTGACGCCCAGGGAGTTCGTCCAATCGCCAGACGCCCTTTCCAGGGTCTGGACGAAGGCCGAGGCCGAGGCGTACACCCGCTGGCTGGCTACCCGCCACTACGAGAATTTCCACGTCGTCAGTTTTCTGCTTCCGCGCCGCCTGCACCAGGACTTCTTCAACCTGTACGCCTTCTGCCGCTGGGCCGACGACCTGGGAGACGAGATCGGCGACCGGGGCGAAAGCGAGCGGCTTCTGCGCTGGTGGGAAACGGAGCTGCTGGCGATGTACCAGGGCCGCGTCACCCATCCCGTGTTTGTCGCGCTGCGCGGGACGGCGCAGCGCCATGCGCTGCCGATCGCCCCTTTCCAGGATCTGATTCGCGCCTTCGTTCAGGACCAGCACGTCACGCGCTACAGCACTCTGGAGCAGCTCTTCGGGTATTGCCGGTGCTCGGCCAATCCCGTGGGCCGGCTGGTTCTGCATTTGTGCGGCTACTCCGACGAGCCGCGCCGGACGCTGTCCGATGCGACCTGCACGGCGCTTCAACTCGCCAATTTCTGGCAGGACGTGCCGGTCGACCTGGAGAAGGGCCGCCTGTATCTGCCGCTGGAAGTTCTGGACCGGCACGGTTGCCCGGTCGAGGACGTGCTCCAGCGGCGCGCCACTCCGGCCTTCCGCGCCGCCATGCAGGAACTTGTGGGCGTCGCGCGCGGCTTGTTCTTGAAGGGGCTCCCCCTGGCCGGGACTCTCGACCGGCGGCTGGCGGTGGACGTGACGCTGTTCAGCCGCGGCGGGATGCTGGTCCTCGACAAGATCGAGCGGCAAGGCTACGACGTGCTGTCCCGCCGTCCGGTCATATCAAGAAGCGAGCGCTTCCGGCTGCTGCTCGCCACCGTGGCGCGGGCGGCGTTTGGGAAGGCGGCATGAGCGCCACCTCGCTGGAAGCGTCCTTCGCCTATTGCCGGCGCGTCACCCGAAGCCGCGCGCGCAACTTCTACTATTCTTTCGTTCTGCTCAAGCGCGAGGAGCACGACGCCATGTGCGCGCTCTACGCCTTCATGCGCTACTGCGACGACCTGAGCGACGAACCGGATTTGGCGGCGAGCGGCGCGCGGGCGCGCATGGACCAATGGCGCGCCGACCTGGAGGCGGCGCTGGAGGGCCGCTACGGCGATCATCCCGTCTGGCCCGCGTTCGCGAGCGTCGCCGTGCGGTATCGCATTCCGAGCCAGTACTTTCGGGACATGATCGACGGCGTGGCTTCGGATTTGGAGCCGCGGGAGTTCGAGAGCTACGAGGACCTGCACCGCTACTGTTACCGCGTGGCCTCGGTGGCCGGGCTCTCGCTGATTCACATTCTCGGCTTCGAGTCGCCGCGGGCTCTGGATCTCGCCGAGAAGTGCGGCGTCGCGTTCCAGCTCACGAACATCCTGCGCGATGTGCGGGAGGACGCGGAGCGGGGAAGGGTGTACCTCCCCTCGGAGGACCTGGCTCGCTTCGGCCTCGCCCGGCAGGATCTGCTCGACGGCCGCGATAGCGAGGGCTTCCGGCGGCTGCTGCGCTTCGAGGCGGATCGCGCCCGGGCCTGCTACGCCGAGTCCGCGCCCCTGGTGGGGATGGTGCGGGCGAGGAACCGGGCGGCGCTGTGGGCGCTCATCGAGATCTACCGGCGATTGCTGGAGAAGATCGAGCGCTCCGGCTTCGATGTGCTGAAAGGCCGCATCAGCCTGAGCCCGGCCGAGAAATGCCTGGTGATCGCGCGGGCGGCGCTGGGGCTTGCGCGCCTGGCGCCAGATTCCTTACCATAGGTAAGGAGGCACCTATGGCGACCCTGACCAGCAAGGGACAGATCACGATTCCAGCCAGCGTTCGGAAACGGCTCGGGCTCCGGGCCGGCGACCGTATCGACTTTGTTCTGGCGCCGGACTCCACCGTCACGATGACGCCGCGCCGGGCGCGGTTCGAGGACTTGCGCGGGATTCTGCGCTCCGGCAAGCGCGCAGTTACCGTTAGCGAAATGGACGAAGGCATCCGGCGATCGGTCGCTGCGCGCTGGAGACGGTCGGCAAGGCAGCCGCACAAGTGATCGGGATCGACACCAACATTCTCGTCCGCTATCTGGTGGCGGACGATCAGGCGCAGACCGATGCAGTGCATCGTCTTCTGGCCGGCGCCAGGGCTGCTGGCGAGCCGGTCTTCATTTCGCACATTGTTCTTTGCGAGACCTTCTGGGTGCTGCGATCGGTATTCGAGAGGCCGAAGGCTGAGATCGTCGATGCGCTGGACGCTCTGCTGAACGTTGATGTGCTGCGGGTTGAAGAGCCGGACATCGTCCGGCACGCCCTCGAATCGTGCCGGAGAGGGAAAGGGGACTTCGCCGACTACCTCATCGGCCAGATCCACGCCGCGCGAGGGTGCAGTCGCACCGCCACCTTCGACCGCACGCTGCGCAGCGCTCCGGGGTTCAAGGTCCTCTGAGCGCCCTCTACCCCTTCGAGTTGGGAATGAACCGGTTGACGAAGGTGGTGTCGAAGCGGCCGGCCAGGAAGTCGGGGTCGGCCAGGATCTTGCGATGCAGCGGGATTGAGGTGTGAATGCCCTCGATCACGAACATCTCCAAGGCGCGGTTCATGCGGGCGATCGCCTCGGCGCGGTCGCTGCCGAATGTGATCAGCTTGGCCACCAGCGAGTCATAATACGGCGGGACGATGCAGTCCGTGTAGGCCGCCGTGTCCACGCGCACTCCGATGCCCCCGGGAAGGTTAAGCGCCGTGATCCGTCCGGGCGAAGGCGCGAACGTCTCGGGATTCTCGGCGTTGATCCGGCACTCGAGCGCGTGCCCGCGCGGCGCTGGTGACGGGACGGGAATAATCTCGGAGAGCCGCGCCCCGCCGGCGATCAGAATCTGGCTCTTCACGATGTCGATCCCGGTCACCATTTCCGTCACCGGATGCTCCACCTGGATTCTGGCGTTCACCTCGATGAAGTAGAGATTGCCGCTTTCGTCCATCAGAAACTCGACCGTGCCGGCGTTGGTGTAGCCGACCGAGCGCATGGCTTCTTTCAGCTTGGCGCTGATGTCCCGCCTCAGCTCCGGCGTGACCCGCGGCGAAGGAGACTCCTCGATGAGTTTCTGGTGCCGCCGCTGGATGGAGCACTCCCGCTCGCCGAGCACTTCGACGTTGCCGTGAGTGTCCGCCAGCACCTGAAACTCGATGTGCCTCGGCGCCGGAAGGTACTTCTCCAGGTACAAATCGGGACAGGAGAAGGCGGCCAGGGCCTCCTGCTGGGCTTGGGTGAACAAGGGCGGCAGTTCCGCGGCTTCTCGCACCACGCGCATGCCGCGTCCTCCGCCTCCGGCCGACGCCTTCAGAATCACGGGATAGCCGATACCGTCCGCCAGGCGCAGCGCCTCGTCAGCGTCAGCCAGAACGCCGTCCGACCCCGGCAGTATAGGCACGCCCGCGGCCGCCATCGTGCGCCGGGCCTTGTCCTTCACTCCCATCAAGCGGGTGACTTCCGGCGATGGCCCGATGAAACGGACGTTGGACAGTTCACAGACTTCGGCGAAATCCGCGTTCTCACTTAGAAAACCGTATCCGGGATGGATGGCGTCGGCATGGGTAATTTCCGCCGCGCTGATTACGGACGGGACGTCCAGGTAGCTGCGGGCGCTTTTCGCCGGGCCGATGCACACGGCCTCATCCGCGAAACGCACATGCAGGCTATGGCGATCCGCTTCCGAATAGACGGCCACGGTCCGGACGCCTAGTTCCTTGCAGGCGCAGATGACGCGCAGGGCGATCTCGCCCCGATTGGCAATCAGTACTTTCCGCAGCATATGGACAGAATCGGCTCCGGGGAGAGTCAGGCCAGACGGATCGAGAACAGCGCCTCGCCGTACTCCACCGCCTGCGCGTTGGCGGCCAGTTTGCTCACGACCACGCCCGCAATTTCGGCCTCGATCTCGTTCATGAGTTTCATCGATTCGATGATGCAAAGCACCTGGCCGGCATGAACCGTATCGCCGACCTGCACGAACGGGGCCGACCCCGGGCTTGGCGCATCGTAATAGGTTCCGACGATCGGGGATTTGACCACCACCAGTTGCGGGTCTTCCACCGCCGCGACGGCTGCCGCGGAGGCACCGGTGGCGGGGGTGTGAGAGAGCGCCGGCGTCGTGACCCCTGGCACCACCACGTGCTGCATGCCGCCCGAGGACGCCCGTTGGATGCGGACCCGGTTCTGGCCGCGCTGCACCTCCAGTTCCGCCACGCCGCTTTCGTTCGCCAGCTTGATGAGTTCGCGAATCTCTTCGATTGTCATGAATTCAATTTCTTATCAGATGGGTTAAAGAGCCAGCAGCCCCTTGGGAGTAGGAGTAAGGATCTCGCATCCGTCCCGCGTGACCACCACGGTGTCTTCGATCCGGATTCCTCCGTACCCCTGCAAGTATACGCCAGGCTCGATGGTGATTGCCATCCCCGTTTCTAACCGTGTCGTAATCTTCCGGTGAAGCTTGGGCAATTCGTGGATCTCCAGGCCGAGCCCGTGCCCGGTGGCATGCGTGAACGCCCGGACCAGTCCCTCCGCCCGGAGCACCCTCCGCGCCGCCCGGTCGATATCGCCGGCCGTCACGCCCGCGCGAACGGTGTCGATGGCGGCCAGTTGAGCTTCGAGGACGGCCTGATACAGCCGCCGGGACTTGGCGCTGGGGCGTCCCAGGAAAAGCGTGCGGGTCATGTCGCTGGCGTAGCCGTCCCGCATGGCGCCCATATCGATGAGGACAATCTCGCCGGACTTCAAGACCCGGGATGTCGGACTGGCGTGCGGCATGGCGCTGCGGCGGCCTGAAGCGACGATGGTGTCGAAGGCGGGCTTCTCGGCGCCCAGTCTCCGCATGCGGAATTCGATTTCCGTTGCCAGGTCCAACTCGCTGGCGCCCGGGCGGATGCAGGGCAGGGTCTCGGCGAACGCCTGGGAATTGGCGAGAACCGAGCGCCGGATCAACTCGATCTCCCCTCGCGACTTGACCATCCGCAGCGTCTCCACAATGTCCGCCACGGGGACCAGCTTCGCTTTGGCGGGCAGCGCGTCGTCCAGCGCCAGGTATGTCTCGCAGGACAGGTGAGGCTTCTCGACGCCCAAACGGCGCACGCCATAGCCGCGAATCCATTGCGCCGCCGCCCGCCACAGCGGCCCCCGTTCGACGCGCACTTTGCAGTCCGACTCTTGAGCGGCCTGAAGCCCGTAGCGAGGGTCGGTGAAGAACACGGTCTTCTCCGGCAGGAGCAGCACCAGCGCGTTGCTTCCCGTAAAGCCGGTGAGATAGCGGATATTGGCCGGCGACGACACCAGCAGCGCGTCGAGCTTCCGCTCTTCGAGGCCGGCAGCGGCACGGCCTCGCCGCTCGGTATGCTCGGAAGCGCTCACGGGATCAGCAGCAGCTTTCCCGACGTAGCCCGGCTCTCGAGGTCGCGATGGGCCTGGGCCGCCTCAGAGAGCGGATACGTCTTATGGATGCGGATCTTCAGCCGGCCGGAAGCGATCCGGTTGAGCACGTCGCCGGCGCGCCAGTGCAGCTCATCTGAAGTCGCGGTGTAGTCCGCGAGCGTGGGCCGGGTCAGGAAGAGCGAGCCCTTTTGGCTTAGAAGCAGCGGCTCGATTGGTGCGACGGGACCGCTGGCGTTGCCGAAGGAGACCATCGTGCCCCGGGGCCGCAGGCAGTTGAGGCTCTTCGCAAACGTGGCCGCTCCCACCGAATCGTAGACCACGTCCACGCCCCGGTCGCACGTGATGCGCTTCACCTCCGCCTCGAAATCCTTCTCGGTGTAAAGAACCACCTCATCCGCGCCGGCCTCGCGCGCCAGCGCCGCCTTGGCCTCGGTCGACGTGGTGCCGATGACGCGCGCGCCCAGCAGTTTCGCCATCTGCACGATCAAGAGGCCCGTGCCGCCGGCCGCCGCGTGGACCAGGGCCGTCTGTCCGGTCTTCAAATTGAACGTGGAGTGGGTCAGGTAGTGCGCCGTCATGCCTTGGAGCAGGGCGGCCGCGGCAGTCTGGAAGTCGATCTCGTTGGGGATCTTCACCAGTTGCGCCGCGGGTACGGCCGCGTGTTCCGCATATGAGCCGCGGGCCATGGCATAGGCCACTCTATCGCCCGCCGCCAATCCCTTCACCCCGGGGCCAATCGCCTCTACGACGCCGGCGCCCTCCATGCCGATTGCAATCGGGACATCTGCCTTGTACAGACCGGTGCGGAAGTAGACGTCGATGAAGTTAACCCCGGCCGCGGCGATCTTCACCAGCGCCTGCCCCGGGCCTGGAACAGGAGTGGGGACGTCAGCCAGTTTCAACTGTTCGGGGCCGCCCAGTTCATAAACCAGAATGGCTTTCATCCGTGGACCTTTCTGCGTAGATGGAGCGCCGCCGCGTAACCCAACAGATACGCCAGAACGAACGGGAAAAGAAGAACGCGGCCAATGGTCGCCACCGCGTCCGCCCCCGACAAGCCCCCGCGCGACAGTACGAAATGTTTGATGGTGGGCCAGTTGCTGCGGTCAAACCAGAAGAAATCGCTATTCTCGTTGACCACCAGCATCTTCGCCGGCAGCCTCAGCGCCAGAGCCCACTTCCACTTGGTCATGACCGGCTCGCCGGAGCAGATGATGGCCAAGGCGCAGGGCATCCTGCGCCGCAGCTCGCTAAAGAGCCGGTGTTGCCCGCGCCGTCCTCGGTACTCGTGAATCCGGTAGACCGTGGACGCTTCCGCGTCCAGCCCGTCCGGCAGGCCGGCGTAACAGGTCACCAGATCGATCTGGACCTGTTCGCCGAACACCTCGCGGAACTTGGGGATCACCTGCCCGGTGAGACTCCGCGAGCCGCTCTCGACCAGGATGATGCGGGCAACCGGCGGGTATGAGAGCCTCAGAAAACGCATGACCCAAGACCAGTCTACCGCCCCTCAGTAGACGCAAGCTGAAGCTTACGCTACTCGAACACGGTCCCCACCGGCAGGATGCGGATCGCCCCCGGCGCCAGGTTCAGCTTGAAGCGCTCCACCGCCTTGTCCTCTTCCATGATCTCCTTGGGCTTCGGCGAGTTGTAGGTCATCGGCGAAGGCTCGTTGGCCAGCAGTCGCTTTCGCAGCGCCTCGCAGTCCTTGGCCACAATCACGATGTCCAGGTTCTCGGTCTGGAGATGCCGCCGTATGGCCCGGTTCACGTCCGCCACGGTGAGCTTCGCCAGGCTCTCCTTCACGTAGCGGATGTAATCCGGTATGCCGTAATACAAGCTGTCGATCGCGTAGCCCAGCTCCGCGTCCTTGGTCTTGGTCAGGAGGTTCACGTTCTTCACGACGAAGCTCCGCCACTGCTCGAAGTCCTCCCGCGAGAGGCCCTGCCGCCCCAGCTTGTCGAACTCGAAAAGCGCCAGCCGCAGCGCGAAATGGGCGGTGGGAGGCTCGACGGGCCTGATCCAGATCTGGAAGATCTGGCTGCGGCGGCCCAGGTTGGGCTCGGGCTCGAAGCCGAACATGCCGCGCGGGAAGTATTCAATGTAAGCGTAGTCGCCGTAGTTGAGCCCGCGCAGTTCGCGCATGCGCGTGTACAGCCTTCCTCCGCTGGTTCGATGCTGGCCGAAGTAAGATTGCGCCACCAGCAGCGCCGGATAGTCCGGATCGCCGCGCCTCACCGAAATCGGGAACCCGATCGAGTAGGCTACCGAGCGCGTGTCCTTCTCGATCATGGTCACGCGAACGCCTCGCGGCGGCGCCGGATCCTTCCACGCCGGGGCGGGGGCCGATTTCGCCGGCAGCTTCTCGAAGTCCTTCTTCATCCTCTCGAGGAATGCCTCGGGGTAGCCTCCCGCGACGCCGATAATCAGGTTGTCCTGAGCGTAATGGGTCCGGTAGAACTGCCGCAGATCCTCCACCGTCATTTTCTGCAGCGCACCGGCCGCGCCCGTGGCGTAGGGGCCGTATGGCGTTCCTGCGTACAGATCGCTGTAGAGGACCTCCTTACCCAGTTCTTCGTCGTTGTTCCCGCGCAGGCTGACCCGCAGGTAGTTAATGGTCTGGTCGCGCAAACGGCTGAAATCGTCGTCCCTCCAGCCGGGATCCAGCAGCATCGCGCGGAAGATCTGGTAGAAGGCGTCCAGATTGTCCACGTGCGTGGTGGCGGAGAAGACCGTCATCTCCTTGTCCACCTGGCGCGAGACCGAGGTAGCCATCGGGAACATGGCGTCGACGATCTGCTTGTAGGTCATGGCCCGCGTCCCTCCGCCAGCCAGCATTGCGGCAGTCAGCGCCGCGACGCCCGGCTTGCCGGCGGGATCGGCAGCCGCGCCCGTCAGAAACACTATGCGGAAGCTTACCAGCGGCGAACTGGAGCGCAGCGCGACCACCCTGGTCTGGGCGGCAAGGTTCACGGCGCCCATCGCGAGGAGAACGGCCAGCATGGTTTTCATTTCGAGCCCGCCCCTTTCAGTGTCACGATGACGCGCCCCTCGTCCACGAAGTACTTCTTCGCGACGCGCTGCACGTCCTCCGGCGTCACCGCCCCGTAGAGATCGTAGAGCCGGTTGACGGTCTCTGGCGTGCGGCGCAGCCCGACATACCCCGCCAGGGTTTCCGCTATGCTCTCGCTGTTGTCCAAACCGAGCGCGAACTGATAGCGCAGGCGGCTCTTGACAGCCTCCAGGCGGTCCTTCGGGACCGGAATCTCCTTATACTTTCGGAATGCAGCGAGGATGTCCTCCCGCACGGCGTCCAGATCCGCGGGGTCCTTGACCCGCGCCAGCACGGTAAAGAGATTGGGGTCCATGCGGTCCGGGTTATCCGCTCCGAGCGAGTCGACTTTCTGCTCCTGGATAACCAGCTTCTGGTAGAGCTCAGAACTCTGCGAGAAACCCAGGTAGGAAATGATGTCCAGCGTGGCCAAGTCGTTCTGGGTGTCGGAGTAAGCCGGCCCGTGGAAGGCCACCGCCAGCCAGGGCAGGGTCTGGGCCGGCCAGTCGATTTGGCTTGCTCGGGCCGCGCCTTGCGGTGGCTCAGCGGGAATGTCCGCTCCATAGCTCCCGCGCTTCCAGCCGCCCCAGTACTTGCCAGTCAGCGCCTTGATCTGGTCCGCCTTCACATCACCCACAACGATGACGGTGGTGTACTCGGGGCGGTACCACCGGTCGAAGAACTGCCGGCTGTAGGCGTATTGGTTGGGCATGTCCTCGATGTCCTTGAGGAATCCCATGGTGGTGTGTTTGTAAGTGTGCTTGTCGAAGGCCGTGTCATAGAGGACCTCGTCCAGCTTCTGCGCGGGCGACGAACTGTTCTTGTTGTACTCTCCCAGCACCGCCAGCGCCTCGGTGCGGAAGTCGGCCTCGGCGTAGTCCAGGTTCTGAAACCGGTCCGCCTCCATGGAAAAGATCTTTTCGAAATCCTCCTTGGAGAAGGTCGCGTGGTAGACCGTCCGGTCGTCCGTCGTATAGGCGTTCGAGGCGGCGCCGGCAGCCTTCATAACGGCCTCGTACTTCTCCGGGGGGTACGCTTTAGTGCCCCGGAACATCATGTGCTCGAAGAAGTGAGCGAAGCCGCTCTTGCCCGGTTCGATCTCGTTGCGCGAGCCGGTTTGAACCACGATGTACAGGGCCACCACGTTAGGGAAGTCGGTGGGCACGGTGACCAGCCGCAGCCCGTTAGGAAGGTCGTACTGATCGTAGGGATACGGGAAGGCTTTCTGTAAAGGGGCGGCCCAGGAAACCGCCGCGCAGGCCAGCAGCCACAAAATCGCTAGGCGCATACTATTCATCGTAGAATGAAAGAGGAACGCGCGGTGTAAGGGATATGTCACCTCTTCGATTGTTGTTCGCCTGGTTGCTGGCTGCCGGGTTGTTCGCTCAGCAGGCGGATCTTCCCGACCAGATCTTCCGGGCCACGGTGAATATCGTCGCCGTTCCCGTCACCGTAACCGACCGCGACGGCGATTACGTCACCGGCCTGCAGCCCAGCGACTTCCGGCTTTTCGACAACGGCAAACCGCAGGACATAAAGGTGGATGTGTCTTTCATCCCCATCTCGCTGGTGGTCGTGATCCAGACCAGTTGGAACACGGAGTCCGTGCTGCCCAAGGTGAAGCAGATCGCTCCCCTGCTCCAAGGCATGGTGACCGGCGACCACGGCGAAGTGGCCATCCTGGCCTTCGACCACCGCATCCAGCACTTGCAGGATTTCACCACCGACGCCGATCTCATCTCCAAAGCCTTCGCGAGCCTCAAGACCGGCAGCACCAACAGCCGCCTAATCGACGCCGTGACCGAAGGGATTCGCATGCTCGCCCGGCGTCCCGCCAACCGCCGCAGGGTTATCCTGCAGATCAGCGAGACGCTAGACCGCTCGAGCGAGGGCCGGGTGCGGGACGCGCTGACTCTGGCTCAGCTCAATAATGTCACCATCGAGACCGTGAACATCAACCGCCTGGTAACTACTCTGACCACCAAGGCGCAGCCGCCCCGGCCCGACCCGATCCCGCCGACGGCCCGCACGCTTCCGGCGAACGTCCCGCCTACCCCGGACGCCGCCCGCCAACTGGGCACGAGCTCGGCGAATTCGGCCAATTTAGTCCCGGTGTTTGTCGAGATCTTCAAGCAGGTGAAAGGCCATTTTTGTCCCGAATCCCGCCGAGGTTTTCACTAAATACACCGGCGGCCGGGAGTACTCTTTCGTCAGCCAAAAAGACCTCGAAAGGGCCATTCAGAACGTAGGCCAGGAGTTGCATAACCAGTACCTGCTCAGCTATAACCCGAACAATAAGATGGAAGCCGGCTTCCACGAGATTTCGGTGCAGGTGGTCGACAATCTGTCCAGGCCGCGGCGTGACGTGAAGATCCTTACCCGTCCCGGCTACTGGATGGCGGCCGTCCCGGATTAGGATTCCGCTTGGACAGAGATTTTCATGCGGTATAGCCGGTTCGGGGCTGTTCTTTGCCTTTTACTGATGGGCGTCTCCGCCTGGGCCCAGCAAAGCGTGCGCGGGCAGTGGACGGGGCGAGCTTCGGCGCTCATCGAGGACGACTTCGTCAACCGGCGCAGCCAAACCCACTGGGAACTGGTCACGGAGGAGGGGACCTTCAAGATGTCCTTCGCCGGGCGCGCGCCGCGCGTTTCGGGTTCCAACCTGACCGTCCAGGGCCTTCGGAGCGGCAATCGAATTACCGTATCCGGCATCCTCGCCCAGGCCCCCGCCGCCAGCCCGCAATGTACAACCACCGGCCAGCAGAAGATCGCCGTGCTGATGGTGACGACCCCGTCGAACCCGGCCTTTCCCTCGGAATTCACGTCTTCGGCTATCCAGCAGAAGTTCTTCGGGCCGGCCACGGACGACTTGCAGACTGAGTCCGTAAACAGCCTCTGGCAACAGATGTCGGACCTCCAAACCTCCGCCACTGGGCAGGTGTTCGGCCCGTTTGGATTGAGCCGGGATTTCGATTGCGATGATTACTCCAGCTTGAAAGCGGCTGCGGTCAGCGCTGCCGACCCGGCCGTCGACTTCACGCAGTTCAACCGGGTCGCGCTGTTATTCCCGGTTCGGACCTGCTCCTATGGCGGCCTTAGCACGATCGGCTGCCAGTCAATGACGACGCCGAGCAAGGGAAGGCTCCAGGCATCCTTCTCGTGGCTTCCGGTCTCCTCCCGCGACGAATTGGACGAGTCACTGGCAATTTACACCCACGAGCTAGGGCATTCGCTGGGCCTGGGTCACGCTGCTTCGGACGACTACGGCAGCGCTCCCCTGGGCCCCCTGGCGGATGCCGGCGAAGTCGAAGACTACGGGGATCTCTTCTCTTTGATGGGAGCGGTCAACAGATACTTCTATGGCCAGCCCTACATGGGCCAGTACTCGGCGCAGCACAAGCGGCTTTTGCTCAACTGGCTGAAGCCGGCGAGCGTCCAGGAAGTCCGATCCAGCGGCAGGTTTACTTTGGCGCCCTTCGAACGCCCCAGCGGTCTGCGGGCTTTGCGCATTCTGCGCGACGCGGTGAGCGGGGCCTGGCTTTGGGCCGAATACCGGCAGGCGATAGGCAGCATCGATAACAGCCTGGCGGTCTGGAAGAACTTTGGGCCTACGAATATCTTTGACGGCGCGCTCATTCACTATGAGGACCCGGTGGCTGACCCTTGGAAGACGCACCTGTTGAAGTTCAACTACTCGAGCAGCTACCGTGCCTTTCTAAACTCCACGCTGACGCCGGGCGAGACCTGGTCCGACCCGTACTCTCTGTTGACGCTGAAGGTGAACGGCGCGGACTCGAGCGGCTTGTCGATGACCGTCAATTACGATCAGCCCTGCGCCACGCTGAACTTGCCCTCGGCGGTCTTCCCATCAATCGGCGGCTCCGGCTCGATTGGCGTCGCGGCCTCTCCGGCGTGTTCGTGGACAGCCTCCACGGCGGCGGACTGGATCACTCTGACCGGGAGTACCTCAGGGCAGGGAGACGGCACGGTCAGTTTTACGGTGCCGCCTGTTTCCACTTCCCTGCAGCGGAACGGGCACATCACGGTTCAGAGACAAAGCGTTCCCATTGTCCAGACCGGAACCGGGGCGTCCGTTCTCAGAGCGACGCCTGCCTCCGGGAGCGGCAACTCGGGCCGCTTCACGTTTGAGTTCTCCGACGAGCACGGATACTCCGGCATATCGTCGGCGCACATCCACTTCTCCGACAATGGCAATTCCTTCAATGGCAGCAGCCTGCCGGAGTGCGAGATCGAGGTGACCCAGGCCGGCGGCGCCGTGCGGTTGCAGAACGACGCCGCCAGCCTCCAACTTGGTCCCATCTACTTCGCCACGCCGGGCCAGAGCATCTCGAACAGTCAATGCACCGTATACTCCACCGGCAGTTCCATGAGCGGTGCGGGGAACCGGCTGACGATTACGCTCCATGTCGCTTTTTCCAGTTCGTTTTCGGGAACGCATCGCATCACGGGAGAGGCCGCCAGCAGCACTGGCGACACCGACCCGATCCCTTTGGGAATCTGGACAGTTGCTGCGTCGCCCTCGCGTTTGCTCCCGCCCAGGGGCCCACGCGCGCCAGACTCGCGTTAGCGGCCCGTGGCGCACTCACAATACTGGTTACAGTCCCAGGTTTCCCCACTGCTTTGGACAAGACTGGAAGATATCGAGCTGCTGCTGCGCCTGCTATTCTGACAGGTTTAAGAACAAAGTCCGCAAGTCGCATCAAGATTGGAGTTCCCGATGTTGTTCGAACAGCAGATCTCCGAGCGCCGGGAAAGAGGGAAAAACGCCATCGCCCGGATAGTGGCGAAGCCGGACGGCCAACCGTTCGGCGACTACAAGGTGCAGTCCTCCAGTGGGAAGAGCTACCGTGTCGCAATGCGCGGTCCGGGTCTGTTCGAGAACTTCTGCTCTTGTCCCGACTTCGCCGTCAACACGCTGGGTACCTGCAAGCACATCGAGGGATTGTTGGAGCGGCTTAGGAAGCGGCACGGCGGTGCGCTCGATCGCCGGAGGCGCGAACGCGTGCGCGCCTCCGTGTCGCTGCATTACGGCGACCGGCTGCAGGTGCGGCTGCGGCTGCCCGCTTCGCCCTCCGACGCGCTCGTGGCGCTCGCCCGACGGTACTTCGACCACGAAGGCGTGTTGCTGGAGGAGCACTACGGCAAGTTCGACCGCGTGCTCGACGAATTGCGGCGGCTGGACGACCAGGCCGTTGTGTACAGCGACGTGCTCGAGTTCCTCGACCGCGAAAACGAAATTGCCCAAGGGGCGGATCTCGAGCGCCGGTTGCTTGCCGGCATTCGCCGCGATCAGGACCCCACCGCGGGGACGCTGAAGACGAAGCTGCTGCCCTATCAAGTGCGCGGGGCCGTTTTTGCGGCTTGCCGCGGCCGAGTCGTCCTCGCCGATGACATGGGCTTGGGCAAGACGGTACAGGCGCTTGCAGCCGCCGAGTTGTTGCGCCGCCGCAGGGGCATCGAGAGGGTCCTGGTTATCGCGCCCGCGTCGGTGAAATATCAGTGGAAGACCGAAATCGAGAAGTTCACCGGCCATTCCGTCCAGGTCATCGACGGCCTGCTGCCCCGCCGTAAACAGCTCTATGCGGCGCCAGCGTTCTTCAACCTCTCCAGCTATGAGCTCATCCTGCGGGACATCAAGTACATGCACGAGATGCGGCCCGACCTGATCATCCTGGATGAAGCCCAGCGAATCCGCAACTGGGCCACCGCCACTGCGCGCACCATCAAGCAGCTCAAAAGCCGTTACGCCTTCGTGCTCACCGGCACGCCGCTGGAGAACAAGCTGGAGGAACTTTATTCCGTAGTGGAGTTCGTCGACGGGCGCCGTCTGGGGCCCGCCTTCTTGTTCTTGCACGAGCATCGTACCGAAGACGAGAAAGGCAAGCTGCTCGGGTATCGGGGGCTGGATCGCATCCATCAGAAACTGGAGCCCATTCTGCTGCGGCGGACCCGGAAGGAGGTCCTGCCCGAACTTCCACCGCGCACCGACCAGATCTTCCGCGTTCCCCTCACTCCGCAGCAGGCTGAGCCCTACTGGGAGCAGAGCGACATCCTGGGCCGCCTGATGAAGAAGTGGGAACGGCAGGGCTGGCTCTCGGAAATCGACCTGCGCCGCATCACCTGCTGCATTCAGAACATGCGGATGCTGTGCGACTCCACGTTTTTGTTCGATAAGACCAGCCGCCACTCCCCGAAGCTGGAGGAATTCCGCGAGATCATTCGGGAGCTCGCGATCGAGGAGGACCGCAAGGTGGTCGTCTTCAGCGAGTACGAACGGATGACGCGCCTGGCGGGAGAGGAGCTTACGAAGCTGGGAATCGGATTCGTCTCGTTGCACGGGTCCGTGCCCGCCCGGAAGCGCGGCGCCCTGATGGAGACGTTTCGCAACGATCCGGGATGCAAGGTCTTCCTTTCCACGGACGCGGGCGGCGTGGGGCTCAACCTCCAGGCGGCTTCCGCCGTGATAAACTTCGAGCCGCCCTGGAACCCGGCGCGCCTGGAACAGCGTATCGGCCGCGTCCACCGCCTGGGGCAATCCCGCCCGGTGCAAGTGATTCACTTCCTGACGACGGGCAGCATCGAGGAGCGCGTTTGGGAGACCCTGCGGCTGAAGCAGTCGCTGTTCGCCGGCGTGTTCGACTCGCCGGCGGCGGAAGTCAGCTTTGCTGCGCTCGGCAAGAAGAGCGTGCTCCAGGCCGTGAAAGAGATCTTCGCAGAACAGCCAGGGCGGCCCAAGCCGATCCTTGAACCACCACAGCCCGTACCGCTGCCCGCCGGCTCCCGGCCGGCGGCGGCGAAGGCCGGAATCTCTACGGGCAACGTGCCTGCGGTCCCCGCCGCGCAAGTAGAAGCCCGCCCGCGGAGCGGCTTCGAGGACGCAGCAGCCGGCCTGTTTGACGCCGGCGTCCGTTTCTCTGGAGTCACTCGGCTCGCATCTCGGAGGGCGAATCTCCGAGCAGCGTCCGGACGACCCGGTGAAACGCCTGATCTCGCCTCTGATCCAGACAGATCCGCGAACCAACCGGCCGGTGCTGGCCATCCCTCTGCCGGACTCTGTCGGTCAGGAGCGGCTGGTTGCGGCCCTCTCCGGCTTGCTGGCCGGGCTGGCAAGCGGCAGGCATGAATAGGGGTCCGGAGTGCATCCCGAAAAAGAGCAGGCATTGGAAAATCGCGTTACCAGCGCGGCCGAAGCTGCCCTGGCTCACCACCACTACGTCAGCGCGATCGACGTCCTTACGGGAATGGGGCTTCTGGCGCAGGTGCACGTTCAGGACTGGCGAAAGGGGCGCATCGACTTTCTGGAGCGCGTGATTCACACCAATCTCAAGAAAGTCTCGCTATGCATGGCGGCCTTCCACCGGTGGGCGCAGGCCAAGGGCCTGAAACCCAGCGAGACCGGCTATGTGCGGCGGGACAGAGGCGGAACCGTGAACCTGCGATTCAGCAAGAGCGGCGATCCGAACATCGAGAGGTCCTATCGCACTCACTTCGTCTCGCCGGACATCTCGGAACGCAAGAAGCAGCAAATGGAAGAGCGCCTGAGCCGGGCGCCGGAACGCGTCGCGTTCCTGATTCTGCGCGATTCGCGCTGTTCGGAGTGCGGCATTGAACTGGAGCAGGGAAGCCTGTTGTACATGGAGGCGGACCAGGCGCTGTGTCTGGCTTGCGCGGGCCTGGGCGATCTGGAGTACCTTCCGGCTGGGGATGCGGCCCTGACCCGGCGCGCGGCGAAGCACAGTGCGCGCAAGGCAGTTGTTGTGCAATTCAGCCGATCGCGCGGCCGCTATGAGAGGCAAGGCATCCTGGTCGAGGAACCCGCGCTACAGCGAGCTGAGGAAGACTGCAAGTTGGACGCCGGCGAGCGAGCCGAAGAACGCCAACGTCGCGCCGCTCTCCGGCCAGGGCAGGATCGGAAGCTGACCTTCGCGATGGCGCAGCGGATTCAGGAGCTCTTCCCCCGTTGCCCTCCGGCCGAAGCCCAGCGGATCGCCGAGCACACCGCCGTCCGGGGAAGCGGCCGCGTCGGGCGGACAACCGCCGGGCGCGGGTTGGACGAGCCGGCTCTGACGCTGGCCGTCGTCGCCGCCGTTCGCCACCAGCGAACCGACTACGATGCGCTCCTCATGAGCGGTCTCGATCGCGCTCTGGCTCGCGAACAGGTCCGCGAACGGGTGGAGGAGACGCTCGCGGAATGGAGAGGGCCTACGAGCTGAGCCGTTACCGCGTCTTCCGGAGTGGCGAGCCAGTCACGGAGATCCGCGGCGCGTTCGAGCTCCTGGCTATTTGAAGGGCCGGGGCGACGACCGCCCTCGGAACAAACGTGGTAGCCGATGTTGGCAGTCCAACCCGGACGGCAATTCGCTCACCGTCACTGAGATAGAGCCAGACTGCGCGCGGGAAAAAACACGCGGCAAACGTATCTAAGCAATTTCTTTTCTATGACTTGGCGGTGAGGGCGGGATTCGAACCCACGATAGGCGCCTAGAATCTGCAACCTTCAGATTCCTCATTGCCGGGAGTGCCATATTTGCCCGGGCTCCCGTCGCGCATTGCCCAAAATTTCCCAAGCCATTTCAAGATTTCCGTCACCTTTTACCCTATGCGTGCATCCGTATA